>CAWFFB010000014.1:0-614042 GCA_963814975.1 uncultured Acidobacteriota bacterium | reverse complement strand
TCTAGCCGCGTGTGGCCGTTCCTGGCGGCTCGACGCCGACAAGCACCAACGTTTGCATCACTTAGTCACTGGCAGACGCATACGGTTGTCGCCGCGCTCCGCCTCTAGGGACTGGGGGCCCCGGCGGTGTTCGATCGCCCGATCGATAATGCGAGCTTCCTCGCCTACGTCGAACAGGTGCTGGTGCCCACCTTGCGGCCCGGCGATGTCGTGGTGCTCGACAACCTCGCGGTCCACAAGCAGCCGGAGGTCCGGATCGCCCTCGAGCAGGCGGGCGCACACCTGCAATTCCTGCCGCCCTACAGTCCTGACTTCAATCCGATCGAACTCGCCTTCGCCACACTGAAAGCGTTCCTCCGCGCCGCGCGGCCGACGGGCTTTGAGCACGTCTGCGGGCTGATCGCGACGGCGATCCGCCTCTTCCCCCCAGACGAATGCGCAAACTACGCCCGGCACTGCGGCTACCGCGTTGCTACGTCGTAACGGAAAACGCTCTAAACCAGCTGCCCGACCCTCGGCAGGATGATGCTTGACGACCGGCCGTAGAACCCTCATCACCGTGGACATCACGTCTGAAGTCTCAGACTTGAGACTTCAGCCTTGAGAATTGAGACTTATCCAACAGTTGTGGGTGTTGATGTTCCCGACGTTGGGACATCGGCACCAGCTTCAGACCGCGAGACTCAGATGGTCGCGTCGACAACGAAAAAAGGCCCGCCCTCGTGCGAGAGCGGGCCTTCAGGAGACCGAGAACGGCGTGAAACTACCGGCTCTGACACCCTTCGTTCCATATCAGAAGTTGATTTGGGTCGTGAGCCGCATCAGACGTCCCTGGAGGATCCTCATGCGGCGTTCCCAGCGATGACCCGAATTGCTGATTCTCCGTGAGCACGGGGTTGGTGTTGAAGACGTTGTACACGTCCACGCCCGGCTCAAACCCCACCCTTCCCACTCTGAACATCCTTCGAAGATTGAGGTCCAACTGATTCCAGCGCTCCAACCACTGGCTCCCCGGTACGTCCAGTCGCAGGTTGACCGTTTGAGTCCGGCCGCCCGGAAACAGGCTATCCGGAACGTTCCAGTTCGTAAACAGCGATTGATCCGCTATGGCGGAGCCTATCAGTGAACCGGGGAGGCTGACCGCCGACATCCCGACCATCAGGCCCAGCGGGAGCGGGTAGTTGCCGGCGAGCTTGAAACCGTGCCGGTAGGGAATGTCGAGCTGAGTCTGGTCGCAGTTACGTTGTGCGTTCGGATCGGACGCGATTGCCAGCTGCGGGGAATAGTCAGGTCTATGTCGTAAAAAGCACGTATTGACAGTTGACATGGACCAATCGCGCGGCGGCCCACCCTCCGAACAAATTGCCACCCCCGGGCAGTCGTGCGCTGAAGGTCACGTCGAAGCCGTTGAAGTGGAGGCCCGCTTTCGAACCATCGGCCGTGGTGTCGAGTAAATCGACCTGCCCCTGCTTGTTCGGGTTGAGGTTGTAGATGGTGAGGATCTCGCCGTTCAGCAGCGGATTGGGCACTTGAAACGGGGTATAGTCGGAGTCGTCGACCGCCCGGTTGATCGTCTGCTGGAGGTTGTACGAGTCCTTCCGAATCCACGTGACGCCTACCGACAGGCCACGCACCACCTCGCGCTCGACGCCGAGGGTGTACTCGATGTCGTACGGTCGCTTGCTGTCCGGGTCGAAATGCCGGTTGGCCGCCGCGCCGAAGAGTTTGTTGTTGCTCGGCCCGATCTCGTTGTCCTGGGCGATGTCGTCGCCGTTGGTCGGCAACGCCAGGCCCGAGCAGGTGGACGTGCCCGGGGTGTAATCACAGTCGCGCCAGTTGCGGGTGTCAGTACTTCAGGTTCAGTCGGATTGTACTGACCCGCCAGGTCCACCAGGAAACTCCTGTTGTATTTATTGATCGTGCCTTTCAGCGCGGTTTTTGCGTCGCCGGTCAGGTCGTAGGCCACGCCGAATCTCGGCGCCAGATCGAACCAGTTGGGCAGGTTGGATATGGCGGGGAAATCCCGGGCCGGCACAAAGCGGCCCGCTGGGGCGGACACTGCCACCATTTGGGCTTTGAGATACTCGAACCGCAGACCCGGGCTCAGCGTCAGACGATCGGTGACATGCCACGCGTCCTGCACGTAGAACCCGAGGTCGGCATTCAGCCGGTTGGCGTTAAACGTCGGCGTGTTGATAGACTGACCACCGAGTCCGGGACACCGTTTCGATAGCGTTGGTTGAGATCGGCGTTGGTGGTGGGACCAGTCCTCACCGAGTTCCCCGAACCCCAATTGCCCGCCCGCCTTGAACGTGTGCGCGCCCGCGACGTACGTCACGGACGAGGAGATGAAACGATGATGATTGTACGTATTGAGCAATGGTCTGCGGTGCGACACTGACCACTTTTGCAAGGTGATGTCCTGCCGCGCTGCGCCGGCGTACCACTCAGGCGTGCCGCGCTCCTGCAAGACTCCCGGCTGATACTTTCGCTCCGCATCGTACGCGTGCTCGAGGGCTCCGGCCTCGAACAGGAGCTTGTTGCTCACCGTCGAGGTCCACTTGACGGAGAGGATGCGCTTCCGTCTCGGAATCCGGCCATTATCGGCTTCACCGGCGACGTAGTCGGAGCGTCCTTCGTGGTCGATTATCTTGTCGTTGTCGTCCACCAGGCCGGTAATCTTGTTCTTCGGGCTGACCTGCCACGTGAGCCGGGCCGAGCGATTCGTGAGTCTCTGGTCGAAAGTGCCGGGCGTTCCGTCCCGATAAAAGGAATTGGCGACGATATTCTGGTTGCCGTTGTCTTGATACGATGCGTAGAACCAGAGCGCGTTGCGTTTGATCGGCCCCCCTACCGCGACGTTCGCAAAGTAGACGTAGTCTGTCGCGTCCGGCTGCCTCAGGCCCTGGCTGAGCAGGTCCCCCAAGTTGTTGCTCTGCCAATCGCCCGTTGAGTACCCGAAGTAGTTCGTGCTGCTGAAGGTGTTGCCCCCTTCCTTCGGGATGAAATTGATGTGCGCGCCGCCACGCGCGACCTCGGCGCCCAGGGCGCTGGTCTGCACCGTCATTTCCGCGGTCATCCCCTCGTTGTGATCCGCCTGGTCGCCTCCGCCATCTGACAGCGTAATGATCCTCATCCCGTCGAGGTCGGTGGTCGTGTCCTTTGGCTGGCCCCCGTGTACGTACAACCGTTGGTTGATCGAGGTTTTTGCGCCTCCGACGTTCGGTTCGCTGACCGTGACGCCCGGGACGAGAGCGACCGCGGCGAAGAACGTTCGGCCCGTCGGCACCGCATCGAGCAGCTCTCGATCCAGCACGGTGGTCCGCTGCGTGCTCTGCACGTCAACGGTCGGCGACTCACCGGAAACGGTCACGGTTTCCTGGAGGCTTCCGACCCTCAGTTCCGCATTGACGGTGGCCGTGAAATCCGACAGCAAGGCCAGGCCGTCACGAACGAAGGGCGAAAACCCTGGCAAGTTGAAGGTCACCTTGTAGGTACCAGGACGCAGGGCCGGAATCGCATATCGTCCTTCGTTGTCCGTGACAGCAGTGCGCACCTGTTCGATGAGCGCCGGGCTGCTGGCTTCCACCGTGACCCCGGGCAGCACCGCCCCGCTGACGTCCGTCACGATACCGGTGATTTGGCTCTGGGCCGAGGCGGCCCCAGGCAGGAAGCCGTATGCCAAAGATGCCAGAACTGCTGCGTGTGCGATATGACTACGCATCATCGTCCCCTCCTGTTGTGCCAGCACGATGGTCCGAAACCTTGGAGTCGACCCCGTCAGACTCGCCGATGCTGCTCCGCACGATGATCTCCCGGCCTCACGATGTGTTCATCCCCGGCGGATTCCCGGGCGAATCCGACCGGCCCACCGTCCGTCCGCGCTTGCGGGACCTTTCGACTGAGATCGCTGCCTAAGACTTCGGACTTACGAGCGCTAAAGCGCCGAGTGCGAGCGTTACGCGGACGTGTCCAGAGGTAGAAAGATTGGCGGTATGAAACGGGCGGCGCGGGTCTGAATGGGTCGGAAAGTAACCGGCGCGACTATGGGAATAAAAGGACTCTGCGAATAAAGGGACTATGCGAATAAAAGATCGACGCTTACTGTTAAAACTTGGGACGTAGAACTAACATAGCGTCGCATCGGATGCAAGACGGAAATCGCCGATAACCGCAACAACACGCGATCCAGGTGCAATATCCAGATTTTCGGATCTGTGGCAGAAATTGTCTCTCATCGCCGAGCAGTCGGTCGTGTTTCGCCGCAACGGTGGAACGGAGCTGCTCGGGAACCAGCGCGCCGCGGGCAAATGTCGGGCTCTGGTACACAGCGCTCCTGCGGTAAGATAGCCGGCCACGGCGCTGGAAGCGCCTTTCCGGGGTCTTCGTTTGAGGAGAATCGAATGATGCGAACGCAGTATCTTCTACCCGTTGTCCTCGCGGTCACGCTCGCGATCCCCTCGGCCGCAGCCGGGCAGGCGGCCACGCAAGCCCCCTTGCGGTCACCTGACGTGATCTTCGTGCCCACGCCGCCTGAAGTGGTCGCGGCCATGCTCAAGGTCGCCAAGGTCGGTAAGGGCGACATCGTGTACGACCTCGGATCCGGCGACGGCCGCATTCCGATCGCGGCCGTGAAAGACTTCGGCGCGGCACGGGCGACTGGCATCGACATCGACCCGCAGCGCATCAAGGAGGCGACCGCGAACCTTGAGAAATCCGGCCTTGGCGATCGCGTCCGCTTTCTCAATCAGGATCTCTTCACGACGAACCTCAGCGAAGCCACTGTGGTGACCCTGTACCTGCTGCCGAGTCTGAACCTCAAACTCCTGCCCAAGTTGAAGGCGGAACTGAAGCCAGGCACGCGCATCGTGTCGCACGCGTTCGATATGGGCGACTGGGTACCCGAGCAGACGCTCGACGTCGACGGCCGCAAGGTGTACTACTGGACGATCCCAAAGCAGTAGGAGCCGGGTTACCGGTGCAGCGGACGCGCATCGATCGCGATGTGGTCCGTGAGCAGCACGATGACGTTTCCGGGACGCGAGATCGATCGCGCATGACACGGTCCGCCGCAGAAGGAAATCTCGAGGTCCTCGCTGCCGTCTGGCGCAAGTGTCCCGGCAAACATCTCCACCAGCCCGTCTTCGATCACGACGCGGGTTCCCTGCCTGCGCAGCTGGAGGATCACTCCAGCCGCCCAGTCCCACACCCGCTGATCGATCACGACCATCGGCCGGCGCGAGCCCTGGCGCTCGATCTCCGACTGGATCGCCCGCGTGACGCGCATCACGTGATCGTCAGCCTCCTTCGTACGCGAGGAGCTTCCAGCGACAGCGACCTGACGAAGGCCCTCGAACGACGCGCCGATCAAGAGCAGGGCGGACGCGAAGCCGGCCACGAGGGGACCCCGCGAGCGAGCCAGCGGCTGCCATTCCGAAGCCACGCGGCTCATCGCGGCCGCGGCGGTTGAGGCGGCGCCGACGACACCGACTGCCGCGATCCAGAACACTTCGTGGTCGTGGATCCCATCCGGGATCCGCGTGACCGCCCACAGCGCTGTCACGCTCACCGTCAGCGACTGCGCCGCCATCCATGCGTGGACCTCCCGCCTGCGCCGGCGGGCCCACACGACGACGCCAGCCAGGAGCAACAGCTGTAGAACCGCGATGACTCGCGGCCACGCCATCACGCTGCGAGCGATGATCCGCCCTTGAGGAAGCGGTAGCCCCCCGCGGAAGACACCAGTCAGCGCACCCGCCCAGGCGTCGAACGCCTGCGGGAACGTTCCTCCGCGTGGCGGCTGACGGGCGAACTGCCACATCGCGCTCATGTTGCCGGCAGGCCGGCTCAACTCTTCGACGAGCGGGAGCAGCCAAAGCGCGGCCGCCACCCACGCGGCGCGATTCGCCTGTGCCTTCAACGCCTCTCTCTCCTCCGCGGCCGCCTCGATCCATCGACGCCCGGTTGCCGCCGCGACGAGTGCCGCGGTCGTGAGCACCAGCGGAAACGTCGCGACGTGGGTCTGGAGAACAAAAGAGGCGACCGCGAGGAACAGGGGTAGCAACCGGATCCGGCCCGCCGCCACCGCGGCGCTGATCACCACAAGGGCGGCGGACGCGAAGAAGGTGGCGTGGGCGTTCCATGAGCTGACCACCAGGCCGGGCACGCGTCCTACATACAACGCGATCAGTGCGGCGAACGCGACGGTGAGGGCTGGACCGGCGTGTCGGACCAGCACCCATACCGCCGCCGCCAGCGCCGCGAGGTTGATCGCCAGGGCGCCCGCCGCGAGGCCCGCCGTTCGCGATCCGGCCGCCGCATAGAAGGGCGCGAGCAGGTAGAACAGCATCGGACCCGGGTGCTGCCAGCCGTACCGGGAATACGGTCCGTGGAGCTGTCGGCCGTCGGCCGCGTTCATCGTCGCCAGCTCGATCAGCGCCTTGTCGGAAACCGGATATGCCGGCGCCGCCCGGCGCGCAGCCGCCAGAACCGAGACGGCCACGATCGCGACCCCGAGTACCGATGCGACCCGAAACCACGCGCGCCGACGGAAGGCAAGCACGAACAGCGCGATGTCGGCGATCGCGGCGAAAGCGACCGGCCGCATCGCGTCGCCCAGCTGGACACGCACGCCCAAGGGCCGGAACGTCATCGGGCCGTAAAATGCCACCGCAACGCCGACGAGCACGCCGGCCGCGGCAGCTACCGCGCAAGCGAATAGCCACGAGAATCGCGAGGTCACGCCGGAATCTTATCCCGGCCACCCACCTGTCGGCCGACGACCCGATGCGTGCGCCGGCGCACCGGGCGCCGGGCGTCGACGAAGAGGCCCCTGGCCCGTCAGTCGCCCTGCGGTGGGTTCGGATTCAGCTTCCACGGGTTGCCGCCCGAATGAGGGAACCCGAGGTAGGGGAACGTCGGCCTGAACGGCACGTCGTTCTTGTCCACGCCGTCGCCGAGCGTCGACTGCACGCCGCCCAGTACGCCAGCCGCCGCCCGCAAGGTGATGTCGAGGACGTCGTCGGTCAGCCGGCGGCCGTTCGGAAAGCCGGACACATCGCCGGCGAGCCCGCCGGCTTCCGGCGTGATGAGCCCTGCGCTGACCCCAGAAAAGCCACATCCGCTTCTACGGCGCGTCTACCCGGGGACCGATGCCCGAGGCGGCATGTCAGTAGGCAGCCAGCTCTCTCAGCGCCGCCGTGATGGTGTCGGCGTTGGGGAGGCAGGCCTGCTCGAGCACCTGCGAGAACGGGCAGTGCGTGTCGGGATAGGTCACGACGCATGACCGGCGCGTCGAGATGATCGAAGCGCTCTTCCATGATGACCGCCGACAGCTCGGCGCCGATCCCGAGCGTCTTCACGTCCTCGTGGACGATCAGCGCGCGGTTGGTCTTTTCGACCGATCGGAAGATCGCCGCCTTGTCGAACGGCAGGAGCGTGCGGAGATCGATCACTTCGACCTCGACGCCTTCCTTCGACAACCGGTCGGCCGCCTCGAGCGAGGGCGTGCACCATCGCGCCGTAGGTCAGCAGCGTGATGTCGCTCCCCTCCCGCCGGATCGCGGCCACGCCAATCGGCACGATCTCGTCGCCTTCCGGCACCGGGCCCTTGGCGCGGCGATACAGATACTTGTGCTCGAAGTAGATGACCGGGTTGTCGTCGCGAATCGCGGCCTTCAGCAGCCCCTTCGCGTCGTACGCCGTCGACGGCGCGACGACCTTCAGGCCCGGGCGGTGGACGAACCAGGCTTCGGGGTTCTGCGAGTGATACAGGCCGCCGCCGACGTTGCCGCCGCTCGGCGCGCGGACGACGATCGGCACCGCCGCGCGGCCGCCGTAGCGATATCGCAGCGTCGCCGCCTGGTTGACGATCTGATCGAAGCCGCACGAGATGAAATCGGCGAACTGCATCTCGGCGACCGGCCGGTAGCCGCGCAGCGCCGCGCCGATGCTGATGCCGACGATGGCCGACTCGGAGATCGGCGTGTCGATCACGCGCATCTCGCCGAACTCCTCGTAGAGGCCCTGCGTGACGCCGAACGCGCCGCCGTACGCGCCGACGTCCTCGCCGAGGACGAACACCTTCGGATCGCGCCGCATCTCCTCGACGAGCGCTTCGCGAATGGCTTCGAGGTACGACAGTTCTTTGCTCATGGAAGAGACTCACCGCGAAAGCCGAAAGCCTGAACGGGATCAGTCGGACACGAATCACGGCCATCACGAGACCGAATCATGCTCGCGTCTACGCATACAGATCCGTCACCGCGTCCTCGGGCTTCGGGTCCGGGGCGTTCATCGCGAACTCCACCGCATCGTCGATCGTCGCTGTGACCCGCGCCTTCGATCTCCTTGATCCTGCTCGTCGGTGAGCACGTGCAGCGCCTTGCAGGTAGGTCGTGAAGGTCGGAATCGGATCGCGGCTCTTCCACATCGCGAGCTCTTCGTCCGTCCGATAGAACGCCTTGTCGTGCTCGGAGTGGCCGTGCCAGCGGTAGGTCTTGCACTCGATCAGCGTCGGCCCTTCGCCGCCTCGCGCCCGCGCCAGCGCGCCCTGCGTCGCCTGATAGACCGCCAGCACGTCGTTGCCGTTGATGGCGACGCCGTCGAACCCGTAGCTCTCGGCGCGATCGGCGACGTCGTCGATCGCCATGCTCTTCTCGACCGGCACCGAGTACGCGTACTGGTTGTTCTCGCAGATGAAGAGGATCGGCAGCCGCTGGACGCCGGCGAAATTGAGCGCCTCGTGAAAGTCGCCGGTGTTGCTCGCGCCTTCGCCGAAGTAGGCGACGACGACGTTGTCGGTCTTCTCCATCTTGAAGGTGAGCGCGAGGCCGGCGGCGACCGGCAGGTTCGCGCCGAGCATGCTCGTGTTGCCGAAGATGCCGAGCTCGGTGACGCCGCTGTGCAGCGCCGAGTCGCGGCCCTTCGACAGGCCGGTCGCCTTCGCGAACATCTGCGACATCATCGTCCGCGCGTCGACGCCCTTCATCAGGAACGAGCCGAGATCGCGGTGCAGCGGGCAGACGTAATCCTCCTTGCCGCAGCCCGAAGCAGGTGCCGACGATGATCGCTTCCTGGCCGATGCCGGTGTAGACGCCGCTGCGGACCTTGCCCTGCTTGACGAGGATGCTGAGGCGCTCGTCGAACGCGCGGATCAGCTTCAGCCAGTAGAACATCTCGAGCAGCTGTTCCGGCGCGAGCTTGAACTTGGTGCGTTTGATCGGCGGCATGGCAATGGAGGAGTCTAACGCTAGATTGATGGAGATTTCGATGCATCTGCGTCATCCGGTCACTGGGCCATCGCATCTGCAATCGCCGAGTCAATCGGCCCGATGACGAGATGACTCGAATGACCGCAATCTCAGATGAAGGCGAGCGCCGGGGTCCGGAAGTCGCCGCCCAGAATCGCCCGCGAGTCCGCGCCCAGCCAGTTGTCGATCACCTGCGCGTAGACCGAACGGAAGTCGGTTTCGTAGCGCATGTCGGCGGCGTTGTTTTCGAGCGTCGGGTTTGCCGGATCCGGAGTTGAGCGAGGCCGCCGTGCCGTAGAGGCCGCCGTTGACCCGGCCGCCCATCGCCATCATCAGCGCCGCGGCGCCGTGGTCGGTGCCGGCGCTGCCACTGCGTTCTCGTTGATGCGGCGCCCGAACTCCGAGAACACGAGCACCAGCGTGTCGTCGCAGCAGGCCCTGGTTCCTCAGATCGTTGTAGAAGGCCAGCAGGCCGTCGTTGAGCGTGCCCATCAGGTTGTAGTACGCGCCGTTCGGCACGTTGACATTCTGTCCCGAGTGCGTGTCGAAGCCGCCGGTCGTGACGTAGAACACCTTCGTCCCGATGCCTCTGACCATCGCGCCGGCAACGGCTCGAAGCGCCTGGCCGAGGCCGGTGTTCGGATAGCGTCACCGTGCCGCACATAGGTCGCGACGGTGGCGACCCGATCGAGCGTCGCCATCGCGGCCTGCGCGCTGCCGTACACAAACGCGAGCTCGGGCGATCGACCGGCACGTGCGAGTTGATGCGCACCGCGGCATTTCGCTCGGCGACCGCTTCGGCCGTCCGGCGCCATTCGGGCTCGAGAACGAGTATGCCGCGGCGTTCGGAATCGCCGGCACCGCGACATGCTCGGACTGCAGCACGCGCGGCAGGTCGCGCGTCGTGTTCCACCCGACGAGCGGATCGACCGGCGACGGCAGCGAGTCGAGATAGCGGCCCACCCAGCCGAGCCCGACGGGTTCGCCGGATTCGCCGTCGCCCAGATGTCGGTGCCCTGAAAATGCGAGCGGCTCTGGTTCGGATAGCCCGTGCGCTGGATGAGCGCGAGACTGCCGCGATCGAAGATCTGCCGGAGACCGGTCAGCCGCGGATGCAAGCCCGAGCGCCACGTTCGATCGATCGGTGCCGATCTGCAGCACCGTTGCCGGCCGGCACCGCCAGCGTCGGCCGGCGGCTGTAGTAGAAGGGATCGTTGTACGGGATCAGCGTGCTCAGGGCGTCGTTGCCGCCGCCGAGATACAGCACGACGAGGTTGCGGGCGCGCGCACCCTGGGCGCGCGCGAGGTCGCACAGGAACTCGGGCGCGGCGAAGGTCACCGTGAACGCCGCGACGCCGCCTCTGACGAACTGCCGTCTGGTGATCTTCATACGAACTGATACTCCGGCAGTGGCGGCCACGAGGTGAACGAGGCCAGGGACCTTCGCCTGGAGCTGCGCGGCGCTTCCGGTCCAGGCGCCGGTGGCGCTGAAGGTAATTCGTGCAGCTCCGACGCTCACGCTGCTGTCGAGCGGCGCCGTCGACAAGGAGTCGAGCACGAACGACAGCAGCGATTCGGGCGTCGCTGCATACGGCGCGGCAGCAGCCGCCAGCTTGAACTGCTGATTCGCCGTCGAGCGTCGACGGCGAAATTCATCCGCGCCAGCATGGCGCCGGTCGAGAACCACGGCTTCCCCGGATCCCAGCCGGCCACGTCGGGCGGGTCGTACAGGGTCTGGCCCATGTTCGCCAGCGGCGGCAGCGCATCGTTCAGCGAGAAGCCGCGTCCAGCCGATCTCTTTCATCGCGCGCACGACGAACTCGACCGGCCAGGAGTAGCGCGCTGAAATACGACGCGGAGTCCCAGAACTCCGGCGACATGCAGCACTTCCCGCATCACCGGCCTCATGTCGTACCGGTTCTGCAGGTACACGGTCGCGATCCGGTTCGACGAACGACTCGCTGACGTCTGCCGAACTCGGAGACGAAGAAGCGATACAGCTTGGTCGCCAGGTACCGCGCGGTATCGGGACTGCCGGCGAGCGCCGTCGATCAAGTCCAAGCCGTCCTGCATGCCCTCGGCTGCCGAGCGGCCGGGAATCGTCCTGCCGCCGTCCGGATAGATCGGAAAGCTGAACGTCTTCGCGCTGGTGTCGTGCTGGCCGGCGTTGTAGACGAACTCGTAGTGCTTGCGTGCCGGCGGCCTGGTCGCCCGGCCGCTGCAGGTTCCAGCCGGTGAAGACGCGCGCCGCCGCGTAGACGTCGGTCTCGGTGAAGTGGCCGACGCCCATCGTGAACAGCTCCATGATCTCGCGGCCGAAGTTCTCCTGCGGCCTGGCCTTCGTGTTCGTCCGGCCGTCGAGCCAGACGAGCATCGCGGTGTCCTTCGCGATCGCAATCAGGATGTCGCGGAAGTTGCCGAGCGCGTTGTCGCGAAGCATCTCGATCTGGCCGCGGACGCCGACGGGATCCTCGGAGGGCTTGGCGGCCATGTAGCGCGTGGCCTCGGCGCAGCCCAGCTCCCCCGCGACCTTCGTGTAGACCGGTGGCGAAGTGGTTGTGCCAGAAGAGCGTCATCTTCTCCTGGAGCGGCCGGTTGCTGTGCACCATCCGGAACAGCCACCGCTGCCGGGCGTCGAGGATGTTCGTGCGCGGCGAGAACGGCGCCGCGAGCACTCGTCCATCAGGACGTAGCCGGGCTGCCCGATCTTCGTGTCGACGTCGTCGGGGATCTGCTCGTAGTTGACGAGAGCGTCGACCGCTCGGCCGAACGAGAGCGACGCGGTACGTGTCGATCTCGTCGGGGCGCGCGCCGAAGCCCGCGCGCCGGAGCAGATGCTCGAACTGCCGATCAAGGAAAAAGGCCATCTGGTGAACCCGCTGCAAGTCCCGCCTGCCGCAATGCTGCCCGGAGCCGCTCCCAGAAGCATGAGTCCCGCCAAGCCGGGGGCTTGCAACAGGAGCCGGCGGCGCAGCTCGGGATAGCTGAATCCGTCCCACTGCGAAGTCGAGGATCAGGCGGGTCGCGGCAGGCGCACGCCGCGCGCCCTCGATCGACCCGCGCAATCCGGCGCGCGGTCCGCGAACAGATATCGCTGGATCAACACCGAATCTCGAAGCTCCGCGCCAATTTCGTGATCGCACGCCCGTCGGTAGCGCTTCGCGAGGGTCGAACGACAGAGTCCGCCGGCGTTCCGATCACAGATTTCGCGGCCAGCTCGCCTGACACCATCGCGTAATAAATCCCTTCGGCGGTGAAGCCATTGACGAACCCGCCGGCATCACCGGCCAGCAGGACGCGGCCGCGGCCGGGACGTCGAAGCGGTCCCGCCAACCGGGATGAGAAACGGCTGTGAAGTTGCGCCGCACCGATTCCCCTTCGATGACTGCCCGCGCCCGCAGATGATCCACGAAGCCCGCGCTGCAGCTCGTACGGCGCCGTGCCGATCGATTCCCGGTAGTGCGCGAGCACGTATCCGATGCCGACGTTGACGTGATCGCGCTTCGGAAAGATGTACGCATACCCCTCGGGTGCCTGGCAATGCCTTCCGTCTGACACCGCGCCCCGCCCGCTGCTCGAAGGATCGTAGCCATACGCGACCCACAACGTCGACGGATCGACGTCGCGCAACACCTCTCGTGGGGTCTCCTCCATCATGTCGAGAGCGATGGACGAGGCCGGCCAGCCCGGATTGATCCCAAGCCGCCGCGCGACGACGCTGTGCACGCCGTCGGCGGCGATCACGATCGGCGCCTTGAAATGCCGGCCGTCGCGCGCCACGACGTCGACCTCGCTGCCGGTCGAGGAAGCCTGGACGATCTCCGCCCCGGCCACCAGCTCCGCGCCCGCCTCCACCGCCAGCGACACCAGCAGTTCATCGAACTCGACACGCCGGATCATCAAGGCCGCCGGCTCGTCCGACTCGATGATGGTGGATTCGCCGCCGGGCCCCTCGAGATGGAGCCGCGCCACTGTGTGCGTGGCAATCCGACCCAGCTCCCGTTCGAGATACGGAAATCGTTTCAGGACCCTGAGGCTGATGCCGCCGCCGCACGGCTTGTTTCTCGGAAACTTAGACCGGTCGAGCAGCCGGACGGTTACGCCCGCCCGGGCCAGGGTCCGGGCGGCCGTCGCGCCGGCGGGCCCGGCGCCGACAACCAGGACGGTGGAGGTCATCAAATATTGCTGATTTCAGATTGCAGATGCAGACTGCAGACTTGCAGACTGCAGATTGATTGCAGATTTCGGATTGCAGATCTACTGCAGATTCTCGGAGATTGCAGATGTCTTGTTCTCAATCTGAACTTCAATCGGCAATCTGAAATCTGCAATCTGAAATTTCAGATTTCTCATGCTCATCTCTTGCCCAGACTGATCAGGTTCGCGAGCAGCTGATAGGCGCCGTCGACCCCAGCCGGCAGCTCGCGCCACAGGCCGAGTCCCACGTAGACCCATCGCCCTTTGCCGTACTGAGCCAGCACGAGCGCGCCCCGCTTCGCACCCTTGTTGTATGGGAACGAATCTTCGAGCGCCACGAGGTCGCGGTATCGCGGGTCGCGCTCCCCCAGGAAGTACAGACCGCGCTCCTGCACCCAGCCCTTCCAGGCTTCTTCGGTGATCGCGTTCGGGTTGGTGAACACCGGGCTCGCCGGATCGAGCACGACGACTGGCGCGTGTTCATCGGTGACGCGGTCAGCGCTGACTTTGGCCGGGTACGGCCCGTACTGCGCCTCGTTGAACTCGAACTTGTTGTACTGAACGATGAGTGTTCCGCCGTTCCGGACGAAGTCGATCAACCGGCTGTTATTGGCGCGCAGATCGCTGCGGCGCTCGTACGCGCGAACGCCGGTGACAATCGTATGAAACCGTGAAAGGTCGCCCCACGCCAGATCCTCCGGCGTGATCATCTCGACCTTGACGCCGAGCTGCGCGATTGCCGCCGGCACCTCGTCGCCGACGCCCATGATGTATCCGACGGTCAGGTTCGGCGCCGTCTTCACGTCGATGACCTTGAATCTCACGTCAGCCGATCGTAGATGTGCTGCCGCCTGATATGCGGATACTCGATCACCTGGTACCCGCGCGCGAACGTCTGGCCCGCCGCGGCGACAGAAGCCCGGATGGGATGCTCGCCGCTCGGCGCGTTCGGCGCGGCCCGCACCTGGAACCGCACCGTCTGTGATTCGTCCTGCCGCGAGAAGTCCACCTTCTGATCGACCGGCGTCACCGCCCATCCCGTCGGCACTTGAAGCGTCACGACGCCGGCAGTTGCCGCTTTGCCGTCGTTGACCACGGTGACGCGGATCTCACGCGGGTCGCTCGCGGGTGCTTGAGCCACGGGGACCTGCCCACGCGCCGCAGCCACGGCGCCCCGGCCCCGGAGAGGCGCCCCGCCCTCCAGGGGCAGCGGCCGGCGGGGTGCCACGCTCGGGCGTCGGCCGACGGGCGGAAGCGGCCGGCAGAATGACTATCTCCGGCGATGACGCGCACCGACAGTGCAGGCACCACCAGCAGTTCGGTTCGTTTCTCCCCGCTGAAAATGTCGCCTTGATAGCGATATTGGACCGGCAACCCGCTGATCACCTCGTCGCCGCCCGCGAATACCAGCGTCACCTGCACATAGAACGGCGTCGGCCGATACGGCAGGCCGAACGGCGCGTCGGCGTCGAACGTGTAGCGCCCGGCCTCGCCCTCGCGGTGCCAGTACGGCTCGGTGGCCCGGGCGGTGAGAGGCACCGTCAGCGTCGGCTCGCACCGTCCCGCCTGATCCTTTCTGAGCGTGGAGATTGGCGTCCCCTGCGGCTGCGGCGCGCTGCCGCGGCCACGGCCGTCTGCGACGACCGTCGTCAGCGCGCACGTCGCGCCGGCATCGAACCCACCGAACTTCACCTGCTTGACGGTGACGTCCGCGGCGCCGCGGTTGGCGACGACCACGGACACGCGGACGGGCTGGCCTGGAACCACGACACCGTCGTCGGCCAGCGCCTCCACGCGGACGCCGCTGGCCAGAAGAATGGCCTGCTGAAACTCGCGCTCCTTCTGGCGAAGGCGGAAGTCGATCTCGAAACGTCCCCCCTCGTCGATCTCCAAGGTCCGAAGCTGCGCGCGCAGCGCGCGGACACCGCGCAGGCCGGCCACGAGCGGCTGGACTGTGGCGGCGGCGTCTTCAGCCGCGAACCGCCGCCCCGCATTCTGCACGCTCGTCTGGATCGCCGCGAGTCCTGCCACCAGGCCCCGGGGCGGCCTGGCGCCCGCAAACTGCGCGAGACCGGCGACCGAGGTGTCGACGCCGTCGAAGAGCCAGCGCTCGTCGCGATCGAGCTGTCCGGCAATAGTTGATTCGACGAGCTGGAAGCTGTCCGGCGAAGGGCCGGGCAAGGCGAGCAACTGCGCCATGCCCTGGCACTTGTGCATGCTGCGCGCCTCGGTGCCGATCTCCGCGTAGGTCTTGCCGAGCAGCGGATCGTAGACCGCGAGGTTGGTCGCCAAGCAGTCTCGCCGCCTGGGTCTGTTCGCTCTGGCCGCCGAAACGGCCAGCGAAGTAGAACTTCCTCGGCTGCCAGGGACGCAGGCCGTCCTTCAACTGCTCGGGTATTTCGTCGGATCGCCGGCGAGCTTGAACGCGTCGCGCGCGATGACCGCGGACGCCTGATGGTGCTGGCCGCCCCCGGTGCCGTCCGGCCGCAGGCCGAGGATCACGTCGGGGCGAATCGTTCGGATCAACCGGACGTAGTCGCCGTAATCTCGTCCCGGCCCCACTTTTCGAACGTCTCCTCGACGCTGAACGAGAAGCCGAAGTCGACCGCGCGGGTGAAGTACTGCTCGGCGCCGTCGAAGCGATGAATCGCGGCGAGCTCCTCGGTGCGCAGGACGCCCAGGGCCTCGAAGAGCTCCGGGCCGATCTCGTTCTGGCCGCCGTTGCCTCGCGTGGCCGTCACAAGCGCCGTTCGAACCCCAATCCCCGGTTCAGCATCACCAGCAGCCCGTTGTTCTCGTCGTCGGGATGCGCGGTGGCCTGCATGAAGATGCCGGTGTTGCCCAGGTGCCTCAGCGCCAGGCCGAGGGCGACATGACCCTGCTCTTCGTCGATGGGCACGACGCGCATCTGCGCGAGCGGGGCCGCCAGGCCGACCGCACACAGCGCAAGAGAAAGGAGCCAAAGGCGCTTCATGCGCTGATCTTATCCGAGGACCTCCTCGTAGTACGCCTCGTAAAGGGGCACGATCTTCGAATCGCAGTACCGGCCTTCGGCGGTCTGACGCGCTGCCGCCGCGGCGCGTCGGTGGAGTTCTTCATCGGTCAGGAGCCGCAGGGTGGACTTCGCCATGCCGTCGAGGTCGCCGGGCTCGTGCAGAAAGCCGTTGACGCCGTCCTGAATCACTTCGGGCAGCCCGCCAACGCGCGACGCGACGACCGGAACCTCGCAGGCCATGGCCTCGAGCGCGCGCAAGCCCGAAGCTCTCCTGCGCCGAGGGCAGCAGGAAGACGTCGGAAGCCGAGAGGAGCGGCACGACCTGATCCTGCTCGCCGAGGAACTCGACATCGTCGGCCACGCCGAGCGCGCGGGCGAGCCGCGAGGCGTCGGCGAGATCCGGACCGTCGCCGACCATCAGCAGGCGGGCGGGCACGTGCGCGCGCACGCGCGCGAACACCTCGACGACCGCCTTCACCCGTTTCACCGGCCTGAAGTTGGACACGTGAATGAGCAGCTTCTCGTTGCGGGGCGCGAGCCGCGCGCGAAGCGCGCCGACCTCCCGCCGGCGGTTCGCCGTGCAATCGACGAAGTTCGGAATCACTCGGATGTCGCGCGTGACCCCGAGCTCGCGAATCGTGTCCGCACGCAGGCTCTCGGACACGGCGGTGACGCCGTCCGACTGCTCGATGCAGAAGGCGACGGTCTCCGAGTACGACGGATCGCTGCCGAGCAGCGTGATGTCGGTCCCGTGCAGCGTCGTGATCACGCGAGGGACCGCGCCCGAACCCTTCGATCCGAGAATCTGCCGCGCCAGATACGCCGCGGTCGCGTGCGGGATCGCGTAGTGCGCGTGCACGATGTCGAGCCGCTCGTCGCGCGAGACCTGCACGATCTTGTTCGCCAGCGACAGCAGATACTGCGGCTCGCGAAACAGCGGGTAGCTCGGCGTCTCGACCCGGTGGAACGAGAGTCCGGGCTGGTAGTCGCCGAGGCGAGCCGGGGTGTCGCTGCTGAGGATGTGGACGCGGTGCCCGCGCCGGGCCAGCACCTTGCCGAGCTCGGTCGCGATGATGCCGCTCCCGCCGACCGAGGCGTAGCACAGAATGCCGATGTTCATGGGTGGAATGCCACGGTCGTGCGGGTGTTCAGACCCGCCGCATGAGGTTCGCTCTCACGATCGGCTCGCGGACCACGACGCCCTCCGCCCACGACACACCGGCCAGCGCGCCGAACTGGGCGTCGCGGCTTTCGACCAGCTGCCGGAACAGCGGCGTGTTCAGCCGCGTCGCGGCGGTCGACTCCCCGCGATGAAACTGCGTCGCATGACAGTCGAGCGCTGCGCGCTTGCGTTCGTAGTGCTCGGAGACGTCGACGACGAATGATGGCGCCGTGCTGTCGTTGATGAAGTAGTAGCAGATCCAATCCGGCTTCCACGCCTCCCCTTCGCCCGGATAGCGCCGCAGGCCGGCGTTGAACACCGCCTCGGTCAACACCTCGCTCGCGGCCACGTGATCGGGATGTCGATCCGACCAGTAGGGCACGGCGATGGTCCGCGGCTGGTGCCGGCGGATGAAGGCGACCGCCTCGTCCAGGTGCGCTGGATCCTTGCCGATGCGCCGGTCCGGCCACCGCAGGTTTTCGCGCCAGGCCGCGCCAAGCACCGCCCGGGCAGCCTCGCCTTCGGCGAGGCGCTCCTCGGGTGTGCCGTTGCTGCCCATCTCGCCGGCCGTGAGGTCGCATAACCCCACGCCCAGGTTGAGCGCAGCGTGCCGCGCGATCGTGCCGCCAAGGCCGATTTCGAGGTCGTCGGGATGCGGCCCGAATACGAGCAGATCGATTGCCATCGGCCTGTCAGCCCTATCGATCCCAGCGGAACCCGAATACCTCGTCGGCCGGTTCGAGCCGGTCCAGGCAGTAGCGGAGCAGGATGCGGCTCGCGAGGTACGCACCGGTCACACTCTGGCTCGAGTCGCCGAAGGCGAAGAGATGCCGCGGAAAATTGCGATGCGGACCGATTAACGGCAGGCCGTCGGCGGTTCTCCCGTACGGCGCATCCCACCCGTAGGCCGGGAGAATGCCGGAAATGTCCGGATAGATCGTGGAGAGCTCGTACATCAGTTGGCCGGTGCGCTGAACGATCACCTTGTCGCGCAGCCGGGGCGGCACACGGTCGCCGTCGGCGCCAGCGACGAGCAGACGTGTGTCGTCCACCCAGCGAATCACGTGAGGCGGCGTCGCCGAATCGCGGACGATCATCGCGCGGCGCCCGAGCCGCGGCCGGACCTTGCCAGGCACACGATCGGTGAGCACGAGGAACGAGGTCCTGTACCAGAAATGCCGCGCGAGCGAGGCGAAGAGAGGAGTCGGCGTACCGGTGGCGATCACCACCCGGCCGGCGCGAAGCGTCCCGCCGGCTGTCGTGACATCCACGGACCGGCGCCCGAACGTGATCCGCTTCGCCGGTGATCCTTCGAACAGCCGCGCACCGCGATCCGCGGCCGCCCCGGCGAGACCGAGCGCCGCCCGATACGGATCGATCGTCGCCCCGTCGCGGCTGGAAAGGCCGGGGGCACCAACGATCCCGACCTCGGGCTCGATGCGGCGCGCGTTGACCAGCGACCCCGGGAGGCCTGCCGAGCGCCGCGCCTTCAGCTCGCGCTCGAGGCGCGCCCTCTGCTCAGGGGTCGCCGCAACCAGCAGCGCGCCGCGGGGCTCGAAGTCGCATTTCAGCTCGAGCCGACGGATCAGCGTGCCGAAGTCGAGGGCAGCACGTCGCCAGACCTGCCAGGCACTCCGGGCTGCCCTCAGACCGATCGCCTTCTCCACTTCGACGAAGCTGGCACCCGGATCGTCGGCGATCCATCCCGCCGACGATCCGGTGCTCCCCCTTCCGATCCGCGCCGCTTCGATCAGCACGGCCTTGACACCGGCCGCGGCGCACGCATACGCCGTGGCACAGCCGGTGAGGCCTCCGCCGACAATCACGACGTCGGCGTCGAGATGACCACGATGGCGGGGATAGGCGGGAACGCGGGACCGGGGGAAAACGTCGACCCAAAGGGATTGCCCGTACTTCGTCATCGCTTCGGCATTCTACCCTCAGCGGCGAGCAGCGCCCGTTTTCGGGAGGTCCCCCAGCGATAGCCGCCGACGCCACCGGCGGCCGGGACGACGCGATGACAGGGAATCGCAAGCGCCACGGGGTTGGTTGCACACGCACGGGCCACGGCTCGTGCCGCGGTCGGACGGCCGATCGCCGAAGCCACCTCCGCGTACGAGCGCGTTTCGCCGCGGGGAATCGCGGCGAGAGCGTTCCATACCTGCCACTGAAACGCTGTCGCCTGGACGTCGAGCGGCAGGTCGAGCCGCGGCCGGCGCCCTGAGAGATGCGCGAGGATCTCCGTGGTCCAGCCGCCGAGCGTTCCGCGGTCCTTGCCAATCACGGCGCCCGGGTACTCGAGGGCGAGCGCGCGCTGGAGCGCCACATCCGAGCGGCCCATCGCGACAGCGCACACGCCGCGCGTGGTCGCCGCCACCAGGAGCCGCCCGAGCGGCGAGTCCACGATCGTATAACCGACGTTCATACCGGCTCCTCCCTGCTTGTAGATCGTCGGCAACATGCCGAGCCTCGCGACCGCGTGTTCGTAGAAGCGGCTGCTCGATCCATACCCTGCGTCGACCATTGCGGCCGTCACCGCTGCGCCTTGACGGAGGCGCCGCTTCACCTTCTGAAGGCGGCATGCCTCCGCGTACTCTCGCGGCGTGAGACCCACGATGCGCTTGAAATTGCGCTGGAAATGGTACGCGCTGCCGCCGAACCGGGCGGCCAGCCCCGCCAGGGACGGATGCCCGTCAACCATTGAAAGATAGACGCAGGCGCGCTGGATCTTCTCCGTCCATCGATCGAGGGGCGCCCCTTCCTCTGGATGGCAGCGTCTGCACGCGCGAAACCCAGCTTGTTCGGCGCCGGCCGGAGTCGAAAAGAAGGTTACGCGGGAGCGACCGGGTCGCCGGCTGGGACAGGACGGCCGGCAGTAGATGCCGGTCGATTGCACGGCGTAGACGAACTGGCCGTCGGCCGCGCGATCGCGGGCGGCGACAGCACGCCACGCCGCACCGGCGTCGACGTGGTCGGCTTGCTGGCGGGCCATCTGCATCATGAGGCCATCATGTCTGAAACGGAACGTCAGCCGCTATCCGACTCTTGCGCCCGAACTGCGGTTGTCCGGCACCCGCGCCGACCCGCGGCGGGCCGGGAAGACGCCCCACACGCGCGGGGATCGGTACGACTGCCCGAAAACGCGGGTATCATTCCCCCGATTATGCGTATTGCAATCCTTGGCAGCGGCGGCGTGGGCGGCTATTTTGGCGGACGTCTGGCGGAGACCGGCGCGGACGTGTCGTTCATCGCCCGCGGCGCACATCTTGCGGCTCTGCGGGAGCGCGGTCTTCGCATCGACAGTCCTCAGGGCCATCACCAGGTGCCGCGCGTGCAGGCGACCGACGACCCCGCCTCGATCGGCCCGGTCGATATCGTCTTCTTCACCGTCAAACTGTACGACACTGAAGAGGCGACACGAATGCTGCCTCCGCTCATCGGCCCCGGCACGCTCGTCGTGCCTTTCCAGAACGGCGTGGACAGCGTCGAGGCCCTCACCCGCGCCGTCGGACGTGCGCATGTAGCTGGAGGTACCGCATATGTCGCGGCCGTCATCGCGGAGCCGGGCCTGATTCGCCATACCGCCATGGGCAGCATTATTTTTGGCCCGCTCGACGGCGAACGGTCGCCGCTGCTCGACCGCCTCCTCGAGGCGTGCCGCCACGCGGGGTTCGGCGTCACGCTGAGCGATCACATCATGGCGGACATCTGGGCAAAGTTCGTGCGCCTCACCGTGTTCAGCGGAATGACTGCGCTCACACGGTGCTCGATCGGACCGCTGCGCGAGGACCCCGATCTCCTGGCCATGATGCGGGCCGCGCTCCTCGAATCGATTGCCGTGGCACGGGCCAAGGGCGTGCCGCTGCCGCAGAAAGCCTTCGACGACATCGACAAGGCGATGGGCACCCTGCCCTCGAATGCGCGGTCATCCATGCTCGAGGATCTGGAGCGCGGGCGGCGGCTCGAGCTCCCCTGGCTGAGCGGCACCATCGTCCGCATCGGCCAGGAAGTGGGCGTCGACACACCTGTTCATCGCTTCATCGCGACGGCGCTCAAGCCGCACGTCAACGGGAATCAGCAACACCGCACAATCTGAAACCTGAAGTCGGTAACCTGAAGTCTGATCAGAGACTTGAGGCTCGAGCGTCCGGCCACACGCCTACACGGCGATAAACGCGTACTGGATCTGATCGACGATGGCGCCGTCCTTGATGGCACTGCGCCTGAGGTAGCCTTCGCGCACGTATCCTGCCTTTTCCAGCACCCGGCACGACGCCGGGTTGTGAGCGAACGGCAGCGCGAAGATGCGCGTCAACCCGTGGCGTTCGATGGCGTAGCGCGTCACCGCTGAGAGCGCCTCGGTCGCGACACCGCGCCCCCAGAGCGCTTCGCCAAGCCAGTAGCCGATTTCGGCCGATACACGGTCCACGTCCGACTGCAGATGAAAGCCGATGGCGCCGGCCGCAACGCCCCCGACGGCGATGGCAAAGCTGGTTTGGGGCTCGGCCCCGCGGGACGCGCGGATGAACGCACGCCCGTCGGCGCGGGTGTAGGGGTGGGGAAAGCGATCGCGCAGGTTGACCCAGATCTTCCGATTGTTCGCGTGCGTGACGAGCGCCGTCAGGTCGCCGATCTGCCAGGAGCGGACCTCGCAGGTCAGCAGCGAGAGGTGCACGGGGCATTCCCCCCACGTAAACATCAGCTGTCAATGTCAGCTGCTCTCAGCTGGGAACTGAACGACCGTCACTGTGCCA
Source organism: uncultured Acidobacteriota bacterium (assembly GCA_963814975.1). Taxonomy (GTDB): domain Bacteria; phylum Acidobacteriota; class Vicinamibacteria; order Vicinamibacterales; family CAVVIG01; genus CAVUXJ01. The sequence goes on along the minus strand of CAWFFB010000014.1, from coordinate 591,683 downwards.
GCAGCTTTTCCATCTCGTCCATCACCCGGTTCATCTCGCGCACGGTGAGCTCCAGCGGCTCGTCGGTCGTCATGTCGACGCCGGCCTCCTTCAGCAGATCGATCGGATAGTTCGACCCGCCCGAGCCGAGGAACGTCAGGTAGCGCTTCGTCGCCTCGGCAGCGCCCGCGCCGCCGGCTTTCACCTTCTCGGCGAGCGCCGACGAGGCGGTGAAGGAGGTCGCGTACTGGAAGACGTAGAAGTCGCGGTAGAAGTGCGGGACATAGCTCCACTCGTGCGCGATGTAGTCGTCCACGAGGCACACGCCCTGATCGTGGCCGTAGTAGCGCTTCGTGATGTCGAGGTACAGCTTCGCGAGCGCGTCGCCGGTGATCGGCTCGCCCCGCTGCGCCATCTCGTGCATCCGGAGCTCGAACTCCGCGAACTGCGTCTGGCGGAACACCGTGCCCTTGATGTTCTCGAGATAGTTGCCGAGGATCGACAGCCGCGCGTCCTTGTCCTTGATCTGCTTCAGCATGTGGTCGATGAGCAGCGCCTCGTTGAACGTGGACGCCACCTCGGCCACGAACGTCGGGTAGACGGCCAGCGGGTACGGCTGGGTCTTGTTCGAGTAGTAGCTGTGCATCGTGTGGCCGAGCTCGTGGGCCAGCGTGCTCATGTCGTCGTACTTGCCGTTGTAGTTGATCAGCATGTACGGGTGCACGTCGTACGCGCCGCCGTTCGGAGTACGCGCCCGAGCGCTTGCCTTCGTTCGGGAACAGGTCGATCCAGCGTTCGTTGAACGCGCGCTGCACGACCGAGACGTATGCGGGTCCGAGCGGCGCGACAGCGGCGAGGATCTGCTTCTCCGCCTCCTCCGGGCGCGTATTGCGAGATTCACCGAGCCGACGAGCGGCGCGTACAGATCGTAGTAATGGAGCTCGTCGACGCCCATCATCCGCTTCCGCAGCTTCAGGTAGCGGTGAAACGTCGGCAGGTTGCGATTGACGCCGTCGATCAGCCGCGTATAGACCGACAGCGGAATGTTCGGGCCGTCGAGGGCCAGCGCCAGCGCCGACGGATACTTCCGGACCTTCGACAGAAACCGCATCTTCTCGACCTCGCCGTTCATGGTCGTGCCGAACGTCCGGCTGAAGCCGCCGAGCGTCTGGAAGAACGCCGACATCACCTTCTGGCGATCGGCGCGGTTGGGAAGCGCCCGAAGCGAGTTGTACCCGGCCTGATCGACTTTCGCCGTGCGGCCGTCGCTGAGCGTGATCGTCGGATACGGAAAATCGGCGTTCGAGAGGATGTTGAAGATGTTCGAGGGCGAGCCGGACAGCGGCCCGGCCTCGGCGAGAATCTTTTCCTCGGCGTCGCTCAGCGTGTGAGCGGCGCGGCGAGCGATGTCCTCGAGATAGAAGCGGTAGATCTTCAGCCGCGGCTCGGAGGCGAGAAACGTTTCAACGGTGCCTTTCGGAAAACGCAGAATCTCCGGCTCGATGTACGACGCTTCCGCGCTGAAGCTCGGCGGCAAGCTGGACCATCTCCTGCCGCATGCCCTGGTGCTGGGCGTCGCGCGTGTCCTGATCGGCGAGCATGCTGGCATAGACGTACAGCCGCGACAGTTCCTTGTCGAGCGCGTTCAGCGTGTCGAGCGCGTCGGCCAACACGGCCGCCGCCGGTCGACAGTTTGCCCTTGAACTGCCGAAGCCTGCGGGATGTCAGCCTGCAGCTTGCTCTTCGCGGCCCGCCAGGCGGCCTCCGTCGGGTAGATGTCGGCGAGGTCCCACTTGTACCTGTCGGGAATCTTCGCGCGATCGCGGTCCTGGGCGACGCTCGGCAGCGTCAGCAATGCGATCGCACAGGCGATCGATATCGGTCTGATGGCGGCGCGCGCCCGGATACTGGTCATGACAAACATTGTAGCGATCACGACCCGTGGGGAAAAGCGCGCGCGATGGCCCTGATGTTTTACTTCACGCAGTCGCCCAGGCGCTTCGCCGCATACTTCATCGTCATGGTCTGACCCTGACGCTCCATCTTCATGACACCGTCGTAGGTATTCTCGCCGTACGTGATCTCGCCGGTGCCGGACATCGCCTCGGGACCCTCGCACTTCATCGACCAGGTGACCGTGTTACCGGTGACCTTGTAGTCGAACACCTTGCAGTTGTTCGGTGCGCCGCGGCCCTGCGGGACGCTCCGCTGGGGGTCGTCCGCCTGCTCCTTCGTGACGCACTGCGTCGTGGTCATCGGCGGCATGCTTCATCGGCATGCCGGGCATCTCCATCTCGGTCTTCACTTCCCAGCGGCCGTCGCGCCGTGCCGACTGGGCCAGCGCGGAAACGGAGAGAGCCATCGCGACGGTAACGCAGGCCGCATAGCGCATTCTCATGAAGCTGTCCTCCTGGGGTGATCCGTGGGCACTCGTAGGGATTATAGGCAGGAAGTTGGCAGCTCACAGGGAAGGGACAGCAGACAGTCCGACGCGGCCCACGCCAGTCATGGCCGTTGCCGAAAATCCGACCCAAGTGAGAGCTAGTGAGATTCGTCGACTGTCAGCTGCGAACTGTCAACTGACGGTTGCGGGCTGTCGGCCGCCTCTGGACCGTCAACCGGCGAATTGGGTCGTGGCACGGGGGAACCCACGTACTGGCCGTTCACGCTCTCGTATTGGTAGGTGACCGTGAACGTGGACTTGCCTGCGACGAGCACGCGTGCGACCGACTGGAGCGACACCGGCATCTGCACGCCCCCGACCCGCTCGTAGCGGCGATCGATGTCAACATGCCGGATCCAGAAGGAAGGTGGTTTTGCCAGCGACCCTTGGATCCGCACGAGATCGCCGTCCTCGGGGCGCAGGAAGATCGAACCCTGGACGAGCATCAAATCCTTGCGGCGGGGCATGAGGCCTACCCATGCGAGCCCGCCGGAACTGGCCCCGCGATCCTCGAAATAATAGTTGTCGGGTGTGATGGCGGCGAGATGTGCGGTGCCCGTGGCCGAGATCTTACGTTCCGCTTCCAGCGCAGCGGTGAACACGCGGGATCGGATGTAGCCGGAGCCGCCTTGTGAGGCCACCTCATAGCGGAAGCCCGACGCATCGGCTTCGGTCCACACATCCATCCATGCGTTGCGATGCTCGCTCCGTGCCTCGAGACGCCGGAGGGCCCGGTAACTCGGCGGCGTCTTGTCCCCGGCGAGAAAACGTTCCACGACCGGGGGACGAGAGGCCTCGCCGACAGCGGCGATGGCCGCGAGGTGGCCAGCGAGAACCACCCCGACTGCTCCGAACCCCCCAAGACCAAGCCGCGCTGCACGCCCGTAGGTAAAGCAAGTATTGCGCCCGGGACCGCACCCGCCTGCTGACATTATCTAGGGCCGTGAGCCCTCACGGGTGAGGGCCGAGCGAGCCTCCAAGACACGCAGCTTGGCTGCTTCAGGTGTGGCGGCGAGCGCCGTAAAGTGGCCCATCTTTCGGCCAGTACGTGGCGTGCTCTTTCCGTACAGATGGAGTTTGACGTCCGGCAGGCTAAGGGCGGCTGCCCAATCAGGCTCCCCCGCTGCCCATAAATCACCCAGCAGGTTCGCCATGGCGGCCGGCTGTAGAAGCTCAGGCGATCCCAGCGGCAGCCCGCAGATCGCCCGGACCTGCTGTTCGAACTGGCTCGTCCGGCAGGCGTCGAAGGTCAGGTGACCGGAATTGTGGGGCCGCGGCGCGAGCTCGTTCAGCAGCAACCGGCCGTCGCGCGTCAGAAAAAATTCGATGCATAGGACACCGATGTACTCGAGCGCTTCCATCACCGTCCGTGTCGCCTCGATCGCCTCGGCCGCCATCTGGGATGTGACTTGCGCGGGCGCGAACGACACGTCGAGGATGTGATGCCGGTGTGCATTGTCGATGGGACCGAAGCACACGGACGAACCGTCGACCGCTCGGGCTCCAATCACCGACAGCTCGCGATCGAGATCGACCCATGCCTCCAGGATCGCCTCGCCGCCTCCAAGCGTCTGCCACGCCCCGGCCACATCGCCCTCGCCGGTAAGCCGCGTCTGTCCCTTGCCGTCGTACCCGAGCACGGCCGTCTTCAGCACCGCCTGGCCGCCGAAACGTTCAACGGCCTCGGCCAGCTCGTCGGCGCTCTGCACCTGGACAAACGGCGTCACGGGCAGCCCGAGCCGCGCCAGAAACGTCTTCTCGCGGATGCGATGCTGAGCGATCTGGAGCGCGAGGCCGTTCGGCCGCACAATCGTGAGCTCCTCTGCGGCGGCGGCCGCCGCCGCGGGCACGTTTTCGAATTCGAAGGTGACGACGTCGACGGCGCGCGCAAACGCGCGAACCCGATCGAGGTCGTCGTACGAGGCCTCAACCTCGACGTCGGCGATCTGGCCTGTGGGGGTGTCGTGCTCGGGCGCGAGCGTGTGGACGCGGTAGCCCAAGCGGCGCGCGGCCATCGCGAACATCCGGCCAAGCTGGCCGCCGCCCAGCACGCCGATCGTGGAGCCCGGCCGGATCACGTCAGCTGATCGCGGCGGACGCTCGCCGTGTGCTCGTCGCGGAAAGCCTGCAGCTTCGCTCGCAAGTCGGGCCGCGTCGTCGCCAGGATGGCGACCGCGAGCAGACCCGCGTTGGCCGCCCCCGGGGCGCCAATCGCCACCGTCGCGACCGGCACGCCTTTGGGCATCTGAACAATCGACAGGAGCGAATCGAGGCCGTTGAGCGCCGCGCTCTGGATCGGCACGCCGATCACCGGAAGCAGCGTGTGGGCGGCGACCATGCCCGGCAGGTGAGCTGCGCCCCCGGCGCCGGCAATGATCACCTGCAGGCCGCGCTCCCCTGCTGTGCTTGCGTACTCGGCCATCCACGACGGCGTGCGATGTGCCGAGACAATCAGGCACTCGTGCGCGACGTCGAACCCCGTCAGGATCGCGTCGGCCTCCCGCATGGTGTCCCAGTCAGATCGGCTGCCCATGATGACGCCCACGAGCGGACGCGTGTCTCCCATGACGCTATTTCACCATAAAGTCAGTAGAATCCTTGTATGAGACGCGCAGCCCTGTTCCTCGCCTCCTGCCTCGCGCTCGCGGCGCCGGCACCGGCCCAGACGCCCGCGCCACTGGAGATCCAGTACTCGTCCTTCACGCTCCGCAACGGTCTGCACGTGATCCTCCACGAGGATCACAGCGTGCCGATTGTCAGCGTGAACATCTGGTATCACGTCGGATCCGCGAACGAGCGCCCGGGGCGCACTGGCTTCGCGCATCTGTTCGAACACCTGATGTTCATGGGCTCCGGACACGTCAAGCCGGGCGAGTTCGACACGTTGCTCGAGAGCGTCGGCGGCCAGAACAATGGTTCGACGACGAACGACCGCACGAACTACTACATCGACGTGCCGTCGAACGCGCTCGAGCTCGCCCTCTTCCTCGAGTCCGATCGCATGGGTTACCTGCTCGATACGATGACCCCGATGACCGTCGACGCGCAGCGCGACGTCGTGAAGAACGAGCGGCGGCAAAGCGTCGAGAATCAGCCGTACGGCATTGCCGAGATCGTGCTCGAAGAGATGCTGTATCCCGAAGGTCACCCCTATCACTGGCCGGTGATCGGGTACATGGACGATTTGACCGCTGCGACGTACGACGACGTCGTCGCGTTCTTCAAGCGGTACTATTCACCGTCGAACGCGAGCCTGGTGGTCGCCGGCGACATCGACCCGGTAGCCACGCGCAGGCTGGTCGAGAAGTGGTTCGGCGACATACCACCGGGACCGCCTCCAGAGCCGATGACGAATCCGGGCGTCGCGCTCACCAGCGTGCAGAAGAAAACCATCACCGACCGGGTGCAGCTCCCCCGTCTCTATCTGGCCTGGCTCACCCCGCGGATGTACGCGCCTGGCGATGCGACCCTGGACGTGGTCTCGTCGGTGCTGGCGGGCGGCAAGAACTCACGGCTGTACAAGCGCCTCGTGTACGAGATGCAGATCGCGCAGAGCGTCGAAGCCTACCAGGCCTCTCGCGCGCTGTCGTCGTACTTCCTGATCGAAGCCACGCCGCGGCCCGGCCATACGCTCGAGGAGCTCCAGAAAGTGATCGACGAGGAAATCGCCACGCTGCAGCGCGAGGGACCGACCGCACACGAGGTGCAGCGCGCGATCAATCAGACCGAATCGAGCTTCTTCAGCAGGATGGAGCGCGTCGGCGGCTACCGCGGCAAGGCGGAGCAACTGAACGCCTATTACACCTTCACTCGCGATCCCGACTGGTTCAATGAGGATCTCGCCCGGTACCGCGCGATTTCGCCGTCAGATGTGAGGGCGGCCGCGTCGGCCTTCCTGCCTGCGGACCGGCGCGTCGAGCTGACCGTTGTGCCGGAGAAATGACACACGTTCGATGAATGACGCGATGCGGCAGCAAGCCCCTCGCTGTGCTTCGTGACTTCGTGCTGAGAGCTCCTACTATGAATCGACGCGCCCTCGTCATTGCTCTCCTGATGGCCACGGCGACGCTCGCTGCGCAGTCGCCGGACCGCAGCAGGCCGCCGGCGCCGGGACCCGCCCCGGCGCTGCAACTGCCGGCCGTTCAAAAACGCCAACTGAGCAACGGTCTGCCCGTCTGGCTCGTCGAGCTTCACGACGTGCCGGTGGCGCAGGTGAACCTCGTCATCATGAGCGGCTCTGGAGACGACCCGGCGGGCAAATACGGCCTTGCCAGCCTGACGGCCGCGATGCTGACCGAAGGCGCGGGATCGCGCACGTCGCTGGAGATCGCGGACGCCATCGATTTTCTCGGCGCCGATCTGTCCGCGTCGAGCAGCTTCGACTCGGCTGCGGTGCGCCTGCACGTCCCGGTCGGGCGGCTCGCCGAGGCGCTGCCGATCATGGCCGACGTCGCGCTCAGGCCGACGTTCCCGAAAGAGGAACTCGAGCGGCTTCGCCAGCAGCGGCTGGTCGGCCTCCTGCAGGCGCGCGACGACCCGCCGACGATTGCGTCGATGGCCTTCTCGCGCACGATCTTCGGGCCGTCGCATCGCTACGGCACCTCGACGATCGGCACCGCCGACACGATCAAGGTCTTCACCCAGGACGACCTCCGGGTGTTCTACCTGTCGGCTTTCCGGCCGGACAATGCGGCGCTGCTCGTCGTCGGCGACGTCACGGCCGCCAGCGTTTTGCCGCTCATCGAATCGCAATTCGGCGCGTGGAGGCCGCAGGGGCCTGCTGTCGCGCGCGCGGTGCTGCCGGCCCCGTCCCAGCCGGCCCGGCGCGAGGTGTACCTCGTCGACAAGCCGAACGCGCCGCAAACGCAGATTCGTATCGGTGCGGTCGGCGCGCCCCGCGCGACGCCCGATTACTCTCCCAATTCAAGTGATGAATACCGTGCTCGGAGGGTCGTTCAGCTCGCGGCTGAATCTCAACCTGCGCGAGAAGCACGGTTACACCTACGGCGCGGGTTCGACGTTCGACATGCGCAGGTTCGTCGGACCCTTCTCAGCCGCGGCCGGCGTGCAGACGGACAAGACGAAAGAATCGCTGCAGGAGTTCTTCAACGAGCTGAACGGCATCCTTCAGCCCGTCCCCGCCGATGAGCTCGCGAGAGCGAAAAACTACATCGCCTTGCGTTTTCCGGGCGGCTTCGAGACCTCCAGCGATATTTCGGCCCGCCTCGAGGCGGTGCTCGTGTATCGCCTGCCCGATGACTACTTCTCGACCTACGTGCAGAACATTCAGGCCGTGACTGCCGCGGATGTGCAGCGGGTGGCGCGGAAATACATCCAGCCCGATCGCTTTGCGGTGGTGGTGGTCGGCGACCGCAAGGCGATCGAGCCAGGCGTCCGGGCCTTGAATCTCGGCCCGATCAAAGAGGTGCCGCTCGACGAGGTGTTCGCGCCCCCTTCCGCGCGGTAAGACGGGGGAGAGCGCCTCGCGGGTCTGGAAACGGGCTACGCTCTTATGCCCCGCCGCGCGCCAACCGAGACGAGCGCCACACCAGCGACGATCGAGGCGATACCGGCAATCGGAGAAAGCGGAATCGTCTTCCGCGTCTCCGTCGTCGCTTCCAGCGGGCCTATGTCGAGCACCTTGTCGCGGTCGATGTACGAGATGCCCCCGATGGCCAGCGCCACAATCCCAAATACAATCAGCAGTATCCCGATGAGCTTCATAGTGCCTCCGCCAGCTGAGATGCACACTGCGGGCCATTAGCGTACTGACCTGTCATGCACGCCCTGGACTGGGCCATCGTCGCCACCTACATTGCGTGGCTCGTATTCGACGGCGTCAAGCGCACCCGGCTCGAGCGGACGACCCGTTCCTATTTCCTCGCGAACCGCAGCCTTCCCTGGTGGGCGGTCGGACTGTCGGTCATGGCCACCCAGTTGAGCGCGATTACGCTCGTGGGAACGACCGGGCAGGGCTATACCGACGGCCTGCGCTTCGTCCAGTTCTATTTCGGCCTCCCGCTCGCGATGATCATCCTGTCGCTGACGGTCGTACCGTTCTTCTACAGGGCGGGCGTCTTCACCGCGTACGAGTACCTGGAACGGCGCTTCGACCTCAAGACACGGACGCTCACCAGCCTGCTGTTTCTCCTGTCGCGCGGCATGGCCTGCGGCGCCGTAGTCGCCGCGCCGGCGGTTGTCCTGTCGGTCGTTCTCGGGTGGAACGTGACGCTCACGGCCCTGCTGATTGCGGTGCCCGCCGTCATCTACACGATCTTCGGAGGCGTGCAGGCGGTGACGTGGACCGACGTCAAGGTGATGGGCTCTGACGGTCTTTGTCCTCGTCGCCGCCGGCGTCGTGCTGCTTCTGGGACTACCCCGGGAGGTGGGTCTGACCGATGCCTTGCGCCTTGCCGGCGCGACCGGCCGGCTCGATGCGCTCGACTTCCGGTTCACGCTGAACGAAACCTACACGGTCTGGTCGGGACTGCTCGGCGGGCTGTTTCTGATGCTCTCGTACTTCGGCTGCGACCAGAGCCAGGTTCAGCGGTATCTGACTGCCAAGTCGGTGAACGAGGGACGATCCTCGCTGATGATGAGCGCCTACTGGAAGATTCCGCTGCAGCTCCTGGTGCTGATGGTCGGCGTCTTGACGTTCACGTTCTACCTGTTCCAGCGGCCTCCGATGCTGTTCAACCGTGTTCACGAGCAGACGGTCCGCGCCAGCGGCCGGGCGGCGGAATACGATGCGCTCGAGGAGGAGTTCAGGCTGGCATTCGACGCACGCCGGCAGGCGGCGAGCCAACTGGTGCTCGCGCGCCGATCGGGAGACGCCGGGACGGAGGCGCGGGCCGCGGAGGCCATCCGCACCCGCGACGCCGCGGTCGCCGCGATTCGCGCGCGCGCCTCTGGCATGGTGCGGCAGACGACCGGCGACGCGAGCTACACGGACGTGAACTATGTGTTTCCCACCTTCATCGTCACGGCGCTGCCGATCGGCCTCGTGGGACTGTGGATTGCGGCGATCATTACAGCAGCGACCGACACCATCGCGGCCGAGCTCAACTCGCTGGCGACAGCGAGTGTCATCGATATTTACCAGCGCCTCTACCATCAGGGCGCGCCGGATGAGCACTATCTCCGCGTCTCGAAGCTGGCGACCGCGTTCTGGGGGTTGTTCGCCACCGTGGTCGCCGTCTACGCGAGCACCCTTGGATCGCTCATCGAGGTCGTGAACCGGTTCGGCTCGTTCTTCTATGGATCGATTCTCGGCGTCTTCATGCTGGCGATTCTGACGCGGCGCGCGACGGGCACCGGGGCGTTCGTCGGCCTGATCGTGGGGATGAGCGTGGTCGCCGCGGTGGCGTTCGGGAGGCCGGAGGTGTCGTTTCTCTGGCACAACGTGATCGGCGCGTTTGTCGTGTTCGTGGTGGGACTGGCGCTCAGTGCCACCCGTACACCCGATCGAGTACCCACAGCAGCAGGATGATCGCCACTTCGAGGGCAAGGATGCTGAGGTACGTGGCTACTTGAGGCGCGTCGTTGTCCGCATCTGTCACGCGTACTTCCCTTCCTAGCGCGGAAAGTCTCAAGGCTCAACTCTCAAGCCTCAATGCGATGAGACTTCACGCCTGAGGCTTCGGACCTGTCCTGAGACTGGCGTCGTAGTGATTGCGCCTTCAAAGAGCCGCTGCTCGTTCCCCGAGGCGACGTTCGGACTCGGTCAAGCCTCGTGTCGTGTTCGTCCACCAGGACCGATCGGCCTCGAGCTCGGCGAGCGAGAGCGACACGGCCTGCGCGGTTTCTTCGGGCGCGGGCCCGCCCGGCGTCTTCCGGACGCGGACAAAATGCGCGGGGCTCAGAATCTCGGCGAGCGCCGCCTCCGAGTAGTTCAGCGGCGATCCCAGCATCTCGGCAGACACCTCGGCGAGGCGCTCGGCAAGCGGGCGCGGCGCCCCTTCGCTCTCGCCGTTCGCGGCCTGATCCTGTCCCGGCAACCGGCGCCGTTCAGCCGGCACCAGACGCGCGACAATCCGATGCGCCGTCCGGAAGGGCACGCCGTGATCGCGCACCAGCGCATCGGCCAGCTCGGTGAGCGTGGTCCAGCCATCAGCCGCCCGGGCCTCGAGCCGATCGGCGTCGAATTCGGCGGTCGCCGACGCGGCGGCCATCAGGTTCACCGCGCGGGTGGCGTCGCGGAACATCGAGAAGACCAACGGCTGCAAGTCGTCTTCGGTATCCACGACGTCACCGAACGGGGTGTTGTGCACGCTTGTGACGATCGCCTGACTCTGTCCCAGCGCCTTGCTGCCGATGGCCCGCACGTGCTCCAGAGCGACCGGATTGCGCTTCTGCGGCATGATGCTGCTGCACTGGACGAAGCCGTCCCCGAGCCGCAGATAGTCGAACTCGGCCGTCGACCACAGCAGGAAATCCTGGGCGATACGCCCAAGTCCCACCACCAGCACCCCGGCTGCCGCCACGCTTTCGAGGAGGTAGTCGACCGTCGCGATGCTGCCGTAGGTGTTTCCCGTCGCGCCGGAGAAGCCGAGGAGATCGGCGGTGAGCTGCCGATCGATGGGGAATCCGGTGCCGGTGATCGCGCAGGCTCCCAAGGGACAGCGGTTCGTACGCTCAAAGGCGCTTCTCAGTCGTGCGCCGTCCCGCTCCAACTGCTCGATCCCGGCCAGCAGATAGTGCGCCACGGTCGTCGGCTGAGCGCGCTGCGTGTGCGTATGGACGGCGAACACGGTGTCGCGATGACGGCCCGCGAGGTCGAGCAGCGATCGGCGCAGATCGAAGGCTGGCGGCCATCAGTCCAAGGATGAGCTCCCGCTGCCGCATCCGGTACATCGTCATGTCGATGTCGTTCCGGCTTCTCGCGGTGTGCAGGCGCCCCCCGACGTCTTCGCCGCACGCCTCGATCAGGAGCCGATCGACGTAATAGAACAGATCCTCGCAGCTGCCATCGTAGGCGACGCCGCGGATATCGGCCTGGCAGACCGCATCGAGTCCGGAGCGCAGCGCCTTCGCATCGGCCGGTGACACGATGTCCGTAGCCGCCAGCATGACGAGATGGGCGTAGTGAATCGAGAGTAGAGGCGGGAGGAACTCATGCTTCGCGTCTTCGAAGTGTGGATTGAGGACGTGTGCGACGTACTCCGGAGCGAAGCGCATGCTGCGAGGAAGTATATCGACTCCCCGCGCGACTAATATAGTGCCGTGCCGGGGCATTCCCTGCGTGCGCGGCCTCCGATGGGCGACCCTGGTCCGGCCGAACGCGTCCGCGACCCCGACATCCTCGCCTCGCACCTCGACGATGCCGCGCATTTCTCCGGGGGCCATGCCGCCGAGCTGTTCGCGCCGTCCAGCGAGGCCGAGGTCGCGGCCGTGCTGCGCGGGTCAGCCGCGGTCCTGCCGATCGGCGCGCAGTCCTCACTCACCGGCGGGGCGACCCCGATGGGCGAGACGCTGCTCAGCACGGCGCGGATGAACTTCATCGAATTCATCGGTCTGGACCGCGTGCGCGTCCAGGCAGGCGTCACGATCGCCGCGCTCGACAATGCATTGCGGCGTGTGGGCCGGGCGTATCCGCCCTTCCCTACGTTCACGGGCGCCTTCGTCGGCGGTACGGTGGCGACCAACGCCGCCGGAGCTGCCACCTTCAAGTACGGCACGACCCGCGACTGGGTGTCCGCCCTGACCGTTGTCCTGCCAACGGGAGACGTGCTGGACATCGAGCGGGGCGCCACTCGAGCCGGCGCGGGGAGGTGCTTCGAGCTGTACCTGGCGGACCGCACGATTCATATGGTCGTCCCGCGCTACCGCATGCCCGCACTGCCGAAATTGTCGGCCGGCTACTTCGCCGCCCCAGACATGGATCTCATCGATCTGTTCATCGGTTCGGAAGGCACCCTGGGCGTGGTGACCGCGGTCACGCTCCGCGTCCTGCCCGAGCGGCCCGCGCAGTGTCTCGCCCTGGTGCCCTTCACAGACCGGCGGGAGGCGTTCGCATTCGTGCGTCGGCTCCGAGACGAAGCCATCGCGACGCGGCTCAGCCGGGATCCGAACGGTGTCGACGTCTCGGCCATTGAGCACATGGACGCGCGCTGCCTCGCGCTGCTCCGGGAAGACGGGCTGGACCGCGCGAACGGCGTCACACTGCCATCCGAGGCCACCATCGCCCTCCTGGTCACGCTCGACCTTTCACCGGACATGAGCGCCGAGCGGGCGTTTGACGAAATCGGCCGGCTCCGCGACCCCGGCGCCCGCGACACGCCGCTCCGTCGGTTCTGCCTCATGCTGGCCGAGGCCGGGGTGCTCGACCAGGTGGACATCGCGGTGCCGGGCAACCGCGTGCGCCAGGACCAATTACTGGCGTTGCGGGAGGGGGTCCCGGCCGCGGTGAACGCGCGAGTGGCCCGCGCGAAGCACACGATCGACTCACGCATCGACAAGACCGCGGCCGACATGATCGTGCCGTTCGACCAGCTCGACACGTTGCTCGACTTCTACGACGCCGAGTTTCGCCGCCGTGGCCTCGATGGAGCGGTCTGGGGTCATATCTCGGATGGCAACGTCCACCCGAACGTGATCCCGCGATCGGTCGCGGACGTCGAATCCGGCAAGGCCGCCATTCTGGAGTTCGGACGCGAAGTCATGAGGCTTGGAGGGGCGCCGCTTGCCGAACACGGAGTCGGGCGCAATCCGGTAAAGCAGCAGCTTCTTCGGGCGCTCTACGGCGAGTCAGGCATCGAAGAGATGCGCGCCGTGAAGCGTGCGATCGATCCAGAGTGGAAGCTCTCGCCGGGGGTGCTCTTTTCGCGGTGAGTTGCGGAACAACAGGTCAAACCGCAGATACCGCAAGGCTCAAGGCTCAACAGACTGGAGGCGCTTCGACTCACTGTCGCCTTCAGTTTTCAACTCCGCTGTCAGCTTTCGGCTTTGCTCTTGAGACTTCAGACTTGAGGCTTGAGACTTTCCAGGTCGCGGGTCAGGCGAAGAGCACACCAAGTCCGATGACCGCGAGACCCGACACGAGGAGCCAGGGCGCGAGGACGCCGGCGGGGCCAGAGGAGGCGAACTCCCGAGCGTCGGTGCGGTTCAGGCCGCGCGTCACCGTGGACTGGGCGACGAACGAGGCGGCGAGCGCCGCGAGGAGCAGGAGCCAGCCGACGCCGAGGGCGACGCGCCCTCCCGCCGCCCCGCCGACCAGGCGTACCGAAAAGAACAACGTGCCGAGCCAGCTTGCCATCGCCACGCCCGCGAGAAGCCGGAGACGGCCAATCTCCTGATCGCCGGCCTGCCGCGCCAGCTCGATCCGCAGAATGCGCTCGGCCCGCACCCGCTCGGCCTCGATCTGCTCGCGCTCGAGCTCGTGACGCTGATGATCGCGGTCGAACGCCTCTTTCAGCGCCGCGACCACCACGCCCGCGAGACGCGCCTCGAGCGGACCTCCGGGTCCGCTGACCGCCAGCTGATCGGGATCATCATCGGCGGCGGGAGGGCGCCCTTTCACGATACGCGCGATCTCGTTGATGCCCAGCACCGCGTTCAGCACCCGAAGCCAGGGGACAGCCATCAATTCAACCAACCTTCTCTGAAGCGTTTCTGAGCGGCGGTCAGGACACCGCCAGCCGATTCGGCCGGGATCAGCTCGAGATGGGGATCCTCCGCGAGCGTGACGCGCGCCGTCTTCGCGATGCCAGCGCGATCGACGAAGGCCACCACGATCGTATCACCCGGCCGGCGACGTTCGAACAACGGCGCGACCTCCTGAGGCGAAAGGATGCGTCGTCCATCGATACTCGATATCTGGTCGTCAAGATCCAAACCAGCGGCATAGACAGGCGTGCCCAGAAGGGGTCGGCTCCCGACTCGCACCACGCCGCTCCGAGCGTCGAGGGCGATGTCGCCCCACCACGCGCGTCCGGGGCTGCGCTTGCGCAGGACGAGTCCCGCGCGCGACAGCAGCTTCGCGTAATCGGCCGCCTCATGTCCCTCGACATGGCGCGCGAAGAAATCGCGGGCAAATCGCGGATCGCCGCTCACCTCTGCCAGCCGCTCTTCTGCATCCGCGCGGGTGTATGGCCGATCGACGTACCCGGGAAGCCTCCCGCCTGGTTTGCCGTGCACGCGCCACATCGCACGCATGTAGTCGTCGAGCGTCACCCGGCCAGCCGACCGGTCGCGAAGGGTGAGGTCGAGCGCGAGCGCGATAGCCCCGCCGTAGTCGTAGTAGGAAATGTACGTAGCCGTCCAGTTCGTCCGGTCAAATGCATCGCTGCCGTCGGTGAACGCCGCCATCCGGCTCATGTCCTCGGCGGATCGCATGGTGCGCGCCGGGCCCACCATGACGCTCGCAACCAGGCCACCCAGGGTCGCCGCGGTCCCCCGAACGTCCACGAGGCCGGCCCGGCTCAGCACCAGCGCGCCGTAGTACTGGGTGAACCCTTCGGCCAGCCACAGCTCACTCGACATGTTGACGCGCTCGAAGTCGAAGGGCTCGAGCGACTGCGGGCGTATGCGTTCGACGTTCCAGCCGTGAAAGAACTCATGCGCCACGGTATCGAGAAGGCCGATGCGGTTGTTCCGCAACGAGCCGGACGAGGTCATCACCGTGCTGTTGCGATGCTCCATCGCGTCGTCGGCGGCGTAGGGCAGATACTCGGCGAGAAAGGTGTAATCGCCGGGCTCGTAGGTCGGATATTCGCCGTAGATCTCGCCTTCCTCGCGAACAATCTTCTCGACGTCCTTGACGAACCCGTCGAGCTCGGCGTCGGTACCGGTGTGATGCACGGCCAGCCTGAACGTCCGGTCGCCGACCGCGAAACGTCGGCTCGCAATCGGACCGAACTCCGCGGGGCTGTCCATCAGGGTACTGAAGATTCGGCGCTGTGAATTCGAAGGGGGTCGCGCCCGCGTGAAGCTGGGTGGCGACCTGCCAGGGCCTTTCGGCGGGCGGCTCGAAAGAGACGGTGATGGCGCGGTCGTCGAGGCCGCGCGCCCACATGATTGCCGCCGGCATGTTGATGTGCGCGTGCGTCGCATCGACCGCGAGATACGTGCCGTCGATGTAGTCGCCGAAGATCTTGTATTTCACGGTGACGGCGCCGCCGTGGTTGGCGACGGTCCAGCCGTAGGGATCCGCCCTGCTCGTCGAGATTTCGCGTCCGTCGGCACTGAAGGCATGGACGTCGTAGACGTTCTTCGCGAAATCATGCAGGGCGTACCGGCCCGGCGAGGCACGGCTCATCCTCAGCTCGAGCGCCCCACTGCCCAGCTCGTCGAACGTGGCCTCGACCTGCATCCACCGGTGCTGCGGCTCGGGAAAGGAGAAGCGGTACCGAATGGACCCTGCCGCGCCAAATGACGCCGCTCCACCGGCGGCGGCAAGGACAAGCGTGATGAGAACCCTGCACAGCATCGAACTAGGATTATTGCGACCATCGCAGTCAAAGTCCACCGGTGGAAACAATTCGAACGCTGGAGCGTCCCGCAGGGCACGATCGCTGCATGCCCTGAGGCATGGACGAACACGAAGACGATCTGGAACCTGAAGTAGAGGAAGGCGCTGAGTTCGAAACCCAAACCTATGCCCCTGAAGCGTTCGAGGACGATGTAATGGACGAGCCGGAACACGAGGGTCAGGGCGACCGTACAGCCGAGCAGGATTCAGAAAACGTTGAGGAAACTCAGGCTGCCGAGTAGTAGCGGCACGTCGGGTGCAGGTCACCGTATCGACATCGTCGACGCTCGAAAGTGGAGCCGATTACACGGAAGGGATGGGAAGAATGAGCTTGAGAGACAAATACGCCCATGCGATTCAGACAGCGAAGAACCTCCGCATGGAAGGCTCGGCGGAGGAGCGCGACGGTAAGCTGTACTTCACCGGGACGACCCAGACGCAGGACGAAGCCAACCAGATCTGGGACGCGATTAAGACCGTGCCTGCCTGGCAGCAGGAGGTGGTCGCCAACATCAAGGCGTCGGGGCAGCGTTCGGTCACGGCAGAGCAGAACACGTATACCGTGAAAACCGGCGATACGCTGAGCAAGATCGCCAAGCAGTTTCTCGGCGACGCGAACGCCTACATGGACATCTACAACGCAAACCGGGACCAGCTGTCAGACCCCGACCAGATCAAGCCGGGACAGGTCCTGAAGATTCCGAATCAGGTCCAAAAATAAGGCGTCTGTGGCCGCCGGCGGTTCACGCCGGCGGCCGCAGCTTCCCCAAGGCGTGAGACGTTACTGTGTGGACCGACTGGTCCACCGCGACCGCATCGCAGCGCGATCGACCGCGGTGCCACGCAAGTAGACGTTCGAGATTCGCCTGGTGTTCGTGATGTCGTCCAGCGGATTGGCGTCGAGCACGAGGAAGTCGGCGCTCTTCCCTGCCGCCACAGTTCCTATGTCCGTCATACGCATGAACTCGGCGGCATCGCGTGTCGAGGCCGTAATGACCTGAGCCGGCGTCATCCCCGCCGCCACCATGTCCGCCATCTCGAGATGGTGCGCCCATGGGACGTTGCCGTCCGTTCCGAGCACGATCTTCACTCCCGCTGCATTGATTTTGGCCAGATTGCGGGCCTGGATCCCGTAGGCCTTCTGGGCCTCCGGCCGGTCGGTCGCCTCGCTCTGCAGTTTCTTCAGCTCTTCAGCGGGGACCGCCTCGCTCAGCCAGCTCAGGTCCACCGCCACGCCTCGATCCGGAAGATTCGGATCGACGACCAGGTTCGGGTGCTGCTTGAACATCGCGAGGCCTTCCTCATCGATATCCTTGTCACGCACGCTGTGAGCGAACGCATCGATCCCCGCCTTCAGGAGTCCCTTCGCATCATCGAGATCGAAGATGTGGGCGGTGACGCGGAGCCCGCTCTTGTGGGCCTCGTCGATGATCGCTCCATACAGGGCCGGAGTCAGCTTCTTGAACTTGTCGTCGCGGTCGTCGACCCAGATCTTGACGATGTCGACCTTCCTGGCAGCGAGTTCCTGCACCGCTTTCCGCGCCTCGGCCTCGGTCGTGACCCAGTACGGAGCCTCGGTGCGCCCCTTCTCCGGCATCGTGATCCCGCGCCCGGCGGTACGAAACCGCGCGGCACCGGGGATCGTCTCTTCACGCACCTGGAACGCCACATCACCCGTGTCCTGGCCCATGCTCAGGATCGCGCCGACTCCCCAGTACCGCTTTGCGCTCCAGGAGGTCGATGAGCCCGTCTCGCATGACGGGGACATGCGTGTGAGTGTCGACAATCGCCGGCATGACGGTCTTGCCGGCCAGGTCCACGCGAGCCGCGCCCGCGGGCGCCTGCACCTCACCGGTCTTGCCGACCGGGCCGAAACGGCCGTTGTCGACGATGAATGCGGCGTTCTCGATGGGCGCACTGTCATCACCCACAATCAGCCGCGCCCCCTCGAACACCGTCACGCCTGTCGCGGCCGGCGCCTGTTCCGGAGCCGGCGCCGAACAGGCGCGCAAGCAATGAGCCAAGCGACAACAGACCGGCGACGAGGGCCACGCGGCATGATTCCATCCTCATTCGGCGCATAGATCCTCCTGCAGAGTGTCCGGAAGCTGCGCATAGCATACATCCTGAGACGCTCATGGCGATACGCTTCGGGACTGCCCGGTGTTAGCATGACCCATGTCTTTTCTCCTCCGACTGCTGATCAACGCCGCAGCACTCTGGGTTGCGACGTGGGTCGTGCCGGGGGTCACGTTCACGGGAAGCTTGCTGCCGTTTCTGGGCGTGGCGTTCGTGTTCGGCGTCGTCAACGCCGTGATCCGGCCCGTCGCGAAGATCCTCACCTTTCCCTTGATCATCCTCACGCTGGGCCTCTTCGCTCTCGTCGTCAACGGCCTGATGCTCTGGTTGACGAGTAGTCTGTCCTCGGCTCTCGGGCTGGGCTTCCACGTCGCCGGCTTCTGGGCGGCCTTCTGGGGCGCACTCGTCGTGAGCATCGTCAGCACGATCCTCTCGATACTCGTACCCGACCCTGCCCGTTGAGCGCGCTCGTGTCCCGCATCGATGGACGGAGCGTCCGTGGTCCAGGCGGCGGTCACGGGCCGGTTGCCGCCTGCGCGCGCGAAGGTGCGCCACGATAAGCCGCGCCGACCAGCCTTCGCCAAAGCTGGAAGCCGGACACGCCGTACGGGAATTTCCGCTGAGGCCGCAGGGCCGGTGCGCGAATCCGTACGTGCTATCGTTACTTCATGTCCTCCCCGCAAGGCTCGCGCGAAGCGGCGCTCGGCGGACCGACTTCAGCGGTCGAAACCGCCTGCCCGCTCGACTGCCCGGACGCGTGCAGCCTCACGGTGACGGTCCAGCGCGGCCGGGTGATTGAGATTGACGGGTCGCACAAGAATCCCGTGACCGACGGATTCATCTGCGCAAAGGTCCGGAAGTTCGGCGATCGCTTGTACGGTCCGGATCGTCTCCTGTATCCTGCGATCCGGAAAGGCCGCAAAGGCGAGGGCAAGTTCAAGCGGATCTCGTGGGACGAGGCGCTCGAGCACATCGCCGATCGCATGCGGCGCGCAAAGGCCGACTCGGGCGGGGCCTCCATCCTTCCGTACTCTTACGGCGGATCGAACGGGCTGCTCACGCAGGACAACTTCGACGCAACACTGTGGCGTCGTTTCGGCACGTCGAGGCTGGCGCGTACAGTGTGCGCGGCGCCGACCGGCGCGGCCAACATGGCGCTTTACGGCAAGATGGCGTCGGTCACCTATCAGGACTATCCGGAAGCCGCGCTCATCATCCTGTGGGGCGTCAACCCCTCGACGTCCGGCATTCACCTCGTGCCCTATGTGCGCGAGGCGCAGAAACGCGGCGCGAAGCTCGTCGTCATCGATCCCCGGTCGACGCCGCTCGCACGATCGGCCGATGTACACCTGCCGGTCAAGCCCGGCACCGACGTGGCCGTCGCACTGGCGATTCACCGGTATCTGTTCGCGAACGGCCACGCCGCGGAGGCGTTTCTGCACCAGCACGCCAGGGGCGCGGATCAGCTGCGTGAGCGCGCCGAGGAGTGGACGATGGCCCATGCCGCGTCCGTTGCCGGCGTGGAGGCCGCCGCGCTCGAGCGCGTGGCGGCGCTGTACGCGACACACTCGCCGGCGCTGGTGCGGTGCGGATGGGGCCTTGAACGAAACCGCAACGGCGGCAACGCGGCCATGGCGGTGCTCGCGCTACCCGCCGTCGGCGGAAAGTTCGGGGTGCGCGGAGGCGGCTATTCGATGAGCAACTCGGCCTCCTGGAACATCGATCGGACCTGGATCGATGCGCCGGAGCCCGACACCCGCCTTGTCAACATGAACCATCTCGGGCGCGCGCTCACCGAGTATGGCGACCCGCCGGTCAGGGTGCTGTTCGTCTACAACTGTAATCCCGCGGCAACCGTGCCCGATCAGAGACAGATCCTTCGCGGCCTCGAACGCGAAGACCTGTTCACCGTCGTGTTCGACCAGGTGATGACCGATACGGCGCTGTACGCCGACATCGTGCTGCCCGCGACGACGTTCCTCGAGGGCTACGATTTCGCGCGCGCGTACGGGCCCATCAACCTCGACCTCGTACTGCCTGTAGTCGACGTGGTCGGCGAATCGCGGACCAACGCCGACGTGTTTGGTGAGCTCTGCGCCCGGCTCGGAGTGCTCGGCGGCGGAGAACCGTCCGGCGAGCTGGACCTGCTCGTTGGCGTGCTCGAGTCGCTGCCAGGGACGATCGGCGAGGATCTGCGCGCCGGCGCACGGCCTGCGCCGGCCTGTGGCCTCGCGCCGATACAGTTCGTCGACGTTTTCCCGAACACCCCGGACCGCAGGATCGATCTGTTTCCGGCGGCGCTCGAATCGACTGCGCCGGCAGGCCTCTACCGTTACCAGCCGGATCCAGCCAGCGATCGCTATCCGCTGACGCTCATCTCCCCTGCGAGCGAGCGAACCATCAGCTCGACGCTCGGCGAGCTGCCGCGTCCCGACGTCAAGCTCGCCATGCATCCGAGCGACGCCTCGGCACGCGGCCTGGCCGACACCGACCTGGTTCGAGTGTTCAACGATCTTGGGGAGGTGCACTGCACGCTCGCCATCGCCCCGATTGTTCCGCCTGGCACCGTCAGCCTGCCCAAGGGCCTGTGGCGGCGCAGCACGCGAAATGGGTTCACGGCGACAGCGCTCGTGCCGGATACGCTCACCGATCTGGGTGGGGGCGCGTGCTTCAACGACGCCCGCGTCCAGGTCGCGTCGCTCGCAATCGGCTGAACACCCAAGATCCCGAAGGGCAGCCGAGAAAACACGAGCCAGATCCGGACACTAATAACTAAAGAAGAAAATCAGATCGGCGCCGCTGCCCTGCGCGCGACGGAACATCGACTGCTGGGTCGAGGCGCCCTCCAGCACGTTGGCCTGGAGCCGCAACCAGTCGGTCAGCTCGTATTCGAGGATGAAGTTGGTCGTTCCCTGTTCACCAATCCCCTGCTCCACTTTCACGTAGAGATCCTGTCCGAGCTGCTGACCAACCGTGAGCGCCGGACCGCCGCCTCCCTGAGGGGCAACGTCGATCTCGAAGGTGTCGAGGTTCAGCGCCCGCCCAATCGACATCGCAAGCTGACCGGCGACGGCGCCAGTCGCGATGGCCTGGGCGCGCTGGGCCAGCGAGATCTGCTGCCCTTCTCCCAGCTGGTTGATCGGCTGATTGAAGACGATGAGAGAAAGGATGTCGGCCTGCTCGAGCGGGGGAACGCTGCTCAGCACGATTTCCGGCTGCTTCAATGTGCCGCGCACGTTCACGCGCGCCTCAACCGCCTGGATGATGCGGCGCGCCCTGATATCGAGCGACGGATCGAGGTCGTCCAGGCCGTTGAAGCGGATCGACCCGTCGCGCAGAATCTCGAACCGGCGGCCCTGAAAATCGTAGCTTCCGCGAACGGTATTCACGGACCCAGCCAGACGCACGCGTCCACCAGGATCTTTCAAGGCGCGGAAGTCGCCGCCGAGCGTGACCGTCAGTGCACCTAGCCCGATCGGCGCGTCCGGCAGCTCCAGACTACCGGCTTTCACCACAAGATCGTTCGGCACGCTGAGCTCGACATCCAGTTGAAGGCGATCGAACAGGCTCCCCATCGGAGGGGCTTCGCTCGCCGTAGCCGGCGCAGCGCCGTAACTGGCCGGCTCGGTCGCATACGGTGTTGGCCCGGCGAGATCGACGATCTCGTCGACGTTCAACTGCCCCGTCGTCAGCCCGAGATATCCCTCCAACCGTGGCGCCCGCAGCTCGCCCGCAACCTCCATCCGGCTGTGAATCCGGACGTTGCCGAGCTTGTTGTCGATGATCTTGAAATCGTCGGCCGTCACGTAGATGTGCATGTCGCCGATCTGCCGCTCATGCGCCGCGAGGTCGCCGGTCACCGACAGCGCGCTGTCATGATTGTCGAGCACGGTGATCTGGTCGATGTGCACCCGGTCCGGCTGCAGTTCGATACGGCCGACGATGTTCTTGTACACGACGCCTACCGGTACGACCGTCATGGACCCATCACGAACGCTGATCTCCCCGATCGGGTGCGGATCGTCGACCGAGCCGGTCACGCGAACATGGGCCTCGAGCGTGCCCTTGACGTCGGTCACCATGTCGTTGAAGCCCTGGATCACCCCAAGATCGATCGGACTGCTGTCGATGGTGAGATCGACGCGGTCCTCGGGAGGGACGACGACACCGTGGGAGGAGGAGGAAGCTGTCAGCGGTCGTTCGCGAAGGGTGAAGAGCGCCTGCGGCACGTAGCCTTTCGCCGTAAGCCACTGGGTCGCGTTCTGCTGCAGCTTCGTATCAACCGTCAGCCCGCGTCCGTTGTAACCCACCGTGCCGGCGAATGTTTCGTACTGAAAGTCCCGGAAGCTCCCCATATTGACCTGGAACTTGGCGTTGCCCTCCAGCGCCTGTCTGGTGCCGCTCACAGTGCCGGTGGCGTCGACCCGTCCTTTGAACTGCGGGGGCCGCAGCAAGAGGGCATCGACTGCCGCCAGGTCGACGTTCCTCAGCGTGATCCTCAACGCGTCGTCAGGCCTCCCGAACGTCCCATCAGCGGAGATCTGCTGGTCGCCACTCACCAGTTCGAGATCGCGAACGACGATCGCGTCGTCGCTGTACTGCACGGTGGCTTGCGAGGCGGGGGCCATCTGCCAGCTGAGGCCTTGAGTCTCGAGGGTCGTCTGCTGCAGATGCACTTCGCGGTGATCCGGATGGAGCAGCATCGAGCCAACGGCGGAGAGGGAGCGCTGGGGCTGCCGCGCGGTCGCGTCGAATTCGACATGCTGGCTGGCATACGTCGTCTTCGCTGTCAGCTCGTTGATCTCCTGGCCAGCAACGGTCACGAAGGTGGCCTTCGTCTCGGCGGTGATCTCTGCCCTCGCCATGTCAAGATCCGGCACGCGAGCGGTATACGACGTCGAGAGAGCGAGCGCGCCGGTGTCGCCGTACTTGAGGCCGCTTCCGGTCAGCGTGCCCGAGGCGCGAAACGCCGCCCCGTTGCCGGTCACCGTACCCCCGGTCCTGGCGAGGCCGGACACCGGGACGTTGACGAGTTTCCCGAGCTCTTCCAGGTTCGGCGAATCAGCCTCGAACGCCAGGTTCGATTCGCCTGTGTCCTTGAGCGTGAGCGTGCCACTCGCTTTCGCGTTAAGCTCCCGTCCGGCAATATCGAGCTGCCGGATCTCGCCGGACCGATCGCGATAGTCGCCGTCGAGAATCGCCCGGTCGATCGCCAGGCCGCCAATCGTCGATGACTCCAGTGTGACGCGGGCGCGACCGTTCACGTTGTCCGGGGTGACCCCCGCGGACAGACCCTCGATCGTGGCGTCGACGTCAAGCGACCCGGCCACCGATCCTTTCATCGCCGGTCGGCCGCTGAGGACCGCGGGATCGAAGCCGGCGAACGCGCCGTTCGCTTTTATGTGAGCGGTCTCGCTCGTCGAGGCGACATCGAACGACATCTGCGGCACGCGGCCGCCGAGAATCGTCGAGTCGCTCAATGTTCCCGTCGCGGTGACCTGCAGGTCCTTGACCGCTCGGCCGCGCCCGTTCGCTTGCACGTGCCCGTTCAGGTCGCTCGTGAAGCGATCCGCTTCGAGAGCCGGCACTTTGAAGTCGCGGCCCAGGCGCTGGAGATCCAGGCTGGCGACGGTGGCGTCCGCCTGATACGCGAGGTCCTCACCCCGAATCGAGAACTGCGCCGTGCTGCCGCTCGCGATGCGCGCACCCGCCACTGTCGAGTCCCCGAATCGCAGATCGCCTTCCACCACCCGGGCTCCCGACCGGCCAACCGGCTCAGTTCCACGCACGTGGTACGCGGCATCAACATTGGTCTCCACCGGTGGAACACCGAACTGCGTCGGCAGCCGCCGCAGATCGAGGTGGCGCGCCCGGCCGCGCAAATCGTAAGCAAGCGGCGCGCTCCCCTTCGGCAGGGTCAGGCGGCCCTCGGCGGTCGCGGCGGTCCCGTATGCTGCGGCCTGCCCCCGTCCTTCAATCCGCCGCCCATCGACCCGCGCATCGACCTTGACGTTCTGCGCGCTGTAGCCGGACGCGACGAGGCGCGGTGCGTTCACCGAGACGGTGCCGCGCATCGACTCCAGATCCGAGAAACGTTGCGCGCGAAGATCCAGACGGGCGTCCGCCGTCAGATCGGTGCGTTGCCGGGCGTCGTTCACAATCGGCGCGAGATTCAGGTGGCGCACCGACAGGGCACCCCGAACAGACTGGCCGGGCATCGCGACGTCCGCGACAAACTTCCCCGCCACGTCGCCCGCCGAAGACCTCGCGTTCATCTCGAGGTCGAGCGCCTCGGCCGGGCCCGCGATCTTCAGCTCGAACGCCGGCTGCAGCCGCACGCCGGCGAGCGCCGGCAACACTCTCGCAATTTCTGGAACCGACAGCTTGTCGGACGAAATCTGCAGGTTGAGGATCGGCTTCGCCAAGTAGTGCTGGATGGCGCCCGCTACCTGCACGGAGCTCTCTTCGGTCCGCAGCGAAATGCGCTCCAGGTATACCGTGTCGTCGCGGACGGCGATGCCGCCGGACAAGCTGTTGAGGCCGATCGCCGGATCCGTCCCCCTGAACGACGCGTGGTTGATCTCGATCGAGAAGTGCACCGGCTGGTACTCGAACGACAGCTGCGCATCGAGGCGATCGATCCGATCGGGCACGTCGACGCCCGAGGTGCCGACCGGATCGTCGACCACGATCGACGCGTCGCTGATCCCGATGGCGCCGATGGCGATCGGGGACGCGGGGCCCTGCCGATCGGCTTCGTTCTCCTGCTTCTTGACCAGCCGCGCGATCGACCAGGCATCGCCTTCGCGGCGCAGGTACAGCACCGGCTGGTTCAGCCGGATTTCGTCGACGACAGCCCCTTCGAGATCGAGCTCGAAGATGCTGTAGTCGAGCCGAGATCCTTGACCGACACGACTTCGCTGCCGTCCAGCGAGATGCCGACCTCCTTCCAGCTCGACGCCGAAAAACAGATTGCCGCCGAGCCGCTCGATCGAGAGCTGGCCGTTCAGGTACCGGTTCGCCTCCCGGACGATGTAGCCGCGCAGCCAGTTCTTGAACCAGGCCGTCTGGATCACGACGATCGCCGCGGCCGCCGCGCCGACGATGAGCGTCAACACGATGATCAGTGCGTGAACGAACCGTTTCATGCGACGACTCTGAGCACTGGTCAGACTTTCAGATTCGGCTCGACTTGCAGCGTTCAGACTCGCTTTCGCGCATCAGAACGCCTGGCCGATGCTGAAATGAAGGCGCCAGGGCCGCGTTTGCTCGGCGCCGTCCACCAGCAGCCCATCGATCCGATTCAGCTGATAGCCGAAATCGAACCGGACCGGACCGACCGGCGTCTCGGTACCGCAACGCCGGCCCCCGCCGGCGTACACGAGATCGCCTGAGCACGATGCTCCATTCGTTGGCCCAGACGTTGCCGGCGTCGAGGAACAGCACGCCGCCGAACGGCCCGCGCAGCGTCCGCGCGGAGCTCGGAGCTGAAAGCGAAGAGGCTGTTGCCGCCGATCGGCAAGCCCGGACTCGCTGAGCGGGCTCACCTCGTAACGCCCCCACCCGCGCATGCTGGTCGCGCCGCCGAGAAAATACTTCTTCGCGAACGGCACGTTGCTCGCGATCATCGCCGCGACTGCGTCGATGCTGCCGAGTTGCACCCGGTTCGCGATCGACGACGCGTCGCCGAATCGGCAGGTAGTGCCGGGCGTCGGCCGACACGGCGTTGATAGTTGAACGTGCCCGGCAGAAGTCGTCCCGCCGAGCTCGGCGTGCAAGGCAAACTGGTATCCGCGGCGCGCGTTCAGCAGGTTGTCGGCGGTCGAGCGCTGAAAGTCGAATCCGAACGCGTTCGAGCGTGCCGTCCTGGCTGTCCGGTCGTCGGGATCGAGGCCGAGCGCGATCAGATCGTTGCGCAGCGTCAGGATCGTCGCGCACGTCGTCGGCAGATCGTGCTGTTGTTGCGTTCGCTCAGTGAACGAGACGGACCAGGACGTGCAGCGGCTGGGCCGCTGCGTGAGCGTCACCTTGCCGCCGGTGACGATCGAGCTGGTAAGCGGGCGTGAAGGTGTTCCAGTGCTGCCCTTCCGCCCCCAGCGAGAAGTCGCGGCGTGAACACGTAGGGCTGGTTGAAATCGAGGCGGATGCCGCGATCGAGGATCGACTAGCGGCGCGTGCACGCCGGCCGTCCGGGCGCCGCCGAGGAAATTCACATGGTGTATCTCGCGTCGACGCGCGCTTTTTCTTCCGTGCCGTAGCCGACGCCGAAGTTCACGCGCTGATGCTTGCCCTCCGCCACCGTCACCCGCGTCGCGACCTCCGGCTTCCTGCTGCTCCGGGTTCGAGCGGCTCGATGTTGACGAACTGGAACAGCTCCATGCGTATACAGCCGGCGCTGCGTGTCCTGCACCACGCTGCGGCGGTACAGATCGCCGGGCTTGATAGGTGAGCTGCCGCTGGATCACGCGCGTCGCTCGACGCTCTGGTTGCCGGACGATCTCGACCGGACCGAAATGCGCCAGCGGGCCGGGCTCCGCCGTGAACGTCAGCGTGACCTGCTTCGCGCCGTGCGCTCTCGGCGGTCGTCACCTTCGCGTACGGATAGCCGTGGTCGCGCAGCTCGTTGACCGCCATCTCGTGCGTCGTCGACGACATTCTGCCGGTCGCGCGGCTTGCCGACCTTCAGCGGCAGCCGTTCCTGCGCATCGTCTCGAGATGATCGCGGCGGAACGCACGTCGAACCCGACGAGTTCGACGGCCGCGACGAGACCGGCTCGCCCTCGTCGATCGTGACGGTCAGCTCGACACCGCATCCTGCTTGTCGTTGAGCTTGACGTCGAAGCCGGTGACCCGCGCGTCGGGATAGCCGCGGTCGGCGTAGAACGCCTGGATGCGCTTGAGGTCGGCGTCGAACCGCGCGCGATCGAAATAGTCTTCCGGCCCCAGGCAGCTTCGAGCTCTGCCGCGTGGCCAGCACGCTTCGCAGCCGCGCCCTCGTCCACCGCCTTGACGCCCTCGAAGGTGATGCGACGTGACGGTGACGGTACCTTCTTCCTTACAGGCGCCGCTCGCCGAGGCGATCAGGACGAGAGCAGAAGGCCAGAAGACGGTGCGGCGCATGCTCGATCGAATGAGAACCACAACGCGTGCCACGTGGATCGGCAGGTCGAAGTGCAGATAGGGAGCGTGGAGGAAATGACATCAGCCTGGCAGCGGGGGATCCCCGGCGCCAGGCTCAGGAGTGAGACGCGCGGCGCAAGACTGGAAGGGCTGCCTATTCCTGTGTGACCGTCAGGCTTGCCCGAGCTGACACGGCGAGCATGATGCCCAGCCCGACCGCGATGACCAGGCCGATGGCAATCCAGATCGCGCTGACCTTCGCCGAGAGCTCCGGACTGCCACAGCGCGAGGACCGAGCGCCGACGATCGAGCACGAAGTAGCCGACAGGTAGAGATGGATGAACTCGCGTCGATTGCCCTGCTCGCCTATCTTCTGCAAGTTGACGACCAGCGCCGCGCGCCGGTTGAGGCGGCGCGTCTCTTCGCGCGCGTTGTCGTATTTCGGCCGCTCCTCGCCGTAGCTGACCGTCGAGAGCCGGCCGGCCGCGACGCCGCGGCTGACCAGGTAGTCGCGCACGGCGTTCGCGCGGCGATCGCCGAGCGCCAGGTTGTATTCCGCCGTGCCGATGTTGCAGGTGTGCCCTTCGACCTGGAGGCGCAGCGTCGCATCCTGCTTCATCGCCGCCACCGCCTCGTCGAGCATGCGCGTCGCCTCCGGCCGCAGCGTGTAGCGGTCGAAGTCGAAGTGCACGTCTTCGAACGTGTAGGTCTTGACCGGCGGACGCATGACCTGGATGTTCACCGTGTCCGACGCCGTGCCGCCCTTGCCGTCGTTCACCGTGACCGTCACCGGCACCGTGCCTTCCTGCTGCGGCGCCGTCCACAACGTCTGCCGTTCGGCCGGGTTCGCCAGCGTGCCCTGCGGCGTCGTCCACGCGTAGGTCAGCGTGTCGCCGTCGGGG
Source organism: uncultured Acidobacteriota bacterium (assembly GCA_963814975.1). GTDB lineage: Bacteria > Acidobacteriota > Vicinamibacteria > Vicinamibacterales > CAVVIG01 > CAVUXJ01. The sequence continues at coordinate 563,692 of CAWFFB010000014.1, read as the reverse complement.
TCGCTCGCATTGGCGGTGACCGTCGAGGTCCGGCCCACTTCCACCGTGCACGGATCGCACTGCGCTTTCACGACCGGCGGCCGGTTCTGCGGCGGCGCGGGCGGCGGGGCCGGCGGCGGGGGCGGCGGCGGCGGCGGCGGCGGCGGCACGTACACGCGCACGCCCGGGTGGTAGCCGATGCGGACCTGCCAGTCGACGAAGTCGCTCGACTTCTGGTCCGGCTCGTCGGTGGTGAAGTCCGTCGCGGCTCCTTCATCGGGAGGTTCCAGCCGAGCCCGCCGCCGAGGAAGAACCCGCTCCGGTGCTGCCAGGTCAGCGCCGACGTTCGCCTGCGTGAGGTTCTCGGTCGCCGAGATCGCCGGCGGGATACGTGCCGTCGTCGCCGACCACCAGGCCCGGCGCTGATCGTCGCGACGTCGTCGTTGGGCACCGACCCGTTCAGTTCGAGCGTGCCGCGCAGCGGGCGCCGCGACGGGAAGCCCGCCCCGGCGCCCCACCGGAACGCCCCGCCCGGAATGTCGAAGCCGTCCGGCTTGCCGCGGAACTCATAGCCCGCGAACCCCGACAGCTCGACCCGCTGCCGGAGTTCCTTGCTGGCGATGAAGTCGAACGCGGAAGTCGGCCTTCCCGGTCGAGACGCCCACGTCCTCGTCGCCGGTCGGCGCCTTCACCATCGCCGCGGAACGGCCAGCGCCGCCGGGCTGCTGGCGGAACTCCGACCACAGGTTGATCTTCGCGCCGAGGTAGAAGTCGCCGACGTTGTCGCCGGTCCAGCCGCTGGTGCACCCGCGGGTAGCGATCGACGATGCCGCCCACCTCCCGTATTGTCGATGAAGAGCGGCCGCAGATCGCGGTCGATGCGGGTATCGAAGAGGAACGACCCGAAGATCTCGGCGCGGTCCCTGATGCCGACGGCGAACGTGCCGGCGAAATCGCCGACGTTGGTGAAGCCCTGGATGTAGTTCGTGCCGCGCCGGTAGCCGCTGACCGACCACTTACCGTGGCCGAGCACCTCGGCGGTCGGAACAAACCACAGTCCAGTGTCGCCGAAGAAGGTCGTCGTCGCCGGTCGGGTCTCCTCCGGGTGCGCCCGAGGACGAGGTTTGGGTGCCAGGCTGATTCTGCGCCGTGGATGTCGCGGAAGATCCGCTCTGGGCGCTCGCGCCGGCTCGCCATGGCCAGCACCAGCACACATGCCACGGCTACGCGTCTTAACATTGTCTGTCGCCTCCAAATCGCGTCTGCGGTCTGCACGAAGCGGCCGCACCGCCTCGCCTCGTCCCAAGGCGAGCGATCGATCACTGCGCGTTCCCCTCGTCGGCGTCACCGGACGCCGATGGAATCTCCGAGCGGCGTCGCCAGCCGGCCACGGCCGCCGCGGCTGACCTGGCCGCCCTTGCGGCCGGCGGCTCGTGCTTCGTCCGCGCTCCACTCGTGGGCCGTTCCCTTTTCGTGCGCCGCGCGGCCGCCCTTGCTGGCGATCTCGCGCTGCTTTTCTGGCGACATCGACGCGAACCCTCGACGTTCCTTGCGTTCTCTTGTATCCACTTGTTCTGTCCTCCGTGTTAAGGCACGTGATCTGCGACGACGTAGGGGCCCTGGGAGTCCGGCTGCGGCGGCGGATCCTGCACGCGCGGGGGACTCGGCTCGTCGGTCGGCGTCTCCGGTGATTCGTCGGGTGACTCGTCAGGCTCGTCGTCGGGCGGTTCGGCTGTGCGAAGCGCGCGGTCTTGCCAGCCAGAATCGCATCATCGACCCATCGACTTCAAAGTCCATGCCAATGCACGAGCTCGAACGGCTGGGGCTAGGTTGGTTAAGATTCGAGTAATTGGGCGTCGAGCGATTTGGCGTTCGAGGGTCTTGCAGCGCTTTGCTACAGAAGGGTTTGATTTTAGTAGTGAATAGCGTCGCGGCGGGCCGTGGGTGGTTGGCGATCAAGGCGGCCGAGGTGACTGCCGAAAGGGTACAGGCACTGCGCCAGTCCCTCTGAGACAGCTGAGTGATCTTCTTGTAGGAGTCAAAGCGACAACCGGAGCGCTCAGACCTCGAGAAGCTGCTACTTCGTCTGTTGGGGCACGTACCCCGGCGGAAGCGCGGCGCCCTCGCCGAAGAAGAAATCCTCCATGTGCTTGGCGACCAGCTCCTGAGCCTCCTTCTGCCACGGCATCAGGCGATACTCGTTGAGGATCATCTTCATCCGCTCTTCCCAGAGCTTCCACGCATCCAACGAAACGTTCTCGTAGATCCGCTGACCGAGCTCTCCCGGCCAGGGCGGAGCGTCGAGGCCCGGCAGGTCCTTCTGAAATTTCGCGCAAAACACCTTGCGGCCGCTGCTGTTCTCCGCGGGGCGCGGCGCCGGGGTATTCCCACAACTATCAGCCATGGGCCGATTGTAACACCCGCAGTTCCGGGTCGATGGAGAACTCGAGACGCGCGTGCGCGGCCCGCAGGGCCTGATCGACCTGCCCGGGGGTGCTGGCACGCGCGAAGATGAATCCCAGGTAGCTTGCGCCTTCCGGCAGCGGCAGCAGCAACTGGTCCACTTTTGCCGTGATTCGCACGTCGTCGATGAAGGGTACCCGCCCTGCGGCATCGAGCCCGCTCACGCCGCGGAAGACGCCGCGGCGCGGAATCGGAATCATCATCACGCCGGATGCCGCAGTCTCCCGCGCCCAGTCTGCGGGGCATTCGCCGAGGGCATGTCGGAGCAGCAGTTCCTCGAGCGAAATGCACGGTCGGCCCTTTTCCGTCAAATCGCAGCGCACGGGCGCATAGACCGCCGATCGGACGTGCCGCCACTTCGAGCACGAAGACGCCCGCCTCGTTCACGCGACACTCGGCGTGAATGGGTCCGTGGCGCAGGCCGAGGGCGCGCGCCGCCTGGTCCACCGCGGCGGTCATCGCGCGCTGCGCCTCGGCAGAGGCCGTCGACGGCGTCACATAGATGGTCTCCTCGAAGAACGGACCGTCGAGCGGATCGGGCTTGTCGAAGATGGCCAGCAGCTGCAGCGCGCCATGGTGCATCAGCGCTTCGATCGCGAACTCGCGGCCTTCGACAAACCCCTCGACAAGCGCGAGGTCGCGTGTGTCTCGTGGTTCTCCCCGCAGGTCCGGCGCATCCAGCAGCGCCCGCAGCCGGTGGAAAGCGGCGACGAGCGCTGTCCCATCGTCGACGCGCATGACCCCGCGGCTTCCCGAGAGGGCGAGCGGCTTCAAGACACAGGGAAACGAAACCGAGGCCGCCAGCTCCCCCGGATCCATCGCCATCAAAATCGGCCGAAACCAGTGGTTCGGTGGCGCGAGCGCACGCAGACGTTCACGCGTCAGCAGCTTGTTGCGCGCGACCGCGGTTGCGGCGGAGGGATGACCCGGAAGCCCGAGCCCTTCCTGCACGAGAGACGCGATCACCGTCGGACGGTCACCAACGGCGAGAACGCCGTCAATCGGTCTCGTCCGGGCCAGCTCGAAAATCGCCCGCGCCGATGCAGGCTCGTCCGTGAAACGGATCGGAACCGCCCGGTCCCGCCAGGGATCCTCGAGCACATCGCAGCGGTCGGTCGCGAAGACCAGATCCACGCCGAGACGTTCGGCCGCGTCGCCGAACGCGCGCGTCTGATATCCGGTCGTCGTGGCGAGGAGAAGAACTCTTGGCATGAACACCCGGCGCTATCAGCTCTCAGCGGCAGCTGAGCCTGGCACGGCCTCACTCAACGCTCGGAACGAATTCAAGGACAGACCGGCGTGTGATCCAGCTGACAGCTGATAGCTGCTCTCAGACCAGAGCCACCTGCTCCGGATTCGGCTCGGCGCAACAGTACCAGGGCTCGCTGAGGTACGGAACAGTCGCCCGATCGGACATCGTGCGCGGCGCTGGCAGACCCAGGCCGGCCCTCCGATAAGCGAGCGCCCGGATCTCGTCGAATAGCGCCTCGCGGTCCGACGTCAGACGCGCACCGACAATGGATGCGACCTCTTCGTGGAGCCGGTCCACTCGCGGATCGGGATGGGACCATCGATACGTCAGCGTTCTCGCATCGAAAGCGGCGCCGAGACGGCGGACCTCCTCGAGCTCGAGCAGCCGGGACCCTTCGGGGATCAGCAGTCGAATCGCCAGCTGAATCGGGGCGACATGCCCGACCAGATGGAGATCCGCGAGCACGTCGAGGAGATCGCAATAGCCTTCGAGGCTCAGCCAGGGATGGAAGGCGACGAAGGTCGGCACCATCGTCAGCCCGCCCGCGCGGCACAGCGCCACGGCTTCGAAGAAGTCCTGGCGGGTATGTCCCTTCTCGAGCAAAACGAGCACGCGATCGTCCAGCGATTCGATGGCACTCGTCACGAACAGACAGCCGGTTTCGCGCAGACGCGAAAGCAGATCGCGGTGGGCGAGCAGGTGCTCCACTTTGATCGTGACGTCGTAGGTCAGCGCCGGGTGAGCCGCGTGCAGCGCCTCGACAATGCGCAGCGCGTGCGTCGGACCGTTGAAGAAATCGGGATCCCCGAATGTGATGTGCTGCGCGCCTGCGGCCACCTGCGCGGCCACATCGGCGAGCACGACGTCGGGCTGCACGACACGGAACTGCCCGTGATAAACCGGAACCACGGGACAATGCCGGCACAAGTGGCGGCATCCCCGGCTCGCCTCCGTATAGCCGACAATCCGGCGGGTGCCGTCGCCGCACTGCAGGGTCGCGTACTTCGCCAGACTGGGCAGGCCAGTGCGATCGGGCACGAGAAAATGAAGGCGGGGCAGCCTTGCAAAAGTAGAGCGGATTTTCAGGTCCGCTGGAGCTTCAGCGAGGGCGGAAGCTTCGAGCGAAGGCGGAAGGCCGACACTACGACCGCCCGCCGCGCGGCTGGCGACATCCCTGGCAATCGCGGCCAGGTCGGCTTCGAATTCGCCGCCCAGCACATCGTCCACGCCAAGCGATCGGAGAAATTCGGCGTTCAACGGCGCGTACAACCCGTACGCGCAGATTCGCGCAGCGGAGTTCATCGCGCGGGCTTGCTTGATCACCGGCGCGGCCAGACGCGTCGCCGTATGCATCGGCAAATAGAACCCCACCAGGTCGGCGGAACGGAGCGCATCGGGATCGAGCGTCTCCTTCGCCACATCCGCCAAGCGAACGTCGATGCCGTCGCGGCGGAGCCAGGCCGCGGGCGAAGCGAGGCCGAAAGGCTGGCGCCCCAGGTCATAGGTGGAGATCAGAAGAGCACGCATGATTGGTTGGCGAATTGGAGAATAGGTGGATCGCTGAATACTCGTTGATCGTATCGGCTCCGTCCGGAGCGAGGACGAGCGCTGCCATCAATTCACTGATTGATATTCACCAATCACCAACTCCCTGGTTCATTCATTCTGTCACACTGTCTGTTAGACTGCCGTCCATGAGCACCGCTGCGGCTAGCGACCTCGCATCACAAAGCGATCGTGCGTTCTTCGGCCACCCGCGCGGGCTCTCGACGCTCTTCTTCACGGAAATGTGGGAGCGGTTCAGCTACTACGGGATGCGCGCGCTGCTCATCCTGTTCATGACCGCTGCCCCCGCGGCGGGTGGGTTGGGCTTTGACGCGGTCACCGCGGGAGCGATTTACGGCTTGTACACCTCCATGGTGTACATGATGACGCTGCCCGGCGGCTGGATCGCCGACCGGCTGATCGGACCGCAGCGGGCCGTGATCGTCGGCGGGGTGCTCATCGCCTCGGGCCACTTCAGCATGGCGGTCCCCTCGCTTACCACCTTCTATCTCGGCCTCGCGTTGATCGTCATCGGAACCGGCCTTCTGAAGGGCAACGTCAGCGTCATCGTCGGCCGACTGTACGGACCGAATGACGGCCGACGAGATGCGGGTTACTCCATTTTCTACATGGGCATCAACACCGGCGCGTTCGTGGCCCCGCTCGTCTGCGGATATCTCGGCCAGCGGGTCAGCTGGCACATCGGATTTGCGGCAGCCGGCGTCGGCATGGTCGTCGGCCTCATCCAGTACTCGCTGGGACGGAAGTATCTTGGCAGCGCCGGGCTCCATCCCGCCGACCCTGGATCCGTCGAAGGCCTGGCCGAGCAGAAGCGGCAGGCGGCGCGCTGGCTCGGGTTGGGCATGACCGCGCTCGTGCTGGTCGGAATCGGTATCTACACTGGCGTGCTTCCGATTACGGCGACACAAATCGCCGACGCCGCGGGATACGTCCTCCTCGCCTTGTCGGTGGGGTTTTTCGGGTGGGTCTTCCTCTCAGGCGGCTGGACGCGCGTGGAGCGCAATCATCTGATCCTGATCGGCGTGCTGTTCGTCGGGTACGCGCTGTTCGCCTCCTCGTTCGAGCAGGCGGGGCTCCACGCTGAACCTGTTCGCCGACCGCAACACGAACAACTCGATCTTCGGCTGGAGTTTTCCGAGCAGCTGGTTCCAATCGGTGAACGCGCTCTTCGTCATCGTCTTCGCGCCGATGTTCGCCTGGATCTGGATCAGGATGGCCGCGCGCGGAAAAGAGCCCGGAGCGCCGTTCAAGTTCGCCATCGGGCTGCTGCTGGTTGGCGCCGGATTTGCCGTGCTCATCCCTCCGGCCTACGCGGCAGAAGGCGGCACGCTCGTCGGACCCGGCTGGCTGATCCTCACCTATCTACTGCACACCTGGGGTGAACTGGCCCTGAGCCCCGTGGGTCTGAGCGCGATGAGCAAGCTCGCCCCCGTCCGGATCGGCGGTCTCGTCATGGGCGTCTGGTTTCTCGGCACGTCGGTGGGCAACTATTTGGGCGGCCGCGCGGCAGGCTTCTACGAGTCGATGACGCTGCCCAGTCTATTCATCGCCGTGACGACGTTTGCGATGGGTGCCGGGGTCCTGTTCCTCGTCTTCTCGCGCTCGCTGAACCGATTGAGCCGCGACACGGTCTAGACTATAAGGCCAGCCTTCCGCCATGGCACTCGAGGAATATCGCCGGAAGCGCGACTTCAACAAGACGCCCGAGCCGGCAGGGGACGCCGGCCGGTCGAACGCGCCTGAGCGCTTCTTCTGCGTACAGAAGCACCTGGCCAGCCACCTGCACTACGACTTCCGGCTCGAGCATAATGGCGTCCTCCTCTCGTGGGCGGTGCCGAAAGGCCCCTCGCTCGACCCGAAGACCAAGCGTCTGGCCATGCACGTCGAGGATCATCCGTTCGACTACGGCGAGTTCGAAGGCGTGATCCCTGAAGGTTATGGCGCCGGCATCGTGATGCTCTGGGACCGCGGCACATGGGTTCCGGAAGTCGCTGACGTGGATGCCGCGTTGAAGAAGGGCGATCTCAAGTTCACACTGAACGGGTACAAGCTGAAGGGATCGTGGGTGCTCGTGCGGACCGGCGGCCGCTATCCCGGGGCCCGCAGCGGGTCCGACGCGCGAAGCTGGCTGCTGATCAAGCATCGCGACGAGTGGGCCGGCGAGCTCGACATTGCCGAGTTCGCGCCACGGAGCGTGAAGAGCAACGGAGACTTCGAGGACATCCTGGCCGAGAAGACCCCCGCGATCTGGCAGTCCAACCGCCCCGCGAAAGGCGGCGAGGCCGGGGCGATGCTGGCGCAAATTATCGAGCGCGCGGCCAAACTGAAAGCGAAAAGCGACGGGGGACAGCCACGAACACACGAAGCCACGAAGAAGAACCGGCCACAACGATCAGCGCCGGAGAAGGAACACGACGAAAAAAAGCGCCTGAGCACGAAGAAGAGTCGGCGTCGGCAACCTCCGGCGCCACCACGAGCAACGGGGACCGCTAAGAAACATCGAAAAAAAAGGAAGCTGTAGCTTGGGTCAGCCGTCGGTCAAGAGCCGCCGCGACAAGATGCTCCACACTGCATAGGCGAGCCGAAGTCGATCGTGGCGGGCGATCTCTCCGGTCCAGAACTCCCCTCCGACCAGCTCGCAGTGACTGGGCAGCGGCCCTGGCATCAGCGGCTCTTTATGTTCGAGCGCATACCGTCCCAGGACCTTCGACGGCGGCCACTTCATATTCGTGATGACGACGTCGACCGGGCGACGGATCGACTCCTCGATGCGGGCAACCGCGTCGGCGGCAGTGAACCCCGTCATCCCGCGCCCTTCCGTGAGCAGGTTCGCGATCAGAATGATCGGCCCTTTCATGTTCTGCAGCGCATCGGCGACGCCGCGCACCAGGAAGATGGGCATCAGGCTCGTGTAGAAGCTCCCCGGCCCGATCGTCACGGCATCGAACTGGCCGATGGCCGCCGCGACCGCCGGGTGGATGGAAACCGGCGGCTCCAGCCAGATGCGCTGCACGAATCGCCCTGACGACTGTCCCGCGTCCACTTCCACTTCGCCGCGCGTCGTCGAGCCATCGCCGTACTCGGCGCAGACGGATGCCTGCTCCACGGAGACGGGCCACACCCGGCCCGTGCACCCAAGCAGGGCGCGCAGGCCGTCGATGGCGTCCAGGAAATCGCCGCTGTACCGCTGCATCATCGAAAGCAGAAGGTTCCCGCCGGTATGGCCGCCGAGGCGGGCATGCTCGAGCGTCGGCAGACGCGCGAGCAGCACGTGCCGCGCCTCGCGGGTATTGCGCGCCAGCGAGAGCGCACACTTGAGGATATCGCCCGGCGGCAGAACGCCGAGCTCGTCGCGAAGCACACCCGAGCTGCCCCCGCTGTCGAACATTGTCACGACGGCGTCGGTGTGAACCCAGGGATTGTTCTTGAGACCGCCGAGCAGACTGGGAAGACCGGTACCTCCACCGAAGCAGCCGACGTTCATCTCGCGCAATCGCATCCGGGGCGTATTGTACTGCCCTCAGCTCACCGCTCTGAGTTGTCAGCTCATCCATCGGCTCTTCAGGTTGATGCCTGTTGCCGGTGTTTGACCGTTGACAGTCGACCGCGCTGGCAGCGCAGCGCATTCGCCGAATGTGGATGGCCAACTGCTGGCTGTTGACGAAAACGCTCAACTGTGAACTGTTGACTGTGAGCGGGCGCCGAAAGCTGCGAGAATCAGTCTGTGAGGATTCCCGACGCCGTGCCGACGCTCGAGCGCGACCTCCGCGGCATCTTTGGCCCTCGTCTGCAGTCGCTGGTCGCGTATCGCGCCGCGAGCGGAAGCGACCCGGCGCCGACGCTGGCCGTCGTCGATGCCTTGACGGCCGACGACCTGCGGGCGTGCGCCGAGCGCGTCGCCGCGTGGCACGATGCCGGCCTGGCGACGCCGCTTCTTCTCGCCGCGCAGGAGTTCGGCCGCTCGCTCGACGCGTTCCCGCTCGAGTTCGGCGCGATCCTCGCCGATCACCTGGTGATCGTCGGCAGCGATCCCTTCGACGGCCTCGGCGTCGAAGCGGCGCACGTCCGCCAGGCGTGTGAAATCCAGGCCCGCAGTCACCTGCTCCACCTGCGCGAAGGGTACGTCGAAACGCGCGGCCGCGGCGACCGCACTGGCGGAGCTCATCGCGCGGTCGGCCGCGCCGTTTATGGCGTTGATGATGAGCGTCGCTCGCCTGCACGGAGGCGCCGAGCCGCGGGATGCGGGGGCGGCGGCGCTGGCAATGGAACGCGCGCTCGGACTGCCGGACGGAAACCTCACCGAGATCATGAAGTTGTCAGCCGGCGGACCGCTACCTACTGATGCCGCCCGGCGGATTTTTCCCGCCTATCTCGACGCCGTCGAGCGCCTCACGAGCTACATCGACCGGTGGAGCGCCAGGTGAGGGCCGGCGTCCGGCTTGCCGTCGTCTTCGCGATCTTCGGCTTCAGCCTGGCAACCGCGCCGGCAGCGAACCTTGCCACCTATGCCGACCCACCGCTGCCCGAGCTGACGCAACCCGTTCACGACTTCGCCGGCGTCGTCGACCCCTCGAGCGAGCAGCAACTCGACCAGTTGAGCCGATCCTTGCAGGCCGCAAGCGGCGATGTCCTCGTCGTCGTCACCGTTCCGACGATCGAGCCCTATGCCGACATTCGCGAGTACGCCGTGAAGCTGTTCGAGAACCATGGGCGCGGCATCGGGGAGAAGGGCAAGGACAACGGGATTCTGATTCTCCTGGCGCTGAAGGAACGTCGCGTGTGGATCGAGACCGGTTACGGGCTGGAAGCAATGGATCACCGACGGATTTGCGGGTGAAACCAGCCGCGAGTACATGACTCCCGAGTTCCGGGCAGGACGGTACGGCGCGGGTCTGCTCATGGGAGCGCAACGGATTGCCGCCCGCATTGCCCAGGGGCGCAACGTGACGCTCACCGGCGTGGAGATTCCCTCCGGACGTGCGGCCGCAGACGCGCACCGACATCCCCTTCTCCGTTCTGTTCCTTGTCTTCATTGCGATTATGCTGTTCAGCCGCCGGCGCGGCGGACCGGGTCGCGGCGTGCGCCGCTGGGGAGGCCGAGGCTGGAGCGGCTGGTCGAGCGGCGTCGGACCCTTCGGCGGAGGGTGGAGTGGTGGAGGCGGCGGCGGCTTCGGCGGCGGCTTTGGCGGCTTCGGCGGCGGTCGCAGCGGCGGAGGCGGAGGCGGGGCGAGCTGGTGAGCGCCTGTCAAGGACTCGCACACTTCAGGAAAAGATCTACACTGACTTCATGAGGACACCTATGCAGATGACTCGCAGAACAGCGGCTCGCTTGATGGTGCTCGCGCTCGCCGCCCTTCCGCTAAGCGGCTGCTCCTATAACCGTTTCGTCACCCAGGAAGAAGCCGTCAAGGCGCAGTGGGCCCAGGTCCAGAACCAGCTGCAGCGCCGAAACGATCTCATTCCCAACCTGGTCGAGACGGTCAAGGGATACGCGCAGCACGAAGAAGGCGTGTTCAAGGAGATCGCCGACGCGCGGTCGCGGCTCCTCGGCGCTCAAACGCCTGAGCAGACGATTCAGGCCGCCAACCAGCAGACCTCGGCGCTCGGCCGGCTGCTGGCAATCGTGGAAAACTACCCTCAGCTCAAGGCGAACGAGCAGTTCAATCGCTTGATGGACGAGCTCGCGGGCACGGAAAACCGGATTGCCGTCGAGCGGATGCGCTACAACGAGAGGGTGCAGGACTACAACACCTCCCGGCGGCAATTCCCCTCGAACCTCACCGCGACGCTCTTCCGCTTCAAAGAGTACCCGTTCTTCGAGGCGCCTCCCGAAGCCAGGCAGGTTCCGAAGGTGAGCTTCACGCAGCCCTGAGAATCCGTCCCGTGGAGATCCCGCTACCGTGGGAACGCCTGCTGTGGAGCAGCCGCGCCATCTGGCCGCCCCGAGCGCGGTACGCGCTGACAGACTTCCGGCTCATTCACGTGAACGGCCGGCGCTCGGCGGAGATTGCGATCCACGATATCGGCGAGGTTCGCTGCGGCCGATCACCGATCGACCGGCTGCTCGGAACGTCAACCGTCGAGGTGCACACCCGAGGCAGCCAGCAGCCAACCGCTCGTGCTTCGTCACGTCCGCCGGGGGGCGCCGCTGGCCGCGCTGCTGGAGCTGGCCGCCGGCGATCCGCACGCGACACTTGATCCCGACAGTGCTCGCGCGGCGTTGTCGTGGGAACCGCCGGTCACGCGTCGTGTGCGCAAGGCGCTGGCGGCCGTCGCGGCGTCCATGATCGCGGGCGTCGTCGTGCTCGCCACACTCGGCCGTACGTCCGCCACCATCGCCTATTCGCCCCCTTATTCATCCGACGATGCGATCTACCCGGAAGGCAGGAAGAGAAGCCGCGAAGCGATCGTCGCGTTCATGGAAACCTCGGTCATGAGCTGGGCGCGGGTCGCTCTCGCACCGATCGTGGGTGGGGGCGACAGAGTCGATTGCGAAACCTGCCATGGCAGCCATCCTGGCGATCGCGACTGGCGGATGCCGGCGGTCGTGGCGCTGCCCGAGCCACACTTCCGGATTCTCGGGTGGGAACAATACAGCGGCGGCATGGACGCGCAGATGCGCAATGCCATCTACGGGTACCTGGCTGAACCAGACAAGCAGACGAAGGCCGCTTACATGCGCGAGGTCGTCATGCCCGGCATGGCCCGGCTGCTCCATCGTCCGCCCTACGATTTTACGCGCACGTACGACTACAACCGTTCGCGCGTCGCATTCGGCTGCTACCACTGCCATCAGGTGAGACAAGGGCAATCCACTCCCTAGACGCGATTGTACGTAGTACGGCAGTCATGGTACTTCTCTCGCGGGGAGGGAGGAATGGCGCCGTATTCGATGGACTTGCGCACGCGGGTGTTGGCGGATTGTGACGCGGGATTGGCGGCCAAAGAGGTCGCGGCCAAGTTTCGGGTGAGCCGTTCGTGGGTCAATCGCCTGGTGCAGCGGCGTCGCGAGACCGGCGAAGTCGGGCCACGGCCACAGCAAGTATTTAAGAAGCAAGCGTTCGCCGGCCAAGAGGATCGACTGCGCACGTTGGTGGACGCCCAGCCCGATCGGACGCTGGCGGAACTCCGCGAGGCGTTACACAGTTCGGCCAGCCTGTCGTCGGTCTGGCGCGCCTTGGACCGACTTCGCTTGACGGTCAAAAAAAACGGTCCACGCCGACGAACAACGCCGGCCCGACGTCGTGGCTGAGCGTCGCCAATGGCGCGAGTGGCAGCCGCTCCGCGATATGCGGCATTACGTCTTTCTCGATGAATGCGGCGTTACCACCGATCTGTTACGTCGCTATGGCCGTAGCCCCCGTGGGACGCGACTGCGGGATCACACGCCCTGTAGTCACTGGCAGACGCACACGGTGATCGCCGCGCTCCGCCTCGAGGGTCTCGACGCACCGGCCGTGTTCGACGGGCCCATCGATAGTCCGAGTTTCCTGGCCTATATCCAACAAGTGCTGGTGCCCACGCTGCGCCCAGGCGACGTCGTCGTGCTCGACAACCTCGCGGTCCACAAACAGCCCGAGGTCCGGGCCGCGATTGAGCAGGCGGGGGCGCACATTCGGTTTCTCCCGCCCTACAGTCCTGACTTCAATCCGATCGAGCTGGCGTTTGCCAAATTGAAAGCATTCTTACGCGCCGCGCGCCCGCGTAGCTACGAGCAGGTCTGCGGCCTGATCGCGATGGCGCTCGACCTCTTCACGGCCGACGAATGCGCAAATTACGCCCGGCATTGCGGCTACCGTGTTGCTACGTCGTAATGGAAAACGCTCTGCCCCAGAGAGCCGCGCGCCCTCTCCGCATCTCTTGCAGCGCCGCCGCGGAGCATCTCCTCCTCCCACGCGGCTGCCATGCTGGGGCCCGCCCGGGGTTGGGCCGCGCCTTCAACGCTTTTACCGGGGGACAAGCATCAGCGTGGACTGCGCGTTCGCTTGAACCGCGCGATCGCTGAACGCGAGCGGGAAATACTGACCATCCGCCCAGCCTGCTGCGAGGTCCCCGAAATGAGGGCTGCCGGGTGACTCGGATTGCCCCGGCGCGTTGATCGCCAGCGAGCGGTCCCAGTCACCGAGATCGAAGATCGCCCGGAAGGACGGTCCGATGCTGCGACCGCTACCCGGCGATGAAATCGACAGGACGGTCTCGCCGTAACCGCCCGCGGCGTACGGTCCGATATTGAACCTGCGCGCGGGACGATCCGAGATACCGAGCGGGTGCGCAAATGTCACCGTGTGAACTCGACCCCACGCGACGCGCTCAGCCGAACCCCTGCCGTGCAGATTACCGACCGCGGCCGCCAGCGCGTCGAGCAGCAGACGATCGCGAGACATCTCGACGTCGCCATCGAACCACGCGCGTGACGGCTCGGTGAGGGCTGGCACGAGCGCCCCCGTGGCGCGCCGAAGGTATTCGTCGGCGAGGTCCGCTGGAAGCCGGAGCGCCGCGAGCCGGCGTGCGAGCTCGCCTTCCCAGGCCACGTACACCGTCGCTTCCTGGGAGTCGGCCGTGATGCGTCGATCCCACCGAAGAAGCTGCTGCCGCGCGGCGTCGAGATCCGCCCGATCCGGAACGACGCGCTTCAGCAGCGGAACGAGGCGTTCGGCGTTCCAGGCGAACACGTCCAGTTGAAGGCGTTGAAACCCTTCGATCCCGCGCGCCGCCGGATCCGCCAGCACTTCGGTGATCCGGCCGGACCGCGCCTGGTTCCCGTTCGCCGACGCGACGAAGCCTTCCGGCGGATCCGAGAGGCGGGGCAAGCGATCGAGCGCAACCCATCCGCGCCACTCGTACTGACCGCTCCCTGCCGGCACCGGCACGGCGCCCCCCCAGGCTCCGCGGATCGGCGTCAGCGCCGCGACTTGACGGCCGATGACCCCGTTGACGTCGGCGTAGACGAACTCCACCGGCGGCATCTTCCACCGCGCAAGTGCGTCGCGAAACTCCGAAGCGGACCGCGCGCGATCGATCGCGAGCGCCGCAAGCTCGGGGGCGGCGCCCGGCTCGGCACCGCTCCATCGCAGAAGGTATGCGAGCTGCCTGTCGCGGTCGATCGCGATCACCGGGCCATGCGTCGTGTACTCGAATTCCAGAGGCACGGGCTCGGCACGGCCCTTCACCGCAATCCCCTCCTTGGCCGAGACGAGGTCCACCCAGCGCCCCCCCTCGAATACCTGGTGCGGATTTGCAGGGTTCACTTTCGCGACGTAAATATCCTGCGTGTCGATATTCGAGGCCGTCATGCCCCAGGCCACTCGATCGTTGTGTCCGATGATGACGCCGGGGAGCCAGGGCGAGGTCGCCCCGGCGACTTGCCACCCCGGAGCGTCAAGGTGAACGAGGTAGCGTGGCGACGGATTTTCCAACCGCCGATGCGGGTCCGTCGCAAGGAGCGGCGCTCCGCGGTCGCTGCGCGCGACCGCCCACGCGTTGCTGCCGCCCGACGCGGCGAAACCCATGAAAAACGGGGGTGTACCAACCCGCCGCAGCGCATCACTCATCACGGCGTTGATCGCCGCGAGATCGAGACCGCGCGGGACGGTGGACGGAATGGCGCCCTCGGTCGGAAAGAGCGCTCGGGCGCGATCGGCGCCCAGCGCCGCGATCAGCCTGGCGCGCAGCACCTCGTCGAGCGCGTTGCCGCTCGCGACGAACGCATCCGTGCGGTTCAGCAGATCTTCGGGGCGCCAGAGCTCCGGCGTCCATCCGGCGAGCACGAACTCCTCGGGCAACCGCGCACGCGCACGCACGACCCAGGCGTTGATGCCGCGCGTAAAGGCCTCCGCGATGGCCCTCGTGTCCGGTGCGTAACTCGCCCATTCGCCATCGACGTCGCCGCGGAACTGGACGCGCCGCGTCATCGAATCGCGCTCGATGAAATTCGCGCCGAGGACCTCGGAGAGCCTGCCCTGAACCGATCGCCGCCAGAGATCCATCTGAAACAGACGGTCCTGCGCCTGCACGAACCCCTGCGCGAAGAACAGATCGGCCTGATTCTGGGCGGTAATGTGCGGGACGCCCCAGCGGTCGCGGACGACCCGGACGGGAGCCGCCAGACCCTCGAGCACGATGGTGCCGGCGATCTGCGGGAGCACGGCGGAAGGCGGCGCCGGCCTACCCGTGGGGGACCCGCAACCGATGCTGCCCCAGAACAGCGCTACACTCAGAAAGGCGGTGAGGCTCCTCATGATGAAAGACGGTCTACTCGCAGAATTCGATCATGAAATCTCCACGACGCGGAAGTTGCTCGAACGGATACCCGACGACAAGCTGACCTGGAAGCCTCACGTCAAGTCGATGTCGCTCGGAGGCCTGGGAACACATCTCGCCAATCTGCCGCAGTGGACTGGCGCGATTCTCAACGACACACGATTCGATCTGGCGAGCCTGCCGCCCAACCTCGCCGAGAAGGCGTCACACGCCGACATTCTGGCTTCGTTCGACGAGAGCACCAAACGGGCTCGCGGATGGATGGACAAGACCGACGCCGAGCTCCTCGCCCGGTGGACTCTCTATCGCGGCACCCAGGAGATCTTCTCCTTGCCGCGCATCGCCGCGTTCAGAAGCTTCGTGCTGAGTCATCTGATTCATCATCGCGGGCAACTGAGCGTCTACCTGCGCCTCAACGACATCCCGGTGCCCCCGATCTACGGCCCATCGGCGGACGAGGGGTAAATCCCGGCCCGCCTGCCTACGGCCCTTGAACGTACGTCAC
Source organism: uncultured Acidobacteriota bacterium (assembly GCA_963814975.1). GTDB lineage: Bacteria > Acidobacteriota > Vicinamibacteria > Vicinamibacterales > CAVVIG01 > CAVUXJ01. The sequence goes on along the minus strand of CAWFFB010000014.1, from coordinate 547,667 downwards.
CATGACGGCCTCGACCGGCTGGTCCTGCGCTGGTTGGCCGTCGAGCACGCGCCGGGCGCGAGTCAGATCGAGGGCGCCGTCCCATCGGGCGATCGCCATGGTCGCCACCGCGTTCCCAATCAGGTTCGTGATCGCCCGCGCCTCGGACATGAACCGATCGACCCCGAGCAGCAGCGTCAGGCCCGCGACCGGGATCGCCGGGAACGCGGCCAATGTGGCTGCCAGCGTGACGAACCCGCTGCCCGTGACCGCCGCGGCGCCTTTGGATGTCACCATCAGCAGCGCCAGAATCCCGATCTCCTGCGTCAGGGTCAGATCGACATTGCTCGCCTGCGCGATGAACAGCGCGGCCATGGTCATGTAGACGGCGGTGCCGTCGAGATTGAACGAATAGCCGGCCGGGATCACGAGGCCGACGACCGGCTTGGCGCAACCGAGGTATTCGAGCTTCGCCATCAGACGCGGCAACACCGATTCCGACGACGCCGTGCCGAGCACGATGAGGATCTCCTCGCCGATGTATTTCAGGAACTTCAACAGGCTGAACCCGGTGAGCGTCGCGATTGCGCCCAACCCGAGGAAGATGAAACAGAGGCACGCCAGGTACACCGCCGCGACCAGATGCCCGAGCGCGACGAGCGACCCGATGCCGTAGCGCCCCACCGTGAAGGCCATCGCGCCAAACGCCCCGATCGGCGCCAGCCGCATGATGATGCCAACCACGCCGAACAGCGCCTCCGACGCGAGCGCCACGATCTCGACCAGGCGGTTGGCGCGTTCGCCCATCAGCAAGAGAGCGACGCCCACCAGAACGGAGAACAGCAGGACCTGGAGGACGTCACCCCTCGCAAACGCCCCGACGATCGTGTCCGGGATGATACCGAGAACGAACTCGACGGGGCTGCTGGCCTGCTGGGCGGTCGCGGTGTAGGCCGCAATTGAGCTGAGGTCGGCGGTGGCCGGATCGAAACCGACGCCGCTGCCAGGCTTCATCACCGTGACGACGATCAGGCCGATGCCCAGCGCCAGCAGCGAAACGACCTCGAAGTACACGATCGCGCGCAATCCGATCCGGCCGACGTCCTTCATCTCCCCCATCTGCGCGATGCCCACGACAACGGTCGTGAACACGACCGGCGCGATCAGCATCTTGACCAGCTTGATGAAGCCGTCACCGAGCGGCCGCATCACGACCGCCTGCTCCGGCGCGGCGAAACCGAGCGCGACGCCGAGCGCGATGCCGGCGAGCACCTGGAAGTACAGATTCGAATAGAATTTCTTCGTCGGCATCCAGGCCTACATATTACCGATGATTGACGCTGCCGATCTGTTCGTGCCGCGCGCCGCCCTGCGGAGCGGACAGGCGATGACGCTGTACAGCTGGGGCAACCCACGGTACTTCCCCCGGCTTCCACCGCCGACGGTTCGCTACTTCGATGTCGAACCTGGCGCGCGGGTGCTCGCGCACTGTCACTGGCACGACGACAAATGGGCGCATCCGACGATGCTGGTGCTGCACGGGCTCAACGCATCGAGCCATGCGCACTACATGCGAGGAATCGCCGCCAAGGCGTTCGCCCGCGGGATGAACGTCGTGCGGCTGAATCAGCGCAACTGCGGCGACACGGAGCATCTCTCGGCCGGTCTTTTTCATTCCGGTCTGACCGCCGACGCCAGGCACGTCATCGGTGAATTGTCGGCGGTCGACGGAATTTCGAGCATCGCCGTGGCTGGCTACTCGCTCGGCGGCAACCTCGCGCTGAAGCTGGCCGGCGAATTCGGCGAGAATCCGCCCCGGGCCCTGCACGCGGTCGCTGCGGTGTCACCGATCCTGGAGATCGGCGAATGCGTCCGCGCACTCGAACGGCCCCGCAACGTTCTCTACCAGTGGAATTTCGTGCGGGACTTGAAACGGCGGATGCGGCGGAAAGATCGCTTCTGGCCGGGCCGCTACGATCTCGCCCGGCTGCGGCGCGTCCGGACCGTGCGCGACTTCGACGAGGCGTATACCGCGCCGCACTTCGGCTTCCAGAACGCCGACGACTACTACTATCGCGCCAGCGCCATGCGAGTCATCGACCGCATCCGCGTACCCGCCTTGATCATCACGGCCGAAGACGATCCGTTCGTGCCGCCGGAGCCATTTCACGATCCAAAAGTGACGAACAACCCGCACATCACGCTGCTCATGTGCAGGCACGGCGGGCATTGCGGCTTCGTCGGCCCTCGTCAGGGAACCGGCGACGGATATTGGGCGGAGGACCGGATCGTCGAATTCGCCGAGCGACACGCCCGGGTCGCGGATGATCGCCCGGAGGCTCCCGCCGCCGTCACGACGCCGGCATGAGACCCAGGCGCTCCATCAGCAGTCGCGCGAAGAACGGACCCTTTCCTTCTTCCTCGTGCTTGAAATAGACGAACACGTCGCGGCAGGACGCGGTGTCGCGCATGATCGTCTCGGCCCATCGTCCGATGTCGTCCGCGGTGTAGCCTTCGTCGCGCAGACGGAAGTACGCATAGTCGGCCGTCACACGGACGGGCGTGGACATCTTCTCGCTGTCCGCCACGCACAACGCGAGATTTCTCCCGGCGAGCCGGTCGAACACCTCGTCGTCGAACCAAGAGGGGTGCCGGAACTCGAACGCCGCCGTGACGCTCGGCGGCAGATCCGCGAGGAAGGCATCGAAGAGCGCCAGATCCTTCTTAGCCGTGGGTGGCAGCTGAAACAGCAAGGCGCCCAGCTTCGATTCGAGCGTGCCGGCCGCTCGGCAGAACGCGTCGACGAGCTCACCGCAGTTCCTGAGGCGGCTGTCGTGCGTGATCCGCCGCGGCGCTTTCAGCGTCAGCTTGAACGGTGAAGGCGTCTGGGCCGCCCACCCCGCGACGAGCTTCTCGGTCGGCATCCGATAGAAGGTGTAATTGATCTCGACCGTGGGAAACCGCGCGGCATAGAACGGCAGCATCTTGGCGGCAGGCAGGTCGGCAGGATAGAAGCTGCCTTTCCATTCGGGATAGTTGTAGCCGGAGGTGCCAATCCAGATCATTTGTCAAGCTCTCAGCTTTCAAGGCTCGGGCTGCCAGCTCCGCCCGCGTTCAGCAACCAACCTGCCAGCTGAAAGCTCTTAGCTGATAGCTGACAGGTGAAAGTATAAGTAAACTAGATCCATGCGCGCTTGGATACTGCCGGCGTTCGCCATGTCACTCCTCATAGGAGCCTGCGCCGGAACAGACCAGCGTCAGTACACCCTGCAGGGGCAGGTGTTGTCGGTTGCCGCCGACGGCCTGGAAGCCAATATCAAGCACGAAGAGATCAAGGGCTTCATGCCCGCGATGACGATGCCGTACAAGGCGGCCGACGGGCAGCGGTTCGAGAACGTCGTCCCCGGTGACCTTGTTACCGCAACGCTGGTCGTCGTCACCAACGGCGCCTACTTGAAGGATGTGAAAAAAGTCGGTGAGGCGCCACTCGAGAAAGCGACGCCAACGGCGCCCTCGGCCTCCTCGGGATTCGAGCTGCTCAGCCCTGGCGAAGTCGTGCCGAACGCCCGATTCGTCGATCAGGACGGCAGGACACGCGACCTCGAGTCGTTCCGAGACTCGACGCTGGTCGTGACGTTCATCTACACGCGGTGTCCGATACCGACGTTCTGCCCGCTCATGGACCGTCACTTCGTGGCGATTCAGAACAAGCTCAGGGCAGAGCCGGCGTTGCGGCACGTCCAGCTCGTGAGCGTCAGCTTCGATCCGATTGCCGACACGCCGCCGGTGCTCAAGAAACATGCGGCGACGCTCGGCGCCGATCCGAAGTACTGGACGTTTCTGACCGGCCAGCGAGACGAGATCGACAAGTTCGCGGCCCGATTCGGTGTCGCCGTGTCGCGCGAGATGAACGATCCGCTGGACATCACGCACAATCTGCGGACGGCGATCGTCGACGCCAAGGGCGCGTTGGTCAAGGCATATACCGGCAACGAATGGACGCCGGATCAGGTCCTCGCGGACCTCAGACACATTGCGGCGACCGACTGACGCCGTCCGGCTAGCCGAGTCAGCGACAGCTGCGGCCGCGCATCAGAATGGCGCTCCGCCGGCAAGTGCGTTCACGGCGCCCGAGCGACGGCTGATCGCGCGGCTGCGAACCCCCCTGGGGGTGCAGCGCTTTCTGAATCGCCTGCCTTACAACACCGAGCCGGCGCCGAAGGGCGCCACACTCCGCAGCTTTCGCGGGGTGGTCCGGCATGGATCCGCGCATTGCCTGGAAGCCGCGCTCTTTGCGGCGGTGGTCCTCGAACAGCACGGCGTGCCGCCGCGCGTGCTGAGCTTCGAGTCGATTGACGAGCTGGACCACGTGATTTTCGCGTATCAGGAAGCAGGCCGCTGGGGATCGGTCGCCCGTTCGCGCGACCCTGGCCTGCACGGACGCCGCCCGGTCTTTGCAACGCCGCGCGCGCTGGCGCTCAGCTACGTCGACCCGTACGTCGATTTCACCGGAAGGGTCACTGGATACGCGCTCGTCGATCTACGCAGGATGGGCACGTACGACTGGCGGCTCGCTGGCACGAACGTGTGGAAGGTGGAACGAATGCTTCTCGACTACCCGCACCGACCGATCGACACCTCAAATGCCCGCATCCGGCGGCTGCGGGCATGGTACCGCGCGTTCAGGGCTGCGAATCACGACAAGAAACCGCTCGACTATCGCGGACGGGAACGATGGACAGAGCTGCCACCGGAGTTCCTGTAATCGACGATCGACGATGTGAACACCTATCGACAGATCGTGATGACCAAATTGTCGATTGCCAATTCTCAGTCCAGGTCGAAATCCCTTGTCGGCTTGGTGATCGGCTCCTTATTGGCTTGCTTCAAGGCCTCCTCGAAACGGCGCGACAGGGCGTCGTCGCGCGTCTTCTCCGCGTTCACCGACTGCTGGAACATCGCCTCCCGCCGATCGGCTTCCGCCGCGAGGATGCGTTGAGCGTCGTTCAGTTCAGGCTTGTTCGCGCGTTCGGGCTCGTTATGCGAAACAACCCGTCCGAGATTCGCGTCGATGACCAGCGTCGACTGGCAACACGGACAGATCACTTCGATTTCCGACTTGAGCCGGGTCATCTCGGGTTCCCCTTCCCAAGGCCCTGGTCGAGCTGGCCTTTGCTGGAGACCGCCAACCCTGAACAGGCGCTCTCCCATCACGGACTATCATACCGTCTGTGAACGACGACGGCTCGACGACGCTCCGCGTCGTCACCTATAACATCCATCGCTCGATCGGCATGGATCGACGCCGGCGACCGGAACGCGTCGCCGCCGTCCTCTCGCAGGTCAACGCCGACGTGATTGCGCTGCAGGAAGTGATCGGGGCCGGTCCGAACGGCGGCAGCCACATCGAAGAGATCGGCGCAGCACTGGGCATGGGCTGGGTGATGGCCCCGACGCGGCGTCTGCGCGGCCATCAGTTCGGCAACGCGGTCCTCAGCCACTTTCCGATCACCCACCATGTCGAGCACGATCTTTCGTGGAAGACGTGCGAATCGCGGGGCATGCAACGGGCGGACATCAACGTGTCCGGCCACACGTTGCACGTGTATAACGTCCACCTCGGTACGGCCATCCTCGAGCGGCGCCATCAGGCCGGGCGGATCGCCAACATCGTCGCCGACCGACACGTCATGGGGCCGAAGCTCGTGCTCGGGGACTTCAACGAATGGATGCGCGGCCTGACCACGAAGCTGCTGAGCAGCAAGCTGAAAAGCGTCGATCTGCAGTCGTACCTGAAGCGGCGGCGGACTTATCCCGGCCTGTTCCCGATCCTCCATCTCGATCACATCTACTATGCGGGACGGCTCGAAATCATCGGCATCGAGCTTCCCCGCACCCGTTTGTCGCTTGTCGCGTCAGATCACCTTCCACTCGTGGCTGACATCCGGATAGGTGTCTAGTTGTGACGTTCGAAAACCTGATTCCTGAATTCTGAAACCTGAGGCTGAGTCTCATTTGCCAGTTTTCAGGTTTCGGGATCCTGAGACAATCTGCGGTACCGCCTATACTGGCAACACCCCATGACGAGTCTCGTTTCGGCGTATCCGCCGAAATCGATTTGGAGCCTCCGGCGAGCGCCTCAGGATCCAATGGCCTTCCTTCAGAGCGTTGCGGTCGAGGGCGATCTGGTACCCTTTTCGCTAGGCGGCCATCGTGCGTTCCTGTTGAACCATCCCGATTACGTCGAGGACGTGCTCGTCTTGAACCATTCGAAATTCAGCAAGCCGCCGGCCTTCGAACGCTCGAGCGCGCTCCTCGGCACCGGCCTGCTCACCGCAGAAGGTGAACTGCATCGGCGTCGGCGCCGCCTCGCGCAACCGGCATTCGGCTCGGACCGGATGGAGGCCTATGCCGCGACAATCGCGCGCAGCGCCGCACGGGTCCACGAACGCTGGACGGACGGTCAGACTGTCGACATGGCGGCCGAGATGCAAGCGCTGACCCTGTCGGTCATCGGGCAAATACTCTTTGGGACGAATCTCGAGTCGCAGGCCGCCGAGGTTCGCCGCGCCCTCGCGGTGGCCAGCGCCTCAATCGATCCGCTGTTCTCGCTGCTTGCGCCTGCCCGGCGTCTGCGTCCGGCACGCGACAGCCTTCGGGCGTTGCTGGACCGTCTGGTGGCCGAGCGCCTGGCGTCAGCCGACGATGGCGACGACGTGCTGACGCTGCTGCAACGGGCTGAAGGGACCGTCGGACAGGCAGTCAGCGACCAGCTGCGCGACGATCTGCTCACCCTGTTCGTGGCGGGACACGACACCATCGCGACTGGCCTCACGTGGACGTGGCAACTGCTCGCGCGCCATCCAGCGGCAGAAGCCCGCCTGCGCGAGGAGCTGGCCAGAACACTCCGCGGTGAGCCGCCGACCTTCAAACACCTCGGAGCACTGACGTATACCGGCTACGTGCTGGCCGAGTCGCTGCGGCTGTTTCCGCCTTCCTGGGTGCTCACCCGTTGCGCCCTTACGGACCACGCGATCGGTGGAACGACGATTCCCGCAGGGGCGATAATCGTGGTGAGCCAGTACCTCCTGCACCGCGATCCGCGCTTTTTTTCGGCGCCGCTGACGTTCGATCCCAGCCGATGGGAGACGGCCAGTCAGCAGACGCGGCCACGGCTGGCGTATTTTCCGTTTGGAGCAGGTCCCCGCTCGTGTATCGGCCAGGGCCTCGCCACGATGGAAGGAATCCTGCTGCTGGCAGCGCTAGCCGCGCGGTGGCGATGCAGCGCGATCGCTCCGGTTGAGTGCGATCCGCGCGCGACGCTCCGACCCAAGGCGCCGGCGCTCATGAGGCTGCAGCGCGCGGGTCGAGCGCGAGCGAACGCGGCCCAATCGGTATTCACGCTACAATAACAGCCGTTCGCAATCAGCCAATCATGCCCGTGGTGGAACTCCTCACAAGCTCGTGGCTCGGATCGCTGCTCGGGATGCGCCATGCCCTGGAGCCGGATCACCTCGCGGCGGTGACGACGCTCGTCAGCCGCGAGCGGAACTTCGCGAGGGCCGCGCTGATGGGTGTCTGGTGGGGCCTCGGCCACACGCTGGCGCTCGTTCTGGCCGGCGCCGTGCTCGTGGGACTGCGCGCCGAAATGCCGGCGGCCGCGTCGGACGGGTTCGAGTTTGCCGTGGCGCTGATGCTCGTCGGGCTAGGCGTGCGCGCGATCGCCCAGGCGGCACAACTGGGCGGATACGGTCCGGCCCACATCCATAGCCACGGACGCGTCGTTCACAGCCACGCCGGCGTGCCCGCGCACGTGCACATCGGCGCCTGGACGCTCGCCCGGCGTCCCCTGTTGATCGGGGCGATTCACGGCCTGGCAGGCAGCGGCGCCCTCACGGCTCTGGTCCTCGCCACACTGCCGTCTACTGGTGCGCAACTGGCCTATGTCGTGCTCTTTGGGCTGGGTTCGACGGTGAGCATGGCGGCGTTGTCGGGGCTGCTTGGCTGGCCGCTCGCGCGCTTCGGCACGCATCACGCTGTGGGACGGTGCGTGTCGCTGCTCGTCGGCTGTCTGACGACGGCGCTTGGAGTCGTGTGGGGATATCCCGCGATCGCACGCCTCTTGTAAGGTGAGAACCGCGGGAAGTGCAGGGCTCGCAGAGACGCCGTGTGATGTCTCCGCAAGCCCGGTCGCGATCCTCCAACGTCGCCCATTCGTGCTAACGCTTCGTGGCTTCGTAGATGGTGCTGGCGCCGCCGCCAATCGCGGCGCCAATGAGAGCCCCCTTCTTCCCCCCGAAGACCGCGCCAAGGCCGGCGGCGCCGGCGGTCGACCCGCCGATAATCAGTGCGGTCTTCTTCCAGTCACGCCCCCGCCTTCGGTCGGAGGTTTCCGTCGCGACGACGCGGCGCGGCGCCGGCGCTACCGCCGCCGTGCGCACCGGACGCGCGTCGTTCATCGAGTACCCGACGGGCTGGGCAGGATACGGCGCGTAGCCGTAGCCGGAAGGAAGTCCGACGGACCCATCGTTGTAGATGTAGCGCGCGGCGTACGGATCTTGCGGCAGCATCATGCGCTCGCTGGCGTTGATTGGCCGGGCGAATGGCTCCATGCTCGCACGCGGATCGAACGCCGACGCACTCAGGTTGAACAGGCCATACGCGACCAGCAGGATGCCCGTCGCGATCACACTCAGTACGCCTGCGAAGAATTTCGTCATGGTCTCCACCCTCCCGACAGCGTGCAGAGTCAAGGACGGTGCCAGCGGGAATCACTCCTGTTCCAGGGGTTTGTGTCGTTGGGGTGTCCTCCAGACAGCGCACTTCCGTCCTCTAGAATGGGGTCCCGATGACGGGTCTCCAACTTTGGGACTCCGGCAAATCTGAAATCTGCAATCATCAGACCTCTATGACACGCATCCTCGTCGTCGAAGACGACCGCGACATCGGCGATCTCGTTACCCGTTATCTCGAGAAGGCCGAGTACGTCGTGGAGCTGCTCTCGTCTGGCCGCGAGGCACTGCGGGCGCTCGCCGAACGGCCACCCGATCTGTTGATCCTCGACCTGATGCTGCCGCAGGTCGACGGACTGGATATCTGCCGCGCGGCGCGCGCGAGCGCCCAAACCGCGGCCATTCCGATCATCATGTTGACCGCACGAGCCGAGGAATCTGAGCGCATCGTCGGCCTCGAGCTTGGCGCCGACGACTACATGGCCAAACCGTTCAGTCCGAGCGAGCTCGTCGCCCGGGTACGGGCGCTGCTGCGCCGCGCGCACCGGCAGCCGGCAGCCGCCAGCACCCTGAGATATGGCCCGATTGTCATGGACGCCGAGCGGCATACCGTGGTGTCGGACGGGAAGAACGTCACGCTCACCGCCAAGGAGTTTCTGCTTCTCGAATACCTCCTGCGGCACAAGGGGCGGGTCCTGTCGCGCGACCTCCTCCTGACCGACGTCTGGGGGTACAAATACACTGGCGGCACGCGGACCGTCGACGTGCACGTCCGCCGCTTGAGAGAAAAACTCGTATCACTCGGCGATGCGATCGTGACGGTCAAGCAGTTCGGGTACAAGCTGCTCGAGCAGCCGCCTCACTGATGCACGAGCTTTCAGCCGTCAGCCAAGCTCGCCGCGACCGAACACGGTGAAATCCCGGCGAGGGATAAGGCTGTAAGCTGAGAGCTGAGGGCTGCTCCATTGTGACCTTCAAAAGCAAGCTGTTCGTCGCGGCAACCGGCGGCGGCATTCTGGCGCTCGCGGCAGCGGCGGCCATGTTCGCGGTGTTCACCGACGCGGGGCCGACGGACGAGCCCTCGTCGCGGCTGTCGCCGCCGGTGTCGTGGCCGCGACGGCGTGGGCCGCGGGGTTCGCGGCGGCTGTCGGCCGGCGGCTCGATCGACGGGTCCGGGCGATCGGCCATCTCGCTCGCCGCTACCGCGAGGGCGACCTCACGCCGGCGGTCATCGACTACGGCGACGACGAGATCGGGCGGGCAGCGCGAGAGCTGGATGGGTCGGTCCAGGAGCTCGGCGAACGGCTCGTCGAGCTGGCGCGCGACCGCGCGAGAATGGCGGCCGTGCTCGCCGGGATGATCGAAGGGGTGATCGTCGTCGACCCGAAGGGGCGCGTGCAGCTCTTGAACGAGGCCGCGCGGCAGATGCTGAAGATCGACGACCTCGCGATCCGCCGGCATTACGTCGAAACGATCCGTCACCCGGCGATCACCGATCTCGTGGGGCGGCGCTCGGCGGCCAGCCCGTCCGCCTCGGTGCAGCTGTCTCCGCCGCGCGACGTGACGCGGACGATCATGGCCAGAGCGGCGCCGATGTCAACGGGCGGCAGTCACGGCGCGATTCTGGTGCTCCACGACATCACCGAACTGCGGCGCGCGGATCAGATCCGCCGCGACTTCGTCGCCAACGTGTCGCACGAGCTGCGCACGCCTCTCACGGCGATCCGCGGTTATCTCGAGGCACTGACCGACGGCGATCCGAGCGCGGAGGAAAGCCGCCGATTCCTCGGGATCATCACGCGACAGGCGCTCAATATGGAGCGGCTGGTGAAAGATCTGCTGCAACTGGCGCGGCTCGATGCGCGGCAGGAGACCCTCGAGCTCGTCTCGTGTGACACGCGGGCGCTCGCGCACTCCGTCACCGCCGATCTCACCCCTTCCCTCGAAGCGCGGGGCCAGCGGGTCAAGATCTCGGTGGCGGCAGGAGCGGAAACGCTGACCGGCGATCCGGCGAAGCTTCACGACGCGCTGAGGAATCTTGTCGCCAACGCCAGCACCTACGCTCCCGAGCGAACCGTCATTCACATCGATGCGCGGTCCGACGACGGGTATGTGGCGGTCGCGGTGTCGGACGAGGGCCCCGGTGTCCCGGAAGAAGATCTGTCCAGAATTTTCGAGCGCTTCTACCGCGTGGATAAATCGCGCGCGCGCGATCCGGGTGGCACCGGACTCGGCCTGGCGATTGTCAAACACCTGATCGAGCTGCATGACGGCCGCGTTCGCGCCGAAAACCGCCCCGGGGGCGGCGCTCGCTTCACCATCGAACTGAAGATGCAGGAAGAGCGCTGACGCGTCCTCCTCCCTTGCTCCCCCATTGCCGCCACTAAAGTTCCGCGACGTTACTTCCGATAGACATTGTTGTCACATCTCTGTTACAAGTAGCGGCAACAGGGCGGTACGTCTGACACCGAGGCGAGCCGGAGGCCCTCATGCACAATCGCGCTGCGAGCGCGCTCCTCTCCTGTGTCATGGTTGCAGGGGTTTCGACGGCGGCGGCTGAAGAAGGCCGCCCGGAATCGACCGGTTCGCTCGAAATCCTCCTCACTATCGCCCCCTCCCTTCCCGCGGCCGCGCGCACCCCGCTCCTGGACGAGGCCGCGAGGATCTGGCGAAGCCAGGGCGTCGCGATCGACTGGTTGTCCCCCACAGCGACCCCCCGGCTGGCGAACAGAAGCTTGCGCCTGCTGGTTGTCCCCAGGCGCGGCAGCGCGCCCCGGCAGAACGACTCGCTGGCCGTCGGGGAACTATTGGGTCCAGGCAGGGGGCACGCGGTGGCGATTGTCTCCATCGAGGCCGCAGAACGTCTGCTCGAGGAAGCGAGGCCGCCGGGCTTCCCTTTGCAGGCCCCGCTAGATCAACGCCGGCTCGGCCTGGTGCTCGGACGGGCGGTGGCGCACGAGATCGGCCACTATCTGCTCGACACGCACACACACGCCAGACAGGGGCTCATGCGCCCGCGCTTCGACGCCCGGGAGTTTTCAGACCTCCGCCCGGGCACCTTCATGCTCGACGCCGATGCCGCGCAGTGGCTGAAAGACCGGGTCGTTCGGGACGCCGCGGTCGTCGAGCCTGCTCGCTTCTCGTACACGCGCTGACTCCGAGCGATCTCCCCGTAAGCCGTCGAGCGTCGAGGGACGATTTCGTCACTCGAGCCCCTGGCGCGTCCGTCCAAGCGCATCAAGCTCCCGCTGGAGAGACAGCCGGTCCAGAGCTCGAGCCGGAAAGCGCTCTCCACCCCAGTGCCGGAGAAGCGCCTCCCGCCAGGATGCTTCGAGCCGGATTTCCCGTGCACCGGAACAACACGTTGTAACGTCCATCCACCATGCATGCAGTTCCGAGTAATGAGGCGTCTCCGGCTGCCACGACTGACGGCGGCTCCCCTCTTGCGCAATCTGTGTAACAGCCGATCAACTGTTTTGTTACCCGCGCAGAACACCACGGTTACGTTCGCGTTACATCTGCGACCCGGAGTGTGCTACGGACGAGGTGCAAAGTCGTTTTAATGTGCCCGGAATAGGTTCGTCACATCCAGCTTACATGGCCATCGTACGCTCGAATCCTCTCAAAAGGCTTTGATGGAGGACAAATGAAGGTTCAACGATGGCTGGCGACACTCGCCTTGCTCGTGGGGCTTCCGGTGGCCGCGGCTGCACAGGCTGATTCAGGCAGGATCAGCGGCTCGGTTCGCGACCAGACCAGCGCGTTTGTTGTTGAGGCAACCGTCACGATCAAGAACGACCGGACCGGCGAGCTGCGCACGACGAAAACAAACGCCGACGGCTACTTCGTGGTGTCGCCGCTCAAGCCTTCCATCTACACCATCAAGGCGGAGAAGCCGGGCTTTGGTGTCCTCGAGTATCCGCAGATGCCGCTTGCGGTCGGGCAGGAGCTGGCGCTCGACTTCGAGCTCAAGCCGGCCGGCGTGCAGGAAACCGTGAACGTTGTCGGCACGGCGCCTACGCTCGATATCAGCTCGGCGCGGATGGGCGTCAACGTCAGCGAGCGGGAGGTGCAGGGGCTGCCTGTCAACGGCCGCCAGATGTCTCAGCTCCTGTTGCAGGCGCCGGGTTCGCAGAACGCAGGCGACGGCACCTGGCAGGACATCCGCTTTTCGGGCCGGGCCAACGAGCAGAACGTCATCAAATACGACGGCATCGAGGGCTCCGCGATCATCGACGCGTCGCCGGGCAACGTGAACGGCGAGAACAAGACGCCGTTCAGGCTCCAGGCCAGCCTCGAAAACGTTCAGGAATTCCGCGTCGAATCGAGCGGCTATGCCGCCGAGCTCGGCACCGGCACGGGCGGACAGGTGAGCGTGATCACCAAGTCGGGGAGCAACAACTTCCACGGCTCGGTCTTCGAGTACTTTCGCAGCGACAAGCTCGACGCGCCGAATCATTTCGACTCCCTGCGCAACAATGACGACACGGTGAGCTCTGAGGGACCGAAGTCGAAATTGAAGCTGAATCAGTTCGGCGGGTCCTTCGGCGGACCCGTCATGCAAGGATCGCGCGTTCTTCTTCGGGAGCTACGAAGGCTACCGGGTGCACGCCGGGAGAAACATCGTCGAGGCCGTTCCGAGTGCCGCCGCGTGGGCCCGCGCGGTGCCGGCGGTCGCCACTCTGCGGCCGGGATTCCTGGCACCCAACGCGGTCATCCTGCCGGGCGCTTCCACGAACGCCGACTTCGACATCGCACAGCTCCAGGACACCCAGGACGTCCGTGAAAACTCCTTCAGCGGCCGGTTCGACCTCCAGATCAACCAGAACTGGTCGGCCTACGCTCGCGTCTTCCACGACCGTGGCACGAACGACGAACCTCAGGGCGTGACGGGGCGGCGGCTGCACTTCACCGACAATCCCTCGAACGCGGTCTTCAACCTGCAGGGGTTGTTAGGTTCCGCCGATCAACGAGTTCAAGATCGGCTACAACGCGGCGCCAAGCACCTACGGCGGAGTTGCGCCCGCGGGACTCGAAGGTATCCTGGTCAGCCTGAGCGGCACGGTGGCGAACGCAGGGATCGCGGGGCAGTCGGGAAGCTCGGGGATCGCAACCCCGGGTCAACTCGTCCGCGTGAACAGCGCCGGCAACGGCCGCAGTGCGCCGTACGATCCGTACTCGCTGACGATCGCCGATTCGCTGAGCCGCCTCACGGGTAACCACTTCTTGAAGTTCGGGGGCGACGTCCGGCTGATCCGGATGAGCACCGACCAGCTGGGCGGCACCACCTACACGTACGGCAATATCGCCGGGTTTCTGGCCAATACGCCCACGCAGATCCAGTATTTCGGCGATCTGAGCGAGCCGAGCCCGTTCCACAACGGTGCGTCCGGCCCGAAGAACATCAAGCAGGAGTACTACGTGGCGTACGCACAGGACGAGTGGCGCGTGCGGCCCAACCTGACACTGAACTACGGCCTTCGCTACGACTACTACGTGCCGCTGCGCGAAGCGGACAACCGGATCGTCAAGTTCAATATCGACACGGGCACGATCGACCCGGACACGACGCCCCTTTACCAGTCGAAGAAGAACAATTTCCAGCCGCGCGTGTCGGCGACCTTCTCGCCGACGAGCAAGACAGTCATCCGCGCCGGCGGCGGCATCTTCGTCGGCCCCGGACAAACCGAGGATCAGATTCAGCCTGTCGAAGCCGAACGCATCAGTACCACCGTGTCGAGCGGTTCTCGCCTATCCGATCGATCCCGCCCTGGTGCGCCCGAACTTCATCAACAACCCGAACAACCGCGTCGTATCAGCCTCGCGCGTACGCCAACGAGTACACGCTTCCGGAGAAGGTGTATCAGTACACGGCGTCGGTTCAACAGGAACTGCGCGGGAAGCCTGGCGGCGACTGTAGCCTACGTCGGGAGCCAGGGCCGAAACCTTTTCCTGCGGAGCATCGCGAACAGGACGATCGGCGTCGATCTTCTACCAAACGGCACGTGGGCCCAGATCCGCGAGTTCGACATCGTCATCGCGTAACGCCGACGGCACACTCGCGAGCATCCAGCGGCCGTACGCCGAAATCGACTACAAGACCAGCGGCGGCCACGACACCTACAACGCGATGCAGCTCTCGCTGACCCGGCGAGCCGCCCGCGGGCTCACGGCGAACGCCCAGTACACGCTCGGCTACAGCAAGGGCAACACGGGCGGGTCGAACGAAGCAACGACAGCTTCCAACAACGCCAGAGCCCTCGCGGACTTCGACTTCGATGACGGGTACAACAACTTCGATATCCGACACACGTTCAATCTGAGCCTGTTGTACACGATTCCCGGTTCAGGGGCGCTGACCGGCGGATGGTCGATCGGCGGCATCGCCAACGCGCGCAGCGGCCTGCCGATTCCGGTGCTCATCACGCGCAACGACATCGTCTACGTCGACGGGGCGGGAGCCTTCTGGAACAACGCGGCGCCAGGCCGTACCGCGGTGATCAATGTCCCGGGGGGCGGCGCCTCGCGCGCCACTCGCCGGCCCGACCTCATCCCTGGCGTCGATCCGTTCATCCAGGACGGGGGACGCGTCTTCCTGAATCCGGCCGCGTTCGCGACGCCTCTGCCCGGAACCTTCGGCAACCTCGAGCGCAACTCGATTCACGGCCCCGGCTTCCATCAGATCGATATGGTGATTGCAAAGCGGGTGAACCTCGGCAACGGACCGAACGCCGAGTTCCGGGTTGAGATCTTCAATCTGTTCAACAACACGAACTTCGCGAACCCCCCGGCCACGCTTCCCAACGCGCTGCCGGGTGCGGGAGAGAGCGCCACGCAGGCGAACCGTGTTCAGCCTGGACAGGCATACAGTTCGGCCGCCGCGGGCTCTTTCGGGATCATGAACAGCACCGTCGGTACGACCACCGGCCTCGGCACCAACCGACAGGTGCAGCTCGCAGTACGGTTCAACTTCTGATCTGAAGCGAACAACCGGCGGACATGACGGCAAGGTCTGGGGCGACAGCTACCTGTAGTACGGGTGTCCGGCTTGGCGGGTTGATGAACGCTGACACGGCGGCAGGTCTTGGGGGGACCGCGCCACGGCGGAAAACACAGGCTACTCTGCGCCTGTGAGGCGCAAGAGCGTGTACGCGCCTGCACCGATCGCGAACGCCATCGGAATGGTGAGAATCCACGCCCAGACGATTTGCGTCGCGACGCCCCAACGCACGGCAGAAAGCCGCCGCGTTGCCCCCACGCCGACGATCGCCCCGGTGATGGCGTGGGTTGTGCTCACCGGAATGCCCCCTACCGTCGCGAACAGAATTGAGAGAGCAGCGCCGGTCTCGGCGGCGAATCCGCCGACCGGCTGGAGCTTGGTGATCTTCGATCCCATGGTGTGAATGATGCGCCAGCCGCCAGCCAGGGTTCCGAGTCCGATCGCCGCGTGGGCGCTGAGCACGACCCAGAACGGAATGTAGAACCGGTCGATATACCCCGCGGTGAGCAGCACCCCCGCGATGATGCCCATGGTCTTCTGGGCATCGTTCGCCCCGTGATTCAGGCTGAAGGCCGCAGCGGACACCAGCTGCAAGCGCCGAAACCAGCGGTCGACCCGCGAGGGAGGCGTCCATCGGAAGATCCAGAAAATCGACACCATCAGGAGAAATCCGAGCGCCATGCCGATGAGCGGCGACAGCACGATGAAGATCAGGGTGTTCGTCCAGCCCGCCGGCACGAGTGCCCCGATGCCGGCCTTGGCCACGGCTGCCCCTGCGTACCCACCGATCAGTGCGTGCGAGGAGCTCGTCGGCAGACCGAAGAACCAAGTGATCAGATCCCAGACGATCGCGCCCGATAACCCGGCGAAGATCACCGCGAGGGAGACGACACGGATGTCGATCATCCCCGACCCGACCGTCGTCGCGACTGCCGTGCCGAAGGTGAAGGCGGCGACGAAGTTGAAGAACGCGGCCCACATCACCGCCTTGCCCGGCGACAGCACGCGCGTCGACACCACGGTGGCGATCGAGTTGGCAGCGTCGTGAAAACCGTTGATGAAGTCGAAGAGCAGGGCGGTCAGGAGCAGCGCGGCGACGACAGGGAGCATCGGCACGCTATCCGTGCTTGACCATGACGCCCTCGAGAACGTTGGCGACGTCTTCGCATCGATCGGTCGCGTTCTCGAGGAAATCCAGCGTCTCCTTCCACTTGATCACGACAATCGGATCGCGCTCGTCGTCGAACAGCCGGCTGAGCGCCTGTTGGTGGACGCGGTCGGCCTCGTTCTCGAGCCGGTTGATCTCGACCGCATGAGTGATCAGGCCTTTGTTCTGTTCGAGCGCCCGGAGCGCAAGGCGCACCTGTTCGGTCGACGTCGTAATGATGTGCGCGAGCTCGCGTGCACCGAAGCGGACGCTTTCAAGACGATACAGCCGCACGACCGTTGCGCAGGCATCGATGGAGTCCATCACATCGTCCAGCGATCGGGCGAGAGCGTGAATGTCTTCGCGATCGAGCGGTGTGACGAAGGTACGGTTCAACCGCTGGATGATGTTGTGGGTCAGGAAGTCGCACCGGTGCTCGACTTCGTTGATCTCGTCGGCCTTGTCCCAGACCGGCCGATCCGGCGCCAGCATGGCCTCGAGCAGCTTGGCGCCCACTTGGAGCTCGTCGGCAAGCGCCTGGAAATCGTCATAGAAGCGCGTCTCGCGCGGGATCAGCCGGAATGCCAAGGCGCGAGGATTGTAGCAGATCAGATTTTCGAATGTTGCGCGTCGATTGCCGACGCCCTTGGTACACTTGGTCAGGTGCGCGATGTGCTGGCGTTGATTCTCGGGGGCGGCCGGGGCACTCGGCTGTTTCCGCTCACGGAACACCGCTCGAAACCGGCCGTGCCGATCGGCGGAAAGTACCGCCTGATCGACATTCCCATCAGCAATTGCCTGCACGCCGAGATCAGACGGATTTTCGTGCTCACGCAGTTCAACTCCGCCTCGCTCAACCGGCACATCGGGCAGTCGTATCGGATGGATCTTTTCAGCCACGGCTTCGTCGAGATCCTCGCGGCCGAGCAGACGCCCGACAACCCCCATTGGTACCAGGGGACCGCCGACGCGGTGCGGCAGGCGATGCGCCATTTCGCGCGACACGATTCGAGCTATTACCTGATTCTCGCCGGCGATCATCTCTACCGCATGAACTATCTCGAGATGATCGATGCGCACATCGATCGGAACGCCGACATCACGATCGCCGCGCAGCCGGTGACGATCGCCGAGGCGTCGGGCATGGGAATTTTCCGCTTCGACCGCAGCGGACGAATCGCCGCGTTCGAGGAAAAGCCGAACCGGGCCCGCCTGGAGGAAATCGGTCAGAGCATCCCCCTGGGCACCGCCTTCACGGGACAGGTTGCCGATCGGCCCTTCGTGGCTTCGATGGGCGTGTACGTGTTCTCGCGCGACGTACTGCTGGACATTCTCAAGGAGGACAGCGCGACGGATTTCGGCCGGGAGATCATTCCTGCGGCGCTCGACCGCTATCGCGTCAACGCGTATCTGTTCAAGGGCTACTGGGCCGATGTCGGGACCGTCCGGTCGTTCTACGACGCGAACATCATGCTCACGGGACCTGAATCCCCATTCAAGTTCTACGATGCGGATCGGCCGATCTACACCCACCCGCGGTTTCTGCCCGGCTCCCGATTGAGCGACTGCTCGGTGAAGGATGCAATCATCGCCGAAGGCTGCTATCTCGAACGGTGCGTCATCGAGGAATCGGTGGTGGGGATCCGCACCAGCATCCAGCAGGGCTGTCGGATCAGCCGCTCCGTATTGCTCGGCGCGGACTTCTACGAGACCGACGACGCGGCGCCGCCGCGCGGCCACGGGCCGCGCCTCGGCATCGGCCGCGACGTGGTGTTGGATCGGGTCATCGTCGACAAGAATGCCCGCATCGGCGACGGAGCGCGCCTGGAAAACGCGAGCCGGCGTCGAACAAGCCGACGGCGACGGCTACTTCATCAGAAACGGCATCGTGATCGTTCCCAAGGACGGCGTGATCAAACCCCGCACCACGGTCTAGCTGGGTCGGTCGTGGCGTGTCGAGACGGCTCTGCACGTAAGATAGCGGGATGCGCACGTCTCCTGTCCGTGTCGCCCTGCTCGCGTTGTTCACGGCCCTGACTGCCACCTGGATCGTCCGCGGCCAGGCCGCCGGGAATCAATCCCTCGTGGTCGTTGAACACCTCGGTCTCCCCGCCATCGACCAAGGCGTCCTGCAGGACGACAGCCACGCCGGCAACACGGCCGAGGTGATCCGGCGCCGGGCGCTCGCCGCGGCTCTCGCCGCTCAGCGGACCGGCCAGCCACGACGTCCGTACGCCGCAGGACGGGTGATCGTGAAATTCCGCGATGGCCTCTCGCCGGCCGGCCGCCTCACGGCGCTCTCGACCGCGTCGCGCACCGCAGCGCTTCGTGCGCGGCCGTCGTACGCGGACTTCGACGTCGTCAGCATCGGTCCGGGGGAAGATGCCCAGGCCGTCGCCCGCACGCTGCGCGCACGGCCCGACGTCGAATACGCCCAGCTGGCCTACCGGATGCACACGCGGTTCAAGCCAAACGATCCGCTGTACACGCAGCTCCAATGGAATTTCCCGCTGATTGACCTCGAGAGCGCCTGGGATATCCAGATGCAGGCCGGATCGACCGTCACGGTGGCGATCCTCGATACGGGCGTGGCCTATGACAACGCGATGATCACCGTCGACATTCCGGCGTTCTTCGACGAGGACGGGCGACCGTATCCTGCGCTGGGGCGGGTCACCATCCCGTATGCTGCCGCGCCGCAACTCGGAGACCTCGGGCGGTTTTCCGCGCCCCACGATTTCATCTGGGACACGGCCACGCCGCGCGACTTCGACGGGCACGGAACACACATCAGCGGAACCGTCGGCCAGTTGACGAACGACAACATCGGAACCGCCGGGGTCGCTTTCAACGTCAAGCTGATGCCGGTCAAAGTGATTGGCGGTGTCTGGGATGACCTCTTCGGGTCTCCCAACGAGGGCACCGACGATGTGGTCGCGCGCGGGATCCGGTATGCGGCCGACAGCGGCGCGCAGGTCATCAACATGAGCATCGGGCGCACCGGTCCCGCCAACTGCACGAGCAATTCGACCGTGGACGGGTGCGCACCGGCTGTCGAGGCCGCCATCAGGTATGCGGTGGGCAAGGGTTCGTTCATCGTCATCGCCGGCGGAAACGATTTCGAAAACGGCAATCCAACCGAAGTCGTCGCCGAGATCGCGGCGCGGGTTCCGGGCGCCGTCTCGATCGCGGCCGTCGATCGCCGCGCCACAGGACAGACCGGCAGCCACCGCTGCCAGGGAACGGCGGGCCAGCCGGACTGCCACGCCTACTATTCGAACACGGGCAGCTGGGTCGAGTTGTCAGCGCCTGGCGGATCGGAGCGCGGGTTCGGCCGCGATGGTCTCATCTGGCAGCAGACCTTTAATTTCAATTTCACCGATACATACCTGCTGCCGCCGTCCCAGTACCACCCGCCGCGGTTCGACGTCTTTGCGTACATCGGCAACATCGGCACGTCCATGGCCACGCCTCACGTCGCAGGTGTGGCGGCGATGCTGATCCAACAGGGCGTGACAAAACCGGCCGCCGTCGAGGCAGCGCTCGAGAGGTTCGCGGTCGACCTGGGAGCGGCAGGCCGCGACGACACGTACGGTTTCGGACTGGTCGATGCGCGCAACGTCCTCCGCGGGCTGGGGCTGGCACGATGACGCCGACACCGCGATTCCTCATGCTGGTGTTCGCAGCGGCGCTCGGAGCGGCCCCCGCTTCCGCCCAGGCGCAGGCCGGCCCATCGTACGCGAACCGTCCTGCGATTTCCGTGCGGCCGTTTTTCCTGGCGGGCGGACAGAACTTCACGGCAAAGGAAACGTTCAACGCGGTGTTCGGCAAAACGGTCGAACCGTTCTGGGGGGGCGGCGCACAAGTGCTCTTCCGGGGCGTCCTCTTCGTCGACGTCACCCTGTCCCGTTTCAAGGCGACCGGAGAACGCGCGTTCAGGTTCGACGGCGAGAATTTCGGGTTGGGTATCCCGCTGACGGTCACCGAGACACCCGTTGAGGTCAGCGGCGGATACCGCTTCCGCGTCTCGCCACGGCTCGTGCCGTACGTCGGAGCCGGGATCGGCTCGTACCTCGTACGAGGAAACGTCCGATTTCTCGACCGACGATGGAAGCTTCAAGACCCGGCACGTCGGATATCTGGTGAACGGAGGAGCGGAATTTCGTCTTGGCCGCTGGCTGGGATTCACCGCCGACGTCCAGTACACCCGGGTGCCGGGCATCCTGGGCGACGGCGGCATCTCGAAGGAAGCTGACGAACACGATCTCGGTGGCCTTGCCGCCAGATTCAGAGTGATCGTCGGGCGCTGAAGAGCGTCCGGCAACATGAACCGCTGCACCTGAAAGCCTGATCAGACAATTTCAGATTTATCCGACGACCCAGCCCGGGGCCCTCCAGCAGGACGCGCATATAATCCCGACGGTGCCCGTTGACGCGAGTGCCGAACCTTCGAGCAAGCAGCTCATCGCGCATCGCGGTGCATCCGCGTACGCTCCCGAACATACCCTGGCCGCCTACCGGCTGGCCTTGGAACATGCCGCCGACTACGTCGAGCAGGACCTGGCTGTCACCCGCGACGGCGTGCTGATCTGCCTGCACGACGACACGCTCGAGAGGACGAGTAACGTCGGCGAGATCTACCCCCAGCGGTTCTCGGAAGAATCGAGCGGGGGAAACAGACGCTGGATCGCCAACGACTTCACCCTGGCCGAAATCCGCCGCCTCGACATGGGCGGCTGGTTCGACCCTGCGTTTGCCGGCCAACACATCGTCACATGGCAGGAAGCCATCGATCTCGTGCGCGGCGAAGCGGGACTGTACCCGGAGCTGAAGTCGCCGCCCCTCTATGTAGGCCGTGGCGTCGACATGATGAGCATCTTCGTCGACTCGCTCAGGAGCAACGGTCTCGACCGGCCGGCTTCGTTGCGAACCACGCCGGTGATCGCTCAGTCGTTCGACGAGGCGACCGTCAGGCGCCTGGCGGTTGAGCTTCCGACCGTTCCGCGGATCCTGCTGATCGATTCAGGACCCGATGTTGGACTGACCGCGGCGCGGCTGGAAGAGATAGCAGGTTTTGCGACGGGAGTCGGGCCTGACAAGGCCCTCATCGACAGGGATCCGGCGCTTGTCACCCGAGCGCATCAGGCAGGTCTCACGGTGACCGCCTACACCTTTCGGGCGAGCAATCCGGGGCGGTTCGCAAGCGTGGGCGAGGAAATGTCGCACTTCCTGTACACGCTGGAAGTTGACGCCCTCTTCACCGATAACCCCGATCTGTTTCCGCGAAACGTCTAGTCACTCCTAACTCGAGTATGTCCGCTCCGGCTGGAGCCGGACGTCACGTCCGCCTCGCTAAGGCGAACACTGCGGCCGGATCTGGACGGGCCGCGCCACGGTTGCGCAAAACAGGCTAGGAGGTCCGTCTCTGGAGTCGATCGCGCAGCACGATCGCCACCGCATTCATGATGAGCAGCAGGGCCAGCAGCACGACGATGCCGGCCGCCGCGTTCTCGGCGAAAGCGGCCTGTGGCCGGGATACCCAGTTGAAAATCTGAATCGGCAGCACCGTGAACGGCGACCAGATATCGCTCGGCAGAAACGGGACGTAGGTGAGCGCCCCGATGGTGATAAGAGGCGCCGTCTCACCGATGGCGCGCGACAGTGCCAGGATCAGGCCGGTCAGAATACCGGGGAACGCCGCTGGGAGTACTTGATATCGAATGGTCTGCCACTTGGTCGCCCCGAGTGCGTAGGAGGCCTCGCGGAGGGACTTCGGCACCGCACGCAGCGCTTCGCGGGTGGACATGATGATCACCGGCAACGCCAGCAGCGCGAGCGTGCACCCGCCAGCCAGGACGCTGCGCTCCATTTGCATGAGGCGGACGAACAAGCCGAGGCCGAGCAACCCGTAGATGATCGACGGAACGCCCGCCAGGTTGGCGATGTTGACCTCGATCAGACGGGACAGACGCCCCCGCCCGCCGTACTCTTCGAGGTGAATGGCCGCGCCCACGCCCAGAGGCACGGCGATCGCCGCCGTCAGGCCGACGACGTAGATGCTGCCGACCAGCGCCGCCAGGATCCCGGCCTGCTCGGCGTTGCGCGACGGATAACTCGTGATGAACTGCCACGAAATGCGGCGAAGGCCGTCGTGCAAGATGTCGTACAGCAGGGCGGCAAGCGCCGCCAGCGCCAGGAGCATCACCAGGAGGCCGACGCTGCCGAGCACCCGATCGCCGACATGCCGCAGCACGCGCTGTCCCTGGGGCATCCCCGCCGTCGCGGCCGCGCCCTTCATGCGTACTCCTCCCGGAACCTGTTCCTCAGCCAGTTCGAGACGATATTCAGCGCAAACGTGAAGAGAAACAGCAGCATGCCGACGGCGAAGATCGTCCGGTACTCCAGGGTCCCGGCCGGCGTGTCGCCCAGGCTCACCTGGACGATATAGGCGGTCATCGTTTCGACCGGAACCCGCGGATCGAGTGTCAATCTCGGCTGCTGACCCGCGGCGATTGCGACGATCATCGTCTCGCCAATTGCGCGGGACGCGGCCAGGATCGCCGCGCCGGAAATCCCTGAAAACGCGGCCGGCACGACCACGCGCAGCGCCGTCTGCATGCGGGTCGAGCCGAGCGCGTACGCGCCCTCCCGCAGCCCGTTCGGCACGCTGTGCAGCGCGTCTTCGGAGAGCGATGACACGAGCGGCAGGATCATGATGCCCATCACGATGCCGGGGCTGAGGGCGTTGAAGCCGGCCAGACCCGGCACGAAGGACTGAAGAAGGGGTGTCACGAACTGCAGCGCGAAGTACCCGTAGACAACCGTGGGCACGCCGGCGAGCACCTCGAGCACCGGCCGGACGATGCGGCGAACGCCAGCGGCCGCGTATTCGCTGAGGTATATCGCGGTCAGCAGGCCCGCCGGCAGCGCCACCACCATCGCGATCGCGGACGCGAGGAACGTGCCGGCGACAAGGGGAAGCACGCCGAAGTGCTTCTCGGAGAACAGGGGCGTCCACTCCGTGCCGAAGATGAACTCGAGAATCGACACCTCCCGGAGGAACTCAACGGTTTCGAAGAGCAGCACGAAGATGATCCCGGCGGTAACGAGAATCGACCCCGCGGCACAGAAGAACAGAGCCTTCTCGATCGCGAACTCGACGATCGTACGCGTCCGGAACCGTGTCACCAGGCGATCTCATTGCGAAAGCCGCTGTTCCAGGGTCAGCTGGCTGTGGGAGTCGGTCCCCTGAAACATCGAACCGGTTTTCCGGCTCGTGAACCGGGTGCGGACATGCTCGTATTCGCTGGCCTTCAACGGGATGTACCCCACCTCCTGAACCAGATCGTTACCTTGTGACAGGTAGAAGTCGATGAAGCTCTTCACCTCCGGACGGTCGAGCGCCTTCACCTTCGAATAGACGAAAATCGGGCGTGACAAGGGTCGATACGTGCCGTTCCCCACGGTCTCGACGGATGGAAGGATCGGGCCTTTCCCGTTCGCGTCCTCGCCATCGTCGACCGGCACGAGCTTGAGCTTGTCCTTGTTCTCCTCATAGTACGCAAAGCCGAAGTAGCCGAGGGCGTTCTCGTCACCGCTCACGCCCTGCACGATGACGTTATCGTCCTCGCTCGACGTGTAGTCGCCGCGACTCGAATCCTGCTTGCCGTTGATCGCCTCGGTGAAGTAGTCGAAGGTGCCCGAATCGACGCCCGGACCGAACAGGTGGAGTTCGCGGTCCGGCCAGCCGGCGCGAATCTGGCTCCAGCGAGTGACTTTCCCCTGCGCAGCCGGCTCCCACATTTTCTTGAGCTCGGCCACTGTGATCATCGTCGCCCAGGTGTTCTTCGGATTCACCACGACCGCAAGGCCGTCGTAGGCGACCGGAAGCTCGATGAACTGCACGCCGGCCTTCCCGCATGCCTCAGCCTCCGTAGGGCTGATCGGGCGCGATGCGTCAGCGATGTCGATCTCGTCGCGGCAGAACTTCTGGAAGCCGCCGCCGGTTCCGGAGATGCCGACGGTGACACGCATACCTCGATTGGCCTTCTGAAACTCTTCAGCGACCGCCTCGGTGATGGGAAATACCGTGCTCGACCCGTCGATCGCGATCACCTGGGCCGACGTGCTACCGTCCGCCTTCTGATCCGCGTTCTGGCCTCCGCCACCACACGCCACAGCTGCGATCATGAACGACAGGCCAAACCTGCCGACCCACCGTCCGATACATGCATTCATGACTACCAGCCTATCGCAGCGACGATGACTCCTGGGTTTCGCAGAGGTTAAATTCGTGTAAAAGACCCAAAACCGGGTCCAGATCAGAACTGGTAAAGCGCATGAATGGCGAACCGCTGCTCCTTCGGCCGAGCTGGCAGCGACTCATCAAAGGTCGCGCCGTCGTAATCGACCAGCAACGCCGCCGACGCGGGGTTCTGCGTCCGGAACCAGTAGGCCACGCCGACGATCGTGCGCGTGCGGACCTGCGAGTCGATGGCCGTGTTCGGCTTCAAGTGATCGTAGCGGAGCAACAGTTCCCATCCGCTGGGGGATCGCGGGGTTGCCCAGATGGAGTAGCCATTGGCGTCGGCCTCCGGCCTGGTCACCGACAACTGGTCGGTGGCGCGCAGGTAGTCGAAGCCGGCATTCAGGTATTTGTGCTCGAACGTGACGCTGCCGACGAAACGCGTGCGCTCGCCATCTCTTAGGTAGTGATCCTGGTTGTAGAACGCGTGCGCCCGTACTCCGTGCAACACGTTCCCCGCGCTCGAGGCGAATGGCCTGACCGTGCCGCGCACCTGGAATGCTTTCTGATCGTTCGCTTCCTGGCGGTTGTAGTTATCGCCGTTGTAGAAGCCCGCATGCAGGTCGCCGTAGTTCGATGGGAAGTTGTAGTGGAACGACGCGCCGGCGTCTGAGGAGGACAGGAACCCTTCGCGCTCGGTAAAGACGGTGCCCTGGAACCGGTAGCGGTAGATGTTCTCCTCGAAATCGACCCACGGCGTCTGCTGAATGCCCAGCCGCGCCCACGATCCGGCCGTCATCCAATCGTCGAAGTTCACCTGGCCGAAGGCGTACTTGATGCGAAAGGTCAGGCTGCCGTTCAACGTGCTGCCCGTCCCCGTCTCACGCGAGATGTCCGGCGTGATGCGAAATGCGACGAGGTGCGACAGGTTGCCCGTGATGTTGATATAGCTCCTGCCGATGTTGAACTGGCTGGGATTGACGGAGTTGCCATCGGCGTCGGTCACCTCGGGGCTGTTCGTGTAGGTGTAGTCGGTGAACAGCGAGACACCGACCCGGATCGAGGGTGTATCGTTCGGTGCAGCTGGCGCGGCCGCCGGCTGCTGCGCCCGCGCGGGTGAAGCAGCCAGCGCCAGCGCCACGCTGCCGATGCGCACGGACGGCAGCAGCCAGAAAAGAAGTCGCAAGATGTATCCTCCCATCGAGGCCGTCAGGCGGCCTCGATGCGAGTCTGTGGCGAACCAGTCCGCTGTGTGTCTCCGGAAGATGTCTTGTGTGTTTCGTGTTTGTTAATTCCACAACGCGCCGGCGAGGCGCTTATTCAGGTGCGTCGTGGATCTGGGGGGGCTTGCGCGTCGCTACAGTGGGCCCGCCGATCAGGTCGGGAATCGGCTGGAGTTCAATCGTCTCGGCGACGTCGACGAGATAGAAAAGAAGAGAACAATTTGAGCGGAGCGGATCCGGTCGCGCTGGTCACCTTCGTCATCGGGATCGATCGAACGGCGACTCACGCATCTCGCATTTGCCGCAGGAGCACTAGATCAAGAACGCGTTCGCCAGTCCGAGAAACAGGAAGAACCCCATGCTGTCGGTGACGAACGTCAGCATGACGCTCGACCCCTGCGCCGGATCGCGATCCAGCCGGTGGAGCACGAGCGGGACCGACACCCCGATGATCGCCGCGATGATCAGGTTGATCAGCACGGCGCTCATCATGACGAGCCCGAGCGGCATCGACCGGTAGACGATCGTCGCAAACAGCCCGACGATCGTGCCCCACAGCGCGCCGTTCAAGAAGGCGACGAGCAGCTCCTTCCTGAGCAGATGCCACGCGCTGTTGGCGGTGATCTGACCGAGCGCAAGCCCACGCACGACGAGGGCGACGGTCTGGTTGCCGGTGTTCCCGCCGATGCTCGCGACGATCGGCATCAACGCTGCCAGCGCGACGAGCTGCTGAATGGTGCCCTCGAAGGCGCCGATCACGCGGGAGGCGATGAAGGCCGTGGCGAGGTTGACCGCCAGCCAGGGCCACCGGTTGCGCGCCGAATCGACGGCGGGCGCGAACAGATCCTCCGCCTTCCGCACCCCCGCGAGCGCCAGCACATCGTCGCCCGCCGACGACCGGATGAAGTCCATCACGGCGTCCGCCGTCACGCGGCCGATCAATTTGCCGCGATCGTCGACGATCGGCGCCGAGAGCAGGTCGTAGCGCTCGAAGGCCTTCGCGACCTCGTGTGCGTCGTCGTAGGGGCGGAACCGCCGCACGTCGCCGTCCATCACCGACGTCACCCCAACGCCCGCATCGGCAATGATCAGCGCGCCGAGTCCCACCGATCCAATCAGGATGTTCCGCGAATCGACGACGAACAGCCGGTCGGTTTGTGCCGGCAGCCCGCCGCGACGACGGAGGAAAGCGACCGCGTCCGCCACGGTCTGAGAGTCGCGCAGCACCAGGACGTCCTGCATCATCAGACGCGCCGCGGAGCCGTCGTCGTACGCCCGGGTCTGTTCAACCCAGGAGCGATCGCGCGCGTCGAGTAACCCGGAGACCTCGTCTACCACGTCGGCGGGCACAGACTCCGAGAGATACCGCAGGTCGTCGGCATCCAGCTCCCGTAGCATGCCGACGAGCGCCTCGCGCGAGGTGTGCTCGATCAGCGACTCTCGGACCCCCGGGCTGACTTCGGTGAGCGCCTGACCGGCCAGGTTCGGACTCAGTTCGCCCCAGACGACGAGCCGGTCGCTGATCGGCAGCGACTCGAGGATGTGCCCGAGATCGGCAGGGTGCAGGGTCTTGAGGCGCCTGTGCAGCTCCACGAGGTTCTGGCGATGCTGCATTTCTTCGAGCAACGCGCTCCGCGGAGTATCCTGGCGCCGCGCCACCGCCTCGAGGAGGCGGTGCCTCTCCAACAGGCGGTCGACCTCGGCGACCACTTCCTCCAGGCGCCTTTCCGTATTCGCTTCCATGCTCAACAGGATAGAGCAGCGCGACCGCTCTGGACCTTGTAGGCACCTGAAGCTCGAGGCGCAAACCGGCCCTCAAGCTCAGCAGCGCCCAGCGGCGCGGTGAGTGGCTCACCGCGGTCCCGCTGGAGTTGAACAGGTCCCGACCAATCGCGTGTAGGATTGAAACCGGGTCCCTGTATGGCGCCAGCATCCCCTGCATCGTCGTTCGCTCCCAACCTCGCCCTCGACGACCCCTCGCTGTACAAGAATCGGGAACTGAGCTGGCTGGAGTTCAACCAGCGTGTGATGGATCAAGCGCTGGAGGACCACCACCCGCTGCTCGAGCGCGTGAAGTTTCTGGCGATCGTGTCGTCGAACCTCGACGAGTTCTTCATGGTGCGCGTGGCGACGCTGCTGAAGAAGCAGCGCGCCGGGATCGAGCAGAAGTCCATCGACGGCAAGACCGTTGCCGCCCAGCTCGCGGCGATCCGTCAGCGGACAGCGGCCATGATGAGGGATGTCTCGGCCTGCTGGGCCGAGCGACTGCGGCCGGAGCTCGCGGAACACGGCATCAGATTTCTCGAGCCTGACGAGTACACGCCCAAGATCGCGCGCTACCTCGCTTCATATTTCCGGGCGGAGATTTTTCCACTGCTGACACCGCTGGCGTTCGATCCGGGCCACCCGTTCCCCGTGATCTCGAATCGCAGCAAGAACCTCGCGGTGGTCGTTCGCCAGGGACGCCGGAACAAGTTCGCGCGCGTCAAGCTCCCGCCGCTGCTCCCGCGCTTCATCCCTGTGGCCGGCGCCCCGGGGGCTCCGGGCGTGTCGGGCGCCACCTTCGCTTTTCTCGAGGACGTCGTTCGCGCGAACCTTGGCCAGCTGTTCCCCGGCATGGAGCTCATCGGCGCGCACCTGTTCAGGGTGATTCGAGACACCGACATGGACGTGCCGGACGACAACGCCGACGACCTGCTCGAGTCGGTCGATCGGACGCTGCGCGAGCTCCGCCATGCGCCGCCCTCGCTGCTGCAGGTCGAAGACTCGATGCCGCAGCGGGTCGTGAATACGCTCGTGGAAAACTTCGGGATCGAGGATGACATCCTCGTCCGCACCGCCGAACGCCTCGACGTCTCGGACTGGATGGCGCTTCATAAGCTTCCCTACGCGCACCTGAAGGACGTGACGTTCACGCCGCGCGACGCTCTGGAATGTGCACCGCCACCCGTGCGTGTTCGACGACATTCGCGAGCAGGACTACCTGGTGCATCATCCGTTCGACTCGTTTGGGGCGGTGGAGGTCTTTCTGAAGCAGGCGTCCACCGATCCCCACGTGGTCGGCATCAAGATGACGCTGTACCGGGTGGGCGCGAACTCCCCGCTGATCGACAGGCTGATCGAAGCGGCGGGCAGCGGCAAGCAGGTCGCCGTGCTGGTGGAGCTGAAGGCTCGATTCGACGAGCGGAACAACATCCAGTGGGCGACCCGCCTCGAGGACGCCGGCGTGCACGTCGTCTACGGCGTCGAAGGACTGAAGACACACTGCAAGCTGTGCATGGTCGTCCGCAAGGAATCAGAGGGGATCCGCCGCTACGCGCACATCGGCACGGGCAACTACAACCGCGCCACGTCGCAGGTGTACACGGACTTCGGGCTTTTCACCGCCGACCCCGGGGTGCTCGACGATGTGGCCGAGGTGTTCAACTTCCTGACGGGCTATTCGCGGCAGACGCAGTACGGCCATCTGATCGTGGCGCCGGTCAACCTGCGGAAGCGCTTCGCGGAGCTGGTCGCGCGCGAGATCGCGCACGCGCAGGCAGGCCACCAGGCGCACGTGATCGTGAAGTGCAATGCCGTCACCGACCCGGCGATCGTGCGCACGTTGTACAAAGCGTCCCAGGCGGGCGTCGCGATCGACATGATCGTGCGCGGCGCGTGCGCGCTACGGCCGGGGATTCCCGGCGTGAGCGAACGCATCCGTGTCAGATCCGTCGTCGGACGCTTCCTCGAACACTCGCGCGCCTACTACTTCCAGAATGGAGGCGATCCGGAGCTGTATATCGGCAGTGCCGACTTGATGGAACGCAACCTCGATCGGCGGGTCGAGACGCTGTGCCGCGTTCGAGACGCCTCCATCACCGAGCACATTCGGGGCGTGGTGCTCGATGCCTACCTCCACGACAACGACCGGGCGTACGTGCTCATGAACGACGAGTATCGGAAGGCGGAACCAAGCCAGGATGGCACGCGCTCGAGCGCCCAGCAGCTCCTGCTCGGGTGGTACGGGTCGAACCCCATGGTGGACGAGGAGAACCCAGGCCCGTGTCAGTCGTGAGGCGCTGGGCTGCCGGAGCGCGGAGGATCCCCAGAACGCATCGTGGCGAATCGGTATCAGCCGTAACCGTGGCCACCACCAAGGCAGCACTCTCACAATCGTGAGCTGGATGTCATTCTCGGTCATCTCAACGTTACCCCACCCTCCTCTCGACCAACGGCTGGATCACCGACAAGGTCGAAGGCGTCACGGTGACCCAGACCGGTTGTGTCCACGGACAATGACGGGCTCGACGATTGGTCAGGAGAATCCTCGTTCTTCGGGCTCGGCCGATTCTGGGAGATCTTCGACTAACGCCAGACTGCGTGCGCACCCATGCTCGTGCGGGTACTTCGCGGCAAGCGAACCATGTTTCGCCGCCTTCAAGGTGTTCCCTCGTCCGATTCCGGCGCCACCTCGGAGAGCGTGCGCACGTTCGGCTCATTCGACACGGGCGCGCTCTTGGACAGCTTGCCGTGAGCCTTGCGGGCTGGCGTGCGCGGGTATCGCCCGCCACCGCCGCTGGCGGCTTTTCGGTTTGTGAGCTTCTTCGGCGTCTTCGCCGAATCAGCACCTGGCAGCGGAGGGCGGCTACTCAGATCCAGTCGCTCCCGGTTGCGAACGAAGGCCTTGATGGTCTTCAGAGCCGCGCGGGCCTCGCGTTCGGTACGTCGACCCTTGAAATATGCCGCGAGCTCCACGTTCGCGCGGAGAACCTCTTCATCTCGCATAGCCCGTTCTGCCGCGCTCTCCCGGGTGCCGCCGGCCTTGTGTCGCTGATCCATGGTTCAACTCCCAGTGTTCCGACACGAACGAAGGAGTTCCGGGACGAGAGTGCCCCTGTTCGTATCGACGCAGCGTTGTCCCGAACTCGACATGCTATCTCCTGGCGGCGAGTGAACCGAGCGCGGTCCCGAGTTCCGGGTCACCCGTGAGTATCTGCCCGGGTTACGCAGTCCGGCCACCTCGAAAACGGAGAGGACTCCATCAGCGATCCGATCATCGGGGGGCTTGTCTAACAACATAGAGACGAACGCGCCAGTTGCGGAGGCGACGCGACGCATCGGCAGAGCATCCGGCGAGGATGGTCGGCAGAAGGCAACAGCCCCCGAGGTGAGTTGGCCCTCGGGGCTAGCGCAGCTCATTCGAGAGGCGCGTCACCGATGTTCCTCGAGGTAGGTGTAGCCGTTGAGACCGTCCTCGTAGAACCGGAGCAGCCGGCCGGACTCTTCGACGTCGAGCCGCCCGCCGCGGACCGCGCGTTTCGACGTCCGACCGCAAGCTTGGCCATCAGCGTCGCGGTATCGAACTCGACGTAGTCCAGCACCTCGCGAACCGTGTCGCCCTTGATGACGGCGTCCAGCACCACGGCGTCGTTCGCGTCCAGGCTCACGTGAACGGCGTGGGTGTCGCCCGAGCAGGTTGTGCAGATCGCCCAGGATCTCCTGGTACGCACCCACCAGAAAGACGCCGAGGCAGTACGGCGACCCATTGAGGGCATGGAGCGGCAGCGTGCGCTTCACATCGCGCCGATCGATGAACTGATCGACCTTCCCGTCCGAATCGCAGGTGATGTCGCCGAGGACGGCGTGCCGCGTCGGCCGCTCGGTCAGCCGGTGGATCGGCATGATGGGAAAGAGCTGCTTGATGGCCCAGCTGTCGGGAATGGATTGGAAGAGCGAGAAGTTGCAGAAATAGGTGTCCGACAGCGACTCGTCGAGGTTCTGGAGATCCTCCGGGCACTTCGTCCATGGCCTGCACCAGCTTCTGAAGCTTGAGGCAGATCGCCCAATACAGGTTCTCGGCCAGCGATCGCTGGTCGAGCGGCAGATAGCCGCCTGAGAACAGGTTCATCGCCATGTCCAGCGCCTGCTGCGCGTCGTGATAGCTCTCGAGCGCATTCCTCGACGTCAGACCGTCGTAGGTCTCCATCAGGTCGATCAACGGCTGTTCCATCTCGGGCGTCACAGCCTTCGGAACGAACTCCTCGCCGAGACCGGAGACATCGAGGACGTTGAACACCAGGACGCTGTGATACGCCACGATGGCGCGCCCGCTTTCCGACACGATCGTCGGATGCGGGCACCTTGGCCTCGTCGCAAACCGTCTGCAGGTGGTAGACGACGTCGTTGGCGTACTCCTGCAGCGTGTAGTTCACGCTCGATTCGAAATTGGTCTGCGAGCCGTCGTAGTCGACGCCGAGGCCGCCGCCGACGTCCATGTACTGCAGCCCGGCGCCGGCCTTGACAAGCTCGACGTAGACGCGCGCCGCCTCGTTCAGCGCCCCTTTGACGATGCGGATATTGGGGATCTGGCTGCCCAGGTGAAAGTGCAGGAGCTGGAAGCAATCCTCCATCCCGCGCGTCTTCAGCTCCTCGAGCCCGCGGAGAATCTCGCCGACCGTCAGGCCGAACTTCGAGCGATAGCCGCCCGAGGACTGCCAGCGCCCGCCGCCGCGGGCGGCGAGCTTGACCCGCATGCCGATGGTCGGCCGGACGCCGACCTTCTCCGCGTATTCGAGAATCAGGTCCAGTTCGGTGTATTTCTCGACCACCGGGATGATGCGGCGGCCGATCTTCTGCGCCAGCATCGCCATCTCGATGAACTCCGCGTCCTTGAAGCCGTTGCAGATGATTGGCGTCTCGTTGCTGGCGAGCGCCACGACGGCGAGCAGCTCCGGCTTGGAGCCGGCCTCGAGGCCGAACTGATACTGGCGTCCGAAGTCGAGGACCTCCTCCACGACCTGCCGCTGCTGATTGACCTTGATGGGGTACACGCAGATGTAGCGGCCGGAGTACTCGTGCTGAGCGATCGCGCCCTGAAATGCTTCGTAAATATCCTGAAGGCGATGCGCGAGGATGTCGCGAAACCGGATGAGCGTCGGGAGACTGATGCCCCGGCGCTGCAAGTCGTCGACCAGCTGCTTGAGGTCGATCGACCGGCTGGTATCCTTGGTCGGATGGACCTTGACCTGTCCGTTGCTCGCCAATCGTGAAGTATCCCTTTCCCCATCGCGCGATTTCGTACAGCTCCGCCGCATCCGCGGTGGTCCAGGCCTCGCCCACGTCGTGGGCGGAGCGAAGCGCGGGTGATCGGATCATTCATGCACAGATGATATCGATTTTCTTGCGCCGGCGTTTCAGGTTTTGCGACTTCCGCGCCGAAGAACCCGACACCTCACATGGCTCACACCGCTTGTGCTACTGCCAGCTGGTCTCGACGACCCACGAGCGCGCGGTGTAGCCCGTGCCGCTCTGGTTGTCGGCGCTGGTCACGAAGCGCAGATCGAACCGCACGTGCGTCGGGGTCAGCGACGCTCTGAAGTAGCAGCGTCGGTCGCTCTCGTAGTACTTGATGTGCGGGTTGCCGGGATCATCGGAGCGTAGGTACGGCCCGTCCGGCGCCACGTCGCCGCCCTCGCGCGTGATCGCATCGGCGTTCGCCCGCTCCGGCCCGTTGTGATGGCCGGGGTCGCAACTCGGTTGCAACGGCAGGAGCGTTCGGTGCGGCCCTTGAAATCCAGCGGCAGATCGTTCACGAACGACGAGTGCCAGTCCCCGGTCACGAACACGGGATTCCGAAGGTTGGACCCGACCAACTCGGTCAGCAGCCTTTGGCGCGCCAGCGGGTAGCCGTCCCATGCGTCGTTTCGAAACCAGTTGGGCGGGATCGCCGTGTGCTCCAGTCGCGGTGAGCAGGAACCGCAGGCGACCACGTGCCCCGACGCCAGGCCTTCTGTTCTGTTACACAAAAGTTACAACTGGCGAGTCGTGCCGGCTGGTAGTTTGCAGACTAATGTAAGCGATATGGTCACACCTGAACCTAAACTGCCTCTTCACAAGCTCACGGCCATCGCCCGCGAAATCGTCGGCCGGCACGATCACGAAGTCGTAGGTGCGATCCCTGCCGAAGGCGACTCGGAATATGCCGAGCTCATCGTGGCGTTGAACTCCGACCCCGGCTCAGCTATCAGCCGGCTGACCATAGGCATCCACCGCACGGCGTCGCCGGAAAGCATTCGTCAGCAAATCGAGCAACGGCTGCGGGCCGGCGTGGAAAGGCACGATTGATTTTGTCGAGCCATCCCCGGAGGTCACCTCGGGCTGTCGCGCAACCGCCGATTCAGAGTCTTGCAATTCGGTAACTGGATCGATTCGACCCGGGCGTGCATCTTGCATCGCAACCACCTATTTACCAGAGGTCGATTCGATGCTTGCCAGTGTCACGCCCCAATTACTTCTGCAGCAGCAGGTGTCAGCGCTTCAAGACCATACGCCGGCCTTACTGGACGGAAGCGTCGAGGGTGTTCACGACGCTCGGATCGCGACGCGCCGGATCAGGGAACTGTTACCGCTCACGAGCGAATGGCACCGGCCCGAAGTTGTCGATCACCTGTACCAGGGATTTCGCGCAATTGGCCGAGCGTTAGGCACGGTTCGCGACGCGGACGTCCGGATCCTG
The DNA here is from genome assembly GCA_963814975.1 of uncultured Acidobacteriota bacterium. GTDB lineage: Bacteria > Acidobacteriota > Vicinamibacteria > Vicinamibacterales > CAVVIG01 > CAVUXJ01. Next base: position 512,844 of record CAWFFB010000014.1, on the reverse strand, counting down.
CTCCTCAAGCATCTCGAACCACGAATTCCAAGCGCCGTTCCGGCGCTGGTGAGGGTGCGTCAGAAACAGGAGCGCCGCCGGCTCGAGCTCATGCGAAAGCTGATCAAGCAGGTGGAGCAAGACGGGCTGCTGAACCTCATGCAGGAATCCCTGCCTGGCAGGCGGGCGCACTCCGGCTGGGGAAGAGGCTCGGGGCATCGGTGGCGGCAACAGCTGCAGTCAATTCTCAGCGATCGGGCGCAGCGCGCCACGGATGCCGTGCACCACGCGACAGGAGTGTATTTCCCGCATCGAGCCCACTCCGCTCGGATCGCAATCAAGAAATTGCGCTATGTCATGGAGATCGGCGAGGCCACCCGCACCATTCGGACAGCCGGCGCAATTCCCGCCTTGAAAAAAGCTCAGGACATCCTTGGCGACCTGCATGATCGACAGGAGCTCATCGATGAGCTTGAAGACGCCGTGCCGTATGGCGACGACGGAGGAACCGCTCATCAGCTGGGCCTCGTTACACACGTCGTGACAGCCGACCTGTCCGATCTGCATGCCCGGTATCTCTCCCGTCGGAATCTCGTGCTGGCGGCCGCTGGCGACGCCCACCACCTGACGAACGCTCGGCATGCAGCCACCCCTCTGATGATCGCGGCAGGGGCGCTCGCGGTGTCTTCAGGGCTTGTCGTGGTCCAGTCGTCTTGGCGCCGACGGGCGTGAGTCGAATACTCGTGCCGTTTGCCGAGGACGGTTCTCTCAACATCGTCATCGAATCCCCCCGTGGCTCGACCGCCAAGTGGAAATACGAGGCGGGCGTGTTTCGGCTGTCGCGTCCGCTACCGGCCGGTCTGGCGTATCCATATGACTGGGGCTTTGTGCCGGGCACACGCGCAACCGACGGTGATCCGCTCGACGCGATGGTCTATTGGAACGGCTCCGGTTATCCCGGGGTCGTCGTGCCCTCGCACCCCATCGGCGTTCTGCGAATCGAGCAGTCCAACCGCGTATCAGGCAGCCGCGAACGCAACGACCGTTTGCTGGTCGTCCCCGTGAACGCCCCGGCTCTCGGCGTAAGGTCAGCTCTCGATCTGCCAGAGCGCCTCCGTCACGAGCTCGAACACTTTTTCATCGCCGCCGTCGCGTTCGAGGGCAAGGACCTGAAGGTGCTGGGGTGGGGAAACGCCGAGGAAGCCAGAGGCACAGTCGCCGCCTCGGAGGCGAAACGATAGACCTCCGAGTGGCGCGATCTCCACCGCCGAGGCTGCCGTTCACGTTCAACGCCCAAGGCTGCTGTCTCCGTCTCCGAGGAACGCGGACACCCCGGCGACGTCACGCAGATCAGGGCGGCACAGCAAACTGGCGCACCGATCTCTATTCCACCGGTGCGACTGGAGGGTCCGCTGGATATGGGCCCAATGGGCCGCTGGTTCATGCGAGCGAAAACGTCCCGTCGTGCCCCCGCTTCAGGAAGTGCACGTCGGCAAGTGCTTCCAGAATGTCCCGGCATACCGACGGGTCGAGTCCTCCCAGTCGTGCAGCGTCTGCAGGCGACAGATGCATGCCCGGCATTTCCTGATACATCGCTTTCAGCCGTTGAGCGAGCACGGGAATACCAATGGCGGGCGCGCCAACCGGTGAGGGCTGACTGGTTTGGAAAACAGTCATATCGTGGCGCCCCCACTCTCACGAACAAGCGAGGCACCCGCTCCGATGCTGCTTCGCAATGTGTGTCGCCTGACATAGGAACCCTCAGAGGTGCAGCCGAGAAACCCGGACACGAGCAGCTCTGTCAACGCTCGTTCGCACAGCTCTTCGGAAAAGTTCCAGAGACGCCGCGCTTGCGAAAACGTCAGGCGGAGTTCGGGCATCTCGGCGTACTCCATCTGGATGAGCTCGATGGCATCTTGGATCGGCATGAATCGCATGGGACCTCCTTCGCGGTAGCTCGCGAACGCCCGTCAGAATGGCCTCAATCGTCGGTCGACCGGTCGCGATGGCGATGTGCGAGACGGCCGTGACGGACGGTGTCGCGGTGATGTTCTGCGCCGCCCTGACGCCCAACCTTTTGATGCGTCCAAAACCGGTGTTCCTGTCGAGCACGTCACGCTGCAGATAGTGCTCGATCAGCTCCGGCTTGGCGCCGTCGAGGGAGATCAGGATCACCTTCGGTCGCGGGCGCTCGCGAGCCTCGCCGTCATGGCGATCCTGGGCCCCGGGTGTCGCGGTCACCGCCATCAGGCCGACAGCGATCACCGCCCCTGCGCGAAGCAGACGACGGGATGAACCGGGATGAAGAGTACGCGCACGGCTGGCTCCTTGTGAAGGCGCGTTGACCGGGTCTCGAAAGCCGAGGCGGCTCTGGCTGCAGCTCGAAGTGGCCACGAGGGCGATGGTAGTGTCCAGCTGCTACGACTGCGCCACGAACGCGTGTCGGCGACCCAAAAGGATCATCACAAGCACGCAAACACCGTCTTCAGCCCACAGATGATGAAGCTCTGATGATCGTCACGTATTCATCGCGGTGTGCACGCCATTGCACCGGCCCGGGGTTGACACGGTGGAGCGGCCGCTCGCGCGTGTTCGACGGCTGGCGGGTGGCGCAGGCTGGTCGAGCGAGCGTCATGGTGTTGCTGTGCTTGGGTCACTCAAGACAGGACCGAAGTTGCCGCGGCGTCACAAGCACGTGTCGGAGTCGTCACCACGCGGCGGTATACAGAAGGAGCCATGTCCTACAACCTCACGCTCCAGTGCGGCTGTCTCGTCTATATCGCGTGCGATCCGCTGACGTCCGTGGCGCACGCGCGCATCCTCGAGCGGCGCGATCCCGGGTGCCAGGTGCGAAAGCACGAAGTCGGCCTTCGACTATCTCTCTTCGAGATCGTGACCGACCTCGGCGAGACCGAGTCGGACCTCGAGTCTCGATCAGCATCCGGGGCGGTCCGGGCGGTTGTAGCGGGGACGTCGGCACGCGGCCTGCGACGGGCAGCGAGATGACGTGAGGTGGCGCTCAGGCCGCCCACGACCCGTTGCGGTAGAGCGTCAAGGCCACGTCCACGTTGGCGCGCAAGGTAGGCGCGATAGCCTCCCAGCTCTTCTCGCACTTGAGGAGGGTCTTCCACGAGTACAAATGCTTCGCCTTGTGGAAGTCGCTGTTGGCGACGTACGGATAATGCTTCAGGCTCGTCACAGAAAACAGATCATCGCGATTGGCGGCCTCCCAGACATCGACCAGTTCCACGAGCCGCTTCCGGTGATCCCACAGATAGCAGGTGCCGATCTCGATTCGCCGCGTGGTCCGGTGATGGGGATGGCACGCGATGCTGAACGCGCCCTGCCGGCGGATCTCCTTGAGGATCTCTTCGGCAGACTGATCGGCGCTGATGAACTCGCGCAGGTTCAGCGCGACGATGTGCGAGTTGTTCTTGCTGCGGAGATGGTTCTGCGTGACTTCGGCGCCGGGAATCACCAGGAGATCGTACTGGCGCTTCGCTCGCTCTGCCTCGGCCGCGATGTCGGCCATGTAGGCCCCGAACCGATCCTCGGTGACGGAAAAGTGACGAAGACCAAGCGACGCCAGACGCCCGGCCCGGCCGAGCAGATCGCGTTTCATCAGGATGTGATCGGTGATGGCAATGACGTCGAAGCGACCCGTCCGGCCGTACAGGTCGACCACGTCGCGGATCGACAGCCGTCCATCGCTCCAGGTCGTATGCACGTGAAAATCGCACAGCAGAAACGGCTCATATCCCGGCATTACGCCCTCACATCAAGATGTTCACGATCCGCGGGATGGTGACGAAGGATTTCCGACCAGAAGTTTCTGACGTACAGCCCGAACACCTTGCCCTTGCCCATGGCGTGGTAGCGGCGCGCCGAGGTCCAGACCCAGCACTCCGGCGCCAGCTCGATCGACCCGAGCGGCGTCAGCCGCCGTCCGAGATTGGTATCCTCCCCGTGAAACTCGATTGAGCGGTCGAACCCCGCAATCCGCGCGAGTCCTTCCCGCGTCACAGCGAAATTGCCGCCGTAGAGGATCGCACCGGCCCTGAACACGACGTGGACCAATGCATGAGTCGGAGGGGCGACGATGAGGTCGTAGGCGCGAATCAACGTCCGGCCCCTCCAGTCCCAGTCGTAGAAGCGATAGGGTCCGGTAACCGCGACGGGCGGGGAATCGCGCAGGAAGCGGCGTTCGACGCGCGCCATCCACAGCAGCGGTACCCGGCAGTCGGCGTCGATGTACGCGAGGATGTCGCCGCTGGCCGCGAGGCGTCCGGTCTCGCGTGCCAGGACGAGCCCCTTGGCCGGTTCGGTCACCACGCGCACGCCTGGCACCGTTCGCGCCACAGCCGCTGTCTCGTCGACACTGGCATTGTTGACGACAAGAATCTCGTCGGGCGGCCGGGTCTGGGCCAATAGGGAATGGAGGCAAGCGGCAAGCACGCGGGCTTCGTTGTAGGCGCAAACGATCGCGGTGATCGTCGGCCTCATTTCGGGAGGCGTGTTCCGGGCGCTCGACCGGTCATCAGCCCCAATATAGCGACCCCCTGTGACGAACGGGCCGCGGGAGGCTCACAATCCTGTGAATTCGCTCAGTGCGAGGTTTTCTCGATCGGCTCGAGCAGGATGTACCAGCTTTCGCAATCCGAGCGGGAGCCGCCACCAAGCGCCACCGTGAAGGCGACGTTCAACGAAGGAATCTCCCATCGTTGCCTGGCGCGCGTGCCTTGCATGGCAACCTGGTACGGCTTCAGCAGGTTATCCGGCGAGTTGTGTGGCCGGTGCTCGTCCTGGACCCCCTTGAAAATCCCGAATTCGCGCCGGGGTCCCAGATGCACCTCGTATTGTCCGACGCCGTTGACCACATGGTCGTACACGCGCTCGGCGTAGCCGCTCGAGCCCGGCTCCTGGCACGACTGCCAGTTGCCTTCGAGGATGTTGCGGGGGTTACCTGGCAACGAGACGAACTGAGCCGCGGCGGATCCCGGGGTCAGGAGGGCTGCCAAGACAAAGAAACCGCCTAAGAGCCAGGGTGTCCTGGCGAACGACGGACGCACGTAGCTCCTTTCGCGGCGACCCGGAGGGTCTACGGCAGAATAGCACCAATTACGCGAACGACGTAACCCACATTTAACACCTTCGATACGACAGCGAAACCTCGGACCGCTACCGTGTACTGCAGTGAACGGCGCCACCATGGAGGTCACGGACAGCAGCCGGAGGTCGCGGCCACACCACATAGGCTGGCGCTGTCCTCTGTCATCCACACCTTTCCGTGTCCTCCGTGATGCCGTCGCTCACGCGTAATCCATGCCCAAGCACCGGGTTCTTATCGTTGAGGACGAACAGGACATCGCGGGTCTCATCAAGCACACGCTGGAGCGGGGCGGCGATGCCGAAGCGGAAATCGTTGGCAGCGGCGATGCCGCGCTGAAAGCCGTTGCCGCCCGGCCGCCCGATCTGATCATTCTCGACCTGAACCTGCCCGTGCTGAGCGGAACGGAAGTGTGCCGCATCCTGCGGAACCGCACCGACGCACAACACGTTCCAATCATCATGCTGACCGCCAAGACCGGCGAGCAGGATCGGGTAAACGGCCTCGAGCTCGGGGCCGACGACTACGTCACGAAGCCGTTCAGTCTCCGCGAGCTGACCGCGCGAGTACGAGCTGTTCTGCGGCGGACAACGCAACCGCAAGACCGGCCCGCCATGGCATACAACGGGAGCCAGCTCAGCGCCGACTTCGACGCGGTTTCTGTTGCCGTCGAAGGGCAGGCCGTGCGGCTCACACGGCGCGAATTCGAGCTGCTGCGGTATTTGGTGCAAAACAAGAACCGCGTCGTCTCGCGCGACCGCCTGCTCGAGCGCGTGTGGGGGTACGATCGACTCGTGGAGACGCGATCGGTCGACGTCCATGTCGGCCGGCTGCGCGGGAAGCTCGGCGAAGCCGGCCGCCAGATTGAAACGGTGGTGGGCCTCGGGTATAGGTTCATCGACTAGCAGTCTCAGCTTGTTCAGAGTTCCCCGTGAATCTCCTCGCCTAGCCTTCCGAGTCGCAAACCACACAGCCACACAGGAACACGAAAAACACTCCGACGCGTTCCGAAATGGTGGTGTGTTCCCGTCTATCGTGGCGAGCTGAAAGCTGACGGCTGGGAGCTGATTGCTTCCTTGGCTAGCTATCGAGCCGCCATCCGCGTGACGTCAGGTCCAGCACTTCCCGCTCGAACAACGCCTTGGCGCGCTCCACCCGGTGCCAGTCCCGGTAGTGGTCGAGGCGCCGCAGGGTGCGGTCTTCCTCGAGCTTCACCTCCCAGCCGCCGGACCCGGCGCAGATGGAATAGTGGCGAACGTGATCCGCGTAACGAAGGCTTAACGCGTACATGACGACCTCTGCTGGTATGACCGAACCTCGTTGCCAATGTGCGCAAGCGAGGGATGCCATCTTGCCCGTACGCGCGGGCCTTCCGGTGTAAATTCTTTGCAACGCCACCGGTACCGCCCAGCCGCGTTTAGGGGTACTGACCTTTTCTGGCGAGGACACATCAATGGAACAGGGCCAAAACTACAAAAACCACACCCACCTCGTCCCCATGTTTCACTTTGGTGTGCTCGGGATCTTCCTCGTCAACTTTCTCTGGGCCGCGTTCAAACTGACGGACGGCCTCACGGGCCAGTCGGTGATGGACCTGCTGATGGCCATCGGGCTGATCATGCTGGCCCTCTCGGTACGTTCGATGGTCCTCCGCGTCCAGGACCGCTTGATTCGCCTGGAGATGAGGCTCCGCCTTCGCGGGGCGCTCCCGGCCGATCTCCATGACAGGATTCCGGCGCTCACGCCGCGTCAGCTGATCGCCTTGCGCTTCGCCAGCGACGCAGAGCTACCTGGGCTGGTGCGCGAAGTGCTCGCCGGCACGCTCGCGACATCCAAAGACATCAAGCTGAAGATCAAGGACTGGCAGGGAGATTTCTTACGAGCATAGCTTAAGCTCCTCAACTGCCAGCTGCCGCTCCCAGCTGAAAGCGGCTGAGAACTGGCGCGACGGCTGGATGCTATTTCTTGAACATCCGGAGAACCCTCGACGTGACGAACCAGCGGAGCGTTCCCGGCCCTGCAGGGGGGAGTGTCTCGACGTCGATGCGGCAGACGGCGCCCTTCTTGAACTCGAAGGGGTGACGAGAACCGGCCAACCTGGCGGCAAGCTCGCCGATGCCAGGCTCGTGGCCCACCAGCGCGATGCGCTTTCGGCGAGATTGCTTCTCGAGATCGGCGAGCACCGCCTGCACGCTGCCGCCCGGTGCCAGCGCCTCGGCGATGACGATCGGCGGGCGAGGGTCGAACGCCCCCGCGACGATGTCGGCTGTCTGCTTGGTGCGCACCAGCGGGCTGGTGACCACAACGTCGAAGGACACTCCGAGCGCCACGAGACCTCGCGCATTCTTCCGGAGGCGGCTTATTCCTTCCTCCGTGAGCGGCCGTTTGGTGTCGTCGGGCCAGGCATCGCCCTGTTCTTCGGCTACGCCGTGACGAATCAGGTACAGCTCGTGAGGCATTTTGGGTCCCAAGGCTCAAGTTTCAAGTCTCAACTCTCAGCCCAAGCGGGATTTCAGACTTGAGACCTCAGACTTGAGACTTCCGAGTTTGTTATCCAGCCCGTCGCGCAGCCTCGTCTCGATCCGAGCGAGTGGCCAGCCGATCGCACAGGACGATGAGGGCCGCGCGATCCCGAACGTAACGGGCGTGCAGGGCGCGGCAGTTGTTCTCGAGCGAGGTGATCAGCGCGTCGAGCTCGCTCCACACCTTCGTGTCGGACGGAGCGATGTCGGAGGGAGCGAGGGCGGCCTGCTCCCGGCGGACGTACGAGATGAGGACATGCCGGTCGTGCAGGTGTCCGAGCAGTTCCTGGGTCCGCTTCAGCCTGCGCAGATCGGCATTCTCCTTCGAGCCTCCGGCTTCGAGCCATAGCTCCACGCCGTAGCGCAACTTCTTGAGCGCGATGCGGACCTCGTGGAGCCGTTCGGGGAGATAGACCGCTCCGGCATCGTCGATGACCGCCCGCAGCGCGGCGGCCCGCCTCGCGACTCTCGCCTCCAAGGCCCACTGCCAGCCGCGTGTGCTCGGCCGGGTATCAGCTTGCTCCAGGTTTCGGGCGGCACTGTCCAGTTTCCGGGTGACCCGACGCAGCTCGGCCACGGCGGTCTTGCCGGCAACCTGATCCTGAGCGGCGCCGCGCGCCAGCCGGACAGCGTCCGCGACCTGTTTCAACGCGCGGTGACCGCCCCGGCGAGATTCATGCAACTCGTCTATCAGGGGCAGAAGGACGTCGAGCTCTCGCACGGGACCCAGGCGCCGCGTCACTTTGCGAAGCCTGCGCTCGAGTTTGCGAGTCGTGTCGTGGTCCAGCTGGAGCATCGGCAACAGCTCGCGAAGCCTGCGGGACGCGACCCGGGCGGCATGGATCGCGCCGCACCTCCCCTGCTTCGACACCGGGTAACATCCGTGTAAACCGGTCGATGCGTGTTTTCAGGAGATCGTAGCGTCTTGGGGGCGGGGGCATGATGTGGTGAGAAGGAAGCCTTGATTATACTGGTCTATTCGACGCAAGCTCAACTGTGATGCGTATTGCTGCCATCGACATCGGTACGAATTCGGTGCACATGATCGTCGTACGTGTGCGCACTGATTTTTCCTTCGAGGTCATCGACCGCGAGAAGGAGATGATTCGCCTCGGCGCCGGCGGCCTGGATGGCCGGGCGCTCACACCGGAAGCGATGCATGCGGCGCTCCAGGTCCTGTCGAAGTTCCGGCGTCTGGCTCAATCCCATCGCGTCGACAAGACCATCGCAGTCGCGACGAGCGCCGTGCGGGAGGCGGAAAACGGCGGTGAATTCCTCCGGGCGATTGTGCAGCAGACCTCCATCCGTGCGCGCGTGATTTCGGGGACGGAGGAAGCGAGGCTGATCCACCTGGCCGCGGCCTACGGAACGGCCGTGCGGGGCGAGGTGGCCGTCGCGATTGACATCGGTGGCGGCAGTGTCGAGATCACACGCGGCGCGGGACCAAGCATGGAGCAGGGGCGCAGCTTCAAGCTCGGGGTGATCCGCCTCACCGAGCGGTTCGTGAAAAGCGATCCGCTCGCCCCCCGGGATGAGCGAAAGCTCGTCCGACATATCGGCGGTGAGCTGGGCGAATACCTCGACCAGCTCGCGCACGCTGGATTCGACCGCGCGATCGGCACCTCCGGCACGATCCTGAGCCTGGGAACGGTCGTCGCCGCCGAGCGGGGACGTCCGGTCGACACGCCGCTGCGCAATCTGCGCGTGTCCGCCAAGCAGTTGCGGCGCGTCCGCAAGACGCTCATCTCGCTCAATCTCGAAAAGCGCCTTCGCGTCCCGGGCCTCGAGCCGCGACGCGCGGATCTTGCGGTGGCCGGTGCGGTCCTCCTGGACGAGATCCTCAAGCGCCTCGGCGCCACCGAGCTGACCCTGTGCGACCTGTCGCTGCGGGAAGGCCTGGTGCTCGATTACATCGCACGGCACCGCAAGGAGATCGCACAGGCCGATCGCTATCCTGACGTGCGACGGCGCAGCGTGATCGAGCTGGCCGAGCGATCCAACTACTGGCCCGACCATGCACACCACGTCGCGCGGCTGGCGACCGCGCTGTTCAACCAGACCCGCGGCGTCCACGGGATGACCGACCGCGAGCGGGAATGGCTCGAATATGCGGCCCTTCTGCACGATGTCGGCGTCCACATCAGCTACGAAGGGCATCACAAGCATTCGTATTACCTGATCCGGAACGGCGACCTGCGTGGATTCGAGCCCGACGAGATCGAGACGATCGCGCTCCTCACCCGCTACCATCGACGCCAGACGCCGAGGCGGCGCCACGCGGGTACGCAGATCTGCCGCCAAAACGGCGCAAGATCGTGCGGACGCTCGCGGCGATGTTGCGGCTTGTGGAAAGCCTCGATCGCAGTCATTCTCAAACGATTACAGACCTCGAGTTGCACAATCGCGGTGAGCATGCCCTGCTCCAGCTGCGGACCTCGGGCGACGCCGAGCTCGAGCTGTGGGCCGCCACACGCAATGCTGCGCCATTCGAGCGTGCGATCGGACGGCCGCTGCGGATGGAAGTGAGTAGGCAGACACATGTTGAACAATCTGACAAAGCCCCACGAGTATCCCGGGAAGCTGTTCGTGGTCGAAGGGATCGACGGCTCCGGGAAGACGACGCAACTCGGATTGTTGGCAAAGTGGCTGAGCGCCGAGGGGCACCGCGTGTTCGTCACCGAATGGAACTCGTCCGCCCTCGTGAAGGCAGCGACCAAGACCGGCAAGAAGAAAAACGCCCTCACCCCGATGACGTTCAGCCTGCTGCACGCCACCGACTTCGCTGACCGGCTCCTCTACAAGATCATTCCGCCGCTCAAGGCCGGCATGATCGTGCTCGCGGACCGGTACACCTACACCGCCTTCGCGAGGGATGCGACGCGGGGGGTCGACCGGCAGTGGGTGCGCGAGTTATACAGCTTCGCCGTCCGGCCCGACCTCGCGCTCTATTTCCGCGTTCCGATCGAGGTATCGCTCGACCGGCTGATGGCGCGCCGGGTGAAGCTCAAGTTTTACGAAGCGGGGATGGATCTGGGCTGGAGCGCGAACCCGACCGAGAGCTTCCGTCTGTTCCAGGGCAAAGTCCTCGACGAGTACGATTGCATCGTGGATGAGTTCGGACTCGACGTGGTCGATGCGCGCGCCAGCATCACCGAACAGCAGCGACTGGTGCGGAAGCTGATCGCCCCCCACGTTGCAGAAAAAGAAGACACCGAGGTGGTCGATGGACAGCTCGTCTGAGAACGCCGAGGGCGCCAACGGGGGTATCCAGGCCGGTCGGTATTACGGCCGCGGCATTCCCTATCTGCCGATCGACGGGTACCCCGGCAAGCTGATCGCGATCGAAGGCACCGACGGCGTTGGCCGCAGCACCCAGATCCAGCTCCTCCGCGAGTGGCTGGAAGTGAAAGGCTACGGCGTCATCGAAACCGGCTGGACGCGTTCGCCGCTGATGCAGCCGACGATCGAGCTCGCGAAGTCGAGCAATACGCTCAACAAGCTCACCTTCGTCCTGCTTTACGCGACCGACTTCGCCGACCGATTGGAGAAGGAAATCATTCCGGCCCTGAAGGCAGGCTTCGTCGTCCTCTCCGACCGCTACATTTTCACGGCGCTGGCCCGCGCCGGCGTCCGCGGCGTCGATCGCCAGTGGCTCCGCAACCTGTACGGGTTCGCCATCGCCCCCCACCTGGTCTTCTATCTCAAGGTGGACGTCGAAACGCTGATCGCCCGCGTGCTCGAAGCCCGCGGGATGGATTTCTGGGAGTCGGGGATGGATCTCAAGCACGGCGACGACATCTACGACAGCTTCCGCGCGTACCAGAACAAGCTGCTGCGGGAATACGGCTCGATGGCCGACGAGTTCCATTTCAGGACCCTCGACGCCCGCCGGTCGATCGAGCAAATCCAGGGCGAGCTGAGGAAACAGGTGTCCGCGTTCCTCGAGCCAGCGGAAAAACCGGAGGCTGTGGCTCGATAAACATTGGGACCTGAAATCTGAAACCTGAAATCTGACGCCTGGATTCCGACCGCCAGACTTCAGCCTTTGGGCTTTGGGCCCTTCAGACTTGAGACTTCAGACTTCAGACTTGTTGGCTAGGCAGGCTTCCCGCCGCTCCGCCTTTCCTCCCCTCTCCTTCCCTTACTTGATGAAGAGCATCTCGCGATACGTGGCGAGCGGCCACGTGTCGTGCGGGATGAGACCTTCGAGCGCATCAGCCGTGTCGCGCAGAGCGGTCATCGCCGGGATGACGCTGTCTCGATAATGCTTCGCGTGCTTGTCGGCCGATCCGTTGCTCTCGTGAGCCAGGGCCTTCTCGAGCTTGTCCGCGCGCCGCTTGAGTTCGTCGGTGAGCTTCGTCATCTGGTCGAGAGCTTTCTTCCCCTCCGTCGACTTGCCGCCGGCCGCCTTGACCGCCGACACGCTTTTCGCCACCCGCGTCTGATAGTCGAAGGCCGCCGGAAGGATATACCGGTTGGCCATCAGCACCATGAGCTGCCCTTCGACGTTGACCGTCTTGTTGTAGGTCTCGACCATCACCTCGTAGCGCGCGTGCAGCTCGCGGCCGTTGAGCACCTTGTACTTCTCGAAGACGCCGATCACCTCCTTCGTGATCAGGTTCGGCAGCGCCTCGACCGTGTTCTTCTGGTTGAGCAGCCCGCGCTTGCCCGCTTCCTTCTCCCATTCCTTCGAGTAGTTGTTGCCGTTGAAGATGATCCGCTTGTGCTCCTTGATCACCTTCGGCAGCAGCGCCGCCACCGCCTGCTCGAGCGATTTGCCCCCCTTGACCGCCTGTTCCAGCTCCGTCGCCATGAAGTCGAGCGACTCGGTCACCGCCACGTTCAGCGCGATGTTCGGATACGCGATGCTCTGGTTCGACGACACCGCCCGGAACTCGAACTTGTTCCCCGTGAACGCGAACGGGCTCGTCCGGTTGCGGTCGCCGGGGTCCCGCGGCAGCTTCGGCAGCACCATCACCCCCGTGTCGAGGATGCCGCCGTGCTTGGTCGACTTCGCGCCCCCTTGTTCGATCTGATCGAAGATGTCGGTGAGCATGTCCCCGAGGAACACCGACAAGATTGCCGGCGGCGCTTCGTTGGCCCCCAGCCGATGGTCGTTCCCCGCACTCGCGATGCTCGCCCGCAGCAGCCCCTGCCACAGGTTCACCGCCCGCAGCACCGCGGTGCAGAACACCAGGAACTGCAGGTTCTCGTGCACGTTGGTCCCGGGACTCAGCAGGTTGTGCCCCTCGTCGTCGCTCATCGACCAGTTCAGGTGCTTCCCCGAGCCGTTCACCCCCGCGAACGGCTTCTCGTGCAGCAGGCATTCCAGCCCGTATTTCGGCGCCGTGCGCCGCATCGTCTCCATCGTCATCATCTGATGGTCGGTCGCCAGGTTCGCGTTCTCGAAGACCGGCGCGATCTCATACTGGCTCGGCGCCACCTCGTTGTGCCGCGTCTTCACCGGCACCCCCACCTTGTAGAGCTCCGTCTCGACGTCCGACATGAACGCCATCGCCCGGTCGGCGATCGCGCCGAAATACTGGTCCTCGAGCTCCTGCCCCTTCGGCGGTTTGGCCCCGAACAGCGTCCGCCCCGCGTTGATCAGATCCGGCCGCGACAGGTAGAACATCCGGTCGATCAGGAAATATTCCTGCTCGGGCCCGCACGTGGTCACCACCCGCTCGGCCGTCGACCCGAACAGTTTCAGCACCCGGACCGCCTGCCGGGACAAGGCTTCCATCGAGCGCAGCAGCGGCGTCTTCTTGTCGAGCGCTTCCCCCGTCCAGCTCAGGAACGCCGTCGGAATCACCAGCGTGACCGCCCCGCCGGTCTTCAGCAGCCACGGCGGGCTCGTCGGATCCCACGCCGTGTAGCCGCGCGCTTCGAACGTGGACCGCATGCCGCCCGAGGGGAAGCTCGAGGCGTCGGGCTCGCCCCGCACCAGTTCCTTGCCCGAAAACTCCGCGACAGCCTTGCCGTCCTCGGTCGGATTCAGAAACGAGTCGTGCTTCTCGGCCGTGATGCCCGTCAGCGGCTGGAACCAGTGAGTGTAATGCGTCGCCCCGTGCTCCACCGCCCATTCCTTCAACGCCGACGCCACCGAGTCCGCCACCGACGGATCCAGCGATTCCCCGTGCGTGATCGTCCGGCGCAGCGCGTGATACACCGGCGTGGACAGCCGCTTCTGCTGCACCCCGTCGTGGAACACGAGGCTGCCAAAGCCGTCCCCCACGCGGCCGGTGTTCGGCTCCTGGCCCTTGGACATCGAGAAATCGCGGATCGTCTGAATCGCGTCGGCTAATATCGCGGAACCCATGGCTCTTCTCCTTGTTGAGACGGGCGACTGTTGCTCGCCGGCACAATCGCCTACTGGAAATACTCGTGACTGCCTTCAGGCTCTCCCGCCCACGCGCGTCGCGCCCCGCCCGAGCGTGGCTCGGCGCTCGTCACGCCCGATTGAAATCCCGGACCACGATCGTTGTCGGTCCGAGGGCCTACGAACCGGTGGCCTGTTTCGGCTGATCAACGGCGACCTTCCGGGTGGAACCCACCTCGACACGGCTGACAGACGGGGACGCCGGGCTGGCGACGTGCTCCTCCCCAGAGACGGCCGGTATCCCCGGCGTCCGCCTTCGTTCGGCAGGCCTCACCGCGAATATCGGCGGGACCAGCGCCGAAGCCTTGGCGGGGTCGCCGCCAGGCCAGCCGGGCGCCGCGCCGGGCAACCTATTTCGCACTCGGAACAGTTAGCTGCGGAGAGAAACCAGCGCGGATGCCAGAGTTCTGAACTAGCAAAATCAACGCCGCGGCGGCTTCCGCCCATTCCATCAAGAGGGTGCCTTTTGCTCGGTAAAACCGACCAGCGGCACGATCTGCGAGGGGCGGCGAGGCAAAGCCGGCACGACAGTTTTGTCAGATCGATGTTTCCACCAGACAAGTCTGTAGATAATCTGGAGACCAAAATCGAGACGCAGGCGGTGATGCCCGGCACCCACCGAAGCGGTTGGCCGCAATGTACAAGGTTGTCGCTACTGGCGCCTTCGATACGTAAATGTAGGTGCTGGTCGCCCTCGCCACGAGATTCCATCATCGTGCGTTACTCGTCTGGTCGCCACGCTCAGCCGAGCAGTTCAAGGAAGAGAAACCAACGACCAATTTCCTGAGTTCCATTGTGCGCCCGGCCGCTGGAGTCCGCCGGCGTTTCCCCGGCCCACTCGGCCGGGCGCCTGGCAGTTCGTCAGGGTCACGGCAGGGTTGTCGACCGCAGCGGTCGATTTAACACCCGCGAAACGTTGGGGCCGCCACGGCTTTGATAGGCTGGAGTTATGCTGCTTGACGCTCGAGCCGTCGCGCCGTCAGAGCAGGTTTCGGCGCACCCCACTCCGATGACCATGCAGCCCGCGAAAATCGACGTCAAGGGCATGAACTTCTATTACGGCCCCCACCGGGCGCTCGACGGCATCAACCTCCAGGTGTTCCCGAACCAGGTGACGGCGTTCATCGGACCATCCGGTTGCGGCAAGTCCACGTTCCTGCGTTCTCTCAACCGGATGAACGACATCATCCCGGACACGCGCGTCGAAGGGTCGATCCAGGTGGACGGCCAGGACATCTACGCTTCGTCAGTTGACGTCGTCGATTTGCGGCGGCGCATCGGGATGGTCTTCCAGAAGTCCAACCCGTTCCCCAAGTCCATCTTCGACAACGTCGCGTACGGGCTGCGGATCAACGGGATGGCCGGCACGCGCGACGAACTGCGCGGCCGGGTCGAAGCCAGCTTGAAGGCGGCAGCCCTCTGGGAAGAGGTGCACGAGCGGCTGCACACCTCGGCGTTGTCGCTCTCGGGAGGCCAGCAGCAGCGCTTGTGCATCGCGCGGGCGCTGGCGGTGGAGCCCGAGATCCTGCTGATGGACGAGCCGGCGTCGGCGCTCGACCCGATCGCCACGCAGCGCATCGAAGAGTTGATCTATCAGCTGAAGACGCGCTACACGATTGTGATCGTGACGCACAATATGCAGCAGGCCGCCCGGGTCTCGGACATCACCGCGTTCTTCTGGCTCGGCAAGCTCATCGAATGCGACAGGACCGACAGGATTTTCACGGCTCCGTCCGAGAAGCTGACCGAGGACTACGTGACAGGAAGGTTCGGATAGGACCGCCCCGATGGAAAAGGTTGTCCGGCATTTTCAAGAGGAGCTGGAGCAGCTCAAGAGGCGTCTGCTCGAGATGGGGGGGCTCGCCGAGGAAAACGTCCGTCTCGCCGTGAAGGGCATCGTCGATCGCGACCACGCGCTGATCGACCGGGTCCTCCACGGCGATGAGCCGCTGAATGCCCTGCACATCGAGCTCGACAACCGCAGCTTCACGCTGCTGGCGCTGTATCAGCCGATGGCGGCGGATCTCCGGACGATCGTGGCAGCGCTCAAGATCAACACCGATCTCGAACGGGTCGGCGACCTGGCGGTCAACATCGCCGAGGCGGCGCGGCGCTATGCCTCCCACTCGCCGGTGAAGAAGCTGATCGACATCCCCCGGATGGCCTCGATCGCCCAGTCGATGCTGCGCGACGCGCTCGATGCCTTCGTCCGCCGCGATGTGGACCTCGCCCAGCAGGTCCTCAACGAAGACGACAAGCTCGACGAGCTCAAGACGCAGATCTTCCGCGAGCTGCTCACCTACATGCTCCAGGACCCTTCGACGATCGAGCCGGCGCTCGATCTGATTCTCGTCTCGCGCCACCTCGAGCGCATCGGCGACCACGCCACGAACGTCGCCGAGGACGTCATCTTCATCGTCTCGGCCCGCGATGTGCGCCACCACGCCCGCGAGGGTGCGTAAGAAAGGTGGAGCTCGGTTCCCGTTCGACCTTCTAGGTGAGTGTTGCGTTCAGCGTGATCGCCGTGTTCAGCAGCTTGGAGATCGGGCAGCCGGACTTGGCCTTTTCGACGGCTTCGTCGAACGCCGCCTTGTTCCCGTTGGGGATCTTGACCGTCGTGTCCAAGTGAGACGAGGTCACCGAAAATCCGGCGTCCCCCTTGTCGAGGCTGACGGTGGCTTTCGTGTCGATGCTTTCCGGTGTCATCCCGGCATCGGCCAGAATCTTTGACAGCGCCATGGAGAAGCAGGCGGCGTGGGCCGCCGCCACGAGTTCCTCCGGATTCGTGCCTTTCTCGTTCTCGAACCGCATCCTGAAGTTATACGGGACGCCGGACAGGACGCCGCTCTCCGTTGAGACGGTACCTTTGCCATCCTGCAGTCCACCCTTCCATACGGCACTGGCACTACGCTTCATGGTCAATCGCTCCTTGTGAGGTGATCGCGCCCGGAGGCCGGGGTTGATGAGTCAACTGATTCTACTGCCTGCACGGCCGAACGCTCGGCCGGACCGCGGAGCGCGGGATCCGCGCGATGGATGAGCCCGGCGATTCGCTGCGTGGCGCCCTGAGCCGAACGCACCTATAATGCTCGATCAACACGCGAGCGGCGTCGCTCGCTCTGCGCATGGCCTCCCGAGGCTCCCAAGTCCCTTATGGCCGACACGCTGACCGTCATCGACAACCGCACCGGGAAGAAGTACGACCTGCCGATCCAGGACGGCACGATCCGCGCCATGGATCTGCGGCAAATCAAGACGGATCCCGACGATTTCGGGCTGATGACGTACGACCCTGCGTTCATGAACACGGCGAACTGCCGGAGCGCGATCACCTATATCGACGGCGACAAGGGCATCCTCCTCTACCGCGGCTATCCGATCGAGCAACTGGCCGAGCACAGCGATTTTCTCGAGACGGCTTATCTGATTCTGTTCGGTGAGCTGCCGACGGCGGCGCAGTCGCAGGCCTGGACGCACGAGATCACGCTCCACACGATGCTTCACGAGAACGTGAAGAAGTTCATGGAGGGGTTCCAGTACGACGCGCACCCGATGGGCATCTTCCTGAGCACCGTCGGCGCGCTGTCGACGTTCAACCGCGACGCGAAGAACATCTTCGACAAGAGCTCGCGGCTGCGCCAGACCCAGCGTCTGATCGCGAAGGTGCCGAGCATCGCTGCCTATGCGTACCGGCACAGCGTCGGGCGGCCGTATAACCACCCGGACAACGATCTGAGCTTCACCGGCAACTTCCTGAACATGCTGTTCAAGATGACCGAGCTCAAATATCAACCCAATCCGGTGCTGGTGCGCGCGCTCGACGTCCTGTTCATCCTGCACGCCGATCACGAGCAGAACTGCAGCACGACGACGATGCGGACGATCGGCAGCTCGCAGGTCGATCCGTACTCGGCACTGGCCGGCGCCGCAGCCGCGCTCTACGGGCCGCTGCACGGTGGCGCCAACGAGGCGGTCCTCCGCATGCTCACCGAGATCGGCACCGTGTCGAAGGTGCCGGAGTTCATCAAGAAGGTGAAGTCGGGCGAGGCCCACAGCCGGCTGATGGGATTCGGACACCGCGTCTACAAGTCCTACGACCCGCGCGCGAAGGTGATCAAGCAAATCGCCGACCTGGTGTTCGCGGTGACGGGAAAAAATCCCCTGCTCGAGATCGCCCTCGAGCTCGAGCGGATCGCGCTGCAGGACGACTACTTCATCTCGCGGAAGCTGTATCCGAACGTCGACTTCTATTCCGGGTTGATCTACCAGGCGATGGGCTTCCCCAGCGAGATGTTCCCGGTCCTCTTCGCGATTCCGCGCACGGCCGGCTGGATTGCCCAATGGGAGGAAATGCTGCTCGATCCCGAGCAGAAGATCGCCCGCCCGCGCCAGATTTACGTCGGGCCTCCGGCGCGGGACTACGTCCCGCGGGACCAACGCGGCTGATTGCGCGGGGCACCCAATGCTGCGATCCCTGCTCGCCCTCGCCATCGTGTTGCAGGCGCCGGCGTCCACCCGCTTCGATTCGAACCGGGCATGGGAGCATCTGCGCCAGCTCGTGTCCCTGGGACCGCGGCCGGCCGGGTCGGCGGGAATCGAGCAATCACGCACCTACATCAGAAAGCAGCTGACGGCGGCGGGTGTGCCGTCCGTCGAGCAGGCGTGGACGGCCGCGACGCCGCGCGGCACCGTCAGGATGGTCAACCTGATCGCCACCATTCCAGGCGCCCGCAAAGATCGACTCATCGTCGCCGGTCATTACGACACGAAGCGCTTCGACGATATTCGGTTCGTCGGCGCGAACGACGGCGGATCGAGCGCGGCGCTGCTGATCGAGCTCGCGCGCGTGCTGAAGGCCCGAAAGAACGCGTTGACGGTGGAGTTGCTGTTCCTCGACGGAGAGGAAGCCGTGGTCCAGTGGCAGGGCGACGATCGCACATACGGCAGCCGGCACTACGTGGAAACAGCCCTCCGCGACGGGTCGTTACGCTCGCTGCGGGCGATGATTCTCGTGGACATGGTGGCCGACCGCGATCTGCGGCTGAAGCGCGACCTGAACTCGACGCCCTGGCTGACCGACATCGTCTGGGATGCGGCCCGGCGCGAGAAGCTGGGCGCCTACTTCGTGTCCGAGTCAACCCGGATCGAGGACGATCACCTGCCGTTCGTCGAGGCGGGGATTCCTGCGGTGGATCTCATCGACCTCGAGTATGCCCCGTGGCATACGGCCGGCGACACGCTTGACGCGGTCAGCGCGCACAGCCTCCAGGTTGTGGGTGACGTCCTTCTGGCCGCCCTGCCGAAGATCGAGGCGCGGCTGAGCGCCAAGTAATCTGCCAGTTTTCCTACGACTTCGTGTCTTCGTGGTCTTCGTGGTTCAGACCGGCCCTCTGGATCAACTTCAGAATCTGGTCGGCCGCGAGTGTCCGGTTGGACGCCTTGGCCGCGGTGAAGATGCGTTCGACCGTTTCGTCGGTGACCGGAAGGTTCCGGCGTTCGAGCCAGAAGACGACGTTCGAGCGGCCCGAGAGCGGCCCGACCTCGATCTCCTGCTCGCGCCCGACGAGCGTGGCCGGCACGGCTGCGTAGACGGCATCCATCAGCGCGCGATCCTGTTTGCGGAACGCCTTCATGACGGCGGAGGCATGCACCCCGGTCGCGGTACGGAACGCATCGGCGCCGACCACGGGATAGTTGGCCGGTATCGGTACGTCGCACGCGCGCGACACGGCTTCGCAATAGGCCGGAAGGGTTCTCAGATCGCGGTCGATGTATCCCATCATCACCAGGTTCACCATCAACAGGTCCATCGGCGTGTTGCCGGACCGCTCCCCGATGCCGAGCGCCGAACCGTGTAACCTGGTGGCGCCGGCCTCGAGCGCCGCCAGCGCCGACGCGACGCCGAACCCGCGATCCGAATGCCCGTGCCAGTCGATGCCGGCGTCCGACCCCAGCTCGGCGAGGAGTTCCTTCACGTATCGCACGACCGCGCCGGCTCCCGCCGGTGTGGCATGGCCGACCGTATCGGCTATGCACAACCGCGACGCGCCGGATCGGAGCGCGGTCGTGAAAAGCGCCCTGAGGGATCCAGGATCCGCACGGGTGGTGTCCTCTGTGACGTACAACACCTTCAACCCTTCACGAACGGCGTACCCAATCGCGTCCTCGGTCGTCTTCTGCAGAAATTCGAGGGTCCATCCTTCCGTGTGCTGCCTGATCGGACTCGAGCCGATAAATGCGCAGCATTCGATCGCGATTCCGGCCCGCTGGGAAATCTCGGCGATCGGCCTGATATCGGCCGTCACCGTGCGCGCCGCGCAGTTCGGCCGGATCCGCAAGCGGAGCTCGCCGATCGCGCGCGCGAGACGCTCGACGTCGCCGGCGACATGCGGTCCGGCACCAGGAAGGCCGATGTTCGCGGTGTCGATTCCGAGCGCGTCCATTCGCTGAAGGATGTCGATCTTCTGGTCGATGGTGGGCGTCCGCACGGAAGGCGACTGCAACCCGTCCCGCAGTGTCTCGTCGTCCAGCATGGCGACTCCGCGCGGGCGAGCACCGTCCCGGTTCCAATCGTAGATTAGCGGGTGCGGTACGACCACAACACCTCACGGACGAGAAATCTGAAATCTGAGACCTGAAGTCTGAAGTCGTGACGGACGACCTTCAGACTTCACATGTCAGACTTCAGACTTTGCGTGCGGCGAGACTGATGGACACAAGGCCGGCCGCCAGAATCGTGCCGCCGGCCACAGTCGCCATCCACAAGGCTCGCCGCTCAGCCGGGCGCATCCAGTCGTCCACGCGCAAGTACGCGTCGGAATCGCGCGCCGATCGGCTCGCGGCATGGACATACTGCCGGCCGGCAACCACCAGCACTCGATCGAAGACGACATTCCAGACCACCAGCGCCAGCGCGATCCAAAGCGCCACCGCGACCCCAACGCTTGAACGCAGAGGACGCTGAGGACGCAAACTGTTGACCACCGACTCTGTCGGCGCCGGGTGGCCTCGGCGTTCCATCCGCATGAAATGATTATCGCACTTGAACCACCGGGTCACGAAGCACACGAGAGACGTGCGTGCGTGAACCGGTTCGTGCGGCGCGCCGCCTTCTTCTTCGTGGTGATCGAGTTGTCCGAGGGCGCTTTATCCGCCGGCGGACAACGACTGGTCATGCAGCACGTCGCTGACCTGTTCCAGGACCCAGGCGGTTTCGGCCTCGGTGATCACGTATGGGGGCATGACGTAGAGGACATTGCCGAGCGGCCGCAGCAGCAGGCCGCGTTCGAGGAATGCGTGCGCCAGGCGCGGGCCGATCTGATCGAGATAACCGCTCGCCGCCCTGGTGTCCTTGTCCGCGACCAACTCCACGATTCCCACGCCGCCGAGAATGCGGACGTCGCCGACGATCGGGAGGTCGCGCAGCGGCTCGAGACCCTTTCGGAGCGAGTGCTCGAGTATCGCGACGCGCTCGAGAGCCCCTGTTTCATGGAACAGGTCGAGACTCGCGACGCCCACCGCGCAGGCGAGCGGGTTGCCGGTGAACGAGTGACCGTGAAAAAAAGTCCTCGTCCGATCTTCGCTCAGGAACGTGTCGTAGATGGCCTCCGTCGAGACGGTGGCCCCCAGCGGCAGATAGCCGCCGGTCAGCGCCTTCGACAGGCAGATGATGTCGGGCGACACCGAGGCGTGCTCGCAAGCGAACATCCGCCCGGTGCGGCCAAAGCCGGTGAGCACCTCGTCGGCGATCATCAGCGTCCCGAACCGATCGCAGAGCCGCCGCACGCCGGCCAGAAACTCCGCTGGCCAGACGACCATCCCGCCGGCCCCCTGCAGCATCGGTTCGACGAGCACGGCTGCCACCGACCCGCCGAGCTGCTCGAGGATCGCTCCGAGCGTCGCGGGCGCCGGAGTCGCCGTGGCGCCGAGGCACTCGACCCGGCACGTGGCCCGTTCCAGGCCCAGGGGACATCGGTAGCAATACGGGGCGTGCGCGCGCGAGACCTCGAACAGCATCGGCGCGAACGCCTGCGTGAAGATCGAGTCGCCGCTCGCCGACATGGCGCCGACGGTGTCGCCATGATAGGCGTGGTTCAAGGTGACGAACCTGGTGCGCGCGGGCTCCCCGCGATTGGTCCAGTACTGGCGCGCCATCTTCAACGCCACCTCGACGGCCGTCGATCCGTTGTCGGAATAGAACACGCGGGTCAGCCCGGGCGGCAGTACCGCCAGCAGACGCTCTGCGAGCTCGACGGCCGGCCGATGCGTGCAGCTGGCAAAGACGACGTGTTCCAGTTCGCGTGCCTGGGCGGCGAGCGCTTCGTTCAGCTTGGGGTGCGAATGCCCGTGAATGTTCACCCACCACGACGAAGTCCCGTCGAGCAGGCGCCGGCCGTCCTCGGTGAACAGATAGACGCCGGATCCTCGCACGATAGGGAGCGGGTCGGGTCGCGTCAGCATCTGCGTGTAGGGATGCCACACGCAAGCGCGGTCGCGCGCAACCAGCGTATTCTCCTCGCTCACTGCATCCACTCCTGCAGCTGTCCCGCGGCGTCCAGATCAGACGCCGCCCAGCGTGCGAGCGCGCGGGGCGTCAGCGGATCGAGCCGCGGCAGTTCGCCTATCACTTCGCACTCCGCCGTAGGTTTCGATCGCGCGGCGGTTTTCGAGATTCTGCCTTCCCACCATCACGACGCCGGCGACGGCGAGCGCCCGTGCCGCAAGAGCCTCGAGCGTCAGCAGCGTGTGATTGATCGTGCCAAGCCGAGAGCGCGCCACGACGAGCACCGGAAGCGCGAGTCGAACCATCAGGTCCGTCATCAGCGTCGGACTCGTTGAGGGGCACCAGGACCCCGCCTGCCCCCTCGACGATCCAACGGCTGGACGGCGGCTCCCTGCCAAGCGCATCGAGAAGCGTCGCGACGCTGATGCGTCGCACCGCTCAGGCGGGCGGCCAGATGCGGTGAAAGCGGACGCCGCAATCGGACGCCGTCCAGCAGAATCTCGTGCGGGCTGCAGCCGCCCAGACGCTGGACTTCCCGTGTGTCATCGGTTCGCTCGATGCCAGTCTGAATCGGCTTCCAGTAGCGCGTGGTGACTCGGCCGATGTCCGGACGGGAGCCGAGACTGCGATACCGGTGCATGAGGGCCGCGCAGACGACGGTCTTGCCGACACCCGTGTCCGTCCCGGTTACGAAGACGCCGCGGAACAACGTCCGGCCTCCCGCAGTGCGGCCGCCAGCACATTGACGAATCGATCGAGCGTCGCTTCGGACAACCCCGCATTGACCGACACGCGCAGGCGCGCCGTGCCGGCCGGGACGCTCGGCGGCCGGATGGCGCGCACGTCGAAGCCCTCCGCCTGAATGGCGCGCGCCACCGCTACGGCGCGGTCGTTCTCGCCGATGACGATCGGAAGAATCTGCGACCGACTGTCTCCCGTGCCGATGCCGGCGGACGAGAGACGCGCGCGAAGGTATGCAGCGCGGACCAGCAGCCGCTCCCGTCGTTCAGGTTCCTCCGCCACGATCGTCAGGCTCGCGTCCAGCGCATCCGCCAGGGCCGGGGGAGGCGCGGTTGAAAACACGAAAGGGCGCGCGCGCTGAACGAGATACTCGATGGCCCAGGACGGCCCGGCGACGAACGCGCCGGCGACCCCGAGCGCTTTCCCGGCCGTATTGATGGAAATGCAGACTTCGTGATCGATATCGGCCGCTTCCATCAGCCCGCTCCCGCACCCGCCGTAGATGCCGACGGCGTGCGCCTCGTCCACGACGAGAACCGCACCAGCGGATCGGCAGAGCGCCGCATACTCGGCAAGCGGCGCCACGTCGCCGTCCATGCTGAACAGCGATTCGACGACGACGAAGCGGACGCCGCTCGCCGGACGAACCCGCGAGCAGCCGCTCCAACCGAGCGACATCGTTGTGGGGAAACACCGCAGCGCGGGCGCGCGACAGCCGCATGCCGTCGATCAGGCTGGCGTGATTGCGACTCGTCCGAGAAGATCACGTCGCCGGACTCGGCCAGCGTCGTCAGCACACCGATGTTGGCCAGGTAGCCCGGTCGAAAAATACAGCGCGCGCTCGGCGCGCTTGAATCGGGCGAAACGGCGCTCGACCGCCGCGAAGCAGGCACGCTCGCCTCGCAGCAGACGCGATCCCGTGCTCCCGCATCCTTCGCGCACGACGCCCTCGATGAACCGCGTCGCGAGGACCGGGTGCGTCGACAGGTTCAGGTAGTCGTTGGAGGAGAGATCGATCCCGGCCGGTTCGCGCAGCGTTCGCAGGAGCCCGTTCGCGCCCAGGGCAGCGAGTACGGGCGCGAATCCGCTGCTCGAGCGGATTATCCCGTCGCATTGCTGCAGGGCGCCGCCGCGACGCCAGTGGTCAGCCGCATGCCCAGACGATCCAGGAGCTGCTCGATCGTGCGTGACCCCGGGATTCGGCGTGGTCAGCAGACGGTCGCCGAGAAACACGGAGTTGGCGCCGGCCAGGAAACACAGGCCTGCGCCTCGTCGGAGAGCGACAGGCGGCCGGCGCTCAGCCGGACGAACGACGCCGGGCATCAGGATGCGCGCCGTCGCGATGGTGCGCACGAGCTCGAGCGGATCCTCGGGCGGCATATCCGCGAGCGGCGTGCCCGTCGACTCTCACCAGCAGGTTGACGGGCACGCTCTCCGGGTGCGGATCGAGCGCCGCCAGCTGCTGGAGCAGCCGGTAGCGCACGCCCCGGTCCTCGCCCATCCCGATGATGCCGCCGCAGCACACCGTGATGCCCGCCCGCCGCACCCGGGCGAGGGTCGCGAGTCGCTCGTCGATAGGTGCGCGTCGTGATGATCTGGCCGTAGAACTCGGGCGAAGTGTCGAGGTTGTGGTTGTAGGCGGTCAGGCCGGCCGCGGCAAGCGCGTCCGCCTGTGTCTGATTCAGCATGCCGAGCGTGCAGCACGCCTCCATCCCGAGCCCGCGCACGACGCGGACCATGTCGAGCACCCGCTCGAAAGGCTGGGCCGTCCGGGACCTCGCGCCACGCGGCGCCCATGCAGAACCGGGTGGCCCCCTGCTCGCGCGCGCGCGTGGCGGCTTCGGTCACCTCCCCGAGACTGCACCAGATCGGTTCGCGCGACGTCGGTCCGGTAATGCGCCGACTGCGGACAATACGCGCAATCCTCGGGACAGCCGCCCGTCTTGATGCTGAGGAGCATGCAGCCCTGCACCTCGTCGGCGCGATGACTGCGCGCGATGGACGCTCTGCGCCCGAAACACGAGATCCGGCAGCGGCGCGGTGTAGATGGCCTCGATTTCGGCGACCGACCAGTCGTGACGGAGCGAAGAGATCAGTGACACAGGAAGTTGACAGTTGACAGCTGACGGTTGACAGGGAAGTTGACAGCTAACATCGACAATTGGCAGTCAACTGCCTGTTAACTGTGAACCGTGAACTGTCAACTTCCGGTACCCCGCTGAGTCTATCACTGGGCCAGCCGGGACGGGCGAGGAGCAGCAGGATCACCAGCAGGACGAAGAGCACGAGGGCGATGGTGTAGGCCAGGGCACGGCGCGGCCGCCTGCGACCGTTGCCGCCGGGGCCTTGAACTTCGCCTCGGTCGTCGCCGTCCCGCATCGATAGCAGATGAGCGCCTTGTCGGCGATTTCAGTTCCGCACTGACGACAGCGCATCCTCAGTGAACCACTCGATGCGGTTGAAGGATCGGCCGCACGGCCGCCATGACCGCCAGCGCGAGCCCGAAGGTGCACACGATGGTCGCGCCGGTCGGCAAGTCGAGCACGAGCGACAAATACACGCCGAGCGCCGACACGAACGTGCCCATCGACCAGCCGATGGCCAGCCGTTTGCCGATGCGATCGGAGTACAGCATCGCGGCAACCGAGGGGACGATCAGGTAGCAGAACACCAGCAGCACGCCCGCAATCGCCACCGACGAGGTGACCACAAAGCCGAACGACGCGTAGAACAGGAAGTCCCACCACCTGATCGAGATCCCCTCGGCCTCGGCCCGTTCCGGATCCATCGAGATCGCCAGGAACCTGTGGCGGAACACGTAGTGGAAGATCCCCACCACACCGTAGAGGATCGCCGTCTTGCCGACCTCTGGCCAGGAGACCGCGAGGATGTTGCCGACGAGCATGTCCTTGAGATGCTCGCTCTCCGAGGTCGCCTTGCTCATCGCCAGGATCGCCGCCGCCGACGCCACGGCGTAGCAGATGCCGATGATCGCTTCCTGCGGAATGCGCGCGCGATGGCCTCGCACCTGCGAGAACACGAGCGCTCCGATGAAGGTGAACAACAGGCTGACCGCATACACCACGCCACCATGCGGGTCGCCCCCTGAAACCGGCAACAGCAGCGCGATCGTCGCGCCGAGCGCGGCGAATTGAGCCAGCGACAGGTCGACGAAAATAACACCGCGCTCCACGACGTGCACCCCGAGATACGCGTGGATGCCGGTCAGGATGAGGCTGGCGGCGAATGGCGCCGCCAGAAACTGGATCATGCCAAGTTCCATGGGGTTCCTATTTTGCTCCGGTCTGCTTGATGGCATTTACCAGGAGGGTGATGTCGTAATCGAACAACTTGAAGTAGTCCGACACGTCCTTGGTACCGCCGACCGACGGCGGCAGGACCAGCACCTGCGCGTCGGCCTGCCGGCCGATCGCGTTTGGGGTCTTGAGATCGAAGTACGGCTCGACCAGTACGATCTTGATGTCTTGACGCTTCATCTCGTTGACCAGGTCGAGCGTGTGCTGCGGGGTCGGCGGAATTCCGGGACGCGGCTCCACGTAGCCAACGACATTGAGCCCGAACCGGTCGGCAAAGTTCGTATAGGAGCGGTGGTAGGTGACCACCTTGACGCCCTTGTACGGCGCCATCAGGGACTGCCACCGCTTCCCCGCCTCGGTGAGGCGACTGTCGAAATCGGCGAGCCGCTGGTTGAAATACGCCTTGTCGTTCGGCCGGAGCTCGGCCAGCTTGGCCGCCACGGTGCGGGCGATGGCCTTGCCGTTTTCCGGATCCAGCCAGTAATGGGGGTTGCCGAGCGGGTGCACGTCGCCCATCGCCCTCGTAATCTGGCCCTGTGGGAGATCCAGAATCCTGGCTTGAAGCGAAGCATCCACGTATCCGGCGGCGCCCGGCTGAATCTTCGCGTTCCGGCTCTGCTGGATCAGCGGCGGCAACCACCCGATCTCGAGCTCGCGGCCGACCACCACGAGCATGTCTGCCCGTTGCAGCTTGAGGATGAAGCTCGGTTTCGCTTCCACGAAGTGCGGGTCCTGGTATCCGCGCGCGATCGATTCGACCACGATACGATCGCCGCCGACCTCTCGCGTGATCGAGGCGAGATCTTCGGTTGTTGCGATGACGTTGAGCTTGCCCTGCGCTCCCGCGGAAGCGGCCCACGCGAGCAGCGAGGCGATTGCGAATGCGAGATGTGCTGGTTTCATGAGACTGACCTTCTTGCTGTACCTGCCTTCAAGGTTAGAACGGATGGGCACCGTGCGCCCCAATCGAGAATTGGAATTGGAAGAGGAACTCGTTCGCCGTCGGACCGTCGGCGTACGTCGTCCTCCGGTACTGGCTGCGGATCTGGCTGTACTCGCTCGGCCAGAATGTCAGGAACAGCGAGCCGCCTTTGTCCTGCAGGCCCGCCGCGTCGGCGCGATCCGACTGATCGAGGCGCGCGCCCGCGAACCAGCGGCGGGCGAACTGATAGTCGCCCGACACAAAGAAGCCGGCGCCATCCTGCCGCCCGTCCGGCTGCTCCCGCCGGCTCCAGACGAGCTCGGTGCGGCCGACGAACGAGCGATAGATCGACCGCCGGAGCGGCCGCCACCTCAGCGTCGCGTCGACGCCGAAGAGCGTCGTCGTGAACCGGCTGGGATCCGGGTCCCCGACGAGCGCGCCAGAGGGATTGTGCCCGCGTGCGTACGAGCCGCCGACGTCGATGTTGGTCGATTCGTTGATGTCCTGATAGCCGCGCAGGTGGCCGACATAGCTGAGATCCTGCCGGCGATGCGAGGTGAAAAGATCCCCTGAATCGCCGCGGAATACCTGCCCCGTTGCCTCGAGAAACATCCAGCGATTCGGGATGAGCCGAGCAACGGAGAGTCCGGCGTCGGCCATTCCTTCCTCCCCACCAACCAGATTCTCGGTGACCAGCGGGCGATCCGGCCACGGCAACTGATGGGTGTGGAACGTGTTGACCCTGCCGAATGCGCTGCGCAGCTTTCCCACCTTCATCAGGATGCCGCCAGGAAGCGTCGGAAATGTGATGTATCCCTCTTCGAGGTCGACGCCTTCCTCGCCGAACGCGAGGAAAAAGTCGGCACGGGCGTAGGGGTCGACAATCGCTTGAAACGACGCCTCGGCCTCGCGCATGGCCAGCGCCGGTTCGGGCCGGACGTCGTTCCGGCCGCCGACACCGATGAAGTTTCCGATCACGGCTATGTCGGGGTTGAAGATCTTGGACGCCGCGGAGACGTTGCCGTACACCGGCAGCGTGCCACTGGGCCCACCCGCCCCTTCGGCACCCGCTGGGACTTCCGCCGCGGGCACAGAAGGAGGAACGGCTCCTGGCGCAGCCGCAGGGGGCGGTCCCGCTGCCGACGCCAGACGCGCCTCGAGCGCGGCAAGCCGCGCCTCAAAGTCCTTCCTGAGCTGCTCCATTTCCGCACGCAACGCCTGCGCCAGCGCCGGATCCTGCACTGGTGCGGGGGCCGTTCCCTGCGCCTGCGCAGGGAACGGCAATGTCATCAAGCCCAAGGCAAACCCATTCCGGATCAATCGACAGGCGCGCATGACTCCTCCTCCTCTGGACGACGCGACGTGACCCGGCCGCTGACGTGGCGAGGCAAATCGCCAGTTCATCGGGTCGAGAATTCACGAACCGCTTCAGGAGAAGGTTGGGGGCGATCGGCCGTGGGTATTGACCGCGAGGAGCGCGCCTTCGGGGAGAGCGTCGAGGGCGAAGATTCGCCCGGCGTCCGCGAGCCGGAAGGCACCGGGTGCCGCGGAGATTCGTGACTCGGACCCCAGCGGGTTCGATGCGCACGACGTGCAGTGTTGCGGCGTTTTCAGGTGGCAGATGAGGTCGTGATGCTCGAACGGCGCTGCGGCGAGGAACAGGATATGGAAACCCAGTCCCACGAGCGCGATGAGCGGCAGACGACGACGCGATCTGCCTGACATACGGCCATCATACGCGCGAGGCCCGAGGAGAGCAAACCAAGCCCACCACCGTCAAATGCTCAGGGTGCCGACGAGCTGGTCGCTGACCAGAGCGAGGGATTCCAGGCCATACACGTCGCGCGGCAGCTGCCGGACGCGAACGCGCGGCAACCGCGCGAAACGCCGATCGATCTCCTCAGATACGTCCCTTCCTGGGCCTTGCGCGAACGGTAGAACTCTCCCTCCAGGTCGTCGGGCAACACGCGGTTGACCACCAGCCCGGCCACGTCGACGCCGGTGTCGGCAAGCTGCTCGGCGGCGCGCGCGGTTTCCTCGATGGCCAGGCGCTCGGGGATCATCACGAAGACGAACGAGGTGCGCGACCGGTCGGTCATGATCCGGCGCAACTGGGCGAGCCGCTCGTGACGGCGCTCGAGAGCGGCGAGCACCGGATCCGCTGCCGCGGCGGCAGCCGGCGTCTGCTCGGTTCCACGGTCGATTTCGAGGACCGCGCGCCGGTGCCTGACGAGCGCCTGGATCCACGTCGTGATCGCGTCGGGCATCCTGAGCAGCTGCAGGGTGTGGCCGGTTGGCGCCGTGTCCAGCACGATCGTGTCGTAGGCGCGGCTTCGGTTGAGGATGAGGTCGATCATCCGATCGAGCAGCGCGACCTCGAGCAGACCCGGCGAGGCGGCTGCCATCTCGATCTGCCGATGCGCCTCCCGGATCACCGCCGGACTGAACATCCGCTCGATATCGCGCTTGACGTCGCTGATGTAGCGGCTGGCTTCGCCGGCGGCGTCGATCTCGAGCGCGGTCAGCCGCGGCTGCAGCTCGCGCTCCACGGGTCCGATCGGAACCTCAAATATGTCCGCGGTCGAATGCGCCGGATCGGTGGAGACCAGCAGAATGCGCTGTCCGCGCCGGCTGGCGGCCAGCGCGAAGGCGGCTGAACAGGTGGTCTTGCCCACGCCACCTTTGCCGCCGAAAAACACCACCTGTTGATCGATGAGCGCGTTCAGCAACACGGCAGGCTGCCGATCGGCGAATGCTCGATGCCCATGCGGCGGTGCCACTGGTGAAACTGTTCGAGGAGGTAGGGATAGACCTCGAGCAGATAGAGCGTGGCGGGGTTCGGCAATGCGGCTGCTTCCATGAAGCAGAGCAGGAGAAAGAGGTCGTTCAGCTCGGCGGTCTGGCGCCGCAGTTCGTACTCGTAGCGGCCGAAGGCCGCGCCGTGCATGAAGTCGCCGAGGTGCTGGCGAAGGTCGTTCCAGGGCATGAACACTCGAAAATCTCTAATCTGAAGTCCAAAAACAAGTGTCAGGGCCAGCCTGCGGCTTCAGGTTTCAGGTTTCGAAGTTTAGACGGTATTCTATACGCGTCACCCCATGCACACCCTTTTTCACAAAGTCTGGAACGCGCACGCCGTGCGCGTGCTGCCGAGCGGGCAAACGCAGTTGTTCGTCGGCCTGCACCTCATCCACGAGGTGACGAGCCCGCAGGCGTTCGACATGATCCGCCAGCACGGCTGGCGGGTCGCGTATCCCGAACGCACGTTCGCCACGGTCGATCACATCGTGCCGACCAGCTCGCAGACGACGGCCGTTCCTCGACGTGACGGCCGAAGAGATGACGACGGCGCTCGAGCGGAACTGCCGCGAGTTCGGCATCCAGCTCTGGACGCCCGGCAGTCCCGGCGACGAAAACCAGGGCATCGTGCACGTGATCGGCCCCGAGCTCGGCCTGACGCAGCCGGGCATGACGATCGCGTGCGGCGACAGCCACACCTCGACGCACGGCGCGCTCGGCGCGATCGCGTTCGGCATCGGCACCTCGCAGGTGCGCGACGTGCTCGCGTCGCAGTGCCTGGCGCTCGATCCGCTGAAGGTGCGCCGCATCGACGTCAACGGCCGCCTGGGCCCGGGCGTCTACGCGAAAGACGTCATCCTGACGATCATCCGCCGGCTCGGCGTCCAGGGCGGCGTCGGCTACGCGTACGAGTACGGCGGCACCACGCTCGACGCGATGACGATCGACGAGCGGATGACGATCTGCAACATGTCGATCGAAGGCGGCGCGCGCGCCGGCTACGTCAACCCTGACGAGACGACGTTCGCGTTCCTGAAGGGCCGCCGGTTCGTGCCCTCCGGCGCGGCGTTCGATCGCGCGGTCGCCTGGTGGCGCCAGATCGCCTCGGATCCGGACGCTCACTACGACGACCGCGTGACGATCGACGCCGCGACCATCGAGCCGACCGTCACCTGGGGCATCAACCCCGGTCAGTCGGTGGGGATCGGCGAAGCGCATTGGCGATTCGGCCGACGAGGAAGCGCTGACCTTCATGGGGTTCGAGCGCGGCGGCCAGGTCGCAGGGCACGCGCATCGACGTCGCCTTCATCGGATCGTGCACCAACGGCCGGCTGTCCGATCTCGAGGAGGCCGCGCGCCTCGTCCGCGGGCGCCACGTCGCGCCGCACGTCAAGGCGCTCGTCGTGCCGGGATCGCAGGCCGTGAGCCGGGCGGCGGAAGCCAAGGGCCTACACGAGATCTTCACCAAGGCCGGGTTCGAATGGCGCGGCGCCGGCTGCTCGATGTGCCTGGCGATGAACCCCGACCGGCTCGAAGGGCGGCAGATCTGCGCGTCGTCGTCGAACCGGAATTTCAAGGGCCGTCAGGGCAGCCCGACGGGCCGGACGCTGCTCATGAGTCCGGCGATGGTGGCCGCCGCCGCGATCGCGGGCGAAGTCGTCGACGTCCGCGAGATGCTGGAAGAGGTGCCCGCGTAGCGACGCGAGCACACTTCATGTCTTCCATTACCTCTGTCACCGGTCGGGGCTTGCCGCTCCGCGGCGACGACCTCGACACCGATCGGATCATGCCGGCGCGGTTCCTGCGCGCCGTGACCTTCGAAGGGCTCGAGCAGCACCTGTTCGAAGACGACCGCGCGGCCGACCCCTCGCACCCGTTCAACGATGCCCGATACAAGGGCGCGACGGTCCTCGTCGTGAACCGGAACTTCGGCTGCGGCTCGTCGCGCGAGCACGCGCCGCAGGGCCTGGCGCGCTTCGGGATCACCGCGATCGTCGGCGAGTCGTTCTCCGAGATCTTCCAGGGGAATTCGGCGGTGCTGGGCATTCCGTGCTTTTCGGCGGATCACGCCTCCATCGACGCGCTGCAGTCGCTCGTCGAGCGCGCGCCCGACACGCTCATCGACGCACGCGTGGACACTGGCGTCATCACCGCCGGCGATCGTACGCATCGCGGCGACGATCCCGCCGGCGTTGCGCGACGCCTTCGTCAGCGGCCAGTGGAATCCGACCGCGATGCTGCTCGATCGCTTCGAGCGAGGTGCGCGTCGGTGCGCCGACACGCCTCGCCTTACGTCACCGGCTTCTAGCGCGCCACTGCGGTTCCGACTCGCGACTTTTTCCTGCGCGACCGCCAGAAACGCGTTCGCGGCGTGCGATCGGTGCGCCTTGCGGCAGACCAGCATCACCTGCCGCCTGCGCGACAGGCCGGCGACCGGCACGGCGACCAGCCGGCCGCTCGCGATCTCGGTCATCGCGCAGCGCCGCGGCAGGAGCGCGACGCCCAGCTTCAACTCCACCGCGCGCTTGATGCCGTCGAGGCTCGGCAGCGCGATCACCATGTTCAGGGCGATGTGGCGCTCCTCGAACAGCCGCAGCACGCGTTCGCGCGCCGGCGACGGATCGTTGTGCGCGACGACCGGCTCTCCGGCGACATCTTCCATCGACACCTGCCGCCGCTTGGCGAGCGGATGCGACGGCGGCACGAGCAGCACCAGCTCGTCGCTGCCGACGACGACTTCGAGCAGGCCGGTCTCGGGCGGCCGAAACGTCAGCGCGCCGAAATCGAGGCTTCCCTGCTGCACCTCGACCGCGATCTGCCGCGCGGGCACGCGGCGGACATCGATGGCGATGTCGGGCACGCGTTGACGGAAGCGCGCCATCAGCGGCAGCAGCGTGTGAACGGCCGCTTCGTTGGCGCCGATCAGGACGCGCCCGCGGCGCAGATCGCGCAGCTCGCGCATCGCCGACTCCGTCTCTTCGGCCAGGCGAACCAGCCGCTGCCCGTAGTTCTGCAGCACGCGCCCGGCGTCGGTGAGCGTGCCGCTCTTCGACGACCGGTCGAAGAGCTGCTCGCCGAGGTCGATCTTCGAGCCGCCGCACGGCCTGGCTGACCGCCGGCTGGGTGCGGTGCACCTTGGCCGCCGCGCGCGAGAAGCTGCGCTCCTCCGCCACGGCGAGAAAGATCCGGATGCGCGGTGAGGTCCATAAACTATTGTTATTATAACGTAATGATTATCACTTTGACTTCTACCTCGCCTCGACCGCTACAACTCTAAGGCATGAGCCACGATTCCGCGCGCATCGTCGTGTTCGACACCACGCTCCGCGACGGCGAGCAGGCGCCGGGCTTTTCGATGGACGTGCCGTCGAAGCTCACGCTGGCCCGCGCGCTCGACGCGCTGGGCGTCGACATCATCGAGGCCGGCTTCCCGATCGCGTCTCCCGCCGATTCGGAGGCGACCCGGCAGATCGCCAAGCGAAGTGCGGCGGCCGGTGATTGCCGCCCTGGCCCGCTGCCGGCAGGCCGACATCGAGGAAGCGGCGCGCGCGCTCGAGCCGGCCGAGCGCCGCCGGATTCACACGTTTCTCGCCACGTCCGATCTGCACCTCGAGCGCAAGCTGCGCATCACGCGCGAGGCGTGCCTCGAGCAGATCGTCAGCGGCGTGCGCCGCGCGCGGCAGTACACCGACGATGTGGAGTTTTCGGCGGAAGACGCGACGCGGAGCGACCGCGACTTTCTCTGCCGCGTCGTCGAAGCGGCGATTCGCGAGGGCGCGACGACGATCAACCTGCCCGACACGGTCGGCTACGCCACGCCGGACCGACCTCCGCGAGTTCTTCGAGGAGATCCGCCGCCGCGTGCCGAATGCGGACCGGGCGGTCTTCAGCACGCATTGCCACGACGACCTCGGGCTGGCGGTCGCCAACAGCCTCGCGGCCTTCGACGGCGGCGTCCGCCAGGTCGAGTGCACGATCAACGGCATCGGCGAGCGCGCCGGCAACGCCTCGCTCGAGGAGATCGTGATGGCGCTTCGGGTGCGGCACGATCGGCTGCCGTACGACACCGGCATTCGTTCGGAGCTGCTGTTCGACACCAGCCAGCTGCTCTCGAGAGTGACCGATGAACCGGTGCAGGCGAACAAGGCGATCGTCGGGCGCAACGCGTTCGCGCACGAGGCGGGCATCCACCAGGACGGCATGCTGAAGGATTCGCGGACCTACGAAATCATGCGGCCCCAGGACGTCGGCCAGACCGCCGAGCAACTCGTGCTCGGCCGCCACTCCGGACGTCACGCCGTGCAGCGCCGGTGCGAGATTCTCGGGCTCGTGCTGACCTCCGACGAGCTCGCGCAGGTCTACCACGCGGTCATCACCATGGGCGAGCATCGCAAGTCGATCGGCGACGGCGATCTGAGACGTATGGTCGAGCGGCTGCGCGGCGGAGGAACGCCACTCTCCCCCGGTGGCGCGCACGCCGAGACGGTCGGTTACGGCCACGGAGTCTAGCTGACGCTCGAAATGACAGATTGCAGATTGATTGAAGATTGCAGATCAATCTGAAATTCAATCTGACATCTGCAATCTGCAATTTCCATAGAATGGCCGCATGATCCCGCTTCGGGACGTCATCCCGTCCCGGACGACTCCCTTCATCACCGTCACGATCATCGTCCTGAACGCGCTGGCGTGGTTCTACGAGCTGGCGTTGCCCGAAGACCTTCTGCCGGTGTTTCTGCAGACCTACGGCGTCGTGCCCGCGTACTTCAGCGCGCCGACGCTCGTCACCTCGATGTTCCTGCACGGCAGCTGGTCTCACGTCATCGGGAACATGTGGTTTCTGTGGATCTTCGGCGACAACGTCGAAGACCGGCTGGGCCACGGGCGCTTCGTCGTGTTCTATCTGTTCTGCGGGTTGGGGGCCGCCGTCGGGCACATCATGATGGCTCCACACTCGATGCTCCCGACGATCGGCGCAAGCGGCGCCATCGCGGGCGTGATGGGCGCCTACTTCGTGCTCTACCCGCATTCGCGGGTGCTCACGCTCGTGCCGCTGTTCATCTTCTGGGAGATCGTCGAGCTGCCGGCACCATTTCTGCTCGGCTTCTGGTTCCTGATGCAGCTGTTCAGCGCTGGCATCGGATCGATCACCTCGACTTCGGGCGCAGAGAGCGGAGGCATCGCCTTCATGGCTCACGTGGCCGGGTTCGCTCTTGGCGCCGTCAGCATATTCGTGTTCCGGAAGTCCAGGCAGGAGCCCCGGCGCTGGGCTTAGACAGTCCCGCCTAGCGTCGTTTCTCTCGACGAGACGGCGATCGCTTGGCGCCGACCTCATGCCCCCGACGACGAGCTGACGGGAGACCGGCGCGATGCCCGCCTCTTGTCGAGGCTCAGTGGATGCGTTCGAGCGGCTTCTCGAACCCGGCGAGCGCCTGCCGAGCTTCCATCTTCCGCCACAACGCCATTGCCCGCTGCTCCATCCGGCGAACCGCTTCGAGCCGAAAGCGTTCGATCAGTCGCTCGATGGAGACACGGCGGTCGGCTGTATCGGCGTGGCCAATGCGCATGACGCGCAAGCGTACTTCCGCACACTGCTCCCGGAGTGTCCCCGATTGCACAGGATGGGGAGGACTATCGCAGATTTCACCCCGGCATCCCTATCTACAAGGCTTCATTGAACCGAATGCTCCGGGTCGAGTCATGTCAGAACAGGTCGTTACGCCAGTACAGAACGTCGTCTGCGGATAACCGCGGCAACTGGGCCGCGCCGAGTTGACGCATCTTCATCCCGATGGCTGGGACTTCCGAGACGATTGCGAGCTGCGGAGGCCGGAAGCCCGGCGGCAGCCACGCGCGGACCGTGGGGCGTTGCTCCGCGGGTTCACGCGCGATCAGCGCCTGCAGGAGGGCGCCGACCCGCGCGCCTGAGGCGTCGCGATCGCCGCACTCTTCGAGCGTCCAGGTGCTCCCGGCGACGCTGACGACGACGTACGCCGCAGCGGAAATGCCTTCCTCGGCGATGAAAAAATGCAGCTGCCGCGCGGCCACCCTTCCGAGACCGGCGAGCAGCCGCTTCCTGGTGATCGTGTACTGAACGAGGTCGAGATCGCGATCGAGGTGGAAACGGAACGGGTCGGCACGCACGCGCCCCATCGCTACGATAGCCGCGAGATCCCGCTCTTCGCCGCCTCGCACCATCGTCATCGGGGCGCCGCGACGCGACGATGCGACGTCGAGCGCCACCTCTGTCAGTGGGATCGCCTTGAAGCCCTCGAGAGCGTCGTCTTCGACGCCCGCCTGTGGGAACAGGAGCGCCATCTCGGCTCCCTCCGCGGCGGCCTGATCGAGCAGCGTCCCCAGCAGCACTCGCGCATGACCGAGGCCCCGGTGTGACGGTGCGGTGAAAACCGATCCGATGCCGCAGATGCGTACCGCTCGACCTTCGAAAGCCCCGGCCAGATCGTAACACTCCGCACTCGCGAGAAGGGTTACGCCCTCCACCAGCGCAAATCGCCGCCGGCAACGGCGTCCCCAGGCCGTCTTCATCTGGGCCTCGTCGAACCTGCCGTACGCCTGCCTGTCCAAGCCGTCGCGCCAGATTGGATGCGTTGCGTCGAGGACGCTGTCGAGAATGGTCCCTTGAACGGGAACCACGGCGGTCACGTGATGATTATTCATGTGCCGGCCTCCCGGTGCCATCGAGATTCGGCTTCGCGCCAGATCTCTTCGGCCCGGGTGGCCGCGGCGAGGTTCATCAGGGCATGGGAATGTCGGTGCTCGTCCCCCACGTCAGCGTCAGCGGCGTGTTCGTGCTCGACTGCAGGATTTGCCAAAGACCGGTGCTCGCACGGAACACGGCGAGATCGGTCCTGTCGTCGCCATCGTAGTCACCGGGGATCGGGACATCGCTGCTGCTGCCCCAGGTGACCGTCCGCACGGCATTGGTGCCCGACTGCTGAATCGACCACACTCCTGTCGAGGTGTGATGCACCGCGACGTCGACCTTGCCGTCGCCGTCGTAATCGGCGGGTATCGGAAGGTCCCCGATGCTCCCCCAGGTGGCTGTCCTGGGCGTGTTCGTGCCGGACTGCAGCACCTGCCACAACCCGGTGCTGCGACGATAGACCGCAAGATCGGCCTTCCCATCGCCGTCGTAGTCGCCGGGCACGGGCATATTGGAGCTGCTGCCCCACGCCACGGTCCGCGTCGTTTGAGTGCCCGACTGGAAACTGATCCATTCGCCCGTGGACGGGCGGTAGATGGCGACGTCGGTTTTGCCGTCGCCGTCGTAGTCGGCCGGCACGGGCAGATCATCAGTCGAGCCCCATGTGACCGATGTCAGCGCCCCGGTGCTCGATGTCAGGATTGACCACTCCCCAGTCGCGGGATGATAAACACCGATGTCGGTCTTCCCGTCGCCGTCGTAGTCGCCGGCCACCGGCTTGTCGCCCTCCGCTCCCAGCGTGAGACTCAGGGCCGTGCTGGTGCTCGACTCGAGGATGAACCACGTCCCGGTTGAGGGACTGAAGACGGATACGTCCGCTTTGCCGTCGCCGTCGTAGTCGTCTTCGGTGTGCGCTACCACAGCTGGATTGCTGGTCGTCACCGGCGTGCCGGTCCCCCCGCTCGTCACGGCCGGGCTGGCAGTGCTGGACGTGGTAGCGGTCGTGGCAGTCGTAGTGGCGGTGGTGACGGTCACGTTCGTGAATGTGGCGGTCGTGACGACCGAGGAAGCATGGCTTGTCACCGCCAGTCCGACGTAGGTGCTGGATGGCATCACCACCGTGAGGCTGCCCATCAAGATCCACGCACTGCCAGTCGCCGAGTAATAGCCGCTGAATGTGTTCCCGCTGCGGACCAGGCGGACCCACTGCGGGGCGACCCCAGTGAAGCCCAAGTCGCTCGTGCTCGGGCCATTCCGGGTGACGCGGCGCTGGAAGGTCGGGCCATTACCAGCGGTCAGCTGGGCCATGGCGTTAGGGGAGCCGCCGGTCAGATCCTCGCGGATCATCACACCCGCCTTCGCCCACGCGTCCGTGTTCTGCAGGCCGGTGACGCGGGCCACGATCTCGCCATCTCCGTCCAGCGTCTGATACACGAACTGGAACTGGTCGCTCGTGTTCCAGACGTCCACGCCCGCACCGGTGACCGAGAAGGTGCCCGATGTCGAGCTGGCGCTCCCCGCCAGGGCAGGATTGCCGATGTCTTGCGCCGTCCACGGGGCCGGAAGTGTGCTGGCCGTGACGGTAAAGCCCACCCCCTTGCTGCGAACGCCCCCGACGGTGACGACCAGATTCCCGGTCGTCGCGCCCGTGGGCACCGGTACGACGATGCTCGTGGCGGACCAGTTCGTCGGCGTCGCGAGGGTGCCGTTGAAGGTGACGCTGCTTGTCCCCTTGGTCGCGCCGAAGTTGGTGCCCGTGATGGTTACCGACGTGCCGACCGGCCCACCCATCGGGGCCCGGCTCGTAATGCTGGGCGTCGCGACCACCGTGAATGCGACGCCGTTACTGGCGACGCCCCCGACGGTGACGACGATGTTGCCGGTCGTGGCGCCCGCTGGTACTCGCACGACGAGGCTCGTGGCGGACCACGTCGTCGGCGTGGCAGTGGTGCCGTTGAAGGTGATGGTACTCGTCCCCATGGTTCCGCCAAAGTTGGTGCCGGCGATCGTCACCGACCTGCCGACCCGCCCGCTCGTCGGGGCCAGGCTCGTCACGCTGGGCGTCGGTACCACGGAGAACATGAGGCCATTGCTGGCTCCGCCGCTAACAGTGACGACGACATTCCCGCTCGTCGCGCCGGTGGGCACCGGCACGATGATGCTCGTGGCGGACCACATCGTCGGCGTGGTCCCGATGCCGTTGAAGGTGGCGGTGCTCGTCCCCTTCGTGGCACCGAAGTTGGTCCCGGTAATCGTCACCGATGCACCGACCGCCCCACTCGTCGGCGTGAGGCTTGTGATAACGGGCAGTGGTATCGCCGTGTACGTGACGCCGTTACTAGCGATGCCGCCGACGGTGACGACGACGCTCCCGGTGGTCGCGCCAAGCGGCGCGGGCACGACGATGCTCGTGGCCGACCAGGTCGTCGGCGTCGCGGTCGTGCCGTTGAAGCGGATCAGGCTCGTCCCCTGCGTCGCCCCGAAGGTCGTGCCGGTGACCGTCACGTAGGTGCCAACCGGTCCGCTCGCCGGCGTCAGGCTTGTGATAACGGGCGGCGGTATCACCGTGTACGTGGCGCCGTTACTAGCGATGCCGCCGACGGTGACGACGACGCTCCCGGTGGTCGCGCCAAGCGGCGCGGGCACGACGATGCTCGTGGCCGACCACATCGTCGGCGTGGCGATGGTGCCGTTGAAGCGGACCGTGCTCGACCCTTGCGACCCCCCGAAATTGGTCCCCGCGACGGTCACCGACGTCCCGACGCTTCCGGATGTCGGCGACAGGCTCGTAATGCTCGGTGCCGATGCGGGCACCGTGAACAGCATGCCATTGCTGACAACGCCGCCGACGGTCACGACGACATTGCCCGTGGTCGCTCCGACTGGGACGGGTGCGACGATACTGGTAGCCGTCCACGTCGTCGGCGTGGCGAGGGTCCCGTTGAAGGTCAGCGTGCTCGAGCCCTTGGTCGCCCCGAAGTCGGCACCTGCGATCGTCACCGATGTGCCGACCGGCCCGCTCGGGGGGTTCAGGCTCGTAATACTCGCCGTTGTCGTCATCGGAATGTCGAAGAACACTTCCGCGGAGTATGCGCTGACCATTGCCGACGTGTTGTACGCGCGAACGGCAAAGTAATAGCGCTGCCCGCCTGGCAGGGTCACCGGCCCGCTCGTGACGTTCCCAACGTCGACGGTCGTGGTGTAGACGCCGGTTTGCGTTCCGTAAGAGAGCCTGTATCCAGCGATGTCGGCTTCTGAATTGGCGTTCCACGTCGCAGTGATGGTCGCCGCGCGCAGGACCGACGACGTTCCCAGAAGAAGCGTCGTGGCAAGAAGGAAGAGCATCGCTGACTTCAGGCGAAGTGACCCTGGATGAGGCCTGGCTTCCTTGCTCGATCGGTCCAGTAGCGGGCAACGAAGATGTAACAGCCGTTTCATGTGCACTCCGATGAATGGCCAAAGTGGGCCTGTCGGCGCGCACCCATCAGACGGCAGGGGTCGCTGCTCGAACGCTGGTTGGCTCAATTCAGGAATCGCTATCGCTGCAAGTGGAGGGGGCAATAGATGTGCCGAACCTCACACATTGCCTGCGATACGATTCGTGGGCATATACCTCGATCCTGTCGTCCAGCTTGACGGAAACCCAACAACAGATTTGGTGGGAAGGTTGCGGTTTTATCGGGTGCCGCTGAAGCGCGAGATCGCGCATCGCATTCTTCGTGGGAGGACACGCTGCAGTCAGGCGACAACTGGACGCGGGCTCACAAATTGTGGGCGCGCCAGGCGCCCTGGGCTGCGATCAGCAGTCGATTCAGCAGAACGAATGAGGCTCTTCGGTGAACGCGAGGGCCATACAGGGTGTGCAAAAGGAGACAGTCGGCGGCACTCCGATGGGCCTAAAGTGTCGGACATCGGGGGGCTTGTTTCGGACATTAAGACTTGCAGACGCACGGCGGCCTCGACATCCGCACCCTCTTGGGGGTCTATCGATGAGAACGGAGCTGACAGAGCAAGGGTCCGATCGCGGCGGCAGCGAAGCTAACGATGACCAGCAGGAGGTCGCGCGGGATAATCCGCGCCGGCGGCGCGAACCTCACAACGACCGCGAAGACGATGGCCGCCGCGGCAACGGGACAATCCGATCGCCGCTTCGCCACGGCGTGCATCACGGTTGAAAACGATCTTCGCCCGCACGTGAGCTTGCGGCCGCGCCACCATCATCGGCAGGGCCGCCGATGACGGCCTCGAGCAGAAGATTCGGCCGATGCTCTGTTCGTGACGTCCCTCTGGAGATGACGCCGCTGACAAATCGAGTCGTGCCGTCATTGGCAGACCACGGGATCGACGTCGCGACGGGACAGTAGCCTCGAAGCCTATGAAACCACACGCCGCTTGGTTCGAGCTGTCATTGGTCGCCGGTGGGCTGATGGTCGTGATGCTCGGGGCGATGTGGGCTCAGCGCCCTGACGCGAGCTGCACGCTGTCAGTGGAAGCGCCTCGGGTCCTCGTCCTGAGCCGGGAGACAGACCGTGAGCATCTGGCGACCGACCTTGCCTCGAGCGCTCGTATCGCGCGACGGTACATGCTCGCGACCGAGGACCCTGCCGAACAGCACACTCGGGTTGTCAACTGCGAGGCCGCGCTCGTCCAACAGATCGTGATCAGGCACGGCCTTTCGCCGGAACTGGTGCGAGCCGGCCTGCCAGACGCGCGATAGCGGTGTCGCGTCTACGGCTGCCTTCAAATTCGCATGGAGCGTCGGCGGACCGCTGCAGCCTTGGCGGAGGCAGTCAGGCGGACCAAGGAAGTATGAGTCAGCCGACGCTGTGCTCCCTTATAGGGAGCGGGGCTTGGGTATCGACGCCGCCGAGTGCTTCCCGGTCTGGCCACGGCCGCTCTTGGCGGCTGTGGCGTAACGCTCGAGTTCGCGGGCACCGCTTGCCACTGCATCGGCGACCTCGTCGCGAACGCCCTGTCCTGTCCTGGTGAGCTCGTCGACCGCCTCACCGACCCGCGTGCTGGCTTGCTGATACTGCTCAGCCGCCCGCTCGCCCAGGTCCCTCGCTGAATCAGTCACTCGCTCGCGAAGCTCCGAAGCCAGTCGTGGAGCGAGCCAAATCGTCAGGCCAGCGCCGGCAACCATACCTGTAAAGAGTCCGAGCACGAAGCCGTGGTCCCGACGGCACGTTGGTGCGTTCATGTACCTGCTCCCGGCTGTACGTTACACGGGCGGTGAACGCGGAGGGTGTTCAGAAGAGCACAGACCTCCGGGAACTTTTCCGGCATGCTGACAGTGCGGGAGGTCGAACATGAAAGCGACGAACATCCGGAAGGCCGAGCTGAGAGAAGTACTGCGCGAGCACCGGCGCAGGATGCAGAACGAAGTTCAGGGTCGCATTCGCGACGGGCGTACCGACCGGTCCGTTGACGTGCGCGACGACCTCGAGCATTCCGACGCCGACATCCAGGGAGATATCGCACTGTCCCTGCTGCAGATGAGGACGGATTCGCTGGCGCGGATCGACGAAGCGCTCGCTCGTCTCGAGGCCGGCAAGTACGGCTCGTGCTTCGAGTGCGAGACGGAGATCTCTGAGCGACGACTGCGAGCGCTCCCGTTCGCGGTGCGTTGCCAGGCGTGCGAAGAAAGACGCGAGGAGGAACAAGGGCGAGCGCGACGGCTTGCCGGGCGCTCTTCAGGTTTTTCACTCTTCTCGGTGCGGGCGGTTCCTGAGGCGAGCGAAGGACCTTGGCGGACTGCGCCGCGCCGTTGATCAAGGAACTAGGCACGCTTGCGGACGCCGGCGATCAGCAGCACCACTCCGCCGGCGACTGCCGCAATACCCAGCACAGGCGGAAGCCTCAATGTCTTCTCTCGATCCGCCGTAGCGTGGATGGGACCGAGGTCGATGACAGTCTCTTTGCTGGTGTAGGTGATGCCCTGGTAGGCCAGCGCCGCCAAGCCGAACACGATCAGTACGATACCAAGGATCGCGAGGGGTTTCATTGGGACTCCTCAGTCGTGCAGGACGACGCTCAGCAGCGAGCTGTTGATCTTCGAGCGGGTTCTCGCCGTTGTACTCGATGAAGCCCAGCCTCTTGAACTTGTTCAGGAAGAAGTTCACGCGCGAGCGAGTCGTACCGACCATCTCCGCGAGCGTCGCCTGCGAGATCTTCGGCACCACGCGCGACCGGCTTGTCCTGCTTCCCGTAGCGCGCCAGCAGCAGCAGCGTGCGGGCCAGCCGCTTCTCGCTCGAGTTGAAGAGCTGATCGATCAGGTCCTCTTCGATCCGGATGTTGCGCGACAGCATGTGCGCGATGAACCGGTCGGACATGGCATGCTGTTTGTGCAGCAGCCGCACCATCTTTTCCTTGCGCGACGAGCAGGATCACGCTCGGGGTGAGGCCGTGGCGCTGCCCATCCGGACTGGCTGGCCGGCCAGGCACCCCTCGCCAAAGAAGTCGCCCGGGCCGAGCATCGCGACGACGGCTTCCCGCCGGTCTTCGACAGCACCGACAGTTTGACGCCGCCCGTTTGAATGTACATGACATGCTCGCACGCGTCGCCCTGGGTGAAGATCGTCCTCCCCGCGTCCATACTCGCGATGCTCTTCGCGACGCCGGACGAGTCGAGAAACGCCTGCGCGTTGAAAGGCCGGCAGCTCTCTTCACCGCGCCGGAAGCGGATTTTCTCGCTTTTCATG
This sequence comes from uncultured Acidobacteriota bacterium, assembly GCA_963814975.1. Classification (GTDB taxonomy): domain Bacteria; phylum Acidobacteriota; class Vicinamibacteria; order Vicinamibacterales; family CAVVIG01; genus CAVUXJ01. Next base: position 469,212 of record CAWFFB010000014.1, on the reverse strand, counting down.
CCAGGCTCCATGCGCCCAGCATGACACGGAGGGTTTCCGGGCACTGTGCACAAACGAACACTGCCGCCCGGCATGGCTTCGCTCACCCTCCCGTGTCCCGATTCGGCGCAGGACACGTACGGGCCCAGCGAGGGCGCCGTAAGCATGATTCGTGCGAATGTCACGTTAGTGTTGCCCGCTACAAGAAACTCGCGTAGAGCGCGCACGATTGACATTCCCACGTTCAACGGTGCGACCAACATTGACGACGCTGCAAGGAACCTACGTCCCCCGGCCGCCGCTACTCCACGCGAGTCCTGCCGTCGCAGCCGGAAGCCATCCAAGACCCGACGAGCCCCAACGCCAACAGGAAAACGAAGGCCTGCGGCAGGGTCGGCACGACACCGACGATGGTGATCGTATGGGCTGATCTCGCCGAGACACCCGTCCGCGTCGGTCGCCTCGGATCGCGACCGTGGAGGAGCCTCCGGCATCCGGCGTGCCCGACAGCACGCCGCCGGAGTCAGCGTCAGCCCGGCGGCAGGGTGCCGCCCGACACGGCGAAGGTATACGGAGCCGTGCCGCCGCTCGCGGTGAGTGTCTGCGTGTACGCCACGCCGGCGGTCCCGTTGGGCACTGTCGGCGGAGCGATCGTGATGATGGGGACATGCCGCGGGCGCGCTGCAGCCTCCGATGGTGTTGCCGCCGCTGCCCGCCATCGTCACCGCACCGGTTGCACCGGTTCCCGCCAGCGCCCGGCCTTCCAGATTGGCGCCGGCGCCGACCGTGATGCTGGCGTCCGCGATGACGGTCCCCTGAAGTTGGTGCCATTGAGCGTCGCCGATGTGCCGACTCGCCAGAAGATGTTGCACGGGTTCGCGGTGCCGACCACGTTCGAGAGGACGTTCGCCGTCAGCGAGCTCGCTACGTTGAAGATGAAGATCCCGGTTCCGTTGAGCGTCAACGTTGCCGACGCCGGCAGGTCGGGCGCGCCCGTCACAAACGAATAGATGCCGGGGCCGAGCGCTCCGACCGTGGCCAGATTGTCGGGCAACACAGCGCCCGGCCCCTGAATCGCGAGCGCATTGACGTAGGCGCGATGGCATCCGTGTGGGCCTGCTGCACGACGCCATCATTCGTGAGGTGGACGATGAAGGGCGGTGCCGCGGTCGATGGCGGAAAATTCGTGATCGTCGGCGTCGGGGACGAGCCGACGTCTCCGCTGACGAGAACCCCCGCGCCGGTCGCGCCTGTCACGGCCGAATTGCCCAGGACCCCGAACTGCCTGCGCGGCGCCGAGTGGCGGGGCCACCTGGGCCCACGCGGCGGAGGCAGACAAGAGCGCGGCGAATGCCGCGCCTGACACGAAGCACACGCGATTTGCGCGAACATTTAGGGCTCCTCAGCTTCAGTTGCGGCCGTCGCCCCGTTTCCAGCATTTGAACAATACGGTCGCCCGCGCGGATCCGGCGCTGTTCAATTTTGAACAGTGCCTGCGCCCGCCGCTCGCCTTAAAGTCTCGGAGATGCGAACCGCACGCTCCACCCGCCCTCTACTCGGTCGACCTTGGCGGGTGCACGGATCTGCGTCGACCGTGCGGCGAGCGAAATATCGGCCACTTTTGGCGCGGCGCTGCGGCGGGCGGGCGCGACCGTTGTGCAGGAGGTTTCCCATTCGTTTCCCGGAGACCGGTCTCACCTGCGTGCTGATCCTGAGTGAGTCGCACGCCGTCCTCCACACGTGGCCGGAAACGGGAACCGTGAACATCGACATCTTTTCGTGCTCGACCAGGCTCAAAAGCCTCGAAGCGATCGATGAGCTGCGCAGGTCGTTCGGCGCCCACCATGTCACCGTGCAGGAGATTCCCCGTGCCGACGGACACCGCCCAGCGGTCGACGCAGGCCGTTAAATTCGCGCTGCGGGGCGTCGCCTGGAGCCTCGGCTTCTTCGGCCTGCTCCGCCTGACCTGGACCGAGACGCATGTCCTGCTGCCGTTGACCCGCGCGCAGGCCGCGGTGGCGGTGGGTGTGTTCGGCGCGCCCGCGCTGCCGGTCGAGGTCACGCTCGCGTGCAGCGGGGCCGACGCGTTGGCGCTGTGCCTTGGCGCCATCCTCGCCTACCCGGTGCCGTGGCGGCGGCGAGTGACCGGCGCGGCCGTCGGCGCCGCACTGATTCTGCGGCTTGAATACGTTCCGGATCGGCACGCTGGGACGAGTGGCTGCGTCGCCGGCGTGGTTCGACGCGCTTCATGTCTACATCTGGCCCGCCGCTGCTCACGCTCGCGACCGCCGGATATGTGTTTGCGTGGATGCGCATCGCCGATCGCCGGCAGGCACAGGCTGCAACAGCGGGCGCGGCCGGCTTCGTTTCCCCCGACCTCCCGACGTCGCCATCGTCCGTGGCACGGCTGGGACCAAAACCGACGCGCCGATTCGCCTCCTTCGCCGCGGTTTTCCTCGTTGTGTTTCTGGCCGCCTCCCCGCTCTATCTCGAGAGCGCGGCCGTCCTGACGCTGGCCGGTTTCATGGCCCGCGCGGCCGCGGCGACGCTCGGCATCGCCGGCGTCAGCGCGCACGCGGTGTCCAATGTGCTCTGGACCCCGCGCGGCACGCTTCCTCGTCACGCAGGAATGCATCTCGACGCCGTTGATTCCGCTCTATCTGGCTGCCGTTTGCGCCTATGCGACGACTTGGGGGCGGCTGATCCTCGGCGCCCTCGCCACGCTGCCGCTCGTCATCGCCCTAGGTATCGTGCGGCTTCTCGTCGTGGCGCTCCCCGGTGCTCTAGTGGCTTCGCCTCTATTCATCGTGCATGCCTTCTATCAATTGCTCCTCGGCGCGGTGGTCGTGTACCTGGCCGCGCACTGGCGCCACGGCGGCGGCACCGCGCCGAGACATGCCCTGGTCGGGGTCATCGTCGGCGTCGCATTCGTCAATTTCCTGGGCCCGTCCTACACGCGCATCGTCATGTATCCGGCCGGTGCGCCGGCCGACGATCCGCAGGGAGCCCTCGCGTTCCTTCCCGCGTTCCAGGTCGGCCTGTATCTCGCGCTGTGGATCGCGGCATTCGTTGCGGCCGGGTGGAGGCGCTTCCTCGCCGGCCTTGTGGTCCTCGAGCTCACGCAGACGGCGGGCCTGTTCGCGCTGCATGCCATCGCCAGCAATCCCGGACTGACAGCGCAGGTCCGCGACGTCCGGGGCTGGGCGATTGCCGGGCCCCTGCTGATCGTGGCCGCTGTGGTCAACGTTGCCAGGCCGCGTCGCTGAGCTCGCCGCGGTCGTGGCCCTGGCCGTGATCGTCACCGTGGCGATCGCCGCACCCGTTCTGCGCGCGCCGTCCGAGCGGGTGTTTGGCACCGAGATCGTGGGGCGTCATCACGATCCCTTCACGGTGATGGCGCAGTTCGGTCGCCCGATCACCTTCGGCGTGTATTCACAGCCGATCACCGATATCACCGGCGCACTCCTCGCGCGATTCTCGGGCCCCGTGGCCGCCTATAACTGGCTGGTCCTTCTCACTTTTCCACTGTCTGCGGCTGCCGCGTATCTGCTTGCGCGTCATCTGGCGCTTTCACCGGGGGCCGCAGCGCTTGCGGGAATCGCCTACGCATTCTCACCGTTCCATGTGGCGCACGCCGCCTACCATCCCCACATTGCGCAGGTACAGTGGGTGCCGTTGTACTTCCTTGCGCTGTGGCGTTGCCTGGACCGCGCCTCGGCGGCAGCCGTCGCCCTTCTTGGCGCCGCCACGCTCGCCGTCACGCTCTCGAACTTCTACGGCGGCTTGATCGCGGCCGTCATCACCCCCGCGGCCGTCGCGGCGTACTGGGCCGCCATGCGCCGGACGAACGCACGATCGATGCGCGGCCTGGGCATCACGGTCGGAGGCCTCGTGCTCCTGGCCGCCTGCGGAACGGCGTACGCGTCGTACGCCGCCGGCGCGGTCTTCGCGAACCGCGCCGCCTTCGCGTTCTCTCGTGGCGATCTGTTCCGCTACAGCGCGAAATGGTGGAGTTATCTGGTTCCACCGGTCGAGCATCCGCTGCTCGGCACGACGGCCCATCGCGTGTGGGACGCGGTGGGGGTTCGCAACGGGCTGCTCGAGCAGCAGGTGAGTCTCGGCTGGGGAATCGTCGCGCTCGGGCTCATCGCCTTCGCCGGGTGGTCCGCCTCCGCGAAGACTCGCGACGGCGATGCGCGACCGACTGCCGATGGCGCTCGCGCGGGTCCCGGTCCTCGTCGTGGTCGGCGTGGCTGCGCTCGTGTGCTCGCTGTCTCCGGAAGGGACGATCGGCGGGTTCACCTTCGTCCGGCCCTCGGCGCTCTTGTTCAACGTCGTGCCGATGTTCCGATCGTACGCGCGCTTCGGGGTGGTCGTGCAGCTGATGGCGGCGTTGCTGGCGGGTATCGGAGTGGATTATCTCCGCTGTACCCGGACGAGGCGCGCGCAGATCGTGTGCCTCGCACTCGTGGCACTTGCCGCCGGCGAGTACGCGGTCGCGCCGTCGGCGCTCTGGCGTGATGCGCTGCCTACGAGCGCGCACCGATGGGTCACTCAGCTGCCGGGTCCGGTGCGGGCCCTCGACTGTGTGCCGCTCAATCAGGAATCCGAATCAGTTCAGTGGTTGACTGGCGATCGCGTGACCATCCTGGGGAGCCCGGCGAGCGACTGCACGGAACCGAACTTTTCCCGGAAGCTGGCGGCGATGGGGTATACGCACCTGCTGGTGCGGCGTCGCACCGCTCCCGACCACTGGTTCACCGAGCACCCCACGCTCGATGGTTTCCGTGTCGCAGCGGATTTCGCCGACGGACGAGTGTTCGCGGTCACGGCAGGAACACCGGCACTCTTCACCGCAACGATGAGGGGGTTCTATCCGCGTGAGCACGACACGGAGTGGACGTGGCGATGGATGGGGAAGGATGCGACCTGGACAATCGTGAGCATGAGCGCTCGGCCGATCGCCACAACCCTTGAAGTTGAGCTGTCCGCGTTCCATCGGCCGCGCCGCATGCACTTGTGGCTCGATGGGCAGCAGGTGATGACGTTCGTCGTCGAACCGTCGCGTCATGTCTACGAGGTCGGTCCGCTCACCGTGATGCCCGGCGGTCACACGCTCTTGTTCCAACCGGCTGAAGAGCCGACAACGGCTGCGCACGTGGTCAACAACGGCGACCGCCGCCGGCTGTCGTTTGCCCTGGGCACGTGGAACTGGAGCGTTCTCCAGGGCGGGCACCCATGACGCGGCGGTCCGGCTACCGCGATTTCTGGACTGAGGTCGGGGCCCGCTTTCCGGATCTGGGCGAGGCAGCGTCGACGCGCTATTACGCAGAGAACGAGCAGCGCCTGTTCACCGAGCATCTGCCGCCACTCGCCGGTTTGCGGATCCTCAAGACCGATCTTTGGGACGAGGCCAAGAACACACGGATCCTGTCATGGGCCGGCCATCAGGGCGCCCGCGCCTACGGCATCGACATCTCGGAGCCGACCGTCCTTCAGGCGAGGGGCGCGTTCACGTGCGAGTCGGGCCCGTTGAGGGCGGCCGCCGCCGACGTCCGGGCGTTACCGTTCCGCGACGCCAGCTTCGACGCGATCTACTCGATGGGAACGATCGAGCACTTCGACGAGACCGAACAGGCCGTGCGGGAAATGGCGCGGGTACTGAAGCCAGGCGGGCGCGCGATTATCGGGGTCCCAAACCGCTGCGATCCGTTTCTCCGGCCGCTCCTCGCCACCCTGCTTCAGGCGGCGGGCCTCTACGCATACGGCTACGAAAAATCCTACTCGCGCCGTGCGCTCAGAGACATGCTCGAACGCTCGGGGTTCAACGTGGCCGCGGAGACAGCGATCCTGTTCATGCCCGGCTGGCTGCGGATGCTCGACCTCGCATGCCACGCATGGTGCCGGCCGTTGGCTCCGCTTACCGGCGCCCTCGTGCGGCCGTTCGTGTTCCTCGATCGCCTCGTTCCGGCGGTGCGCAGACACGGTTACCTCCTGGCGACCGTTGCCACCAAGCCGCAACCGGTGAATCAAGGCTTCGATTCGGCGTCGAGGACGTCGGCGAGCAGCTTCGCCGCCTCGCCCGCGCGTGAGTTGGCGTTCTGATTGAGCTTGCCGGCCATCCGCTGGGCTTCGTCTATGGCGGCCTGGGCGGCTTGCGCCTGTCCGACCAGGTCGTCTCTACCGAGACGTTTGAGCCGCTCTTCCGCGCTACCGAGCAGACCCCGGGCGTCTTCAAGATGTCTGCTCGCCTCGCCGAAGTTGACGCTGTAGACCGCCACGCGAGCGTCGAGGACGGCCGCGCGCGCGCCGAGCAGCTCGCCCCGCAGCTCCGAGGTCTGGAGGGCGCGGGCCAAAGCCGATCGCCCCCATCCCCCCCACACCCATCCAGCAAGAAGAGCGACCAATAAACCGGCCGTTACTCCAAGAACCAGCTTCGCCTTCGTCATCATCGACCCCGCGTGAGGTAGCGATGGCTCGCGGCACGGCTGTTCCGCGACCATGACACCTGCTGACGTGTCTTACTTGCCGTTCCGGCGCTTACGGCCCGGTTTCCCTGCCGTCCCACCGCGCTCGTCATTCGAGCGGCCCTTGATCGCCTTGGCTCGAGTTACCTGGATCGGAATTCCCGTGCCGTTGGGGACGCCTGATTGTACCAATGATTCACCTTCACCGTGGCCGTGACCAGGAGACCGATCGCCGCAATTGGGATCTCAATCCGGGGGCGGACAGTGTGCGGCGATCGGAAATCGAGGCAGTGTCCGCCTTCAGGCGAACCCGTCCGGAGGGTATGGGACTTCAGGCACGCACGAGAAGACTATCGCTCCACCCATTCCACAAAACGCGGCGGCACCTCGTCGGTGACGATCAACACGCGCAACACCCGATCGTTTGCATACATCCCACGGACCGCCGCGCGCGCGGTATCAAGCGTCGCGTACCGTTCCCACACGGCCGGCAGGCTCGCTGCTGTTCCCTGTCGCATGATGGCCCGGAGTCTGAAGAACGTGCGCGAGTCGGGTGCTTGGCCGGCCGCGTGTTCGACCACCGGCTCATGCTCTGTCGCTGTCGCGGTCATGGTTGGAGGCATTGGCACCCTCTTGAAAACGCGTACCTACGGCTGGCTCGGAACAAGCTAGGACGGCCACTATACGCACACGCGACGGTTGGAGGCTGTACCGAAAGGGACACCTCGGTCGTCGACGATCAGGTCAGCGTCGCGTGAAACGCAGGGCGTCGCGCGCACGAGCGCGAGGGGTCCCAGGGAGGTGTGCAATGCGGTACAGCTGAGCTCAGGCTCAGGCGACTATTCTTCGCGCATGAAGTGTTGCGCGTATTGCCGGCAGGAAGCCACCACGAGAATCCTATCGACGTCTCAGCGAGTCTGTCTCGAGCACGCGCTGGAGTTCTGGACCGGTCTCCTGGTCTTCGCCAGGGAAGGCACGGAGCGCTGCGTCAAGCACCAGGGGTTGTGCCACTGCTCATCGTGCGAGGAATCGGACACGTCCTCCCGACGAGCCATCGCCATCGCGGCCGCCGGTCCGTCCCCACCTGATCACGGGGGTTTTTCGATAGGTCTCGCCTCGTAACCGCGCTTACGGCCGCGGGTTCAGGTGCCGTCTTGGTTCTTGAGCTCCTCAGGCAGATGCGAGCGGTCGCCAAGGATGGTCAACTGAGCCGTCGTTTTCGTGAGCACGAACAGTGTCACGGCGCCAACCGGTTGCGCGATCCGCTCTCTGAACAGCCGCACGTCCAACCCGAGCAGCGCACACGTGATCACACGGAGCGTCGCCTTGTGCGAGACGATCAGCGCGTTGCCACGTTCGTGGCGTGATCGAATCCGCTCGACGACTCGCATCGCGCGCGACGCCACCTCGAACGCGGTCTCTCCTCCAGGAGTCCCCCGACTCGCGACATCGTCGGCCCAATGTTCGAAGGCCCCTGGCCATCGCTCCCTAACGTCCTCCTGCCGGAGTCCCTCCCACTCGCCGTAGTCGATCTCTTTCAACCCATCTTCGATAGTCGGCTCAACGCCCGTGAGCCGGCACAGGGCATCAGCCGTCTGGCGAGTGCGCAGCATCGGGCTGGTATAAGTGGCTTCCCATTTCAACGACGCATACGCCCGGGCGAACGCTTGTGCCATCGCTTCGCCGGCGGCGGTCAGCGGAGGATCCGAGCTGCCGCTGAACCGATTCTCTCGGCTTGCGGCGGTCTGGCCATGACGAACCATGTAGAGATTCATTTTCTCGCGGCCTCGACGCGCTATCTTGGCACAGAGGCCGGTTGACCAGGCGTCGCGATCACCGTCCTCCTCTCAGCCCGCGGAGGCCTGCGCCGCCAGGCACGACACGCTTCCAGGGAATACCCTGCTGACCTTCTCGGCCGGAAGGTGAAACCAACGGCCCGTCAAGAGAGAAGCCGGGCCTCATGAGCCGATTCGCCTGGCCTCCTCACGTTCTTGTTCAAGGAGAGCCGGACGCATCAGAATGGGCCATGCGCGCATGGCTGATGGACTCCTACGAAGGAATCGACAAGCTGCACAAGGGCGAGACCGCCGATCCTCAGCCGAACCTCGGCGAGGTCCTCCTGGGGGTGCAGTACGCTGCATTGAACCCGGCGGACGCTTTCCTTGCTCAGGCGTTGTATCCCGCCAAACCCTCGTTGCCACACATCCTGGGACGGGACGCGTCCGGTGTTGTGCGGGAAATCCACCCGGGCGTGAAGAACGTGCGCGTCGGCGATGCCGTTGGCATTCTGCCTTGCCATGTCGGTGCGGACGCATGGGGAACGCTGGCCGAGCAGGTGGTTGTCCCCGAAGAGAGGCTCGTTCCCATTCCTCCCGGGTGGACGGCTGAGCAGATGGCAGGCGCTCCCTTGGTCTTTCTCACCGCCTGGCAAGCTCTCACTCAGTGGAACGATCCGCCCGCTCCCCCGCCCGAGCGCTCCGTCCTGCTGGTCACCGGCGCCTCGGGCGGCGTGGGCGTGGCGTCGGTGTTGCTGGGCCAGGCGATGGGTCTCACGGTCGTGGCGTTGTCACGAAGCGCCGAAAAGGCTGCCAGGCTGAAGGCATTGGGAGCTGACGTCGTCTTCGACCCGAACGATCCCCTCCTGCGCAAGAACGTTCACGCGGCAATCGCTCCGAAGAAGGTCGACCTCGTCATAGACAGCGTCGGAGGGCCGCTGTTCGATCAACTCGTTTCGATCCTCGGATATCAGGGCCGAATCAGCGTGGTCGGCAGAAGCGCCGGAGCCGTTCCGAGCTTCAACACTGCCTCGCTGTTGTTTCGCAGGAATCGAATCGGAGGCGTCGCTGTTTCGGACTACACGCCGGAAGCCGAACGAGCTGCATGGCAAGAGATCGTCAGCAGGCTCGCGGCGATTGGGAAGCGCCCGGTCGTGGACAGTATCTTCTCCTTCGAGGAGGTGAAGCTGGCCTTCGCGCGACTGCAGGAAGGGCCCATGGGCAAGGTGATCGTGAGGGTCGCAGGGTAGCTGAGCTCTGTTCTACGTTCTACGTTCTGCGTTCGACGTTCTGAAGGACCGCTCTGAAAAACCGAAACATCGTCAACCACGAAGAGCACGACTCATCGGATGCCGCCCTTTGCAATTTTTCCTTGGACTTCGTGCCTTTCGTGCCCCTTCGTGACTGCGGGTGAAGCGGAAAGCTTCGTTCGTCGCGCCGCCGCCGAACGGATAACGCTGAACGTCGCACGCCGAACGCCGAAACGTCGAAACGCCGAACGCTCGAACGTAAATGAGAGAGACTGGATCCATGAAGCTGCTCGCCGCCTATTTGAAGGGTTACTGGCGCCTGGTCGCGCTCGCACTCGTCCTCGCGGCGATCAACCAGGTCTTCTCGCTCCTCGATCCGTTGATTTTTCGTCACGTCATCGACGAGTACGCCACGAAGTTCAAGGAATACACGACCGCCGAGTTCTTCCGGGGCGTGAGCGTGCTGCTCGCGGCGGCAGTGGGAGTGGCGTTCGTCTCGCGGGTAGCGAAGAACTTCCAGGACTACTTCATCAACGTCATCACACAGCGCCTCGGCGCCCGGATCTACTCTGACGGTCTCCGGCACTCGTTGGAGCTGCCGTACTCGGTCTTCGAGGATCAGCGCAGCGGCGAAACCCTCGGCAAACTGCAGAAGGTACGGACCGACGTCGAGAAACTGATTGCCGTCTCGATCAACGTGTTGTTCACCTCGCTGGTCGGCATCATTTTTGTCGTCATCTACGCGTTCAGCGTCCACTGGATCATCGCCCCGGCTTACTTCCTGACCGTGCCGCTCCTCGGCCTGCTCAGCTCGGTGTTGAGCCGCAAGATCAAGACGATTCAGAAGGTCATCGTGGCGGAGACGACGGCGCTGGCGGGATCGACCACGGAGTCGCTCCGAAACATCGAGCTGGTCAAGAGCCTCGGCCTCGCGCAGCAGGAGATCGCGCGCCTCAACACGACGACCGACAAGATCCTTCAGCTCGAGCTCAAGAAGGTGCGGTACATCCGCAGCCTCAGCTTTGTCCAGGGCACCACCGTCAACTTCCTGCGGACCAGCATCATGTTTCTGATGCTGTATCTCATCTACACGCAGGCCATCACCGTGGGCCAGTTCTTCTCCCTGTTCCTCTACTCGTTCTTCATCTTCGGACCGCTTCAGGAACTGGGGAACATCATCAACGTCTACCGCGAGACGGAAGTGTCGCTCAAGAACTTCCAGGACATCCTGGCCATCCCGGAGGAACCGCGCCCGGTCAACCCGGTGCCGGTACCCGAGCTGAACTGGCTCGCGTTCGACCGCATCAGCTTCACGCATCAGTCCGCCTCGTCGCCGGCGCTGACCGACATCTCGTTCAAGGTCGGCCGCGGCGACACGATCGCGTTCGTCGGACCGTCCGGCGCCGGAAAGACGACGCTGGTGAAGTTGCTGGTGGGCCTCTATCCTCCGCAGTCGGGAGACATTCTCTACAACGGTCATCCCGCCGCCACCATCGACCTGAACCAGCTTCGGGAGCGCATCGGCTTCGTCACGCAGGACACCCAACTCTTTTCCGGCACGATCCGTGAGAATCTGCTGTTCGTGAACCCGGCAGCGACCGACGCGGAATGCATGGACGTGCTGCGCCAGGCCGCGTGCGATAACCTCCTCGCGCGGGCGGACCGCGGCCTCGACACGGTCATCGGGGAGGGCGGCGTGAAGGTGTCGGGCGGCGAGAAGCAGCGGCTGTCGATTGCCCGGGCGCTCCTCCGCCATCCGCATCTGCTGGTGTTCGACGAGGCCACCTCGTCGCTCGACTCGCTCACCGAAGAGGAGATCGGCGAGACGATCCGCGACGTCGCTGCGAGCCAGGACGTCATCACGATCCTGATCGCGCACCGGCTCTCCACGATCATGCATGCCGACCGCATCTTCGTGCTGGAACGCGGCCGCGTCATCGAATCGGGGTCGCACGGCGCGCTCCTCGAACAGAAAGGGTTGTACTACGCGATGTGGCGGCAGCAGATCGGCGAGCGCCGCTCGATCGCCGCATCGCGCCCGGCAATGGCAAGCGCCTGACTCGCCGTCGGCGATCCCCGCCTCACCACCGCGGCCGCGGGCCGTTTCGCAATTCATTTACCCTCTGAGAATGGCCAGATGAATCATGACGGGGAGTATCTGAAGCTCCTGCCAGAGCTGAAGAAGCTCGCCCCGGACGATTGCCAGGGCTTCGTCTGGTGGGATCGAACGGGAATCTCGGTTATTCTTTCCCGCATGGGTGAAACGGTCGAATTCCGCAGCAATGGAAATAGCGCCTCCGGGTATCTCGTCAAGCCCCCGGTTGGCTACGGCCCGGGAGTGCTGGTCATCCAGGAATGGTGGGGCCTCGATTCCGGAATCAAGGAGATGACCGATCGGTTTGGAGCCGCCGGGTTCGTGGCGCTCGCGCCCGATCTCTATCATGGGGAACTGGCCGCGCACGATGAGATGGACAAAGCGGGCAAACTGATGCACGCCCTCCCGCCCGAGCGCGCCGCGCGGGACATGAGCGGCGCCGTCGACTATCTCGCCAATCACAGCGCGGTCACAAGCAACGGCATCGGCGTGGTGGGGTTCTGCATGGGCGGCATGCTCGCGTTTATCATCGCCGCCAACCGCCCTGATAAGGTGAAGGCCCTGGTCCCCTTCTATGGATTCCCCCAGGGCGCCACGGAGCCGGACTGGTCCAAGCTCACAGCGCCGATCAGCGGGCACATGGCAGAGCACGACGACTTCTTCCCTCCCGCCGCCGCACGCGCGCTGGAAGCGAAGCTGAGGGCGATGGGCAAGAACGTGACGCTGACCGTCCATCCCGGCACAGGCCACGCGTTCATGGCCCCGCACAACGCGCTGGGCACCTTGAATGAGGCGCTCGCAGCCCGGATCTGGCCGGACGTCGTCTCGTTCCTGAAGGAAACCGTAAGCTAGCCGGCGCTCATGCCTCCGTCCACGGCCAGTACCTGGCCGGTGACGTAGCTCGACGCCGCCGATGCGAGGAAGAGCGCGACCCCTTTCAACTCCCCGGGACGGCCGATTCGGCCCAGTGGCGTCATCTGCTCGATCGTGCGACCGGCATTCTTCAGCACGCCTCGAGACAGCCGCGTCTCGAAGAATCCCGGCGCGACGGCGTTGACCCGGACGCCGTGCCTCGCCCACTTCACCGCGAGATCGCGTGTCAGGCTGATGACCGCCCCTTTGCTGGCGGCATAACCGACGGCGTCGAGAACCTCAGGCGCGGTCCCGATGAGTCCGGACACCGACGCAACGTTGATGATGGATCCGCCCCCGGCGCGAATCATTTCCCGGCCGGCAGCCTGCGACATCAGGAAGCAGCCCGTCGCGTTCGTGGCGAGAACCTCGCTCCATTTCTGCACCGGCATCGTTTCGGCGGGCGCACCCCAGCTGACGCCGGCGTTGTTGACCAGCGTATCGATGCGTCCCAGGCGGTCGAGCACCGCGGCGACGGTGGCGTACACCTCCTCGGGCCGCGAGACATCGCAGGTCAGCGCGACGCAGTTGATGCCCAGTGCTCGAAGCTCTTCCTCGGCCGTCCGCAGCCAGCTTTCTCGCCGCGCCGTGATGGCCACCGTGGCTCCCGCCTCGCCGAACCCGACGGCCATCTCCAGCCCGAGACCGCGCGAGCCGCCCGTCACCAGGACGACTTTGCCTGACATGTCAAACAGGGTGTGCACATGCATGGGCGTATCATATTCGCGCGCGCGAAGGCGGCATCGCTCGATGGCTGCACGCGAAATCCGGAACTCGGTCTGTGAAGGAGCGCACGGCACGGGCCTGACGTGGACTACCAATTGACGGTGCCGGCGATCATCGCGGCGGTCGGCCATGCTGTATGGCGAGAGGCCGATCGTCAGTCGCGACGGCGCCACAGTCCATCGCTACCGGTACGCCGACATGCTGCGCACGGGCGAAGCAGCTCGCCGGCGCGCTCGCAGACCTCGGCGTCCGCCCAGGCGACCGTGTCGCGACGCTGGCCTGGAACGATCGTCAACACCTGGAGGCGTACTTTGCGGTGCCGGCCATGGGCGCCGTGCTGCACACGTTGAACGTCCGCTTGCACGCCCGCGATCTTGCGTATGTCATCGAGCACGCCGAGGACCGGGTGATCATCCTCGATCGTCGTCTGCTGCCGCAGTTCGACGCAGCTCCCGATTCCGGCGTGTGTCCAGCAGGTGATCGTCATTGGCGACGGCGACCTGCCGGACCGGGCGCATCGCCTACGAAGAACTGCTCGCGTCGGCCGATCCCGAAGGCGTCGACTATCTCGACGGTGATGAGCGTGCCGGCCGCCGCGATGTGCTACACCTCTGGCACGACCGGCCGACCGAAGGGCATTGTCTATTCGCATCGGGCGATCGCGCTTCAAGCCCTGAACCTGCTCACCGCCGACAGTATCGGCCTCGGCCAGCGTGATGTCGTGCTCGCGGTTGTGCCGATGTTTCACATCAACGGCTGGTGCCTTCCCTACGCGGCGCGCCCTGGCGGGCGCCTCTCTCGTGCTCCCCGGGGCGTCGCTCGATCCCCGCAGCCTGGTGGACCTCGTCGCATCGGAACGCGTCACCGTCAGCGCCGGCGTGCCCACGGTGTGGCTCGGCGTTCTCGACGCGCTGGCCGGCGGATCCCTCGCCGGCGACATCAGCAGCCTGCGCGCTCTGGTCGTCGGCGGATCGGCCGCGCCGAAATCGCTCGTGCGCCGCTTTCAGGAGCGCCACGGCGTCTGCGTGCTGCAGGCATGGGGGATGACCGAAACCACCTCCATCGCCACGCTCTGCAGGCTCCCTCCCGACCTGGACGAGGCGGCGGACGAGGTTCGATACACTATCCGCGCGAAACAGGGGACTCCGGCGCCGTATCTCGAGGTTCGGGCTCGCGGCCTCACCGGGCTGGTGCCGTGGGACGGCGAGACACTCGGCGAGCTCGAGGTCACGAGGCCCGACGGTCGCCACCCAGTACTACAATGAGCCCGAGGCTTCGGATCGCGTGACCGACGATGGGTGGTTCCGGACCGGTGACGTGGTGACGATCGATGCGCGCGGGTACGTCGAGATTTGCGATCGTGCCAAGGATCTCATTCGATCGGGCGGCGAATGGATCAGTTCCGTGGCGCTGGAGAACGCTCTCATGGGCCATCCGGCAGTGGCCGAAGCGGCGGTCGTGGCCATCACCCATCCGAAATGGGGCGAACGTCCGCTCGCCGTCGTCGTGCTGAAAGCCGGGCGCGAAGCCAGCTGCCGAGGATCTGCGGCGGCACCTGGCCGCTGATTTTGCGAAATGGTGGCTGCCCGACGCTTTCGAGTTCGTCGATCAGATCCCCCGCACCTCGACGGGAAAGTTCCTGAAATCAGCCTTGCGCGAGCGTTTTCGCGGCGGGCATGCGGAAACACGCGAAGAAAGCTAGGAAGGCTGCATCGGATGGCGCTGAGAACAGCCGAACAGTACATCGAAAGTCTGCGGGACGGGCGGACGGTCTATTTCCGCGGGCAGCGGGTGACGGACGTGACCACCCATCCGGTGATCTCGGTCGCCGTCAACCACGCGGCCATCGACTATCGCCTCGCCGAGGAACCGCACCATCGCGCGCTGTGCGTGGTGAACGACGGCGACGGCGACTACTCGCGCTATTACCAGATTCCCCGCACGCCGGACGATCTGTTGCTAGCGCAGCGCGCTCATCGAGCTGGCGACCGCCGAGGGTGGAACGCTGGTCGTGCTGATCAAGGAGATCGGCACCGATGCGCTGTGCGGCCTGTTGCGCGTGTCCGCCTCCGTCGACGAGAAGCACGGCACCGAGTACGCCGGCGCGTCGCCGCTGTTCCGCGAGCATTGCCGCACGAACGATCTTGCGGTCGCGGTGGCGCAGACAGACGTCAAGGGCGACCGATCGCTCGCGCCGTCGGCGCAGGCCGACCCCGACCTCTACGTGCACATCGTCGAACGGCGAAGCGACGGCATCGTCGTCCGCGGCGCGAAGGCGCATACCTCGGTCAGCACCAACGCGAACGAGTTGATCGTGCTGCCGACGCGAGCGCTGGGCCCGGCGGACCGCGACTACGCGGTGAGCTTTGCCATTCCGCTGGCCACGCCCGGGCTGGTGCTGCTGGCCTCCGCCTACGATTCGGCGGCCGCGCAGGGTTCCGCTGGTCGAACATCCGATCAGCGCGCGCCACAAGATGATGGAGACGACGACGGTCTTCGATGACGTGTTCGTCCCGTGGGACCGGGTGTTCCTGTGTGGCGAATCCGAGTTTGCCGGCCCCCTGGCGCTCGCCTTCGTGGAGCATCACCGCTTCACCGCCATCTCCTACAAGCTGCCGCTGGTCGATGCGCTGGTCGGCTCCGCCATGATGATGGCGGAGGTCAACGGCATCGCCAAGGCGGGGCACGTGCGCGAAAAGCTGGTGCAGCTGATCAGCTATGCCGAGACGCTGCGGGGACTCACCCATTACGCGGCGATGGTCGCGAAACCGCGCGAGGCGGGTCTGCTCGTGCCGGATCCGTTGTACGTGAACATGGCGAAGTACCATTTCGCGCACGGCTATCACGAGGCGATCCGGCACGTGCAGGATATCGCCGGCGGATCGCTCGTCACCGGCCCGGGCGCCGAAGATCTGGAAGAAGCGGAGACCGCTCGCTATTACGAGAAGTATTACGCCGGCCAGGGGGTCGGCGGCCGCGAGCGCCTCAAGGCGCTGATGCTCGTGAAGGATCTCGTCGCGTCGGCGTTCGGCGCGTACCAGCAGGTGCTCGCTGTCCACGCCGAAGGATCGCTCGAGGCGGAGAAAATGATGGTGCTCCGCAGCTACGATTCCCGTCCAGCGACCGCTTACGTGCGGCGACTTGCCGGGATGGCGGCCCGTCCCTGAATCCGACGCCGCCGGCCGAGGGCGCGTACCATTCAGCAGCGGCAAGGCAACGTGGAGAGGACAACGATGTGACTGGCGCACAGCTGCTCGTCGAGACATTGAAAGCCCAGGGGGTTGATACCATCTTCGGCATCCCGGGCATCCATAACCTGGCGATCTACGACGCCCTTGTCGACGAACGCGCCATTCGCGTCGTCACGACACGGGACGAGCGTGGCGCCGGCCATATGGCCGACGGCTATGCCCGCGCGACAGGCCGACCCGGAGTGTGTTTGACCGTACCGGGACCCGGTGTGACCAACGCGCTCACCGCCATTGCAGAGGCCTACGCCGATTCATCTCCCGTGCTCTTGCTCGCCAGCCAGCTTCCCAGCGCCACGGTCACCGTGGACCGCGAGGATTTCCACCAACTGCGTGACGTCGAGGCCGTGCTCGGAGCTGTTACGCAGTGGGGCGTCCGGCCGGCGAAACCCGAGGACATCGGCGGGGCCGTGAAGGAGGCGTTCCGCCGCTTCGAGACGAGCCGGCCCCGGCCCTGCTATCTGGATCTGCCGATGGATCTGCTCGGCGCGAAGGTGGCGGCCACGACCCTCAGCCAGGCGGGAGACGGAGAGAGGAACCCGCAGGCGTCGCGGGTCTTCCCGCTGGGAGATGTGCACCGGGCGGCCGAGGCGCTCACGGCAGCCAGGCGGCCGCTGTTGTTGCTGGGTGGCGGTGCCTGGAGGGCTTCCGGGGTGCTGCAGGAGTTGGTCGAGCTGCTTTCGCTTCCAGTGGTCATGACCAGCTCCGGCAAAGGTATCGTCGCCGAGGATCATCCGCTCTCCCTCGGCGACGGGTGGATGGTGCACCAGCTCGGACGCGAGGCCCTGGAGCAGGCCGACACGATCCTGGCAATGGGCGTGCGATTCGGGCCGCTCACGACGAGTTGGTGGACCCGGAAAATCAGCGGCCAGATCATTCACGTGGACATCGATCCCACGGAAATCGGCAAACATACCCAGGTGAGCATCGGGATCGTCGGGGACGCGGTACAGGCGGCGGAGGCGCTCGTCGCCCATTGTCGCGAGCGGGAGCTCGGCACCCGGCGGACGTGGCTGGATGTCGTTGGGGTTCGTGAGGCGCGGCGCGCCGCCATCCGAGAGCGCGCGCCCGATGCGGTGGGCACGCTGGAAGGGCTGCGTCGTGTTCTGCCTGACGAATCGCTGGTGTTCAACGACATCAACGGCATCGCGTGCTGGGGCGCCGGCGCGTTCATCTGCCGCCGGCCGCGAACGTTCCATTACCCGATTGGCTTTGGCTGCCTTGGATTCGCGCTCCCGGCAGCCATTGGCGCCAAGCTGGCGCGACCCGCTGTCCCGGTCGTGGCGCTCTGCGGAGATGGTGGCTTCCTGTTCAGCGGTCATGAATTGGCGACGGCCGTTCATGAACGCGTATCGGTGATCGCCGTGGTCTTCAATGACAACTGTTACGGCACGATCAAGGCAGACCAAAGCTACCGCTACCCGGCCCGATCCATCGGGGGGGACCTGCGCAGCCCTGATTTTGTCCGCTATGCCGAGGCTTTCGGCGCGCGCGGGTGCCGTGTCGGCTCGGTGCACGATGTTCCCCGTGCGGTGGCTACGGCGCTCGAATATGAAGGACCAACCCTCATCGAAGCCCCGTGCCCGCAGGCACTGCCGCCATGGATTGAGACTGATGAATGAGGGACGTGGTGCTGTCGGCCAGAACGATTCCATTCAAGGCCTGCACCACGCCGATGTGCGGGTCCGCGGCGGTCAGCGCAGTCGATCAGCGTTGAGCTTCACTTCGATCGTCTCAGTCCAGCGGTAGCCGCGCGGCCAACCAGTCGAGACGCGCCAGCCCGACACCCAAGTCCCGCAAAGCGGCGAGGGCGCGCTGTCAACCCCAATGAGGGTGAAGCCCTTACCACTGAGTTGGGCGACCTCGCCGAGGGGGAGCAAAGACTGCGGCCGAGGAAATTGCCGACCTTGACGAAACGGCTCCCGTCGGGAAACCGCGGGACAGCCTCCTCTTGCGCGGATCGCCACTGAAACCAGCCTGGTATGTCGTTCCAGTTCAAGCGACCACCCCGAATCAAGGCCCAGCGCGGTCAACGCCCACCGCGAGGCTTGGATGCCGGCCGGATGCCGCCGCCGACACTATACGACACCGGCGCTCACCGTAGGCGGTGCCGTTACTGCCGGTCAGCGGCGTGTAGGACAGTCGGCCGGGGACGGAGCGCAGAACGGCTTGAACGGCTCGCGCGAGAAGGCTCAATTGCTTTCCAAGAGTGTAAATCTTACTTGTCGATGTCCTGATCTTGCGTCACGTCAGGCAACGTGACCGTGATTGGCGAGCTGTTCAACTTGATTGGTCAAGCATGGATATTGCCAGCTCGGCCTTCATGTCAAAGACGTCCGGTTACGCCAGCGCTATGGTGGTCGCGGCGGTCTTCGTCACCCCGGCCCTCGCGCAGACGCCCGTGCCCGACCGTCGGCCGCTCCCGCCGATATCGCTGCAAATTGTGGTCAAGGATCATCGCGGCACGGGTCTCGACGACCTGGAGATCGGCGGTCGGAATCCACTGATCGTGTCCGCGCTGGCGGGCACCGCGTGTCGCGACGCGCAGCGGGCGCAGTCGAGCGACGGCGGCAGATAATCACGGCTCCACGAGCAACCCTCTGGATCGGTCCGGCATGTCTGTCGAATCCAGTAGCCGACAATGGCGCCCACTCCTCACCGCGCACTACGCGGCGGCGATCGCCGTATGCGCGGTTGCCGCGTGCCTCCAGGTACTGGCTCGAGCCGCTCGCCGGGGAGAGATTCCCGTTTGTCGTGTTCCCGGCGGCAATCGTGACGGCCGCCTGGGTCGGATCGCTCGGACCAGGACTCGTCGCCACCGCGACGGCGGCCATCCTCACGGATTACTTCTTTCTGAGACCCGTTCATTCGTTGTTAATCAGCGATCCGGCCGACGGGCTGGCGCTCGCGCTTTTCGTGCTCGCCGCCGTGGTCGTCACCGTCAGGGCGCGCGATCTGCGCAGGCGCGCCAGCCACGATCGAATGGTCAGGATCGACACTGCACGCGAACTGGGAAACACGACCAGCCTTCAGGAACTGACCACTGCGCTGTTGCGGGCGGAAGGCGAACGCGAGGTCACACACGTCGCGTTGACGGAGCTCCTCCACTGGTTCGCCGCCGACGCCGGAGCGGTGTTGCTCGCCGACGAGAACGAAGCGCGTTATGTGGTCGCGCATGCCATCGGGTACGCGGGTCCGCATCGCATGTCACCGGTGCACTCGCCGGCGGCCAGGAGCCTGGTCGCCCAGGCTGTGCGAGGCCAGGAGCTCATCGTCATCGAGTCGCGGGCGGACAGCGGCTCCAGGTTCGCGGATCTCGCCGCCGACGATCTGTTTACGGCGCACCAGGCAGCAGCGGTCCTGCCGCTGCCCATGGCCAGCCGGGCGATCGGCGTCGTCATCCTCAGTTTTGCGGCACCGCGAGCGTTTGATGCCGGCCAACGTCGCTTCATCTTGAGCGCGTCCCGTCAGATCGCCCAGGCGCTCCTGCGCGCGAGGACTTTCGAGCGAGCCGAAACCGCACGCGCTGAAGGCGAGGCGTTCCGCATGCGAGCCGGCGCCGATCTGCGAGAGAGGCAGAAGGCCGAGGAGGCGCTGCGGGAGAGTGAGGCGAAATACCGCGCCCTGGCGGCGCGCACCGACCGCCTGTATTCGTTGAGCGCCGGGTTGTCGGAAGCGATTACGCTGGACGCGGTCGCGAAGGTCGTCGTGCGCCAGGGCAAGGTCGTCGTCGGCGCGTCCACCGGATCTGTCGCGTTGCTCGTTGACGGCGGGAAGCAGTTCGAGATCCTGTACGACGAGGACGACACGGCCGTCGGCACGTTCCCGCGAGTTGCGGCCGAGCCCGGATCCTGCTCAACCACCGCCGCGACGACGCGCACGCCGGTGTATGTCAGCTCCTTTGCGGAGTGGCAACGACAGTACCCGCGCTCGGCAGCGCTGGCGGCCGACGGCGGCTATGCATCCGCCGCGGTGTTGCCGCTGTCAGCCGATGGCGTGGTGCTGGGCGTGTTGTCGTTTCACTTCACCGCGCCCGTCAATTTCGTTGACGAGTACCGGGCACTCCTCGAATCGGTCGCGCAGCACTGCGCGCAAGCGCTCGATCGTGCGCGTCTCTCGGAAGCCACCGAGCGCGCGCGGGCAGACGCCGAGTCCGCGAACCGGTCGAAGGATGAGTTCCTCTCGACGGTGTCGCACGAGCTCAGGACGCCCCTGAATGCGATGCTCGGGTGGGCGGCCATGCTGCGGAACGGATCGCTCGAGCCGAGTCGGACCGCTCGTGCACTGGAGGCGATCTACAATAACGCGACGCGGCAGGCGCATCTGATCGAGGAACTGCTCGACGTGTCGCGGATCGTCGCGGGCCGTGCGTCGCTCGACCTCCAGGAATTCGACCTGGCGGAGAGCCTGCACGGCGCCGCCGAAGCGATCATGCCGCTGGCGGAGGGCCAGGGCGTCGAGCTGCGGGTCGAAGCGGCGTCGGTCGTGACCGTGATCGCGGATCCTCGCCGCCTCGAGCAGGTATTTCTCAACCTGCTGACGAATGCGCTGAAGTTCACGCCGGCCGGCGGCCGCGTCACGGCCGATATTCGTGTCGCCGGCACGTCGGTTGACGTGCGCGTGGCGGACACCGGGCGCGGCATCGACCCTGCGTTCCTGCCCCACGTCTTCGAGCGCTTTCGTCAGGCCGACAGCACGACGGCGCGTCGGGTGGGCGGCCTGGGACTCGGTCTGTTCATCGCGCGCCATTTCGTCGAGGCGCAGGGCGGGACCATACGAGCGCAAAGCGACGGGCTCGGACACGGGGCGACCGTCGTCGTCAGTCTCCCGATCGCGCGCGGGTCCGGCGAGGCCAGCCGCTCCCCGGCAAATCGCCGCAACGCTGAGGACGCAGGAGAACCGGTTGACGGAGGGCTCCTGCACGGTGTGCGTGTCTTGCTGGTGGATGATGAGGCTGACGCCCGCGAGATGATGGCGGCGGCGCTGGAAACGAGCGGAGCCACGGTCGCGTCCGCCGCCTCGGCCAGCGATGCCCTGGAGACGTTGACCGGACGCGACTTCGATGTGGTCCTCGCGGACATCGCCCTGCCGGGGCAGGACGGGTACCAGCTCATTCAGAGGATTCGTGAATCGTCCGACGCCCGGCTGGCCCATACGCCCGCGGCAGCCGTGACGGCGTGCGCAAGCGACGATGAACGGGACCGGGCATTGGCGGCAGGCTTTCAGGCTCACCTGGCCAAGCCGATCCGTCCGGCCCAACTCGCGCAAGCCGTCGCCGCTCTCGCCCGCCTCCGGGCCACACCACCCCTGCTCGCTCACCGCTCTCGCGACCAGGTCGATGGGCCCTCTGTGTGGAAGCCGGCCGAGCACAATCATCCGGATCGCTGAGCCGCAGGTATTGACGTGTTGACGAGCGCCGATGCGCTCAATGGAGCCCACAGCATGTTCCAACTGACACTCCTCGATCATCTCCGGCTTACGTTCGGGCATGTTGCGCACCGATACAGCGCGCACCTGAAGATCGCGCACCTGCGGGCGCGCTGGAGCCGGTGGCTGCAGGCGGCTGAGGCGTTGTTGATGGCTGGCGTGCTGTTCGCGTCGCTGAACCTGGCAGTCGGACGTGGACAGGGGTACGCCCTCGCATGCGCCCTCCTGGCCACGGTCGCACTCGTTCTGCTGTTGCTCCGGCTGGCGTTCGACCTCGAGGCATCGGCCCGTGCCAACGCCTGGTGCGCCGCTCGTCTCTGGCACATCCGCGAGCGATACCAGGCGGTGCTGTCCGACCTGGCGGACGGCGCGATCGACGTCGAAGGAGCGCGCGCCCGCCGTGACCTGCTGATGAACGATCTGATCGCCATCTACGAGGCCCCCTCAACCAACGATGTCGCCTACCTGGGCAGTCATCCTGCGACCTCGGCGGCCGAAGACTCGGTGCTCGCCGACGATCAGATCGACATGTTTCTGCCCAAGTCACTGCACAAGCCTGCAGCGACCGCGGCGACGACGGCGACGACGACTGAGTAGAAAGCGGACGATCGCATTTTCACGTAGACTCGCCTTCAGAGCCGATGGCGTTGTTGCCTTTCTCGCAGTCCAAAGCGTCGCGCAGGTTCGCCTCGTACGACGGGCTTTTTCCCGATGCGTCGGTGCTGGATCTGCTCGACGGCTTCCGAAGACTGCTCCTGCGCTCGGCCATCGCCGTTGCCATCGGGATCCTGCTCGGGTTTTCCTTTACCGGCCGGGTCGTCAACTTCGTGCTCGAACCGACCGTGCGCGCGCTGCCGGCCGGCAGCACGCTCATCTATACACAACCGGGCGAAGCGTTCGCGCTGTATGTCCAGATTGCATTTCTCGTGGGCCTCGCACTGGCGATGCCATACGTCATGTATCAGTTCTGGCGGCTGCTTGCGCCATTGGTCCCGGCAAGCGCGCGACGGTTCGCTGTTCCGTTCGCCTTCTTCACCAGCCTCGGCTTCGTCGTCGGCGCCGCGTTTACCCACTTCGTCGCCTTCCCGTACATGATGGTGTTCTTTGCCGGCTTCGACACATCCGACCTGACCTTCCTGCCACAGTTGAACGAGGTGTTTGATCTGTACATGAAGATGGTGCTGGGCATGGGAGTGATCTTCCAGATGCCGACGGTGGTGTTCTTCCTCGCGAAGGCAGGGCTGGTCACGCCGCGATTCCTGTGGCGCAGCTTTCGCTTTGCCTTCCTGATCATTTTCGTGGCCGCCGCCGTCATCACGCCCACCGGCGACATTGTCACGCAGACGATCTTCGCCGCCCCGATGATCGGTCTCTACCTCCTCAGCATTCTCATTGCGTGGATCTTCGGCCGGGCCCGGCCGGAACCGGACGACGTATTCGTGGAGTAGCGGTATGCGCCGCCGTGGTATGACTCGCCCTTTCTTGCATGGCCTGTCGGCATTCGACCAGACAGCCCTAAGGAGGTCAACATGGAAGATGTGAATATCAGAACCGAAAGTGGAGGCACCGTCACGTTGAACGACGCGGCGCTCAAGACCCTTCAGATCAAGCTGAGCGGCCGGCTCCTCACGCCAGCCTCGCCGGGATACGACGAGGCGCGGACGATCTGGAACGGGATGATCGATCGGCGGCCGGCCCTGATCGTGCGATGCCTGCACGCGGAAGACGTGGTCCAGGCCGTCGGTCTTGCCGCCCAGCGCCAACTCGTGCTGGCTGTTCGAGGCGGCGGCCACAACATCGCAGGAAACGCGGTCTGTGACGGCGGGCTGATGATCGACCTGTCGCAAATGAAAGCGGTCCAGGTGGACGCGGACCGCCGCACGGCGCGTGTCGAGGCGGGCGCGACCCTGGCGGATGTCGACCGCGCGACGCAGGCGTTCGGACTGGCCACGTCGCTCGGAATCAATTCGACGACCGGCGTCGCAGGGCTCACCCTCGGCGGCGGATTCGGCTGGTTGAGCCGCAGTCTCGGTCTCTCGATCGACAACCTGATCTCGGCCGACGTCGTCACCGCGGCAGGCGTTCGGGTCACGGCCAGCGAGTCGGAGCAAGCGGATCTGTTCTGGGCGATCCGGGGCGGAGGGGGCAACTTCGGGATTGTGACATCGTTCGAGTTCCGGCTGCACCCGGTGGGACCGGACGTGCTTTCCGGGCTGATTGTCCATCCGCTAAGCGCCGCCCGGGACGTCATGCGTTTCTATCGTGATTTCCTGAGAAGCGCCCCCGAGGAGTTGGCGTGCTGGTTTGTGCTGCGGAAGGCACCGCCCTTGCCGTTCCTGGCGCCCGAGTGGCACGGCAAGGAGATTCTCGCGCTGGCCGTCTGCTATGCGGGCGCGATTGCCGAGGGGGAGCGCGTCGCCAAACCGCTCCGCGACTTCGGCACGCCGCTGGCGGATGTGATCGCGCCGCACCCCTTCGCGGTGTGGCAGACGATCCTGGATCCGCTCCTTACGCCTGGGGCCAGAAACTACTGGAAGTCGCACGATTTCCGCGAGCTGAGCGATGGACTGATCGACGTGCTGCTCGACGCGGCGCAGCGCATTCCCGATCCGCAGACCGAGATCGCGTTTGCGCATCTCGGCGGAGCGGTTACCCGGGTGCCGAACGAGGCGACCCCGTATGGACATCGAGACGCGCAGTTCGTGATGAACGTCCACGGCCGATGGGACGATCCGATGAAGGATCAGGAATGCATCGGCTGGGCGCGCGGGCTGTTCGACGCGGCTGCCCCGTTTGCAACGGGGGCCGTGTATGTCAATTTCCTTACGCAAGAGGAGCAGGATCGCATCCGCGCCGCGTACGGCCCGAATTACGATCGACTGGCGGTGCTCAAGAGGAAATACGACCCGACCAACCTCTTCCGGATGAATCAGAACATCAGACCGGCGGCCTCCCTACCTGAGTCGCGCCCCGACGCGAGGCCGTCCGCCAATTCGCCGCGCTAGTGCCGATCGCTTGTCGGATAAAACCCGCGGTCTGACCAAGGTCAACGGAGTGGACGGAGCGAACGGTGCTCCCGGAGAAACGGAGTATCAAATCCGTCCACTGCATCGCGCAACGTGCTCTGGATGTGAATGCGGATCAGTAGGTTGGCCAGATACCGGGCGTCGCAAGCTCGACGGATCGCCCGTCGGGATCGCGGAAGTACACGCTCTGCCCTCCGCGCGCCCATTGGACGCGACTCTCGATCGGAATTCCCAGTGCAGCCAGCCGGGTTTCCCACGCCAACAACTCGGCGGCATCGATCGCGAAGGCGAAGTGCGAAGGACCGCTGCCGTCGTGGGCGGGCACGAGCCCCTCTGGCGTCTGAAGAGATTGTGTCGACCGGCCGCGCTGAAACAGGAGCAATACCGTCCCCGCTCCGGCGTCCAGCGCGACCAGGCGCTCGGTTTCGAGCATCGGAACCGCATCGAGCAGCTGTTTATAGAAATCTGCCGTGCGGCCAAGGTCGTCGCAGTAAACAGCAGTCTCGAGGATGTGCCGAACGCGCGGAGTGCTCATGTTCGTGCGACCTGGCGATTGCACGGTGCAAAGATCACGCCTTCCTTCTTTCAATGGGTCATCGCGTAGAGAACGACATTCACGCCGATTGCATAACCGGTCGGTGCGAAGAGGTTGAAGTACGCCTGCGGCTCCTCGCCCTCGCGTTCCCAGGTGTCGGAGATGTCGGTATTGTGGGTCATGAGGACCATCAGACGGCCCCGCCCGTCCTGGATACCCTTGAAATACACGTCGGCACTATCGCGGCCGCGTTCCGAGGTTTGACCGCCGGTACCGGCCCAGAAATGAATATTGGGCACCTGCGGGATCGCCTTCACATCGTACAGAGTGCGCATGATGGGATGGGTCGGCGGAATGTCGAATAACGGGAACTCGGCCGGCGGCAGGATCTGCGTCACCTGGCTGATCCAGTTGTGCCAGGCGTTCGATCCCCACGAGTCATCCACCCACAGAAAGCCCCCTTTCAGGAAATACTCGCGGAGCCGCAGGATCTCCTCAGGTGAAAAACGAGCCGTACCGATGTTCAGCATGAAAAGAAGCGGACACCGGTATAAGAGCGGATCGGTCAGCGACACGACCACGTGGTGCGGCTGTCGGTTCGCGTCGAATTTGACCGGAATCCGGGTGAGCTCGGCGAGACGAACCGAGAAGTTGTGGTCGGCGCCGGGGTAGTCGGTGCCCCAGCCGCCGCGGTAGAACCCGCGGCAGAACATGAAGGCCCCATCGAAGTCGTCCCGCTGCGGCGATCGTGCCGTCATACCGCCGCTGCCACCGACCCAGATCTGCTGGGCGTACATCGAGACAGCCGTCAGTGTCGCGGCAAGGAACGCTGCCGCGACCAGACGACGTCGAAGTGGCTGGAACGCGTGGTAAGGGTTCAAGGCGCGCACCCGTCGCTGCCAGACAGCGTACCACCGACGGCGGACGCCTTCCGTACCATCACGTCACGCGCCCTTCCGGGTTCTCGGTCACGGTATGGTCGGTGACGAGTGCACTGGCCGAGCATGAACCCCGATGCGGCCGGACCGTGGCCGCGGCAAGGATGGAAAGACCGCTGGGATCGGTCTTCGAACCGCTCGAGCAAGTGCTCAGGCGGCGCGGGCGGTGGCGGCGCTCGGGACGCGAAACGATTGATAGGGCACCTGGCATTGATGCTTCTGGAGAAACCCGAGAAACCGCTTGTAGTGACCGGCCGGCATGTTGAAGAGCTGCACCACCATGCGGTAGTTGCCGCCGGTCCGTTCAAGTCCGTGCGCCACGATGCTCTTGAGATGCGCGCGGGACAGGTCGTGATTCATGAAAGGACAGTGGACCACGGACCAGAACGACTCGCCGCCTTCAAGCATGCGCGACAGCAGTTCTTCCTCGACCGCCAGCTGTGGTGCGAGTTTCGAATCGTCGGCGCCCGGCACGTTTGCGCATGGCGTGCCCCGCAGCTCCGAGGGCAAATCGGCGGCCTCGACGATCGCCCCGCACCGCGAAAAGGCGAGCCGTTCGACCACGTTCTTCAGCTCCCGAATGTTTCCTGGCCAGCTGTATTCGACCAGCCGCGCGAGCGCCTCCGCTGAAAGCCGGCGCGCCGTCGCGCCGGGCTGCCGGCTGCAGCACCCCATGAAGTGCTCCAGCAGAAGGGGAATGTCCTCCTTCCGTTCGCGCAGCGGCGGCACCGCGATGCGCAGGACGTTCAGCCGGTAGTACAGATCCGGCCGAAAGGCGCCGGCGACGATTTCCGGATCGAGCTCGCGATTCGTCGCGGCGATGACGCGAACGTCGGCGGCCCCTCGCACGCGATCGGCGCCGATAGACTGGATTTCACCGCTCTCGAGAAACCTGAGCAGCGCCGCTTGCATGCGCAGGCTCATCTCTCCGACCTCGTCGAGAAACACCGTGCCGTGGGCCGCGGCTGCGAGAATCCCCGGCTTGTCACGATACGCACCGGTGAAGCTGCCGCGGACATGGCCGAACAGCTCGGACTCCAACAACGAGTCTGGCACCCCGGCGCAGTTCAGCGTCGCCAGCGGCGCGGCCGCGCGCGCGCTCGCGTGATGAATGAGGCGCGCGACCACATCCTTGCCGACGCCGGTCTCGCCGGTAATGAGCACTTTGGCGTCAGACCGCGCCGCCGCGGCAATCTCGTGGTGGATGGCTCGCACGTGGGCGCTATTGCCAAGCAGCCGCGGCTCCCTGTCGTCGATCCGGATCATCGGAGTTCTCCTACGTTCCCGCTGGCGGCGAGAAAGTGAACGCCGTTCAGCCGGTGGCACAAGCCCTCGAGGAATTCGCCGTTCTCGACGAGCGAGAACAGCGGCGTGGAGGTGACCGCGATCACCTGCGTCTCGCGGCCGCGCCCGCTGATCCAGTCATACAGATCAATCTGCTGTTTCAGTGTCAGCGCCGCGGCGTCATACGTCAGGAGGGTGCTCACTCGATGCTCCGGCAGTTGCAGCCGGCCCGGTACCGGGCACACCTCAAACGGAGTCTGGCAATGCCGAGCCAGCCGCGTCACGACGGGCTCCAGGCTGACTCCACTGCATGAGACGAGCAAGTTGGGGCGCGGCGTTCCCGAGGTGAGCGCGTCGACCCATTCCCCCTCGCGCAACGGGATGGAACTGATGGAGTGCACCGTTGGGAAGATGGCGATCAGAGGCTCTGAACCTGACGTCATGACTGTTAGTGATTGCTGTCGCCCGTTCGTTACGGCGACGACTCGACGTCTCGCGGTCCCATGCTGGACTGCCTCGTTCCTTTCGATGGATCGACATAACCGTGACGGGTGGGGCACACGGATTCGGTCCGCACCGGCCGTCAACAGGCGCAGTGAGCGCCGCTGGCCGTCGCGTAGGAGACGGGGCTCAGTCGTGTGAGCGAGGTGAAGTCCGTCACCAAGGCGACTCTTCTCGGTGCGCGGGAAGAGTCGCCTTGGTTCCCCGCGTACTGTTGGAGCACGTCGGGACGTCAGTCCTCGGCGCCTGTCACGCGCTCCCCGCGACGCTCGTGATGGTGTTCAACCGATAGAACAAGCCCTCGTGGAATCGGCCGCTCTCGACAAGCGGCAGTATCTGCGACCCGGTCATCGACACCACCTGCGCCTGCCTTCCGCGTGTGTTCAGCCAGTCGTACAGCGTGATTTGCTGCGCTTCTGTCAAGGCGGCGATATCGTGCAGGAAGAAGGTCCCCGCCCCCCCGGCCGGCAGCTCGAGCGGACCCGGCACGACACAGACGCTGAACGGAGGCCCCAGCTGGTCGCGAACCCATTCGAAGGTTGGCGGAAGCTCGGAATCGGCACAAATGACGAGCATATTCGGCCGTCTGCCCCGTCCGATCAGCGAGCGCAGCAGCAGCATGTCTGAGAGAAGAACTTCTCGTGGCGAACACATGACGGTCACTTCTGTGCCTCCTGGTGCTTCTCATTCGCTGCCGCGCGCCCGGATGAGCGGGAGGGCTCGGTTGGCGGGCTCGGCTGCTGTATTGGTGACGGCACAGGCCGGAACGTTTCAAAAGGCACGGTGAAACGTTCGGCGCCGTCGAATCACCATGTAATGACCGCAGCAATGGAAGCTCAACGGGTTGCGACCCTCGAAAGAGTCGTTCTACGATGTCGGGACTTGCCCCTGCTGCCCCGCTTCGACTTCAACGGCGATTACGTGGACCGTCTCGTCTCGGAGGACCCCGAAACGGAACGGCATTTCGCCCGGTACTTTGGCGACCTCCTGTCCCTGAAACTGCGGTCCCGGCTCCGCTCGGCCGTGCTCGTGGAGGATGCCAAACAGGAAACGTTCGCGCGGGTGCTCACCTCACTGAAACGAAAAGGCGGACTCGCTGTGCCGGAAACCCTGGGCGCCTTCGTCAACTCGGTCTGCAATAACGTCCTGCTGGAGATGTACCGTTCGGGCTCGCGAACGATGCCGCTCGAGGACGGCTACGATGGACCAGACGAGCGGTTGGACAGCGCGGAAGCGATGATCATGGCCGACGAAGAGCGCGCGCGCGTCCGCCAGGCGCTCGAGGGGCTGCCGGACAAGGAGCGGACGCTGTTGCAATGGGTGTTTTTCGAAGGAAGGGACAAGGACGAGGTCTGTCGGGAATTGAACGTCGATCGCGGCTACCTGCGTGTCCTTCTCCATCGGGCCAAGGCGCGCTTCCGCGTGAGTTTCATGAAAGGCGAGGCCTCCTAGGGATATGGATCATCTTCAAGCGGTGAACACGCTGGCGGCCGAGCGCTACCTGCTGGACGAGATGACGGATGCCGAACGCGACGAGTTCGAGGGGCATTTTTTCTCCTGCACGGACTGCGCGGACGATCTCCGGACGGGCGCGATCATGGTGGACGGGGCGCGCAGCGGCCTCATCAGCAGCGTCGCAAGAACCGCGGCCTCCCCCAAGCTGCCGTCGCCGTTCGTCGCGAGGCGCATGTGGCGCCCGGCGGTCATGCTGCCCTGGGCCGCCGCGGCATCATTTGCACTTGCGACCGGATACATGGCCTTGCAGATTCCGCGTCCGGGTCCGCTCGTACTCACGCCCGCGACGCTTCGACCTGCCACTCGGGGGCAGGAGGCCATCGTCTCGCCTGGTGCCGGCGGCATCCTCACCCTTGCGGTGGACTTGAGTGGAGCCGCATTCACCGGCCCACTCCGGTACGAACTACTGCGGGAGGGCGGCTCCCTCCTGGCATCCGGCGATGCCACGGCTCCGCCGGCGGGGGCGCCGTTACTGCTGTCGATTCCCTCGAGCCTCCTTGGGCCGGAAGGGCGTTACATTCTGCGCGTGCACGGTTCCGGGTCGGGGGGCTTGACGGAAGATGATTACCGCTTTAGGGTTGGAGAGCCCTAAACAACCGCGACGAGCCAATACATCATGGAATACCGACGCCGTCAGATTTTCAGCGCTCACGCCGCCGCGTTCGGCGGGCACATCATCCGCCCCAAGGACATCGTCCTCGAAGCACCGAGCGCCAGCGCACTGACGGTCGTCGGCGGCCGGTCCGTGGGTCGCATTCCCGCCACGGAGTTCGGGGATTTCTTCAAGATCAAGTCGGCCTCGACCTTCGCTGAAGGATTGTTCGACGACCGCAAGGCGTTCCTTGCCCTGACCAACCATGAGGTCGAGGAGCAGACGCTGACGGCGACCACCCGGGTGACCGCCGAAGTGAACGGCCTCGTTGTCGGCGATGAACCCCGATTGACCATTCGAAAACTCCGTGCCGGGCTGACCGGAACGACGCCACTCGGAAGCGGCCAACCTTCAATCCGGGTCGACCAGAATGTCGTGATTGAAGGCGTCACGATCGACAAGTATCGCCTCATCGTCGAGCTTCAGCCGACGACCTTCCAACGCCTCGATACCCAGGCCAAGCTTCTGGTCGCAGCCGACGATCCGGCGTTCTTGACCTCCGGTGGCGACGCGGTCTTCCTGCGCACGCCGGTCGACGGGCAGCCGGCGCCGGCCCGGACGGGACGCCTGATTGAATCGTCGAGCGGAACGATCTACGCGACGATCGTGAAGTCCATCAAGTGGGACGGGAAGCCATTCCCCGATTCGGAGATCGACGGCAACATCGTCATCGTTCCCGAGTTCGGGCGCATCTATTTCGGCGAGCTTCTCATCTCCACGCACACGCGCTCGCTGACGATGGTGCGCCTGAGGCTTGGATCCCACGTGGGCGGCCATGCATCCGCGGGAGGCGTCGAAGACAACATCATCTGGGGTTACTGAACCACCGCCGCTGTCTGGAAATGACGCGAGTTGTCGTTCTTGCCTCGTTCCTCGCGGCTTACGCCTGCACCCCTCCATCCGATCGTGACCATCAACAGACCCTTGAATCCGGCCGCCTGGCGATACTGCGCGGCGAGCTGCCGCGCGCGCAGGCCCTCGCCAGCCAGGGCCTTGCGCTGACCGAGGGGAACACAACCTCGCGATGGCCCTGGGAGTTTCGCCTGCTGAGCGCTGAGGTGCTCCTCGCGAAGCGTGAGTTGCCGGCCGCCAGAGCCATGCTGGAGGCCAGAATCCCGTCGGACCCTGGACTGGACTCGTTGCGCGGCCGCCAGTTGTTTCTCCGCGCGAGAACGAAGTTGGCCGAGCGGCAGCTGAAAGAGGCGCTGCAGCTCTCGGAGGACGCACTGGCGTCTGCCGCAGAAGACCGGGATCTTTCACTCGACATCGGGGCTTTTCAGGGACAACTGCTCTTCCAGCTCGGCCGATGGGACGACGCGGAGCGGCGCCTCAACGAAATCGCGTTGCGGGCGGCCGAGGCCAAGGACCGATACCACGAGGCGTTCGCGTGGCATCAGCTCGGCACCAGTCAACTGGTACGGAACAGGTTCGATCAGGCGCTGGCCCTGTTCGAACGCGTGCTGTCGTTCGCCGATCTCTCGGACATGACGATGTACTCAGCGGCGTTGAACAATGCCGGGATCTGCTATTCGAGGCTCGGCCTCTCCGACCAGGCGGTCGCCATTCAACGGCGCGCCATCGAGAGCTTCCAGCGACGCAACGCACCGACCGAGCACGCCCAGGCGCTTGGGACACTGGGCAACACGTACTTGCTTCGGGGCGATCCGCGGACCGGGCTGTCTTACCTGCAGCAGTCTTTCAAGGTGGCGAATGACGCCCAGATGACGGCGGCCGCGGCGGTGAATGCCGGGAATCTCGCCATGGCGTACATCGAGCTGCAGCAATGGGATGCGGCGGCGCGCGCCAACGAAGAAGCAAAAATGCTCAGGAGCGCCACCGGCGGAGGCGGTTCCATCTACAACACGCTCAACAGCGCGACCATCGCCGCCGGTCGCGAACAGTTCGACGAAGCCAGCGGGTTGTTCGAGCAAGTGGTTGCATCACCGCAGGCGCCGCCACCAGTTCTCTGGGAGGCTCATGCCGGTCTGGCTGGTATCGCTGCGGCCCTCGACCAGCCCGATCGTGCCGCCCGCGAGTTCGAGGCGGCGTTGAACGTGATCGAAACAACCCGCACCGGGCTCCTGAAAACCGACCACAAGCTGTCCTATCTCGCTCAACTGATGTCGTTCTATCAGCGCTATGTGGAGATGCTCATCCAGCAGGGGCGAGCCGATCGGGCGCTCGAGATCGCCGACGCGAGCCGCGG
Organism: uncultured Acidobacteriota bacterium; assembly: GCA_963814975.1. Lineage (GTDB taxonomy): Bacteria > Acidobacteriota > Vicinamibacteria > Vicinamibacterales > CAVVIG01 > CAVUXJ01. Next base: position 436,676 of record CAWFFB010000014.1, on the reverse strand, counting down.
CCGGATCCTCGCGGAGCGTCACCTCGTCGAGGCGCCGCGCCGGTCCAGCGTCGCGGCGTTTCGTCGTCTTGCCAGGGAGTCGCGCTCAGTCCTGCTGTTCTACTGGATGACACCGGTGAAATCGCACTTGTGGATTGTGGCGCCCGACGCCGTCACTCGCGTCACGCTGCCACCCGCCGGAGAGATCGACAGCCTCGTCGGCGACCACCAGCGGGCGATTGCGAACGTGATGGCCGACCCGCTGACTGCCGGCGGCACGGCCGGCGACAAGTTGTATAGCCTGCTTATCGCCCCGGCGGCCCGATGGCTCACGCCGGGTACGCCGGTCGTCATCGTGCCCGACGGCTCGCTCCACGGTATCAACTTCGAGACGCTCCCCGTGGACGGCGCGCGCCGCCACTACTGGATTGAGGATGCCGAGGTCCAGATCGCGCCCTCGCTCAGCAGTCTGGCTGTCACCAGGCCCGAGCGTCGCCGCGCGCCTTCCCTGCTCCTTATCGGCAACCCCACGTCGCGTCTGCCGGAGTTCCCCTCGCTCCGCTATGCGTCGAGCGAGATGTCGAGCATCGCAAAGCACTTCGATTCCGCCGCGGTACAGGTCTACGACGGCGACGGCGCGTCGCCCGCCGCCTACCTGGCCGCTCGCCCGGATCGCTTCTCGTTGATCCACTTCACGGCCCACGCGACGGCGAATGTCGAGAGCCCTCTGGACTCGGCGGTCATCCTGTCTGGACCAGAGGGCGCTTCCAAGTTGTACGCGCGCGACGTCGCGGCGCACCCGCTCGAAGCCGACCTCGTCACGGTCTCCGCCTGCCGAAGCGCCGGCGAACGCTCCTATGCCGGGGAGGGGCTGATTGGCTTTTCGTGGGCGTTTCTTCGCGCGGGGGCGCGCCGGGTCATCGCTGGGCTGTGGGATGTGGACGACCGATCCACCGCCGAGCTGATGGACCGTGTCTACGCCGGACTTCGGGCGGGTGCATCCCCGTCGCGCGCGCTGAGGAGCGCCAAACTCTTCCTGGTCCAGCAGGGCGGCAGCTTTGCACGCCCTTACAACTGGGGGCCGTTCCAGATGTTTACCGTTGCGCCGTAGCGACGGTAGGTGACCTGGACAAATCCGTTTGTGTCACCCGTCCGTAAATACCGGATGGAGGTGAGCCATGCAGGAAGCACAGAACACAAAGGTCGTGCAGGAAGCGTACCCGGCGTTCAGCCGCGGCGACGTTCAGGGCATTCTCGAGAAGCTTGAGGACGGTATCGTGTGGAAAGGGGTGTACGGTGCAGGACCGCACGTCCCGACGGCCGGCGAGCGTCGCGGTATGACGCAGGTTGGCGAATTCCTCACGCAGGTGACCGAGAACGTGCACTTCTCTCGCTTCGATCCAAGCGAATTCATCGCCAGCGGCAGTAAGGTGGTCGCGCTCGGACATTACACGGCTACCACACCAGCCGGCACAGGCTTCGATTCTGATTTTGTGATGGTGTTCACATTACGGATCGGCAAGGTGACTGAGTTCCAGGAGTTCACCGACAGCGCGGCGATCAATACCGCATACGCTGTCGCCGCCGCGGTTTAATCAGGCGGGATGGCGGTTTGCGTCTACGAACGAGCGACGGAGCGCGAGCTCCCCAGACCCGTACGTTACAATGCAGTGCTTTGAAATCCTGGGATTCAGGAACCCAGAGTTCAGCAGGCGGGCGCGTAGATGTCGCGCTGATCGAGCGCATTCTGTCTCGCGATGCGGACGCGGTCGGCGAGCTGTACGATCGCCACAGCCGGATGCTGTATGGGCTGATCCTACGCATCCTGCGCAATCGCGGCGAGGCGGAAGAGGTCCTGCAGGAAGTGTTTGTGACCGTGTGGAACCGGGCCGAAACATACGATGCGGCCATTGGTTCGCCAGCAGCATGGCTGGTCCGCATCGCGCGGAACCGGGCAATCGATCGCCTCCGGGCGAACGCGACCCGCGTCCGCGCTGTCGAATCGGTGCCGTTCGAGCCCCAGTTGAGTGAGAATCCAGAGACCAGTGCGTGGCTCGGCGAGCAGCAGCGTACCGTCGCGCGCGCCCTCGAAGCGATCCCGCGCGAGCAGCGGGAGCTGATCGAGGAGGCATATTATCTAGGGCTCACCCAGTCCGAACTGGCGGAACGGCATAAGCTGCCGCTCGGCACGGTGAAGACACGCATTCGTACCGGGTTGCTGACATTGCGCCAGCAGCTCTCGCAGGTCTCTGTCCGATAATGACTGACGATCCTCGCTCGGACATGATTGAATTCGATGAAACGGTGACCTTGGCGTTTGCCAGCCTCACAGCCGGCGGCCCCCCGCCACGCCCCGAGGTGAAAGAGCGTCTGCTGGCCGGTCTTGCCGGGGCGCCCGCACCCGGGGGGTTCGCCTTCCGCTTTGCGGTCGACGCCGATTGGTTACCGCACCCGGTACCAGGTATCCGGATGAAAGTGCTCGCCCTTAATCGCGCGGCAGGTTACGCGACGCTGCTCCTCGACGTCGCGCCGGGGACGCGATTTCCCGCGCATCATCACTCCGGCGCCGAGGAATGTTTCGTCCTGTCTGGCAGCCTTTATACATGTGGTCGCCGAATGACGGCGGGCGATTTTCTCCACGCGGACGCGAACACCGACCACGGAGAGCTGCGCACCGAAGAAGGTTGCCAGGTGCTGCTCATCGTGTCGCCCGAAGACGACCTCCCCGACCCCATACGCTAGTCGCACCTTCGGCATCGGGGCAGCGTCTTGCCACGTCGTACGGTTCTGTACCGCGGCGGCGCGCCCATCCGCTCCGCGAGTCCTGAATCCGTTCTCCTTCCAGCTCCGTAGAACAGCCCAGAAGCGTTGCCCAATCGCAACGTCGATGCCGCCCCCGGGGGCGCGGCGGGAGGTCTAGTGTGAAAAAAATGATGCTGCTTCTGCTCGCCATGGCGTTCGCCGGCTTCTGGATGCTGCCGACCCTCGCCTCGAGTCACCGCGAGGCGCCGCTGATCAGCGGGGATCCGCGGGCTGACAACACGGATGTCTATGCGTTTGTGAGCCCGGACCGGCCGGACACCGTGACAATCATCGCCAACTACATACCCCTCGAGGAGCCGGCGGGTGGACCGAACTTCAATAGCTTCGACGATAACGTCCTCTACGAGATTCATGTCGACAACGACGGCGATGCCAGGGACGACGTGACTTACCAGTTCCGCTTCCGCACGAAGATCCGCAATCCGAACACCTTTCTCTATAATACCGGACCGATCGACAGCCTCTCGGATCCCGATTGGAACATGCCGCAGACTTACACGGTCACGCAGATCCGTGGGAGGCGGCATGTCCCGCTCGGCAGGAACCTCCCGAGTCCGCCGGTCAACATCGGGCCCCGCTCGATCCCGAACTACGATTTCCTGCGCGCATCGGCAATCCACACGCTCGCGAACGGCATCAAGGTGTTCGCCGGGCAGGTTGATGATCCGTTTTACGTCGATCTCGGCTCGGTATTCGATCTAGCGGGCCTGCGGCCGTTCAATCCGCTCCACGTCATCCCCCTCCCGACGGCGCCCGGAGTGGATGGCGTCGGTGGCTTCAACACGCACGCGATTGCGATCCAGATTCCGATCGATCAGCTGGCCCGGCACGGGCGGCTTCCCACCGGACCGACGGATCCCGAGGCGGTACTCGGTATTTACGCGAGCTCGAGCCGTCCACGGCTGTGGATCAAGGACGATCAACACGGCGACGATGACGACGACAACTTCGTGCAGGTATCGCGACTCGGCAACCCGCTGATCAATGAGGTGGTGATCCCGCTCGGGCAGAAAGACCGCTGGAACATGTCCGACCCGACAGACGACGCGCGCTTCCTCGGCAGATACACCGCGCCCGAGGTCACGCGGCTCGAGAACGCTCTTTACCCGGCGCTCGATGACGCGCCCGAGATGGGCCGCAACGATCTGGTCGCTGTGCTCCTCACGGGAATCCCGGGGCTGAACTTCACGGGCGGGCGGAAGGCCGACCTGCTTCGTCTCAACACCGGCATTCCGCCCAGCGCCCCGGTCGGCTCGGGAGACCGTCTTGGCGCCCTGGCTGGCGACTTCGCGGGATTCCCGAACGGCAGGCGGCTCGAGGACGACGTCGCCGACATCGACCTTCGCGCCTTCGCGTGCGGCTACGGGCCGGTGGTGGGCCCGCTGGTCGCTTCGTTCTGTGGCGGCAACGGCAACCGCACGCCGAACAACTTGCTGGGTGACGGGGTGGATCAAAACGATCGTCCGTTCACCGCCAACTTCCCGTATCTCGCCACCCCGCACCAGGGCTACGAGCATGGGCACCACGCACCCTAGACTGCGGTACGGACCTCAGCCCCCCAGCTGGAATTGGGTCGAGGGAACGCTTCGCATGTGCCGTGGTCCGTCTCGGGCGCGCGTTCCACAGGTCACTCGTGCCGTGAGAGGCCGGATGAGCGTGTGGCCGGCGAAACTGGAGGGATAACTCATGGCGGAAACACCATCCGCATCAGCGGCGCCGATGCGTACGCCCGTTGAATGGATCGTCGTCACGATCGTGATCGCCGCGAGTGCCGCGGTACTTCCCTCACGTGAGCCGGCGTCGATCGCCCGGCCCGGCAGCACCGATGAGCAGCGCGCCGGTTGTGGGCATGCCGGGTGCGCCGAGAACCTCCGCCGATGGCCTGGCGCAACGAATCAGCGAGATGGAGAAACGGCTGCAGGAATCGCCGCACGACAACAGTGCGGCGGTGCTGCTCGCTGATGCATTGTTGCGTCAGGCTCGCGTCACTGGTGACGGCAGGCTGCCGGCTCGAGCCGGCAGCCTGCTGGCAGCGGTGTTGAAGGACACCCCCGGCCACTACGAGGCGCTGCGACGGATCGGTGCGGTGTATCTTGCCCAGCACCGCTTTCACGATGCGCGAGAAGCTGGTCGTCGCGCACGTGACCTGCGTCCGGGCGATGCGTGGAACTACGGTGTGATCGGTGACGCATCGATCGAGCTCGGCGAATATGAGGCCGGATTCGCAGCGTTCGACCACATGGTGAGCATCCGGCCGGGCGCGGGCGCGTACGCTCGGGTCGCGTACGCACGCGAGCTGCAGGGGAATCTAAGCGGTGCCCTCCACGCGATGCAGATGGCGGGAGAGGCAACCAGCGCACACGATCCGGAGGCGCGCGCATGGTATGGAGCACAGGTCGCTGAGCTCCATCTCCGCATGGGACAACTTGCAGATGCGGAGCGTGAATATCGCCGCGCCGAGTTCTGGTTTCCCAGCTACCCGTTTGCGACGATCGGGCGAGGCAAAGTGCAGGTGTTGCGAGGCAACCGGGAAGAAGCACTGACGATCTTCATCGAGCAATTCCGCCGCACGCCGACGCTGGACCTCGCCGCGCGGGTTGGCGACCTCTACACGCAAGCCGGCAACACGGCCGAGGCTGAACGCTACTATCAGCTCGGCGAAGAACTCGCGGGACCGTTCATCGCGCAGACTGAACCGGGTCTGGCCTTGTTTCTGGCGGAGCGGGATCGCAAGCTGCCAGAGGTTGTCGCGGTTGCAGAGTCGGTGGCAGCCATCCGCCACGACATCTTCACGCAAGACGCGCTGGCATGGGCGTATTACAAGACCGGCCAACTCGACAAGGCCCACGCCGCTTCCGAGCGTGCGCTGCGGACAGGCACGCGTGACGAGCGAATCCTGGCACACGCCGCCGCCATCCGGACCGCCCTCGACAAGCCCAGGCAGCGCTCGTGACAGACCCAGACCAATACTCAGTCATGGCTTTCGCATCCGGATCATCGAGCCGGCAGTCGCGCCTGGTTCCACGACCGTGAACTCCGGCGGCGGCTCGAACAGATCGGGCGATGGCTCTACTCGTACGATGTTGGTCAGCCTGTACGTTGTCTCCCCGAACCGTGGATCTGCTTGACGGCTGACCACCAGAACCTTGAGCTCCGGAGAGAACCAACGCTCGGATACGATGGTCAGTGGAAGCTCATTGCCAATCTGGCCGGCCGGGATGATCGTCGTCGATCGCGTACCTTCCGCCTGCACCCCTTCGACGAGCCGAGTGCCGAGCTGTTCGATCGTCGGCGGCTTCGCGTTGGCGAACACATTCCTTCGGAAAAACACCGCCCCCTGTCCGCCCGACGGCGGGCGGCGGAAGAGGCAGGTTGAACGAGGCGGCGCCAGCAGCGGTCGCCGGCGCCCAGGCAAAGGTGTGCGCGATCCTGGGGACTGCCAGCTTGTGGGCTGTGCGATTTCGCACGTCGAGAATGTACGTGATCCCGGCCTGGGGATCGGTGATGTGAACCTGCTGGGGATCTTCGGGACCGCCAACCATCCCCCCGATGATCGCCAGACCCTGCTCGCGCCTCGTCCGGCCGGCGGTGTCGCGATAGACGGCCGCCTTGCTCTCGCGGGAAATGCGGTTGCCGTCGGCGAGTGTCTGCGTCACAACGGTGACCGCCTCTGCAGAATAGGGCGAACCGGTGACCGTCTCGCCTCCGAGTCCGAGCGGCATCGAGATGAAATCGATGTCCGGGCCGCCGGCCATCACCGGCGGCGCCACCATCCCCGTCTCCGGGGTTCCCTGCAGCATCATGATGTCGACTTGATGCTCGATCTGGGGCGGCGGGGCCTGCGCCCACGCTTCATCGCCGCCGTTCACTAGCAGGATACCGGTCGCCGCCATTGCCGCCGCAAACCTAGTCATTGAGACCTCCGGGTATCTTGGCCGTGCGAGCCGAATGGCTCGCGCCAGTCCGTCCTCTCCAAACACGACATCCGCCTGAATGGGCTCGCCTACGCGACTGGCGTCGAGGACGACGCCGAGATCCGCGAGCACTTCGCGCGGCAGCAAGACGCGGGCGACGTGGAATGATCCCAAAAGGTCCTGATGTGCCTCGGGAGACAGCGGCATGATAGCTCACGAGCTCGCTCGGCGTTTCCATGCGGCGTGGCTTCATCTCCGGTTGAGCCCGGGCGACGGCGATCGGACGTGTCTCAACCCCGGGAGGCGAGACGGCTACCGTCGGCGCGTTCACCGCTGCGGGCTGCGCCCGGACCTCAGGGCGAGCCACGGGCACTCCAACGGCGATGGGCCCTCGCGAAGAGCGATGGACGAGCACGACCAGGAGCATGGCGGCCGCGAGGGCGCCGGCACCGGAAGCGAGCGTGCCAGGCGTCCGCGGTTTCCATCGGATGCGAGCTGCCTTGGCGGTGACGTCCCGATCCCAGTGCCGCAGGACGCGCTCCTCCAGCGCTCCTGGAGCATCGATCTGCAGGTCCGCCCTGCCGATCTCCGTCAGCATTTCCGTCAACAGGCGATGGGGTGCTTCGTCACTCATCTTCCGGACTCCGGGCTGAGGATCCTGGCTCCGCGGCGCGGCGCCCCCAATTCAACCTGACCGCGAGCCGCATCAATTGTCGGACAAAGAGATGATCGACATCGTTCGATGAGCAGGCGCCGGGCCCGATTCAGGCGCGACCGGATCGTTCCGACCCTGCAGCCGATCGCCTGCGCGGCTTCCTCATAGGAAAGGCCGTTCAGCTCGCACAACACGATGACTTCGCGATAGTGCGGCGGCAGGGTGAGAATGGCGCGCCGCAGAGCGAGCATCGCCTGGGCGCGCGACAGGTCTCCGATCGGATCGAACGAGGTGGCCACGGTATGGGCGGCATCACTCTGGATCGTGTCGAGGCGGACTTCATGTCGCAACCATGAGCGCCTTTCACGCTGAACGACCAGGTGACGTGCGATCCCGTACATGTAGGCCTTGAGCGACCCGCGCGCCGGGCTGTACCGCGCTGGATTTTCGGCGAGCGCCATGAAGACCTCCTGCGTGACGTCGTCGGCCACGTCACGCGAACCGGACATCTGCACCGAGAAACGATAGACCAACCCGTGGTAGCGCCGGAACAGCGCCGCGAATGCCTCGCGGCTGCCTGCCGCCATTTGCTCCAACAGGTCGGCATCTGCCGCTTCGCCGGGAGGGTCTGGCTCGGACATCTGCTCTAGATGATTGGCTCGGGAAGGGAGGAAAGTTCCAGAACTTTGGACGCCGCCGGTCCCCTTCACCCTGGCCCGCCACACGGGCTCGCCGCATTCTTTCGCGACCCGTGGCGGCTTGGCGTTGGTGAGTCGTCCAGGCGTCATGCACCCGTACCGCTTGATCTGTGCGCCGACCCGAAGGCCTGCACGACGCCTAGCTGGCCGGATCGAGCGGATCGCACAGCCCGGCGAATCGATAGCCTCGCGCTTTCAGCTCGGGCACGAGCTGACGGGTCGCCTCGATCGCGTACTGACGATCCGCGGCCGGATTCTGGTGGTGGCCGTCGTGCATGACGACGATATCCCCAGGGGATACGGCGCGCACCAACCGCTCGGCCAGCCGCGCCGCGTCATGCGGGCGGTACCAATTCCAATCCCAGAGTCCCCAGCTCCAGCCGACCAGCCGGTAGTCCACCATGACGAGGCCCTCGTACATGGAGCCGCTGCGCCATCCCGCGTGCGGACGAAACAGCCGGCACGGGCGGTGACCGGCCAGCTGCTCGATGCGATCGGCGTTGCGCGTGAAAAGCGTCGCCAAACCCGCTGGCGAGTTCACCATCAATACCCGCGTGTCCGCATGGAGCGCCACAGCGTGGCCCTCTTTGAACATCCTGCGCACGATCGGCGCGGTCTCCTCCGTGATGTGCGCGTCGATCAGGAAAAACGTCGCGCGAGCATCGAGATCGTGCAGGGTATCGAGCAGTTGCGGCGTGGCCGCAGGATTGGGACCATCGTCGTATGTCAGATAGACGAGCGGCGGGGCCGTTTTCGGCATCCGCCAGATCGATCGCGACGGCGCGAAGGCTTCGAGGAGGAACGGAAACGGCGCGGTGTGCGCGAGGAAGACGACGCTCAGCGCTGCGACGATGAACCAGAGCATGGCGTGTTGGACAAGAGGGTACAGAAGATCGCCAATCCTGCGAGAAGAAGCCGGCTCATGCGTGTACGCCGGGCGCTTCGTGGCCCGTGCGTTCGACGTACTCCACGTAGGAGCCGAGGTACAAGTGCGGCTGCGCCTCGGTCCCGCTCTCGCCGCCAAGCTCGAGGACCCGGTTGCTGAGGCGGCGGAGAAAGGCCCGATCGTGCGACACGAACAGCATGGTGCCGTCGAAGTCCTTGAGCGCCTCGAGCAGCATTTCCTTCGTCGCGAGATCGAGATGATTGGTCGGCTCGTCGAGCACGAGGAAGTTGGGAGGATTGAGCAGCATGCGCGCGAGCACGAGCCGCGTCTTCTCGCCACCTGACAACGCCCGGATCTTCTTGTCGACGTCCTCGCCGGAAAACTGAAACGCGCCGGCCAGACTCGCGAGCGCGCCGATCGATTCGTTCGGGAAATCCTGGCGGAGCTGCTCTTCGACCGTCAGGTCCGGATCGATGCAGGTCGAGCGACTGCTGCGCGAAATAGCCCATCTTCAGGCTCGCGCCCAGCCGGACGTCACCGCGGTCCGGCGTCAGCTGTCCGGCCACCATCTTCAGCAACGTCGACTTGCCGGCGCCGTTTTTCCCCATCACGCACCAGCGCTCGCCGCGGCGAATCGTGAGGTTCAGTCCGTCGTGAACGACCCGCCGGCCGTACGCTTTGGCGACGTCTTCGAGCACCGCGACCTGCTCGCCCGAGCGCGGCGGCGTCCGGAAGTCGAAGTGCACGACGCGCCGCCTTTTCGGCAGCTCGATCTTCTCGATCTTGTCGAGCGCCTTGACCCGGCTCTGGACCTGTGCGGCCTTGGCGGCGTGGGCGGCAAACCGGTCGATGAACCGCTGTTCCTTGGCCAGCATCGCCTGCTGCCGGGCGTACGCGGCTTCCCTGTTGGCGTCGCGGACCCCACGCTCGCGCTCATAAAAGTCGTAGTTACCGGAGTACATCGTGATCTCGCCGTCGTCGATCTCGGCGACTTTCGTCACGATTCGGTTCATGAACTCCCGATCGTGCGAGGTCATGAGCAGCGCGCCCGGGCCGCGATGTGAGGAATCGCTCGAGCCAGACGATCGACTCGATGTCCAGATGGTTCGTCGGCTCGTCCATGAGGAGCACGTCGGGCCGCCCAATCAGGACGCGTGCCATCGCCACCCGCATCTTCCAGCCGCCGGACAGTGTCCCCACGTCGGCGTCGATCCGGTCGTCGTCGAACCCGAGGCCGTGAAGGACTTCGCGCGCCTGCGCCTCGAGCGCGTAACCGCCGAGGTGCTCGTATTCCTCCTGCACTTCGCCGAAGCGGGCCAAGATGCGCTCCATGTCGTCGGCCTGGTCCGGATCGCCCATCGCGTGATTGAGCCGCTCGAGCTCGTGATGCAGGTCTCCGACGCGGCCGCTGCCGTGAATCGCCTCGTCCAGCACCGAGCGGCCCGAGGATTCCTCGACGTCCTGCCGGAAGTAGCCGACCGTCAGCTTCCTCGGGACCGAGAATCTCGCCGGCGTCCGGAACCTCCTCGCCGGTGATCAGGCGGAACAGCGTCGTCTTGCCGGAGCCGTTTGGGCCGACCAGCCCGACGGTCTCACCGGGATTGAGCTGGAACGAGGCATCAACGAAGAGGATTTGCCGGCCGTACTGCTTGCTGATGCGGGTCAAGGAAATCATGCGGCTCTTTGTAAGTCTATCTCTGGTTCACGCTGGTTCCCCGCGAGCGACTTACTAGAACGAGCTGCCGGCGCCCGCGCCTCCCGAGCGTCCACCGTTCCCTTTGAAGGGTTCGGGCGCGGACGGATTGGAACGAGGATGCGGGGTCGGATCGTGGAAGACCGCAGACGCGATGGCCGCCACCCCGCGTGTGCCGCGGTCCGAGCGCAGAAGGCGCACTGGAGTGAAGCCGTTCCGGGTCCCATCCTTGCCGCTGGCCAGCCATCGCCGCAGGACGAGGGCTGTTCCAATCAGCAGCAGGCCGAGCAGGATCGGATCCCACGGTTTGCGCGCGGCGCCGAGATACGGCTTGTTCGTCAACAGCGTCGCCAACCCCATGCCCAGGCTCGCCGCGAGCAATGGACGGTCTCGGTCAGGGATCGACAACCACAGACCGATCGCCGGCAGTACCCAGATCATCGCGTAGGTGAACCAGTAGAACGGAGCGGCAGACTGACGCGCGAACAAGCCAGAAAACAGGTGCAGGTTCAGCACTGCGTACAAGCCAAGCGCTCCCGACGCTTGAATCATCCCGTGCTCGTCACCCGGGAACTCGTCACCGTACCGTCGGCGCTTGGCTCGAGCGCCGATGAAGCATCCGCCAAGGATGGCGGCGGCCAGAAGGCGCTGAACCATGTCCGGCAATTGAAGGTGAAAGGGCGCGAGGCTGGCGCACAGCAGCGCGCCGACCGCCGCATAAACATAGCCGTACCGGCGGTAGACGGCGAGGGCCGCGGCCGATCCCGCGAGCAGGGTGAGGAACGCCTGACTGGCACTCGAGGTTCCAACCGTCCAAGGAGACGCAACCATCGCGCTTCCTGCGGCAATCAGCACAGCCGCGCCGACCGCGCAGGCCTCTTCGACGCCGAAACGGTACAAGCGGAAGCGGCCGATCAGCATTTCTGCAGACGCCGCCGCTACGGCAGCGGCCATCAGGAACAGCGTTCCAGTCATCCTCGTGTCGTTCACGTCGAGCGTCACGACGGCCAGCCCCACAGCCGCCGCGATGATCAAGAGGCCGAAGCCGAAGAGCGTCAGCCGAAGAAATCGGTTTGTCCGGCGCAGGTCGACGCCCAGCCCGGCCGCCATCCGCTCATGCTGGGTCGCGTCGATCAGCCCCGACGCCGCCCATTCGTCCGCCAGCCGCTTCACGCGGATGATTCGCTCCTGATCGTCGACGTACTTTCTCATTCGTCCCGCCCGAACCGGCGGGCGAGCATCACGAGCGCGATGATCACCAGGGTCCCCGTCACCACAAAGTAACCAAGAATCGCCGTGGCATCGCGGACACGTTCCAGGACTTTGAAGCTGACGCCGACATAGCCATAGACTGCGCCATACGCAACAAACACCAAGCGATTGAATCGCACGCCCAGCACGATGGCGATGCCGGACAGCACAATCAGCGCGCCGAGATAAAGCCCCCCAGCAGATCGATCGCCGAGTCCAGACACGATGGCCGCAAAGGCCACGTTGGCGGCAATGTGAAGATAGGCGTCCAGGAAATGGGGCTTGAGCCGCTGCCAGTACAGGGCCGTTCCCAGTCCCGCGACAAACGCGCTGTACACCAGCGCGGTCGTCCGCAGCGACTCGGGCGAGTTGAAGCCAAACGCCGACACTTTCAACCCGAACCATCCCGCGAGCGACGCCAGTGCCAGGGCCAGGACGAAGCGATTGTCGAATCGGTAGGCGAGGAGTGCGAATACCGCGGTGGTCGTCAGCAGGTAGGCGTCCCAGGCCCCTTGAAACAGGCCGAACCGGAACTCGATGTACGCGAGCTCGGCGGAGAGGGCCAGACATCCGAGGTACAACACGTAGTCGAACACCAGGGTCGGAGAGTCGACCTCTTCGTGCCGGTACGGCGGTGCATGCGAAAAACAGTAGGAGAGACAGCCGGCAAACAACAGCGAGAACAGGGCGAGGATGAAGGGATCGCCAAGGTTGGTGAAGTATGCACGAAACGTCCATCCCAGTCCGGCGACGAAGGACAGGACGCCGATGTAGAGAAGCGCGTTCAGCTCGAGGAAGACCGAGAACCGCTCTTTGCGCACGAGCGCCGCGAGCGTCTCGTGCTGGCGGTCGTCGATGACGCCCGCCTGGTTCCAGTGGCGAAGCCGCTCGAGCGTGGTCATGGGCCGGAGACGATTGTAGACCGCTGGCGCGCCGGCATCTTCCGCCCAGTTGCCGGGGGGACTTTGTGTTTGTGGGGTTCCGTCTTGGAGCGCTGCTCAGGAAATCAACGGCGGGTCGGCGCTGTCTGTCACGACGCCTTCATCGAACGCTGGCCGGCCCTAAGCTCTGCCTTCGCGGGTTGGGGACGGGGAATGTCTCCCTCCGTGGCGCGGCAGTATTGTCCGCCAGGGGTCACCCGCAGAAACTTCGCATCGATCAACGCATCAAGCGCCCACTGGCACACGGTCGGCTCGATGCTGCACAAGCGCTGAACCTGCCGGGCGGTCAACCGCATACCGGGCATTTCCAGATACTCGGCGCGGATTCGTTGGAGCATGATGTTGTCCGGCATTGCAACCTCCTGACAGCCTGAAGACGCAGGCGTGACTTCTGGACATGTGCGGAGCGGGTGTCGATCGCACCGGGTTCGGTAGACGTAGACGAGAACGTGCCCGTCCTGCCTTCGCTGTTTGGCGACAACAGCAGCGTCGTTGGCGGCCGGGCGTGCAGCCATGATCTCGCTCCAGTGAAAAACGGTGAAAGGACGACGATCCGTAAGTAAAGACGCCCGACCTGGTGAAAAGGACGAGACGACCCTGAGAAGAGGTGACGGAGGTGACGGTCTAAAGCGGCGTCCGCTTGGCGAGAGTATGTCTCGTCGGTAAAGGTACTGGGACAGGCGGCAACGAAGACTTTAGCCTAGCCGAAGGTCGAACGCAAGACCGAGTTGCAGGGGTTGTCGAAGTGTTGGCGCTTGTATGTCTCGTTCGCCCGGAAGTTCCGAGCGCGAAACGGTATTGTCCGGAGTTGACAGGCTGCACGCTACGTGAGAAGCACTTGCACGACGTCTTTGCACCTCAGTGACGTCAAACGAAATACGTCCTCACCTGCACAGCCCGCCATGGACGCCGGCCACATTTCAGCCGGCTGACACGGGAGCTTCGTGGACGAGGGGTTTCAGCCGAATCACTGGGTCACCGACTCGAATCGTGCCACCGGTCACGACGCTTGCCATGACGCCAACCGCCTTCAATCCCTCGAACGGTAACTGCTGTGCCACTTGAAGCCGGCTACACGGATGACGCGCCCGCCTGATCTCAATGCAGGCGGTGGCACCCAACTGGAGGCGGTCGCCGCGCGTCAATTGCTCCAAGTCGATATCGACAAGCGTGATTTGCTCCCCGAACTGCCCGGGCGCGATTCGATACCCCGCGTTTTGCATCCGAAGCAGCCATTCGCGGGAAAGCAGATTGACCTGCCGATCGACGTGATGACCGGCCTTTCGGTCACCTTCGATGCCGTGCCCTGCAATCAAGTTGGCCTGCTGTACAGCAACGCGAATAAAGCCCTCCGAGCGGCTCCCGTATTCGCGATCGGTCGGCTGGTAAACGATGCTGTAGATGGATCCCATACACCGGTCGATTCACTCGTGGCAGGCCTGAACTGTCAAAGGTGCCGTGTAGTGGCGGGGCGAAATGGGGACGGGGAGTCCCCATTTTCTGTGTCACGTGACGCGCTGACCGGTATCGACGCGCTCACCACCAACTGGGTTTCTTTTCCGGGGGATATACCGGCACTGCTGGAACGAAGCCATTCCGGTTCGGCATTTCGACCTTCGGCAGAGTCTTCTCATCCATGACGTCGTTTTCCTGGATGATGCCGTTCCGGTAGTACAGAAACGCGACCAACGCGTAAACTTCGTTCGGCGTGAGCGATCCCGGGTTGGGGACGGGCATCGCCCGGTTGATATAGTCCCATGCGATCGTCGCGTACGGGTAGTAGCTTACCCCGTTCCTTTCCTCACCGTAGTAGGTGCCGCGATAAGGCTGGCCGGGACTGCCGATCACCAGACTCCGGAGGAGCCCGTTTTCCTCTTTCCTTCCCTTGCCGTGGCATATCTCGCACCGCTTGGCGAAGATCGCCTCGCCTTCCTTTGCGGTTCCGCGCCCGGGAGGAAGTTCCTTTCCCTCCGGGCCAATCATCCGGTCAAAGCTCTGGATGTCCGCCTGACTCAGGGGGGTGCCCAGATTGGGATAGATACGTGGCTTCGACTGCGCCAGCGCCTCTACCGAGACTGCCAGGATCATCACCGGCAAGAGGAATCTAAGCGAACAGGTCATCGGAAATGCTCCCATCGCTCGCGATCTTCCAGGGCTGAATGGCATTGAAGTGAATGGCGCGGGGACGTGGAGTTTTTTTCCAGTCCGCTAATTCCATGTGAAAGTTCTTGCTCAACTCCGCCAGCGACGGCTGAACTTCGCCCGTCTCGTCCGTGCAGCGAGACTGGATCACCGCCTCCTGTCCGTCCCAGGCCCAGTCGAACGTAAACCGAGTATGCGCCCTCGAAAGCAGCGGCCCATGAAGCTTCGCTTCCTTCCAACTCCGTCCGCCGTCGGTGGACACGTCGACCTTCTTGACCACGCCCCCACCGGACCACGCCAGGCCGGTAATCTGGACATATCCCTTACCGAGCATGTCTATTCCAGCTGAAGGTCGTGTCACCACGGATTTCGGGCCAAACTGAAAATGGTACCAGCGCGCTTTGCCGCCGAGGTCGGGTCTCGCGACGGAATGATTCATGCCTTCATTCCAGGCCACGTAGGGCTTGTCCACCACCTTGATGTGTGTCAAATACTTCACGCTGAAGGGCGCTTCCCAGCCGGGGACGACCAGCCGAATCGGGTAACCCTGCTCTTCGCGCAACGGCTCGCCATTCTGGCCGTAGGCCACGATCACGTCTTCCATGGCCTTTCCCAGCGGAAGGGTGTGACTGAACTTGCAAGCGTCCCCCCCTTCCGTAACCAGCCAGATCGCCTCTTTTCGCAGGCCAGCCTCGTTCAACAACACGGAAAGCGGCACGCCGCTCCATTCGCTGCAACTGGTCATGCCGTGGAGGTACTGGACCGGCAACCCCATGTCCGGAGTGCCAGCACCATGGGTCGCGGGAGAGCTGTTTCCATGGCATTCCAGGAAATGCATCCGGGATACGGAAGGCAGCTGCTTCAGCTCCTCCACGGTGAAACTCAAAGGACGATCCACCAGGCCGTGGATCGTGAGGCGATGTTTCCCCACTTCGATTTCGGGATACTCTGACGTGTGCTGTTGCATGAAGTGGAGCTGAACCGGCGTGACGATGCCCGCATAATCCTGAAGCGGGGTGTAGTGCGTCATGTGATCGATGCGGTATCTGGCCCCTCGGCGTGGCTGCGGGGGATCGCCGTGGACGTGCTGCGCGTGAGCTGACTGGCCCCTCCCGACCAATCCTGCGCCTGTGGCCATACCAGCCAGTGCAGCAGTTTTCAGGAACCGCCTCCGGCTAGATCGATTGGAATCCATGATTCCTCCCCGTGCTCTCGAGTTTTCCGAGTTGAGCTTTGCCTTGGCCCGAATGTCTCTTGCTAACGAACGTTAAGGTGCCTCGATAAAAACGTCAGCGTCATTTCGAAGCGCTGGAGATGACTAAGCGAAGCGCTGGGGCATCTTCATCTGTACAATCACGCTGCTGCCGATCAAAGGCCGGATAGGTAACGCGCCATCGCCTCCCGGTCGGCAGGCGGAGTCGCTTCCATCATTTTCACCATGATAGCATTGTTTTTTCGCTCACCTTCGGCAAAGCGGCGCATCGCCTCGACCAGGTATTCGTACCTTTGGCCAGCCAGCCGCGGTGCCGCCGGCGTGTCATGACAAGCCTGGCATCCAGCGATTCCAGGGGGCGGCGGCGTGGAGGCAGCGCCAGCGGACCGCGCCGGCCATTTCTGTTTCGCGAAATAAGCCGCTGCGACCTTCAGTTCTTCCTGCGTGACGGTTTTTGCCGCCCACAACATGACCTCGTCGGTTCGGGCTCCCTTATAGAAGTCATTCAGCTGTTTCGCAAGGTAATTTTCGTGCTGACCCGAGATCACCGGAATGGGAATGGTTGCATTTACGCGCATGCCGTTCACGCCGTGGCAGTCGTTGCAAACACTCAACTTGGCGCTGAGTTCTCGATCCGCGCTCGGATCTTGGGCATTTGCCGGCGTGGCCAGCGCGACCAGAACGCCGAAAACCACCTGTATTCGCAAGAATTTCCTCCCTCCCTTGGGTCCGGGGTGAAGTCAACGGACGAACGACCATGCCATGGATGGTGAGGCGGTGTTGCTGGATTGCGCGGTTCCGAGTTAAGCTCTGCGCTTGGACCAGCTACCTATACCAGGCCAGCGTATAGTGGCAAGCTGATCGACATCCTGTCAACAGATTCTTGTTTGGGGTTGACCGTCACTTCGGCACAAGACCGCAAGCCACGGAGGACGCGAATGAGCGAACACAGAAAGCCGGACCCCGTTGCCCGCCGGTCGTTTCTCTCACGGATGGGCGCGGGAGCGGCGGCGGTAGGGGCCGCGTTTGGCGCAGGATCGTTGGTACAGGCCCAGTCCGCCTCGAATTCGACGGCGGCCGCGAGCCCGTGGAAGCCGGTCAATCACCCCGAAGACGACTGGTTCGATCAGCCGGCGGCCCGACACCGGTTCTTCCTCGACACGACAAGCCCGGAAGCATTCGCCCAGGCCCTGACGTTCGCGCGGAACTTCTATACGGGCAACGCCAACGGCTACGGGCTGACCGATGCCGACATCGCGCAAATCATTTGCGCGCGGCATCGGTCGACGATGTTCGCGTTCAACGATGCGATGTGGGCGAAGTACGGTGTCACGATGTCGGAACGGGCCAACGGCTTCGTGGACCCGAAGACGAAGCAGGCGCCGACGAGCAATATCTACATGACGGCCGGTTCCGGCGAGGAGCCGGCGACCGGCCCGCTGCTCGGCACTCTTCTGAAACGCGGCGTGCGTCTGGCCGTGTGCTCCCTTGCGACCCGTGGAGCCGCGACAGCGATTGCCCAGAAGAGCGGCGCAAAAGTGGATGACGTCTTCAAGGAGTTGACCGACCACCTGGTGCCCAACGCACGCATGGTGCCGGCCGGGATCGTAGCGGTCAACCGGGCGCAGGAGCACGGCTACACGTTCTCGTACGTGACGTAACCGGAGAACACGGAGCACATCATGCGATCCGAATCGTTGTGGGATCGCTTGCGCCGGCGCCAGAACGCCGACACCCGTCGCTGAACTCAAGCAGATGGGATTCGCATCGATCATCAGCTTTCCGCAGGCGAGCGAGCCGGAGCGCTGAACTCTGTACCGGGACTGACGCGCTCCAGGCGTTCGCGCTTGAACCCTCGTCAGGGCTCACGAGCACCAACACTCCGTGCCTCCGATGACCGTCCCGCTGGCTGCCATCATTTTCTCGGCCGGCGCCGTCGCCGGGGCATTGGCATCGTGCTCGGCGGCGGTCTGATCCTCGTGACCTTCTTGGCGCTTGTCCTGGGATACTCCATAAAGTCAGCGTCGGGATTCGCCGGTGCCTGGCGCCGCTCGTGGGTAACAGCCGGCCCCGGATCGAGCTTCTCGTCGGGCTGCTCTTCTCCTTCCCAGGGACCCCGATCATCTACTACGGCGACGAAATCGGGATGGGTGACAATCTCTATCTCGGCGACCGCAACGGCGTCCGGACGCCGATGCAGTGGACCAGCGATCGCAATGCCGGCTTCTCGCGCGCCGATCCCGCCCGGCTGTATAGCCCGGTGGTCATGGATCCGGTTACGGTACAAGCGGTGAACGTTGAAGCGCAGGAGAGCGACGCCGCATCGCTCCTCCCTTGGATCCGGAACATGATCCGGTTGCGGAAACAGTTCAAGATCTTCGGCCGGGGGACGATGGAGTTCCTGTCGCCGCGCAACGGTAAAGTGCTCGCCTACGTTCGCCGGTACCGCGATGACGTCGTTCTCTGCGTGGCCAACCTGTCTCGCACGGTGCAGCCAGCGGAGCTCGACCTGAGCGCTTTCGCTGGTCTGATGCCGGTGGAGATGCTGGGGTTTACGGAGTTTCCGACGATCGGGACGGCGCCCTATTTTCTGACGCTTGGGCCGTATGGCTTCTACTGGTTCGAACTCCAGCGTTCAGGAAACTGACGTCGCGGCCTCTGGCACCGACATCGTCGTCGCGCTGACGAGCTACAACGACGTGCAGACGATCGGTGAGCTCGCCCGCGCGCTGCGGGACGGTCTGGCGCGGGACCTTGCGTCGAGCGCCGTTCGATTCGTGCTGGCAGACGCCGGATCCACGGACGGCACGCGCGAAGCGGCGCGCGAGGTGGTGGGACCTGCCGCGCTCGTGGAAGTGGAATACGAGCGCGGGGCGGCGCTCGGCGAGTTGCCGTATCACGGCCACCCCGGTCACGTCGCAGCGTTGCGGGCGATTCTGCAGACGGCTCAGCGCTTGAGCGCCAGGGCCTGTGCCGTCATCGACGCGGGCCTTCACGGTGTGGACCCGAGCTGGATCGGACGACTCGTCGGGCCGGTCCTCGCTGACGGGTTCGATTACGTCTCGCCGTATTACATTCGCCACGTGAACGAAGGGGCGATCACCAAGGGCATCGTGTATCCGATGTTCAGGGCGCTGTCTGGCGCTCGGCTGCGCCAGCCGGCCGCCAGCGAGTTCGGCTGTTCCGGGCGTCTGGTGACGCACTACCTGGAGCAGGACTTCTGGGATGTCGAGCAGGCCACGGTCGGGATTGATCTCTGGCTCGCTGTGGCCGCGGTGTTCGGAGAGTTCCGGGTTTGCGAGGCGGCGCTCGGCACTCGCGTTTCGGCGTCGCGAGGGGTGCCGGCCGATCTGAGCACGACCCTCATGCAGGTGGTGGGCGCGCTCTTCGCGGACATGGAGCATCGCGTCGATGTCTGGCAGCGCGTCAGGGGGTCGGTCGCGATTCCAGTCTTCGGCAGCCCTGCGGCTGCGGTGTATCCAGAGACACCGCCCCTGAACGTCGAGATCCTGATGGAATCATTCCGGCTCGGGTACCGGGAACTGCGTGAATTGTGGACGTGGGTGCTTCCGCCCCGGACGATCGTCGAGCTGCGCAAGCTGACCGAGACGGTGCCCGAGCGGTTCCGGTTCGATGATCGTCTCTGGGCGAGCATCGTGTACGACTTTGCTCTCGGCTACAGCCTTCGGGTGATGCCTCGCGACCATCTGCTGCGCTCACTGACGCCGCTCTATACCGGTTGGCTGGCCTCATTCGTTCTTCAAATGAGGAGCGCAAGCCTGGCGCAGATTGAAGAGCGCGTTGAGCAGGTGTGCCTGGTGTTCGAATCGGAGAAGCGCTACCTGATCTCGCGGTGGCGATGGCCTGAGCGGCTGCGCTGATCGCGAACGTCGAAGGGGCGCAGGGACGGAGAGGAGCAGCCATGTGGGTACAAGTAGACCGAGCCCTGCGGGAGGCCACAACCCAGATCGCCGACCACATCGCGAATTTCCTGCCCGGTATGCTGGTGTCCCTGGCGTTGATCTTCGCGGCGTTCGGGGTGGCGATCCTCGCTCGCATGCTGCTCGTGCGGGCGCTGCGCGGGCTCGAGTTCGACCGTTGGGCCGAGCAGTCTGGGTTGGCGGCGCTCGTGGAATGGCCGGCGTCGACAAGTCCATCACAGACGGTGGCGCGCGTCGTCTACTGGACGATTCTGACCCTCGGCCTCCTCGTGAGCTTGACCGCCCTGAACGCCACCATCCCGTCGCGCCTCGCGTTGTCGGTCTTCGAGTACCTCCCAGACCTGCTGGCGGCGCTCATGGTCCTCGTCGTCGGCGCGGTGGCGGCGCGGTTCCTGGCTCGATCAGCGCTGATCGGCGCCGTCAACATGCAGATCCGGTCCGCTCGGCTGCTGAGCCTCGCGGTCAAGTGGCTGGTTCTGCTCGTCGCGGTGGCTATGGCTCTCGATCATCTCGGTATCGGCCGAACCGTCTTGTTGCTGGCATTCGCGATCCTCTTCGGGGGCATCGTCTTCGCGGGCGCGCTGGCCGTCGGACTCGGCGCGCGCGACGTCGTCAGGCGTACACTTGAGCAACAACTCCATGAGCCGCCGTCCGGTGACGACAAGGTGGATCATGTCTGAGCCCACCCCTCCCGACGCGAAACACCACTGACCGATCACGGCGCACAATCGTCCGGATAGGAAAGGAGTCGGGCGCCCTCATTTCGACGATACTCTCCCAATCGCCCGGCGACGCCGCGAAGGCCGCAGGGATACAAGTGCCTGCAAGAACGGGTCGACTTCAGCCTGCGACGTCAGCCAGTGATGCGCATGCGAGCAGCGTTTCGCACCGATTCGAATCGCGAGCAGCCGGTCGGGAGTGCCGGCACGGAAGGCATCTTCATCCGTGTCGTCGTCACCGACGTAGATGACAACGTCACAGCCGAAGAGGTTCCGGACTCGCTCGAGCGCGACCCCTTTGTCGGGCGCTCCGCGAGGGACGACGTTGACGGCCTGGTTTCCGCCCATCACGCGCGACCCTCTCAGGCGGCGGGTCACCTCTGCAATCTCCCTGATCGCACGCCGCTTGCGGCGGGCGTGCCGGTAGTGGACGGTGACCGAATACGTTTTGTCCTCGATCACGACACCCTCGTGGGTGGCCAGGCGCCGCGTCAGTCGCGGCATCCAACCCCGGACGCGCGAAGCGTGGACTTCGCGCTCGCCCCATGGTTCTGCCCCGTGATTGCCGGCGACGTGCCACATTGGAACGCTCTCGAAGCGTCGCAGGATGTCGGCGCGCATGCGACCGGAAATCACCACGCAGGGGTAACGCTCGGCAACGGCTCGGAGCAACCGCTCTGTTCTCGCTCGCATTCGCGCCCGTGCCGGCGTGGAGGCAATTGCCGCCAGGGTCCCGTCATAGTCGAATGCCACCAGCACATTCGATGAAGCAAAGTGGGCGAGAGTCGCGATGGATCGGTGAGACAGGATGTGCGGCATTCCTTAAAGAACCCTGGCGTGACGGTCGGTCGTGGGGTTTATCGTGTGAGACGGCACGCGTCTGCTCGTTTCATACGGGCGTGTCCTGCGGGGCGCGTGCCGCATATTGCAACGGTTTCGTCCAGATGCTCTCGAGCCCCTCCAGGATGTCCGACGCCCAACCGAATACGTTGCGTCCGGCCACCACGCGGCGCATGCCGCGCATGCGGGCGCGGCGCTCTTCCAGTGGCATGTCCAGGGCGCCGACAATCGCGCTGGCAAAACCATCGACGTCATACGGATTGATGATGAGGGCTCCATTCAGTTCCTGGGCGGCGCCCGCCAACGCACTCAGCACGAGCACCCCGTCCTCATCGTCACGCGCGGCCACGAATTCCTTCGCCACCAGGTTCATCCCATCGTGGAGCGAACTGACGATGCAGAAGTTCGCCATTCGATACAGGGCGACAAGACTCGGCAGGCTCAGTGCCTCTTTGTGGTAGTGCACGGGCGGGGCGAGGCCGGGGAGTCCGTGCCTCCTGTTCAACTCCGAGACCCGGCGATCGATCTCGGACTCGATCGCGCTGTAGCTCGCGAGACTGGATCGGGACGGCACGCCAATCTGGACGAACGTGAGCCGACCGCGCAGTTCGGGCCGGCGGGTAAACACGCGGTCGAGCGCATCGAGCCGTTCCGGGATCCCTTTCGTATAGTCGAGTCGATCGACACCCAGGCCGAGAAGGCCGGCCGTCAAACCGAAGCTCCGCGTCAGGCGTTCCTGTTCCGCCACCAGCGCTCCGTCGCTGCCCACCGCCTGGATCCGGTCGTAGTCGACACCGATCGGCACCGCGATGACACTGGTGGCGCGGCCGGCGAACCGCACACGCGCCCCGTCGGCTTCAATATCGGCGTCGAGCTGGTCCTCTACCGCGAGCATGAAATTGCGTCGATCGCGTTCCAGCTGAAATGCCAGCAGGTCATTGGCTAGCAAGCCCGTCAGGAGTTCCCGCCGCCAGGGACAGATCCGCCATCGATCGGGATACGGCCACGGGATGTGCCAGAAGAGCGCTGTGTGCGCGGCAGCGCACCGTTCGCGGAGGCGCGCCGCCACAAGTGCCAGGTGGTAGTCCTGGATGAATACAGGCGTCTCCGGCGTCGGCAGCTCCTGTTCGATTGCGGCCGCGAACCGGGCGTTGACCGCCTGATAGGCATCCCAATCCTCCGATCGGAATTTCGGCCGCACATCGACCAGATGGCAGAGCGGCCACAGCCCTTCGTTCGCAAACCCTCCGTAGTAGGCGGCGAACTCGTCGGGGTCGAGCCACAAGCGCCGCAACTGATACGCCATCGTCTCCGGCGGAACGCGCACCCGATCAGTCGCATCCACGAGCGCGCGATCGGCAGTGCCGGCGCCGTGGGCGATCCACACGCCGTTGCGCTCCCGCATCAAGGCGTCGAGCGCGACGGCGACGCCGCCAGTCGCCTGGGTGCAGACGATGCGGTGATCACGATCGTAGTTGTGCAGGTACGGCTCTCGGTTGGACACCACGACCAGTGGCCGCGGGGCGCTCGCATCGATCTCGCCCGCATACGCCAATCCGGTGCGGAAGGCCGTCGGGCCGACCAACTCGTCGATGGCAATCAGGGCGACGAGCAGGATCTGCAGCTGACTGCCCCAGATTGGGAACTCGGTCGCGAGCACGGACGCCAGACCCAGCGTGATGCCCGCCTGGGAGATCAGCCCCGTCCACGCGTACGCGCCGGTGCGGCGATCCACATCGGACACGCGCAGCCCAACCGCGAGCCCGAGGCGAATCAGCGCGATGCGGAGTGCCACGAGGCCAATCGCCACCACGCCCATTCTCACCATCGCATCCAGTCGAAGCGAGGTGCCGACCGCCACGAAGAAGACGACGAGAACCGGCAACGCGACGCGCTGAAGCGCCACCTTGAGCGCATCGCCCTGCGCGACGGCCAGGTTTTCGAGGACGAGCCCGGCGGCCATGGCCGCGAGCAGCGGCTCGAACCGCTGTGTCGCGCCGACCTGGCTCAACACCGCGCACACGGCGATCAACACGATGGCGGTCTCGCGACCCACGTAGCGCAGGTAGAGCGCAAACAGCGCGCCGACCAGGCTGCCAAACGCGACGGCGCCGCCAATCTCCCATGCCAGCCGGACGAGAACGTTGACGTCGTTTGCGTCAGCTTCGAGGAGCGTGAAACGCGCGCCCTGCATCAACAGGGAGAAGAGGACGAGCACCACGACGTCGGCGAGCACCACCATGGCGAGAACCAGCTCGCTCAACTGCCCCCGCGCGCCCGTCTCGGAAATGACCGCGGCCGTCATCGTGGGCGAGAAGCTGACGACGATGACGACCGACAGCGCGATCATCGTCAGCTTGGCGAGGCCGGTGGCCTGCGGTGCGACGGGCAGCCAGGGCCATACGAGCCAGGCCACCGCGAACAGTCCAACCATCGCGACGCCAAGGGTGACGGAGGTGACCCTCGCGATGCCAGCGACCCTCGGCCCGAGCCGTTCAAGGTTGATGGCGAGCCCGGCGATGAACGAAATGAGCGTCGTCGCCAGGCCGTTGACGAGCTGGAGCTGCTGGGCCATGGGCTCCGAGATCACATTGGCGAAATAGGGACCGAACAGCAAGCCGAAGAGCAGGTATCCGGTGAGCCGTGGAAGGCGGAACCGCCGGAGCAGATCGCCCGTGACCATGGCGGCGACCAGTGTGAAGCCGAGCGCCAACGCGGTCGTCGAAGGCTCGGTCGCGCTGGGGGGGCCGATGTGACGCACCCACAGCACGGCGGCGACCACAAGCGCCACCGACGCCGCCCTCTTCATGGCAGCCCCCTCTGTGGAAAGGCCATGACGGACAGCAGTTCCGATCCGAGGGATCCGATGGCGGCGACAGCGAGCAGCATCGTCGCCGTCTCTGAGTCTGCTCCGGTCTGCAGGACTCCGACGGCGAACGCGACGCCAATCACTCCGGGGGCGATGAGTTGACGGCCAAAGCCGGAAGGCAGATCGCGCACGACGGCCCGGCCGACGAGCCAGCCACCCGCGAGCTTTCCTGCGCTTCGGCAAATCAGATAGACGGCGACCAGGCCAACCGCTTCCGCGGAGGGCTGGAGCTGCGCGCCTGCCACGAACAGCAGCAGGACGATAAGCGGATGCTGCAGGTAGCGAATGTCGCGTTCGATGCCGTCCCGCGCCGGCCCCCCCGCGAGGCTCCAGAGAATCCCGCCGAGCAGACCGACCCAGAGCGCCGACATCGAGAGGTAGGCGGCTGTGCCGCCCAGCAGCAGGAGCGTGCCGGCCACGAAGACGTGCTGCTCGCCTTCGGCGGAGGCTTGTGCGACCAACAGCCAGCCGGCAAGCGCGATGACCAGCGCAATCAATCCAGACTGCGCGGCGAGCCATAGAGAGACGCCGGAGAACCCCTGTGTCATCGATGCCAGCACGAGCCCGCTAAGGAGGATCGGCAGCACGTCGTCGAGGTCGCCGATGCGCGTCGCGAGGGAATGGGATTGATCGAGCGAGTCGTTCGAAGCCGTCGAGGACACGGCTGCGGAGATGCCGAACATGAGAGCGACCAACACGGGAGGGCCCGACATCGCGAGCCAGAAGTGGCTGGCGAGCACACCAGCTCCCACGATGAATATGGTCACGCCAGCTTCGAGGCTTGCCGCTGCCAGCAGGATACCTTCACGCGGACGCCTGAGATCGAGGCCAAGCCCGGCGAAGACGCCGAGCGCGGCGAGGGCCACCGAGACAGCGGGATCGAGGTACGAGAGAACCGACGGGGAGAGCAGGTTGAGACCCGCCGGACCGAGCGCCATGCCAAGGGGCAGCAGGACCAGGCCCGGTCTTGGAGTGGGCGACAGGCCCAGTGCGATCCGACTGTGGAGGCGCCACGGCATCATGGCTTCCTGAGGACCAGCACATGATGAGACGATCCCCGTGTCACGGCCATGAGAACACCCCGATCGTCGGATGCCGACATGAAGAGCCGTCTCACGTCCTGTGGTGTGGGCGCCTGTTGCTCGCCGATGATGGTGATCACGTCTCCTGGCTCGATTCCCGACATTGCCGCGACCGAGGCTGGGGCGACACCGAGCACCTCGACGCCGACACGCGGGAGGGTCCGCATCGTGAGGCCCAGCAGCGGCTGCGGCCCAGCAGGTGCTGGGGACATCATCGGACGCGCGACAAGCGTGACCGTCTGCGTCTCTCCTTCCTGGTGGACGCCCAGCACGATGGTTTCGCCCACGGTCAGCCGGGCCGTGCGGACTCGCCACTGCTCGTAGGTCGAGAGCGGCTCGCCGCTGACCGCCACAATCACGTCGGTGGCATCCAGCAGTCCAGCCGCGGGCCCCTGCGGATCGACCCAGGTGACCACGACGCCAGCCCGAGCGCCGGTGGTGGAGGCCAGATCAGGCGTCAGCGGCTGCGCCTCGATGCCGAGGCCTCCGTAATCGCGGTGGCCTTCAAGGCGCAGACGATCGGCGGCAGTCTTGACGGTTTCGCTGGGCACGAGACCGAGCCGATCGCCCACGCCGACAATCAGCCCGGCGAACGCGCCATCGATCGTGAACACGAACGTACCTGGACGAAAATCGGTACTCGCGGGCATGAGCCAGATCGTCTCCGACCACACGGGACTCTCGGTCGCTTCGAGGCTGCCGACGAACACGGGACGAACCGACACACTCCCACCCGACACCTCGCCAGCCATCAGAAATCGGGGATACTCCGGCCGTCGCGGCGACCACATCAGGGGGTCAGAGAAGGGCTCGGCTAACGGCCCACCGATCGGCACACGAAGGACCGCCAGACCAGAGGAGGGATCCGCGGCGATGACCTTGATGCCGGTCCCCGGATCGATGTCAACCGGGCTCGCGAACTGCTCGAGCATCGCGATCGCGATATCGGTGTCCACTCTCAGAGCGGGACGAACGTCGGGCCGTTGAGCACCGACCGAAGCTGGCCCCGTCACATTGATACTCATCAATATCGGCGAGAGGCGGCTTTGAACCTGGAACACCGCGGATGACAACTGCTCGAACACGGGCGGTGCCGCCAATTGCGTGAGCACGGGGGTGATGGGGTTCGGGGTGACGGGCCTCTCGGCGAAACGGATCCGCGCCAGCACCCAGAGGGCCGCCAGGGACACCACGATGGTTATCAGCAGCAGGCGGGTCTCACGTGAAAGGGGCCGCCGCTCACGAGTCAGTTCCATCCGCTCATCCTATCCGCTGGCAACGGTACAGTGTGACCCCGGCTGCTTCTCGGGGCAAACAATACTGTCGTGACGGGATGGCGGTGCTCCCTCCCGCGGCCCTATCGTGATGGCGAGAATGTCGGCAGGAGGCACGGGTCGATGGTGCCGCGTAACCGGAAGATTCACCGGTGACTGTCGTTGAAGGAGGCCGTAGTGACTTCACCTTGCAGGCCGCGCGCAAGGCTCATGTTGCTGGGACACGCATCGGCTGGATTCCTGGCAGGCTTGCTGTTGGTTCAGCCTGGTTCACGTTCAGCTCACAGCGCAGAGTTCCACGTCGCCGGATCTTGAAGACAGTGGATCGCGACTCCGATCCCTTAGTAGGGACAGCTGCCGGACCCTGTGGCCGGTTCGAGAAATTCCCACCGGCCGAAGGTCACGAACGGACCTCTGCTATTATGTCGTCTCGCCAAAACAATTGCCTTGTTCAATTTGCGGAACAGCTGAGCGTCGGACCGACACCGACACAGTGTTATAGTGCGCAGCCAAATGGGAATGGGAATGTTGCATCGATTGCCGAGACAGGCTCGCGTGACCCTGCCGGCCTGCGCAGTCGCGATCCTGGCCGCCTCCGGCGTCGTTCTTCGCGCCCAGGATCCCGGGCGGATGGAGCAAGCTCCGCTGCAGTTCGGCGGCAACTACTCGGGGCTCGATGCGCGCCGGCAGAAGCTCGTCGCGGACTGGGTCGCGCGCTTCAACGCGGTCACCGGCGTGAAGATCCCTCCCGACGTGTTCTACGACACCAGGATCAAGCTCTCGTCGAAGACCACCTTCGACGCGATCACCAACGCGCTGGTCACCACCCCCCTAACCGACGAGTCGGGCCAGCGGTTTGGCGACACCCTGGACATCATCGAGCAGGTGGACATGGTGAGAGGTCAGGTCCTCGGCCAGTCGGGGGATCAGCAATTCCGCATGTACGTGCAGCTCAAGGAAGACGCAATGAGCATGCTCGATCGATCGCGGGAATTCAGCCGCGCCGCCGACAACACCGTGTACCACAGAGGCTATCCGATCAACTACCGCCAGCGTGGCGGCTCGCCGTCGATCCAGGTTTCGATCGCGCTCGACCGTCGGCGTGCCGACGTCGACGTGGACTACCGCGCGTCGTTTTTCCCGGTCTCCATGTTCAACGGCCACCTCACGGCGGCGAACTCCGATGTGCGCGCCGGCAACAACTACGATCGGCACGCCAACCGCTGGGCGGGCTTCCAGAACTGGTGGCGGAGCATCTTCGGTGTCCGTGTAGCCGGTGCACCGGCCGTCGAAAGGGACACGGCGTCGCAGTTCTTCCCGGAAAAGCCCCGCATCGGCGACAAGACCATCGACTTCATGATGGAGGATTTCCTCAAGGCCTGGCTCATCGACCGCGACGCCGTGCAGGCGATGGGGTACGTCTCCGCGCGCTCGTACGCGTGCCTGATGGAAGAAGGAGATGACCCGCTTTCGTTCGACCGCGGCACGGCGCCGTTTCTCGTGTACAGGAACCTGAAGGCGGCGAGCGAGGCTCTTGGCCAGCGCGCCTCGCTCGACGACCTCACGGTCGGCGTCCGTCTGAATCTTCGAGGACTCAAGGTCGTCACCCAGAAGCATCACGCACAGTTTGTGATTTACGTGGTTCCCGACGACATCGCCGCCAGGTTCGATTGTGAGAGTCGCCTGTCGCTCGGCGACCCGAGAGGAGCCTCACGCCAGTACGGCAATTACTTCGGCGCCACGTTCTACGTCAACGGACCGGGCGGCCGGGGCTACTCACTGGCACTGCTCTGGGCGAGGGACGGCGGGTTCTGGAAGATCGTGTCGTGGCAGGGGGAGCCGGAAGGCGACGACATGCCGTCCACCGAGCGCACGCCCGACGTCAGGATCGCGAAGGTCAAAGCCGACGCCAGCTTCGTGCAGGCGACGCGGACTTTTCTCGAAAGCTGGCTGATTCGCAAGAACTACGACGAGGCCTTCGGCTTCGTCTCGCCGAGAAGCTACGCATGCTACGACTTCGGTCGGAATCCCGAGGAGCCGGCCGCCGCCTCTCCGGAGGAAGCCGCGCAGAAGATCCGCGCCAACCTGGAACGCGCCGGCGATCAGGTCGGCAAGCCACGCAGCCTGGATGCGGTGATCGAGGGTCTTCAGCCTGTTAACCCGGCGTTACGCGTGATGGACCATCAACATTCGCGAGCCTTCTCGCTTTCCAGCGTGCCAAATGCGATCGCCGACGCCGCGGACTGCGCCGCACGGGCACGCGGTGACCGCATCCTCAACGAGGGGCCGCCCGAATACGGCAAATACTTCGGCATGAGCTTCCGCATGCGAACGCAAGGCGGCGAGGCTCCGGTGATGCGCACTCTCTGGATGAAAGAGGGCGAGTCGTGGCGCATCCAGGTCTACGACGTCGAGGTACCCTGAGCGCAATCGGCTGGCCGACCCACGGAGCGATTCGCTCCTCCGGCCGGGTGGCGCGGCGATTCGCGAAGAACGCTCGGCAATGGCGCAACGGCGGATTGGCTCAATCCACTCAGTAGCAGACACAAGCAAATGCACAAGATCGCGTTCGAACCTCCCAAGATGAGATGTGTGGCGCTCGTGACGTTGGGGAGCATACTCTGGGGCGTCTCCCTGTTCGCCGCGCAGGGTCCGCAGGAAGCGCCGGCTCCCGACCCGAACGGTCCTCCGACGCTGGCCGACCAGGCGGCCAGCGTCGCCGCGGCCTCCGTCGCCCAGACACCAGGCCAGCCCTCCTGGATCGCCGAGCGGCGCGCGTGCGAGGGCTGTCCCCCGCGCAGTGTCGGCAGGGCGCTGTTTCAGACCACCGTCGTCAATGTGCTCTACGAAACGGCGAACCTCATTCGCGGGCAGGTGACGGCGCACATCACGCCCAAGACGTGGTGGGCCAACATGGAGCAGGGGTGGGTCTGGGACCTGGACGACTTCGTCGTCAACCAGATCGGCCACCCCTATCAAGGCAACAACTACTTCACCACGGGCCGGGCCAACGGCTTGAGCTTTTATGAGTCAGCGGCCGTGACGGCCTTCGGCAGCGCCACCTGGGAGTATTTCGGCGAGACGAACCACGCATCCTTGAACGACTTCATCAACACGACGCTCGGCGGCATCGCGCTCGGCGAGATGTTTCACCGTACAGCCTGGCTCGTACGCAACACACGCGCTACCGGGCGCGGGCGCCTGTGGAGCGAGATCGGCGCGACCGCGCTCGATCCGATTACCGGAGTGAATCGATTCATGCGGGGGGATGCCTCGCGCGTGACCGACAAGCCCGCGGACATGGTGCCCTCGAACCTGACCGCGTCTGGCGCACTCGGCGCGTTGTGGCGCGGCACGGAGGGAAACGCGTTCACGGCGACCGGCCAGCCATTTCTGGAGGTTGACGCGATCTACGGGGATCCGGTCAAGGGACACAGCCGAACACCCTACGACGCCTTCGCGGTGAGGCTGCGCTTCGGAGGAGGATCGGCCTTCAGCGAAGCCCGGGTCCGCGGGCGGCTGTTCGGACAGCCGTTCAAGAACGACAAGGTCCAGTTCGCTGTCGTGCAGAGCTACGACTTCCAGAGCAATGATGCGTACGGTACGGGATCGCAATCCGTCGAGGCCGCACTCGGGTTCACGCAGAACCTGTCGTCCAGGACCACGGTTGCGGTGCTGGGCTGGGGCGGCCTGACCGTCCTCGGCGCGATCGATTCGCTCCCGCTCGGTGTGACCGAAGTCCCAGAGGAGGAGGAGGAGACGGAGGGCGAAGGCGCGGGTCAGGGCGTTTCCGAGGGGCCGCGCTTTTACGACTACGGCCCGGGATCCAACTTTGGCGTGACCGCTACCTTCTCGCGGGACAATCGCCTGTTCGCCGTGCTCTTTTACGAGGGCCGCCACCTCTACTCCCTCGACGGGGTGCGCGCGAACCACTTCCTGCAGCGCGGACGAATCGACCTCCTGCTGCCACTGCGAGGCGCGCTCGGCATTGGTGTCACAGGTGAGTACTTCGATCGACGGACGTTCTACCAGGATCCCGCCCGCTCGCGTGCCAGCTACCATTACCCGCAGGTGCGCGCCTACTTCACGTGGAGCCTGTCATGAGCTTCTCGATGCGCACGTGGGTGCTCGGCCTTTGCGCGCTCGCGCTTGCCCCGGCCCTGGCGTTCGCTCAGGCAGCGCCGCAGGCACCATCGAGCCAGCCGGCCCCGGCCGGCGGCGCCTCGAACGTGTGGCTTGTGGCCGGCGGCGCGACCGCGACCATGCGCGGCGATTGTCAGACCTGCGAGGAGGACTACCCGTACCGCCACGCTGGCGCCGTGCTGGTGGATGTCGGATATCGTGCTAATCCTCGCATGGACGTCGGGGCCGAAGTGTACTGGATGCCGATCGACACCGCGGAGGGAAACATCCGCACGACGCACTTCGATGCCGTGGTGCAGTTCAGGCCCTGGGCCTCGCAGGGGTTCTTCGTGAAAGGCGGCGCCGGGATGGCGTTCGTCCGGAACTGGGTGGACGTCCTCGGTTCGGACTCGTTCAACGAGAAGGCCCTGTCCGTGATCATCGGCGCCGGATGGGCCTTCCGGCCCACCGGTCGTCTCGGCCTGCAGGTGTTCGGCACACAGCACGCCCTCGCCATGGGCGACTTGCAGTCCAGCCAGGGGCTCATCCAGGATGTGATTGGCAACCGCTGGTCGCTTGGCGCTGCGGTGGTCATTCGATAGGCTGCCAGACGCGTCGGCCGGGGCTGCTTCTGCCCTCTCGGTCCCGCACCCAGATCTACGAAATCGCGCACAGGCGCACGCTGGCCCAGACAGGCCGGCGATCGCCGGCGTCTCCGGCGTCGGGCGCGTGGCGCTGCATGGGGATTTCCCGTCGTACACAGCCCGCGAACGAGCGCGTGATCGAAGTCGAAGAACATGCCTTGGTCTGGCGGGTGCGGGTCGGTAGGAAAATCCGGCCGTGGCGACCTCGTCGGCAGGCCCACGACCGTTGAAATCACCGCGATCGCGCTCGGTCCCGGCCATATGCCCGCATCGGCCAGAACCGGGCGCGACTCGTCGCGCCGGTGCCCTTCGCTCCAGAGGCCGAACGCGGTCTCGAAGTCACCGAGTCGACTCGCAGGTGAGCGGCAGGCGCACGCACTATCGCCGCCACCGCCGCACGCCGAATCGAGAAGAAAACGCTATGTACGCCCTTGCGCCTCCGATATTTCGGCGGACCATCCGGTGACGTGGAGGAGTCGTGAACCCGGATGGTCGCGCGCCCGTCTCCTGTACCCGGTGCGGGTGTGGGATGCGCTCGAATTGCGCATGTTGAACAGGTGCAGCGGCCGACGCTGACGCTGGCAGATCGAGCGCCGAAGACCGTCAACAACGTGCTCATTGGCTTGAGGACTGTGCTGAAGAAGGCGGTGGAATGGATGAGCTTGAACGGCTGCCTCGACGTGATCATCCAACACATGGCACGTCTGATGCTCCTCAGAAGGCGTCTTATGCCGGCTTCCTCGGCAGACCTACGGTGCTCTGGCTCAACGCGTCGGGTCAGCTGTCGACTTGGCGACAGGTCAGACTCCTCTAGTTCGCAACCCGCTCTTCTTCTCTGTCGAAACATTCGACAGTTGGCAAGAGCGCAAACAACGCAAGAGCGCAACAAGGAGAACACATGACAACGCGACGCATCACTATCGCTGCCCTGGCTGTTTTCAGCATCACCGCAGGCATGGTGGACGCACAAACCACCACAACGCAAAAGACCCCCGGCGCCAAGCAAGTGTCCGAGGCGACCAGCGTGACTGGAACCGTCGTGGCAGTCGAGGGCAATTGGCTCCTGGCCAGGATGGAACCAAAAGGGTACTACCAGTTCTTCAATGTTCCGCCCGGCCGCCAGTTCTTCATCGACGGTCAGCCCAAACTGCTTAGCGACCTCAAACCTGGCGTTGTCCTGACGGCGACCGTCATCACGACCACCCAACCCGTGACTGAGCGCACCACGACCGTGACCAATGGCACCGTCTGGTACGTCTCCGGCGACTACGTCGTCCTGACCCTCGAGAATGGAGAGACCCGCGACTACACCGTGCCGCCGTCGGTCCAGTTCGTGGTGGAGGGCAAACCGGCGACCGTCAAAGATCTGAAAAAGGGTATGAGGGTGTCGGCCACCAAGATCGTCGAACAGCCCAAAGCCGAGTTCTCGACGACGGTGGTCGTGACGGGCAGGTCTGCGAAGTAGCACCCCACGAGTTCACGCTGGGCGTTGGATGTGCAACCCACTCCATTCGCCCGGCGAGTTCCGAATAACGAACGGCATCGCAGGCGCGCCTCCCCGTTCGCGCCATAATGGCGAATCCCTGGAAAGAATCTATATCTTCCGCGAAGACATGGTGCTTGCCCGCATTCCCGGTTTTAGGAGGATCGATCGGCGGGCGTCAGCCTCAGAACTTGAAGCCGAAGGCGTTCGACCAGCCGTAGTCGTTCGAGGAAAATCCCTCGGGCGGCCGGCTGTCGTAGTTGTCGAAGAGCCCGAATCGGAAATACCAGTCTCCCGGTAAGTTGAAGTCCAGATCGAACCGATAGGTGAGGCGGTACCGGTCGGAAATCGTCAGACTGGGATAGTACGTGAGCCGGGTGATGAGGTCGGTGATCTTCAGCTTCTCGGTCATGAACTCGGCTCCAAGATAGGCCTCTGCCGAGTCCTTCGAGGGTAGCCCCGGGTCCGTGTATTTCTCATTGGTCCACGCCAGTCCCCCGCCCAGTGCCAAGTACTGCGACGCCGACCGCAGCACGTATCGCCCGCCGCCGCCACCAATCGTCGTCCGCAGATTCAGCCCTTGTTCTTCGCTGTTCAGAAAGTCCTGGGTGGTGTTGACGTACCACCGGTTGCCAAGCAGGCGGCGGAAGTCATTGCCAAGATCCCAACGCTCGGTCTCGGGAGCGTTCTCCTGCGAGCTCCTGAAGACGTTGGCGAAGATGACGTCGACATAGCGCTCGTCCCGGTAAGAAGTGTTCGTCCCGAGCGAGAGCTGTTTCGCGGAGTTGGTTCGCGTCATGCTGTAGCCGAAGTCCAGCGCCGTGTCCCATCGCGACCAGAACGTCCGCTCGAACGGCTGCACCACCGACACCTCCGCCAGCGGCACACCCGTCCCGGCGATCTGCACGATTGGCTTCTTGTCCGGGTCGAGGCCCAACGAGCCCGACAGACGCCTTCCGTCGAATGTCTCCACCAGGAACTGCCGTTTGCTTTCGATGGCGGCGACATTTTCCCACTCGATCTTGAAGTCGGTGTCCGAATAGGCGGTCTCGAGAGTTAAGACGTCCCTTTCGACCCTCTTGATCTCGCCTACCAGCCTGTCGCCGCTGGTCGTGATCACTACGTCCTGACCGTATGCCGCACCCGCACTTCCGAAGACCGCAAGGCCGAGGGCAGCCACTCCAATTCTCACAAGTGAAAAGATCGACCTGCCACCGCGTCGCCCCATTTCTGTCCTCCATCGTCGTCGCGCGTCTGACGCCGGTCAGATTCGTCTGAGGTTTGTCGGGTCTGTAGCCCAGCAAGATGCTTGCCGCAGGCTTGTTGGTCAGAATCCAAGTGATGGTCGCGTTCATCGACCAGCACTCGGTCCGGCCCCTACCGTCTGGTTCGAGCGCGCCCGCGACGGCGCCCTCGTTGACAATGCACAAGGCCAGCGGCGCCGGCCGGCACCGCATCGGCCAGCCACTCGACAAACTGCGCGAGGTTGAACAGGTACGCCGCTTTGAACCCCGGCGGCGACGCCGACTGAGTCGCCGCCGGTACGCCGATCAAGACGATGGCCGTCAGGACCGCGCCCGACGCTGCGCCGGGTGCGACGAGCACATGTCACTTGGCATTCCAGAACGACCATCGAAGTCCGACTAGCAACGTCCGCCCGTTCTGCTCGATCGAATCGCCCCGTTGTTCGGCCGACGCCGGGTCGGCGTAGCGCGCGTCGAACAAATTGCGAATGAGGCCCGTGACCACGACCGAGCGTCCAATCGGCAGGTTGACGGTCACGTTTGCGACGGATGCAGGGGCAACGGTGGTGCCCGCGAGGACAACTGGTGGTCGCCGCAGCAACCGAACCCAACGCGCTCTTGATTGTGCTGCTCGGCGGAGAGGCCGGACTTCGATGCGGTGAAATGATGGCCTTGGAGTGGCACGACGTGGATCTTGCGAAACGGCAGATCTGCGTCCAGCGATCCGAGTGGAAGGGCCACGTGACGGGCACCGAAAGGCGGGCGCCTCCGGTACGTGCCGATGACCGTTCGCCTCGCGACCGCTCTCCGCGAACATCGCCATGTGCGGTCGCCTCGCGTGTTATGTCGGAACAGCGCGACGCTCTCCGCGGATGTCGTGAAGCATTACGTTGAACGGCCGGCGCGGCGTGCGCGGCTCAGCGAGAGCGGGGTACATCGCCTGCGACATACGTTCTGCCCGCATCTGGCGATGCGTGGGGCACCGGCACGGGCAATCCAAGAACTGGCCGGTCACAAGGATCTGATCACAACGCATGTCACTTAGTTGGCGGGGTGTCTGGGACGACTTTCGCAACTACCTCATCAGCGCGGCGTGAGACGCATAGGTCGGGTTCAGCCCGGACAAGACTCTTCAGATTCTGCAAGTTACCGATTCCGCAAAGCCACCGCTGGCATCGATGCCGTTGCGGGCATGCACCAGATTGCACCACCGACTCTTGCCAGGAGACACGGGAGCGAGAGGCTCACCCCACTGGACGATTTCCGCAACTACCTCATCAGCGCCTCGTGAAAGTTCAGAGCCGCTCATGGCCGCCGATTTGTTAGTCGCGCCGACCGTGCCCCTCCAAACGTATTCATGTTGGCGAAATAACTTCCGATCACGCCAGCCGCGTTCGGACGTGGAAGGCCGGCCTGACGCGCGAACGGGTCAGTCCGCGAAATACCTGTCGGATTCGAACCTGCGACCGTTTAGAAGCTCGATGATCAGCCTTGTACGGCGTGACGATCACTGGTGTCGTAGGCTACAGCTCAGAGCTGGTACTTCACGCTGCCCAACTGGACGTTGATCCCGTCGGGATCCTTCAACATCACGCTTCTGACTTCCGCGGCTTTCGAGAACTGATTCTGATTGACTCTGGCCTCGCTTTTCGGAAAACGCCTTTGCACGGTCTCGAGCGCGCGGTCGGCGCCGGGCCACGGATCGAGCCCGATCGCGAAATGATCGATGCCAGCCGCTCCGCGGCCGCCGGAGACGGTGACGAAGCTCTCGCCGAGCAGGAGGTCGATAGCGCCGGTCTGTTCTGACGTGCGGCCGTCGAGCAGGACGCTCGCGCCAAGGAGTTCCTGATAGAAGCGCCGCGAATCGTCCACGTTCTTGACTCTGAGGGTCACGTGGTTGACGATGCGGCCGCGGAATAGCGCATTACCCGGCGGCGGCGTGTCTGTTAGATTCACTGCAGGTTTCTGCTGACCGGCGTCGACGGCCAGGGGTCCAGTCGCCGAGACCATCAGCAGCGCGCCGATCAGATGGCGCCGGCTGATTCGCTTTTCGTCGTACGCGGTGAGCAGCTTGTCGATCTTATCCCGCATCACAAACCTCCAGGATGCCGTGTCGTTGGCGGGCGCCTTTGATTTCCACCGACCCCATTATCCTGCTGTCCCTGCTGAAAAACTCGGTACCCGTGATCGGAATTGATACTGTCGGCATTCACCGATTAGCTTCCTGCCGAAGCTGGCGATCCTCACTTCATTGCTCCGGACCTGCGACTGTCGAATCGGGCTCGGACGGCGCTGCGACTCGAAATCCTGGCGCTGCGTCACCAGGCTTTTTCTGAGACACGACACTAGTGAGCGCGATCAGTCGCGTATGGAGTTTGAGCCGCTGTGTGCCTTCCACACCTGCCTTGGTC
The DNA here is from genome assembly GCA_963814975.1 of uncultured Acidobacteriota bacterium. Lineage (GTDB taxonomy): Bacteria > Acidobacteriota > Vicinamibacteria > Vicinamibacterales > CAVVIG01 > CAVUXJ01. The sequence continues at coordinate 399,852 of CAWFFB010000014.1, read as the reverse complement.
GCGAGGTTTGCCATCTGCTCGTACGCCGCGATGTACTCTGGACGACAGTCAGGGTACGGGACACTAGGCTAGGCTAGGTTATGGTCTTTGATGTCGCCTGACACACGAGTGGGACTTTCCGCTTAGTTGCTACCGCCCCACCCCGCGTGCGAGTAGTCACCTGGCTAACGGACACATAACGGTCGCCTTTTGTGCTAGCGCGCCTGAAGGTACCGACAGAGCGGGAACTGGACGTCTCTGATGTCACCACCGGGAGCACACACGATGATCCATCTCGCCTCGTTTGTCCTTGTTTTCATCGCGTTGATCCTCTCGTTAGGGGTGAATGCTCAGTCAGATTGGACCTTTTGCGCGAATGAGGGTGGATTGTGCGCGTTCACCGGCACGAAGGAGGTGCAATACGGCGCGAATGGCTCGTACAGCTACAAGACCCTCACTGGCGGAACTGCCTGCACCAATGCGGTGTTCGGCGATCCGTTGCCCGGTAAGTGGAAACATTGCTATATGAGGGACGCTCAGACATCATCGTCAATCATAGCGTCGGCGACAGACTTCGGCGCCGTTATGGTCGGCATCCGTCCCCGCGGCTTCGGCGTCACGCCGTACACATGGTCGCGGCCGACGCTGGGCCGGATCACGTACTACGTGGCGACCACCGGCAGCGACACCCATGCGGGGACGAGCGTTGCTCCTTTCCGCACCATCAACAAGGCCGCCCAGGTGGCGGTTGCCGGAGACGTCGTAACGATTCGCAACGGCACGTATCAGGAGTCGATCGTCGTGCGCAACTCGGGCGCATCCGATAAGCCTATCGTGTTTCAAGCCGAGAACCGAGGCGGCGTCTTGCTCACGGGTGGTCGATACACCTTTCAGCCGGCCGCGTGGTTTGGAGGCAAGCGGTCAACCGGGGGCCAGTTCTATATCACCGTGAAGGGCCTCATCTTCCGGGACTACGCCGATCCCCACAGCACCGAGTACGCCGCGGCGGCGGTCCGTGCGGGGCTCGGGTGGCGAATCGAAGACTGCCTGTTCGACCGGGCGGGACGGAATGGGCTGATAATCGTAGACGATAGCGTCACCGTCACGAAGAGCACCTTCCAGTACAACTACATTCATGCGCTGGTCGCGTTTGGCAAGGGCAACGGGGCGACGAGCCCGACCGATTCCCGTTTTGTCGGTATCAGCGGGCTGCGTCTGACCGACGTGGTTCTTCGTGGGAACTTTACGAACCCGCAATCGTTGGATGATAGGAGCGGGCTTTCTAGCTCGTCGAGCGTCATCAAGATCATGGGCTCAAAAGGGACGGTAGTCGACAACATGGAGAGCTACGAGAACAACGGTCCCGGTCTGTGGTTCGACGCCGACAACTTCAACTACGCGGTGCGCAACAGCTACTTTCACGACAATCACTCGAATCCAGGCATCTCGCCAGGCCGCGGGCTCCATCTGGAACTAAACTGGGGGTCCGCGCTGGTCGAGAATAACGTAATTGTGAACAATGCCGCTGAGGGTGTGGCGGTCAGCAACAGCTCGGGTGTCGAGGTCCGCAACAATCTGTTAGTGGGGAACCGGGAGTGCATGCGGCTCTCCGACTGGGTCGGCCGTTCCGGCTCCGTGAACCAGTATGCGCTGCACGACGTCTCGATCCATCACAACCTGTTCAAGGATTGGACGTTGAATAGCTGCATCAACCCCTATGGCGACCGGCCGGGAGGCGTGACAAGGTCCGCAGGGATCACATACTCGAACCTCTTCATCGACTCCAACACCTATCAGCCGGTGCGCAATGCCAATCTGTCCGGATGGTGGACCGACAAGGGTTTCTTGACCACCATCAGCCAGGCTCGGGCGATCAACACCGAACTGAACGGGGCGATCGGGACGCTGCCATGGCCGTACTAATCCTTTCGGTTTCTTCGCGTCCCGGAGTCATCATCGTCATCCGCCGGGTCACCCCTGAAACCTGCGACTAGCTGGGCAAACCAGAACTTTACAAAATTCTCCGACGGGGTGCCGCCCCTTTCGCGATCCGACGGCGAACTCGCGCGCCCAGGATGTCAGTCTGACGCGACGACGGTCGAAGACTCGACGAGCGCCGGCGCTCCGTGTCGCGACGTGAGTGAGGCGCAGAGGGCACCGTGGCCGCGCGATTCGTGTTGTCTTCGTCTTGACGATAAGCAGCGATAGGCATATACTGATGTGTCATATGCGTCGAGTGTCGCTCTTTATCTCTGAGGAACTCCTCGCCGGGCTCAAAGCCGCTGAAAGCCGAGCACGGGACCCCCGAGGCCGAAAGCATCCGGCGGGCGCTGGCGATGTACTTGACGGAGAAAGGAGTACTGAAGACCGAGACCCGTAGACGCGCGCACCGAAACGGAAGCGCGCGTAGATTCGGGACGCCCGCGTGTGATAACACGCGAACGCCCCTAACCGGCAACCAACGCTAACTTGGCTGACGGCTCCTGCCAGTCTAGCAGGCACCGTTGGCCCTCCCTTCAGGAGGGACCATGAGTCCATCCGATCTTATTCGCCGATCTCCGATCAATCCGGGCCGCCCGAGACTGAGGCGCCGTCATGAGGGCGGCTATCTATGCCCGCGTCTCGACGGTCGATCAGGAACCGGAGAACCAGCTCCAGGAGCTGCGGCGGTACGCAGGCGCGCGAGGCTGGGCAGCGGCGGTCGAGTACGTCGATCGCGGTGTGTCAGGAGCGAAGGATCGCCGGCCGGCACTCGACCAGCTCCTGGCCGATGCCCGGCGCCGACGGTTCGACGTGGTCGTGTGCTGGCGCCTGGACCGCTTGGGTCGCAATCTGAAGCACCTGATCACCCTGCTGGAAGAACTGCAGGCGCTGGGGGTCGCGTTCGTCAGCCTGGCCGAGGGCATCGACGCGACAACCCCGGCCGGGAAACTCCAGATGCACATCCTCGGGGCCATCGCCGAGTTCGAGCGTGAGCGCATCGAGAACGAGTCATGGCGGGCCTCCAGCGGGCCAAGGACGCAAGGTCGCCGACTCGGACGACCGAGAGGCACGGGTACCAGTCGAACGGCTCCAGACGGTCGCCGGGTTGTCTGCTGACGACGCAGCGCGTACGCTGGGCGTTTCCCGATCGACGGTCAAGCGCTGGCGTCGCCAAGCCGAGAAACCGCCATCTTGCGCGCGAATGCTGGTCGCTCTCACATACTGGATGATAATGACGCCTCTGGCGTACGTCCGCGCCGAACGGAGGTGCACATGATCGTCATTCGCAATGTGTTCCAGTTGAAGTTTGGGAAAGCACGGGAGGCGATTGCTCTCATGAAGGAAGGGTTGGTGATCCAGAAACGGGCAGTCTCAGGTGTGGATTTTTCTACTCGTATGCTCACGGACGTTACTGGACCGTTTTACACGGTGATCCTGGAGCTGACGCTGGCGAATCTGGCCACCTTGGAGACCTACGGTCCCAAACTGTTTGGGGATAAGGACTGGCAGGCCTACTACCAAAAGCTGACGCCGTTGGTGGAGTCGGGACACCGCGAAGTGTTCACAATTGTCGAGTGATCGGCCCGACGCGCCTGTTCAATCTGGCCTCAGCCGTTTGTAGCGACTCCCCGACGCACTGAGGCAGGGACGCATAGGGCCAACAATCCCCTCCGCAATAGCCGCACTTTCGCCCTGGATCGGCCGGCGTTCTGGATGGTCGGTCCAGGGGCCAACAAACAGGTGGAATGGGGACTCGTCGATCGGTTGCCAGCCCCGATCCGGTTACTGCCGATTCCGAAGTCTTCGGCAGGGTTCTATGACTTCGACGAGTACGAGCGTCTGGTTGAAGCTGCCAAGGCAGGAGGTGAACGCCTACCTCATCGTGCTGTTGGGGGGAGAAGCGGGGCTTCGCTGCGGCGAGATGATGGCGTTGGAATGGTCAGATGTCGATCTCGGCAAGCGCCAGCTATGCGTGCAGCGGTCCGAGTGGAAGGGCCACGTCACGGTCCCCAAAGGCGGGCGACTGCGTTACGTGCCGCTGACGGTTCGCCTTGCAGCAGCTCTTCGGGAGCATCGGCATCCGCGGGGGGCGCGAGTGCTCAGTCAGTCAGACGGTTCATCGCTTTCAGCAGATGTCGTGAAGCATCATGTGGAGCGGGCCGCACGGCGTGCTCAGCTCGCCGCGAGCGGCGTCCATCGGCTACGGCATACGTTCTGTTCGCACTTGGCAATGCGTCGCCCGCCAGCGCGTGCCATTCAGGAGCTGGCCGGACATCAGGATCTGATCACCACGCAGCGGTACATGCACCTGAGTCCCGCGGCGATTGACAGGCGCGATCCGGCTGCTGGATTCGCCCGCGAATCCACTCGCAAGTCGTGGCAACATTGTGGCGACGGGATCTACCGAGACCGCTAACTCGTCCCGGTAGAATGCTTTAGTTGGCGGGGTCGACGGGACTCGAACCCGCGGCCTCCGGCGTGACAGGCCGGCGTTCTAACCAACTGAACTACGACCCCTAAGTCTAACGATCGAAACAATTGCAGATCTCAGAAGTGCAGATTTCAGATTGTTGTCGAACCCTGATTCCGCAATCAACAATTCTGAATCAGCAATCTGCGATTCCGGAACCGCTGATTGGGCGGTACAGGATTCGAACCTGTGACAGCCGGCGTGTAAAGCCGGTGCTCTACCACTGAGCTAACCGCCCTTACATCATTGTAGATTTGCAGAGTGCAGATTGAATTCTGGATTGACTTGCTTGCCCTGCAAGTCAATCTGCATCCTGAAATCTGCCGTCTGCCATTCCCAGTAGCTTGTCCCGGCCGTCGACCGAGCTGCTAATTATACGTTGACTTCCAGAGCAGCAGCAACAACACGAGCACCAAACCGGCGGCCGCACGGTGCTCCCGGTTCGCGATCGCCTGTGCCAGGCTGAAGCCGCGACCCACGATCCATATCAGGCGGGCCGCCGGCGATGGGCCGTCGATACCGATCGTACTGGTCGCCGAAGCTGCGACGCAGGAACGCCTCCTCGGTCCGAATCGCCGCCATGAGCGTCGCGCCGAGGTACAGCGCAACGAGTATTGCGACCGTCGCGCTGCGGCACGCGACCGAAAGGCCCACCCCCATGACCGTCGAGCCGAGATACAGCGGGTGCGCCACCCACCGATACGGGCCGGACAAGGTCACTTCGCGCGCCTTGTGCAGGTGCCCCGCGGCCCAGAAGCGGATCGCCTCGCCGAAGCTGGCGATCGTGAACCCGGCGATCAGCGTGGCACTCGTAGGCCGGGAGAGCCACAGGACCAGACCACCGCACACGAACCCGAGCGGCACGCGTCTACGCGCCAAGCACGTCGGCGAGGCGTCCCCGCAGTCGCGCAAGACGCTCACGCATCGAGCCGCCGTTCGACGGCGCGAACGACCTCGTCAGCCCCGATGTCGAGCAGACACATGCGCTCCAGCCGGCAACGCCGCTTGTGATGGCACTGGCAGACCTCCGCCCGTGAGACGGTCAGATCCGCGGGATGCCAGGGGCCGTTGCGCTCCGGGCGTGTCGGCCCATAGAGGCCCACGATCGGCGTTCCCGCCGCCGCGGCGATGTGCGTGGGGCCCGTATCGCCCGATACCATCACGGCGGCGCCGCGCGCAAGCGCCAGGATGTCGGCGATCGAAGTCGGCGGCGAAAGCACGGCGGCGGCTCGCGCCTGCGAAACGACGGCTTCGCCGAGATCGAGTTCGCCTGGTCCCCATAGCACGACGGACATGAGCCCGCGACGCTCGAGGAGCGCGATGGCGACCTCTGCGAAGCGCGAAGGCGGCCATCGCTTGTTGGGCCAGGCGGCGCCGGGGTTCAGGAGCGCATAGCGCCCGCCGGTCCGTTCGCCCAATTGCCGGGCCGCCTTCGAGTCGACCGCATCGAACGGGAATTCCGGGCTGCCGGCGGGTATGCCGAGCGGCTCGAGGAGCCCGAGGTTGAGCTGCACGACATGTCTCCTCCCTCGTGACGTGGAAGCGGCGTCGCCGTCAGGATCGGACACGTCGGTGTACAGCCACCGCGCCAGCGGCTCGCGCAGGTAGCGGGAAGCGAAGCCGACCACGCGCAAAGCCCCGGAAGCGCGCGCCGCGATCGCCGACTTGATCAGCCCCTGGAGATCGATCGCGACGTCGTAGTGCGTCCCGCGCAGTTCGCGAATCGCGGCGACGAACGGCAGGCCGGCGCCGCCGCTGCGATCGTCGACGACGAGACGGCGATCGATCACCGGGACGAGGTCGAGAATCTCGCGGTGTTTCGCACTGACGAGCCAGTCGATGCGCGCGGACGGCAGAGCGCGGCGCAGGGCGGCGGCGACTGGTATGCCGTGGACGATATCGCCGAGCGCGCCCAAACGGACCAGGAGGAATCGCGACAATGCTACTCGTTCGACGTGCGGCGTTCGCCGTGCGGCGCTCGGTGTTCGTCGTTCGACGCTTGCTCGGCATCCGGCGTCCGGTCTTCGCGGGTCGCCGTTCGGGCAATTCGCGAAAACAGTTCGCGCGACGCGTGCGTCTTGGGATCGCCGACGATGGCCGTACGGCCGCCGTAGGAAAGGACAACGCTCCGTTCCGGCACCGACTCGACCGTGTAGTCGGTGCCCTTGCAGTGCACCTCCGGGCGCAGCAGCTTCAGCAACTCCCCAACCGTCTGCCCCTCAAAGATCACCACGTAGGAGACCCCTCGGACCGCACCGACGAGTTCCGCGCGGTCCGCGGCCGTCAGGATCGGCCGGCCGCGTCCCTTCAGCAGAGCCACCGACCGATCGTCGTTCACCGCCACCACGAGCCGATCGGCTTCCGCCGCTGCTCCCTGCAGATATCGCACGTGGCCGACGTGAAGCAGATCGAAGCAGCCGTTCGCGAACGCGACCGTGCGGCCGCGCTCGCGATCCCGCGCCACCGCCTCCACCAGCTCCGGCTCGGTCAGGACGATCCCCATACTGCAAATGCTGAATGCTAAGTGAGAGCGAATGCTAAATCCCAAACAGTCATTTCAGAACCTGAGACTTGAGACCTGAGACTTGAGACTTTCTGATTTCAGACTTCAGATTTCAAGTTTCACCTGTGTTACTTCTTCCGTCCCTGTGCCGGTCCTTCCTGGGACCAGTTCTCGAGCGAGGTATCGTGAGCGCTCACGACGGCGTCGGTGAGCTCGCGGGCGCTGACGGTCGCCGTGCCGCGCTTCATCACGACGACCCCGCCGGCGTAGTTTGCCAACAGCGCGGCTTCGTAGAACGACGCGCCGGCGGCGAGCGCCAGCGCGCAGGTCGCGATCACGGTGTCGCCGGCACCGGTGACATCGGCGATTTCATCCGACCCGAAGATCGGGTACGTGAACGGTCGGCCGTTTGTGCTCGAAGAGCGCCATTCCCCGGCTGCCTCTCGTGATCAGCACCCCCCGCATCCGGGTGCGCTCGAGAATCTCCCGGCCCGCCCGCTCGAGCGCGCCAGGATCGTCGTCGATGCGAAGGTCTAGCGCCTGCTCGACCTCCGACTCGTTCGGCGTGCAGATCGTCAGGGCGCGGTAGTCGAGCAGGCGATACCGGCTGTCCAGCAGCACCGGCACAGGCCGGCGGCGCGCACGCGTCGAAATACGGGACCGGACGGTCGACGCCAGAGCGGGTGTGACGAGTCCCGATCCGTAGTCGGAGAGGACGACGGCGTCGCAGTCGGCGAGCGCCGGTCCCAGTTTCCGGACGAACGTCCGGCCGACGTCTGGCACCAGCGGCCAGCCTGCCTCGCGGTCGATGCGGACGACCTGCTGCTTCGCCGAGTGCACGCCGCCGGCGAGGATGCGCGTCTTGACCGGCGTGCGATAGTCGGCGGCGCGCACGACGGCGCCCCGATCGACGCCCCGATGAAAGCTGCCGAGCAGGCGGCGCCCTTCCGCATCCGTCCCGACGAGCCCGGCGAGCGCCACCCTGCCGCCAAGCGCCGCGAGATTGTTGGCCGCGTTGCCGGCTCCGCCCGGCGACCGTCTCGGTCGCGTCGTACTTGAGAATCAGGACAGGGGCTTCTCTCGAGACGCGCGCGACCTCGCCGTAGATGAACTCGTCGGCAATCAGATCACCGACCACGAGCACGCGGCGGCTCGCGAAGCCGTCGATGAGCGACAGCAGCCGCTCCTTGCGCTCGGCATCGCCTGGCAACGGGTGAACCGACCGCGCGATCAACATTTCCGGCTCCTCAGGATCCATCCCGCCGCTTCAACCAGATTGTCGACGACCGCGTCGGCCGCGAGCCCTTCCTGAGGCCTCGCTTCTTCCCCGGCGCCGTAGCCTGTCCGGACGAGGATGCCCCGCGCGCCGACCGTCCGCGCCAGCGCCACGTCGACCCAGCGGTCACCGACGGCGAACGATCGGCGGGGATCGATGCCGAGCTCACGCTCGGCGCGGTCGACGAGCCCCCGCGACGGTTTGCGGCAATCGCAGGCGTGCGCATAGCGGGCGACCTTGCCGTCGGGATGATGCGGACAATAGTAATACGCGTCGATGTGCGCCCCGCCGGCCCCGAGCAGGTCGGCAATGTGGCCGTGCACCTGATCGACGACCGCCTCCGTGAAGAATCCGCGCGCCACGCCCGACTGGTTGGTCACCATGACCACGCGCAGGCCCGCGCGGTTGAAGGCGCGGATCGCGTCGATGCTCCAGGGGTACAGCTCCACGCGCTCGGGCCGATCGAGGTAGCCGACCTCCTCGATGAGCGTGCCGTCGCGATCGAGAAACACGGCGGCGGCCGGCGTCACGAGGTCCCTCGGACTGCGGCCAGCACGGTCTCGACTTTCACTCCGCGCATGCAGCGATGGGTCAGCGGGCACTCGCGAAGCATACAGGGACGGCACCACACGTCATGGCTCAGCACGATGGGTTCGAGGCGGCCCAGCGGGCGCGTCTCGCGCTCGTTGGTCGGCCCGAACATCGCGACCAGCGGCACGCCCAGCGCCGCGCCGAGATGCATCGCGCCCGAATCGTTCGAGACGAGCGCGCGGCATTGCACGAGGACGCCCGCCAGCGTCGGCAGATCGGTGCGGCCGATCAGGTTGATGGGGACGGGGCTGCTTGTGCCGGGCGCCCCACCCCAAGATATCCCCGTCCCGATTACGGCGGCGCCGGCGGCAGCATCAGCCGTACCGCCGACGAGTACGCTCATCACCTGGTCGCTGGCGAGCGCCGTCGCCAGCGCCGCGAACGACGCGGCCGGCCAGCGTTTCGCGCCGCCGTACGCCGCGCCGGGCGCGAGAGCCACGAGGGGCGAGCGGCCGTCCCACCCTGCGGACGCCAGCAGATCGGCGGCGGCGCGGCGGGCGTCGGCCGGCGCGTCGAGGCGCGGCTCGAGCGGACCGGGCACGAAACCGAGCGCCTCGGTCAGGCGTTGATAGTAGAGAGCCTGGTGCGCGCGAGCGGCCGGTGCACGGACCGCGCGCGTCAGCAGCGCGGCACGCCCCTGCGTGCGATAGCCCCAGCGCTCCGGGATGCCGGCGCGCCACGCCGTGAGCGCCGATTGCAGAGAGTTCGGCAAGAGGAGCGCCGCGTCGAAAGCGCCCTCCCTGAGTTGCCGCACGCCGTCACGCCGTCCCACGCCCTGCCGATCGACCACCACAACGTCGCGGATCCCCGGCACCAGCGCGAAGAGCGGCGCGATCGAAGGTCGCGCGGCCACACTGATGCTCGCGCCCGCCGCATGCCGGCGCACGTCGGCGATGGCGGGCAGCGCCATCACCGCGTCGCCGAGCCAGTTTGGCGCAAACACGATCAGCCGTTTGCTCGCGCTCTGCGCGTGTGCTAGGTTTTCTGTTTCCATGAATCAGGCGCGCGGCGGCCGTACCGTTCCTCCGAACCCGCTGCTTTCGGTCGTCATGCCGGTGTTCAACGAGCGTACCACGGTCGAGGCGATCATCCGCCGGGTGCTCGCCGTCCCGCTGCGGATCGAGCTGATCGTCGTGGACGATGGATCGACCGACGGATCGGGTCAGATCCTCGACGAGCTGCGCACGTCGCTGAACTTCACGCTGTTGCGCCAGGCGAACGCCGGCAAGGGCGCGGCGCTCAGACGCGGATTCGCCGCCGTCACCGGCGACCTGGTCGTCATTCAGGACGCCGATCTCGAGTACTCCCCGGAAGAGTATCCGGATCTCATCGATCTCATCTGCAGGGGCACGCGGACGTGGTCTACGGGTCGCGCTTTCTCGGCCGCCACCGCGTGTTCCTGTTCACGCACTACCTTGGCAACCGGATCGTCACCCTCGCGACCAACGTCCTGTACAACACGATGCTGACCGACATGGAGACCTGCTACAAGGTCATGCGGGCCGACGTGCTGCGATCGATCACGCTCGAGTCGAATGGGTTCGGCATCGAGCCGGAGCTCACCGCGAAGATCTTCAAGCGCGGGTACCGGGTCTACGAGGTGCCGATCACCTACTCGGGCCGTGGCTACGACGAAGGGAAGAAGATCACCTGGGTGGCGGGCCTGGTCGCCTTGTGGGTGCTGCTCAAGTACCGCTTCACTGAATGAAAATTGCGCTGCTGCAAATCAACCCGACGGTCGGCGACCTGAGCGGCAACGCGCGGCTGATTGCCGACGCCGTCCGCGAGGCGGGCGCGCGGGGCGCCGACCTCGCCGTCACGCCGGAGCTGGCGCTCGTCGGCTACCTGCCGCGCGATCTGCTGCTGAGTGCCGGCTTCGTCAGGCGCAGCTGGGATCAGCTGCACGAGCTCGCGCGCGAGCTCCACGACCTCCCGCCGGTGCTGGTCGGCCTGCCCGAGCCGAATCCTTCCGACGAGGGACGGCCGCTGTTCAACACGGCGGCGCTCGCCCACGGCGGCACCGTCGATCAGCGGTTTCGGAAAGCCCTTCTGCCCACCTACGATGTCTTCGACGAAGACCGGTACTTCGAGCCGTTCCACGGAGCGCAGATCCTGACTCTTGGCGGCCGGCGGCTGGGCATCAGCATCTGCGAAGACGTCTGGAACGATCGCGACTTCTGGAAGCGCCGGCGGTATCACCACGATCCGATCGAAGAGCTGGTGCGCGCGGGCGCCGAAGCCATCGTCAACCTGTCGGCGTCCCCGTTCACCGCCGGCAAGCACCGCCGGCGCGAGGAGATGCTCGGCAGCATGGCGCTGAAGTATCGGGTGCCGCTCGCGTACGTCAACCAGTTCGGCGGCAACGACGATCTCGTCTTCGACGGCCGCAGCTGCGCGTTCAACGCCGCGGGAGCGCCGATCGCCCGCGGCCGTTCGTTCGACGCCGACGTAGTCGTCTGCGACATGGACAGCGCGACGCGGATCGGTCCGCCGGCGAGACCTCGTCATCGAATCCGAGATCTGGCGCGCGCTCGTCCTCGGCACGCGCGACTACGCCCGCAAGTGCGGCTTCTCGCGGGCGGTCATCGGACTCTCGGGCGGGATCGACTCGGCGCTGACCGCGGCCATCGCGGCCGAGGCGCTCGGCGCCGATCAGGTGCTCGGCGTCCTGATGCCGTCGCCCTTTTCGAGCCGCGGAAGCATCGACGATTCGCTGGCGCTCGCGGCCAATCTCGGCATCCGGACGCTGACGCTTCCCATCGACGACGTCATGGAGGCGATGGATCGCACGCTCGCCGGGGCGTTCGCCGGGACCGCGCGCGACGTGACGGAGGAGAACATCCAGGCGCGCATCCGCGGCAACCTGCTGATGGCGCTGTCGAACAAGCGATCAGCCTTGCTGCTGACCACCGGCAACAAGTCGGAGCTGGCGGTCGGGTACTGCACGCTGTACGGGGACATGTCGGGCGGCCTCGGCGTCATCGCCGACGTCCCGAAAACGATGGTGTACCGCGTCGCCACGTGGCTGAACGAGAGCTCGGCTCGCAAACTTGATTCCGGAACCGATTCTCACCAAGGCGCCGTCCGCCGAGCTGCGGCCGAACCAGACGGATCAGGATTCGCTGCCGCCGTACGACGTCCTCGACGACATCCTGCAGCGCCACATCGAGCGCCACGAACCGGCGGACGAAATCGTCGCCGCGGGCTTCGACGCGGCCACCGTCCACCGGGTCCTGCGTCTGGTCCGGGCGGCTGAATTCAAGCGCAAGCAGGCGGCGCCGGGCCTCAAGGTCACCGATCGCGCATTCGGCACCGGATGGCGCATGCCGATTGCCGCCAGGCTGGAAGGCTAACGGATACAGTTGGCAGTTACGGATGTGATCGGCTTTCATCTTCAGCTCTCAGCTCGCCGAAACGAACTTCAGCCCCGGCGGCAGCGGCTGAAGATTGTTGACCGTCAACACTTAACTGCTAACCCGTACAGATCCTCGTCGTCACGCCACCGGCGATGCATCCATAGCCATAGCTCGGGGTGACGGCGGACATACATCTCCAACACGTCGGTGCATCGCTGCGTGAACTCGTGAACGGCGTCTGGGGTATCCTCCGGCGGCGGTTGGACCGGGTGTTCGTAGATCATACGGTAGCGCCCGCCTCCGAGCGGCAGCGCGAACAGCGGCACGACGGGCGCCCCGGTCCTCAGCGCCAGGGCCGCCACGACCGAGGTGGTCGCCGCCGGGCGGTCGAAAAACGTGACGGAAATGGCGTCCCGGCTCTGGATGTGCTGGTCGATAAGAATGCCGACGCCTTCCCCCGCATGCAGGAGCCGCAGGACCCGCCGGATAGTGCCTTGGCGATAGATGACGGTGTTGCCGGTGCGGGTGCGCATCCGCTCGAGCAGATCGTTCAGCGGACGGTTGTCGAGGGCGCGAGCCACGACGGCCATCGGCCGAAGCCGCAGCGCATGCACCATCGCCTGCAGCTCCCAGAACCCGAAGTGCCCGGTCACGAACAGCACGCCCTTCCCTTGGGCGTAAGCCTGACGAACGCGCTCGTCCCCCTCGAACTCCACGCGCGCCAGCATGGCGCCGGAGCTGAGCGTGCTGAACTTCAGCAACTCGAACAACAATCGCCCGAAATGGGCGAACGCACCGCGGACGATGACGCCCTGCTCGGCGGCCGATCGCGCCGGGAACGCGGCCGCGACGTTTCGCCGCGCGATTCGGCGGTGCGTGCCGTCGAATAGATAGACGGTCAGTCCGAGAAGCGCGCCCGCACGCTCGACGACCGGCGCCGGCAGCACCCGCAAGCAGGCGACGAGGGCTGTGACAGCCATATATTCGAGACGATGCCTCATCTCGGTGGGCCAGAGTCGGGGGCCGGCGCGGGGATCAGCCTCTGGGTTCTCGAGGCGAGAGCATGGGAATGAATTCGGGCGAACAGCCAATCGCAGAAAGCGGCCTCCGGCTCTATGGTCACGGCCAGCGGCACGACGGCTAGGGGCAGGTCGCCGACGCGACAGACTTCGAACCGCACGGCGTCCTTCTCTGTCGTCAACACGACGTCTGCTCCCGCCGCGCGCGCGGCCTGGGCGATGCGATCGACGTCCCGGTCGGTGAAGGCATGGTGGTCGCGGAACACAATGGTGCCGGCCAGCTGCCATCCGGCGGCCGCAACGTCGGCGAGAAATCTCTCGGGACGCGCCACGGCGGCGACCGCGAGAGCAAGGCCCGGGGCCGGAACAGCCGACTCACGCCCGCTCATCCATCGTACCGGCCCGAGCCCCCGACGGACATGAAACGTGGTCTCGACACCGAGCGCCTGCCGCAACCGCCTGGTGCCGTCGCCGTCGGCGGCGGTGAGCAGCGCATCCGCTGATGAAGCGGCAGTCAGTTGTTCGCGCAGCCGGCCGGCCGGAAGGATTCGATCGGTCAGGTCTTCCTCGGCGACGATCAGAAGGTCGACATCTCGAGCCAACGCCAGATGCTGAAAACCGTCGTCCAGCAGGTGCACCGTGGCGCCCAGCTGGCGCTCGGCCAGCCGGCCCGCGAGGTACCGATCCGCCGCCACGAGCACCGGCACGCCAGGAAGCGCGCGCGCGAGCATCAGCGGTTCGTCGCCCGCGGTCTCGAGGCCAGCCACGATCGTCGAACCGTTCGAGACCACCGTCACCCCGTCGAGCGCCAGCCGCCGCGCATACCCGCGGCTCAGAATCGCCGGCCGCTCGCCGCGATCGAGAAGCAAGCGCGCTATCAGCTCCACCACCGGCGTCTTGCCGCTGCCGCCGGCGCACAGGTTGCCGACGCTTACGACCGGCTGCGACAGGTACCGCTGACGCCGGGGATCGCCGGCGTACCACCGCCGCCGCCACCGGGCAGCCGCGCCGTAGAGAAAGCTCGCTGCGGTTAGGGTCACGATAAACGGCTATCGGCTGTCAGTTACCAGCTACGAGGAGGCGCCTCCACCAGAGAGACACAAATGGTAGCTGAAAGCGGGGAGAACGTTTTCGGCCGTCAGCCGAGAGGAAGAGAATGTGGCTGAGAGGTGAAAGCCTAGTGCACCAGACGGAAGGGACGAACCACGCCCCCGACATCCGCGGGCGGGAGCAGCTCAGCGATGACCGCCAGGGTCTTGTCCTTGGCCCCCCGATTGGCTTCGACCAGCGCGCGGGCCGCCGCACCCAGCTTCGCCCTCCGCACCGGATCGGCCAGCAGCATCACCAGGGTCTGTTCGAGCTCGCGATCGGACTCCACCTGGACGGCCGCCCCGTTAGACAGGAACGTGTCGGCGATCTCCTTGAAATTCTGCATGTGGGGACCGAACAGGATCGGCTTGCCGAAGATCGCGGGCTCCAGGATGTTGTGTCCACCGCGATCGGCCAGGCTGCCGCCGACGAACACGGCGGTCGCGAGCTGATAGAGCAGCGCCAGCTCGCCGATGGTGTCGAGGACGACGACGTCGCCGCGCGGCTCGGCATCGATCGGCAGCTCGGACCGGCGCGTGGTCACAAACCCCGCGTCGCGAGCCAGACCCTCGACTTCCCCGAAGCGCTCGGGGTGGCGAGGAGCCAGTATCGCCAGCGCGCCGGGCGTCGTCGTCTTGACCCGCGCGAACGCCCGCAGCACGGCGGCCTCCTCGCCTTGCACCGTACTGCCCGCGATGATGACCACCCGGGCGGGCGCTACACGGAAGTACCTCAACACCCTCTCGCGCGGCTTGGAGTGAGAGAACGCGGTCGGCATCTCCAGCGAATCGAACTTCAAACTGCCGGTGACGGTCACGCGTGACGGATCGGCGCCAAGATCAATCATGCGGCGCGCCGACTCGTCGCTCTGCATGCAGAAACGGTCCACGTTGGCGAGCACGCGGCGGAAGAACGGCCGGATCCAGCGGTAGCGGGGATACGAGCGCGACGAAATCCGCCCGTTGATGACGATGGTCTTGACGCCGCGGCTGCGGCAGATGCGGAGCAGGTTCGGCCAGATCTCGGTTTCCATCATCACGAACAGCCGCGGCTTCACGATGTTCAGCGTGCGGCGGACGATGAATGCCCAGTCGAATGGGAAATAGAAGACGGCGTCGATGTGCTGCAGGCTGCGGCGGGCGACTTCCTGTCCGGACATCGTCGTGGTCGACAGGAACAGCCGGAGGCGGGGATAGCGCGTCTTCAGGTCTGCGGCGAGCGCGCGCGCCGTCAGCGCCTCCCCGACCGAGACGGCATGGATCCAGATCGACTCTTCACCGTCGACGTTGAGCGACACCGGCAGGTGACCGCGCCGCTGCCGCAGGCTGCTGATGTGCTTCTTGTGACGGACCGCCTGATACAGGAAATATGGCGAGACGATGACGAAGACCGCCAGCGTCAGCAGACTGTAGATGTGATACATACCGCGTGGAGGGCCCGGGAAGCCGGAGACGCATGAGTGTACGAGCCGAGGTGGCGTCACCTCGGCTCGCGTCACGGCTCGTACCCCTAGTTACCGCCCGAAGTTGCGTTCGCGGGCGCTCCCGCTTTGCCGACCACCGCCAGGAATTCCTCGTTGGTTCCCACCCGCCCATGGATGGGCACGTGCTGGGCGACATCCAGCTTCAGGCGCAGGATATTGCGCCTCAGACTCACCGTGCTCGGATTCGGAGTCGCGGGGGGCGTGGCTCCCGGCGCAGGGGGCGAATACAGATCCGCGTTGATCAGGATCTTCTCCGCCGGCAGATATGCGATCAGCATGCTGGCGGCGTGCGCGAGCTGCGTCACGGGATAAATCTCCATCGTTCGCGTCCCATCGCTCAAGACATACTTCTGGCCGACCGGCTCGAAGATGGGCGTCCGGTTGAACGATGCCCATGGGTAGAACTTGGACATGATGTCCGGCTGCAGCGTTCGGGCCGCCGGATACAGAAGCACGTGCTCGTAGAAATCCCTGTTGATCGGGTGCGTGATGATCGTCGCGCTCTGCGCCACGTAGGTCCGAAGCCCGCCGGAATGGTCGAAATGGTGATGGGTGTTGACGATGTACTGGATCGGCTTGCTCGGAATGAGCTTCTTCACCTCCGCGATCACCGCCAGCGACCGCTCCTCGTTCTGCGGCGCTTCGACGACGGCGACGTAATCCTTGAACTCGACCGCCACGCTGTGATGCGTGCCGCCGGCGATTCGGTACACGCCATCCGCCAGCTTCGACGACTCGACCTTCACCGGGGCGACGGCGGCCTTCCGTACTTCGTCGGGGATCGCGAGCGGCGGCACGGGCCCGTTGGCGACGATATTGGCGACCTGAATATCCTGCGAGTTATGGCCCGGATGGATCACCGGGTTTCCCAGGTGCGAATGCAGGCCGCTCGGGAATTTCAGGTTGCCGAACGTCTTGTAGTTATCGTAGCGGTGTTCGAGCACGAGGTCGCCGAAAACCGGGTTGGGAATCCATGTCTGCACCCGCTGCACCGTGTTGTCGGGCGCGATCGTGCCGTTCACCCGGTACTTCCCGAGAACCATGATCGAAACGACCGTGACGTTCGCTCCCTCACTGAAATCGCCGTAGATGTGCGTCTGGAGAGCCGTCGGGTTGGCGTTCGGCGCCAAGGCGGCTTTGAGGAAGCCGTGCGGCGTGAGCCAGATCTCGAGCTGCCGGATCTCTGCGGCGTCGGGTGCCATCGGAGTGGCGTTGGCCCCTTGCATGGTCCACCCGTAGCTGCCGGTATTGAGCGCGACGAGCTGCTGTTCGCCGACAATCACCTGGCCGCGAGCCGGGTAGGTTCCCTGCCGGCGGGTGAGCTCCTCGCGCGAGGACTTGGCGTCGAAATCGATCGTTCTGGTGTACGTCGTCACCTCGAACCGCGGCCAATCATCGGCCGGGCTGTAGCTCTGACCCACGCCGGCAATCCAGCCTTTCCCGGTGATCTGGAGGGTCTTCAGGTTGTCGGCGCCCATGTTCTTGGCCGCCGCTTGCAGGACCGCTCTTGCGTCCTGGGCCCCGCTGTTCCGGCCAGGAGTGTCAGCGGTCCTACAAGGAAGAGCGCCGATACTTTTCGTGCCATGTTTCATCCTCACTGGTGCCCGGGGTGATTCTGAGCCTGTTGATTTTCACGCTGAAGTGGCCCCCGTGTCGAGCGCTTTCGGACCGTCGGCGCCGGGCCGGACGATCAGTCGCCCGATTCAGCGGGTGCTCGGGCTCACGGCCGACCAGGCCATCCCTTCGGGATGCTTGCCGCTGGTGAGATGGCCGGTCACTTCCAACGTCCTCATGTCGAGAACGTTGATGGTGTCGATGTTGGGAATGTAAACGCGCGTGCCGTCCCGCGAAAACAGGATTTCCTCGTGCGTTGGCGTGCCAAGCTTCACCCGCTTGAGCTCCTTCCTCGTCGCGGCATCGAGGACCAGCAACCCCAGGTCGTCGCAGATGAACACTCGTTTGCCGTCAGGCGTGAAGGCCAGCCGTGCGGCGGCTTTGGTCGAGACCTTCAGGGTCTGCGTGACTTTCTTGGTGGCGACATCGATGATCGACACCGTATTGTCGAACTCATTGGCTGTCCAGATCTCTTTGCCGTCAGGAGACAGGTCGACACCATGAGGACCGTCACCTACCGGGATCGTGGCCATGCTCCACTCCACCCGTACGCTCCATTTCGCCGGGTCCGAGACAAGCTCCATGATGGTGACCGTGTCGGAACCGATGTTCGCCGCAACCAGCTTGGTCACATCCTTGTTGGCGAGAATGAGCGTCGTCCGCTCCTGGCCGTTGCCGAGCATCCAGTCGATCTGGTTCGTCGCCGGGTCATAGCAGCCGACGAGCCGATAACCTTCGGCGGTGAAGTAGACCTTGCCGCCAGCGTACGTAATCCCGTGGGGCCGGCTGTAGGGGCCGATGGCGACGCGCCGCAGCTCCTTCTGAGCGGCGATATCGATGACGGAAATGCTGGGGCTGACCAGTTTCCCTTCACTGCGCGTTGTCAGGGTATTGGTCACAAACGCCAGCCTTCCATCGTCGGACACCGCAAGGCCGTGGGGCTGCTCGCCGACCACCACGCGGCCAAGAATCCTGCCGGTCGCCGGATCGAGAAACGCCACGGAGTTTTCATCTCGGTTGACGACCACCAGCGTCAGCGGACGAACTTGCGCCGCGCCCACGC
The DNA here is from genome assembly GCA_963814975.1 of uncultured Acidobacteriota bacterium. Taxonomy (GTDB): domain Bacteria; phylum Acidobacteriota; class Vicinamibacteria; order Vicinamibacterales; family CAVVIG01; genus CAVUXJ01. The sequence goes on along the minus strand of CAWFFB010000014.1, from coordinate 381,426 downwards.
TCGCGATCAGGGTGAAACCGCCCAACAGCACCGCTCGCCGCATCCACCGGTTTTGGAGGCTCATGCGAACATCTCCCTTTGGTTCAATTGGAGCAAGTGCAGCATTGACGGCTCGCGCGGGGCTTCAGCACCGCTTGGCAGGGCTGGCGTTCGCGCCCTCGCACCTTTGCCGAGGCTTGCGTCAGTCTCGAGCTGAGGGCGGGAAGGCCTGCACCACCACGGTCAGATCAATTTTCGGCTGTACGCGCTGACGGACGAGACACTAGACCTCGCGTGCAGTGGCTGTCAACTGTGATCGCATGGAACAACTGTGATCGCATGGAAAGGGAGCAACGCTGTGCACAGCCCTCGGTCGCCGCTGAGTCAGCGCGACGCGAGAGAAATCAAGAAAGCGCTTCGTCGCCGCCCGTTCATCGGACGACCGGGTTGGTCAGCGTGCCGACGCCCTCATAGGTGCACACGGAGACATCGCCGGGCTTGAAGAAAACAGGCGGCTTTCTTGCCGATCCGACACCCGCAGGGCTGCCGGTCGCGATAACGTCACCTGGCCGGAGCGTCATGATGTGCGAGCCATAAGACACCTGCTCGAAGACATCATGGATCATCAACGACGTGTCGGCGTCCTGCATGACCTGGCCATTCAGGGTGAACTTGACTCTCAGCTTTCGAGGGTCGGCGACGAACTCCTTCGGGATGATGAACGGCCCCATCGGTGCGAATGTGTCGTGGGATTTCCCGACCAGCCAGTCGGAGCCGTACCGCGAATCGCCGCGCCCGCCGCGATCAGAGACGTCGTTCTCGAGCGTGTAGCCGAAGATAAAGTCGTTCGCCCGGGCGGCAGGCACGCGTGCGGCGGGGCGTCCGATCACGACGCCGAGCTCGCATTCCCAGTCCACCTGGTCCCGGCCCTCCGGCAGTCGGATCGGTTCGCCGTCGGCGATGACGGCAGAGGCGGCCTTCAGAAACATGTACGGATTCCACCGCCCGTCATTGGCCTGTCGTTCCCAGATTCCGGGCATGCTGGTGGTGTCCTTCGTCGCAGCCCCAGGCAAGGGACCACCGGGCTGAATCGGGGGCGGCCCGCTGTTGAGTCCCGCCATCTCGCGAGAATGCTCCACGTAATTCAACGCGACATTCAGAATCGCCGTGGGATACATGATGGGCGGGAGCGTCTTCAGCGCCTTCAGGTCGTATACGTAAACCGGCCGGCCGCCCGAGGCGCTGTTCACACTCGTCACGATCTGCACGATTCGGTCGCGCACGCCCGCATCGTAGCGCGCGATCAGGTCCTTCATATCCACCGGCGATGCGACATTACCTGCAGGTGACGCGAGTGCCGCGTTCGCGGCCGCGAGATCGATGACGACCGAATCGCGGAGCACGATACCGACAAACTGTCTGCCTGCGCGCTCGAAGGTGCCCAGCTTGAATATCGTCGGCCCCTGCGCGTTCACAAGACCCGCCATCAGGACGCCAGCGGCGGCGGACAGCGAAACCAGCCGTTTCATGCGTGTCTCCACGTATCAGATTCCCGTCAGTCGGATGATGGGCACCGGCTTGCTGACTGCCACGACAATCGAGGGACGCGGAGCAAGTGTATCAAGCTTTTTCCCTGCTAATCACCAGGCTTCTTTCCGAGGTCGACGAGACGTTTGTATTCTTCCGGCGTATCAATATCGGAAAACGCACCTTCATCCTCGACCTCGACATCGCCGGCGGCCGACACGTGCGCGCGAACGATCGGCTTTGCACCGCGTTGCGGGTCGGCGGCGCGGATCTCGTCGAACAGGGAGCGATCGATCAGGACGGGATGCCCATGCAGCGTGCCGCGCACGGGCCGAACGACGGGGGCGTGGGTCGTCCGATAGCGTTCAAGCACCGCGCGGACGGTCGCCGCGGAAACGAGCGGCACGTCGACGAGCGTCATGAGCATGGCGCGGACGCCGGGACGGTCGATCGCGCGGAGCCCCGCCAGCACCGAGGAGAACTGCCCCGATTCGAACTGCTCGTTCACGACAAATCGCGGCGATAGTCCAGCCTGCTCCACGCTCTTCAGAATCGCCTCCGCCTCATGGCCCAAGACCACGACCACATCGTCGACCTGCGCCTCCTGAAACGTGCGGATGATCCGGGTCAGAAACGTGTCGGCGTCATCGAGCCGCAGTGTGGCCTTCGGCCGGCCCATTCGCGTCGATTTGCCGGCCGCAAGCACGGCGACGGGAATCATTCAGTGCCTCTCGGTTTGAAGCTTCCAGCTCTCAGCTGACCCGGTTGTCGGCCATCAGCGATCGGCTGTCCGCCTCAGCAATCAGCGGAGGAAAGTAGCGGACAGCTGATAGCTTAACCATTCAGTGTAGAATCCGCCCATGACGGACGTCGACCTGCATATCCGCTGTCAGCGCTGCGGCACCGAAATGGAGATGCGCGATCCCGGCCCGGCATGGCGTGGACTCCCGATCAATTCTGGGTCTGCCCGCGGTGCGGCCGCCATTTCTGGTCGACCTACCCGCCGCCCAACCGCGAAAGATCAAGCCGGCGACAGAGCCTGTTTCATGAACCGCAGGGGGACTCCATGACTCACCTTTGACCTCGACGGCGAGCTCGACGATGAGCCGGACGAGGAAGACGACGACGAGTTCGGCGACGAGACGAGGACGGCGACGACGAGGACGACGACGAGGAAGAGCCGGAAACGTGGCAGGTCCGCGCCGGGTGGCGGCCATCGCTAAAGCCCGAGCTTCGCTTGACTTCCGGTTCTGAACTGCCTAGACTGGCCGCGATTTTCAGCTCATCAAAGGGCTGGACCGAATTCAGCTGGCCCCGCGTCCCCGACGGCTGGTTTTCCTCGTAGGCGCCCGTTGCCGGCTGAGTGCCCTGGGATTCCCCCGGGGGTTCGGAACGGAGGGCTTCGGGTATGCCGACCGGGACAATCGCACGGCTCCTCATCGACAAAGGATTCGGGTTCATCCGCGACGAGGGCGGCATCGAGCACTTCTTCCACCGCAGCTCGGTGCGGGGCGCGGTGTTCGAGCTGCTGCGCGAAGGACAGCGGGTCGAGTTCACCCCCGAGGACTCCGGCAAGGGCCCGCGGGCGGGCGACGTGCGCCTGATCGAAGGCTGACAGACTGTCGCGGCTCGTTGGGACTTCCGGCCCGGACACTCCCCGTTCGGGCCGTTTTTTTTGCTCGTGTGGCTGGCGGAAGCGCCTGGGAGTCGAACCCAGCCTCCCCGCGCTAACGGGGAGCGGCCGATTTTGAAGACCGGGAGGGCCACCGGGCCCCGTTCGCTTCCGTATGCGGGTCGATGCCTGTCTACGCCCTCTCGAAGCCCATCGCGTCGAGCACCGCGGGAACATCGCTCAAGTCATCCAGCACCACGTCGGCGCCGCTCGCACGAAGCGTCGGCACATCGTAACCACCTGTCGCCACTGCCACCGACCTGGCACCCCCGGCCATCGCGACCGCAACATCGAGGGGTGTGTCGCCGACGATCGACCACGTTGCCGGGATCGACCGCAGGGCCGCCGCACGCCCGCACGCGCGCAAGCGCCCGCGGCAGCAGCCCATTTCTTTCGAGCGCATTATCGCCAAATGCGCCGCACCGGAAGTACCGCCAGAGGTCGAAGTATTCGAGCTTGATGCGCGCGCCATCCTCGAAATTTCCGGTAAGCAGCGCGACGTAAGCGTCGTCGCGCGCCGACAGCGCCTCAAGCAATGGGCGGACGCCTGGCATCACGCCCTTGCGCCGTGCCCGGCTCGTCGAGCTCTGTCGGAAGGTAGCGTAGATAGGCGCCGCGCAGGCGCTCAACCGTCTGGACGTCACATCGCAGATCGTGCGCCTGGCCGCTACGTCGGCGACGATCCAGGAATCGGTGCGCCCCGCGATCGGCACGCCGTCGAGCGCGTTGGCTACCGCGAAGAGCTCTTCGAAGGCGCGCGACAGGGCCCGGCGTCCCGCGTCGGACGGTGAGCACAAGGGTACCGTCAATGTCGAAAAGGATCAGTCTTGTCACCGGCGGAAGCCAGATTCTACTCCCGCCGAGGTTCGGCGGCTGATCAGGCCGCGTCGCTGCGCACGTTGCCGGCGCGCGGGCCCTTGGCTGAGGGCTCTTCCTCGAAGCTGACGCGCTGACCTTCGTTCAGCTCGTCGAAGCTCCCCTGAACCGAGCTGCGGTGAAAGAACCACTCCTGGCCGCCATCGTCGCGAATGAAGCCAAATCCCCGATCCCGAACGAGTCGTTTGATCGTGCCGCCTGCCATGCGAGTCTCCTTGGGACGCCGGACGCGTACCCAGGACCGGTCATAAACAAGATTCGTTCCGCCGCCCGCGCTCGAAGTCCGGTGGAATTTCACGCGGCGGCCAAAGCTTGTACCCGCAACGACCGGATCGCATACGCCCGTGTACAAATCTCGGCAGAAGCAACGAGGTCGCGGAGGCTCAGCAGGGAACTGCGGGACCGTGCACCCTGCGGGCACGGTCCGCCTTGAAAGGCCTGAGGGCCTGATACTCAGGGGACAACAGTAATGTTGATCACGGAGCAGAGGCCCGGAATGGTCGTGTGCTTGTCGTCGCCGATTTCGAGCGCCAGCTTGTGCGGTCCCGGCGGCAACTGCATGTCGATCATGCTGTCGCCCTTGCCGAAGTGCACCCATGGGCTCGCCCGCGGGATTTCGGTGCCGGGCGGCAGACAATCGGTGTCAACCCCGACGTGATGATGCCCGATGTTCGGCCGGACGCTTTCAACAGTACCCGCGGGAACCGGCGCGATCTCGAAGTTCTCGACCCCGAACATCAGATGAACCGGGCTCTTTACAGTGGCGCCGTCCTGCGGCTGGACGAAGAACACGCGTGGCGCCCCAGACGCCGCCGGGCTCGCCGGCGCTGCAGCGGGGGCGGGCGACTCAGTGGATGCCGGCGGAGCGGCTGGTTCCGAACGGCAGGCGCAGGTCAACGCCACGGCGGCCAGCAGCCCGAGATACTTCGCAAGGGTCATGGGAACGTCTCCTTTTCGCGCCACATTGTCCCCTGCAATTCGCCCCGGGCGCAACTGGCGGACTAGAGGCCTGTATCCGCTAGATTCTTCGGAACCAGCTGCGTGGCCGTTCCACGAGACGGCCGGTCGCGGGCTGAGGGTCCACGCACGCGCGGCAATAACGGCGGCGAATGCCGGATCCGCGGTCAGCGTCACCGCTGCGACCCCGCGGCGCTCGCTGACCGCTCGAAGGTCACGGCCGATGCGCGCCACGTCGTCGCCGGTGAGGCTGGCGCTCGGATGCTCCAGGAGGAGAACAGCGGGCTTGAGCGCCAGGGCGCGCGCGAACCGGACGCGCAAACGCGAGGACAGGTCGAGTTCCGCCACCGGACGGTCCCACGAGGCGGCATCCAACCCCACCTCGCCCGCCAGTGCCCTCACGTTCGTTTGCACGTCGCCTGGCGGCGGCTCGATCTCCAGCGTGAACGGTACCGCAAGATTCTGGATCACCGAGAGCGCGTCGAGCAGAACCGCCCGCTCGCTCACGATGCCAAAGCGATCGAGGGTCGCGAACCAATCGGCACTGTCTTGTATCGCCGCCGTAGGACGGCCGAACACGATGATTTCCCCCCGGTCCGGCAGCATCGCGCCCGTCACAAGCTGGATGAACACCTCGGCGGCTGGCCGATCGAGCCCGACAATCGCCAGCTGGTCGCCGGGACCGACCTCGAGGTGCTCGATCCGCAGTGGGCGGAGGCCCTGATAATCCTTGCTGACGGCCGAAAGCTTCAGGAGGGGGGCGGTCACGAACCGAGCAGGCGATTGACCTCGTCGACGACGCGGCTCGCCTCGCCGATCGCGTCGACCTCGATCTTCGCGGCGGCAAGGTTGGCGGCCACGGCGCCGTAGGCGATCACCCCGTGGACGATCGCGGGCAACACTCCCGTGTCCACACTGGCGCCAAGGATGGCGGCCACGATGGTGACGAACATGGCCAGGGTGCCGATCGAAAACACCGGTTTGCGAGCGCGGGCGATTCGGTTGTAGAAGTTGCCCTTCAGACCGCCTTCGACCATCGCATCCTTCACCGCTTTTCCCTTGCCAATGAGATAGAACATCATCATCGAGTGGGCGAGCAGCGTCACCATGGTTGAAAAGATGCCGAACGAGATATGGCGGGAGAGGTCGAAGCCGCTCAGGCCGAACACCACGGTCACGACGAGCCCGATGATGCCGGCTCCGACAGCGGTCAAAAGTGCCTGTGCCACAGACATTCAGTATGGCTGATCAAGATCAACCGTCGCAATTCATCGCTGAATGGGCGGCCGCCGCGGCGGCGATGTCCCCCTCGCCTCGCCGGGCTCTCGACCTGGCGATGGGACGCGGGCGGCACGCGCTGGTCCTCGCGGAACAGGGGTTTCGCGTCTTCGGAGTCGATGCGAAAATCGACGCCGTGCGCGACGCGGTCGGGCGGGCTTCGACGCGGGGTCTGGTGGTGCGGGGTTGGTGTGCTGATCTGACCCGGTTTCCGCTCCCGCGTGAGCGTTTCGAGCTGATCGTCGTCTCGCGCTACCTGCAGCGCGATCTCTTTCCGTCGCTGAATGACGCCCTGACACCCGGCGGCGTGGTTTTGTTTGAAACCTTTACCGAAGCGCAGCGCCGACACGGGCGCGGCCCCACCTCGCCCGATCACCTGCTGGCACCGGGCGAACTGCGGGCGCGTTTCGACACGTTCGAGGTGCTCTTTTACGAGGAGGTCGTGGAACCGGACGCGGTCGCACGGATCGTGGCCAGGAGGCCCCGCGAAGCTCCTGCGAAGGGCAGAAGCCGCGCCTGACGCATGTCGAACGTTCCCGGCTATCGCCTGTCGGCCGTCAGCTGCGCTCGCTGAAAGACCACTGAAAGCTGACAGTTCCTGCGCAGCCTTCAGGCGGAGCGCGGACGATCGGCGGTCGCGGTCTCCACCTTCAGCCGAACCAATCTGGCGTATGCGTCCGGCGGCAGCGAGACGCTGCCCGGACCGGCGGAGCCGTGCGCCTCGTCGGCGTGGTAGTCCGATCCACCCGTGACGACCAGGCCAAGCCCGGCGGCCGCCGAGAGGTAATGGCCGGTCACCGTGTCATCGTGCTTGGAATGATAGGCCTCGAGCGCGTCGAGGCCGTCGGCCGCGAAGCCAGGGAGCCACTCGTCGTGCCCGAGGAGCCCCGGATGCGCCAGCGATGCGACGCCCCCCGCCTCGTGGATGCGGGCGACGACTTCTCTTGGCGCGGCACCCAGACGCGGCACGAAGGCGGGACGTCCGCGCCCGAGCCAACGGGTGAATGCCTGGTTGCTGTCGGCAACGTGGCCACCCGCCACCAGCGCCCTCGCGATCCATGGCCGGCCGACGGCGATCCCCGGATCGTCGAGGCCGGGTTGGAGGATGGTGTCCGAGTCGAGCACCACGGCGTGCGAGGCGAGGATCTCGATGATCCGGCGGACGCGGTCGATCCGCCGGCGGCGCTGCTCCGCCAGGAACGCCAGCAGGCGTGGCGAATGCACGTCGATGAAGTACCCCAGCACGTGCACGTCGGCGCCGTCGACGACGGCCGTGATCTCGATGCCAGGCACCAGCTCGATCCCGGCCGTCGCGGCTGCAGCCGCGGCGGCCTCATAGCCGGCGACCGTGTCGTGGTCGGTGACGCTGAGGACGCTGACGCCGGCCGTCGCCGCGCGCGCCACGAGCTCGGCCGGTGCGCACCGGCCGTCCGAGGCGGTCGTGTGGGTGTGCAGATCGATCAACGAGGCGCCCTGGCCGTGGCGGCTTTCTTCGGACTCCGACGCGCGCCGCGGCGCTCACGCAGCGCTCGGAATTCCCGGATCAGGAGATCCAGGTGGGCACGCTCTTCGTCGGCGAATTCGAGGAAGATGCGCTTCCCTTCCGAGTCTTCGAATCGTTCGCCGTACCGTTTGAAGAACTTGTGCGACCCGCGCTCGCATTTGATGCCGATGAGGAGCGCCTGGAGATCGTCAATGCCACGCCGGAGCTTCTCGGTGCCTTCGGCGAACAAGCCGCTCGCCGCGCCTTTGAAAAAGAGAAACGCCGGGCGGGACTCGAGCTGCGGATCTTCGGCCAGCAGCTCGCGGTACCTGGTTTCGAGCGTGCTCAGATGTTCGGCTTCCTCCGCGGCGAGCCGCTGAAACACTCCCCGCCCGCGAGGATCGCTCGTCAGGCTCGCCGCGCGCTTGTAAAACTCCAGCCCGCTGCGCTCGGTGGCGATGGCAATGCGCAGCGCGTCGCGCGCGAACACCAGTTCGGTCGTACCGCCGTCGATGGGGACCGGCATCGCGCCGGTGCGACATGCGTCGCAGGTGCCCGAAACCTGCACGACGGTCTGCGCCGGCGTAAAGCTTCGCGCCCCGGCGATTTCCTCGAGCAGCGACTCGACGTCCGAACTGAGGAACTCAAAGGAGCGGTGGCAGACGGTGCAGATCAGGTGAAAGTGTCGCGGATGGCGATACGCGGGCTCGAACCGCGAACGACCGTCGCCGAAATCGACCTTGCGGGCGACGCCGGCGCCGACCATCCACTGAAGAGTGCGGTAGACGGTGGCGCGGCCGATGCCCGGGTCCTCGTGCCGAACGAGATCGCACAGATCGTCCGCGCTCAGGTGGCCTTGCTGGCGGACGAAGATGCTGAGAATGCGATCGCGCTTCGTCGACCGCTTGCCGCCGGCAGGCCGCAGGCTCGAAATATCGGGAAGGGGACGCTCCATCATGGGAGTTGGTGAGTTGGTGCGCGGGTGACGTGGCGGTTGGCGAATTGCCTTCCTCCGGTCAAGTCACCCACTGACCAACTCACCAATCCGCAATCACTCGGCGGTGAAGGACTGGCCGCACCCGCACGTGGACTTGGCGTTCGGATTCTTGATGGTAAAACCACCGCCACTGACCGTGTCGACGAAATCGACTTCCGCGTTTTTCAGGTACTGGATGCTGATCGGGTCGACGAAGAGCTTGACGCCGTGCGACTCGTACACCTGATCACCCGCACCCTGCCCGTTTTCCTCGATCATCAAACCGTACTGGAAGCCCGAGCAGCCGCCGCCCTGAACGAATACCCGCAGCCCGCTGCCGGTCTTGTTCTCTTCTGTCAACAGCTCGCTGATTTTCGCCGCCGCTGTCTCCGATACGTTAATCATCGTTTCTCCTGGAGTTGTCATCATTATACCATTGGCTGTCCGATGCCGTTTGTCGCCCTGGCGCCGGCCAGCCGCGAGTCCAGGCTGGCCCTGGCGGCCACTCGCTGGGCCAGAATTCTCGCGGCTCAACCCGATCTCGCGCCCGCAGTGGCTCTGCAGCGCCGCCTGATCCGCCTGGTCGTCGACCTGACCGAGATCATCGAGCACGGCCGGCTGCCGAAGCTGTCGTTGCCGCCGAAGTACCTCGCCGCGAAGCTGGCCCGCGGCGTGCCCGTGCTCGCCGGCGAGCCGATCCCCTTGCCAGTCGCCGCGCTGAAACCGACCTTGCTGAGCCTGTGTGACGAGTTGTCCCGCGGCGGAGCGGGGGAGGCCGGTGACCATATCCGATCCGCGATCGTCGAGGCACGACTGGATGCCGGTTCGTTGCTCACGGCCTCGCTGGCGCGCGATCAAAAGGTCATTCGAGCCAGCGGCGAGCGCCTCGGGCTCGCCGCGGACCTGCTCTGGCTGGTCGCGGAGCTCACCGTGAGCGCATTCGCACACGCGTTGCAGCGGACCTGGCTCGACCCGTCCGCCGGCGACGCGACGCTCTCGACAGCTCTGGCAGGCTGGACGCACGGCTATTGCCCGGCGTGTGGTTCCTGGCCGGCGCTGGCGGAAGTCGCCCGAGGCCACCGTGTGCTGCGGTGCTCGTTCTGCGCGTTGGCGTGGGAAGTGCCGCCCGGCACGTGCGTCTACTGCGGCAAGGCGGGCGAGTCGTTCGTGACCACCGCGCCCGCTGCCGAACCGCACGACCGGCACGTCGAGATCTGCTCAGCGTGCGCCGGGTATCTGAAAACCGTGGAGACCGAGGAACTGTTGCCGTTCCCGCTGGTCGCCATCGCCGATATGGCGACGATGGACCTCGACATGATGGCGTTGGAGCGAGGCGCCTCGCGGCCTGCCTTGAAGGAATTCGCGCCGCGACGGTAACCGCCGCCACCCTTCAGACGCCGAGGGCAGCGAGGTGGCTGCCGGATTCCTGCTCGATGTTCTTGTGAAGACTGTTCCCGTGCGCGTCCATGGTGACGATGGCCGGAAAATTCTCGACCGTGAGATGCCACATCGCCTCCGGCGTGCCGAATTCGAGCAGCGACACACCGTCGACCGCCTTGATCGTGCGCGCGTAGAACTGGGCAGCGCCGCCGATGGCGTTCAGGTACACCGCGCCGTGCTCTTTGAGCGCGTCCAGCGTCCTGGCGCCCATTCCGCCCTTGCCAATCACCGCTCGCACGCCGTAGCGCTTGATGATCTCCGCCTGATACGGCTCTTCACGAATGCTCGTCGTCGGCCCCGCGGCCGTCACCCGCCAGCGCTCGCCATCCTTTACGACGACAGGACCGCAGTGGTACAGGACGGAACCGCGCAGATCGACCGGCGGATCGTGCTTCATCAGATGCGAATGCACGGCGTCGCGTCCCGTGAACATGGGCCCGGAGAGGAGCACGACGTCGCCCACCTTCAGCAGCCGCGCATCTTCTGCGGTGAGCGGCGCACGGAGCGCCACTTCGCGTCCCGTCCGCGTGAAGCCGGCCTGATCGATCATCGGGATGATGGGGGTCGACGGATCGCGATACAGCCAGCTCTTGATCGCGCCGGTCTCCCCGTCGAGCACGACTCCAAGACGGCGGAATGCCCAGCAGTCGTACGCAACCGATACGAAGAAACTGGCGGGCAGCCGGTTGAGCGCGCCGACCTTGCAGCCGATGAGCGTGACCGCGCCGCCGAAGCCCATGGCGCCGACCCCCAGGTGATTGGCGGCTCCCATGACGGACGCCTCGAGCTCCGCAAGCCGGGAATCGGGATTGACGTCGTCCAGCGTCCGGAACAGTTGCTCTTTCGCATGGGCATAACCTGACGTCCGATCGCCGCCGATGCACACACCGACCGCTCCAGGGCTGCAACCCTTGCCTTGGGCGTTCCAGGCCGCGTGCAGGATGCATTTGCGCACGCCCTCGAGCGTGCGATCCGCACGTCCCAGATGCGGCAGTTCCACAGGCAACGCGTACTGCGCGTTGGTGTTTTCGCAGCCGCCTCCCTTTAAGATGAGCTTGACCTCGATCTCGTCACGATCCCACTGATCGAAGTGGACGATCGGCGTGCCGGGGCCCAGGTTGTCGCCGGAGTTCGCCCCCGTGATCGAGTCGACCGAATTGGGACGCAGCTTGCCCCGGCGCGTCGCCTCGGCCACGGCTTCGCGGATCTGACCGCGCATCCAGATCTGGTTCGCCCCGACCGGCACCTTCACCTCGAAGGTGGGCATGCCGGTGTCCTGACAGATCGCCCCTTCGTCCTCGACGGCGAGGTCGATGTTCTGCGCGATGATCGTGAGGGCCTGCGACGCCCGGCTGCCTGGGGTCTCGGCGTCGAGCGATGTCCTCATCGCCGCCCGCACGTCGGGCGGCAGGTCCGTTGAGGTCCGGACGATGAGCTGCACCACGCTGTCAAAAAAGGAAGGAAGCATTGGCTGTCAGTATAATCGGCTGGAATGCATCCTCGCGTTGGCGTCCTGGCGATTTCCGCGTGTTGCCTCGCCGGCAGCTCCGGTTCGGCCTTTCCCGCCAGTCCAGCCCGTCCCGCCCCTGCCCCGTCTGACGTTTCTGCCCGTCCTGCCCTTGCTGCCAGGCCTGTCCTTTTCTGGACCCAGGGCGCGCCGGCAAGACCGAAAGCCAGGCTGTTCTCCGCGCTGGACCTTGGTCTGCTCGAAGCGCCTGACCGCGAGCAGTGGCAGAAGCCGAACTTGATCATGGACGAGCTCCGCATCGCGGAGGGCTCGGTCGTCGCCGATCTGGGTGCTGGCGGCGGGTGGTTCACCATCCGGCTCGCGCGACGCGTCGGCCCGAACGGCCTCGTCTACGCGGAAGATATCCAACCCCAGATGATTGACGCGACCCGCCGGCGCGCGCAGCACGAACGCTTGACAAACGTGCGCACGGTCCTGGGAACGGCGAGCGATCCACGCCTGCCTCGCAAGATCGACGCGGTGCTGATCGTCGATGCGTACCACGAAATAGAAGATCCCATCGTCTTGCTCAAGAACGTCCAGCGGTTGCTGAACCCGCAGGGGCGTCTGGGCGTCGTCGGCTTTCTGCCGGGGGGTGGCGGTCCCGGTCCGGCGCCCGAGGAGCGCGTGCCCCCGGAGACCGTGGTGAAGGCGGCTGAAGCCGCGGGGTTCACGCTGCGGGCGCACGTCGCGGTGCCGCCGTTTCAGTTCCTCCTCGTCTTCGGCGCGGCCACGTCCCCTCGTCCCCTGTCCCCGAAGAGATGATCGCTCGGTGAAGGATCGAGGGTTGCGTGCAGCGCTGACGGTTGCCGGCAGCGACTCCGGGGGCGGCGCCGGCATTCAGGCCGACCTCAAGACCTTCGCCGCACTCGGTGTCTATGGCACGAGCGCCATCACCGCGATCACCGCGCAGAACACCATCGGCGTGACGGCCTCCTTCTCGCTTCCGGCGGATCTGGTGACAGCCCAGATCGAGGCCGTCGCCTCCGATATCGCGATTCACGCGACGAAAACCGGGATGCTGGCGACCGCCGCCATCGTCGAGGCGGTGGCGGCCGCCATCGAGGAGCTCGACCTGCCCTTGGTCGTCGTCGACCCGGTGATGCTGGCCAAGAGCGGCGACCGCCTCCTGGATGAGGACGGCGTGAGGACGCTCTGCGCCGAGCTGCTACGCCGCGCAACCGTCGTCACGCCCAACCTTCCGGAAGCGGAGGCGCTGGCCGGGCTGCCCATCCGGTCGAACGACGATGCGCGCGAGGCGGCGCGCCGGATCCACGGGATGGGCCCATCGGCGGTCATCGTCAAAGGGGGCCACGGGGCCGGCGACGAAATCGTCGACCTGCTGTTCGATGGCGAGCGCTTCGCGGAATTTCGGACGGCGCGCGTCGCGACGCGCAACACGCACGGTACCGGCTGCACGTTTGCGTCGGCCCTCGCCGCGTATCTCGCGCGCGGGCACTCGCTCGTCGACGCGACAGAACGGGCGCAACAGTACGTCGTTGGCGCCGTCCGGCACGGCCTCGCGATCGGAACGGGCCACGGCCCGCTGGATCATTTCTGGCAGACCCGCTCCGGCTGACAGGTTACTGAAAGCCGGCAACCCTTTCACCTCTCGCTTCAGGCTGTGGTCTTCAGCAGCAGCTGAAGCCGTACACTCCAGCCGTACGCTCTAACGCCGGAACCTGGAGCACGCACCACGGCTGAAAGCGGGACGCGACGGCATGACGTGGACAATACGGCGGGAGGTAGTGTCCGGCTTCAACCGGACCTGTATACTCGAATGGTGAGCATGCCGCTTCTGGCGATTGGCCCGGAGCCCCTGGCGCTCGAGCCGCTGGTGGCCGCCGTCACGGAGGGAGATCGGCACGGGGTGGGGAGCGACGGAGCCGTGACGACGTTTCTTGGGCTGGTGCGCAACCACAACGTCGGCCGACGCGTCAGATATCTCGAATACGAGGCGTACGAGCCGCTGGCGCGGAGGGTATTCGAGCGGATCGTGGCGGAGGTCGAGGGCCGCTGGCCGGGCATTCGGCTGGCCCTGCACCATCGGACTGGCCGGCTGGAGATCGGCGAGCCTAGCGTGGCGATCGCGGCTGCGTCGGCACACCGGGCCGATGCGTTTGCGGCCTGCCGGTACACCATCGAGCGGGTGAAGCAGATCGCGCCGATCTGGAAGCGCGAGTTTTTCGAGGGCGGCGACGTGTGGATAGAGGGCGCGATCGCCGATCCAGACGATGTGGAAGCCCGGGCCAAGGCGGAGCGGGTGGCATGCGCGTAACCGTACGGCTGTTCGCGCGATTGCGCGACATCGCGGGCGCGCCAGAACTGGCGCGCGAGGTGCCGCCCGGCGCCACGATTGGTTCCGTCTGGCGGCAGCTCGTCGGCGACTTCCCCGAGTTCGCGCGATACGAACAGTTGATCTCGAGCGCCGTGAATGCCGACTACGCCCGGATGGATCGGGCCCTCAGCGACGGCGACGAGGTGGCGTTTCTGCCGCCGGTGTCGGGGGGATAGGTCCGTTCGACGTGCTTGCACGACGAACGCAGCACGACGAACGCAGAACGATATGTTCGATAAGCTGGCCGCAACCGAACAGCAATACGAGGAACTGATGCAGCTCCTCGGGTCGGCCCAGGTGCAGAGCGAGCCGGGGGAGTACCGGAAGCACGCCAAAGCACTCTCGGAGATCGAGCCGATCGTCGAGCGGTTTCGCGAATACAGGACCGTCACGCGCGACATCGCCCAGACCGAGGAAATCGCCAAGGGCAGCGCGGCCGACATGCGCGAGCTCGCGCAGGACGAGCTCAGGTCGCTCATCGCCCGTCGCGACAAGCTCGACGGCGAGCTGAAGGCGCTGCTGGTCCCCAAGGACCCGAACGACGAGAAGAATGTCGTGCTGGAAATCCGGGCAGGCACCGGCGGCGACGAAGCGGCGCTGTTCGCCGCCGAGCTGTTTCGGATGTACAGCAAGTACGCGGAGCGCCAGGGGTGGAGGCTCGAACTCATGTCGAGCAATGACACCGGCGTCGGCGGGCTCAAGGAAGTCATTGCGATGATCGAGGGGCGTGGCGTCTACAGCAAGCTGAAATACGAGAGCGGCGTGCACCGCGTTCAGCGGGTACCCGCCACCGAAGCCAGCGGCCGCATTCACACCTCCACCGTCACGGTCGCGGTACTCCCTGAAGCCGAAGAGGTGGACGTGCAGATCAACGACAAGGACCTGCGGATCGACACCTTCTGCTCGAGCGGGCCCGGGGGGCAAAGCGTCAACACCACCTACTCGGCCGTCCGCATCACCCATCTCCCCACCGGCGTCGTCGTCTCCCAGCAGGACGAGAAATCACAGATCAAGAATCGCTCAAAGGCGATGAAGGTGCTGCGGGCCCGCCTCTACGAGATGGAGCTCCGGAAGCAGCAGGACGCGATCGCGAAGGACCGCCGCAATCAGGTAGGGACGGGGGAGCGGTCCGAGAAGATCCGCACCTACAATTTCCGCGACAACCGCATCACGGATCACCGGATCAACTTCACGACCCACCGGCTGACCGACGTCCTGAATGGTGAGTTGTCGGAGCTCCTCGACAACGTCCTCACCTACTATCAATCCGAGAAGCTGAAAGACGCCACGGCGGTCTCCTGAACACGATCCATGCGCTGGTCGCCGGCGCCCGCGCGCGACTCCGCGACGCGGGCATCAAGGATGCCGAGGCAGGCCTCGACGCGCGGCTGCTTGCGCAGCAGCTGCTCGGCTGGGACGCCGCGCAGTTCTTCACCGCCGCCAGCGACCCGGCGCCGGCCCGCTTCGCGACCGCATACGATCAGTTCGTCGCCCGCCGGGCGGGGCGCGAGCCGATTGCCTACATCACCGGCCGCCAGGAGTTCTGGGACCTGACGTTCGAAGTCTCGCCGGCGGTCCTCATTCCCCGCCCCGAGACGGAGCTGATTGTCGAGACCGCGCTCGAGCTGTTTCCCGATGCCGACGCACCGCTGTCAATCGCGGACGTCTGCACCGGCAGCGGATGCCTGGCCGTGGCGCTGGCGCACGAACTCCCGCGCGCGACCTTGGTCGCCACCGACGTGTCTGCCGAAGCGCTCGACGTCGCCCGGCGGAACGGGACGCGTCTCGGGGTCGGCGGCCGGATCCGTTTCCTCCTGACCGATCTGTTTCGAGATGTCGAAGGGTCCTTCGACCTGATCGTGGCGAACCCCCCCTACGTTCGACAGCGCGATCGCGTCAGCCTCCAGCCCGAAGTGCGCGACCACGAGCCGGCCGTTGCCATCTTCGCGCAGGACGACGGCCTCTCGATCATCCGCGGTCTGGTCGAGCAGTCGGCCGCGCACCTCAACCCTGACGGCATTCTGATGTTCGAGTTCGGCTTCGGCCAGGACGTGGAAGTCGAGGAATTGATCGCGGATGCGCCGGAACTCACGCTACTCGAACTGAAACGCGATCTGCAAGGCATCGCGAGAACGGCTGTGGCGAAGAGGAACACGTCGCTATCGGTCGACAGCTATCCGCGGCCGGGCTGAGACTTAGAGTTGAGAGTGGCTGATGTCGAGCTGCCTGTTCTGCAAGATCGTCACCCGTGAAATCCCCGCTGCGATCGTCTACGAGGACGAGCGCATCCTCGCGTTCAACGATATCAATCCGCAGGCGCCGACCCATGTGCTGCTGGTGCCCAAGCGGCACATCGCCTCCCTGAACGATGTTCAGCCCGGCGACGATCAAGTCGTGGGCGAGCTGGTGAGACGCGCGGCGGCGATCGCGAAGGAGCGAGGCATTTCAGCAGGCGGGTTCAGAACGGTGTTCAACACGAACAGCGCCGCGGGCCAAACCGTCTTTCACATACATCTGCACCTGCTTGGCGGCCGCAACATGGTGTGGCCGCCGGGCTGAGGCGACCGTTTCTACCTCCGTTGTTCTCCCGTGAGTCGAAGCTTGAGAATGAGATCCGGAAGCTGGCTGAGCGACTTCACGACGGGAACGCCGGCCAATGCCAGCTCTTGATCGCGGGGGTGTGGACCGTCCCCGCGGTGAAGCAGCACAGCCCGCATACCCGCGCCCAACGCGCCCTCGACGTCCTGGCTTACGCTGTCCCCCACCATGACGGCTTCTGATGGTGGGACATCGACCAGCCGCAGCGCCGCTTGAAAGATACTCGGATGCGGCTTCATGAAGCCATGGTCCGGCGACGAAATGGCGCCGGCAATCAGGCCTTGCAGCTCGAAATGCGACTGGAACGACGTCAAGCAGCGGTGCGAGTTCGAGATCAGCCCGATGCGGACGCCGGCCGCGGCGATCAGCCGGAAGATCGGCGTGACATCCTTGTACAATTCGAAGTGCTGACAGGCGGCCCATTCCCGGTAGATCTCGCGCGCACAGGAGTCCAGCCGCTCGCCCCGACCGCCCATCTGCTCGATGATGTGTCGGGTGTACCTGACGAAGATCGCCGCGTCGTAGACCGCGTCCTCAGGGTCGTCGAGGAGCGGCGCCGCGCTCGCGACCGCCGGCTCGAACCGCGAGGCGTCGACGTCGATCCCGTACCGCTCGCAGAACGCGCGATACCCTTCCCCGCGGAACATCGGTCCCGGGTAGATCAGGGTGAAATCGACGTCGAAGAACACCGCTCGGGGGATCACGGTGAATTGCGGAATCGGGGAACTTGATGATTGGGTAGTTGGGTCAGGCAATTGTCATCTATTCCACAGGGGCCACCAGACGAGCCGGGACACAGCAGGCCAAAGCACCAGCACCGACGTGGGGTACGTGGGCGGCTGACCCCTGTGCGAAATGGTACAGCGCGCTCACCAGTCTCGAAGGTACGCTGCGGTGGCTATGGCAGCATCCATTACCGTTGAAGAAGCCCTCGCGCGCGTCGAACGCCTATCGAAGGAACTCGCCCAGCAGGGAACCGAGCGTCCGCAGCCGGACACCGCCGCCCCGACCAAGCCCGCGGGCAGCAAGGTACATTCGTCGCCGCGGATCCGTGCCGATCTGATTCTCTTCCGGGCTTCTGAATCTGGTCGCCGCGTCATCTCATCGTCTGGTCATTGATTGACCATTGACCAGATGACCCACGGCCCCATTTCACCGATCCTCATAGGGCCCCGCCACGACGATGGTCGCGCGGGACGGATCGACCGCCTGTCGCGCCGCCTCGTTCGCAGCGTCCAGCGTGACCGCTTCGAGCAGATCGGGCAGGCGACGGTCGTAATCGAGGCCAAGGCCGAAAAACTCGGCGGTCTGGAGGAAGTTCGCGATGCCCGCGTTGGTTTCGAGGGCGCGCGGTACGGACCCGACCAGGAACTGCCGCGACTCGTTGACTTCCTTGCCGGTCAGTCCTTCGAGCCGCAACCGGGCCAGTTCCTCGTCGATCGATGCGACGGCGCGCTCGACATTGGCCTCGCTGACACCGGCGCGAATCACCAGCGGACCTTCGACAACGTTCCCGTCGAATGAGCTCGACACGTAATACGCCATGCCCTGCCGCTCTCGAATACTGTCGCCCAACCGTCCGCCGAGCGCATATTGCCCCAGCGCATTGTTCATCAGCCAGTACGCGTAGTACCTCGGATCGGTCCGCGAGAGGGTGGTGAATCCGTAGGCAATGTCCGCCTGCGCCTTGTTCATCATCGGGATGACGACCCGGCGGCGCTCGGCCGCAGGCGGGACGCGGGGCAGCAACACGGGGGGCGGCTGAGCGCTGCGCCAACCTCCGAAGATGCGGGCAGCCGCTTCGAGCACCCGCGAGCACTCCACGTCGCCAACCACGACCGCCGTCAACTCACTCGGCGCAAAGCGCTGCGCGTGCAGTCGCAAGAGCTGGTCGCGCGATGCGGCCTCGACGGCCTGGACGCTCCCCTTCACCCGGCGCCCGTAGGGGTGGGTCCCCCCGGTACAACAGCTCCATCAACTGCTCGACGGCGCGAACGGCCGGGTTGTCCTCATCCTGACGGATCGCGGTGATGATTTCGCCCTTGCGCGTGGCAAGCTCGGACTCGGGAACGGTCGGAGCCATCAGGATGTCGCCGAGAAGCGCGAAGATCGCGTCGAAATCCTCGACAAGGCAGGTGCCGACGATCAAGAACAGGTGGCGCGTGACGGTGATCGTGAGCGACACGCCACGGCTGTCGATGTCGTCGGCAATCTCCGCGGCGGACCTGCTGGTCGTGCCGCGATCGATCACCCGGGCCAGCAGGTTCATCGCGCCAGGTGCGCCCGGCGGGTCGCAGATGGATCCCGCGCGCATCGCGAGATTGAACGTGACGGCCGGCGTCTTCCGCGTCTGCTTGGCGATGACGACGACGCCGTTGTCGAGGCTTGTCCGGATCGGGTCGAGACCGGGAGGAGAAATCTCGAGTTTCAAGTCTGAAGTCTCAAATCTAGATGTCATCTGTTCCTCAGATTCCAGGTGTGAGACTTGACGCTTGAGGCCTGAGACTTTCGCCGATCGGCAGCGGGTCGAACCAGCCGATGGTACGGTTTGAGGCCCGGAACAGCTCGCGCGCCGCATCGCCGACCTGGTCCAGAGTCACGGCGGCGATGGAGGAGCCCACGCCGGTGAACACGTCGGTGCTCGCCACGGTTCCGAAGTACCCGAGCTGGTGGGCGATGTTGGTGATGCTGTCGCTATCGAACACCAGTTGCGCGTTGAGCTGAGTCTTGGCCCGCTCGAGCTCCGCATCCGTGACACCCCCGCGGCTCACCTGTTCGAGCGCATCGAGAAGCGCCGATTCCACCGATGCCAGCGAGGTCCCTTCGGTAGCCGTCGCCGACAGAAAGTAGAGAAACGGCTGTTCGGTCGGCAGCAGCGCTCCTGACACGCACGAGGCGATCCTCTGCTCGACCAGCGCGCGATAGAGCCGGGCCGAACGCTGCGGAGGCGGCACGCGAAAGCTCGACCACAGGTTGATTCCCTTCGCGCCGGTGAGGACCGCGTCGAGCAGGAGACCAGGAACGAACCGGGGATCGTTGATGCCGGGCGCGTGGAAGGCGGCCTTCAGATATGCCGCGGTGCCTTCCTTCCGGATCGTGACGCGGCGTTCACCGGTCTGCTCGGGTTCGATCGTGCGCAGCCTGTCCGGTTCGGCGCCCGCCGGGATGACTCCGAAATGGCGGTCGACCCGCCGCAAGACATCCTCGGTCTCCACGTCGCCGACGACGACGAGCGTCGCGTTGTTGGGAACGTAATAGCGGCGATAGTAGCCGTACAGGTCGTCGCGGGTCATCGTCTGAAGGTCCGACAGCCAGCCGATGGTCGGATGCCGGTAGGGATGCGCCTTGAAGGCGGTGGCGGTCACCTCCTGATCGAGCAGCTGATCGGGATCGTTTTCGCCGCCCTGCAGCTCGGAAATGATGACCGTGCGCTCGGATTCGCAGTCGTCCGGGTGATAGAGGCACCGTGCCATCCGCTCCGACTCGATGAAGAGCATGCGGTCCAGCGCGTCGCGGGTCGCGGTTTCGAGATAGGTGGTCTGATCGATCCAGGTATAGCCGTTCCAGGTGCCGCCGAACTGTTCGATGATCCCCTTCACCTGGTCGCGCGGGATGTTGGTCGTGCCCTTGAAGTTCATGTGCTCGACCCAGTGCGAGACGCCCGTCAGGCCAGGGCGTTCGTCCTTCGAGCCCACCTTGTACCAGCACCAGACCGACGCGAGCGGCGCGGTGTGTTCCTCGAGCACGAGCACCTTCAGGCCGTTGTCGAGGGTCGCCGAGCGCAATCGCGCACGCTGCCGAGCTTCCGCGGAAGGGGTCATCACATTCCATTATAAAATCGTTAGCGGTGCGTCGCGACACCGCTTGCGCCCACGGGCACATACGATTGCACCACTAATTGCCCATGCCTGAGTGGAAAGACACCGTCAACCTGCCGCGCACCGACTTCCCGATGAAGGCGAACCTGCCCATCAGCGAGCCCCAGACGCTCGCGCGGTGGGCCGCGATGGACCTTTACGGGAAGATCCGCGAACGGCGCCGCGGCGCGCCGAAGTTCGTGCTGCACGACGGCCCGCCCTATGCCAACGGCAACATTCACATCGGCACGGCGCTCAACAAGATCTTGAAGGAGCTGGTGGTCAAATCGCGCTCGATGGCGGGGTTCGACGCGCCCTACGTCGTCGGCTACGACTGCCATGGCCTGCCGATCGAGCTGCAGGTCGATCGCGAGCTCGGTCCGAAGAAGCGACAGATGTCGGTGGCCGATTTCTGCCGCGCCTGCCGCGCGTATGCGGAACGGTTCATCGGCACCATGACCGAGCAGTTCCAGCGGCTCGGCATTCTCGCCACCTGGGACGACCCGTACCTGACGATGAACTTCAAGTACCAGGCGGCGATTGCGCGCGCGTTCGGGCGGTTCGTCGAGCAGGGACTCGTCTACAAGGGCAAGAAGCCGGTCCACTGGTGCATTCACTGCCGGACCGCGCTCGCCGAAGCCGAGGTCGAATACGAAGACCACGTGTCGCCCTCGATCTACGTCGAGTTCCCGTTGGCCGCCGACGGCGCCGCCGAGCTGGGGGCCCGCGTGCCGGCCCTGGCTGGCAAGGACGTGTCGGTGCTGATCTGGACGACGACGCCCTGGACGATCCCCTCGAACCTGGCGATCGCGTTTCATCCCGAGCTCGACTACGCCGCGTACGACGTCGACGGCCGCGCGGTGATCGTCGCCGAGGCGCTGGCCGCAAAGGTTGGCGACGCGGTCGGCAAATCCTTCGGGACGCCAGTGGCGCAAATGAAGGGCGCTCAACTCGAGCAGATCCGCTTCCGTCATCCTCTGTACGCGCGCGACTCGATCGGCGTGCTGGGAGACTACGTTACGCTGGACGCCGGGACGGGCGCGGTGCACACTGCGCCCGGCCACGGCAGCGACGACTTCAACACCGGCATGAAATACGGGCTCGACATCTACGCGCCGGTCGGCCCGGCTGGACATTTCCTCGAGGCCGTCGAGCTGTTCGGCGGCCTGCGGGTGTTCGACGCGAACCCGAAAATCGAGGAGGCGCTCGAGGCGCGCGGGCGGCTCTGGCACCGTGAGCCGTTCACGCACCAGTACCCGCACTGCTGGCGGTGCCACAACCCGGTCATTTTCCTCGCCACGTCGCAGTGGTTCATCCGGATGGACGCGCCGCTCCAGGCCCGCCTCAAGGAGGGTGCGACGCCCGAAGATTCCGCGAATCAGGACGCTGCCGGACGCAGTGCCCGGCGGCAGCCGGAGCGCGTGATGACACTGCGCGAAGCGGCACTCGACGCCGTCGACAACCAGGTGAAGTGGGTCCCGGCGTGGGGCCACGACCGCATCTACAACATGCTGGCCAACCGCCCCGACTGGTGCATCTCGCGCCAGCGCGCGTGGGGCGTGCCGATCCCGGCGGTCGACTGCACAGCGTGCGGCGAAGCGATCGTCACGGCGGCGCTCGTCGAGCAGGCGGCCACGGTCTTCGAGTCGTACGGCGCCGACGCCTGGTACGAGCGTCCGACCGCCGACTTCGTGCCCGCAGGGCTTGACCTGCCCGACGTGCGGCGGCACGAGCTTCGAGCGGGAGATGAACATCCTCGACGTCTGGTTCGATTCGGGGTCGAGCCATGAAGCGGTGCTCTCGGTCCGGCCGGAGCTGACCTGGCCCGCCGACGTCTATCTCGAGGGCAGCGATCAGCACCGCGGCTGGTTCCAGAGCTCGCTGCTCGTCGGCCTCGGCACGCGCGGTCGCGCGCCGTTTTCTGAAGTGGTCACCCACGGCTTCATCGTCGCCGAGGACGGGCGAAAGATGTCGAAGTCGCTCGGCAACTCGATCGAGCCGCAGGACATCATCAAGCAGAGCGGCGCCGACATCCTCCGGCTATGGGTCTCGATGAGCGACTACACGCAGGAGGTGCGCCTCAGCAAGGAGATCCTCGCGCGCGTCGTCGAAGCCTATCGCAAGATCCGCAATACGCTGCGGTATCTCGTCGCGAATCTCTACGACTTCGATCCCGCGGCCGACCTGGTCGATCGAGGGCGCCTCGAAGAGGTCGACCGGTACATCCTCGCGCGGTATGCCGAGGCCGCCGGGCGAATCCTGCGCGCGTACGAGGAGTACGAGTATGGAACGATCTTCCAGGCGCTGAACACGTTCACCACGGTCGACCTGAGCGCGTTCTACGCCGACGTCTCGAAAGATCGGCTGTACACGTTCGCAGCCCGCTCGCGTGAGCGGCGGTCGGCGCAGACTGGCGATGTACCTGATGGCCGACGGCCTGACGCGCCTGATGGCGCCGATCCTCTCGTTCACCGCCGACGAGCTGTGGCGGTTTCTCCCCGGACGCCGCGAGGAGTCGGTCCACCTGGCGCTGTTCCCCGCTCGCGCGGACCTGCTGGCGTTCGCCGATGCCGACCTGCTGGAGCGCTGGACGGGGATCATCGGTCTCCGCGAGCGGGTGCTGGCCGAGATCGAACCGCTCCGCAAGGACAAGCAGATCGGCAGCTCCCTGCAGGCCAAGGCCGTCGTTTCGGGAACCGAGGCGGAACTCAGCGTCCTTCTCCCCCATCTTGGCGATCTGCCGATGATTTTCATCGTGTCCGAGGTCGAGCTCGAGACCCGCGAGCGCCGACGCCGGGACCGGCCTTCGTGTCGCCATCGAGCGGGCGAGCGGCGTGAAATGCGAGCGGTGCTGGCGCTACGTCCGGTCGGTGTCGAGCGATCCGGCCTGGGCCGGCCTGTGCGAACGGTGCCAGGACGCCCTGGCGGAACCCGTCAATGGTTGAGGGATCAGCCGGCGGCAGGCGCCGCTTCGAGATCTGGGTGCCCCTCCTGGTGGTCGCCGTCGATCAGGTCGACCAAAGCCATGGTGCGTGAGATGCTGCCGCTGCATGCCAGCGTGCCGATCGTGCCGGGATTTCTGGACTTTACGCACGTACGGAACACCGGCGCGGCCTTCGGCTTTCTCAACGCCGCCGATTTTCCGCTCAAAAGCGCGCTGATCGGCCTCATCGCGCTTGGAGCGCTCGTGGCAGTCGGCATATACTCGGCCGGCCTCGCTCAGCACCAGATCGCCGCGCGACTCGGTCTTGCGCTGATCATCGGCGGCGCAGCCGGCAACCTGATCGACCGTGTCATCGTCGGATCGGTCGTGGATTTTGTCGATGTGTACTGGCGAACGTACCATTTCTGGGCATTCAACGTCGCCGACTCGGCCATTACGGTCGGTGTGGCCATCATGATTCTCGACATGCTCAGCACCGGATCCCATGTATCCAAGACTGCTTGAGCTCGGACCCCTCACCGTCTATACGTACGGCGTCCTGCTGGCCGCGGCGTACCTGCTCGGCCTGAAACTGGCCATGGTGCGCGCGAAGTCGCGCAATCTCGACCAGACACGCATCCTCGACCTCGGCATCTACATCATCATCAGCGCGCTGGTGGGCGCGAAGCTGCTGCTGCTGGTCACCGATTTCCGCACGTTCGCCGACAATCCGCGCGAACTGTTGAGCCTCGCGCGGTCAGGCGGCGTGTTCTACGGGGGCCTGATCCTCGCCGTCGTCGTGGCGCTGTGGTACATCCGGCGCATCGGCCTGCCGCTCTGGACCACCTGCGATGTGTTCGCACCGGGCATTGCGCTTGGACACGTGGTCGGCCGCCTCGGCTGCCTGTTCGCGGGGTGCTGCTACGGGAAGCCGAGCAGTGTTCCGTGGGCGATCACGTTTACGGATCCGTTTGCCGCCGCCAACGTCGGCACGCCGCTCAACGTACCTCTACACCCCACACAGCTGTACGAGGCGGGTGCAGAAGCCGTGATTCTGGTGCT
Source organism: uncultured Acidobacteriota bacterium (assembly GCA_963814975.1). Taxonomy (GTDB): domain Bacteria; phylum Acidobacteriota; class Vicinamibacteria; order Vicinamibacterales; family CAVVIG01; genus CAVUXJ01. The sequence continues at coordinate 356,953 of CAWFFB010000014.1, read as the reverse complement.
CTTGCTCGCGACCGAGAACCGCGGGCCGGCCTTACCCCGGACGGACGTTCTGGCTGTACATCCTCCTCTACTCGATCTCCCGATACGTGATCGAGATCTACCGCGGCGATCCGCGCGGCACCATCGGCATCTTCTCCACGTCCCAGTTCATTTCCCTGCTGCTCGCTCCACTCGCGATAGGCATGCTGCTCTACCTCGGCCGCCGCCAGGCGCCTGAACCCAAGCGGGCCCGAAAAGCAGCGTAGCGGCGGAACCGCGCGCTGCCGATGCCGATCCATGTTTTTCCGGTACCCGATGACGGCGACGGCATCCGCCTCGATCGGTTTCTCGTGTCGGTGCTCGCCGAGCAGTCGCGCTCGCGAATTCAACGGCTGATCAAAGAGGGACACGTGCAGGTCGCCGGACGTCCGGCGAAGGCGAACCAGCCGGTGAAAGCGGGACAGCAGGTCAGCATCGAGGTCCCTGAGCCGATCGACCCGGTTCCGCGGCCCGAAGAGCTGCCGCTATTCGTCGTCTACCAGGACCGCGACGTGATCGTGGTCGACAAGCCGGCGGGCATGGTCGTGCATCCGGCGGCCGGCCATGCGAGCGGCACGCTGGTCAACGCCCTGCTCCATCACATCGACGATCTGAGCGGCATCGGCGGGGAGAAGCGGCCAGGCATCGTTCATCGCCTCGACCGCGGCACATCAGGACTGATGGTCGTCGCCAAGCACGACAGCGGCGCACGAGGAGCTGGCCCGCCAGTTTCGCGACCGCGAAGTCGAGAAGGAGTACGACGCGCTCGTGTGGGGCGAGGTGCAGGCCGGACGACGGATCGACTCGCCGATTGGCCGCGACCCGGTGAACCGCAAGAAAATGTCGGCGCGGGCGCGGCGCAGTCGCGAAGCAGTCACGCGGATCGTTCGCGCCGAGCACCTGGGTCGTACGCTGACGCTCGCCCGGATCGCGATCCAGACTGGCCGGACCCACCAGATCCGCGTCCACCTGAGTGCGATCGGGCATCCGATCGTCGGGGATGCCCTGTATGGGGGCGTGCACCGGCGGGTCCCTGGCGACCTGCGCGCCGTGGCCAGGCTCGACCGTCCGTTCCTGCACGCGGCGCGGCTGGTGTTCAAACACCCAGGCGACCTCCGCCGCATGGAGTTTTCAAGCGACTTACCCGAGGACCTGCAGCGCGTGATGGACGAGCTCAGGGAGACATGAAATTCCCGATTGCAGATTGCAGGTTGGAGTTTGAACTGCAGATTGGACGTTTCAGCGCGTGAATCTGAAGTCACAATCTGAAATCTGCAATGTTCAAGGATCACCCATGCCGATCGTCTACAAGGGCCGCAAGTTTTCCGTGGAGGTCGAGCGCGTGCGGTTTCCGAACGGATCCGAACATGAAATCGAGGTCGTGCACCATCCCCCGTCGGTCGTCCTCCTGCCGATGCCGGATAGCGGGCACGTGATCCTCATCCGTCAGTACCGGGCGAGCATTCGCCGGGATCTGTGGGAGCTGCCCGCCGGGAGCCTCGAGCCTGGCGAAACCGCCGACGCCGCGGCCGAGCGGGAGTGCGAGGAGGAGATCGGCCTCGTCCCCGGGCGCATCGAGCGGCTGCGCGGGCTGTTCCCGACACCGGGCTTCTGCGACGAGGAGCTGATCTTCTTTCGAGTCTCGGCGCTCCGGCCTCCCGATCCCGGGCAACGACGGAAGCCCGACGATGACGAGGACATCCAGGCGAAGACCTTTACGGTCAAGGAGGCGCAGGCGATGGCGGCGCGCGGAGAGATCATCGACATGAAGACCGCGTATGGGCTGACGATGATTTGAGCGCCGATCGAAGCACAAGAGAGGCCACCAACAGACGAAGGCAACCGGACTCAAACGAAGGCTCTGAGGAAAGAGGCGGGCGGTAGCGCCAGCCTATCTGCCTTTTCGTGCGTCCGTGCCTTCGTGGCTTCGCCTTCGGTCCGCCGCGGCGAGGGCTTCCTCGATCGTCGCCATGTGAATGGCGACGGTGTCCTCGAGCTTTCTCGCGTACCCGCCCGCGAGCGCCACGACGAGAGGGATGCCGGCGGCGGCAATGGTCCCGATCACCAGCCGGTCGCGCCTGCGGAGTCCCTCGCGCGTAAGGCTCAGTCCTCCGAGCTGATCGTCTTCATACGGATCGGCGCCGGCCAGGTAGAAGACGCACTGCGGAGCGCTGTCGATCACGGCTGGCAGCGCATTCTCGAGGGCGGCCAGATACGCGCCATCGTCCGCACCGTCGGAGAGCCCGACGTCGAGCGAGCCGCGGGGCTTCCACATCGGATAGTTGTGCTGCTGATGCATGGAAAAGGTGAAGACGCGGGCGTCGGATTCGAAGATGAAGGCCGTGCCGTTGCCGTGATGGACGTCGAGGTCGACGACCGCGGCTCGCTCGACGCCGCGCGCCTGGAGCGCACGTATTGCCACCGCGACGTCGTTGAACGGGCAGAACCCTTCGCCGTGGTTCGGGAAGGCGTGGTGCAGGCCGCCGCCGATATGACAGGAAATTCTGACGTCAGCGTTGTGAATTCCGACCTCATCCAAGCCGCACGCGATTTTCGAGGCCTGAATGGTTCCGCCCACCATGACGCGGAAACCATCCACCATCTCCGCGGACCACGGCAGCTCGAGCTGGGCGAGGTCTGCGGGGGACAATGTGCCGGCGCGCAGGTTCGCGAGGTAATCCGATGTGTGAACGAACGCCAGGTCGCCCCAGGTCGCGGGCAACGGCTCGACGAAATCGCCGGCCTCGATGACGCCGGCCTGGATCAGGCCATCGCGAGTCGCACGGTATTTGGCGGTGGGGAAGACGTGGAGCCCGATGTCGATTTCATAACGCGGCGAGTAGACGACTTTCACGGACCCGTGAATCGTTGAGACTCAGACTCGAGACGTTCTTCATGCTGGGGCCGGCGGCACATACGTCCGCCCGGCCTTCACGTCACGCTTGCTCTCGTCCTTCTGCCGTTTCCCGCCAGGCGTCGGCGGACGCACATCCGACGAGACCGATAGTAGGGCGAGGGCCAGGGCCTCGTCAATCGTCGAGATCAGGTGGATCACCAGGTCCTTGCGCAGCTCCGGCGTCAGATCTTCGTTGATGTTCTTCGCGTTCTGCTTCGGCAGGATGATCTCGCGAATGCCGGCCCGCCGCGCGGCCAGCACCTTCTCCTTGATGCCGCCGACGGGCAGCACCCGGCCCGACAGCGTGAGCTCGCCGGTCATCGCAATGTCCGCGCGCACGGGGCGGCCGGTCAGCTCCGATGTCATGGCCACCGCCATCGTCACCCCGGCCGACGGCCCATCTTTGGGAATGGCGCCAGAAGGCACGTGCACGTGCATCTCGGCATTCTTGAAGAAGTCCGGATCGATCACATACTCGCGCGCGTGAGCACGGATCCACGAGAGCGCTGCTCGGGCCGACTCCTTCATCACATCGCCAAGCTGGCCCGTCAGCGTCAACGAGCCCGTCCCCGCCATCCGCGACGCCTCGATGAACAGCACCTCGCCGCCGACCGGCGTCCACGCCATGCCGATCGCCACTCCGGGATCCTTCGTGCGCTCTTCCATCTCCTCGTCGAGGAATCGGGGCGCACCGAGCATCAGGACGACCGTTTCGGGCGTGACCTCGATCGGCGATTCGTCGCCTTCAGCGCGCCGGCGCGCCGCCTTTCGGCACAGCGCGCCGATCTCGCGCTCCAGGTTCCGGACACCTGCCTCGCGTGTGTATCCGCGGATGACCTGACTCAATGCGTCAGGGGTGAACCGGATATAGTCGGCCGTCAGACCGTTGTTCTTCACCTGCTTCTCGACCAGGTGATCGAGGGCGATCTGCAGCTTCTCCTCCTCGGTGTAGCCGGCCAGCTCGAGGACCTCCATCCGGTCCCTGAGCGCCGGCGGAATCGGATCGAGGACGTTCGCGGTCGTGATGAACAGCACCTCGGACAGATCGAACGGCACATCCAGGTAGTGGTCCCGAAACGTATTGTTCTGTTCCGGATCCAGCACCTCGAGCAGCGCCGACGAGGGGTCCCCCCGGAAATCCGAGCCGAGCTTGTCGATCTCGTCCAGAATGAACACCGGGTTCTTCGACTCTGCCCTGCGCAGGCCTTGAATGACCTGGCCGGGCAGCGCGCCGATATACGTCCGGCGATGGCCCCGAATCTCCGCCTCGTCGCGCATGCCGCCGAGCGACACCCGGACGAACTTCCGGCCGAGCGATTCGGCAATCGACCGCGCCAGCGAGGTCTTCCCCACGCCGGGAGGGCCGACGAAGCACAGGATGGGGCCTTTCACGCTCGGGTTCAGCTTGCGCACCGCGAGGTACTCGAGAATCCGGTCCTTGGCTTTCTCCAGTCCCGAATGGTCGGCGTCGAGCACGCTCTTGGTGTGCGGCAAGTCGATGACCTCGTCGGTCCGCTTCGCCCACGGCAATGCGACGAGCCAGTCCAGATAGGTGCGTGAAACCGTGTACTCGGCGGCCGCCGCCGGCATCTTGGAGAGCCGGTCGAGCTCGCGGCGCGCCTCTTTCTTGACACTCTCGGGCATGCCGGCCGCTTCGATCTTCTCGCCCAGCTCTTCGATCTCCTTCGTCTGGTCGTCGCCCTCGCCCAGCTCCTTCTGAATCGCCTTCATCTGTTCGCGGAGGAAGTATTCTCGCTGGTTTTTGCCGACCTCCGACTGGACCTGCGACTGGATCTTCGAGCCGAGCTCGAGCACTTCGAGCTCCTTGATCAGGATGCGATTGAGGTTGTCCATCCGCGCGCGAATGTCGAGGGTCTCGAGCACTTCCTGCTTGACCGCCGTGGTGATCGTGGACAGGCTCGAGGCGATGAAATCCGCGAGCCGCCCCGGCTCCGCGATGTTCATCGCCAGCGTCTGCAGATCGTCAGAGAGCAGCGGCGAGAGCGACACGACCTGCTGGAAGTTCGTCTTGATATTCCGCGCCAGCGCATCGATCTCCAGCCGGTCGGCGTCGTTGGTGTCTTCGAGTCGCGGCGCTCACCCGGGCGCGCACGTAAGGATCGGTCGTGACTACCGAATCGAGCGTCAGGCGTGCGAGCCCCTGCACGATGAGCCGCAAGCTGCCGTCCGGCAGCTTGAACATCTTGTGAATGTGCGTCGCCGTGCCGACGCGGTAAAGGTCGTCCTGACCCGGATCCTCCACCGATGCGTCGCGCTGCGTGAAGGCGGCGATCAGCTTCCCGTTCGCGATCGCGTCGTCGATCAGGCGGACGGAGCTCTCGCGGGCCACAGCGAGCGGCATGAAGGAGTTCGGAAACAGGACGGTATCTCGAAGAGGCAGAATCGGCAGCTCGGAAGGAATCGCCAGCGGCCGGTCTCGCGACCGAAACGTCTTCCGACTTCAGATCCTCGATCTGATCGCTCATCGCGACCCCATTTCTACGCGTCAGCGATCCGGCTGTGCGCCGGATGCCCCAGGGTGATTGATCGTCGGGACGCAGGTGGCGGGAACGCGGGCTCCGCCCCCGGCAGAGCCCGCTTGATGACGTAAAGCGATGCGTGCCGGATAGCTTACATGTCGAGGAACAGAGACGTCGTGCCACGCCGCGCCGCCAGTTGACGCTCACGCTGCTGGGCGACCTCGCGCGCCTCCTCGCAGTCCTTGCATCGTACGGCGAAGGGCAGCGCGCGAAGACGCTTTTCCGCAATTTCCTCTCCGCAGTCGAAGCAGTTGCCGTAGTCGCCCTGCTCCAGACGCGCAAGCGCATCGTTGACCTTGTTCAGCGTCTCCGATTTCATCTGGATGAGGGCGAACTCGATTTCCTCCTGGATGTCGGCTTCCGAACTTTCGACCGCGTCCAGCACCTCGTTCTGTTTGCCGCCCCAGGTGCCTTCCTCGCGAACGTTGCGCATCTTGCCCTGAACTTCGGCGTGAATCTGGCGCCGACGATCAGCAAGCATCTGTTTCAATTCGTTGTATCGGGAATCGCTCTTCCCTTGCGCCGCCGCTCCAGAAATTGCCTTCATGTCGCCGCTCCTTCCATGCCCGGTGTCCCGGGTGCCGCCGCTTATGATTGCCGTGCGCAGATGCAAATAATTTGCCAATAGTAAGCTGAACTAGTGTCCTATTGCAACTGTCGCCGAACCAGTCACTCCGTCCTCATCAGCTGAACACTTTGCGCGCCCCATGTCTCACGGAAGGGACAGCGCAATCACCTGTTCTATCGATAAACGCCAATGTTTCAATCACTTAATCGGCGACACCGTTGGGGAGTCGACCGCTTGTTCAAACCGATGCTCGTTTAGACGCCGTCGGGACGAATCCGGTTCGATCCCGAACCGATGAGCTCTGTCCACTCCTGGAGACGCCAACCGTGTCTGAAATTGGTCGGCTGTAGCCAATTAGCAACGCCCGGTCACTGAATCGCGGCTCCTCTCAGCGAAGCGTTGGGCACGACGCCTCGCTCGACCAGAAGGCGGCCGCTGCGCGCGCTGCCCGTCTTAAGCCATCGCTCGTACAGGCGCAGCAGGTCCATGTTCGACCCACAGGCTGACCGCTCGCTCACTTCTGACAGCACGTCGACAAAACTGACAAAGTTGTCGGCCAGCTCGGCGAAGACGGGTGAAAAGGTGTCGGTCTCGTGCCGCCGCAGCACGTTGTAGGCGCAGCCGCCGATACTGACGTAGTAGTCCACGTCAACAAGCTTGCGCCGCAGGGAGTCGGCAAAAAACCCGGAAATGAACAGCGAGACGTCGCCGATCTCCTTGAGACTGGCCCGCTGCTCGGAGCCACCGCTGTCGAGCGCGCGTGCGAGCTTCACGGCCAGCGGCTCCGCATCGTCGGCGATCCGGCGCTGCATGAACCCTGTCAACAGCTGCACCACGTAAAAGGCCGTGAGCTCGCCGGCCGCAATGCCCTGACGGGCCAGCGCGCCATCCACGAGCTCTTTGAAGTACTCGATCGCCGACTCGCGTCGAACCATCGTGTCGTCCATAGACAGCCCCCGGCTTTGCTAGACACTTCGCGGATTGCAAGGGGCGTTCCGATGAAGTACTGGACATTTGCGGGGCGAAATATACAATATGTCTGCATGTCAGCCGTGATCTGTCCTCTGTGCGGCCAACGAAAGGCGCGGCGCGCGTGCCCTGCGCTCATGCACCAGATCTGCGCCGTTTGTTGCGGCACCAAGCGGCTGACCGAGATTCAGTGTCCCGGCGACTGCGGCTATCTCGCGGTCGCGCGCGAGCATCCGGCCGCAACAATCGCCCGCCAGCAGCAGCTCGATGTGGAACTGCTCCTCCAGTTCGTTCGCGACTTCAGCCAGCGGCAGTCACAGCTCTTTGCGATGACGCTCACGTTTCTGGTCCGCTACCAGGCTCCGGAGTTTCAGCCGCTTACCGACGATGACGTGGCGGAAGCGGCGGGTGCGCTCGCGGCCACGTTCGAGACCGCCTCGCGTGGCGTCATTTACGAGCACCGGCCCGCGTCGATGCCCGCCGAACGGCTCGTCGCGGCGCTCAAGCCCCTGTTGAACGAAGCCGAACAGCACGGCCGGACGTCGTTCGAACGCGACGCAGCCGTCGTCATGCGACGCCTTCAGGAAGCGGTTGGCACGGTGCGCGCGCTCGTCCCCGACCGTCGTCTTGCTTTTCTCGAGCTGCTCGGCCGCACCATCCGAAGGAGCAGCGCGGGGGAGGACGAAAAGGCAGCGACACCGGATCCGCCGCGCTTGATAGTGCCGTAGGTGATGGATATACTTGATGTTTCCCTACCAGAGGCTCTCAGCTCACCGCTATCGACGTCCTGATGGGTAGCTGGCGGCGCTGCTGCTGCTGAACATCAGTTGAGAGCTGACGGCTGAGAGCTGAAAGCGTAAGGAGTTGGAGTAATGGCGAGGCGCTGTGAGATTTGCGGCAAGGGTCCGGTTGTGGGGCGGCAGGTAAGCCACGCCCATAACGTGAGCCCGAGACGGTTCGAGCCAAACCTCCAGAAGGTGCGGGCGATGATCAACGGCGGCATCAAGCGGATTCGCGTCTGCACACGCTGCCTTCGTTCCCAGAAGGTCGTCAAAGCCGCCTGACACCTTGACGATCATCGCAAGGCGCACAGTGTTCCCAACCGACATCCACCCGCACGTTTCTGCCGCTTAGCGGTTGGGCGGTTCACGTCATGCCCAAGCAGGCCATCTCGAGTTCCGATGCGCCAAAGGCGATCGGGCCCTACTCATCGGCGCTTCGCGCCGGGCAGTTGCTGTTCGTTTCCGGCCAGGTGCCCATCGATCCCGCGACCGGCACGATGGTGACCGGCGACGTCGCGGCGCAGACCCGCCGGGTGCTGGAGAACATCGGGGCGCTGCTGACCGCCGGCGGCCTGACCTACAAGGATCTCGTCCGCACCACCGTCTTCCTCGCTGACATGAACGACTTCGCGGCCATGAACGAGGTGTACCGCACGTACTTCACCGAGCCGTATCCGGCGCGCTCGACCATAGAAGCCGCGAGGTTGCCGCGCGACGCGCGCATCGAGATCGACGCGATCGCAATGTACTGAGGGGCTGGAGCGACAGGAAATGGCGACGTCTCTATAGCGGCCCTCCGGCTCGTCCTGTCCCTCCAGACCCTGCCGCCCTTTCGACGTCGAGGACACCATCGACGCTGCGAAGCGATTTGATCACCTTCTCGAGGTGCTTGAGGTCGCTGATCTCCACGGTGACGTCGATGCGCGCCCGCTGGTCGTCGCCGCCGGTCCGCGCGTCCATGTTCTTGATGTTGGTGTTGATGTCGGCGATCTTGGCGCTGACGGCGGCAAGCAGCCCCTTCCGATCCTCGACCTCCATCGTGAGCTTGACGGTGTAGTTGGCGACGGCGTCGCCCTTGTCCCACTCGACGTCGATGCGCCGTTCCGGGTCGTACATCAAGTTGACGACGTTGGGGCAGGTTGCCGAATGGACCGAGACCCCTTTCCCGCGCGTGATGTAGCCGACGATCTTCTCCCCCCGGATCGGATTGCAGCAGCGCGCCCGCACGACCAGCAGTTCATCGAAGCCGCCCCGCACCTTGATCTTCTCTTCCCCGCCGCCGAGCACGCGCCGCACGGCCGCTGTCACTGCGCCTTCCGGCGCTTTCTCCCGCAGCCGCTCGGCCGGCACCAGCTTGCCGATGAATTGCCTGGCCGAGACCGTGCCGTATCCGATCAGCGCGAGCAGGTCCTCCATCGTCTTGGCCCCCGCCTCGGCGAGCGCTTTCGCGAAGACCTCGGTGCCCTGCAGGTTCTTGAGGCTGAGATCGTAGCGGCGCAGCTCTTTCTCGAACACCTTCCTGCCCAGATCGATCGCCCGCGCACGTTCCTCGAGCCGGATCAGATACTTGATCTTGTAGCGCGCATGCGAGCTGACCACGAAGTTCAGCCAGTCGCGGCTCGGCTTGTGGCCGGCCGCCGTGATGATCTCGACGATGTCGCCGTTCTTCAGCCTGGTCCGCAGCGGCACCATCTTGCCGTTCACGCGCGCCCCGGCGCACTGGTGCCCCACGTCGGTGTGAATCGAGTACGCGAAATCGATCGGCGTCGCACCGCGGGGAAACGCCTTGACCAGCCCCTTGGGCGTGAACGTGTACACCTCCTCCGGATACAAATCCACTTTCAGGCTCTGGATGAACTCCTGCGGATCGCGCACCTCTTTCTGGTACTCGAGCAGCTGGCGCATCCACTGGAAGTACCGATCGTCACGGTGATCGCCGACGCGGCCTTCCTTGTACTTCCAGTGCGCGGCGATGCCCTCCTCCGCCATGCGGTGCATCTCGATGGTGCGGATCTGCACCTCGAACGGCATCCCGTGCTCGCTGATGACCGACGTGTGCAGCGACTGATAACCGTTGGGCCGCGGCATCGCGATGAAGTCCTTGATGCGGCCGGGGACGGGCGACCAGGTCTGGTGAATGATTCCCAACGCCGCGTAGCAGTCCTTGACGCTGTGGGTGATGATGCGGAGCGCGATGAAGTCGTAGACCTGCTCGATCTCGATCTTCTGGCGCTTCAATTTCTGACTGATGCTCCACAAGCGCTTGATACGGCCGTCGATCTCGACCACCGGCACCGGGGCATCGCGCAGCTTGGTCGCAATGGTCTGCGTCAGCTGCTCGATCAGGCCTTCGCTCTTGCGCCGCTTGGCGTCGACCTTCGCGCGGAGCGCTTCGTAGGTCTGCGGCTCGAGATAGCGGAACGACAGCTCCTCGAGCTCGTTCTTGACCTTGCTCATCCCCAGGCGGTTCGCAATCGGGGCGTAGATGTCGCGGGTTTCCTGGGCGATCGGAATCCGGCGCTCATCCGGCAGATGGCTGAGCGTCCGCATGTTGTGCAGCCGATCGGCAAGCTTCACCAGGATGACGCGGATGTCGTCCACCATCGCCAGCAGCATCTTGCGGAAGTTCTCCGCCTGCCGCTCCTCGCTCGACGAGAAGCGGATGGCGCTGATCTTCGTCACGCCTTCGACGACGTGGGCCACTTCGGGGCCGAACAGCTCGTGGATCCGTTCGATCGTGGTGAGCGTGTCCTCGACGACGTCGTGCAGGAGCCCCGCGGCCACCGCCACGACGTCGAGCTTCATCTCAGCCAGAAAGTCGGCCACAGCAAGGGGGTGGATCAGGTAGGGTTCGCCCGAATGGCGGACCTGCCCCCGGTGCTCGGAGGCCGAGAATACATACGCCCGGCGCAGGAGCTCGACGTCGGCGTCGGGGCTGTAGGCCCTCACTTTTTCGAGAAGATCTTCGAACCGGATCATGGAAATCGGTGTCTAACCAGTTGTTAGGCGAAGAGTTACTACCCAATGGCCCGGGCGGGCTCCCGCAAGGGGAGGGCCGGCCCGGCTGCCTTGACATATTTTTTTTGGCTTCACTATACTGTGCGACAGTTACAGGTTCTCCTGGCCTGAAACCTCGCGGCAACGGGTGCAGGTCCTAGCTTTATCACAAGGAACAAAACTATGTCGATGAACGGCGGGAAAGGCGGCGACGTGCGCATGCCATGGGGCTTCAGGAGAGCAGCCGCGGTCGCCCTCGTGGCGATGCTCGGTGTGTCGTCGACCGTAGCCTGTTCGAAGGTGGCCGAGCTCAAGGCGAAGATGAGGTTCCGGGAGGCCAATTCCGCGTATCAGGCCCAGAACTACGAGAGAGCCATCGAACTGTACGAAGAAACCCTCCGCAACGACCCGAACCTGACGCAAGTCTATTTCTACCTCGCGAACAGCTACGACAACCTTTACAGACCTGGCCTGCGCGACGCGGATCCGGCGAACGAAGCGAGGCTGGCCAAGGCCGTCGAGAACTACGAGCTCGCCGCGCAGAAGCTCGACAAGCCGGAAGAGACGAAGCTGAAGATGCTGTCGCTCCAGTACCTGGCGTCGGCGTATGGCGCCGACAAGCTCAACGATCCCGGGAAGGCCGAACCCGTCATCCAGCGGATGATCCAGGCCGAGCCACAGGATCCGGCCAACTACTACGCGCTGGCAAAGCTCTACGAGGACGCGGGCGCGTATCCGGAAGCCGAGCAGATGCTGATCCTGGGCAAGGACGTCAAGCCGAGCGATTCGGCTGGCTACATGCAGCTGGCCGGCTACTACAACCGGCAGGGGCAATTCGAGAAGACGATCGAGGCGCTCGAACAGCGAGCCGCCTTGGAACCGAACAATCCGGAAGCCTACTATATGATCTCGACGTATTACTGGGACAACGCCCAGCGCAACGTGGCCCTGCGGGAACCCGAGAAGATGGAGAACGTCGAGAAGGGGCTCAAAGCCGTCGAACGCGCCCTGCAGATCAGGCCGGATTATCTCGAAGCCCTGGTCTACAAAGGCCTGCTGCTGCGAACCGAAGCGCTCCTGGAGAAGAATCCCGCCAGACAGCAGGCGCTGATCAAAGAGGCCACCCAGCTGCAAAGCCAGGCGGAAGAGCTCAAGAAAAAGAAGACGGCCGGAGCCAACTAGCAACGCGCCGTTGCTCGCTCGATCAGGAAAGAGGCCGCCGGCTGCATCCGGCGGCCTCTCTCTTTAGAGCCGTGGCGCGGTCACTGGCCTGACGCCCACCTCTCACTTCAGAGGCCTGCGCTTCTCAGAGCCAGCAAGGCCCGTCGCCACCTCCGGCTGAAAACGGACACCACGTAGGCAAAGCCGACACCCCTAACGGCGGCATTGTGAAAACCCGCTGTAAGAGCCGGACACTACGTACGAGAGCGACACCCCGGTTCACAGGTCACCGTTAAATGAGAACGGCCGCCCGACGTGGGCGGCCGTTTGAGCGGACGGGATGTCCGGGCCTGATCCTAGTTGCCCGGGGCGCCGGCGGCCTTGCGCATGCCTTCGGTCACGATACCGACTTTCGCGACGCCTGCACCCTTCGCCGCGTCGATGACATTCACAATGTCCCGGTATTTCAGCGTACCCGCGCCGATGATGAACATCGTCTTTTCGTTGCGATCGGCGAAGATATCGCGCAGCCGGCCCTGGAGTGCCTGAAGCGCGATGTCTTCCTTGTTGACGGCAATCCGCCCGTCGGCGGTGTATTCGAGCACGATCTGGCCGGTGACCGGTGTCTGCTGCTGGGCGCTCTTGGTTTCCGCCGGCAGGTTGATGTCGATGCCCTTCTGGCTCAACGGCAACGCCGCCATGAAGATGACGAGGAGGACGAGGAGCACGTCAATCAACGGGGTGACGTTCATGTCCGGACTGGCGTGAGGAATCTCGGCCTTGAAGACCGTTTCGGCGCCGAAATGCTTGTGTGCGCGCGCCATCAGTTTCCTCCCACTCCCGGCGCCCCGTCGGCCCCTTGTGCCTGCCTACGCTCCGTGATCAGACCGATGTCTTCGATGCCCGCCTGCCGGAGCTGATCCATCGCCGCCATGACGGCTGAATAGTCGACGCCTTCGTCGGCCTTGATGAGGACGATCTTCTCGATCTTCGTCCTGAGGATTTCTTCGATCCGCATCGCGAGCTCGTACTCGGGCACGAATTTCGCGTTCAAGTAGAAGGACTTATCGGCGGCGATCGCCACGACCGTCTGCTCCTGCGTCTCCGGCTTGTCGCTGTAGTTCGACGCGATCGGCAGCTTGACCGGGACGCCCTGCTGCAGCAGGGGCGCCACGAGCATCATGATGATCAGCAGCACCAACATGACGTCGACGAGCGGCGTCACGTTGATATCGGACTTGACTCCGCCCTTGGCGCCGCCAAGATCCATAGACATATGTAAATCTCCCTGGGCTACCGGCTCTAGGCTATCGGCGATGGACTGATGGGCCGATGGTACGGCGCCCACAGCCCGGAGCCGATCACCCAACGCCTGCGTTAAGCAGTCTTCCTGATGAAGAAGTCGACCAGCTCCGACGACGAGTTGTCCATCTCCACGTTGAAGTACTCGACGCGACCGGTCAGGTAGTTGTAGAACCAGACCGCCGGAATCGCCACGACGAGCCCGAGCGCGGTTTCGACGAGCGCTTCGGCGATACCGGCCGACACGGCGCCGATACCACCGGATCCGCTGGTCGCAATGCCCTGGAACGCGTTGATGACGCCGACGACCGTTCCGAGCAGTCCGACGAACGGCGCCGTCGATCCGATGGTCGCCAGTGCCGACACGCCCTTCTTCAAATCCGAGGCCGTCAGGGCCGCCGCGCGCTGAATGGAGCGGCGCACGGTGTCCAGCACGTCCTCACGGCTGAGGCCACTGCCGCTCTCCTGCTGAAACTGATACTCCTGCAGACCGGCGAGGACGACCTTCGCCAGGTGGCTGTACCGATAGTTCTTCGACGACGACAGGGCGATCGCATCCTTGAGGCGGCCGTCCTTGAGGTGCTTCGCGACTTGCGGGGCGAACAGCTTCGACTGCTTGCGCGCCTGGCCATAGGTGTAGATGCGCTCGACCGCCACGCCGATGGACCACATCGACATGAAGAAGAGCACGAAGGCCACGCCCTTGGCGATAAATCCCATCGACTGCCACATTTGGATTAAATCCACTGTCCACCCTCCATCAGAGACGAATCATCGATTGGGCCGTGCTGGCCCGGACATGACTTGAACGGAAACCTTACTGCAGCGTGAAGTTGACGGTGACCGTCATGATGACCGGCACCGGCATGTTGTTGAGCATCGTCGGGGTGTACTCCCACTGTTTCACGGCGTCGAGGGCGGCGGCATCGAGCAGCGGGATGGACCGGAGGACCTTGGCCTCCTGCACCTTGCCGTTCGGGCCGATGATCGCTTCGATAATCACGACCCCCTGGACGCGCGCCGATTGCGCGATCGCCGGATACACCGGGTTCACGCGTTTGAGCTGCGTCGGCTGCTTGATCTGGCCGCCGACGCGTATCGGCGCCGGAGGCGGGGGCGGGGGCGGGGGCGGGGGCGGGGCTTCTTCGAGTCCACCAACAATGCCTCCGGTGACACCGCCGACGATGCCGCCTTCTATGCCGGCCGCTTTGTTTATGACCGGCTCAGGAGCGATCTCCTTCGGCGCCTCCACCGGGGCTGCGGCCGGGTTCACTTCCGCGGTCGGCGGCGGCGGCGCGGCCTGCGCCTGGGGAGGCGGTGGGGGCGGCGGGGGTGGGGGCGGCGGCGGTGGTGCGGCGACGAAGGCGTTCATCATCCCCGGCGGCGTCGGCAGAACGTCTGCCGCCATCAGCGGGATGATGACCACGGCTCCAATCACCACCGTGTGGACAACGATCGAGAGTGGAACGGTGTACCACTTCTGTCCGCCTACCTTGACCGACGGATCAACAATATCGCCAAACATGTCACGTGGCACGGAATGTCCCCTCCTCGGATCTGGCGCTGATTCTGAAAGGCCTGACGGTATGCCTGCGTGCGCGGGCTGACGGCCAAGGCCGGCAATTATAGTCAGTCGAAAAACGGAGAGTCAACGGAACTTTTCGGTGCTTGCAGGCTCTGGGAGCGACCCGTCCTTAGCTTAGACACCGGAATCGATGAATCGGCTCAACACCGGCTCCCTGGGCTGGCACAGCCCAATAACCCCGGGAGACTGCTCCGTTTCCGAGAAAGCCTCCTTCCTAGACACCTTTCTCACCTGAGCCGATCCGCATGCCGTAGAACGAGCGCCACACGAAGATCATCGACAGCCCGAAAAATGTCGCCGACAGGAAGTGGCCGAGCATGGGACCCATATCGGCCGTGAGCCGCACCGCCAACTCCACGGCCAGCAGGCCGAAAAGCGTCGTGAACTTGATCACCGGGTTCATGGCAACAGAAGAGGTGTCCTTGAAGGGGTCGCCCACCGTGTCGCCGACGACCGTCGCGGCGTGCAGCGGGGTGCCCTTGGCCTTCAGCTCCACTTCGACAATTTTCTTCGCGTTGTCCCAGGCGCCGCCGGCGTTGGCCATGAAGATCGCCTGGTACAGACCGAAGAGCGCGATCGAGACAAGGTAGCCGATGAAGAAGAAGGGCTCGAAAAACGCAAACGCCAGCGTGGAGAAAAAGACCGTCAGGAAGATGTTGAACATCCCTTTCTGCGCGTACTGGGTGCAGATCTCGACGACCTTCTTGCTGTCGGCCACGGAGGCCTTCTCCACGCTTTCGAGCCGGATGTTCGCTTTGATGAACTCGACCGCGCGATACGCGCCGGTGGTGACCGCCTGCGCCGAGGCGCCGGTGAACCAGTAAATGACGGCGCCGCCGGTAATCAGCCCGAGCAGGAACGGCGGATGAAGCACCGACAGCTTCTCGATATTCTCGGTCAGGCCGGCGGTGAGGAGCATGATGATCGAAAAGGTCAACGTCGTGGCGCCGACGACCGCCGTACCAATCAGTACCGGCTTGGCTGTCGCCTTGAAGGTGTTCCCCGCGCCGTCGTTCTCCTCGAGGAGGTCCTTCGCGCGATCGAAGCGGACGTCGAAGCCGTACTCTCGCTTGAGGCTCTCCTTGATACCGGGCATCTGCTCGATCACCGACAACTCGAACACCGACTGGGCGTTGTCGGTAACAGGACCATAGGAGTCGACGGCAATCGTGACCGGGCCCATCCCCAGGAACCCGAACGCGACCAGGCCGAACGCGAACACGGCCGGTGCGAGCATGAGCTCGCCGACGCCGTAGAGGCTTACGCCATAGGCGATCGCCATCAGGGACACGATGCTGAGACCGAGCCAGTAGGCGCTGAAGTTCCCAGCGACGAAGCCGGACAGAATGTTCAGCGAGGCCCCTCCCTCGCGCGACGAGGCGACGACCTCCCGCACGTGCCCCGATTCGGTCGAGGTGAACACCTTCACGAGCTCCGGAATGATCGCGCCCGCCAGCGTGCCGCACGTGATGATGGTCGACAGCTTCCACCACAGCGAGCCGGCCCCGAGATCCGGAATGAGAAAGTAGGAGACGACGTAGGTGATGATGACCGAGACGATGGAGGTCAGCCACACCAGCGAGGTCAGCGGCGCCTCGAAGTTCATCTTGTCGACGTTGCCGTACTTGCCCTTGGCGTAGGCCTCGTTGACGAAGTACGAGAGTCCGCTGGCCACGATCATCATGATGCGCATCACGAAGATCCAGACGAGGAGCTGGACCTGCACGCGCGCGTCGTGGACGGCCAGGAGGATGAACGAGATGAGCGCGACGCCGGTGACGCCGTATGTCTCGAAGCCGTCGGCGCTCGGACCGACCGAGTCGCCCGCGTTATCGCCCGTGCAGTCGGCAATCACCCCCGGGTTCCGGGCGTCGTCTTCCTTGATGTTGAAGACGATCTTCATGAGATCGGACCCGATGTCCGCGATCTTGGTGAAGATGCCGCCGGCAATGCGGAGCGCGGCAGCACCGAGCGATTCGCCGATGGCGAAGCCGATGAAGCAGGGCCCCGCGTAGTCGCCGGGAATGAACAGCAGGATGCAGAGCATCAACAGCAGCTCGACGCTGATGAGCAGCATGCCGATGCTCATGCCGGACCGCAGCGGGATCGCATATATCGGAAAGGGCTTCCCGCGCAGGCTCGCGAACGCGGCCCGCGAGTTGGCGAACGTGTTCACGCGGATGCCGAACCAGGCGACGCCGTAACTGCCTGCGATCCCGATCAGGCTGAACAGCAAGATGACCGGGAGCGTCACCCCGATCGGTTTCCCTGCCACCGGATTGAGCCACCCGTAGTACGCCGAGATGATCACCGCGATGAACATCCACAGGAGCAGGATGAACTTTCCCTGGGTGATCAAATACGTCTTGCACGTCTCGTAGATGAGCTCGGATACCTCGAGCATCGACGCGTGCACAGGCAGATTCTTGAGCTGCGTGAAGGTCATCAACCCGAACACCAGGCCGAGCGCGGTGATCACGCAGACCGCCCATCAGGAGCGTCCGGCCGTTGATGCCGCGGAAGTCCACCGACGACAAGTCGGGAATGACGAGCGCGGCCTCGCCCCCGCCCGCTTCCAGCTGGACCTGCGCCGGCTGGGCGGACGCCACGCTCGGCACCGCGGCGACGAAACACAGCAACAACATGGGGACGATGATCGGTCCCGCGATTTTCTGCACCGTCAAGTTCATCTCACCTCGTAAGAGCAGGATCAAGAGCCCGGATGTTCGGGCACACAAAAGCTCGGATTATATCCGGAAGTCCTGCGGGCGGTCCTCGTCGCGCAATCCGAGCAGCCGGGACGGCAGCGCCATCCCGCCGGTCAGAAAAATCCGGATGCCCTCTTCGACACTGATGTCGGGGAACATCGCGCGGTCTGCGCTCGCAGATGACGATGTCGCCCAGATACAGGTGATTCGTGGGCACATACACCGCCACCAGCGGCTCCGGACCGTTTCCGCGTTCCACCGTGAATTCCCGGGTCAGAAACCCCAGCGCATAACCCTGCTTGTGCTCGAGCATGACGACGCGCTTGAACCCGGATTCGTTGTCCGGGGAAAACGCCACGACCAGCTGCTTGACCGGCGCATAAATCGTTCGAAACAACGGCAGCCGCAGCAGATAGCCCTCGGCACGCTGCAGCAGACGCTTGCCGATCAGGTTGTGGCCAGGACCCCCACCAGCACGATGGCGGCCGCCGTGGTCACCAGACCCAGGCCGGGAATGTGGCGGCCGAGCAGCCGATCGTACAAAGGTGTGGTCAGGCCATCCACGACGCCGAACAGCCACACGAATGCCGCGACGGTGATGAACAGCGGAACCGTCACGAAGAACCCGGCGATGAAGCGCCGGCGAAGCCACTGCATGAGCGTTCCCGTTACAGGGTCCAGCCAGCGGCAATCGCGGCGATCAGCGCGAGGCCGGCGGCGATGCGGTACCAGGCAAAGGGGCGAAAGCCCGATCGGCTCACGAACCCGAGAAACGGCTTGATGACCAGCGCGGCAGCGGCGAACGCCATCACGAACCCGATGCCAATCTCGGTGGCCAGCCCGGCCGAGAGATGGTCCTTCACCTCGAACAGGTCGTGGACGAACGCGGCGGCCATCGTCGGCATCGCCAGGAAGAAGGAGAACTCCGCAGCCGCTCGACGGTCGAGCCCGAGCAGCATGCCGCCGACGATCGTGGCGCCCGCACGGGAGACACCCGGGATCAGCGCCAGCGTCTGGAACAATCCGATGCCGATCGCGCGGGCCAGCGGCGTCTGGTCCGCCTCGGGAATCCGCGGCGCGGGGCGAGTCCGCTCGACGATCAGGATGACGATGCCGCCCAGCACGAATGACACGGCGATGACGGCGAGGCTCTCGTAGAGGACCGACTTCACGAAGCCGGCGAGCAATGCGCCGGCCACGAGCGAGGGGAGGAACGCAGCCAGAATCATCAGCGCAAAGTGCCGGGCGTCGGGGTCCGAGGCGAGCCCGGCGAGGACGTTCAGAATTCTGGCGCGATACAGCCACATCACGGCCAGGATCGATCCGAGCTGAATCATCACCTTGAACACTCCGCCCGGATCCTCATATCGGAGCAGTCGCCCCGCGATGATCAGATGGGCCGTCGATGAGATGGGAAGAAACTCGGTCAGCCCCTGGAGGATACCGAGGAGCGCAGCCTTGACGAGAGACGGCATGTCAGCTTTCAGCCGGCAGCTTTCAGATCTCAGCTGCCCGCGGCCGCTGAAATTCGAGAGCTGACAGCTGAGAGCCGAGGGCCGGGGGCCGACCGCTGAGAGGCGTCACGAGGCCCGCGCCTTCCGCTGCGGCTTCGACTTGCGTGCGGGCTGCTGCGGCGACGGCAGCCGGGGCGGCCGCCGGCGCGCGCGAAGCGGCCCTGGTCGGTCCCTTGCCGCGCCAGAGGCTGACGATCGCGGCGGCGATGAACACGGTCGAATACGTGCCGGTGATGATGCCGACGACCATGGTGAAGGCGAAGCCGTGCAGCACCTCGCCGCCGAACAGCAACAGCGCGATCGACGACAGCAACGCGGTGCCCGAGGTGATGACGGTACGGCCCAACGTCTGATTGACCGCGACGTTGATGACGTGATCGAGCGAATCGCGGCGCATCGACCGCAGGTTCTCGCGGACGCGATCGAAAATGACGATCGTGTCGTTGGTCGAGAAGCCGGTGATGGTCAGCAGCGCGGCGATGACGTTGAGCGTCATGTCGTAACCGAAGAACACGAGAAACGCCAGCGTGACGAGCAGGTCGTGGATCGTGGCGACGACTGCGCCAACGGCGAAGCTGAACTGAAAACGGAACCCGATGTAGGCGAGAATGCCGGCGAGCGAAAGCACGGTCGCCCAGATGCCCTTGCTGGTCAGCTCCCTGCCCACCGACGGGACCCACGACCTCGCGGCCGACGATGCTGAAGTTCCCGACATTCGCCTGCTTGAGGGCGGCCTCGACTTTCTCCGCCTCCTCGGTCAGCGCCCCGCCTTGCTCCTCTCCCGCTTGCGGGACCCGGATCATCACCCGGCGCTCGGACGGATTCCCGAACTCCGCCACGACCGTGTTCTGCGCGCCGCCCGGATAGTGCTGTGCCAGGGCGTTGCGCACCTGCTCGATCGACGGCTGACTGTCGAACTGGGCGACGATCGCCGGTTCCGCCGGCGAACTCGACGCCGAGGACGATCCCCTTCGTCACGAAGGCGACGATGCCGGCCAAGACGATTAGTGCCGACAACCCCATGGCGTGCCAGCGCCACTGGAGGAAGTCGTAGTTGGTGTTCTTGAAGATATGCATAACTCTCGAAGCTCTCAGCTATCAGCCCCCAGCTGTCAGCAAGCCTTCAGCCGAAGCTGAACGCTGACAGCTGTGAGCTTAAATACTCAGACCCGTGACCTGTCTGCGGTTGGCCAGCACCAGCTCGAACAGCGTCTTCGACACGAACGTCGAGGTGAAGATGTTCGGCGAGCAGGCCGACGGCAAGCGTGACGGCGAACCCGCGGATTGGACCGGTGCCGAAATTGAACAGGAACGCCGCCGAGATGAGCGCGGCGGTGTGTGTGTCGACCAGCGTGAGGAAGACCCGGCTGAACCCCGCGTTGATCGCCGCGCGCACGCCACGCTGGGCCTCGAGCTCCTCCTTGATGCGTTCGAAGATCAGCACGTTCGAATCGACGCCCATGCCCATCGTCAGCACGAACCCGGCGATGCCGGGCAGCGTCATCACGGCGCCGACGTAGGCCATCAGGCCGAGCAGGATCGACCAGGTTGAACAGCAGCGCCACGACCGCGTTCACCCCCGAGAGCTTGTAGTAGATCAGCATGAACATCACGACCAGCAGCAGGCCGACCAGCGAGGCCGTCACACCCGCGCGGATCGAATCGGCGCCGAGCGTCGGGCCAATCGTGCAGTTCCTGCGAGGTAGCTCAGGCGGGCCGGAAGCGCGCCCGACCGCAGGATCAGCGAAAGATTCTGCACCTCCTCCTGCGTGAAGCTGCCGTAGATCCGCCCGTCGGTCGTGATCCGCCCCTCGATCGTGCGGAGCGGACTGAACGCGCCCGTCGAGGACGATGGCGAGCTGTCGGCCGATGTTCTGTGCCGGTCACGTTGCCGAACTTGCGGGCCCCCTCGGTGTTCAGCGTGAAGCTGACCGCCGGCCGGTTGTTCTGATCGAGCGACGGCCGCGCGTTCCGCAGATCGCGGCCGGTCACCGCCGCCACCTTGCGCACCAGGTAGTACACCGTCGCGCCGGCCTCACCCGGCGCGCCGCTCGTGCCCGGGAGCAGCTCCATGTTGGGCGGCACCTGGCCGTTGACGAGGAACGTCTCTTTCGCCGCCGACGGCCCCTGCTCGACAATCTTCAGCTCGAGCAGCCCCGGCGATCCGATGATATCTTTCGCGCGGTTGACGTCGGTCACGCCGGGCAGCTGCACCAGGATCTGATCGGCGCCCTGCTGCGCGATGATCGGCTCGGCGACGCCGAGCTCGTTCACGCGGCGCTCGATCGTCTGGCGCGCCTGCACGACCGCCTCTTCCCGCAGCGTCGCCTGCACGTTCGGCTTCAGCGTGAAGGTGTAGGCGCCGCCGACGCCGGAGCTGCGATCGAAGTTCGCTTCGACTTCAGCCGCGGACGTCCGGAAAGCCGCGTCCTGTCCGTCCGGGACGCCTTCGACCTTGAACTCGGTCGGACTCACTTGCGAGATGTTGCTGACCTGAATGGAGTTCGTGCTGAGCAGCTCGCGCAGCCGCTCCATCTCCGTCACGGTCTCGAGATTCAGCGCATCGTCGGTCTGGACGCGCAGCACGAGATGCACGCCGCCCTTCAGATCGAGCCCGAGCTTCAACGCCTCGATCACGCAGCCACTCGGGCAGCGGGAGACCGTAACCTGGATGCGACGATCGGGTAGACGCCGACCGTGCCGAAGATCAGCAGGACCGCCAGGACGGTGATGAGTTTCCAACGTAAGGTCGACATCTTTTCCACTCCGCAAGCCTGTCGATGTGGGACCGCGAGCCGGAGACAAGCCCGGGCTCGCCGCGCGACTACGTCTGGGGTTCGACGACCGGCGCCTGTCCCTGATAGCCGCCGATGGCCGCCTTCGCCACTTCGATGCGGATCTTGTCGGCAACCTGGAGCTGCACGCTCTGATCGCCGACGCGCGTGACCTGGCCGTAGATGCCGCCGGTGGTGATCACGCGATCGCCCACCTTCAGGCTGTCGAGAAACGCTTGAATCTTCTGCTGCTTCCGCTTCATCGGGAGCAGGATGATGAAGTAGAAAATGCCCAGAACCAGCGCGAACGGGACGAACTGCAGCCACAGGCTGCCTCCTTGAGGAGGCGTACCCATGGCGAACAGCATGATCATGAAGCGTTGTTGAGATCCGGGCGCCCGCCACCAGGATGCTCACTCCGGGGACCCGGGTCCATTAGGACTCCAGGCGGGACAAGCGCTGATGGAACGCGAGCCTGAAACTTTTCGAACCGCCCAAACCTTATAGCCTCCCTAATCCGGCGGAGAGTGTCAAGGTAAAAGTGCAGATTATGCAACGTGTTAAGGGTCGCCGCGTTCATCTCGCCGGCAAGAAAAAGATGACGGAGGTACGCGCGCGAAAAGGTCCGGCACGTGTAGCAGCCGCAATCCGGATCGGGCGGCGACTCGTCCTCCGCGTAGCGCGCGTTCTTGATATTGATGCGCCCCTCGCTCGTGAAGAGCTGGCCGTTGCGGGCGTTCCTGGTCGGCAGGACGCAATCGAACAGATCGACGCCCCGCGCCACCGCCTCGACGAGGTCCCGCGGCGTGCCGGCGCCCATCAGATATCGCGGACGATCCTGCGGCAGGCATGGCGTCGTCCGATCGACGATGTCGTACATGACGTCGGTGGGCTCGCCGACGCTCAATCCGCCGATCGCGTAGGCCTCGAAGCCGATCGCCACCGTGCCAGCCGCGCTCTCCTCACGGAGCTCGGGGAACACGCCGCCCTGGACGATCCCGAACTGCGCCTGTCCGGCGTTGGTCACTGACGACACCGGCAACCGGTCCGGCCCGCAGCGCGAGGAGACGCGCCCTGCGCGCGGCCGGCCCAGCGCAGCGGTTCGCTCCATCGAGCGCGCGCGGCACCCGGCCTCGGCCGGATGCGCGAGGCACTCGTCGAGCACCATCGCGATGTCCGATCCGAGCTGCGCCTGGATGTCGGTGGCCTTCTCCGGCGTCAGCAGATGCGCGGAGCCGTCGAGATGCGACTGGAAGCGCGCGCCCTCCTCGTCAATCGTCCGGCGCGCGGCGAGGCTGAACACCTGATAGCCGCCGCTGTCGGTGAGAATCGGCCTGGTCCAGCCGATGAAGCGATGAAGGCCGCCGCGGCGGGCGATCAGATCGTCGCCCGGCCGCAGATAGAGGTGATAGGTGTTGCTGAGGAGGATCTCGGCGCCGAGTCGCCTCGAGATCGCGATGCGTCAGACCTTTCACGGCGCCCTGCGTGCCGACCGGCATGAATGCCGGCGTCTCGACGCTGCCGTGCGCCGTCGTCATGATGCCGCGCACGGGCGCGCCCCTCGGTGTGAGTGACGCGAAAGCCGAAACGAGAGTCAGACATCGAAGGGTGCTACCAGTCTACAATCGTCTCCGACGATTGTGAAGACCGTCCACGCCGGCGCCATCGTCGTTGTTCATGACGCTGGCGGTCGCGACGCCGGCGGGCGCGGCGCTCACCGAAGGGCCGCGCCTCGCCGCGATCTACGACTCGATTCTTGCACGCGCGCTTCGACGAGGCGGAGCATGCAGCTCGCAGCAGACCTGCCCGCCGGCTCCGGTCGAAGCGTGTCAGGCGCTCGCCATCGTCGCGATCTGGTGGCAGATCCTGCTCGATCCGGACAGCCGTGCGGCTCGACGCCCGGCTCGCAACGAGCCGCCGCGGCGGCCATCGCCGCCGCCGAGGCGTGGACGCGCCGCGAGCCGGGCCGCGCCGAAGCGTGGTTCTACCTCGCCGGCGCCTACGCACCGCTGGTGCAGTGGCGCGTGCTGCGCGGCGAGCGGCTTGCTGCCGCGCGCGACGGCAAGAAAATCAAGGACGCGCTCGAGCGCGCGCTCGCGCTCGACCCGCACATTGCACGATGCCTATTTCGGCATCGGCCTGTATCACTACTACGCCGACGTCGCGCCGGCGGCGCTGAAGGTCGTGCGCTGGCTGCTGCTGCTGCCGGGCGGCGACCGCGTGCAGGGTCTGCGGGAGATGCTGCAGGCGCGCGAGCGCGGCGAGCTCCTCGCGGGCGAAGCCGACTTCCAGCTGCACTGGTTGTATCTCTGGTACGAGCAGCAAGCCGGAGCGAGCCCTGAGGCTGCTGCAGGGTCTCGACGCGCGCTATCCGTCGAACCCGTTTTCCTCCAGCGGATCGCCGAAGTGCAGCACGAATACTTTCACGACCATCGCGCGAGCGGCGGCCACGTGGAAGACGCTGCTGGCGCGCGCACGCGCCGGCAGGTCAGCGCAGCGCGCCTCGCCGAAGTACGCGCGAGACTCGGACTTGCCGCGGAGCTGATCGAGACGTCGATGCCGGATCGCGCCATCGGGCATCTGACCGCAGTGATCGCGCTGCAGCCGACGACGCCGTACGCCGCGCTCGCGCTGGCGCACCTCCAGCTCGGAGACGCGTACGATCGTCTGGGCCGGCGAGATCTCGCGAGCGCCGCGTATCAGGCCGCGCTCGCGCATGCGCCGGAACGCGATTCGGCGAGGGTGCGCGCTCGTGCGCGCGCGGGACTGCGCAACGTGACGCGCGCCAAATGATCATTTGATCTTTTTTTTGACAACTTAGTCGCTTTTGTGCTTGACATCCGTTTCTCGCGACCATAATCTACATCTGGTATGAGGGTGGCGAACATAGGCCACCCCTAGTGAGGTCGAGGTTGTTCGACCTCGCCCTTTCGCCTGGCTCAGCCGGAGGGTCCGGGAGGCGGCGGAAGGTGCCAAGAAGCGACGGGCGCCGAGCTCGGGTGAGCGTGCCAGGCGGCAGCCACTGAATCGAGATCGCGAGCGTTCTCGCACAGTAAACCCAGATGAAGGGGGGGATAACAGACAATGGCGAAGAAAGCCAAGGGCGGGAAGAAGAAGGCCGGCAAGAAACGGTAAGCTGACCTCGCCCGTCAAAAAAGGGGGCGGCCGTCGCCCCCTTTTCACTTTCATACGCTCTTCACTCCACGCTTCTCCGCTTCAGATCCGCATGTCAGCCGCGCCACCTCACGCGTGAGGCGGGAGCTTCCGCCCGAGACTCGGCGTGGCGTTGCAGCGCTCCGCCAACACCACTCATGGGAAATGTGGAGCGTCAGCGTGCAGCGTTGAGACTTCAGACTTGAAACATCAGACGGCCTATTTCAAGTTCTCACCGTCCCAGATCAGCACGCGGCGAATCACATCGCGCTGCTCGATCTGATCGACGACCTCCATCCCCTTGATCACGCGGCCGAAGGCCGTGTAGCGCGCGTCGAGGTGCGGCTGCGGCGAGTGCGTGATGAAGAACTGGCTGCCGCCGGTGTCCGGCCAGTCGAGCGCCATGCCGAGGGTTCCGCGCAGGTAAGGCCGCTGGTTCAACTCGTCGCGAATCGTGAAGCCCGGTCCGCCCTCGCCGTCGCCGCGCGGGTCGCCGGCCTGGATGACGAAGTCGGGAACGACGCGATGGAAGGTCTGCCCGTTGAAGAATCCCTGTCGGGCCAGCGTGACGAAGTTGTCCACGGTAAAGGGCGCGTCGAGCACCGCCAGCTCGATCTGAATCAGCCCGCGATCCGTCTCGATGTACGCCTGCGGCGAGACTGTGGGCGCGATCAGGCGCGGCGCCTCATACTCCGCGGTGGTATGCGGCGAGGGGGCGGGGCGGATCCGCGCCAGCGCGTCGCTCGCAGGATCCAGCTGCACCAGCAGCGCGGCCGCCCGCACGCGCACCGCCCAGTCCTTGTCGGCGAGCGCCTCGGTGAGCACCGGGACAGCTTCCGCCGATCCGTACGCGGTCAGCGCGCCAAGTGCCGCTGCGCGAGCGATGTATGTGGAATCGCGCTGACCGAACCGGTACGCCTCGGCGAGGACAGCTGCCGCACCCGCCGGTTTCAAGTCGGCAAGGGCCTTTGCCGCGGCGGCGCGCACCGCCGGATCGTTTTCCTTCAGCCGCGCCGTCATCACGCTGCCCGCATCGGCCGGGTGCAGCTTCGCGATCGCCGCGAGCACCGAGGGAATGACGCGTTGGTCGGTGTCGCCGAGCATCGCACGGAGCCGCGGCAGGCCGGTCTCGGGCGGCAGCGTCCCGAGAGCCGTTGCCAGCGCAGCCCGCGTGATCCAGTGAGGTTCGGGATCCAACCCTGAAAGGACCGTCACGAACCCCTCGGGATCGAGCTGCGCCAGCGCTCGAAGCGCGGCGGCGCGAATCAGCGGGCTGGGGTCAGCCAGGATATCCAGCAAGGCTTCGTACGTTCCCTCGCCGCCGGTGGCGCCAATCGCCGACACGGCTTCGAGGCGCAGCTGCGGATCGGGCTTCGGCGCCCGAATGATCTTCATCAGCGCCGGCGCGGCCGCAGGATCGCCGAGGCGGCCGAGCGACCGGATCGCTTCGATGGCCACCGGACGGTCGGCGCTCGCGGCGAGCGCAACCAGCACGGGCACGGCGGCGCGGTCCTTCAGCGGCCCCAGGCCCTTGGCCGCAAAGGCGCGCGTGTAAACGTGCGGGTCTTGCGCGAGTGCCAGCAACGCGGAGAGCGCGCGCGGATCCTCGAGGCGTTGCAGGGCGTACGCCACGGGCCACCAGCGCACGCGAGGCTGAGTGCCGTCGAGGACGGCGGCGGCGAGCGGCCCGTACGCCTTCAAGCGCACCAGCGCGAACACGGCGGCTTTGAATGCGCCCGCTGGAGAGTCGCGTTGTGCGTCGGCCTCCTCGGTCGGCGGATTGGCCAGCGCACCCGACTCAACAATCTGGGAAGCCATGCGCGCAACGGCGTCCGCGGCCGCCGGATCGCCGATCAGCCCGAGCGCCTCGGCGGCGCTCCCCTTGACGAGCGGCGACGGATCGGCCAGCGCCGCGACGAGCGGCTCGCGGGCCGTTCTGTCCCCGATCAGGCCGAGCGCGAACGCCGCCATCTGCCGCACTTCGGCGTCCGCGTCCCCGAGGAGCGCCACCAGCGGCGGCACGCCTTCAGAAAGACCGACGCGGCCGACAGCCAGCGCCGCGCGGCGGCGCATGCGCGCTTCGCCATCGGTCAGCAGCCGCACCAGATCCGGAGGAGGCGGAGGTAGAGGAGGCGGCGGCGGTGCCACCGCTTGCTTCCGCTCCCCTCGAACCGCAACCACCGGCGCCGGCGGCGGCGAAGGCGGCGGCACGACCGGCGCAGGATCGCGCAGCCTGCGTTGATCCTCGAGGCGGAGAATCCACGACATCTTTTCTTCGAAGGTGGAGGTGACGACAACCGGCGGCTGCTGGACAGGCACCGGAGGCGCGCTGGCACATGCGGATGCGAGCACTGCCAGCACTGCGGCGAGACTCGTACGGCCCACGACGCGATGATATCATCGGGCCGCCGTGCACTTTCGCTACATCGCGGTCGAAGGTCCCATCGGCGCAGGCAAAACGTCTCTGGCCGAGCGGCTCGGCACGCGGCTCGATGCGGCACTCGTGCTCGAAGAAGACGACAATCCCTTTCTCGCCGACTTCTACGCGGATCGTCCGGGCGCGGCGCTTCAAGCCCAGCTCTTCTATCTGCTGAGTCGGCATCGCCAGCAGACCTCGCTCCGTCAGGCGGATCTGTTCAGCCAGGTCACGATCAGTGACTATCTGTTCGACAAGGACAAGATCTTCGCGTATCTGAACCTCGACGACAACGAGCTGTTCATCTATCAGCGTCTCTACGACCTGCTCGCACGCGATGCGCCTCCGCCCGATCTTGTCATCTACCTGCAGACCCCGACCGATGTGCTCCTCAGGCGTATTCGTGCCCGCGACGCCGGCACCGAACCGGCGGCCTTCAATCCCGACCCGGAGTACTTGAAGGAACTGAACGAGGCGTACCACCACTTCTTCTTTCACTACGCCGCAACGCCGCTGCTCGTCGTCGAAACCTCACAGTTCGCACCCGACGCGAGCGATGAAGGGCTCGACGACCTCGTGAAACAGATTAAGACGATGGGAGCTGGAACGCGGTATTACGTGCCGAGAACGCAGTAGGAGGGCGTTGGGCCATGGGGCGGCCGCCGACCGCCAAGACCGGGCGTTGGAGGTCGGCCGTCATCGCGCCCGAACCAGGGAGTCCAGAGCCCGGCGCCCGGTTTTGGTAAGCTGACACGTTATGGCCTGGTTCAAGAAGGCCCGCAAGCCGATCGCTCCTTCAGACGGGAAGGCCAGCCGGGTCCCTGAGGGGCTGTGGGTCAAGTGCCCCGGATGTTCGCAGGTGATCTATAACAAGGATCTGGCGGCCAATCTGAACGTCTGCCCCAAGTGCGCGCACCACTTCCGCCTGAGTGCGGCAGAGCGGCTGCGCATGCTCTTCGACGGGGACTGGACCGAGCACGATCGCAGCCTCACGTCGACCGATCCGCTGAATTTCACCGACACCAAGGCGTACAAGAAGCGGCTCGAGGCCGGCGCGGCGGCGACGGGCTTGAAGGACGCGGTCATCGTCGCGTCGGGGGCGATCGACAGGATCGAGACCGTTGTGGCGGCCATGGAGTATGAGTTCATCGGCGGCAGCATGGGCGTCGTCGTCGGCGAGAAGATCGCCCGCGGCATCGAGCGCGCGATCGAGCGGCGCATCCCGGTGGTGATCGTGTGCTGCTCGGGCGGCGCCCGCATGATGGAAGGCGCGCTGTCGCTGATGCAGATGGCGAAGGTCTGCGGAGCCCTCGCGCGGCTCGACCGTGCGCAGGTGCCGTACATTTCGGTCCTGACCGATCCGACGACCGGCGGGGTGACGGCGAGCTTCGCGATGCTTGGCGATTTGAACATCGCCGAGCCGAAGGCGCTCATCGGGTTTGCCGGTCCGCGGGTCATCGAGCAGACCATCCGCCAGAAACTGCCCGCCGGCTTCCAGCGCTCCGAGTTCCTGCTCGAGAAGGGCATGCTGGATCTGATCGTCGATCGCCGCGAAATGAAGGCAGCCATCGCCGGAGCGCTGCGGTTCATGGGCGCCACGCAAGCCGCGGCCGCGCCGGTCGCCGCGGCGGACGAGGCGGTCGCTGGAGAGCCGGCCTCGCAGACATAACCCACAACGCGGTGGAAGTCTCATTCTCAGGGCTGCCAGTCTGAGCCTGGGATTTCAGACTTCAGGCTTGAGACTTCATGTCTTCCGATGCTCTGCCTTGGCTCTTCGGGCTCGAACAGTTCGGTGTCAAGTTCGGGCTGGACAACATCGCTGGCCTCGTCGCGGCACTCGGCCATCCTGAGCGATCGTTCGCAACGGTGCACGTGGCCGGAACCAACGGCAAGGGTTCGGTGACGGCCATCGTGGACACCGTCCTCCGCGCCGCCGGCCATCGAACCGCGCGCTACACTTCTCCCCATCTGATCGACCTCACCGAACGCTTCGTCATCGACGGACGGCCCGTTCAGCCGCGAGGCGCTCGCTGCCGTCGTTGCCGACGTGCGAACCGTGATCGATCGACTGCGCGATGACGGGATGAACGCGCATCCGACATTTTTTGAAGTCACCACTGCTGTCGCCTTTGAGCTGTTCCGCCGGGCGTCGGTGGAGATCGCGGTCTGCGAGGTTGGCCTCGGCGGGAGGCTTGATGCGACCAATGTGATCCAGCCGCTGGTGACGGCGATCACGTCGATCGGCCTCGATCACCAGCAGTACCTCGGCCAGACCCTCCGAGAGATCGCTGCTGAGAAAGGCCGGCATCCTCAAGCCGGGCGTGCCGGTCATCGTCGGAAAGATGGCGGCGGAGGCGTTCACGGCGATCGCCGAAATCGCGCGCGACCGAGGATGCCCGATCGTCCATGCGCGGGAAGGCGTGACGGTGGATGAGCTTCGCGCCGGCGCCAGACTCCGGCCGCGGATCCGCCTTCAGACCCCGGCGCACGACCATGGTGAACTGGAACTCGGCCTCCGCGGCTCGCATCAGATCGACAACGCCGTCGTGGCCGTCCTGATCCTCGATGCGCTCGACGCACGAGGCATTTCGGTGCCGCCGGCCGCGCTGGCCGAAGGCCTCTCGCACGTCCAGTGGCCGGGCAGGCTCGATCTGCGCCGCTTGGCCGACGGTCGCGAAGTCCTGCTCGACGCAGCCCACAACGCGGATGGCGCGGCCGCGCTCGCGGCGTTCCTGCGGACGATGCCTTGCGGGAACCCGCCGCTGGTCTTCGCGGCGATGCGCGACAAGGCCGTCGACGACATGCTCAATCGAACTCGCCACAGCGGTCAGCGCCTTCGTCTTTACCTGCGCATCGAATCCCCGTTCCGCCGACCCGATGCACCTGGCTGCATCGCGCGCAGTCGATCGCGCCGGGGTGCCGGTCGAGGTGGAGCCCTCGCCGGCCCGCGCGCTGGCGGCGGCTTGGCGGATCGCGCCGCGGATTGTCGTCGCCGGATCGATCTTCTTGATCGGCGACGTGCTGAAGGAGATCGACAGCCTCTGAGGTCGTGATACGTTAGTCGTGAGCCCGATGTTTCGAACGCTCTTGGTCCTGTTCGTCTGTACGCTCGTCCTGTCTGCAACCACCGCCGCTCAGAGCCGCATCGACCTACAAGGTCTCGGCGAAGATGCAGGAGCGAATCAGCGAGACGCACCTGAAATTCACGGGCGGTGTCGAGTTCGAGCAAGGCGACACGACGCTGTTCGCGGACGAGGTCGAGTTCTTCACCGATCAGGATCGCGCCATCGCCCGCGGCAACGTCGCGATCTCGCAGGGCCGCAACCGGATCGCGGCCGACAGGGCCGACTTCAATACGAGGACCCGGCTCGGCATGTTCTACAACGCGACCGGGATCGCAAGCGTCCAGCAGCCGCGGCAGAGTGCCCCGGTGGGCGGGTTCGTGGCGCCGCCGTCGGGCAGTCAGGAACACGACGTCTACTTCTTCGGGGAGCAGGTGGAGAAGATCGGCCCCAAGAAGTATCGAATCACCAATGGAGGCTTCAGCACCTGCGTGCAGCCGACGCCGCGCTGGGAGCTCTCGGCCGACACGGTGGTCCTGAACATCGACCACTACACGCTGCTCCGCCAGGCGATCTTCAAGGTCAAGGGCGTCCCCTTGCTCTACACCCCGTTCATCTACTACCCGACCAAGGAAGAGGATCGCGCGACCGGCATCCTGCTGCCGACGTACGGAGCCTCGACGATCCGCGGGCAGACCCTCCACAACGCGTTCTTCTGGGCCATCAACCGCAGCCACGATGCGACATTCCTGTACGACTGGTTCTCCAAGACCGGTCACGGGGCGGGCAGCGAATACCGCTACAGCCTGGGACGCGGCGACGGCAACCTGACTGCCTATACCCTGAACCAGGGAGCCATCCTCGTCCGATGTCAGCGGCGGCGGCACGACCGACCTGCCGGCCTCCCAGACCTACGAGATTCGAGGCAACGCGAATCAGCTCCTGCCCTTCGGGATGCGCGGGCGCGGCCAGGTCAACTACTTCTCCAGCATCGAGACGATGCAGACGTTCAACACGCAATATCTACGACGCCTCGAGGAGCCAGCGGAGTTTCGGCGGTAACGTCGTAGGGTCATGGCGCGGCTACACGCTGAACGGCACCTTCGATCGCAACGAGAACTTCTACGACACGACGTCGTCGGTGGTCAGCGGAAGCACCCCGCGCATCACCTTCAACCGGACCGAGCGGCCGCTGACCGCGAACTCACCGGTGTTCTTTTCGATGGGGACCGAGTTCGTGCACCTCCTGCGTCAGCGCAACGCCAACGGGCAGGAGCACGACTCGGGCCTGGGCCGCACCGATTTCTCGCCGCAGATCCGCTACCCGTTCAAGCGCTGGCCGTTCTTCACCGTCAGCTCGTCACTCGCCTGGCGCAACACGTTTTACACGCGAAGCCAGGATCCGTCGATCACCGATCCGGACACCCACCTGCCGCTGATCGTCGAGGATGATTTGAGGCGCCAGTATTTTACGATGCAGGCGAATATGCTCGGGCCGGTGTTCCTCAAAGTGTGGGATACGCCCGGCAGCGGCTACGCGGAGCGGTTCAAACACATGGTCGAGCCGTTCCTCAACGTCACCCGCACCTCTCCGATCGATGATTTTTCAAAGATCGTCCAGACCGATGGCGTTGACGGAGTCGTGGGCAACGCCACGAGCTACACCTACGGGCTCAACAACCGTTTTTACGCGAAGCGGAAGCTGGGGGCGACCAGCCAGGCTCAGGAAATCGTCAACGTCGCCATCACCCAGTCCTACTATTCCGACGAGCGCCAGGCGCAGTACGATCGGCAGTACACCACCACCGGAGAAGGCGCCCCGCCAAACCATTTCTCGCCCGTGTCGCTCAGCGTGCGGGCCACGCCGTCGGTCAACTTCAATGCGACGTTCCGCGCTGAATTCGACAGCAAACATCGCGAGTTGCGGACGATGAACGTGCAGGGCACCCACAACTGGACAGGGCGTATCCAAAGCACGGTCGGCTGGAGCCAGCGGTATTTCATCGCGGGGCTGCAGGGGTTCAACGATCCGGCATCGCTCGATCACTACCTGAACGGCTCGACCAACGCGCACACGCGGGACAATCGGGTCGGGGTCAACTATTCGTTCAACTACAACATCCTCCGGTCGGCGCTGCTGCAGCAGCGTATCCAGGCTTTCTACAACGCCCAGTGCTGCGGCATCGCGTTCGAATATCAGCGGTACAACTTCGCCACCAGTTCTGCGTTTCCCACCGACCGTCGCTTCTTCATCTCGTTCACGCTCGCCGGCCTTGGGAATTTCTCGCCGTTCAGCGGCGCGATGAGCGGCATGCCTCGATAACCACATGAGAGCGCGAAGACCCGATGCGCACGTCGTGTTCTTGCGGGGGACGATACCTCGCATCCTTCGGGACATTCTGGCGTGACGCGGCTATCGATCCCCGGCCCGACCCTGGTCACCGGCGCCGCCGGCTTCGCCGGTGGCCACCTGCTCGAGCTGCTCGCGCGCGACGGGGTCGAGCTCGTCGCCTGGCACCGCCCTGGCACCGCGCCGCCGAGCGACCTGCCCGCGCCGAACTGGGAACCCGTCGACCTGCTCGATCGGACGACCGTACGCGCGGCGATCGCGCGGCTCCGCCCATCGACGGTGTATCACTGCGCCGGCGCCGCTCATGTAGGGCGCTCATGGGGAGCGGTCGAGTCCACATTCGCGATCAACGTCCGGGGCACGCATCATCTGTTCGAAAGCCTCCGCGAGGTCGGCGGCAACGCCCGCATCCTGATTCCCGGTTCGGCGATGGTCTACGCCCCGTCGAGCGAGCCCATCCGCGAGGAGCATCCAACAATCCCGGACAGTCCGTACGGGCTCAGCAAGCTCGCGCAGGAACTTGTCGGCTCGGAGAACCCCGGCGGACCGGCAGTCTTCATCGCGCGCGCGTTCAACCACCTCGGCCCGAGGCAGGACCCCGCGTTCGCCGCGTCAGGCTTTGCCCGCCGCATTGCCGACATCGAAGCAGGCCGCTGCTCGCCTGAGATCGCCGTCGGCAACCTCGATGCCCGTCGCGACCTCACCGATGTCCGCGATACCGTGCGCGCGTATCGGCTGATCGTGGAGCGCGGGACGGCCGGCCGGGCGTACAACGTCTGCACCGGCCGGGCGGTCTCGATTCGCACCCTGCTGGACATGCTGCTGGCACGGGCGCGCGTACCGATCACGGTCGACCGTCGATCCGGCGCGATACCGCCCGGCGGACCTGCCCCTGCTCGTTGGCGCCCCCGACCGGATTCAGCAGGAGCTTGGCTGGACGGCCAGCATCCCCCTCGAACGGACGCTGGAAGATCTGCTGGCGTTCTGGCGCCGCCAGCCGTGAGCCGCACCCGCGAAACCTTGTTGGCCGGCGCGGCCATCGTCGCGTTGACGCTGTTCGTCACCTGGCCCCAAGCCGCGCACCTGGGCACGAGAGTCGCCGTTCACGACGATTCGTACTTCAGCATGTGGCGCCTCGCGTGGATCGCGCACGCGCTCGCGACCGACCCGCGACACCTGTTCGACGCAAACATCTTCCATCCCGCGAGGGGAACGCTCGCCTTCTCGGACGCCATGCTGTTCGAAGGCCTGATCGGAGCCCCGTTCCTCTGGGCGAAGACCTCGCCGATTCTCGTCTACAACCTCCTCCTGCTCGGCGGCATCGCCGCGTCGGGGCTCGCGATGTTCGTGCTCGCACGCCACATCATCGGGGCGATGGCGCCAGCCCTCGTCGCCGCGGCAATTTTCACCATGGCGCCCTACCGCATCGAGCACTTCATGCACCTCGAGCTGCAATGGACGATGTGGATGCCGCTGACGTTCTGGGCGTTTCATCGGGCGATCGAGGAAGGAACCTGGCGCTGGGGCGTCCTCGGCGGCGTCTTTCTCTGGCTGCAGGTTGTATCGTGCGTGTACTACGGCGTGTTTCTCGCCATCTCAACGGCCGTCTTCGTGGTGTTGCTGCTGGCGAGCGCTCCTCGTCGAGCTCGGGCGGCGCTTCCGGGTCTCCTGGGGGGCGCGCTCGTCGCGGTCGTGCTGACCGCGCCGTATGCGTTGCCGTACCTGGCCAATGCGCGGACACTTGGGCCGCGCTCCGCGGCGCAAGTCGCTGCATTCAGCGCAACGCCGCTCGACTATCTCGTCAGCCCGCCTCAGAACTGGTTATGGGGTTGGACGGCGGCTACCGGAAGCGGCGCCGAGCGGAATCTTTTCCCCGGCGCCATGGCCATCGCGCTTGCCGCAGCGGCAGTCGGCTACCGGCCGCGGCGGCTGGTGTTCATCTACCTCGCCATCGCCGCGTTGTCCATCGAGCTCTCCTTCGGCCTCAACGGACGTGTGTATTCGTGGCTGTTCGACCATGTCGGTGCGCTGCAAGGGTTCCGCGCACCCGCTCGCTTCGCGATCATTGCGTGCTGTGCGATTGCGGTGCTGGCCGGCTTCGGGGCCAACGTGCTGTTTCGCCGGCTGTCTGCGGCCGGCGCCGGAGTGGCCAAGGGAGCCGTCGCCTTGACGTTCCTCCTCCTGGCCATCGAGTATCGAAACACCGGCATGATCCTCACCGATCTGCTCTACCACCCTCCGAGCGCCTACAACGTCCACAAGGCCGTTCGGACGCTCGGACCTGGTGCTGTCGTCGAACTCCCGCTGCCGGCGCTCGACGAACTTCCAGGCCTGGAAGTCCACTACGCCTTCGCGTCCATCGGCCACTGGTACCCGCTCGTGAACGGCTACAGCGGGTACTATCCTCCTGAGTATTCCCAAACCGTGAGCAGAATGGAGAACTTCCCCGACGACCGGTCGATTGCTCAGCTGAGAAACATCGGCGTCCGCTACCTCATTTTTCATCCGCACCGTCTATGCAGGAAGGCAAGTACGCGTCGCTGGTCAAGCGAATGACGGAACGAAGCGAACTGCGTCCCTACGGCACGTTTCCAGCAGAGGGGGGGACGCCGAGCTGTTCCTGCTCGAGAATTGAAGGTCAGATGTGGAGTGAGGCTTGACGCTGAGCGTCGCGGCGCTCGGTCATGCCTTGCAGATCGCGAGCGGCTTTCAACGACTCGCGCTTGACACCGACGCCCAGTGCGACCATGATTGGCGAAGATACAGCGAAGTCGCCGGTAATTGACTGCGTTTTTGCCCATGGCTACATACCCGCTGCCGCTCGACCTGGGCGCCCAAAAACCTACCACGCGGGAGATTGCCACTCTCGTCAAAGGAGGCGGGACCGCTGCGCTGACAGAGGCAGAGCGTCGCGCCGACGAGGCGCGGTATCAGGAAGTCACGTGCCGTTCCGCCCTCAACCGTGTCCAGGGCATGCCGTTCAACTGGACGCTGAATCCGTACCGCGGGTGCACGCACGGCTGTCATTACTGTTTCGCGCGGCGCTATCACGTGCAGTTCGAGATGGACTCCGACGACGAGTTCGCCTCGGTCATTCTGGTGAAACGGAACTTCGTCGAGGTTCTGCAGCGCGAGCTGGATCGCCCGTCCTGGACGCGCGAGCACGTGGCCTTCGGCACCGCCACCGATCCGTATCAACCGATTGAAGGTCACTACCGCCTCACCCGCCAGTCGATAGGCGCGCTGGCGCGCGGCCGCACGCCGATCGGGCTCATCACGAAAGGTCCCATGGTGGTGCGCGATCGGGATGTCCTGATGGACCTCACGCGCGCAGCAGGCTGCACGGTGTACATGAGCGTGCCGACGGTGGACGATGAGGCGTGGCGGACCCTCGAGCCGGGCACCGCCCATCCGCTGCAGCGCCTGCGCGCGGTTCGCGACCTCGTCGACGCCGGAGTGAATGCCGGCGTGCTCATGGCCCCTATCGTTCCCGGCTTCTCGTCGTCATTGACCAAGCTCGAGCGCACCGTGAAAGCCATCGCAGACCATGGCGCACGCTTCGTCGGCTGCAACGTGATGTACTTGCAGGACGGCACCCGCTCACACTTCATGAAGTTCATCGAGCGCGAGTTCCCCTCGATGCTGCCCCGCTTCGAGCGGCTGTACGTCAGGAAATACCCGCCGGACGCCTACCGCCAGGAGGTGAAAGCGATGGTCCGCACGCTCCAGGAACGCTACGGTCTGACCAGGCGGGAAGAGGCGGAGAAGCCGCCCGAGGCGAGGACGCCGGTGGAACCGGAGCAGGTGGGATTTGCGTGGTGACGGACGAACAACCCGGCATGTGAAACCCGACGCTTGAATCCCAGCAGGACGGAATTCTCTCTCTGTTCAGACCACGATTCCTGCGGCAGCGTAGGCGTCCAGCGTGTCCTGGCTGAAGCACGCGAAGATGACATGGGCAACCGACCCTGGCGTCGCCAGTTCGGCTCGCACGGTCTCAACCGCGACCGCCGTAGCGGCGGCGAGAGGATACCCGTAGATGCCCGTGCTGATGGCCGGAAAGGCGATGCTCTCGAGCGCCTCGGTTCGTGCGAGTGCGAGCGACGCGCGATACGCCGCGGCAAGCAGTTCCGGCTCGCCAGCGGCGCCCCCCCGCCAGACGGGGCCGACCGCATGGATGACGTATCGTGCCGGCAGCCGGAACCCCGGGGTCAGCCGAGCCTGACCGGTCGGGCACGGCCGCACCCGCGCGCACGCACGCGCGAGATCCGGTCCCGCCGCTCGATGAATCGCGCCGCACACACCGCCGCCCGGAGTCAGATCGCCATTCGCGGCATTGACGATCGCATCGACGGCCAACGTCGTGATATCGACCACGCGTGCGTCGATCTGCTTCAATCGCGTGCCTCCGCCGTCCAGGGATCGCTCGTCCCTCGATGCGCGTCGTGACTCCGGCAGCGCCTTCCGTCCGGTTCCATAATCGGCGGCCGCCCGTTGTATGCTAGGCAGCCTGAATCGGTCTCGTGGCCGGTTTACCGGCGGTCTACAGACCCTTCAAAAAGGAGCAGCACAATGCGACAGCTCATAGCCGCAACCATCGGTGTCATGGTGACACTCGCACCCTTGTCGGCACAACAACCCACGTGCAAGATGTGTCCAGGTACTTTCATACCGAACAGTGAACTGCAGGCCTACGCAAAACGCGCCATGGAATTCGGTCTCGTCGATCAACAGGTCCGTCAGGTTGACATCGGCAAGAGCAACCTCGCCGTCGGCGTCGTCTACCGCGGCAAGCTGGACAAGCCTGCGCCGCAGTCCGTGGCGGAGCACGATCAGGTGAGCGAGCTGTACCACGTCATCGAGGGGAGCGCGACGCTGATGCTCGGCCCCGATATCACCGACATGAAGCGGCGGCCCGCCGACCTGGAGACCGTCCGGCTGTTCAACGGCCCCGGGAACAACGGCGCCTCCATTCGCAACGGCGTCAGCTACGACCTCAAGCAGGGCGACGTGGTCATCATTCCAGCCGGCACCGGCCACTGGTTCACTAAGATCGACGACCACATCGTATATCTCATGGTGCGGCTCGACCCTGACAAAGTCACCCCGCACAAGACCGAGGCTGAATCGAAAGCGTATCTGGCTACGAAGCCCACCGGGAAAAAACCGCCACAATAACCTCGCTGACGCTTTCAGCTGTCAGCCGTCAGCTCTCAGCTCAGCCACTGCGCGTATTCAGCAGCCGCGGCCGAGACTGAGGGCTGGCAGCTGGGAGCCATGTCAAGTGATCAGCTCTTCGCTCTCAGCTCTCCGCCCTTGGCTCTCAACTCGCAGGTCTTGGTATCAACGCCGAGCCACGGCTTGACGCTGATGGGCCGACCGCTGTTCTTACTGGCCCGCCTCGGCGAGCGCCCGTTCAATCCGACGGTCGGGAATGAACCAGATGATGGCTACCAGAACGTAAAGAGCACAAGCCAGGAGCGGCGTCACGAGCGAGACGAGAATTGCCACCGCCCAAATCACCACCGACACTCTGCCCTTGACGTCGCGGCCGACGGCAGCCGCCAACGGCGAATCGTGACCGTGGGCGGCAATCAAGGATTTGGTGAGGATGAAATACGCACACGCAGCAAGCAGCTGCACGATCCCGTACAAGGCGACGGGCGCCGCCGCGAAGTGGTACTCCCCTATCCAGGCTGTCGCGGCAGGCACCAGCGACAGCCAGAACAGCAGATGCGTGTTCGCCCACAGGACTCGACCGTTGATATGCCGCACCGCGTGCAGCAGATGATGGTGATTGTTCCAGTAGATGCCGAGAAAGACGAAACTGAGCACGTAGCTCAGAAATACGGGCGTCAACGGACGTAGAGCGGACCAGTCGGCGCCATGTGGCACCTTCAACTCGAGCACCATGATCGTGATGATGATCGCGATCACGCCGTCACTGAACGTTTCCAGACGCCCTTTGCCCATTCATCCTCCAGCCGGGGAATGCCGCCGCCAGCACTTGCTGGCAGCCAGCCTGCAGCCGAGTCCGACGAACAACCGTGAGATACCGTGTCCCGAGCCTGCGGCCTTTTCCTGAGTCGCCCTCGGCCTACTCCGGCTCGGGCCAGGGCGTTTGCGCTCCATCGGGCAACGGATAGCGGTCCACATTGAGAGCCATCGACACCAGGTCGTAATACCCCATCGTCGCGACCAGATCGACGACCCCTCTTTCGCCGAGCAGGTGCAGCGCCGTCTGGAACGTTCCGTCGCTCACCCGGCGACGGTCGCGCAGCTCCGTGCAGAAGTCATAGATGACGGTCTCGTCCGGCTGCATCTCAGCCGGCCGGCGGCCCGCTTGTATGGCATCGATCACGGCGGCGTTCAAACCGGCGCTCAACGCGAGGGTCTTATGCAGGTACCACTCATATTGAGACGACCACCACCTGGCCGTCATCAGAATGGCCATCTCGTTGAGCCGCTTGGGCACCACCGTCCGGAAGCGCAGGTATTCGCCGAGCTTCTGAGAGAGATTGCCCATCTCCGGACTTCGCAGGAGGACGTTGAACGGGCCCTCGAGGCTGGTGCGCGCCCCCGAGAGCAGATCATCCACCATCGCTTTCTGTTCCGGGGTGAGCTGCTCCGCGGTGAGCGGCTTGAAGCGATCCCCCTGAAGGTTGAGTAGCGGCATGCTCTTCATCTACTACCAGAGATTGCAAGTTTGCAGAGTGCAGACGTCAGATTGCACTTCAGGTTTCAGGCTTCAGGTTTTCTAGGACGTCACACCGTCCGCGTTGACAGGACGCTGTCGGCCAGACGCCGGATGCCCTCGTCGATCTCCGCGGCCGAGAGTGCGCAGAAGGGCAGCCGCAGGAATCGCTCGCCGCCTCCCTGCGGAAAGAAGGCCAGACCCTCGGCGAGGTTGAGACCTCGCGCGGCGGCCGCCGTCCGCACCGCGGACGCGGTCACCCCTGCGGGAAGGGTGAGCGAGATGAAAAACCCGCCATCGGGCCGCGTCGCCACGGTCTCCGGCATGTATTTGTCGAGGCCGGCGAGACACGCATCGAGGCGTGGCGCGTACAGCTTCTTCAAGCGCTCGATCTGCGGCGCCAGCAGTCCGCGGCGGCACCATTCGTTGGTGATGCCCTGAGCGACATAGCCTGGCGATATGTACGTATCCTCGGCCGCCTTCGCGAACGTGGCGATCAGCTTCGGCTCGCCAATCATGAATCCGGTCCGCACGCCGGGCGCAATCAGCTTGGTGAACGAGCTCATGTGAAGCGTGATGTCCGGTGCCAGCTCGTACAGGGTCGGTTCCTCGCGGCCGCGGTAACGAAGGAGACGGTAGGGCGCGTCTTCGACGAGGAGAAAGCCGTGGCGGGCGGCAAGCTTCACGATCTGCTGGCGCTTCGCTCCGGAGCAGGTCACGCCCGCGGGATTCTGGAAATCGGGGATGATGTAAAAGAACTTCGGCACGCGGATCGCCAGTGCCTGTTCGAGCGCCGCGATCTC
Organism: uncultured Acidobacteriota bacterium; assembly: GCA_963814975.1. Lineage (GTDB taxonomy): Bacteria > Acidobacteriota > Vicinamibacteria > Vicinamibacterales > CAVVIG01 > CAVUXJ01. Next base: position 316,661 of record CAWFFB010000014.1, on the reverse strand, counting down.
GGGGCCATCGGCTTCGACCGGGATGCCGACCACTTCGGCGCCGTGGCGGCGCAGCAACGTGAGCGTCCGGTCGTAGGTCGGCGCCTCAGTGAACACCGTGTCGCCTGGCTGCAGCATGCGCAGGCACAGGAACTCAATCAGCTGGAGCGAACCGTTGCCGGTGAGGACGCGGTCGACGGTCACACCCTGCCACTCGGCGAGCCACTCGCGCAACGGCTGGAAGCCGAGCGACGGCCCGTACTGGAGCATCGCCACCCCATTCGTTCTGAGGGCAGCCTCCGCCGCGGCGATCACCTCGTCGATCGGAAAGGACTCGCTGGCGGGAACTCCGCGGGTGAAATTAATGGTCTGCATCGCAGGTGTCGTCCTGGCGCGGGCTCATTCTGGTAACGGGATTATTTCCAAGGACGGGGCCGCATCGCCCGCTCATCACGTATGATAGCGTTCGTCGCCGTCTGGCGAGAAATCGCTGCTCTGCGAGTCGTCTTACATCGGGAGGCACAGGTCATGAAACACATTGCTCGACTCCTCACTGCCTTGCTGGTTGTAATCGCTCCCGGTGTTGTCTCGGCGCATTTCAGGCTGCTGGAGCCAGCTTCATGGCTCATCGAAAACGACCGTGGCGATCCGCAGAAGGCGGGTCCCTGCGGCGGTACCAATGCTGGACTGGGGCAAGCCGAGTAATGTCGTCGGCAAGGCGGTCGGCGGCCAGAAGCTGCACCTCAAGATTCAGGAGACCGTCTACCACCCGGGCCACTACCGCGTGGCGCTGGCAGTCAACTCGCCCACCGAGCTGCCGCTCGATCCGGAAACCACCACGCGGGACAGCGAAAGGGGTCCGTGGTCCGTGTCCGCGGCCATACAGAACCCGCCTCGGATCCCGGTGCTCGCCGATGGTCTGTTCGTGCACGCCACGAAACCGGCCGGCACCCTGCCTCCTTGGGAGACCGACATTCAGCTTCCGAACATCAATTGCCGGAAGTGCACGCTGCAAGTCGTGCAGTTCATGGCCGAGCACGCCTTCAACAATCCCGGCGGGTATAGCTACCACCACTGCGCGGAGCTGCAGATCACGGCAGACCCCGCGAAGCCGATCGACTCGGGGTGGCCTGCCGATCGTTGATTGCAGCTGGGCTCAGACCGGTGAGCCAGCCGGATCGAAGGGCGCCGCTTGCGCCTCCGGCTCAGATTCGCCGACGTCCTTTCGCGGAAACCTGGATCAGCTGGACGAGGCGTCGTACTTTCGTCTCGTCCTGCTTCGCGCTCATCACCAGGAAGGCCATGAGTCGCCGATAGCCGGGGGGCTGCGCCTGAAAGAACGCCCACGCCTTCTTGTTCGCTCTGAAGCGTCGTTCAAGCGCAGGCGCGAACCGCTTGGGCCGGTTCTCGAAGGAATAGATGCCCGACCGCGCGGGATCGCGCCGTTCGAAGGCCTCGAGGCCGCGTGGCTGCATGAAGCCCAGGCGCTTGAGGTTTTCGGCGCGCTTGATGTTGATCGTGCTCCAGACGCTCCGCGACTGACGCGGCGAAAAGCGGTGCGTGTACCCATGCTCATCGACGCGTTTCTTGATGCCGTCGATCCAGCCATAACAGAGCGCCTGATCGACCGCCTCCGCGTAGGTGAGGCCCTGCTTTCCACAGTTCTTCTTGTAGAAGCCGACCCAGACCTCCGGCGCACTCTCGTGATGCGTCTGGAGCCATTGCCTGAAGTCTGACGCGGATCGGAAGAAGATCGGCTTCAAGGCAGGCCGAGCAGCCGTGCCGGGTTCTGCTTCGCCATCCGATCCACTTCCTGGGCGGTGAACCCTTTGCCGCGCTGGGCCATGAGAAACGCGCCGAAACCGTCCGGCGGCAACGCATTCCCCTGCTGTCCGAGATCGGACGAGAGGATGCAGAACTCGGGGCCGACCTTCCTGATCGCATCCGCGAAGCGACCCATGCGAGCATCGGCGTCCGGCGTCGTCAATGAACTGCCGGTGAACTCGATGAAGGCGCCCAGCTTCGCCGCTTCCTGCATCTGCGCCACGCTCATGGACACCGGCGGATTCATCGCATGCGTGACGACCATGTGCTGAACGCCCTGGCGCTGTCCCTCGCGCAGCATCATCAGGCCTTCCTGTGAGGTGACATGACCCGTCGCCAGCACGAGATTGTGCTTCGCGATGAGCCCGATGACCTGTTTCACTTCCGGCGTCAGATCGCCGCCGCGCGAGACGGTCACAAACGGCCGGTTCTCCTTTGAGAATCGAACCTGGTTCTCGGCGTCGAAGGTCGACATCCACACCATCCGTCCCCATCCGCCGGTCACCCGCGTCATATGCTCGACAGCGGCCGGATTGATGCCGCCGACCGTGAGGTTCAGATCGATGCCGCCGAAGACTTCGATGCCCGGGACCAGCTTGCGCACCATGAAAACCGGCCCGGCTGTCGACTCGTAGTGATTCTTGAGGACGATCGCGCGCATCCCCCGCGCATGGGCCAGCTTCGCGACGTCAACCCCGTCGATCGACCGCGGACGATCGTCGGGAAGGCTGTGGACATGAATGTCGATTGCTCCAGCGAGCGCGCCGGCGGCTTCGTCTCCGCCTCCACGTTGACTGAACGCAGGCTCTCCGGCGGACGTCTGCAGTGCACCAAGCACTGCTACTGCTGCAACCAGTAGCGCACCTGGGAACGCACTGGCACGGCCGTGATGGGTCCTCATCATTCCCCCTTGCAGTTCATCGCGCGATCCTCATGACTTGGAGCACAAGGGACAAGCCTCGCTACTGCTTGACGTATTTCGTCAGGCCGCCGCCGGCCGCGGCGCGCGAGTTCGGTCCCTCCGCCGCATACACGTCGCCCTCGCGGTCCACGGCCACGCCTTCGCCAGCGGCCCCATAGGGCTCATTGTTCGGATGCGGGGGGATGAAGGCGACGACCTTGTCTTCTTTCGTGCTCCCGATCCGAATCCCCGTCTTCCAGCCGGGATGACGCGTGGCGTTCGACTCCGAGTCAATCGCGTACAACCGATCGCCCACGATGACCACGCCACTTACCCGGCCGAATTGCAGCCACGTGTCCAGCAGCTTGCCGTCCTGATCGAAGATCTGCAGACGATGATTCCCGCGGTCGGCAACGAACAAACGCCCGCGCGCGTCGAACGCGAGTGAATGCGGCGTCCGGAACTCGCCGGGCGTGGAGCCTATCTTTCCCCATTCCTTGATGTACTTCCCGTCCTTCGTGAACTTCACGATGCGCCCGTTTGCATTCGGAGGCCGCTTGTCGTTCTGGCCGCTGTGGCCGTCCGACACGAAGATGTCGCCGTTCGGCGCCGTGATCACGTCGGTCGGCTCGTTGAACGTATCCGGACCGTTCCCGGCCACTCCGGCCTTGCCGAGCGTCATCAGGACCTTGCCCTCCGGGCTGAACTTGAAGACCTGATGACCTTTCGTGCCCGCTTTGTTCGCCGTCCCATCGGTGATCCAGACGTTGCCTTCCCTGTCCACGTGAATCCCGTGAGGGAAGACGATCATCCCGCCGCCAAAGCTCGTGAGCAGCTTGCCGGTCGAGCGATCGAACTTGAAGACTGACGGAAGGTTCGAGCCGTCACAACTGTTCGAGCCGCACCGATCGTAGGCCCAGATGTTCCCGTCGGGCCCTATGTCGACACCGGCCGTATTGCCCCAGATCCGGCCTTCGGGAAGCGCTCCCCAGTTCTTGATCACCGTGGGATTGGGGTTGGGTAGAGTGCTCTTCGCCGGATCGACGATATCGGCCTGCATGTAGGCGCTGTCCCCGGACAGGGCGAACACAGCGACGCTCGCGATCAGGGTGATTCTGACGCGATTTGAACTGGACATGGTGACGCATCCCAACAGGAAAGAAATCCGCTCCCGTCGACGGCCGGCTCAGCGCACCGCGATCGGCGCAACGGTCGAACCCGTGGCGCCCTGAAGCTTGAGCGGCTGGAGGACGAGGGCAAACTCATACGCGCGCGCCGCCGCGAGCTCGTCCAGCTTCATATGCTCCAGGATGTGAATGCCGTTGATGACGAGCATGATTTGATGGATCGGATTGGACACGGCCTTGTCGGAATTGGGAGTGACGTTGACCGCCGAGTTGTCGGCTCCGACGAGGATCGGGTCCTGACGCGCCACCCATTCGCCCGCGGTGGCGCCCAGCCCGGGGCTGGTCTTCATGTAGCGCGCATTTTCCTTGCCCCACAGCGTCCCCCAGCCGGTATGGATGATCACCGCGTCGCCAGGCTGCAGCGTCAACTTCTGCCGCGCAAGGGCATCCTGCAGATCGCCGACCGTGATCTCGTAGGTGTCGGGCAGGACCGCCACGCCTTTCAGGGCCGCGACATCAATCAGGACACCGCGTGTCATGATCGCGCCGACATTTTCGATTCCCAGCTTGGAAAAACCGCCCCGCGTGGCGGTTTCATCGACCTTGAAGCAGTTGTACATGCTGTTGCCGACCGTCTGGTGCGCGAAGCCGTCGAACTGGGTCCCGACCTGGCCAATCTCCGCGAGGACCATCTCCTCGTTGCTCCCGCGCCGGTTCGATTCGGGACTCATCACCGTCCGCTTCGTGAGCAGCTCGAAACGGCGGGTAGCGCTCAACGGCATCTCGCCGGACAGCACCCGCCCCAGCTCGAACACTTGACCCGTGCGGATCAGGCGGGCGGCGCGCAGCACCGTTTCGGGCTTCATGTGATTGGCCGCCCCCCGCTGATCGCCTGGGCCCCACTTGGAGGGACAGCGTTGTTCATCGGTCGGCGGGCGCCACGATTGAGCCTGAGCACTCGCGCTACCGGCCCCGAGAACCGCCACGACGGCGATGACGACGATACGACGCCTGACCATCACACCCTCCAATGCGCGATGCTCAGAGCACGCGCGCCTGACGCATCACTGGCTCTGCTTTCTGGCGGATTTCTCTGGCGACCTCAAAGGGATCACCCTGCTGGAATTTCGGCAGGAAGAGCTCGACGGACAGGGGACCGGCGTAGTCCTTGTCCGCGAGCTTGCGAAGCATCCGGTTCAGCGGCGCAATCCCGTCACCCGGGATAATCCGGGTTGTACTGTCCAACAGCTCGCGCGGGAGATCGGGAACATCCTGGAAGTGCACATGGCCGATTTCGCCGGGACGGATCAGATCGAGATCCTCGAGCTTGTTGAGGCCGGACCAGAAGTGGTAGAAGTCGAACAAGATCGCCATATTCGGATGCGCCGCGGTTCGGGTCATTTTCAGCAGCGTGGGCAGCGTGGAAATGTACGACGAGGTGCGGATGAACTCGGCCATGACCGTCAGGCGAAATTGTTTCGCAATCTCCCCCACTTGACGAATGTTGTCCGGTCCGGCCTTGTAATCCTCCTCCGTGAATTTCAGAGTCGTGCCGGTCGGAGAATAGATGCGGGTCAGCCCCAGCGTCGCGAACATCTCGCATCGCTTCTTGAACGCGTCGAGCGATGCGGCACGACCGGGGTTCGGCTCCCAGAGCCCCCCCACGCCACATGCCGCACACACTGGAGTCAGCCCGAGGTCGGACAGGACCCGCCCCGCGGCTGCCAGGGTGTCGGTTTTCAGAAAGTCGTCGAGGAGGGCGGCGGTAATCTCGACGTGTTTGATGCCCGCGCGCGACCACCCTTCCAGCGATTTGCGATAGCCCGCCCCGGAGGACGTGTTCTGGTGGATGGCAAGGGTCATCTTGCCGGCGGCGACAGCGACGGCTCGTGTGGCGATCAGAGCCAGGGGCGTCGACAGAAGCGTTCTTCTGGACAGCATGGAACCTACTTCTCCTGAATGATGAGCAATCTATTTATTGCGTCTTTCCCGAATATTGGGCGTCGGTCACCGGGTCCATCCACTTCGTGGCGCCGCCCGGGAACCCGACGTTCAACTGTGTCATCGCCTGCGTCGGCGTGGCGCCGTGCCAGTGGGCGATGTTCGGTCCAGTGAAGATGCTCTCGCCTGGAGAGAGGGTCCGGACGGGCTTCCCACGCTCCTGGACGAGCGCGCGCCCTTCTTCGATCAGAAGCAGCTGGCCTCCCGGATGGCTGTGCCAGTACGTCCTCGACGCCGGCTCGAACTTCCGGCGCGCGACCGTAACCCCTGTGGGTTCCGCGGTGGTCGACGTCCCGGTGATGAGCGCGGGTTGGGCAGCCGCCGCGGGCTTCTGGCCGCCTGGTTGCTGCGCGTGACCGATCCGAAGGACGACCACCGCCGATGCCAGGGTGAGCCACAGGAACACGCCGCTGAACTGCCGGAGCCTGGCTGTCGCGAGGATGACTTTGTTGGATACCATAAATATCAATTCACCTTTCTGAGGGGTTTGCCTCACGCTTCCAAGAGAACCCGCCACGTTTCGAACTGCGCCGCCGCGTCGCCCATCTCCGTCGTCCGCACGATCCTGCAGCCGCACACGTGCGGGCCCGCCGCTCTCGCACCGACCGGGACCGGTGGCGAGATGATCATCTCCATGGCCGTGCCAGGCGAGAGTTCCGTGGGTCCGAACAGCACGCCTGATTCACTCAGGTTCACGACACGGCTCAGCAACCATTCCTCGTCGCCCTGTGCACGATAGGTCATCGGAAGGCGGAGCTGGAGCCGATCGGCGCGCGGAACGGGATTCATCGGACGATCGATTCCCCTGTCATGAGCCTGAAACGCCGGCTCTCACCAGGTCCCGGCTCGCACGCTGCAATATACCGCTACCCCCGCCGTACCGCGACAAGGAAATCTGCAGCTCAAGGGAGGCTGAGCGCGATGAACTCCGGGACATGGTCCTCCCCGCCGATCGCCACGACCAGATACTGTTTGTCTTCAAACATGTAGGTCATGGGCGCGCCGGTGGTCCCTGCGGGCAGTTCGGTCTCCCACAGGATGCCGCCGGTGACTTTGTCGAACGCGCGGAACTTCCGCCCACCGGCGCCGGGTGCGATCGAGTGCGGCATCTGGGAGGGCAGCCGGGTTCCGGCCCGCACCATGACCGGATCCCCTTCTCCCACGAAGAGCAGCGTCCTGGTCAGCAACGGGGCGCTGCGGCCGGGGTTGCCAAGCGGCGGCAGGTTGAGCGGCTTCAGCAGCGGGTGATTGCGCGGGCCGTCGCCGTTCGGCGTCATCCACACCAAGTCGCCCTTGTTCAAGTCGATCGCGGTGATGCGGCCGTAGGGCGGCTTGAGCAGCGGCAGCCCCTGCGGTCCCGGCGGATAGGCGCGCAGCCCCGGCAGGTAGTCGAGGTCGCTTTTCGGAGTGCCTTTGACAAGGTCCGCCACAAATGGCCCTGTAATCGATTGAACGTACAGCATGCCTGTCTCTGGATCGAACGCGCCGCCCTGCCAATCCGCGCCGCCTACCGAGCCAGGCAACTGCACCGTTCCCCTCACACCGCCGGGACCATCGCGGCGCACGGTCGGCGGCGTGAACAGCGGACCGATCCTGTATTGCTTGACGAGCTCGACCGCTTCCTTGCGGAGCTCCGGGGTGAAGTCGATCAGGTCGTCAATCGCGACTCCCTGCCGATCGTAGGGAGGCGGCTTGGTGGGAAATGGCTGCGTCCGGGACGTACGCTCGCCCGGCGTGTCGGAGGCCGGCACGGGACGTTCCTCGATCGGCCACACCGGCTGACCGGTCAATCGATCGAACACGAACGCAAATGCCTGCTTGGTCAGCTGCACCACGACCTTCATCCGCTTTCCGCCCACGGTGATGTCGCCGAGAATCGGAGCGGCGGGCAGGTCGTAGTCCCACAGATCGTGATGGACGGTCTGGTAATGCCAGACGCGCTCCCCCGTGGCGCATTTGACGCAGACCAGGCTGTCGCTGAACAGGTTATCGCCCAGCCGATGCCCGCCGTACATGTCGTTGGTCGGGCTCGTCAGCGGGAAATAGGCGAGCCCGGCCTCCTCGTCGGCGCTGATCATCGACCACAGGTTGATGTTGCCGGTGTACGCCCAGGAATCGTTCTCCCAGGTCTCGCTCCCGACTTCGCCCGGCCGGGGAACGACGCGAAACGTCCAGCGAGGCTTGCCCGTTCGCACGTCGAACGCCTGAACGTTCCCAGGCGGCTGCTCCTTGGATTGCGGCCGGTCGGTCATGCTGCCGCCGGTCATCACGACATCACCGCACACCTGTGGTCCGTTTGACGCCACGTAAATGGTGGCTCTCGGTCCGAGGCCGCGCTTCAGGTTCACCCGGCCGTTCTCACCCCACGTCGTGACCGGCAGCCCGGTACGTGGGTCGAGCGCGATGAGATACTCGCCGCGGATGACAAACAGCCGTCGCTGGTTCCCATCCGCCCAGTAGGACACTGTACGAGTGCTGTCGCCCACCAGACCCTGTTGCGGCTCGTCGGCGAAAGGCTGCTGCACCCACAGCGTCTTGCCCGTAGCGGGATGAAACGCCTCGACGAGCCCGATACCGTTCGGGCCATACAGGGTGCCGTCGATCATCAACGGCGTCGCGCGAAAGTCCCGGGAAAACGAAAAGTCCGGCTTTCTGTTGACGATGCTGATGTCCACGGCCGGCCGGCGCCAGGCGATCTGCAGCCGTCCCACGTTCTGCTTGTTGATCTGATCGAGCGGCGCGTACTTCGTGCTCCCCAGATCACCGCTGTGCCATCGCCACTGCCCGCCCACGGCGCCTTGCTGGGCCGTTGCGATAGCCGTCGCGAGCAGGATCATCGAGAAGCCCGCCGACATGTTCACGCCTCTGCGCATACAACCTCCGTGGACGCGCTTCGCTCTCAATCCCATTCGACGGCCGGCGCTAGCGCTCCATCCCTTTCTTCTTGATGACCGACAGCGCCGCCGGCGCGGTCACAAAATTCATCAGCTCTTTCGCGACGGCGCCGTACCTGGTCCCGGCGCTTGCGCCCGCAACCATGACGGCGTAGCCCTGCACCTCGGGCGGGAATGTCCCGACCACCTCGACACCGTGAAACGTCATGAACTCGCTCAAGGGCAGGACCCCAAGCTCCGCGTCACCGCGAGCAACCGCGGCGCCAACCTCGACGCCGGTGGTCGTCGGCTTGACCTTCGATTTCAGGGCCTCGGCGATACCGAGCCGCTGCGCAAGATCGACAAAGAACACTCCGCCCGCGCCCTCTTTCGCATACGCGATGGACGTCGATGCCAGCAGGGTGCGCTTGAGCGCGTCGGTGGTGCGGATGTCCGGCCGTGAGGCACCGGCGCGTATCGCCATCGCCATACCGGTCCGGGCGAGCTCGGTGCGCGTATCGCCGGCGATCCTTCCCTGCTTGATCAAATCGTCGACCAACGATGGGGTGAGCACGGCCAGGTCGAACGGCTCACCGGCCTCGATCTGCCGCTTCAACGCCGCCGACAACCCGAACGTGATCAGAACCTTGTGCTTCGTCGCCTGTTCGAACTGCGGGACGAGTTCTTCCATCACTGCCTTGATTCCGTTCGAGCAGAGCACCTTGATCTCCGACGCGTGTGCTACGCCCGGCTGGTTGAGCACGGCCAGAATCACGAATCCCACCGCCGCCAGGCGCGCGCGTTTGATGCTCATGCAATACCCTCCGGCTCCGGGCCTACTTGGTAAAAATCGACTTGGGCATCATCGCATGCACGCCCTTCGTACCGTCGACCACCTGGGTGACGCGCAGATCGGCCGCTAGGGTGCACAAGATGTAGGCATTGTCCCGATCGAGCCCCTTTTCCGCGACGAGGAAATTGATCATCTCGCGCGTCGCCAGTTGTGCCGCCTGATCGAGATCGGCGTGCAGTCCCATGGCGATGTAGTGCGTGGGCGTCTCGGCGCGAGGCCAGTCGGCGCGCTTGCCCTTTCGCACGGTGACCTGGATGGTGCCGCGGAGCGAGGTTTCCAACGCGGTCAGCGACACTTCGCCGTCGCCCTGCATGGCATGTCCGTCCCCGAGGGACAGCAACGCACCGGGCGCATGCACCGGGAGGTACAACGTCGATCCGGCGACCAGTTCCTTGTTGTCGAGATTCCCGGTGTGGGCTCCCGGAGGCCCGCTCGACACGCGGCCGACCAGCGGATCCGGAGCCACACCGATGGATCCGAAGAATGGTGCCAGCTTGAGGTTGATGCCGGGAGCGAACGCCGCGGTCCCCGCGCGTGGATCGAAACGAACGAGCTTCAAGCGCACGTAGGGAAAGTCGTCCGGAAGCGTGCCGCTCCCTGGAATAAAACCGGCAACTCCGTACGGGTGAAGGAACTCGAACCCGAGCAGCTTCACTTCCAGCACATCGCCGCGATCAGCGCCTTCGATCCAGATAGGACCGGTCAAAGGATGTGCGCCCGGACCACGTTCGGTGATCGCCGTTTCGACGGCCTTCAGGGCATCGGGTATTTCAGCCTCCGGCACCCCTGCGGCTCTCAAACGCTGCAGTCCCCGCGCGACCATCGTCTCTACCCGGATCGTGTCTCCGGACGCCACGCGAAGAACGGGCTTGACGCCGGCGTCGTAGTACCCCCAGTGAACGTTCTGCGGCAGAAGTTTCAGGTCGTGTACTCGCGGCGTCTGGGAGAACGACAGAACAGCCGGCCACAGGAACGACACGCCGATGAGGACAGCTCTCTTCATACCAATGCTTCATCCGGGCGGAATCGGATCCTTCTTTGCCGGAATACTACCTCTTGACGAACACTTCCATGACCGTCGCGGTTGCCGTCCCCGTATTCACGAAGCCATGCTTCGCTCCACCCTTGATCCTGATGTCCTGCGCCTGCCATGGCCCCAAGTCCATCTGCTTCCCGGCGACCTCCAACCGGACCGTGCCGGAGACCGGCACGAACAGATGAAACTCCACGTCGTCATGCGAATGGACATTGCGAACCCCGTTCGGGGCGACATCGACCCGCAGTACCGCGGGCGCCCGACTCGTTGAGGAGCGGCGCGTTGCTGATGCCCTGGCCCGACGCCTCTGAGGTCGGCTTGAGAGCACCGGGCCGCCGGTCGCGCCGGGGGTTTGCGCGACTGCCGACGCCAACCATGACGCGGCGAGAAGGACGCCAGTCCTGAAACCGATCTACGCACGGTCATGACTCCTGTCTGCTGAACGGGTTGGCCGAAGCTGCTCGCGCTGGTGCGATGCTTCATTGGAGGTGTTCGTAGATCAATTTCTCGAACCGCGTGACGACGTCCATGCTGGTGGCGTTGTAGAACGGCAGCACCTGCGTCAGGATCACGACGCCGATGTCGTTTTTTGGATCGACCCAGAAATGGGTGTTGTTGATGCCACCCCAGGTGTAGCTTCCGGCGCCCCGCTGATGTGCGGGGGCCCCTTCGGTCACGGTGATCTGGAAACCGAGGCCGAACTTGTCTTTGCCGGCTCCGAAAGGAAAGGCAGCGGAGCGGCTCGGGATGGCGGCCGGCATCGTGTCGACAACGACTGAGCCAATCTGGTTGCCCGTCATCAGACGCACGGTGTCCGGCTTGAGCAGCCGTTTGCCGCGCCAGCTGCCCTCGTTGAGCAGCATCTGCACGAACGCCGCGTAGTCGGACGCGGTCGAGACCAGCCCGCCGTCGCCTCTCACGTCCGCCGTGTGCGTGGGGGGGTTCGGATTCTCGACCAGGCCGGTGGATTTCCGTTCGTGAATCGTGGCGAGCCGTGCGGCCTTCGCTGGCTCGGGTGCGTAGGTCGTGTCGACCATCCCCAGCGGCCGAAAGACTCTCGCCTGGTCCCAGTCCTCGAGCGAATGGCCGGACAGCTTCTCGATGAGGTCGCCGAGAACGGCGGTGGCGGGGGAATAGTTCCACTTGGTCCCGGGATCGAACAGCAGCGGCAGCATCTTCGGATCGGTGCCGGTCTTGGTCTGAATGGCGAGGACGGTGGGGCTCGTGAACGGATAGCTCAGACCCGACGTGTGAGTCAGCAGCTGGCGGATGGTCATCTCGCCCCGCGCCGGCCGCGTCGTATACGTCGTGTCGCTCTCGTTGAACGCGGCCAGGACTTCCCGGCCCTTATAGGCAGGCAGGTAGCTGCCGACCGGATCGTCGAGGCGCAGCTTGCCCTCTTCGAAGAGCATCATGACGCCCACCGACGTGACGGGCTTCGTCATGGACGCGATGCGGAACACCGTGTCCCTGGACATGGGAATGCCCCGCGCGACGTCCTGTTTGCCAAACGCCTTGAGGTACAGAATCTGATCCTTGTTCACCACCGCCGCAACGACTCCCGGGACCTCGGCCCGGTCGACGGCTGCCTGGAACATGCCGTCGATCGCCTGAACGCCTCTGACGCTGAGCGTCGGCAGTCCGGCCGATCGCACGCTGCAGGCCACCAACACCAGGATCGCCAGGGACGTGGACGCACGACGCATTTGTTCCCCCTTCTAGACGCCGAGCTGGCCGGCCAGATCGTTGAAATCTTTCGCCGCGATGTCGACCGACGAATCGGCCTGCAGATCCGGCTTCCGAGTCGGCCCGTACTCGAGCGGCCTGGTCACGAACGCCGTGCGCAGCCCCACGGCCTTCGCCGCGCGCAGGTCGCCCAGATGCGCCGCCACCATCATCACATCGGCAAGTTTGAGGTCGAGAAAGTCTGCGGCGGACTGGTAGACCTCGCGGTCTGGCTTGTAGTGCCGGACAAGCTCGGCGCCCAGAATGCAATCCCACGGCAACCCCGAATGCTTCGCCATGTCGGTGATCAACGAGATGTTGCCGTTCGAGAGGGGCGCAATGGTGAACTTCTTCTTCAACCGCGTGAGCCCGCCGACAGCATCGGGCCACGGCGCTAATCGATGCCAGGCGCGATTCAGCGCATCCGTCTCGTCCTCCGTGAGCCCGGTGAAACGGAAGTCGATCAGGATCTTGTCGAGGGCCATCCGATGCAGGCGGTCCAGCTTGGTCCAGGGGAGCTCGCCGGTTCGGACGCGGTTCATGTTCGGTGCGTACTGGGCACGCCAGGCGTCGGCGAACTTCGCTCCGTCCACGGTCAGACCCTTCCGCTGCGCCAGCGCTTCGACTTCTCGCGCCACGGACGTGCGCCAGTCGACCACGGTACCGAACGTGTCGAAGACCAGCGCCTTGACGGACGCCGCCGGAGGATCGGGCCGCCCGCCGGCCTGCGCGCGGCCGAACGCCATCGCGCGGCCGGCGCCAATCAGCCCGGAGCCGGCCATCGCGCCCGCGCCCGCCTGCAGGAACTTACGGCGTGAAGAATGCATGGCATCAGTCCTTTGGATTGGTGGCGAAGACAGTGAGCTCGGGTATGAAACCGCGATCGTCCATTTCCAGAGCCGCCCTCACCGCGTGCGCGATGTCCTCGCCCCGAAGCTTCGTCGCGTTCTCGTGCTGCGTCAAACCCGCGGTGGTGGAAAAACTGGTCAGGACCTCGCTCGGATTGATCAGGAACACGCGGACGTTGTGCGGCCGAAGCTCCGCACGCCAGCATTCCGTCATCCCGCGGAGCGCGAACTTGCTCCCGTAGTACGCGGTGCCGTTGGCGGCGCCGCGCAATGCGGCCGTCGAGGCGATGTTGACGATGTTGCCGCGCTTGCGCTCGATGAAGTGTTTCGCCGCTTCGCGGGCCATCAGCATGGCGCCGGTGACGTTGGTCGCAAACACCGCGTCGAAGTGCGCCCGGTCCATGTCGACGAGGCCCCTGAAGACGCCGAAGCCCGCGTTGTTGACGAGAATGTCGAGATGACCAAACGCCGCGAAGACCTCGCGATACGTCCGTTCGACGTCCGCCTCGCTGGAGACATCAGCCTGAATCGGGTGCGCGCCGCACGTCCGAACGGCGTCGGCGAGCTTGCGCTCGTCGCGTCCAGTCACCGCGACACGCGTTCCTGCCGTCGTCAGCATGTTCGCAATGGCGAGACCGATGCCGCTCGTCCCGCCCGTGATCAGTGCCGTTGCGTCTTTGAGATTCATATCAGTGTGATCATTTTTTTACGTGACGTTCGAGCATCTGACGGCGGACCACCGCGCCGTACACATTCCCCTGTGCGTCCACGCCGACACCCTCGGCGCCAGAGTGATCGGGCACGGTCGATTCCGAGTCTTCGATGAACGCCGTCACCTTCCCGTCTCTGGCGCTGCCGATGCGGATCCCCTTCTTGATGCCGGGAAGCTCGTGGGCGCCCGAATCCGGTCCGGATTCCGAGTCGGTGACGTAGATGGTGTCGTCCCGGGTGATGAAGATGCCGCTCGGGCGGCCGAACTGACGCCATTCGTCGAGGTGCTTGCCCTCCTGATCGAAGATCTGGATCCGGTTGTTCTCGCGATCCCCGACGAACAGACGCCCGCGCGAGTCCATCGCGATGGTATGCGGCTCGCTGATCTCGCCGCGGCCGGAGCCCTTCGTGCCCCACTCCTTGATGAACCTGCCGTCCTTGCTGAACTTGATGACGCGGTTGTTCTTGCCGTTGCGGTGGCTGTCGGTGACAAAAATATCGCCGCTGGGCGCGACGACCACGTCGGTCGGCTGATCCATCAGACCGGGACTCGACGCGCTGATGCCCGCTTTCCCGAGCGTCATCAGCACCTTGCCCTCGGGACTGAACTTGAACACCTGGTGGCCCTTGCCACTCCCGCCGCCGCCGTCGGTGACCCAGAGGTTCCCGTCGCGATCCACCGTCGCCCCGTGCGGGAAGACGAACAGACCTTCGCCCCAACTCTTGAGAATCCTGCCGTTCGCGTCGTACTTCACGATCGGTGCTTCCTGGCGGCCTGCGCAGGAATTGGCGAAGCAGCGTTGGACGACATAGATGCTGCCGTCGGGCGCGGGTTCGACAGCGGTGACGGCGCCCCATTTCGGCGCGCCGGCGGGAAGCTGGCCCCAATCGCGCGTCGTGCGGTAGGTCTGCGGAAGGTCGTTGCGAGGCTCCCCCCCGGACTGCGTGGACACGATGCTGGAGAACGATGCGGCCACGACAGCCGCGACCAACCAATCAATCCTCGCCATGTGTACCTCCCGTGCCGCCGATCCAAGGTCCGCTACGGCGCGGCGACCCTCGTGCTCTGGCTGGCCACACACTGCCATCGGCCGTCGCGCATCACGAACACAACCATGAACTTCAAGGTGATGGCCAGCTGGCGTCCTTTGCTCGGCCCGACAAGAGGCTCCGAGAACCAGCGAAGAAAGAACGCGGGCAGCCTGCGCGCCTGTGTCACGGCTCGATTCCTGCCGAGGCGAACAACGCCTTGGCACCGGGAGAGGCCAGATAGCGCACGAAATCCCGCCCCTCGGTGTTCGACGCCGGCGTCATCGACGCGGCCGCGTACAACGTAAAGTTCTGCACGTCAGCCGGGAGCGGACCCACCAGCCGCAGCCCCTTGTCACGGTAGAGTCGAATCTCGGTGATCTGGCCGACGCCGATTTCGTTGCCCTTGCTCTTCAGCACATGCTCGAATACAGACGCGCCCTCGTCGTAGCGTGTCACCTTGCCATGGATCTGATCGGCGATGCCCATTTTCTTGAGAAGACCCTCGAAGTACAGACCGCTGGAGCCACGACTGAATACCACCCCGTCGACGGCCAGCAGCGACTTCTTGAACGCGTCGCCGCTGGCGATATCGGGCCCGGCGGCGCCGTCGCGGACCGCGACACCCATGCCGATCCGTCCGATGGCGGCGCGTTCCTTCTCGATCTTGCCTGCCTTGGCGAACTCGTCGAGGACGGCCGGCGTCGCGATGACGACGTCGGCGCGTTCGCCGCCGTCGATCCGCGTGCGTACTTGCGGCACCGTGTTGAACGTGATTTTCACGGCGCGACCCGTCTGCTTCTCGTAGGCGGCCGCCGCCGCCTTAATCCCCGGCTCGACGGCGCCCGCGCTCAGAACGGCCACTTCTCCCGCTGCCAGCGCTCGCGCGAGCCAGACGCCCGTGACGAGTCCAAGGATTGCCAGGCTCTTCTTCATGCGATTCCTCCAGTTGGAAGCGATCTAGAGATTTCTCCGCCACAGTCCTGCGGACCGCTCATCGAGAGGGCTGCTGGTGATCGGCTGCATGCCGTCGCGGATCTCTCGCGCCCCGGCCGCGGCGGCCGCGACGAGCGCTTCCTGGCTCTGCCACATCGGGACGATCGTGAAATGATTGGCGCGCATCGTACTTTGCAGGAAGTCGAACCGAAGGCTTCCCTCGGCGTTCCGGCCCGCCCTCCGCCAACCGTCTGAGACAGGCGGGTTCACGCCAGACCTCCGCATTGCCGGGAACATCTTGACACACGTGCCAACGCCGCCAGGGGCATTTCAGCAGGGCCACCGTCGTTCGTCTCAGGCCGACACGACGTACTACGCGCGTTCCCGTGCGCGGGGTCCCGCTGCAGCCGGACCTACGGTGCCGCGGACTTGGGCTCGACGACAGCCGAGCGCTTCGGCTCGACGAAACGCTCGCGCGCCCGTTCTCGAGCCTTTCGAGTCTCTTCGTCCCGATTGCGCGGCGGTGCAGTGGTCGTCAGGGATCCGATCAATCGCCGCGCGGCCGCGGTCACCTCGTCGACGGCGCGGTTGAACGCCGCTTGGTTCGCGCGTGACGGGCGATTCGCGCCACTCAGCTTGCGGACGAATTGAAGGGCTGACGCGCGGATCTCGTCCTCGGTCGCCGGCGGCGCAAAATTGGCAAGGGTCTTGATATTTCGGCACATGGGCGGCTCCTCCAGATGGCTCCTCTCGTTGAAAGTTTGGCACATCCTGTTGCTGTTTGCGGCGTCGGTAAGGGCCCCCCGTTCACCGCTTTCCGGCGACCTCGAGCACCGCCCGCCAGGTGAACTCAACGAACCCGTAAAGGGACGACTCTGGCAGCCGTTCGACGTCGCTGTGCGCGCCGTACTTGACGGCATCTTCCTCGGTCGACACCGGTCCAATGCCGTAGGACTGGATGCCCTTTGCCCGCAGTTGGGCCATGTCGGTCGCCGCGCCAAGCATGGTCGGCAGCGTCGTCGAGCCGGGATACATCTGTTGGCTCACCCGCTCCAGGGCGCGGAACATCTCCGTGTCCAGGCGTGAGGGCGGTCCGACCGGGCGCACGCCGGTGAGCGGCTCGATGCGAACCGCCGGATCGGCGATCACTCGCCGCATCTCCTCGTAGAAAGCGGAGATGTCCTCGTCTGGAAGCGCGCGGATGTCGATGGTCGCTTCCGCTTCCGAAGGAATGACGTTCATCCGGAAACCCGCTTTGAGAATGGTCGGCACGACCGAAGTCCGCAGCATCGTGTAGCGTCCGGGCTCGTGCTCGGCCAGGTATCGCGAGCTCGTCGCGGAGCGGGCCGGATCCGACAGTCCGTTGTACAGGGCCGCCTTTTCCGGGGTGCTGACCGCGGCGAGCCGTTGAAAGTACGTGCGGGTGGTCTCGTTCAACCGGAGGGGTGTCTCCCACGCGCCAATCTTCGCGACCGCCGCTGAGAGGTGCACCAGCGCGTTGTCCACGCGCGGGATCGACGCGTGGCCCGAGGTCCCGTTCACGACCAGGCGGACGCGGCGCGGCACCTTCTCGGTGGTCGTCACCTGCACGACCGTCACTCGCCCGTTCTCGAGGGTCGCGCCTCCGCCTTCGGTAAGCGCGTACTCGGCGTCGATCTCGCCGAAATGCTGCTGCACCATGAAGTCGATGCCGAGGCCGGTGTCGCCCTCCTCACCGGCCTCGGCGAGGAAGATCAGATCACGGTCCAAGGCAATCCCCGAGCGCTTCGCAAGCAGCATGACCATCAGGTTGGCTGCCAGCTTGTCCTTGTCGTCCCTCGATCCGCGCCCCCAGATGTACCCGTCCTTGAGGACCGCGCCGAACGGGTCCACGGCCCACTTCTCGCGCTGGACCCCGACCACGTCAGTGTGCGCCATCAGCAGAATCGGCCGCTTGCTTCCATTGCCCTTGATCCGCGCGACGAGGTTCGCACGGGACGGATCCAACGCAAAGGTTTTCACTGGTATGCCGTCCGACTCGAACACTCGTTTCAGGTAGTCGACTACGAGCGTCTCATGGCCTGGTGGATTGCTGGAGTCGATCTGGATCAGCGAACGGTAGTGACGGAGGATCTCGGCTTTCTGTCTTCCCCAGTCGACGCCGGGAACCTGCGCGGTAACGGCGTTCGACAACAGAAGAAGAACGAGGCCGACAGAGTGCGTGGCTTTCGTCATGCCGCGGAACCTCCACCGAAAGAAAAGGGCAGGCTGCGGGCGCCGACGACGACCGGCAGAGCACCATGCGGCACCTTGTGTTCCGGGCCGGGCCGGACCAGCGCGTGCACACTGTACCGTTTCGCGAGCAGCGCTGCGATGGCGGGTCTGCCGATGTAGCCGGTCCCGCCGGTCAAGAAAACGGGAGCGCCCACATCAGCTCCTCGGCACGCAAAACAGGTCGTAATGCCGCCGAATCATCAACGCGTGCCGGTCGAGCCTGGCACCAAGATAATTGGCGTCGCTCTCGACCAGGAACACATCGTACCCGAAGCCGACCAGCAGATCGTAGAGGCGTTCACGCTGCGCGAGACCCAGCAGCTTGAACATTTCAGCTTTGATGAACGGCTTCTGGGCGGCGATCAAGTCCTTGAGCGATGCAAGCACCTGATAGTCGTAGCCCTCGGCATCAACCTTCACGAATCGGATCCGTGAAGCAAACGCTGGGAAGCGCTCCGCGATACACGACTGGAGATTCTCACCGCGGACCCTGAGCGTGAACGCATGCCCGTGGCGCCATTTGCTGATGCCCTCGTGCAGGCCACCGTTGCAGAACCCCGCGTCGGAGTACTCGAAGTCGAAGTCGCCAGGCTCCGGCGTAGCCGCGATCATCAACGGGACGATGGTTGCCTTGGCGGGATTCAGTTCCGCGTTCTTCTCGAGAACCGGAAAGACGTACGGGTTCGGCTCCAGCGCCAGAACACACCCTTCCCGGCCGGCGGCAAGGGCGATCGGAAGCGCCGTATCGCCGGTGTGGGCGCCGATGTCGATCGCCACATCCCCCGGTGCGACGAACCGCCGGAGCTCGTCAACGTCATGCTGCCGGATGACCTTCGTCGTTTCACTCGGGTGCAACCACTGGGCGTACCGTATGTGCCCGTCTCTTGGTAACTCGAAGGACACGATTTCATACGGATAGGTCTTGGGCGGCGCCCGGATGCCGAACAGGTCGAGAATCTCGCGGGGCTTCATCAGCGGACAACGTCGTTCACGGACAGAAACCGCCCGTCGAGCGTAAATGGGACGCCTGCGGCGTGCCGCCAGGGTTCGGGAGAGTCCACGGCCACTGCGCTCACATGCAGATGCGGCTCGTTCGTATTGCCGGAGTTGCCGATCCGCCCGACGACCTGTCCGGCGCGAACCGGCTCGCCGGCAATCACGGCCACGCTTCCACGACGCAAATGCGCCAGAAGAACCCGGATCGCTCCGCAGCGGAGCAGCAGGTGGTTGCCGGAGAGGTGATCCGGGTCGGTCCTCCCCGGAGGGTTGTCGGGAACGCGATCCACCGCCTCCTCCACGATTCCAGAACAGGGACTGTGCACGGCGACGTCGTAGCTCTCGTAGTCGTTCAAGTCTTCGGGGGAAACTCCGCGCGCCCGGTTTCCGAGCGCGTTCAACTTCACCAGATCCAGACCGTACCTGTCGGAAGGGAACCAATGATGGAAAGGATTGGTCACCAGGCTGTTCCCACCCTGGAGAACCGCGTATGCGCCCTCCTGGAGCGGAAAGCGAAGGTCCGAGGCCCGGTTCGGCGGAAACCGGCCCGCGAGGGCGTCGATCAGAACCAACGCATACACACAGGCAATGCACGATTGCCATGCGAGCCGACGATGGCGGACATCGGCCTTCGTGTGGGTGGCCCGGCGCGAGGCCCGATACGCCGCGACGCCGAGCGCGATCAGCAGCGCGAGCCCGACGAGGGGTCGGAGATGGACGCTCAGAAGGGCCCAGGGACCGACCATCAGCGCCGTGCTGGTCATGACTACCGCGACGACGCTCGCGCCGAGCCATTGGCGTACGCCCGCGATCCGGGCACGAACGAGCCAGGCGATCGGCCCGACGGCCGTGGCGAGCGTCAACATTGCGAAAAGTGTCATCACAGCGCGTCCGCCCCGTTACGTACCGGCCGAAGGATCCTTACCTGTCCTCGGACGGATCATCCCAGTGTGCGTGGTGCATCAAATGATGAACGGCCGGAGCCAGGAGCAGTCCCGTCACGGCGATGAAGACAAGTCCTGCATAGAGAGCGTACAGACCCGCGAAGAGTTTTCCCGGCTCGGAGAGATCTGTCTTGACGGGCCCCATCCCACCGAGAAGCATCGCCGCATTCAGGAATGCATCCCGCCAAGGCAGATGCTCGTACCCTCGATATCCCCACATGCCGAAGCCGAGCGAAAGGCCGAGGACCCCCACGGCGAAACCGGCATGGGTGACCATCCGGCGCCAGAATAATCGGCGGTGTGCTTCAGCCGTGCGGTGTCCGTTCTTCACTGGCGTCTCTCCTCGAGGCTCAATCAATCAGCGTTTGACAAACACCGCGACCACCGATTGGAGACATGGGGTTGCGCTCCCCTGCTGGCTGGCGGTTGTGCGCGTCGCGGGAATCGTCACCCAGCGAGCGCAAGCCATGCGGCCAGGGCGGCTGCTTTGTGCTCCGCGCGCCAGGGCCCCGGAACCCCCTTGCCGAGCGCGGCCAAGGTGGCGCGAAGTTCGAGCTCGGGCCGGTGAAGCCTTTCCGCCGCGGCGGCTTGAAGATCGCCGTTGCGCCAGGTCGAGCACGCCAGCTTGCCTCGAGCGACGGCCTCTTCGACGACGTTTCGGAACAGCTGGCCCTCGAGGGCATGGATCCGGATGTGTGTGTTTGCGATGCGCGCCGGGTCGATCAGGCTGCCAACAACAATTCCAACACCTCGGAGCTGATGGCCGGTTTTCCTGAAGTCCCCAATCACATCAGTCACGGCGTCCCCTCCGAAACGCTTCACCGCGGCGAGCAATTGCGACAATTCCGGACCGCCGCGTCGAGCGGTGCCAAACCCGGCATGGTACGGCTGTCGAGAGTCAGGCATGGCCGGGTCACATAGCTCGATCCGCCGGCTGTCCACCACGTGCGGCGATGTGGCGGAGCCCCCGACCAGCACAGCGCTGGCCCAGCCGGACTTCACCGTAAAGCCGATGGCCGCGCGGGATGATCCGGCGCCCTGTTCACTCTGCTCACCGCACCCGCTACGTCTTGCTGAACCCATTGCGGCCGTCCGTGATGGTAAACCTGCCGTCCGGCGCGACCGACGCCTTGATCCAGCTGGCGGCCGTTTCCCCGAGGTTGGCGATCACATTCTCGGATGTGTTGGGCCTTCATCTGTCCGCAGGGACAATGTCCCTGCCGGATGTCTTCGACACCCGGTCCACTAATGCACCACTCGAATGCGGTGGGCCTCGCTGTCGGCCACATAGAGAACGCCGGCGGCATCGGCAAGCACCCCATGCGGCCGCGAAAGCGCGCATCGAAGCGGATCGGCCTCGGGTCCGTCTCCGCGCCGGCCTGTGCCCAGGACGGTGGTAATGAGGCCGGTCTTGAGCTCGATGCGGCGAACGACATGGTTTTCGGTGTCGGCCACGTACAGGTTGCCGCGGGCATAGGCGAGCCCTTTCGGTCCTGCGAGCCTCGCCTCCCGGGCCGGGCCGTTGTCGCCCGAATAGCCCTGCTCGCCGGTGCCCGCCAGATGATGAATCGTCATGGCTTTCGCGGCGATGCGGTAAATCGCATTCCCTTCGCGGAGCGCGAGATACAGATTGCCCTCACGATCGAACGCCATCGTCCTGGGCCCGTTCAACGGCGCACCTTTCACCGGCGCACCATCTGGCGTCTGCCCCCGTTCGCCGGTGCCCCCATAGGTTTCGATCGCGCCAGTGGAAAGATCCACCTGTCGAATACGGTGGTTGCCGATATCGCAGATGAGCAGCCGGCCTCTGCGATCCACGGCAATGCTGTGAGGTTGCCGAAGCTGCGCCTGTGTCGCAGGTCCGCCATCACCGGAGAATCCGGGTACGCCGGTTCCCGCGAACGTGGAAATGAGGCCGGTCTTCGCGTCCACCTTCCGGACCACGTGATTGTCGCGCTCGGCGATATAGAGGTTGCGCGCGGAATCGAATTGAACCTCGTGCGGCATGTTCACGGAGGCGTCGCTCGCGGGTCCGCCATCACCGCGATACGCCTTCAGCCCGTTGCCCGCGACCGTGGTCGTCCGCCGCGTCTTGAAATCGAGTCGCCTGATCCGCTGGTTGTCCAGATCGCAGAAATACAGCGCGCGATCAGGCCCGATCACCAGACCATACGGATTACTCACCTCCCGATCCGATTGACCGGGCGAGCCGGTGCCAATCAGGGTCGATACGGACGGCTTCGTGGCAGCCACGACCGTCGCGGGGGTGACGGCACAGAAGAGCGCTCTGAGTACGTCGCGCCGGCTCAACGAGAGCATGTGCACCTCCGAGTAAGCAACCCCCATCGCTGGTCGCCTGGTCTGGCCGACCGGCTGCGTGAACCGCACGAACGTCCGATGGGATATGGCGCGGATTGTGCCAGAAGCGCGTGGCGAAGTGTCAAGAATAACGGCAGCCCGAGTCGTCAGGCGCCCGCTCTGGCGAGGTCAGACTAGCGGCCCGTCTCGGCTACCACAATGTCGAAATCTATTTCGATTTCATCCTTCACCTTGACTGCGCCTCCTGCGACGCTGATTGGCACGATCCCGAAATCGCTCTGCCGCAGCTTGATGGAACCCTTGTAATGGCTTTTCTCGGGTGTGACGTCCACCAGAACCTGACGGATTCGACCATGCAGATCCAGCTCGCCTCGAACGACCCACCCGCCCGCGTTGAGCCGCTGGACTGCCACAGAGTGAAAACTGATCCACTGGAAGCGGTTCACGTCGAGTACTTCCGAGCCGAGCATCCGCGCCTGCACCTCCTGCCGATCTTTCGCTGAAAGGCCGGGATCCAGGACACGCATGCGCCGAGCATCGATGACGATCTGAACGTGGGGAGTCGCAGAATCGTCGAGCGAGCCTTCGACGAGAGGCGCCTCGACGACATGATCGTCCGCGAAGGCGCGGAACAGGCCCGACTTGAAGACACGAACCGTGACCGTGGATCGCTGCGTGTCGATCGCGCGGTCCTCCGCCGACCCGGGTACGGCTGAGGCCAGGAAACAAACCATGGTCGCGATCGCCGCCGTGTTCTGTGCCAGCAGTACCTGCGACAGACGCCCACTTGCGCGATCAGTCGCCATCAACCTGTCGACGCTTTCAGTTCCATCAAATACGACGTGAGGTGCTTTATCTTCGCCTCGTGCATCACGAACACATCGCAGAAGGCGGCGTTGAGGAGGCCGCCGTCTTTCCTGGCGCATTGCACGGTGCCTTCAGCGACGACGACGTCGTCCTCTTCAGTCATGCGAGTGACGCGTATCGTAGGGCTTCCCACGAAAGCATCGTTTTCGATTTCCTTGTCGAACGCTTCCTTTCCGGTGACGTGAAAAGCGCCGGGGATCTCCCATTGAACGCCATCCGCCAGGCACGACAGGATCACCGCATGGTCGGTCTTGGCGAAGGCGTCCATGTACCTCCGCACGGTCTGTTTATTCTGGCTCATATCTTTGGCTTTGCTGATCGAAGAACGTGTGCCAACGCTGGCGGACGCCAGCCGCTGTCATCGGCGACGGCACGGTAGGCGATGCGCCGTCCGGTGCCGCGCCTGGCTACACAACGGACGCTTCGATGAGATCGATGTAAGCGTCAGCAAGCAACCTCGTCTCGGGAACATCGAGTTTTGGAGCAGGTCTCGCGCAACCAGTTTCCCGTGCTCGGGCGGCTCCCCGTCGCTCAAGACAACCTCAAGCTCCACGAACACGCCGAGGCTCTGAACCTGATCGAGGTGAATCCTGGTGCGCCCGACCAGGAACACCTCCCGCCGTTTCACGACGGTGCCACGGACCGGCAGGGCTTTGCCGAGTGTTTCCAGAAGAGCCCGCGCATTCTGACAGGGATATCGCTCGTAGGCTGATTCCTTTGGCTCCCGATCGTCTGGTCTCTCGTAGGAAATGAGCTCGCCCGTACCGTCCGGAAACTCGCGGATTTTGAGACGGCCGCGGGATACCGCGAAGAACGTATCGGTTTGTTGCAGAATCTCGGCTGGATTCGCGGCAAGCGATCTCGCCCTGGTTCGAATCGCGTCGAGATCACGCACCTGCGCCTTGATTTCGATATTTCTGGCCATGCGTCAACGCGACTTCTGGAAACCGTAAAGCGCCTCCGGATTCTCGACCAGGATGCGATGGCGGGTCGCCTCGCTCGGTGCCCACTCGGCGAGCAAGTCGAACAGCATGGCATCGTTCGGCTTGTTCGTTTCGTTGGGGTGCGGCCAGTTACTTCCCCACACCATCCGCTCGGGCGCCGTCTGGACGTAGGCCCGGCCAACCTTGTTGACATCGGCGTAAGTGGGCGGACCAATCTCGCTGCTGTCATAGGTCACCGAAAGCTTGACCCAGGCCCTGCCCCTGTCGACCAGCCCGCGGATGATCTTGAAGGCCGGATGGCCGATGCCCATCGGCTGCGGCATGTGACCCATGTGATCGAACACGATCGTCGAAGGCAGGCGCTTCCAGAGTTCGCCTGCGTCGACGATTTGATCGGCGGTCATGTTGAACTGCACATGCCACCCCAGCGCGTTTACTCGTTTCGACAGGAGTTCGATCGCATCGATCGAGGCGGCCGCGGTATTGGCAAGGGCCAGTGAGAAACGGATCCCGCAGATTCCTCCGGCGGCCAGGGTCTTCAATTCGGCGTCCGTTATCGTCGGGGAGACGATCGCCACGCCACGCGCGTGAGCGCCGAACTCTGTAATGGCATCGAGAGTGACCTTGTTGTCGGCGACCGTCGCCGGATAGGGTGCCGGGGTCACGACCACGCTGCGGCTCGTTCCAAGCCGGCGCTGAAGGAGCCGGTAGTCGGGCACACGCGCGTCGGCGACCATCCGCGCACCGGGCTGGGCAAAGGGAAACCGGGTGTCGTAAATATGGTGATGGCAGTCGCACGCATTTGCGGGCGCCTTCACCCTTGGCGCTTCGGTGCCAGAGGAATTGGGGACCAGGGATTGGGCGCCGGCCTCCTGGGGTGGACCCATGCCGGCCGCGCTCAACGCGGTGAGTGCCGTCCCCTTGAGAAACGTTCGTCGACCGATCCCGTGTTCACGCATCGTAGAATCCTCCGTACTGGGCGATGCTGCTGGTCATCGAAGGATGCCTGCCGTCGCGGTGTCTGCCCGCAGGGTGCCGCCGTCCTGCGCGATGGACCATGATCTTCGAGACAAAGCAGGCACTCGTCATCGTCATGACGCCGCCTCATCTCCCCCAGACTTCGCGGGCAACACTGCGGACCAGTTCCAGCTTCGCCCACTGGTCCGCTTCCGTGATTTCGTTGCCTTCCACGGTGCTGGAAAAGCCACATTGTGGACTCAGGCACAGGTGATCGAGCGGCACGTATCGTGCGGCGTCCTCGATTCGCCGCATCAGTCCTAAGGGGGGTTCGAGCGCTGGCAGCTTCGTTGTCACCAGGCCCAGCACCACGGTCTTGTGATCCGGCACGAAGCGCAAAGGCGCGAAATCCCCGGAACGCTCATCGTCGTACTCGAGAAAATACGCATCCACGTTCAGCTCGTTGAAAAGCACCTCGGCGACCGGCTCATAGCTGCCCTCGGCGACCCAAGCGCTGCGGAAATTCCCCCGGCACAGATGCACGGCCACCGTCAAATCCCCCGGTCTCCCCTCAATCACCGAGTTGATGAGGTCGGCGTAGGCTTGCGGCAACCGGTTGGGGTCGTCCCCCCGCTCATTGGCGCCCGCGCGTAGTGCCGGATCGCAGAGATACGCGAGATTGGTGTCGTCCAGCTGAAGATAACGGCAGCCAGCCCGATAGAGCGAGTCGATTTCCGCACGATAGCAGCCGGCCAGATCTGAAAAGAACTCGTCCAGGTC
The DNA here is from genome assembly GCA_963814975.1 of uncultured Acidobacteriota bacterium. Lineage (GTDB taxonomy): Bacteria > Acidobacteriota > Vicinamibacteria > Vicinamibacterales > CAVVIG01 > CAVUXJ01. The sequence continues at coordinate 290,758 of CAWFFB010000014.1, read as the reverse complement.
AGGGTAAGCGACGATGTCGATCGCCTTGCGGCCGCCCCTGAAGTGAACCATGGTGGGTGAAGGAATGGTGACTTTGGGCGTTTGGCTGGTAACGGATCGCAGGAACTCGTAGTCTGCCTTCTGAATATCCTCAACATGCCGCATCTTCCCGGTCACGGATAAGCGCGGAGGCGCGAAATTCACTTCTCCGTGCTCACTTCTGAACTTTGTCTCGATGCCGCCGCTGACGGTGACTCCTTGAAGCCGCTGCAGGAAGTCGACATGGAAGAAGGTGCGCCGAAACTCGCCGTCCGTGATGCTTCTCAAGCCGAGGGCTTCCTGCTTGCGAACCACCGCACGTATGTGCTGGTCTTCGATCTCACGCAGCTGCTCTTTGGATATGCTGTTCTGCTGAAAGCGTTGCCGGGCGTCCAGCAGGGCCTTCGGCCTCAGCAGGCTCCCGACGTGGTCGGCGCGAAACGGAGGATCAACCTTCGACACGCATGGCCTCCCCAGCCGTCAATGGCTCGAACGACTCTGGACGGCAGTCGAGCGGGGGACCCGCTCGGCACTTAACGGGCTGGAATCGTCCACAGGAACAGCTCCGTCCCGTCCTCAGCTTCGAACCGTTTGCTCGGGAGTCCAGTCGCCGATCCGGAACTGGTGCGAGACGATTCGGGTCCCCGGCCGGAGCTCCCGTCTCAGTCTCGGCTCGAGCTGCCTGTTGAGGCTTCCCGACAAGTACAAGGTGACGACCGTTGCCGCGGAAATATCCGTCGTGAACAGGTCGCCTTCAATGAACGTCACCCGGTGGGTGACTTCACCCTCGCGCGCGACCTGCCGCGAGATCTCGAGGAGCCTGGGATTGAGCTCGACGCCGACGCCTCGCGCGCCGTATTTCTGCGCCGCCAGAATCACGATCCGCCCGTCACCGGACCCGAGGTCGTAGACGACGTCATCCCTGCTCACGCCCGCGAGCTTCAGCATCGCGTCCGCCACGACGTGCCGAGTGGGCGCGAAGTGCATGTCCGGCGTTCGCGCCGCGCCCTGGCGAACCAGCCCTGGAACGGCCCCGTGGCCGAGGGACTGACAGAGAAAGACCGCGATACCGAATGCGGTCGCGCGCGACATCACGGATCCGCCGCGTCTTCCCACGATATCGTGTGCCCCCTCAGCTGCTCCGGCGCGACAGACTGATTATCGTCGCGATCACGGCTCACCGCGAAGCCCTGGCGTCGAAGCCGGCGGCTTGCGGTGATGCGTCTTCTGTTCGTAGGCATGCCCGAACTTGAACAGCGTTCCTTCGGCGTACGGCCTTCCCATGAATTCGATACCGACGGGCAGCCCGTCCGTGGTAAATCCCGCTGGCACCGTCAGGGCTGGAAACCCGAGGACGGGACTGAGACGCCGGTTGTTGCCAGGACCGGTCACATCGTCCACCACGGGCTTGGTCATGACGTCGGAGGCAATCCGCGGGGGTTGGTGGTCGAACGTCGCGTACACGAGCGCATCAAGTTTGTGGTCTGCCATCAAGCTGAGCACCGTCTGGCGCGTGGCCTGTTCGGTGGAAACGACCTGCCGGTAGCCCGTGTCTTCGGTGGATTTTCCGACGTTGCTCATCAACGCCCTCACCCGCGACGGGACCACCTTGCCTGACAGCAGGATGTCCCGCAGGTTCTTGACAGGCGCGTTGGCGTGCTGGGCCAGGAAATCGTTGATGGCAGACTCGGTCTCGAAGACGTTCCCGTCGTACCCCTTGGTCACGCGATCGATCACTCCGGGAATCGTCACGGGGTCGACGATTTCGGCACCGAGTGCCTTCAGATCACCGATTGCCCGGTCGATCACGCTCCTCACTTTCTTATAGTCATCGGATGCGACATCGGTCCTGGCGTCCATCGGCTGCCGGATGACGCCGATGCGGGCGCCTCTGAGCCCCTCCTGTGCGAGGAACATGGTGTACGAGGCGGGGATCTGTCCCACGGCGTACGCCGTCACCGGATCGTTGGGGTCGTAGCCGGCGATCGCGTCGAGCACGATCGCCGCATCCCTGACAGTGCGGGTGATGGGACCCAGTGTGTCGGTCGTTGGCCGCGCCGGGAACATCCCGTGCCGGCTCACGAGAGGAAGCGTCGGTCTCAGACCCACCAGGCTGCTCACAGCAGCAGGACCGCGAATCGACCCGCCAGTATCCTCGCCGATACCGGCAGTCGCGAAGTTCGCGGCGATGCCGGATCCGGTTCCGCCGGACGAGCCGCTCGCGTTACGGCTCGGATCATACGCGTTGCGAATGGGACCAGAGGCGGAGCCGAAGTACCCTGACGCGTATTCGCCCATGCTCGCTTTTCCGACGATGATCGCGCCTGCGTTCCTCAGCCTGGTCACAATCGTAGCGTCCTTCTGGGGGACGAAATCCTTGAACACGGCCGACCCATAGGTCGTCGGCATATCGCTCGTATCGACTTGATCCTTGACGAGCACGGGAATGCAGTGCAGCGGGCCGACCGGCTCCTGAAGACTTGAACGCGGCATCCAGCCGGTCGGCTTCCTGCCGCGCACGCGCGTTGATGGTTTGAACGGCGTTCAGCGCAGGCCCGGCCTTGTCGTACGTCTCGATGCGTTTCAGGTACAGCTCGACCAGGGCCCGACACGTTGTATTTCCAGACTGGAGGGCGGCGCGCACCTCATCGATTGTCGCCTCCATCAGATGAAAAGCCCCCGGCTTCCCCAAGGGAGCGGGTGTCTGAGCCGGGATTCCGGTCGTCCAAGCCATTAAAAGCGCCGCCGTGGTGGCGACATTTGATAACGAGGAGTAGCGCATCGCATGGTCTCCTGTCCGCTTGGCAGAGGCGAGCCTTCACGGGGTGTCGATCGCCGACTGACGTGTCGCAGGTTCGTTCGGCGGTCAACGCCTGACGCTCACCGCCCGCCGCTCGTGATCGTGTCTGGCTGCCCTCTGCAACCGCTTGGTTGCCCGCAGGGTATCGAGCATCCGGTCCCCTACGCAACCTCGTTGAACTCTTCTCCGTACCTGGCCACGCCGGACACTCCTTCCATGGCGCTCACGTCCAGAACGAGGACCATGAACGCGGCATCCTCCACGCCTTCCCATTGGCTCGCGAGGCTGCGCGTAGAGGCCCGCTCGAATCCGAAGCGCGGATAATAGTCCGGGTGTCCGACGACGACGATGAATGGGCAGCCGCGCGCTCGGAGGATGTTCAGGCCGTGCCTCACGAGTTGTGACCCGATGCCCTGCCGCTGGCGATCCGGGTGCACCGCCATCGGGGCCAGTCCCATGCCGAGGACCCGTCGCCCCGCGCTCTCGACCGCAACCGGCGTAAAGAGAATATGACCCACGACGACGTCCTCTTCAGCGACCAATGACAACGAGTCCGTGCAGGCGCGCCGGAGTCGCTCGATCAGGTCAGCCTCCGCCGGCCGCCCGAACGCCAGCTCGTTGACGTGTCGAACCCCGGAGGCGTCTTCGGGCCGCTCGACGCGGACGGTAACTGAAATGCCTCCTGATCGGATGCTCACCGAAGATCCTTCCGTACGATAGCCTTGAGTCCAGGCCACCCGCGGTGACAGGGCAGTTCTTCACGTCAACAAACCCGAGCGGCCGGCCAAGCTCGCGGATTGTATCTTCTGTACGGGCGTGGCACACCCGAGCAGCCGGCCCTGTGTTCCCCGTATGAAACCAGGATCGTCGCATCGAGAGAGGGACGTGCTCTCTCATTCCGCAGGTTGGTTGCCGATGCTCGCCCGCGCCTCGTCGCATTCGATATCCACTCCGGGCTCGTGGAGGAAAACTGTTTCGTTCGCTCGGAGACGAGCGCGAACCACATCGACGACATCTCTGGAACGAGCAAGCCGCGCTTCACCATGACCCACGCAGCCGCGGCGTTGTCGCCCCTCCGCGTCGAGCCACTGGTCGACGAGATTGAACCTGTCGCAGCAATGATCGATCTCGTTGTAAGAGCAGCGCACCGCCTGCCCGTGCCGCATGATGGTGGCGAATTTCTGGCGGTAGTAGCGCACTCCCTCCAGCGCTTCCGCGAGGTGCACGGTGGTATTCGCGTCGTGTCCGACGCCGAGCATCAGGATCTGCCCGTCGAGTTCGTAAACACGCCCCACGGGACTGTTCAAGCCGTGTGGCACGTCGATCGGATGATCGGCGGTAATGCGGACCGCCTGTGGCCCGGTGGCCGCGAACGCGTGAGGGCTGTCACTCCGCAGCACACCCGGGGCTCGCCAGAACGTTTCCGCCAGCACTCCCATCCCGAGACATGACGTCGTGCGGCGATCGAAAGGGCGATCGTCGTCATCGCTCATGCTCGGCATCACGAGAGTGCCGATCGGTCCAAGGGCTGCTTGAAGCGCCGGGATCAAGGCGACGGGGCCCCCCTCGACAGGACCCACCTTCGAGAACGACGAGTGCACGAGAAGCACGCCCCCCGGGGTGACCCCCAGTTCCAGGAGTTGCACCGTCAATTCGGCGCGCGGGATTGCCCGATGGCTGATCGACACGAATGACCAGATGTGCAGCGGGCCGCGACCGGCTTCGGCGGCCGCGGCTACTTTCGAAATATGCCTTTCGGCATCATGGCATGAATACCCTTGGTGCCGTCCACCACCTGGGTCACTACGAGATCCATCGCTGCGCTCGCCAACATGTAGGCGTTGTCCCGCGTCAGCCCTTTATGTTTCACGAGGAAGTCGAGCATCTCGCGTGTCGCTATCTTCGCTGCTTCGTCGAGATCAACGTCGAGTCCCATCGTGATGTAGTGGGTCGCGGTCTCGGCGCGCGGCCAGCGTATCTCGCCTCCCTTGTGCAGCACGACCTGAATCTCGCCCTTGAGCGACGCCTCCACCGCCGACAGGCACACCTCACCGTAGCCCTGGACCGCATGGCCGTCCCCGATCGACAGCAGCGCCCCGGGAACGTGGACAGGCAGATACAACGTGCTCCCCGCCCCAAGATCGCGGTTGTCGAGATTCCCCCCGAATACATTCGGCGGTCCGCTCGGCACTCGGCCCATCCTCGGCGGCGGCGCGACACCGATGACGCCCCAAAACGGCTTGACCGGCACCTCCACGCCCGGAGCGTATTCGACGGTCTTGCGGGCCAGGTCAATCCAAAGCACGCGGTCCTTCGCGTACGGGAACTCGTCCGGCAGGAGGCCACGATTCGGCACGAATCCCTGTCCGGCGATGGGCAGGCGCACCTCGACCTCGCGAATCCGGATTTCGAGCATGTCTCCGGGTTCTGCGCCGCGAATCGCTATCGGTCCATTGAGCGTGTGGTCGCCCCGTGCGGTGCCTTCGACACCCTCGAAGACCGCGTAGAGCTCGGCCGGAATCTTGTCCTTCGGCACGCCAAGGCTCTCGAAGTAACGCGGGTTGCCGGAGGCCGTCTCCAGACGGACGATATCGCCAGAGTCGACCGTCAGGGTGGGTTTCAGCGAGGCGTCGAAAAATCCCCGATGGACTGTTGCGACCGACGCTTTGAGCTCATGCACCTTCGGCGGCGGACCTTGAGCGGTCCCAACCGAAGGGAGCGCGACCAAGCAGATGCACGCAACGACCGCCTCGACTCTCATCGTCATCTCCCTCCGGTTGCCCGTGTATGACAGCGTGTACGCGAGCGTCGGTCAAAATCCGTAGAGCCTGGCCGGGTTCTCCACGAGGATGGTCCTGCGCTGCGCAGGGTCTGGAGCCCAAACCGCGAGCTGATTGAAAACCCGGCCATCGTCGGTCTGACGCAACGGAGAAACGTCCGTGGGTTTTCGCCCGGTTCGTTCCGAGACATCGGGCGGGTGAGGCCAGTTCGTCCCCCAGAGAACTCGCTGAGGGTTCGCGGCGATCAGCGCCTTTGCAAGCGGCGAGACATCCGGATAGTCCGGCGGCTTCGCCGAAATGTTGTAAGGCGCCGACACCTTCACGTAGGCGCGCCCGGTTCGCACGAGGTCCAACACGACGCCGAAGCCTGGCTGTTCAACACCCTGCGACGCCAGTGACCGGACGAAATGGTCGAACACGACAGGGACCGGAGCCGCCATGAACAGATCCTTGAGGCCTTCAACAACGGAGAGCCGGGTGTTCAACTGGATATGCCAGCCGCGACCCTTGACACGGTCGACCGCCGTCTGGAAGCGCTGCCTGGCGATCGCGGGATCGGTCACTCCTGCGGTTTCGAGATTGATCCGTATCCCTCGAACACCTGCGCGCGCCATCTGGTCGAGTACGGCCTCAGGTGTCTTGTCATCGATGACGGCGACACCGCGCGCCCTGCTTCCGAGTTGCTGGATCGCGTCAATGGTACACGCGTTGTCGGTGCCATAGACGCTCGGGTGAACGATGACGACCCGATCCGTGCGCAGCGCCCGGTGCAGCGCGCGCATCTCCTCGATTGACGCAGGCTCGGGTGTATAAGCGCGCCCGGACGCGAATGGGAAGCGCAGCGGATCGCCGAAGATGTGCGTGTGGCAGTCACACGCGCCCGACGGCACCTCGAAGTTCACCGGTGTGACGGGCTGTGAAGCAACCGCCAGAACCCGGGTGGCACGCCGTCCGAACACGACCGCTGCCGTCGCGGCCGTCCCCACCAGGACGTTGCGTCGCGAGATCATATGGTGCTCCAGTCTGAATTCAATCGAGAGGCTCTCCTCGCGCGCCTGGCCCAGGCGGTCTAAGGTATCGCGGATCACCCCCGCGAGCCGCGTGAAAAAGCTTACGTACTCATGGCATGTAGCAATCGCTTGTACACGCCGGTCAGGCGCTATCTGGTTGACGCGAAAAGCCAGAGGCCGAGCGCGATGACCCCGGCTCCGACGAGCGTTCTATAGCGGTCCGCCGGAATCAGGAAGAATACGCGCTCTCCGAGAATCGTGCCGGCGACGCATCCGGCCGTGGCGACGGCAATCGGGGCAGCGAGCTCCACGAGGGCGTCTGCCCCGCGCGCCAGATAAATCGGTGTTCGGGCCGCATCGATCAAAAGCGCTACGGCGGTGGCGGTCGCCATGTACGCTCTCGGCTCCAGCGAGAAAGCCGTCAGCCCCGCGGCACGAAGGCCGCCCTGATTGCCGACCAGGCCGCCGAAAATGCCCGAGAGAAGACCGAGGACTGCGGCGACAAGCGACCCGGGCCGCCAACCACCGAAACCCCGCGTCAAATTGGCGATCCCCGTCAGGATGAGGAGAATCGCAAGCACGGCAACGAGGCCGGCGCTGTGGAACGTACCCTGCAGAACCGCTCCGAGCAGCCCTCCAACTGCACTTGGAACGCCGAATCGGAGCAGCACGGTGCGGTTCACCCATTGACGGTGGTGAACGTAGCGGATTGCAGTGGCGACCAGGTGAGGCAGCGCGACCACCGCGATCGCCAGGTGCGGCTCCAGCCTGGCAAGGAGAAACGGTGTGAGCAAGCTCCCGATACCGAAGCCGATGATCGCGGCGGTCGCTCCGGAAAGAACGCCGACGGCCAGCAGGACTGCAAAAAAGAGAACGTCGCTCACGTTGCGCTCCGGCGGCTCCTGCGAGAGTCGTTTGCGAAATCAGGCCGCCTGAGGTTGGCCCAGCCCCTCGACGAAGCCACGGCGCCAGGTCGGGTAGCCGGGCTGCCACCCAAACTCGCGCTTGGCCTTTGCGTTGGAGCCGCCACGGATCGTCGTCATCATCGACACGCCGCCTTCCCCGATCGCAAGCTTCCCCAGCCAGAGTGGCAACTTCCGCGGTGGCTTGGCGCCGAGCGTGTGGGCGAGGAACGGCAACCACGTTGATACCGGCGATGGCTCATCGTCGACGATGTTGTAAATGCCGGATGCACCACGTGACATGGCCGCCCCCGTCGCCCGAGCGACGTCCCCTACGTGGATGAACGACCAGATGCCCGCGCCGTCACCGACGATGGGGAGTCGGCGCTTGCGGATGAGCTCGACGATCGACCCGTCGCTGGCGATCCCCGTCCCTGGTCCGTAGAGAATCCCATATCGCAGCGCAACAGCCCCGACATCCACGGCGCCGCGCACAGCCTCCTCGAGGTAGCGAATTGCCATCAACGTCCTGCTGAAGCTTGCCGGCGGAGTGACGTCGAGCGGATCCTCCTCTGTCTTCACCGGCCCGCCTTCGCGTGCGAACGGCCACCCGCAGAAACTCTGCGCGATGAATCGTCGTGCGCCCACAAGACGCGCGGCGGCCAGCATCGTATCGGTGACCTCGGTGCGAAAGCGGTTGGTCAGGCTAAACTCCTCATCGAACTTCTTGAAGTTGCCCACGCCTGTGAGGGCCGTGAGCTGGTGGATGATGACCTCCGGCTCCGCCCTCCTGATTGCGGCGGTCAACGCGACGCGGTCGAGTGCCTCGGCGACGGCGACGCTCGCCCCGAACACTTCGAGTTCCCTGGCCTTCCGGGAGGTGCGAGCGAGCGCCACGACCTCGTGTCCGGTCTCGAGCAGGTGCGGCACGAGGCTCTTGCCGATTGCGCCGGTGCTGCCCGCAACGAATACCTTCATCGCAAATGGGCTCTTCAATGAGCCGCATCAGGCGATCGAGGCTTCACTTGATCCGCTCCCACGCGAGCCGGTTTGCAGGGTTGTCCACAGGGATGAGAACCAGCTGGCCCTCCGGCGTGAACTCGTAGCGTCGCACCAGATCAACCGCGTACATGTTGAGAGCATTTTCACGATGATGGGTGACCGTCTTTGCGCCTTCGTCAATCGTGTACTTGCCAAAGTATGCGGTGTAGCCTGTCGCCGCCTCCTTGGCCTGATCAGGTGTAGGAACGGCGGTCGGGGGCCACGATGGCCTGGCGCGTTCGGGCGCGATCTGAACCGCCATGTTTCCCGCCGCGTCGTAGATGATCAGGCCCGTCGGACGAACGCCGCGATTGGGATTCGGTTTGCCGTTTGTCTGCACCGACACGAGCCGCCATGTGCCGATGAATCTCCCGGCGGCGGACCCGCTTGAAGCTTGTGGCTGGAAGCGTGGAGCGGGGACGGCCATATTTCCCCCGCCGGCGGGGACGGCAAAATATCCCCGTCCCCACAGGGGAACGGTGAGAACGCCGGTGGCGACCAGCGTCAGGATGACGAGAAGCACTCTCCGCATCGATGCCTCCATTGGTTGATCAACAATACCGGCCGGGCGGGTACCCGTGTCCGGCATACACTGACGCTTCCGCACGCGAATCATGGCCGCCGGACACGGCCTGCGATGAACTGAACCGCGTTGCGAAATCGCCGCCGGCCGTCGCCATGCGGCCACATCACGTTCCGGACCGCCGCCTTGGCTTCCTCCCGCCGCTCGGGTCCGAGCTGCGACGTCGTCACACCTACCAGCACGCTCCACGCGGACTCGAAATCGTCGAAATCAAACTCCTGAACTTCGGTTTGCACATCCGCCTCGATACCCGCATCGGCCAGCTGTGCGAGGAAAATGTCCGGATCTGCCATCGCCCCGGGTCCGACGCCCGGAACCGGCGGCGGAGGCGCAAAACTACCGGCCGTCTGCTGGAACAAGACGATATCGCTGGACTCCGGACCCGACCATACAGCAGCGACGAATCGTCCGCCGGGCTTGAGCACGCGCGAGATCTCGCGGGCGGCGGCCGCACGGTCGATCACGTACATCAGGCTCAACGACGCGAGGACCACGTCGAAGGTCGCGACCTCGGCCGGTATCGCTTCGGCCCGGCCTTCGGAGAAGTCCACATTTTGAAGATTCAAGTTTGCCGCCGCCTGCCTGGCTTGCCTCAACATCTCCTCGCTGATGTCGATGCCGACGACACCTCCCGCGGTCCCAACGGCGGCTGCCGCCCGTGCGGCGAGCGCGCCGGTCCCTGTGCCGACATCGAGAACCCGCTCGCCCAGCCGCAGTGAGGCTCGACGGATCAGGGCTTCGACAACCGGCGAAAACCGCCTGTCCACCTCCCGGCTATAGAGGCGCGACATCTGGTCCCAGACGCCGATCTGCCAGTTCAACCCGTCGTCCGGGCTCACCCCATGATCTGAACCCCGGTATGACCCTGGTGCGCCTGCCGGCCGCACGCTGTTCTAGACCGCACCGCCGCCACTCTCGCGTGCCGTGTAGAGATCCTTTTCGTCCAGAGGCGCGGGGATGCCGGATGATCCTGGCCTGAACGCCCGGCCGCGCGCTGAAAACATGGCGCCTCGCGCAGGCTTCGCCGGTGCAAACATCAGAAAGCCAGTGGCCTTCACCATGTTGTCGTACACGGCCTCCATTCCCCCGCGCATGAAATAGGCCTCGTGCCAGAACCCTGTGCCGCCGGTATCGCGCAGGTACTGCCGCCACCACGCCTGATGTGGAGCCGAACGCGCCCAGCGCTCGAGGGCGTCGAAATCGCGCCAGTATTGCCGCATCCCGGCATGAGGCGGGAAAAGCGAGAACGTGAGGTTTTCGTGGAGCAGCAGGCCGTCCGGCTTCGCGTCGACCGATCGGGCGATCTGGGGACCAAACCCGAGCAGGGTCTTGATCCCAGTGAGGGTATTGACCCGCATACCGAGATAGATGACCACGGATCGGGATACGCGCTCAAGTCCACGGTGCGTCGATCAACGCCGCTCATTCGTCTCCCCTTGACTCGCTGTTCCACTCGCTACTGGGACTTTCTCCCTGGACTGGGGACCGCCTTGTCAAGCCACTTGAACATGAGGGCCGCAATGTCCATGTTGTTCCTTTCGAGCATCATCATGTGGCCATTGCCATGGATGCCGACATCGCCGAGCTTGATCCAGGTCGAATGGACGCCGGCTTGTTCCAGGTATTTCACGGTGCAATGGTCGTAGGGCGCATGATAGGAAGCTTCCGCCGTCACAATCACGATTGGCAGCTTCCGGAGATTCGGCAGCAGCCGCGCCGGCGCCTTTTGCATCCAGCATCGAACAAGGTCCGGGCCATCGGGCCTCTCTTGTTGCACGATGGCCAGGTCCGATGAGGTTGCGGCAGTCGGCGAATACGCGAGCGGCACAGCGGTGACGCCCCACGTTCGCGCCTGAGGCGGAACATCCCGAAACCACTCGGGTGCTGGGACATTCTCCACGTTGAAGAAAGGCGGCCCGTTCGGCTCGACCGCGACGATCGCCTTCACGAGGTCCGGTCGCGCATCCGCGACAGGCCAGCCGAAAGCCCCGGACTGTGAGTGCGTCAACAGAATCGATGGTCCTATCTTCTCGAGCAGCGACACGAGGGCGTCCCGGTTCAACGACTGCTGTAACGTGAAGTTCTGCATCGAGGGAATTTGCGACGCATAGAACTGATCGAACACGGGATCGCCAGGGGCACCCTTCCCGGGCCATTGCGTGTGCAGACGCGCCTGCGGCCAGCGGTTGTAACGCTCCGGCGCGACGAATTGCCGTTGCGTGGTCTCGAGATTCAGGGATGCTGTCGGGCCGTACAGGTCAGTCTCGTAGGCAGCTCTGCCACGCCCAGGCTGATCCACGACGTAGACAGGATAGCCACGCCGCAGGAAGAACTGCGCCCACCCTTCCCGGCCATCGGGCGTTCCCGTGAAGTTGGTTCCCGATTGCGAGCCCCCGTGAATCATGACAATGGGCCAGGGGTGCGTTTGCTTGGCCGGGATCTGGAACTCGACGTACAGCTGGCCGCTCATGACCTGCCGGCCGTTCACGGTTGAATATTTGCCACCCGCGAACAGATAGCCTTGCCGTGCGATCGACAGGGGCTCGGGATGTGCCGCCTGCGCAGGAACCCTGACCGTCGCCCCCACGCAAAGTGCGAGCGCCAGTATCAAGGCGCGGAGTGTCAGCTCGGCTTGGTTCATGGAGTGTTTCCTGTCAGGACTGCGATACGCGGTGCAGGTGTTTCAGACCGGTTTCTGCCGCGGCGCCTCATTGTCGCGCCAGGCGGTATTCGGTGCAAGCCTTCCTGGGTTTGCGCCGAGGATCGACCTGGTACGCCGCCTCAGATCTCCATCAAAGCGGTGTCAGCGAGACATTCGCGGCAACAACCGGCCGGTTTGCCGGATGTAAGCTCGATACCGGTCTCCGAACTTTGCCACCAGCGCGCGCTCTTCTGCGGGGATCACGACCAACCGGATGAGGAGCGCGGCGGCCGTGGCCATGGACAGAACAAACCAACTGCCCTCCATCAAACCCAGTGCCACAAACAAAGCGATGCCGGTCGTGTACAGCGGATGCCGGACCCACTGATAAGGCCCGGACATAACGAGCTGGTGATCTCGCTTCGTGAGCACCGTCTCGCTGACGTTGTGCCCCAAGGAACGGAGCACCCACGACACCGCCGGGATCGCCAGCACGCCTACGATGACGCCAATCCAGCGAATCCACGCCGGCAGCTCGAACGAAGCCCAGATCATCCATCGCGGGATCGCCACGTACGCGATCATTGGCAGGAAGAGCAGAGCCGCGGCCAGCGCGCGGATCGCCAGAAACAATCCGCCTTCGCGGCGTCGATCAATCGTCTCTCCGGCCGAGCGGGCCCGCTGTCGGTAGAAGCCCGACGTTGCGACGGCGCTCATCACAATCGCGACCGCGAACCATCTGAACATGTTGGTGGTGCCGCTCGCCTGCTCGTGCCGGCTTGCGAGGGCCTCGGCATTGGATCCGGCCCCCGTACGGCAGCTCCTGGCCCGACTCGTTCTAATAGAGCCGCTTCACACCGTCGTCGATATCACGCTCGTAGTCCTCGAGCGTCACACCATCGGGCCGAATCTGATCGTACAAGACGCACGCGAGCGACGGCAGGGCATCTGGTCCGGGCCATTGTTCATGCGTCCAGAGTTGTGAACGACGAAATGCCTTCGCGCAGTGCAGGAAGCACTGCTCGACCTCGACGCCGATGGCCAGCGAAGGCGTTCTGCCCTGCACCACCGACCTCCCGAGCAGCTCGGGATCGCACGTGATCCAGGCGCGACCGTTCACACGCAACGTTTCCTCGCGTCCAGGCACGAGGAAGATCAGGCCGACGTGGGGATTCGCGAGGAGATTCTTCATGCCGTCCAGCCGCTTGTTGCCCGGACGATCGGGAATGACCAGCCGCCGGTCGTCCAGCACGAGCACGAAACCCGGAGCGTCGCCCTTGGGTGAGATGTCGCAGCGGCCGTCCGCTCCAGCCGTTGCGATAAGTAGGAACGACGATCGGGCGATAAACGCGCGGCAATGCTGGTCGAGGGTGGACCGCTCCTTCTGAACCGAGCGCGCGGTGGGCACACCGACGATCTCGCGGAGCTCTTTCTCCCCTCGAATGACGTACTCGAACACATCCATCGCTGGCCTCCGGAACTGGTTGACCGTTGACTGCCTTCAGCGCTCCACGATGCAGTCGTCCGCAGCGTCCGGTGTGAACCGGGCTCTCGCCGGACCCGCCGACGCTCCGCCTGCAGGCGGACGCTATGGTGTGAGAACCATCGTCACGTTCCGAGGCGACAGCACCGCGGCAACGGAGCCCACGCGTTGTCCGGCCGCGCCTCCGAGCGGCCGGCGACAGCTGGACTCAGCGGCGGCTGCTGACCCGCAACCCTTGAATCTGTTGGACTGCATCAGCTACCTGCATTTCGAGAATATGCTGGCCGAACAAGGCACTGGCCTTGGCAGGGTTCCCGATGTGCCCCTGCCCGTCTCCTGCCTTCCCCGGTCCCATCCTGTCGAACCGCAACATCGAAGGATTCAGGTACATCAGGCTCGATGTATCGTGTGTCCCGGCATGTGAGCCGACGTCGACCGCACTGATGCCCTGGCTCACCACCCAATCGTCGCCTCGTCCAGGATAATAGGCGCTGATGTGATGGACGCGCACGTTCGTGGCCGCCCATTCCTTGTTCAGCGCCTCAGCGACGAGCCGCTGTCCTGCCTGGTTGCCTCCGCTGTCTCCGATGAGGGCAATATCGAGGAACCCATGCTTCTTGAAGCTTCGTGCAGCGTACTCGAGCACCTTGACGAAGACATCCTGCGGGGTCGTGATCGTTCCAGCGAAGCGCATGTGGCTGGTGGGTGGATCGACGTCGCCTTCAGGAACGTACGCAACCACCGGGGCGACGAGCGCGTTCCCGAGCCGCTTCGCCACTTCTCCGGCCTTGTACTTCACCAGGTAGTTGTGCTTCCCGAGCGCCATGTGAGGACCGTTCTGCTCCGTACCGCCGGTCGGGATGATGACGGTTGTCTTGCCGCCGGCAATCCCGTCGCGCGCCTCCATCCAGGTGAGCTCTTCGAGAAAGACGCTGCCGGGTTGAGCGACCGATGGTGCCTGCGCCGACGCCGGCGCGACGAGACAGATGAAGCCAATGAACGTGGTCAGATGGATAGATTGCATGTGGTCCCCGTGATCGCCAACGCATTTGGAAGTTGGACACCGACGGGGCGTCCGTGACCGGCCGAAGCCTTAACCGTCAAAATATCGCAATCGGATTCAGAGGCGACCCGGTACCTCCACGAATCGGCAGCGGAGCCGCCGTGATCAGAAACTCCCACCGTTTCCGGGCAGCAGCCGCATCGCCAAGGGCTTCGAGGTCGCAATTGTCGAACAAGTGGACGCCCATGTAGAGCAACGCAAAATCGTGAACGGCCCCACGAAGATTCGAAGGAGAGACATACTGCGGGTGGTCGCTGCCCAATATCGCGATGTCGCGCTGTCTCAACCATGGGATCACGGATGGATCGAGTCCCGCCGATCTGCCGCCTTCGGCCCTGCCTCGAAGCCATGGTCCCATCGCCGTCCGGCGCGCCCACACGCCCGTGCGCACGAATAGGGCGTCACCGGCGGATACCTTCACGCCGGTCTTCTTTTCCCACGCCTCCAGATCCTCCACATAGATTGGGGTTCCCGGTTCAAGGTACGGCACCCCCTTGAGTCGCGGAATGTCGATCAGGATGCCTCGTGTAAAGATTCCATTCTTGACGTTGTGGATGGAGTTCCTTGCATGGCCCTGTTTCAGGACTGTTTCCTGGTCCGGCGTATAACCGTTATAGAAGACACCGTTGACGTTGATGTGCGCGAGCGAATCAAGGTGCGTGTGGGTGATGCCGTGATAACTGACCGCAATCCGGTCAGATCCAATTCCCAACATCGTGTGCTCATAGGGATTCGGGTTATCGACCGCCTTGACAGTGTCGACGTCGGCGGCAAGGGATACCGAGAAGCCCTCCTTGACCAGGCCGGCGGCTTGCTTCCGTTTTGACGGCGTAATCAAGTTCAACGCGCCCATCTGATCGTCCTTGCCCCATCGCCCCCAATTCGACAGATCCTGCTTCCAGCGCTCGTACTCTGGCTCGCTCACTGTGCGGCCGGATGTGGGGGCCACCCCCTGGGAAGACAGGTTGCCGACCACCAGCGCCGTGATCAGCAACACGAACAGGCTTCTTGTGAAGATTCTCATGATCGTTCCTCACGGTTGAAGGGGTTTTGGTTTCGCATTTCGCGTAACAGGTCGCGCGGTGTCGTGCGCCGCCGGTAAGTCCGCGTGCGTCCAGCGTCGCGGCTACCGGATCTCGATGAAAATCGGGTTCGAGTAGAACCACAAATCGCGCCAGGGATTCTCACCAGGCGGGTCCACCGGAGGCTCGGCGTCCTGGGTACTGGTGCCCCGCACACGGACGTAAATGTTACGGTCACGCCGCGGAAGTGTGTAGTTGATGCTGTAGACGTCGCCGTTCCGCGTCCATTCCTTGCCGGTAAAACGCGCGATGACTCTTGTCGTGTCGTTCCTGTTGCTGTTGCGGTCCGCCACCGCACCGCGGACGTCACCGACGATGAGATCCACGCGAGCGACTTTCGGATTGTCGCTGTTGGCGTTCTTGGCCTCAGGATCCTTGAACCGCACCGCGACCCTCACATCCTCGCCTTTCTGGACGGTCAGCGTGCCACCCATATCGGCGGACGTGGTTGCGCTCGTTGCGACGATGTCCAGCGCGCTCACGAGGTCGCCAGCCACTGCGAAGATTCGTCCGCTGCGCAGGCCATCGAGGATGCCGTCATAGCTGCGCTGCGCATGAACGTACGTTTTCTGGTACTGGCCCGGCCAGAAGTCGGATCCCGGGCTCGTGACATCGGCATAGTTCAAGTGGGAGTCCGAAGTCGCGAGAATCCAGAAGCGGCGTCCCTCGCCGAGCATCGAGTCCCAGAAACCGCCCACGATGGCGGTCATCTGGTCGAAACCACCAAGCGTACCGGCGCCAGGGTTTCCATAATTCCCGCGGAAACCGGTGGGCGCCCCATTCCTGTCCCTCTTCTGTGTCCCATCCGCCGTCAGGGTCGCAGCCTGATGCCCGGGTGCGCCCTCCATCCCCCGATACACGTTCGGCGCCCGGTCATGGTTGTTCCGGAGCTCGCGCGGCTCGTTCAAGCCGTACTGGCCGATTCCTATCGCTGACCGCGACGGATGATTGGCGAACAGGATCGGAAGCCGGGGAAGATCCTTCATGTAATCGAGCGCACGCTGGGCGGATTCCTCAGTATTTCGGACCGGATCGGGCGGCCACACTTGGTTCGCGTCGAACCGGGTCTCGATGTCGAAGAGCACGGACGACTCCTGCTCGCTGCTCGGAATCACCAACGTGTGGTGGTCCATGCCCGGCATGTTCAGCTCCATGCCGTAAAACTGCAGCACCGCGGGCACGGCGCGCCGGGACGCCTGGAGCTCGCCATAGGCGTGCCCCAGGTTGATCTTCGCGTGGTTCGGCCCGCCGTGATCGGTCGTGACCATCCAGCTCAAGCCGTACTCCAGCGCTTTCTGCGCGTTTACGGCCGTCGAGTACCGCGCATCTCCTCCCCGGATCGGGTGGGGTGGATTCTTCGTGCGGTCGTACCCCGGGCTCCAATGACTGTGGATGTGGGAGTCTCCCGCGAGCCATTGCCGCCGCGCGTCCTGGGCCCATGAAATCGTGACCACAGCCCCTGCGGTGAAGAGGATCAAGACGTGCGCTCGCCATCGGTTCGTCATTACTTTGCTGACTGACCTTGACCTCCGATTGGCCGCAACGTCGGGTACGTGATCCCGAGCTGTTCGAGGTATGTCTTGTACTTCGCCGGATCGTAATAGTATTTCCGCATCGCGGGCCGATACTGCTTCCATGATCTTCGCATTGATTGAGCTGGCGGGTTGATCATCCGGTCCGATCAGCGGCTCATACTTCTGATCCTTGGTCTGAACGTTCCTGAAATAGGCCCAGGCCTGCTCGACGAGCTCCGGATGCCCGAGGAAATCCAAGGCGGTCATGGCGATCGACCTTCCCGCCCGCTGTCGCGCCCTTGTGGGCGATCGGTGTCGCGCTCGCGATCGCGTTCGCCCAGTTGTGGCCGGGCAAGCCCCGGAATGTTCGACGGATACCGCACGCGTCACCGTCGGAACGTTCCACGACACGTCGCCGATGTCGTCGGACCCTCCCCCGTAGTTATCCTCCGGACGGGCGGGACCCTGCAGCGACCCAATCGCCGGTATTCAAGCCCCGTTGCGGCTGCCCGAGCTCCCTTTGGACGGCCTTGGCCAGCGTGAGGTCGGCTTCGTCCCATGCCGGGAGACCGACCGCCTTGATGTTCGAATACACTGTTTCGGCAGCGGGCTTGTTGAAGTGCTGGGGCCAGGCGGAACCGAGGACGCGCGAAACCATTTCGGTGTTGGTCATCAGCGCCGCGCCTTTGGCCATCTGATCGGCGATCGCACGCATCTCCTTGATATGGGGGTAGTCGATCTCACGGAGGAAATACCAGACGCTCGCATTCTGGGGAACGACGTTCGGCTGATCGCCGCCGTTGGTGACCACGTAATGGGAACGCTGCTGCAGCCGGAGGTGCTCGCGACGGAAGTTCCAACCGATGTTCATCAGCTCCACGGCATCGAGAGCCGACCGGCCACGCCACGGGGCGAGCGCGGCGTGCGCGCTTTCACCAGTGAACGTGTATTCGACGGAGACGAGTCCTGTCGACGCACCAGCTTCGCCCCAGTGGACGCTGAACGTGTCCGACACATGAGCAAAAAGGCAGATGTCAACGTCCTTGAACACGCCCGCGCGCACGAAATACGCCTTTCCTCCGAGCAGCTCCTCTGCCACTCCGGGCCAGACAAGCAGCGTGCCTGACAGGCGGTCGCGCTCCATGATCTTCTTCACGGCGAGGGCTGCCGTGATCTGCAGCGGTAAGCCCGTGTTGTGGCCTTCGCCGTGCCCGGGCGCGCCCTCGACAAGCGGTGCGTGGTAGGCCACACCCGGTTTCTGAGACGCCTGCGGGATGTCGTCGATGTCCGATCCAAGAGCGATCACGGGCTTACCCGATCCCCAGGTCGCGGTCCACGCCGTCGGCATGCCGGCCACGTTGGTCTGGATCGTAAAGCCCTGTCTTCTGGAGGATGCCGGTCAGGTACTTCGAGGTTTCGAACTCCTGGTACCCAAGTTCCCCGAAACTGAAGACCTGGTCGACCATCTGCTGCGTCATCACCCGCATGCCATCGACCTCGGCAACCACATCTCTCTTCGCCCGGTCAAGCTGCTCCGCGGACATGACGGACGAAGGCCTCGGCCTGCCTGGCGGCGGGGCCAGCTTCACCCAGGATCTCGGTCGCGGCGAGCGCGGTAAGGGTCACCAACCAGGCGGCTACGCGCATGAGGACCTCACATATTGCCGGTTTTCAACAGCTGCAGGTGCCGGATCCTTCTGGGCGCTTGCGCGCGTTCATGCCCCGGGCAGGTGAGCAGACCGGTGATCGCAAGGCCGCTCGATCCTACCACCCCCAGATGCGAAGACCGTCGCCGTGCAGCTGACCGGATGGTTGAATGAACGGTCGTGACGCCGCCCGTACCCGTCATTCGCCACAGCAAGCGCGGCTCGGCGCGACCATCCATGGCGCACGTGGAGAACCCGTTGCCTAATTCAGCTTGGCGTCCTTGATTTGTTCGGCGATCTCTTGGGCAATCGGATGCGCGCGGGTCCCGCTCGACCCCGCTCCCTGCGAATAGAAGTTGGCCCGGATCGTCTCCTCACGTTCGAGGATCTTCTTACCGGCAAGGTCAGGGGATGGTAGCACCCTCAGATGGGCCGATTGGTCCGCGCGTTGGCTGGGACGGTGCCGTCATCGGCTCTATCGGAATGTGGAGGCCGTCCGCGGAACCTGCAGTGCCGTCAGGTGACGGCGTGGCGGGTGACGCCGCCGGTGAGCGTGTCTGAGCCAATCGATATGTAGAGATCGCGGTCGGTGATCGACAGGCTGAACGCCATGCGCCGATCGAGGCGCTCGGCGAGGGCGGTGATGAGAGCTTCGATCGATCGAGTAGAGCTCCAGCGCCCCGATCCGGTGAATCCGATGCGCCCGCCAGCTGCCGGACGAACTGCGCTGGATCCTTGTGCGTGTACACGACGACGCGGTCTGCCGCTTTCGCCGCGCGGTGCAGACGGTCGGCATCGGGTGTCCCGACCTCCACCCACGTGCGGAGCGCGCCCGTCAGATCGCGAACCGAAATAGCCGGCTCGTCCGGCTCGGACAGCCCGCGGGAGAATGCGATGCCTTCGGTGAACTCGAGCGCGTAGGCGAGAACCCGGGTGAGCAAATACGCCTCAGACTCCGATGGATGGCGGGCGACCCGCAGCGCAAGCGTCTCGTAAACCTGCCTGTCCGCGTCGGCGAGATCGATGTCGAGGTTGTAGATGGTTGCGGTCAGCGCCACCTGGTCGAGTGCTCCGCCGGTCAGGCCAGAGACAACAGGGCCGGTTGTGAGGCGGCCGACGATCCGACGACCCCGATCGCAAGCCCATCGCTAGGCGTCGACGAAGATCTGGAAGCCGCCGTACGCCATGCGCTTGAGGTCGAACGGCATCGACTTCGGGTCCAGCATCGTCGCCAGTCGCGGGTCCTTCATCACCTTGGCGTTGACGCGATCGCGATGTGCGCGCGATTTGTAGACGATCCACGAGAACACGACGGTCTCGCCAGGTTTGACCTTGACCAGGCGCGTGAACGACACGCCCATCTTCACCTTCAGATCGTCGCCCACGCATTCACGGTACTCGACGGCTCCGTGCTCCCGCCAGACACGGCCGGCTTTCCGCGCGATCCGGCGGTAGGCGTCGAGCTGTTTCCTGGGCACCGGCAAGAGGAACCCGTCGACGTATCGAGCCATGGCTACCTCCTCAGCTGTTTGAGTCAGATCGTGCTGGTCACCCCACGACACACGATCAGGAACGTTCGCCAAAGCCTCCACGGATAGCCTCAGCGGGAAAGCTCGTGAAGGGACTTCGTGAGCTTCGTGTCTTGGTGCTTCAACGCTTTCGCGGGTTCGTGGCCTTGACCTCAGCCGCACACAAGAAAAAGGGCGGCGATCCGATTTGACCGCCGCCCACTTCGGCCTTCCAACTTCTGCCTCGACTTCCAATGATCGTCCTACTCGCCCAGGTCTCCGGTTCGGGGCCCGAGCGCTTCCTCGGGTTCCACGAAGTACTCCATGTCGCGCTCCAGCTCGAGCTCGTCGTCGCTCGGCTGCGGCGGTACCGGCGGCGGCGGCGGCTCGTCGGCCGGAATCTGCACGTGCCGGTAGTACTCGAAGCCGGTCCCCGCCGGAATCAGCCGGCCCATCGTGACGTTCTCCTTCAGGCCGCGCAGGTGATCGACCTTGCCGGAAATCGACGCTTCGGTGAGCACGCGCGTCGTCTCCTGGAACGACGCCGCCGAAATGAACGAGTCGGTCGAGAGCGACGCCTTGGTGATGCCGAGCAGCAGCGGCCGTCCCTGAGCCGGACGGCCACCGCTTCCGATCACGCGCTCGTTCTCCTCGAGGAAGCGGAACTTGTCGGTCTGCTCGTCGACGAGGAACTCGGTGTCGCCCACATCCTCGATCTTCACCCACCGCATCATCTGCCGGGCGATGACCTCGATGTGCTTGTCGTTGATGTTGACGCCCTGCAGGCGATACACCTCCTGAATCTCGTTGACCAGGTACGCCTGCAGCGCCTTTTCACCGAGCACATTCAGGATGTCGTGCGGGTTGGACGGACCGTCCATCAACGGCTCGCCGGCGCGGACCCGCTCGCCTTCCTGCACGTTGACGTGCACGCCGCGCGGCAGCGCGTACTCGCGCGGCTCGGCGCCCGGCTCGTCGGGGACGATGATCAGCTTCCGCTGGCCCTTGACGATGCCGCCGTGCTTGACGAGGCCGTCGATTTCGGAGATGACGGCGGTCTCACGCGGCTTGCGCGCCTCGAACAGCTCGACCACGCGCGGCAGACCGCCGGTGATGTCCTTGGTCTTGGTCGTCTCGCGCGGGATCTTGGCGAGCACGTCGCCGGCCGACACCATCTCGCCGTCCTGCACCATGAGGTGCGCGTGCGACGGCATATGGTACTTGCGGTTGACCTTCCCGTCCTTGCCCTTGATCTCGACGGCCGGCTGCTTCTTCTCGTCGGGGGAGTCGACGATGATCAGCCGCGAGAGGCCCGTCACCTCGTCGACCTCCTCGTGCACGGTAATCCCCTCGAGAATGTCCTTGAACCGGATCTGGCCCGGCTCCTCGGTGAGGATCGAGAACGTGTACGGATCCCACTCGACCAGCACCTGGCCCTGATCGACCGTCTGTCCGTCCTTCACCTTCAACCGCGCGCCGTAGACGATCGGATAGCGTTCGCGGTCGCGCCCCTTCGCGTCCTGCACGACCAGCGACCCGGCGCGGTTCATGACCACGAGGTTGCCGTCCTTCGCCTGAACGACCTGGATGCCCTGGAACCGGACGGTCCCCGCGTTTCTCGCCTCGAGGGTGGACTGTTCGGATACCCGCGACGCGGTGCCGCCGATATGGAACGTCCGCATCGTGAGCTGCGTGCCCGGCTCCCCGATCGACTGCGCGGCGATGACCCCGACCGCCTGCCCGAGCTCGACCATCTTGCCGGTGGCGAGATCCCGCCCGTAGCAGCGTGCGCACACCCCGCGGCGCGACGCGCAGGTCAGCACCGATCGGATCTTCACCTTCTCGATGCCGGCATCCTGAATCGCCGACGACTTCTCCTCGTTCATCTCTTCGTTGATGTCGACGATCACCTCGCCGGTGAACGGGTCGGTGATCCGCTCGAGCGTGACGCGGCCGATGATGCGGTCGCGCAGCGGCTCGATGATCTCGCCCGATTCGACGATCGCGCGCGCTTCGATGCCGTCCACGGTGCCGCAGTCGGGCTCGTGGATGATGACGTCCTGCGCCACGTCGACCAGCCGCCGGGTGAGGTAGCCGGAGTCGGCCGTCTTGAGCGCCGTATCGGCCAGCCCCTTGCGGGCGCCGTGCGTGGAGATGAAGTACTGCAGCACCGTGAGGCCTTCACGGAAGTTCGAGGTGATCGGCGTCTCGATGATCTCGCCCGAGGGCTTCGCCATCAGGCCGCGCATGCCGGCGAGCTGCCGGATCTGCTGCTTCGATCCGCGGGCGCCGGAGTCGGCCATGACGTAGACCGGGTTGAACTGCCGGCCGTCGCGGTCGATCTCCTCCATCTCGCTGAACATGGCGTTGGCGATGTCCTCGGTCGCCTCCGACCAGATCGCGATGACCTTGTTGTAGCGCTCGCCGTTGGTGATCGCGCCTTCGAGGTACTGCGACTCGACCTTGATCACCTCGGTGCGGGCCGTCTCGACGAGATTGGCCTTCTCCTTCGGGATGATCAGGTCGTCGATGCCGATCGACAGCCCCGACTTGGTCGCGTAGTGGAAGCCGACATTCTTCAGCGAGTCGAGCATCTCGACGGTCTTCTCGAGGCCGAACCGCAGGTAGCAGCTCTGCACCAGCTGCTGGAGCCCCTTCTTCTTCAGCAGGCCGTTGACGAACGGCATCTCGACGGGAAGCGACTGGTTGAGGATTACGCGACCGACGGTGGTGTTGATGATCTTGTTGTCGACCGCCTGCACTTCGGTGCGGAGGACGTCCTGGTCGTCGCGCGCGGCGGTCAGGTCCTGCAGTTCGCCGGTGTACCGCAGCCGGATCGGCGAGAGCGTTTCGAGCTCGCCCGCCTCGAGCGCCAGCATCACGTCGTTGGCGTTGCCGAACGCCTTGCCTTCGCCCTTCGCGCCGCTCTTCGCCTTGGTGAGGTAGTAGCAGCCGAGCACGATGTCCTGCGACGGAATCGCGATCGGCGCGCCGTGCGCGGGCGACAGGATGTTGTTCGACGACAGCATCAGCACCGACGCCTCGATCTGCGCCTCGGGCGACAGCGGGATGTGCACCGCCATCTGGTCGCCGTCGAAGTCGGCGTTGAACGCCGTGCAGACCAGCGGGTGAATCCGGATCGCCTTGCCCTCGACCAGCACCGGCTCGAACGCCTGAATGCCGAGGCGGTGCAGAGTCGGCGCGCGGTTCAGCAGCACCGGGTGCTCGCGGATGACCTCTTCGAGGACGTCCCACACCTCGGGCCGCTGCAGCTCCACCATCTCCTTCGCCTGCTTGATCGTGGCGACGAGCCCGCGCTCCTCGAGCTTGTTGTAGATGAACGGCTTGAACAGCTCGAGCGCCATCTTCTTCGGCAGCCCGCACTGATGCAGCTTCAGCTCGGGGCCGACGACGATCACCGAACGGCCGGAGTAGTCGACGCGCTTGCCGAGCAGGTTCTGCCGGAAGCGCCCCTGCTTGCCTTTCAGCGTGTCGGACAACGACTTGAGGGGCCGGTTGTTGGCGCCGCGCAGCACCCGGCCGCGGCGGCCGTTGTCGAACAGCGCATCGACGGCTTCCTGCAGCATGCGCTTTTCGTTCCGGATGATGACGTCCGGCGCCTTCAGCTCGATCAGCTTCTTCAACCGGTTGTTGCGGTTGATCACCCGCCGGTAGAGATCGTTCAGGTCGGAGGTCGCGAACCGTCCGCCGTCGAGCGGCACCAGCGGACGCAGCTCCGGCGGGATGACCGGGATGACGTCGAGGATCATCCATTCCGGGCGGTTGCTCGACTTCCGGAACGAATCGACGACCTTCAGGCGCTTCGCGAACTTCAGCTTCTTCTGCGCCGAGGTTTCCGTCTTCATCTTGTCGCGCAGCTCGATCGCCAGCCGCTCGACGTTGACGCGCTTGAGGAGCTCCTTGATCGCCTCGGCGCCCATCTGCGCCTTGAAGCGGAACTGGTGCTCCTCGCGCGCCTTGCGGTACTGCTCCTCGTTCAGCAGCTGGTTCTGCTTCAGCTCGGTCTCGCCCGGATCGACGACCACGTAGGCCTCGAAGTAGAGGACCCGCTCGAGGTCGCGCAGCGAGATGTCGAGCAGATGCCCGATGCGGCTCGGCAGCCCCTTGAAGAACCAGACATGGCTCACCGGCGTCGCCAGCGTGATGTGCCCGAGCCGCTCGCGGCGGACCTTGGCCTGCGTCACCTCGACGCCGCACTTGTCGCAGATCACCCCGCGGTGCTTCATGCGCTTGTACTTGCCGCACAAGCACTCCCAGTCGGTGATCGGCCCGAAGATCTTCGCGCAGAACAGCCCGTCGCGTTCCGGCTTGAAGGTCCGGTAGTTGATCGTTTCCGGCTTGGTCACCTCGCCGTGCGACCACGAGAGGATCTTCTCGGGCGACGCGAGGCTGATCCGAATCGCGTCGAAATCGCTCGTCAGAGCTGAGCGCTCGTGAAAGCTAGGTCTCATAGGTCCCTTCTTCAATAGCGGTCGGCGTCAGCGATCAGCGCTCCGCTGGAACTGAGCACGCTGACCGCTGAGCGCCGACGGCTGACAGCTTCTACACTTCCTCCAACACCGCCTGCGGCACGACGTCCACCGGCTTCTTCTTCGTCTTCATCAGCTCGACGTCCAGACAGAGCGACTGGAGCTCGCGGATGAGCACGTTGAAGGACTCGGGCAGGCCGGCCGTGAACGACGCGTCGCCCTTGACGATCGCCTCGTAGATCTTCGCGCGGCCGGTCACGTCGTCGGACTTCGCGGTGAGCAGCTCCTGGAGGATGTGCGCCGATCCGTACGCCTCGAGCGCCCAGACCTCCATCTCTCCGAAGCGCTGGCCGCCGAACTGCGCCTTGCCGCCGAGCGGCTGCTGGGTGATCAGCGAGTACGGCCCGATCGATCGTGCATGAATCTTGTCGTCCACCAGATGCGACAGTTTCAGCATGTAGATGTAGCCGACGGTCACGTTCTGCTCGAAGCCGTCGCCGGTCATCCCGTCGTAGAGCTTGGTCTTGCCGCCGGTCGGCAGGCCGGCGCGATCCAGCCAGTTCTTGATCTCGGTCTCCGTCGCGCCGTCGAATACCGGCGTCGCGAAATACAGCCCGAGCGCGTGCGCGGCCCAGCCGAGATGCGTCTCCAGAATCTGCCCGACGTTCATGCGCGAGGGCACGCCGAGCGGGTTCAGCACGATCTCGACCGGGGTGCCGTCGGGCAGGTACGGCATGTCCTCCTCGGGAAGGATCCGCGCGATCACGCCCTTGTTGCCGTGCCGGCCGGCCATCTTGTCGCCGACCGACAGCTTGCGCTTCATCGCCACGTAGACCTTGACCAGCTTGATGACGCCCGGCGGCAGCTCGTCGCCGCGCCGGATCTTCTCCTTCTTCTCCTCGAAGAGGTTCTTGATCACCTCGACCTGCCGCTCGGTCCGCTCCTCGAGGTCGCGCAGGTCGTCCTCGAGCCGCGTGTCGTCGGTCGCGATCTTCACCCGCACCATCGTGTCGTAGGGCATCTCCTGCAGAATCTCCTGGCGTGAGCACCGTTCCCTTGCGGTGCAGCCGCTCGCGGCCGTACTCGTCGAAGAGATCGGAGCGCAGCTCCTGCCCCTTCAGCATCATGATCACGCGCTTCTTCACCTCGTCGTGGAGGATGCGGATCTCGTCCTGAAGGTTCTTCTCCATCATGTCGAGCTCTTCCTGCTCGATCGCCTTGGCGCGGTCATCCTTCTCGATGCCCTTGCGGGAGAAGATCTTGACGCCGACGATGATGCCCTCGATGCCGGGCGGGCAGATCAGCGACGCGTCGCGCACGTCGCCGGCCTTCTCGCCGAAGATCGCGCGCAGCAGCTTCTCCTCCGGCGTCAGCTGGGTCTCGCCCTTCGGCGTCACCTTGCCGACCAGGATGTCGCCCGGCTTGACGTTGGCGCCGATCCGGATGATGCCGCTCTCGTCGAGGTCCTTCAGGAAGCCCTCGGAGACGTTCGGGATGTCGCGGGTGATCTCCTCCGGGCCGAGCTTGGTGTCGCGCGACTCGATCTCGAACTCCTCGATGTGGATCGAGGTGTAGTAGTCGTCCTTCACCATCCGCTCCGAGACGAGGATCGCGTCCTCGAAGTTGTAGCCGCGCCACGGCATGAACGCGACCAGCACGTTGCGGCCGAGCGCGAGCTCGCCGAGCTCGGTGCACGGGCCGTCGCCGAGCACCTGCCCCTTGTGCACCTTCTGGCCGACCCGGACGATCGGCTTCTGGGTGATGCAGGTGTTCTGGTTGGACCGCTTGAACTTCGTCATCGGATAGATGTCGGCGCCCATCTCCTTGCCGTTCTTCGGTCTCGCTCTCCACGCGGACGACGATGCGCTGGCTGTCGACGTAGTCGATGGTGCCCGATCGCCGCGCCACGATCACCGCGCCCGAATCGCGCGCCGTGATGTACTCCATGCCGGTGCCGACAAACGGCGCCCGCGCGCGCAGCAGCGGCACCGCCTGGCGCTGCATGTTCGATCCCATCAGCGCGCGGTTGGCGTCGTCGTTCTCGAGGAACGGGATCAGCGAGGCCGCGACCGAGACCAGCTGCTTCGGCGAGACGTCGATGAACTGGACGTTGGCCCGCGGCGCCAGGATGAAGTTGCCCGCCTGGCGCGCGTTGACGCGTTCCTGCGTCAGCTTGCCCTCGCTGTCGACGGCGGCGTTCGCCTGCGCGATGATGTACTGGTCCTCTTCCCACGCCGAGAGGTAGAAGGAGTAGGGCTCGAACTCGACGCCCTTCTTCCGCGGCCGGCCGTCCTCGGAGACCAGCTCGTCGGCCTCGACGATGTCGCCGGTCTTGTACTTCGAGCCGCCGGCGTTGGTGACGATCACGTAGTCGGTGACGCGGCCGTCCTTCACCTTGCGGTACGGCGACTCGATGAAGCCGAACTCGTTGATGCGCGCGTAGCACGACAGCGACGAGATCAGGCCGATGTTCGGGCCTTCCGGCGTCTCAATCGGGCAGATGCGCCCGTAGTGCGTCGGGTGGACGTCGCGGACCTCGAACCCGGCGCGCTCGCGCGACAGACCGCCGGGCCCGAGCGCCGAGAGACGCCGCTTGTGCGTGATCTCGGAGAGCGGGTTGGTCTGGTCCATGAACTGCGAGAGCTGCGACGACCCGAAGAACTCGCGAATCGCGGCCATCACCGGCTTCGCGTTGATCAGGTCGTGCGGCATCGCCGTCGCCATTTCCTGGTAGACCGACATCTTCTCCTTGATGGCGCGCTCCATCCGGACCAGCCCGATGCGGAACTGGTTCTCGAGGAGCTCGCCCACGGAGCGGACGCGGCGGTTGCCCAGGTGGTCGATGTCGTCGACGTTGGCCGGGTTCTTGCGCAGCTTGAGGAGGTACTTCGATCACCTCGTAGAAGTCCTGCGGGTGCAGGATCTTCTCGTCGAGCGGCGTGTTCAGCCCGAGCTTGGTGTTCAGCTTGAGCCGGCCGACCCGCGAGAAGTCGTACTTCTGCGGGTTGAAGAACATGTTCTCGAACAGCGACCGCGAGCTGTCGAGCGTCGGCGGATCGCCGGGACGCAGGCGGCGGTAGATCTCGATCAGCGCCTCTTCGTGGGTGTGGATCGGATCCTTCTTCAGCGTCTGGCCGATGATCGGCCCGACTTCGTCGCGCTCGGGGAAGAAGATCTCGAGCCGATCGACGTTCTTCTCCTGCGCCATCGAGATGACGCGCGGCGTCGAGCTCCTCGTTGGCTTCGAGAATCACCTCGCCGGTCGACGGATCGACGACGTCGGCGGCGGCGAACGCGCCTTCGAGCTCGGCGTCCGAGATCTCGACCGCTTCGACGTTCGCGCGCTTCAGCGCCTCGACGGCGTTCTTGGTGATCTTCTTGCCGGACTGCACCGTGAAGTTCTCGCCGGGCACGACGATGTCCTTCGCCGCGCGCAGGCCGACCAGGCTGTCGGCGACGCCCCAGTAGAGCGATGCCGTTCTTCAGGATACAGCCTGTCGACGCTGTAGAAGCTCCGGATGATCTCGTCGGCGCCGCGCAGGCCGAGGGCGCGGAGGAAGACCGACGCCAGGAACTTCCGCTTGCGGTCGATGCGGACGTAGAGCAGGTTCTTGGTGTCGTACTCGAACTCCACCCACGAGCCGCGGTAGGGGATGATCTGCGCGACGTACAGCGTCTTGTCTTCCGAGTGGAAGAACGCGCCCGGCGACCGGTGCAGCTGCGAGACGATGACGCGCTCGGTGCCGTTGATGATGAAGGTGCCGTTCTCGGTCATCAGCGGGATGTCGCCGAAGTAGACCTCCTGCTCCTTGATGTCGCGGATGGTCTTGACGCCGGTCTCGGGATCCTTGTTCCAGACCACGAGCCGGATCGTCACCTTCAGCGGCACGGCGTAGGTCATGCCGCGCTCCTGGCACTCGTCGACGTCGTACTTCAGCTTCAGGCCGACGGTGTTGCCGCAGATGTCGCAGACGTCGCCGCGCGCCTGGTTCGCCTTGCCGCAGCGCGGGCACAGCACCTCGCGGTCGCCGTACGGATCGGCGATCAGCGTCGCGCCGCAGCTGCTGCACGGCTTGCGCAGGTGGTGCAGCCCGACGAGCTTGCCGCACTTGCACTCCCAGTTGCCGATCGAGTACTCGATGAACTCGAGCGACGAGTTCTCGCGGAAGTCGCTGATCGGGAAGACCGACTTGAACACCGACTGCAGACCCGCGTCCTCGCGCTCGCTCGGCAGACGGTTCATCTGCAGGAAGCGTTCGTAGGACTTCTTCTGGATCTCGATCAGGTTCGGGATCGGAACGGTCGTCTTGATCTTCGAGAAATCGATGCGCTCGCGGTAGACGTTCTTGGGAAGGCTGTACATGCTTAAGACCTCGAGAGAAAGACGGAGCGCTCGCCGACACGCGGCTCACGTGTCGGCCCGGTCGGACCGATCGGAGATCGCAGGACTGAGGCCTCAGGACGCGACCTGCACCCCGACCGCCGAGCCCGGCGATCGCTACTTGATCTCGACCTTCGCGCCGACGTCCTCGAACTTCTTCTTGATCGCGTTCGGCCTCGTCCTTGGGGATGGCTTCCTTGATCGCCTTGGGAGCGCTCTCGACGAGATCCTTGGCTTCCTTGAGACCCAGGCTGGTGACTTCGCGGACGACCTTGATCACGTTGATCTTGTTCGCGCCGACTTCGGTCAGGGTCACGGTGAACTCGGTCTTCTCCTCGGCCGGAGCCGCGGCGCCGCCGCGCCGCCCGCCGGCATCGCCATCGGCATGGCCGAGGCGGCCGACACGCCGAGCTCCGATTCGAGCGTCTTCACGAGCTGCGAGAGCTCGAGCACGCTGATTCCCTTGATGTATTCGACCACCTGCTGCTGCGTCACTTCGGACATTGTTCGCTCCTCTTACGCTATCAGCTTTCAGCCATCAGCTCGTTGGAAGGCGCTTCAGCCGATCGCTGAAGGCCCAGAGCTGAAAGCTTTACGACTCGGATTTCTTCTTTTCCAATTGCACGAGCACACTCATCAGATCCCGCGGCGCGGCGTTCAGCACGCTGACGATCTGAACCATCGGCGCCTGCATCACGAACAGCAGCTTGGCGAGCAGCTCGGGCCGGCCCGGCAGCGCCGCGAGCTCGGTCACCTCGGCGGGCTTGATCGCCCGCCCCTGCACGATCGCCGCCTTGATCGTCAGCTTCGGCGCCGTCTTGACGAACGTCGTCAGCGTCTTGGCCAGCGCGACCGGATCGGTGGCCGTGTAGGCGACCGCCGTCGTGCCCTCGAAGTACTGATCCGAGCACCTCGAACGAGGTGCCCTTGAGCGCGCGCCTGGCGATCGTGTTCTTGACGACCCTGTAGCTCGCCTTGGCCGTGCGGAGCTGCCGCCGCAGCTCGGTCACCTGCGGGACGTTCAGGCCCTTGTAATCGACGAGAATCGCGCTCTCCGAGCCCTTGAACGCCGTTCAAGCTGCTGAAGCTCGAGTTCCTTGTCCGCTCTTGTGACTGCCATCGTTCCTTTTTTCCTTGTCGTTCGCCGTTCGACGTTCTACGTGCGACGCTCCCGATCGGCTGGACGCCGCACGACGAACGCAGCACGACGCACGTCGCGTCAGTGCTTGACCGCCCCCTCGATGATGTGGCTCGTGTCGATGCGAACGCCCGGGCCCATCGTCGACGACAGCGTGACGGTCCTGAGGTACTTGCCCTTCGCCGCGGCCGGCTTCGCCTTGACGATGCTGTCGACCAGCGCGTGAGCGTTGGCGACGAGCGAGTCGCTCGCGAACGACGCCTTGCCGACCGGCGCGTGGATGATGCCGGTCTTGTCGACGCGGAACTCGACCTTGCCGGCCTTGATTTCCCTGACCGCCTTGGCGATATCCACCGTGACGGTGCCGGTCTTCGGGTTGGGCATCAGGCCGCGGGGCCCGAGCACCTTGCCGAGCCTGCCGACCGCGCGCATCATGTCCGGCGTGGCGACGACCGCATCGAAATCGGTCCAGCCGGCGTTGATCTTCTCGACCAGCTCCTCGCCCCCGACGATGTCGGCGCCCGCCTCCTGCGCTTCCTTCTGCTTCTCGCCGCCGGCAATCGCGAGCACGCGCTTGGTCTTGCCCAGCCCGTGCGGCAGCACGACCGTGCCGCGCACCATCTGGTCGGCGTGCTTGGGATCGACGCCCAGCCGCAGCGTCAGCTCGACGGTCTCGTCGAACTTCGCGAACTTGACGTTCTGCACGAGCGGAATCGCTTCTTCGATCGTGTAGCTGCGATCGGGAGCCACCTGGGCTCGCGCGGCCGTGTACTTCTTGCCGTGTTTGCGCATGCATGACCTCGGTGGTGCAAACGGGTCGCTCCAGCGACCCTCCCACTCCAGATCTCAATCCTCAAGTGTCAAGTCCCAGTGAGACTTGAGCCTTGAGACTTGAGGTTGTTGTTAGCCGATCACATCCAGTCCCATCGACCGTGCCGTGCCGGCGACGGTCTTGACCGCCGCCTCGAGCGAATCGCAATTCAGGTCGGGCATCTTGAGCTTCGCGATCTCCTCGACCTGCTTGGCCGTGACCGTGCCGACCTTGTTCTTGTTCGGTTCCGCCGATCCCTTGGCGATGTTCGCCGCGCGCTTCAGCAGCACCGGCGCCGGCGGCGTCTTGGTGATGAAGGTGTACGACCGGTCCGCGTAGACCGTGACCACGACCGGAATGATCAGCCCCTCGTCCTTGGCCGTCCTGGCGTTGAAGTTCTTGCAGAAGTCCATGATGTTGACGCCCTGCGGACCGAGCGCGGTCCCCACGGGCGGCGCCGGCGTCGCTTTGCCGGCGGCGATCTGGAGCTTCACCATTGCTTGTATTTTTTTTGCCATAGCGATCAGCCAGCGGCCACCAGCGCCCAGCCGCACGCTCCTTCGGAGCTGCCAGCCGGGAGGCTGAGAGCTTCAGATCTTTTCCACCTGCAAGAAATCGAGCTCGACCGGCGTCGCGCGGCCGAAGATCGTCACCATCACCTTCAACGTGTTCTTGTCGAGGTTCACCTCGTCGACCACGCCGTTGAAGCTGGTGAACGGGCCTTCGTTGATCCGCACCTGCTCGCCCTTCTCGAACATGTACTTCGGCTTCGGCTTCTCGGCCGCGGTCTTCACCTGCGTCAGGATCTGCTCGACTTCGTCCTTGCTGAGCGGCGTGGGCTTGGCGCCCGCGCCGACGAAGCCGGTGACCTTCGGCGTGTTCTTCACCACGTGCCACGCGTTGTCGGACATGTTCATCTCGACAAGGATGTAGCCCGGGAAGAACCGCTTCGCGGTGACCACTTTTCGCCCGCCGCGCATCTCGACCACGTCCTCGGTCGGAATGAGAATCTCGCCGATCTCGCTCTGCAAGCCGTACGCGGCGACGCGCTGCTGCAGCGACTCGGCGACTTTCTTCTCGAATCCCGAGTAGGTATGGACGATGTACCAGTTCTTTGTCGCGACCTCGGTCATGCCCCCCCAAACCGCCGGAAGATCCACTGCACGACGGCGTTCACACCCAGATCGAGCACCCAGAGGTAGATGCCGAAAAACAGCGAGGTCAGGATCACGACGACGGTCGTGGCGTACACCTCCGCGCGCGTCGGCCAGGTGACCCGCTTGAGCTCGTTGCGAACCTCGCTGAGGAAGAGCCGGGCGCGCTCGATACGGCCACCAGCCGCTTCCCGGACCGTGCCAAGCGTCGTCGTCGGCGTCGAAGTGTTGGCCGCCATAACTCAGTGCTACGTGCTACGTTTACGTGCCGAGTGCCAGATGCTGACTTCGAGCGTCGCTCGTTCCGCAACCCGTGCCGACTCTGACTTCTGACAGCCCGACGGCATTGGCAGGCCAGGAGGGAATCGAACCCCCAACCCCCGGTTTTGGAGACCGGTGCTCTGCCAATTGAGCTACTGGCCTACTAATGCTGGCAGATGTTGGCGACCAGCTGACCTCACTTCGCTCTTCCTTGTGCGGCGTATGCTTGCGACAGAAGCGGCAATACTTGCTGAACTCGAGCCGCTCGGTCGTCGTCTTCTTGTTCTTCGTCGTGCTGTAGTTGCGCCGCTTACATTCGGTGCACGCGAGCGCGATGATGTCTCTCATGGCTGCATCTCTCGAACGTGGTGACTCAGCGAGTTGAACGCCGCGGCGATGTCAATCGCCCAGGCGCCAACCCGCCAGTCCGCCAGCCTACTCGACGATCTCGGTGATCGTGCCGGCGCCGACCGTCCGGCCGCCTTCGCGGATGGCGAAGCGCGCACCCTTTTCGAGCGCGACCGGCGCCATCAGCTCGCCGCTGATCGACGTGTTGTCGCCCGGCATCACCATCTCGACGCCTTCCGGCAGGTTCAGCGTGCCGGTCACGTCGGTGGTCCGGAGATAGAACTGCGGACGATATCCGTTGAAGAACGGCGTGTGCCGCCCGCCTTCCTCCTTCGACAGGATGTAGACCTCGCCCTTGAACTTGGTGTGCGGCTTGATCGAGCCCGGCTTGGCCAGCACCTGGCCGCGCTCGACGTCGTCCTTTTCCACGCCGCGCAGCAGCACGCCGATGTTGTCGCCGGCCTCGCCCGCGTCCAGCAGCTTGCGGAACATCTCGACGCCGGTGACGACCTTCTTCTCGGTCGGCTTGAACCCGACGATCTCGATTTCCTCGCCGACCTTCACCTTGCCGCGCTCGACTCGGCCGGTCACGACCGTGCCGCGGCCCGAGATCGAGAAGACATCTTCGATCGGCATCAGGAACGGCTTGTCGACCTCGCGCTGCGGAAGCGGAATGTAGCTGTCGAGCGCTTCCATCAGCTTGGTGACGCCGGCGATCCCTTCGGCGTCGCCCTGGAGCGCCTTGAGCGCCGAAAGCCGGATCACCGGGATGTCGTTGCCGGGAAACTTGTAGGCCGTGAGGAGCTCGCGCACTTCGAGCTCCACCAGATCGAGCAACTCGGGGTCGTCGATCGCGTCCACCTTGTTGAGGGCCACGACGAGATACGGCACGTTGACCTGGTAGGCGAGCAGCACATGCTCGCGCGTCTGCGGCATCGGACCGTCGACGGCGCTGACCACGAGAATGGCGCCGTCCATCTGCGCGGCGCCGGTGATCATGTTCTTGATGTAGTCGGCATGGCCCGGGCAGTCGACGTGCGCGTAGTGCCGTTTGGCAGTCGAATACTCGACGTGGCTCGTCGCGATGGTCATCACCTTCGACTCGTCGCGCCGGCCCTGCGACTCGGACGCCTTGGCGACCTCGTCGTAGGAGATGAACTTTGCCCAGCCCTTGTCGGCGGCCACCTTCGTGAGCGCCGCGGTCAGCGTGGTCTTGCCGTGATCGATGTGCCCGATGGTGCCCACGTTCACGTGCGGTTTGGTGCGGTCGAATTTCTCTTTAGCCATGTCTGCGATCCTCGTCGTTTGTCTAAGACCCTATCGCGCTCGCCTCAGTCGGGTTGCTGGAGCCGATGACCAGGATTGAACTGGTGACCTCGTCCTTACCAAGGACGCGCTCTGCCAACTGAGCTACATCGGCGAATCCGGTACTTCGCGCATCGTTCTACGTTCGCCGTTCTGCGTTCGTCGTCCCGGCTCGACGCCTCGCGAACGGAGAACGAAGAACGTCGAACGAAGAACGGACATATATCACTCAGTCTGGAGCGGGAGACGGGGATCGAACCCGCGACCAACAGCTTGGAAGGCTGTGACTCTACCACTGAGTTACTCCCGCCTTCGCGTTACTCACGCACTCCACGCTTCGGCGGGCGAGCCCGCCTCTCGGTTACGCTGAACCTGGTCATCTGGTTGTCCCGGAATCCTGCTGCTGATGGGTTCGTGAACCGCGACCTCAATGACCAGAGAACCGGATAACGAGATGACCAGATTCATTGTTCGCCCAAGTTGGTGGCGAGGGAAGGACTCGAACCTTCGAAGCCGCTAGGGCGACAGATTTACAGTCTGCTGCGTTTGACCGCTTCGCTACCTCGCCAACCTGTCTGTGTGTTGGAATGCCTGCGTCAGACAATATCTGTATGCTGGAATGCGCCGCTTTCGACCATTGCCTTGCAGACCAAGCGGCCCGATGGAGCTGGCGGAGGGATTTGAACCCACGACCTGCTGATTACAAATCAGCTGCTCTACCGGACTGAGCTACACCAGCCAGACAAAAGTTGGACTTTAGCACGTCCCATGCCAGACGTGCAATACCATGCGTTGTCATCAAAGCTTGAATAAGGTAGCTCAGCAGCCCAAACCCGCCTAGCTCAGCCGGCAGCCGCCCGACGCTGCCGAAGCGCCTCGAACAACACAACCCCCGTCGCCACCGACACGTTCAGGCTCTGGACGTGACCGCGCATCGGGATCGCTGCGACCCAGTCGCAGCGCTCCCGGACCAGGCGCCGCAACCCGGTTCCCTCGGCGCCCACGACCACGGCCGTCGGCAAAGTGAGATCGATCTCATCGGTACCTGTTTTTTGACGTCGCTCGCGAGCCCAACGGTCCATACCCCGCATGTTTTCAGCTCCTCGAGGGCGCGCGCGATGTTCACCACGTCGGCTATCCTCACGTGCGACACCGCCCCCGCCGACGCTTTCGCCGCGGCCCCGCCAAGCGCCGCAGCGTGCCGCGTCTGCCGCACCACCCCGTCCGCGCCTGCCGCGTCGACCGTGCGCAAAATCGCCCCGACGTTGTGCGGATCTTCGATGCCGTCGAGCACGACGATAAGCGGTGCACCGGTCGCGCCGGCGATCAAATCGCGAACGTCCACGCTCCGATTCTCCTGCACCTCCGCCACGACGCCCTGGTGGCGGCCGCGGGCGCTCTCACCCACGGCCCGATCCAGGTCTGCGGCGGACACGCGCCGGATCGCGACCCCCGCCGTTGCGGCGGCGGCCACGACATCCGCAAGGCGACCGCCCGTGGGCTGGCTCACGCGGAGCGTCGTCACTCGTTTGGCCCGCAACGCCTCGAGCACAGGATTGATCCCGTAGATCAGCATTCAGCCCAGACTTAACCACGAAGACGCGAAGAACACAAAAACACACGAAGAACCCTTCGTACCAGAAATTCTTCGTGATCTTCGTGGCCGCGTGGTTACACGAGGTCCAGCGGAACCTGGCGTATCGGCTTCAGCCGGACTGCTCGAGCGCGCGCGCAAAAGCCGCCGCGCGCTCACGGCCGCCGAGGATCTTCGGGATGCCGGACTCTGGCGGCAGATCGGCGCCGCGATCGATGGCAGGAATCACCAGATCGAGCTCTGGTCCTTCGGCGCGACCGGTCAGCGCCACCCGGATAGGGTGGAACAGCGCCTTGCCCTTCTGTCCCGTCCGGGCTTTCAGCTCACTGGCGATCGCCCGGAATCGCTCGCGGTCCAGCCGCGGCGCTGTCGCGAGCGCTTCGGCCAGCGCCTTGACAACGGCGCGCGCACCGTCCGCGCTCATCTCGGTGGCGACCGAGGCGTCCGCGAACGTCACCTCCGGCGCGTAATCGAACAGAAACGAGAGTCGTGCCGGTACCTGATCGAGCCGGTCCACCGACGCCGTGGCAATCGGCATGATCGCCGCCAGGAACTCGCGGCCCTGCGCATTGGGCGCCAACGCGACGCCGGCGCGCTCGAAGAACGGAATCGACAAGTCGGCAAGTCTCTCCGGGCGCGCCACCTTGAGGTAGTGGCGATTCACCCACGCGAGCTTCTCCTCGTCAAACACGCCCGCGCTCAGACCGACCGCTTCGAGAGAAAACCGCCGGGCGAGCTCCTGCACCGGCAGCAACTCCTCGTCGCCGGTGGCAGAGCCGCGCGGAGACCAGCCGATCAGCGCCAGATAGTTCACGAGGGCTTCTGGCAGATAGCCCTTCGACCGGAACTCCGCGACCGACGTCGCTCCGTGCCGCTTCGACAGTGGACTGTGGTCGGGCCCGAGGACCAGCGCCAGGTGCGCGAAGGTGGGCGGCGCGAAGCCGAGCGCCTCGTACAACAGGATCTGCCGAGGCGTGTTCGAAATGTGATCCTCGCCGCGAATCACATGCGTGATCGCCATGAGCGCATCGTCGACCACGACGGCGAAGTTGTAGGCCGGCGTCCCGTCCGCACGGGCAATAACGGGGTCTCCGATCGTGTCCGTGTGAAACCGCAGCTCGCCGCGAACCGCGTCGGCGAACACGACTTCGCGATCCTCGGGCACACGAAACCGGATCGCCGGGCGTTCCCCGGCTGCGACGCGGGCCTCGACCTGCTCGGGCGTCAGCGCTCGACAGCGGCCCCCGTAACGGGCGGGCTGACCCGCGGCAATCGCCGCGGCCCGTTCCGCCTCGAGCTGCTCGCGCGAACAGAAGCAGTGGTACGCCTGAGAGGAGCTCAGGAGCTCGTTCGTGTACGACTCGTATAAATGCAGCCGTTCGGATTGCCGGTAGGGGCCGACCGGGCCCCCACCGTCGGGCCCCTCGTTCCAGTCGAGCCCGAGCCACCGCAGATCGTTCAGGATGGAGGCTTCCGACTCGGCTGACGAGCGTTCGGCGTCGGTGTCTTCGATGCGAAGCACGAATGCCCCGCCCGAACCGTGGGCAAGGAGCCAGTTGAAGAGCGCAGTGCGGGCATTCCCGACGTGAAGCTGCCCGGTCGGACTGGGAGCAAAACGGACTCTCATGATGATGACGACTTGAGAATGAGGAATTGCGAATCAAGAATCCGTGATGGTGGTAATCCCTGGTTCTCGATTGCTGATTCCTACTATGAGAGCTACTGCATGGACCGCGATTGCTTCGCCGCGGCCCAGCTCCCCGAGGCCTTCGTTCGTCTTGCCTTTGATGCTGACGGCATCGAGCGCGACGCCGATGGCGCCAGCCACGTTCGCGCGCATCTGGTCGAGAAACGGCGCAAGCTTCGGACGCTCGGCGATGACCACGACGTCCACGTTGGCGATCGCGTAACCGTGCCCCTTCACAATCGCCGCTGCGCGCCGGAGCAGGTCGATGCTCGACCAGTCGCGCCATTTCGGGTCCGCATCGGGGAAGTGACGGCCGATATCGCCGGCGGCCGCCGCACCGAGCACGGCATCGGTGACGGCGTGACAGATCGCGTCCGCGTCGGAGTGGCCGAGCAGGCCGCGCTCGAAGGGGATGCTGACGCCCCCCAGGACGAGCCGGCGTCCCTCCACAAGGCGGTGCAAATCATAGCCAGCGCCGACGCGGAATCCGGCAGGTGCGCCCGCGGCGCCATCCAGGCGTCCCCGTGCAATCGCCTCTGCAACGAGGAGGTCGCCGGGCGTGGTGATCTTGATGTTTGTCCCCTCGCCTTCGACCAGAAGGACCGTGTGACCGGCGCGCTCCGCGAGCGTGGCCTCGTCGGTCGCGTCGGCGCCGGCGTCGCCCAACGCCAGGCCGTCGCGAAGCACGTCGCGTCGAAATGCCTGCGGCGTTTGCGCGAGATAGACCGAGTCGCGGGGGAGCGTCTCGGCAACGACCATCAGTTGATCGCCGGCGCCGGCCGGATGGCTCGCTGACGCGGAGCGCCCGGCAGCCCGCGCACCGCGCTTGACCGTATCGCGCGCCGAGACCGCAGCCAGCGCGGCACCGCCCTCCGCGGCCGCCGCAATGGTGCGCGCGATCAGATCCGCGCTCGCGAAGGGACGGGCGGCATCGTGGATCACAATCAGATCGCTCTGCTCGCTCGCGACCTGAAACGCCTGACGCACCGAATCCTGACGCCGGACGCCGCCGGCAACCAGGCGGCACGGCTTCGCCGCGACGACCAGGTACGGGGGCGGATCGGCCAATAGTTCGGCCGGGAGCGCGACGACGACCTCGTGGATGGCCGGGTGGCTGAGAAAGGCCGTCACGGTCCGCTCGAGAATGGGACGGCCGCCGACGCTCACCAGCTGCTTGGGCACTCCGCCGCCGAACCGCTGGCCGCGTCCACCGGCCGCGATGATTGCTGTCACTTGCATGGCACCTGGCAAACCCGGATTATAGCGGGACCGCCGCCCGGTCCCGTCTTTCCCTGATGGTCTTCGTCACGATCGCGTGGACGCGGTCCGCCAGCATCCTGGCGTCGCGGATCGTCGCCTGGCCCTCCCCGGGGGCGGGAATCGGGTCGTGCACGACGAGCGTCACCTCACCTGGTTCGGTGCGCAGACGCCCTTTCGGCATCACCCCGCGCGTGCCGACGATGGCGAGCGGCACGACCGGCAGCCCCGCTTCAATCGCGAGCAGAAAACTGCCGGCCTTGAACCGGCCGACGCGGCCGTCCGGACTCCTGGTTCCTTCAGCGTAGATGATGAGCGACAGACCGTGGGCGACGAGCGCCCGCCAGCGCGCCAGGATACCGGCGGGATCGGGATGCCGGCGATCGACCAGCAGATGGCCGCCACGCTTGAGGTGCCACCCGAGCACCGGGAAACGCTCGAGCGATTCCTTGGCAATGATGCGCAGTTGAAACGGCAGCGAGCTGAACACCACTGGCGTGTCGTAGTGGCTCTGATGGTTGGCGACGAAGACGTAGGTGGTATCCGGCTTGACGCGATCAAGTCCTTCGACGGCTACGTGAACACCGGTGGTCTTCAGGATCAGCCACGACCACACCCGCGCGCAGCGATGCGCCATGTACCCGTGGCGGTCGAACAAACTCGAAACGAGCGAGGCCGCACCCAGCACGATGGTGTAGACGGTGATGGCGGGAATGAGGAAAAAGACGGTCCGCCACCAGTGGAACGGAGGGAAAGTCACGATTGGGAATTAGGAATGAGAATCAGGAATGAAGAACGAAATGCCAGCGACGCCTGCCTGCCGGCAACGGTTTCCGCATTCCTGATTCCGAGTTCCTAATTGGACATCGGCGACGTCTTGAGCCGATCAACCGCGGGCGCCTGCGGTTGCGGCTGCGGCGCCGCGGCCTGCGCGGCCACGGCCGCCTCGATGTAACGGCCGAAGATCATCTTGCCAGCCGTGGTCTGCAGCACGCTGGTGACCACGATGTCGATCGTCTTGCTGATCATCTTTCGGGCATTGTCGACCACGACCATCGTCCCATCGTCGAGATAAGCCACGCCCTGGTTGTACTCCTTGCCCTCTTTGAGGATGAACACTTTCATCAGCTCGCCGGGCAACACCACCGGCTTCAGCGAATTGGCCAGCTCGTTCACGTTGAGGACGTCGACGCCGCGCAGCTGGGCGACCTTGTTCAGGTTGAAGTCGTTGGTCACGATCTTGCCCTGCAGCGTGCGCGCGAGCTCGATCAGCTTCAAGTCGACCTCCCGGACCTCGGGGAAGTCGACGTCCGAGATCGTCACCTCCACGGCCGCCATCTTCTGGATCCGCTGCAGGATGTCGAGGCCGCGGCGCCCGCGGTTCCGCTTCATCGCATCGCCGGAATCGGCGACGAGCTGCAGCTCCTTGAGGACGAACTGCGGGATGACGAGCGTGCCGTCGACGAAGCCGGTCTCGCACACGTCGGCGATGCGGCCGTCGATGATGACGCTGGTGTCGAGGATCTTGTACCGGCGCTCGGGGCCGACAGGGTGGAACAGACTCGCCAGCCGCAGCGGCTCGAGCCACTCGCCGTTCTTGGCGCCGAAGACCAGGCCGAGATAGGGCAGGACGATCAGCAGGAACCCATGGAGAAACTCGATCCGATGATCGGCGAAATCGGCCCAGAACAGACCTGCCTCGATGGCACGCGCGATCACGAGCCCGAAGATGAACCCGAGGAGCGCGCCGAGCAGCCGCGAGGGCGGCGTCTGGCGGAGGGGCCGTTCGAGGGCGACCACAACGCCGGCGAGCGCGAGACCGAAGAGGATGTTGGCGGGTAGACCTCCCACCTCAAGGGGCCGAAGGAGGGCCGCGACGTATGCAACGGTGGCGACGAACACGATGCGTCCGAGCGCAAACCAAGCCATATGAAGACCCCCGGTTATGACATGCGCGGCCCCCCGGCCCGATACCCCCCGCCGGGCGGGCTTGCGACGCACACCATATCACTAGTGGCCCCTTCCAACCAGAACTCCTAACCAAGGAGCGCGTCGAGGGCTTCCTGGACCGAGCGAACACCAACGAGATCGCACTGTCCTGCCATCGCACGCCGATCGGCGGGGTCGATGTTGGCCTCCGGCACGATGCACCGCGCGAACCCCATTTGCGCCGCTTCGCGCAGGCGCAGCGGGGCCTGCGTGACGGCGCGAACCTCGCCGGCGAGGCCGACCTCCCCGAACATGGCGGTGGTCGCGGGGACCACGCGGTTGCGGACGCTCGAGGCGATGGCCGCCAGGACGCCGAGGTCCGAGGCGGGTTCGTCGACGGTCATCCCGCCAGCGATGTTGACGAAGACATCGTCGCCGAGCAGATTGAGGCCGGCGCGCTTCTCGAGCACCGCGAGGAGCAGCGATAAGCGCTGCTGATCGATCCCGCTCGCCATCCGGCGGGCGGTGCCGTAGGAGGTCGAGCTCACGAGCGCCTGGACCTCCACCAGAATCGGGCGCGATCCTTCGACCGAGCAGAGCACCGCCGACCCGGGGGCGTTCGAGGGCCGTTCGGCCAGAAACATTTTCGACGGATTCGGAACCGGCCGCAGGCCTGCCGCGGTCATCTCGAAGACGCCGAGCTCGCTGACGGCGCCGAAGCGGTTCTTGACGGCGCGCACGACCCGATGGGAATGATGCCGCTCCCCTTCGAAGTAAAGAACGGTATCGACCACGTGTTCGAGTGCTTTCGGGCCGGCAAGACTGCCGTCCTTCGTCACGTGCCCCACCAGGAACGTGGGCACGTTCTGCCCTTTCGCCTTGAACAGCAGCTGGGTCGCGGCCTCGCGGACCTGTCCCACGCTGCCCGGCGCCGACTGGAACTTGAGCGAGAACACCGTCTGAATCGAATCGACGATGACGAGCGCCGGCTTGAGGCGGACGATCTCATCGAGGATGTGCTCAAGACACGTTTCGGCGAGCAGGTAGAGGGGCGCGTTTCCGACCGCGAGACGCTCCCCGCGCGACTTGATCTGGTGCTCGGATTCCTCGCCGGAGCTGTACAGCACGGGACCGACGGTCCGGGCC
Organism: uncultured Acidobacteriota bacterium; assembly: GCA_963814975.1. Taxonomy (GTDB): domain Bacteria; phylum Acidobacteriota; class Vicinamibacteria; order Vicinamibacterales; family CAVVIG01; genus CAVUXJ01. Next base: position 249,186 of record CAWFFB010000014.1, on the reverse strand, counting down.
ATGTTCGCGGCGGCCTGGAGCAGCAGCGTCGACTTGCCGATGCCAGGCTCGCCGCCGAGCAGCACGAGCGATCCGGGCACGACCCCGCCGCCGAGCACGCGATCGAACTCGTCGATACCGGTCGACAGCCGTGCGTGCTGCTCGATCTCGACCTCGGAGTACAGCCGCGCCGACGCCGCGCCGCTCACGGCGTAGCGATGGTCACCAGGCGGCGTCCCCTCGCTCGCCTCCGCGCGCTCTTCGACCAGGGAATTCCAGGCGCCGCAATCCGGGCAGCGGCCGAGCCATTTGGGGACTGCGCCCCGCATTCCTGACAGGCAAATACGATCTTGGGAGGCTTCGCCATGACCTGATTATTACAGTTGGTGAACTGGCGATTTGGTGAGTTGGGCGAGTTGGCGAAAGTTCACCAAGTCCCCAATCCACCAGATCTCCGGCTATCGTTCGTCGTAAACGCGTTGGATCCGTGAGCCGACACGACACAATACTTCCCAGGGAATCGATCCGACCGTCGCTGCCATCTCGCGAACATCGATCCGATCGCCACCCTGAGGACCGACGATCACGACCTCGTCACCGGGCGAGACTTCCATTCCGGTCACATCGACGGTGAGCATGTCCATGCAGACCGAGCCGATGATTGGCGAGCGGCGGCCCCGGATCAGCACGGCCCCCCGACCACCGAGCCGCAGATCGAGCCCGTCGGCGTATCCTGCCGGGACGATGGCGATGGTCGTCGGACGGGCGGCCGTGAACCGCGCACCGTACCCGCTCACGTCGCCGGGGCGCAGGCCCTTCACAGCCACGACGCGGCTCCCGAGCGTCATCACGGGTGTCAGCCCGATGGCGGATGTCAACGGCGGCGGGACGACGCCGTACAGTAGCAGGCCCGGACGCACACGGTCGTACCAGGCGTGCGGATCGCGCAAGAGCGCCGCGCTGTTCGCCGCATGCCGGTAGCGCGGCCGCGCGCCAAGCGTCTCGATCGCGGAGACCGCCGCGTCGAACCGCGCGCGCTGGCTCTCGAACAACTGGCTCGCGGCATCGTCAGCCGTCGCGAAGTGGGTGTAGACGGCGTCGAGCTCCAGGTTTTCGCTGGCCAGCAGCTCGGGCACGGTGCGGCGGAGGTTGTCGAAACGGAAACCGAGCCGGTTCATGCCGGTGTCGATCTTGAGGTGGTAACGCACGCGCCGGCCGTATCGGGCTGCGGCGGCCTGGACGGCGCGCGCAGCGCCTGGCGACGAGATTGTCGGCGTGAGACGGCAGTCGAACAGGCCGTCGAGGTCGCTGACGCTCAGCGCACCGAATACCAGGATCTCCGCGCGGACGCCGGCGGCCCTGAGCGCGGCGCCTTCCTCGATGTCGGCGCACGCCAACAGATCGGCGCCGGTCTCCTCGAGCGCGCGGGCGACTTCGCCCGCCCCATGGCCGTACGCGTTCGCCTTCACGACCGCGATGACGCCCGGGATGCGCTGGGGCCGCCCCCGGCCGAGGGCCTCGACAATGCGCCGGTAGTTCGATTTCAGGGCGGCGAGGTCGATGCGGGCGACGGTCGGTCTGACCATGAATGTCCCGTCCCGGTGAGGCGTTTACGCTCAGCCCGTCCCCACCGCGAGGTTTTCAAACCGGGTGAACTCGCGTATGAACGCGAGCTTCACGACGCCCGTCGGGCCGTTGCGCTGCTTGCCGATGATCAGCTCGGCCACTCCCTCCGCGTCGGTCGCCGGCGCGTTCTTGTCGGTGTACCGATCCTGGCGGTAGATGAACACGACAACGTCCGCATCCTGCTCCAGGGCGCCCGATTCGCGAAGGTCGGACAACTGCGGCCGGTGATCGGCGCGCGCTTCGGGAGCGCGGCTCAACTGGGACAGCACGACGATCGGCACGTTGAGCTCCTTCGCCAGCCCCTTCATCGATCGCGAAATCGCGGCGAGCTCCAGGGTGCGGTTCTCGAAGCGCCCGCGCCCCTGCATCAGCTGAATGTAGTCGACGATGACGAGGTGCAGCCCGTGCTCGGACGCGAGCCGCCGGCACTTTGCGCGCATTTCGAGCACGCCGATCGAGGGCGAATCGTCGATGAAGATCTTGGTCTCGCTGAGCGTGCCGATCGCCTGGGAGAGCCGGCCCCAGTCGCGCTCGCCGAGAAAACCGCCGCGCAGGCGATGGGCGTCGATGCGCGCCTCGGCGGTCAGCAGACGGAGAAACAGCTGCTCCTTCGACATTTCCAGGCTGAACAGGCCGACCGTCCGGTCCGTCTTGGTCCCGACGTGCTGCGCGATGTTCAGCACCAGGCTCGTCTTCCCCATGGAGGGCCGAGCCGCCACGATGATCAGATCCGAGGGCTGAAGGCCGGAAGTCATCTCGTCCAGGTCGGTGAAGCCGGTCGGGACCCCGGTGATCAGCTCCTTCTTGGCGTGGAGCTTCTCGATCGTCTCGAAGCTCGACTGCGCGAGCTGGCGCAGCGACACGAACCCGTCCCGCACCTTGTCGTCAGCGATGGCGAAGATCGAGCGCTCGGCCTCGTCGAGGATGTCGTCGGCGTCTTCCTCGCCCGCGTAAGCTGCGGCGACAATCTTGTTCGCAGCGAAGATCAGGTTCCGGAGGGTCGCCTTCTCCTTGACGATCCGCGCGTAGTGCTCGACGTTGGTCGAGCGGGGCACGCCGTCGACCAGCGCCGCGATGTAGGCCGGGCCGCCGACTTCGTCGATCTCGCCGGATCGTCCCAGCTCCTCCTTGAGCGTCACCAGATCGATGGCGTCGCCCCGCTCGACGAGCTTCACCATCTTGTCGAAGATCCGACGGTGCGCGTCACGGAAGAACTGGCCGGAGTCGATAATCTCGGCGGCGAGGTTGAAAGCGTCGTTGTGAAGAAGGATGGCGCCAAGGACGGACCGCTCCGCCTCGAGATTGTGGGGAAGCGTCCGCTCGGCGACGGAGGGGCCCGGCATACAACAGAAGTGAGCAGTTGGAAGCTCTGACTTCCTAAGCTGTTCCCTCGGCCACCACCTTCACCTTGACCGTCGCCGTCACGCCCCGGTGCAGCTTGACGGGAAGGTCGACCGCGCCGAGCCGCTTGATCGGCTCGGCGAGCTGCAGCTTGCGACGATCGACCTCGAAGCCCTTCGCCGCGAGCGCCTCGGCGATGTCGGATGAGGTGACCGAGCCGTACAACGCATCGGTCTCGCCGACCCGGCGGGCGATGACAATCTCGACGCTCGCCAGCCGGTCGGCGATCGCCTGCGCGACCTTCTGCTCCTCCGCTTCCTTCGCGTCGAACTTGGTGCGCTCCCGCTCGATCTGCTTCCGGTTGCCGGCGGTCACCGGCAGGGCCAGCTTGCGCGGCAGCAGGTAGTTGCGTGCGTAGCCGTCGGCAACCTTCACGATCTCGCCGCGATCTCCGAGGTGCTCGACGTGCGCTCTCAATATGACTTCCATGGTCGCCTCAAAAAAAGTTGACGCCTCGCAGCTCGGCGAAGCTCCCAGTCCTCTGCTGCCGGCGGCCCTCAGCGTTCAGCTCTCGGTGGTCAGCTGACGGCTGAGAGCTGATCGCTGAGCGCTACTCCGTCACATACGGAATCAGCGCAATCTGACGCGCACGCTTGATCGCTGTCTGGAGCTTGCGCTGGTGCATGGCACAGGTGCCCGAAATGCGGCGCGGCAGGATCTTGCCGCGCTCCGGCACGAAGGGGCCGATCAACTTCACATCCTTGTAGTTGATGTCGTCGATCTTGTCCGCGCAGAACTTGCAGACCTTGCGGCGGCGGAACATCGGCCGGCGCTGCCCCTGCTGTTTCTCCTTGTCCTTCTTGTCCCGGCTGCCACGGCCGCCGCGACCGCCCGAGCGTCCTTGTCCAAATGGCATGGCTAAACCTCCACCCCGTCAAAGCGATCGTCGTCCCCATCGTCTCCGTCGGCCTGCCGCCCCTCGCCCGGCTGGCGCACCGGAGGCAGCCCCCGCTTGACGCGGCGCCGCTCCGATTCGGTCTGCCGTTTGGTCCTCGTTCGATCAACCACCTTCTTCTCTTCGTCCACGCGGACGACAATGTGCCTGACGACCTGGTCGAGCACTCTCAGCCGGCGGTCGAGCTCCTTCATCAGGTCGCCCGACCCGTTGATCAATTCAAGGACGTACACCCCTTCCTTGTGAGGCCCAATCTCGTAGGCCAGGCGGCGCCGGCCCCAGTTGTCGGTCTTTTCGATTTGCCCGTTCAGCCGTGACACCACCGCCGCGATCTGCTCGTGGAGCTCGGCCACCTGCTGCTCGGTGCTGTCGGGAGGAAGGATGTAGAGAAGTTCGTACTGCCGGTCTGCCATTGCTGCTCCTTCTGGACTCGGAAGCTCCACCGAAGGCGGACACTACGATGGTCGTAGTCACCACCTTCGGCCGGACTGCCGAGGCCACCGTAAGAACGGTGGCAAGGTTACGGCGCGCCGAGGCGCGCCACGGACGTGCGATGAATTCGCTGGCCCGTCTGGTCGTCTTTCGCTAGCCCGTCTGGTCGTCTGCGGTCTTGTCTCCAGCCATGTTGAACCTGTTCATCGTGACGGCCATGCCTTCGGCGACGAAGGTTTCGACCGCATCTGCGGCGCGCCGAACGGCCCGATCGATCACTTCCCGTTCGTCGCGGCCGAAGGTCGCCAGCACATGATCCGCCAAATCCCACCGCGGATCCCCGCGGCCGATGCCGATGCGAAGCCGCGGGAACGCCTCGCCGACATGCTCGATGATCGACTTCAAGCCGTTGTGTCCGCCGGCCGAGCCGAACGGGCGGATCCTCAGCCGGCCGACCGGCAACTGCACTTCGTCGACCACCACCAGCACGTCGGCCGGATCGATCTTGTGGAAGGCCGCGATCCGTCTGACCGCCTCGCCGCTGGCATTCATGAATGTCCGGGGCTCGGCCAGCAGCACGCCGCGGTCACGCACCATCGCCAGGTCGGCGACCGCCTTCCAGCCCTTCAGATTCACCTTCCAGCGTCGGGCCAATTCGTCGACAACTTCGAACCCGACGTTGTGCCGTGTCGTCCGGTATTGCTCTCCTGGATTTCCAAGGCCGACGATTGCCTTCATCACACCGACCGACGAGCCTGAGATGATCCCACCCTCTGCATTGAGCGGTGCGGGATGGCCTACTTCTTCTTCTCGTCTTTCTCGTCGTCCTCGTCCTTCTTGCCCTTCTTGATGACCTCGGGCTCCGCCGCGACAGCCGGTGCCGCGACCGCCTCGGCCGGCGCCGCGACCTCCTCGGCCTTCGGCATGATGACGTGCACGAGCATCATGTCGGGGTCGCTGACCGGTTTCCATTTCGGATCCGTCGCGATCTCCCGGACGCGGAGGCCCTGGTGCAGCATGAGCTCGGTGACGTCGATCTCGACGTGCTCCGGGATGTCGCCCGGCAGGCACTCGATCTCGATCTCGCGCCGGATGAACTCGAGCACGCCGCCCTGCTGCTTGACGCCCTTCGGCTCGCCCTTCACGATCACCGGAATCGTCACCTGCAGCGCGCGATCCATGGCCACGCGATAGAAATCCGCGTGCAGCACCCGGCGTGTGACCGGGTCGAGCTGATAATCCTTGACGAGCACGCGCGCGCCGGCCCCTGCCAGCTTCAGAGAGATCAGCGTGTTCGCGCCGGACTCCGAATGCAGGATCTTGAGGAGCGCCTTCGGGTTGACGGCGATCGGCGTCGCTTCTGTCTTCTGCTGCCCGTCCGAGGACGCGCCGTACAGCACCGCAGGCACCATCCCCTGGCGGCGCGTGCGCCGCGCCTCGTTCTTCCCGAATGTGTCGCGTGCAACCGCTTCCAGGGTGGTATCCATAACTTGATCCTCGCAGTTCTCTTTCGGCTCTCAGCTTCAGTTTTCAGCGCTCTCGGCTATCAGCCTGTTTGCCCAGCCGCGAGCTATACGAACAACGACGACACCGACGTCTCTTCGTGAATGCTCTTGATTGCCTGGGCCAGGAGCCGGGCAACCGAGAGCACGACGATCTTGCTGCACGCGGCGCTCGCCTTCGATTGCGGGATCGTGTTCGTCACGATCATCTTGTCGATGGGCGACTTCTCGATGCGGTCGATCGCCGGCCCCGACAGCACTCCGTGGACGGCGCAGGCGAGCACGCGCGCCGCGCCGTTGTCCTTGAGCGCCATCGCCGCCTTGGTGATCGTCCCCGCCGTATCGACAATATCGTCCTGGATGATGCAGGTGCGGCCTTCGACGTCGCCGATCACGTTCATCACCTCCGCCGTGCCGTCGTCGATTCGCCGCTTATCGATGACGGCAAGCTCGCCGTCGAGCCGCTTCGCATACGCGCGCGCGCGCTCGGCGCCGCCGGCATCGGGGGCGACGAGCGTGAGCTTGGGCGAGTCGAGCCGCGCCAGATACTCGATGATGACCGGCGCTGCGAACAGATGATCGACCGGAATGTCAAAGAACCCCTGGATCTGCGCCTTGTGCAGATCCATCGTGAGCACCCGGTGGGTGCCCGCGGCGCTCAGCACATTCGCCACGAGCTTGGCCGAGATCGGCACGCGCGGCTTGTCCTTCCGGTCCTGGCGCGCGTAGCCGTAATACGGCACCACCGCGGTAATCCGCGCCGCCGATGACCGGCGGAACGCATCGATCATGATCATCAGCTCGACCAGATGCTGATCGACAGACACCGTGCCGTTGGCGCAGGTCGGCTGCACGACGAACACATCGGTGCCGCGGATATTCTCGTCGATCTGAAACGAGACCTCCGTGTCCGGAAAACGGCGGAGCCGCGCCTGCCCCGTCTGCACGCCAAGAACCGACGCAATCTCCCTGGTCAGCTCGGGATGGGCGCTCCCGGTAAAAATCTTCAGCTCGCCGAAACCGGTTGCCATGAAGGGATCACTCATCCGCACCGCCTCGCGGAATTGGCTGGGGCGGAAGGATTCGAACCTTCGAATACGGGATCCAAAGTCCCGCGCCTTACCGCTTGGCCACGCCCCATCATCGTCCCCCCGGAGCCCCGCTTCCGCTCGCGCCCCCCTGAAACTCCGGAGCGGTCGCGCGTTGCAGGCGCCCGGCGACCGGTCCGCAGCACATCGGCCGTACCGCAGTCGCGTCTGATACCTCGCGGAATTGGAAGAGGCTGACGTCAGGAGTGGCCGTCGCCGCGTGGCGCAAACGGTAAGTGTATACGATGGGTTGATTCTGCGGCAAGTGGCGTGTTTGTCGACAGATAAAGAGCGAGGTCGGACCAGGACCAAGGAGCCGCTGCGACGCCTGTTACCTCGGGCGGGCGAGGCGTCGATACTCGGCGCGCGCCAGCGTGCGGGTGACCAGCGCGCGCCGGGTCGGATTCTTCAGCCGGCCGGCCGCCGACTCGGCCGACTCCCGGTCGCCGAACACTCCGAACACCGCTGAACCGCTCCCCGACATCGATCCATATGATGCCCCCACCGTGCGTAATGCCTCGACGAGCCCACCGATTTCCGGGTGCCGGGCGACGACTGGCGCCTCAAGATCGTTTCCACGCCTCGCCGCCCCTTCCGCTCGTGCTCGTTGCCGATCGAACCACCGGAATGCGTCGACGGTGCTCACGCCGAAATCCGGAAGGAGCAGGACGATCCAGGACGCGGGCCAGTCGATCAACGGGAACAGCACGTCGCCGCGCTCGGCGCCAAGCGCGGTGCCGCCCTGGAGAAAATAGGGTACGTCGGCGCCGAGCCCCGCCGCGATGCGCCGCAGCCGATCCTCGTCAAGCTCGACGCTCCAGAGCGAGGGCAGCGCCCGCAGCGAGGCGGCGGCATCGCTACTGCCCCCGCCGAGTCCCGCGGCGAGGGGAATGCGCTTCTCGATGCGGACCCGGAGGCCGCGCGGCTCGCCGGGTCGGCCGGCGGCGCGCCAGATCGCGTCGGCAGCTCGCCAGACCAGGTTCGTGCGATCGACCGGACATGCCGGATCGTCGCACGCGATCTGAAAGGGGCCGCGGGCACGCGTGAACGTCAGGGTGTCGTGCAGCGTCAGGCTTTGAAACGTCGTGAGGAGCTCGTGATATCCATCGGCGCGCATGCCCACAACCCGGAGTGCCAGATTGATCTTCGCGAACGCTCGGACACGCAGGGCGGGCGTCCCCCGGGGCTTCCCCTTACCGGTGTCCCCCCGACGCGCGCGTGCCTCCGCCGGTCGATACAGCCTCGGTGCGGCAATCACCGACGGAGGCGCGATGCGAATCTCCCGAGTCGGAAACTCGGTGACATGTTTTTCCGAAGCGCGGCGACCGAGCATGCCGGGAGTATGTGAGAGAGAGGCAACGCCAGCCGGGATGCCCGACCCGGAACAGGTCAGCGAATTTCTGGCGCTCTGAACACTAGCGCACATCGGACAGAGGACCGCTGTCCCGGAGCTCCGCGATCGTGATCGGCTGGGTTGCCGGCGGGATCTTCACCTCGAACGCGGCCGGATCGATCGGCATGTTGATCTCCACCTGCGAGAGCGCAAGGCGCAGATCGAACCGGCGGGAATCGGTGCTGGCGAGCCGGATGGTGTGCGGCAGCCCGTTTTCGAAGTCGCGATATTCGGCACGCCACCCGGGGCGGCCGCCTTCGCGGTGGACGACGGCCACCAGCCGCCACGGCGCCGTGCGCGCATCGCGGCGCAAGTACATGTCTGCGGCTTGCTCGCTCACCACACGCCAGTCGTTGCCAATCTGGCGCCCTGAGGCCCCGCTCGCCCCGGATGTGGCGCACCCGGTCAGTGTCAGACGCAGCTCCGCCGCATCGAGCGGCAGACCGGTGAGGGCTTCCAGCACCTCGCCCGGCTGCCCGTGCTCGAGCGCGCGACCGTCGCGAGGCAGCAGGAGCGTCGCGTCGTTCCCGCGGGCGGCAAGAATAAACACCTGCTGGCTGAACGCGAAGGCTTCGAGACGAGCCGAGGCGGGTGCCGCCAGCCCGGCGATCAGCCGTGCTCGCAGGCGCTGGCCCTTGATCGATCCGGTGACACCAACCTCCGCGGTGATCGAGGACACCATCCGGCAGGCCATCGTGGCCTGGCTCAGGGCGTCGGCCGCGTCTGGGGCGGGCGCACCCGCCGCCGACGGCAGCTTCATGGACGCCGCGCCGCATGCGGTCGAGAGAAGCGCGGTGAGCACGACGGCCGCGCGCCGCCGCGTGCCCCTGGATCCTTCGGCCGGCTCAGGATCACCCTGGGCGGAGGCCGTCATCGTTTCGGCAGTTTCTGGCGGGCCAGCCGGATCTTCCTGTCGATGTCGCTCGCGATCGATCGAGTCGCCGTCGCCGGCGAGCGCACGGGTCCATGCGGCGATCGCCTCGTCGTAGCGCTGCAGCTTGACGAGCACGTCACCGTAGTGATCCTGGACGACCGAGTTCGTGGCAAGCTGATCGGCGGCGCGCTTCAGATTCTCCTCCGCCAGATCGATCTTGCCGCCCTTGAAGTAGGCCCAGCCCAGGCTGTCGAGATACGAGCCGTTGTCCGGCTCGGGACTTGAGCGCGCGCTTGATCAGCTCGACCGACTCGTCCAGGCGCTCGCCGCGTTCGGCCAGCATGTAGCCGAGATAGTTCAGCGCGGGCGCGTGCTCCGGATCGCGCATGAGCACCTGCCGAAACACGGCCTCCGCCTCCGCATACCTCTTCTGCTTCTCGAGCACCGCCCCGAGCTCGAAGCTGACCGAGGTCTCGGCGGGGAACTTGCGCCTGCGCCTCCTGCAGCAGCTTCACTGCCTGCGCGCCGCGATTCGCCTCTGCATACACCTGCGCGAGCGCGATGTGAGCTTCGCGGATCGTCGCCGAGCCGCTGCAGCGAGACCTTCGAGCAGGGCGATGCCCTGATCGGCCCTGCCCGTCTGACGAAGCGCCTGCGCCTCGAGCCGCGCAAGCCGCAGATCGTCGGGACGATCGGCGCGCGCCGCTCGCGCCAGCTCGGCGGCGGCCCGGTAATTCTTCGCCGCAATCTGCGCCTGAATCAGATAGCCGGTGACGACCGGATCGGCCGGCGCAGATCTTGCGCGCTTCCTCGAACGCGACGATCGCCTTGTCGTGCTGTCCGAGCTGCTGATACGCGAAGCCCAGATGCGGCAGCAGCATCGACAACGCGATCGCCGATTCGGCGCTCGAGCGGAACGTCGCCATCGCGGGGGCGAGTGCGTCGACCACGGCCTGATACCGCCGCCGTTCCTCGAGCGCCTCGGCGAGCGCTGAATAGCCGCGCGGGTTCCGGCTGTTCTGGGCGATCAGCCGCCGCGCCGCGGCTTCCGCCGCGTCGAGGTCGCCGGCGCGACGCTCGGCCTGCGCCAGACAGATACAGCGCGCGCTCGTCGGTGCCGCGCGCCGCCAGCGCCTCGCGCAGCGCATCGCGCGCCTTCACGACGCCGCCTGGTCGCCGACGCTGCAGCAGCATCGACGCGTAGCGCACTCTCAGATCGAAGCTGCGCGGCGTGCTTGACGAGCGCCTGCTCGTACGCCCCCGCCGCATCCTGCCAGCGCCGCTCCCGCCCGTAGAAATCGCCGAGCGTTCCATAGAGCTGCGGATCGTCTGGAGACGGCGTCTTCGAGCCACCGAACGGCATCGGCCGTCCGCCCGGCCGCCGAGTACGCCTCGACGAGCAGCAGCGGCGCCGTCCTGCCAGCCCGGCTCCTGCTTCACCAGGTCCGCGAGCACCGGAATCGCCTTGTCGTAGCTCGCCGCTGCTGACGTAGAGCCGCGCGAGCATCGCGCGCAGGTTCGCGTCGGCGCGGCCCACCGGACCGGCGACCGCCTGCTTCGAGATGCTCGATCGCCTGCGCGAGGTTCTCCTGCTGCACCTGCCGCGTGGCGCGCTCGCGCAGACGAGGTCGCCAGGGTGGCGTAGATCGTGCCGAGGACGCGGTGGGCTCGCGATTGTCGGGGCGATCTTGAGCGCCTGCTCCGCCGTCGCGATCGCGTCCGCCGCGCGGTTCTGCCGCATGTACAGGTCCGCCAGCTCGGCGACAATCGACGCGGCTCCCGGATCGAGCGCCATCGCCCGCTTGTAGGCGGCGATCGCCCCGTCGATGTCGTCCTCGTCCTCGAGGCGATGAGCGAGCAGGAACTGCGCGTACGCTTCAGCGACCCGATCCGGCGCCTGAACAGCCGGGGCGGCGGGCTGCCGCCCGCGCTGCCCGGCTTCGGCGGCCAGCGACGCGCCCGCGAGCGCGAAGAGGAGTGCGAGCAGAGATTTCATACGGTGGAATTGTTCCACAAAAGCCGGGAGGTGTCATATATTCCCTCGCATGGCCGTTGACCCGGAATTGCTCGAAATTCTCGCCTGCCCGAACTGCAAGACGCCGGTCACGCTCGTCAAGAACGGCACCGCGCTCAAGTGCGGCACCTGCAACCGCGTCTATCCGATCAAGGACGACATCCCGGTCATGCTCATCGACGAGGCGACAATCGAAGATTGAAGATCCTGCTGGTCCGGCTGCGGGAGATCGGCGACGTCGTCTTCACGACGCCGGCCGTTCGCGCGCTCCGCCGGCGCTTTCCCGAGGCCCACATCACGTACCTCGTCGAGCCGGCCGCGGCGCCGATCGTCGAGCACAATCCCAATATCGACGAACTGATCGTCGCGCCGCGTCCGGCGCGGCATCGGCCGGCTTCGCGCCGAGGTGGCGCTCGATCCGCCGCCTGCGCGCGGCGCGCATACGACCTCGCCATCGATTTCCACGGCGGCCCGCGCGCCTCGATCTCACCTGGCTGAGCGGCGCGCCGGTGCGCGTCGGCTACGACAGTTGTCGGCCGCAGCTGGATGTACACCCGGCGAGTCGCCGCGCCCGCGCGAGCTGCGGCCGCGGCATTCGGTGGAGAACCAGTGGGACCTGCTCGCCGCGCTCGACATCGGGCCGCCGGATCGCCGCGAGCGTATCCCGTCGAGATGCCACTCGGCGATCGAGCGGCCAGCGGTCGTCGCGGAGCGGCTCGCGCGCGCGGGCGTGCGCGATGGCCGATCGGCTGATCGTGATGCACGTCAGCGCGGGCAACCCGTTCCGGCGCTGGCCGGTCGGCTCGTTTGCCGCGGTGGCCGCCGGGCTGGCCGGCCGCGATCCGATGCGCCGCGTCGTCGTCACCTCGGGACCGTCCGAGCGGGAGGCCGCCGAGCGCGTCATCGCGGAGGCCGCGGACGCTCCTCGGTCACGATCGTGGCCGGGTGCTCGCCTGCGGCGAGTTCTCGCTCGCCGAACTTCGCGCGCTGGTCGATCGCGCGGCGCTCTACATCGGCGGCGACAGCGGGCCGATGCACATCGCGGCGACGAGCCACGTGCCGATCGTCGGCTTGTACGGTCCGACGCTGCCGGCGCGGTCGGCGCCGTGGCGCGCGACGCCTCTGGCCGGCCGAGTCGGTGGAGGTCACCGATCTCGCCGTGCCGGCCGTGCGACCAGCGATCGTGCGTGCCCGGGCGACTTCCGCTGCCTGACCTGGATCCAGCCGCAACAGGTGATCGAGGCCGCCGAGCGCGCGCTGACAGCGTTAAGATGATCGTCTCGGCTGGTCGATGCTCCATGCCGACGCCAGCGCTGATCGCCGCGCACGACCACGCCGCCGACGCCGCCGCCTCGAACAAGCAGGGATCGCGGCGCTCTTCGGCATCGCCGCCGCGCTGCAGTTCTCGATCGCCGCCGCGCAGTCGCTGCTCGCGATCGCCATCGCCTGCTGGCTCGCGCTGATCGTCGGGCGCCGCGAACGGATCGAGGTGCCCCGCTTCTTCTGGCCGCTTGCCGTCCTCGCCGGGCTGACGCTGGTCTCCGCCGCGTTCTCGCCGCAGCCGCGCGTCAGCTTCGCCGACTCCAAACAGCTGGTCCTGTTTCTGATCGTGCCGCTCACCTACCGGTTTCTCCGGGGCAATCGGGGCATCACGTTGACGACCGTCATCGTGTCGGTCGGAGCGGCCAGCGCCGTGTTCGGCATTTTTCAGTACGGGATCCTGCACTACGATCAGCTCGGGCTGAGGCCGCGCGGCACGCTCGGGCACTACATGACCTACTCGGGACTGCTGATGCTGGTGATCGGCGTCGCGCTGGCGCGCATCCTGTTCGGCAAGCGGGACCGCATCTGGGCGGCGCTCGTCATGCCGGCGCTCGCCGTCGCCGTCGCCCTCACCTTCACGCGCAGCGCGTGGGTTGGCGCCTGCGCGGCGGCGGCGCTCCTGCTGACCTTGAAGGATTTCCGGCTGGTCGCCATCCTGCCGATCGTTGCGGCCGCGTTCTTTCGCCGTCGCACCCGCGGCGATTACGGCGCGCTTCATGTCGATCTTCGACCGGAACAACCCGACCAACCGCGATCGCGTGGCGATGCTGCGTGAAGGCGAGCAGATGATCCGCGCCCATCCGCTGGTCGGCGTCGGACCGAACATGGTCGAAGCCTTGTACGCGGAGTATCGCGATCCGGACGCGGTGCAGAAGACCAACCCGCATCTGCACAACGTGCCGGTGCAGATCGCCGCCGAACGCGGTCTGCCGGCGCTGGCGGTCTGGATCTGGTTCGTGGCCGTCGCGCTGACCGATCTGACGCGACTGTTTCGAAGGAGCCAACACCGGATGCTGGCGGCTGCCGCGCTGGCAGCGATGATCGCCATGCTCGCCGCCGGTATGTTCGAGTACAACTTCGGCGACTCCGAGTTCCTCATGATGCTGCTGCTGCTGGTGACGCTGCCGTTCGCGGCGGCGCGCTCCCCCGCCGATGCGCGCCCGTGACGCTGCCGCCGCTCGACTCCCGGCGTGCCCGCAGCCTGATCTCGCGCCTGCACGGCTTGCCCGTTCTGGTGGCCGGCGACGTCATGCTCGATCGTTTCATCGTCGGCAAGGTGTCGCGCATTTCTCCTGAAGCGCCGGTGCCGGTCGTGCAGTTTCAAGCCGAACACGTCCGCCTCGGCGGCGCCGCCAACGTCGCGCACAACCTGGCTGCGCTGGGCGCCCAGGTCGCGCTGGTTGGCCTCGTCGGCGGCGACGCGGCCGCCGCCCGTCTGCGCAGCGAGCTCGCCGCCGCCGGCATCGATGCGCAAGGCCTGGTCGAGGATCCGAGACGTCCGACCGTGGAAAAAGTCCGAATCGTCACCGATCGCAATCAGCAGGTCGCGCGCGTCGATTATGAAAGCGATTCGGATATCGACAGCGAGGTCGAGCAGCAATTGATCGATCGCATCAATCGCGTCGGCGGGAACGCAAAGGTACTGCTGGTCTCGGACTATCTGAAGGGGACGGTGACCAAGGCGCTGATGGGCGCGCTGCTGTCGCTCAAGAGGCCGGGAGCGCCGCTGCTCGTCGATCCGAAAATTCCGCATCTCCAGTTCTACGCGGGCGCATCGCTCATCACCCCGAACCAGCAGGAGGCCGAAGCCGCCACGCACCGCCGCATCCGATCCGACGAAGAGGCGCGGCTGGCAGCCCTCGACTTCCGGACCCGCACGCAGTGCGATGCCGTGCTGATCACGCGAGGCGAAGCCGGAATGTGGTTGTCGAGCGGCGAAGCGGAAGGCGCCGTGCCGGCCGTGGCGCGCGAGGTCTCCGACGTGACCGGCGCGGGCGACACCGTCGTCGCGACGCTCGCGCTGGCGCTGGCCGCGGGTGCCTCGATTGTCGAGGCGGCAGGGCTCGCGAACCACGCCGCCGGCCTCGTCGTCGGCAAGTTTGGACCGGCGACCGTGACGCGGGACGAATTGATCGCGACATTCTAGGGTTCGAAAGGTTCCATCACGTATTCGGGGTTATGCTGCGAGCCACGCACTGATTGCTCCAAAAAGGAGAGGCCCATGTTGCGCAGAATCTCCCGCTACCCATCACTTCTCGTCGCGCTCGTCGTCGCACTATCGTGGACCGTCGTCGGCGTGCACGGACAGTCGGGCGCAAGAAGCGGCGAGTGGCGTTGGTATGGCGGCGACGCCGGACACACGCGGTACTCGCCGTTGGATCAGATCAACGCCACCAATTTCAGCGAGCTCACCGTCGCCTGGCGCTTCAAGACCGAGCATCTCGGACCCCGGCCGGAGTTTACGTTCGAATCGACGCCGCTGATGGCCAACGGCGTGCTGTATTCGACCGGCGGCACCCGGCGCGCCGTCGTGGCGATCGATCCGGAAACCGGTGAAGAGCTGTGGGTGCACAGCGAGCGCGAAGGCGCACGCGCGTTGGCGGCGCCACGGCAGCTCTCGGGCCGCGGCCTGGCCTACTGGACCGACGGCAAGGAGGAGCGAATCCTCTACGTCACGATTGGGTATCAGCTGGTGGCGTTGAACGCGAAAACCGGGATCCGCGTGCCGACGTTCGGCAACAACGGCATCATCGATCTGAAGCAGAACAACGACCAGGTGATCGATCCCATGTCCGCCGAGATCGGTCTGCACTCGACGCCGATGGTCGCCGGCAACGTCGTCATCATCGGGGCCGCGCACAAATCGGGCGGCATCCCCACGGGGAAGACCAACGTGAAGGGATACGTCCGCGGGTTCGACGTGCGGACCGGCAAGCGGCTGTGGATCTTTCACACCATTCCGCAGCCGGGCGAATTCGGGAACGAGACGTGGCTGAACGACTCGTGGTCATATACCGGCAACACCGGCGCGTGGGGACAGATCAGCATCGATGAGGAGCTCGGCATGGCCTACCTGCCAGTCGAGAGCGCCACGGGCGACTACTTCGGCGCCGACCGGCCGGGCGCCAATCTCTTCGCCGAAAGCCTTGTCGCCGTCGACCTGAAAACCGGCAGGCGCAAGTGGCACTACCAGCTTGTGCACCACGGCATCTGGGACCACGACATCCCCTGCCCGCCGATTCTGGTGGACATCAACCGAAACGGAAAGATCATCAAGGCGGTTGCGCAGCCCACCAAGCAGGCATTCCTCTACGTGTTCGATCGCGTCACCGGACAGCCGCTGTGGCCGATCGAAGAGCGCCCGGTACCGAAGGGCGACGTCCCGAACGAATGGTATTCGCCGACGCAGCCGTTTCCGCTCGATGCACGCGGCCGGCCCTTCAACTACGACGCGCAGGGATTCGTGGTTGACGATCTCATCGATTTCACGCCCGAGCTGCGCGCCGAAGGCATGAAAGTGATCTCCAAATACAAGATCGGGCCGGTGTTCACGCCACCTGTGGTCAGCAAGGTCGAAGGGCCGCTCGCGACGCTCGTGATGGCGGCGGCCGGCGGCGGGACGAACTGGCCTGGCGGCTCGTACGATCCGGAAACCGGCATTCTGTATGCGAACTCGCAAAAGACGATCAGCCAGCTCGGGCTCGTGCCGCCTCGCCCGGACTCCAAAAGCGATCTTGCGTACATCCAGGGCAATGCGGTGGTCGGTGCGCGGGCGCAAGGCGCTCCGATGGGGGCCGCGCCAGTGGCGCCGGCGCCGGCGCTTGTCCCGACTGTACCTCCGGGCCCTCCGGCCGAGGGCGCGGGGGCGGTGGTGGCGGTTTGACAGTGCGCGGGCTGCCGCTCATGAAGCCACCATACGGACAGATCAGCGCCATCGATCTGACCAAGGGGGAAATCATCTGGCAGGTCGCGCACGGCGAGACACCGGACGCCATTCGAAATAATCCAGCGCTGAAGGGGTTGAACATTCCCCGTACGGGCCGACCCGGCGTCGTCGGGTCGCTCGTGACGAAGACGCTGCTTATATCAGGAGAAGCCGGCTTCGGCCCGACGCCGGGCGGCGTGCGCGGCGCCATGCTTCGCGCCTACGACAAAGCCACCGGGAAAGAAGTGGGCGCGGTGTACATGCCTGCGCCTCAGACCGGATCGCCGATGACCTATATGGTGAACGGCAAACAGTACATCGTCGTGGCGGTCAGCGGGGCGGCGTTCCCTGGGGAGCTTGTGGCCTACAGACTGCAGTAGTACTTGCAGAAGAAAGTAGATCAAAAGTACCAGGGCCGGGTCTTGCTCGCCTCAATGAAAGTGGGACGACCCGGCAACTATTTTCCCGGCTATCCACCAACCTGGCGACCGGTGCCTCAGCAGGAATCCGGCAAACTTGGCCACAGTAGTGCGGTCGGAGAAGTGTGTCGGGCGGCAAGCGCTATGAAGATCTTCGGACCTCTGGAACCCTTCGAACCTCGCTGCAGAAAAAATGGCGGAGCGTCTCGCGGAGGGCCTTCTATCGGACATCCGGCCGGGGATCGGCGACGAACCCATCGCGGTTCGGCATCTTCACCTTCGGGAGGCTTGTCGCGTCCATCACCCGGTCCTCCTCGATGATGCCGTTCAGGTTCAGCACGTAGGCCACCGCCGCGTACACCTCCGGTGGCTCGAGCAAGCCGGGGCGATCGAATGGCATCGCCCGATTGACGTAATCCCACAACGTCGTCGCGTACGGCCAGAAGCTCCCGACTGTCTTGAGAGGCCGCGGGGTACTGAGAGTTCCTTGCCCGCCTACCAGTCTCGGCCCCACGTCACCTTCTCCCGTGGGTCCGTGACACCGCGCGCACTGCGCCGCGAAGAGTTTCCGTCCCTCCGCAACCGTCCCGGCCCCTCGAGGCAGGCCCGTGCCATCTGGCGCGATTGCCGACCCGAGCTCGCGGATCTCTTCCGGCGTCGGCGGCCGACCCACTCCGTATCGAGGCGACTGCGCCGACAGTGTGGCAGTCGCTGCGAGGAGGATCGCGCAAGTGGCCCGCCTCGGTTGAACAAGGACTAGATTCCGGAGCGCAGCGCCCGGACGACCACCCCAGCGCGGGTGCCGCGCCGGGGACCCCGGATGGCAAGGCGCGACGACCGAGCACACCGGGAGTATGTGAGGGAGGAGCAACGCCGCCAGCCGGGATGCCCCGCCCGGAAGGTAGTTCTTGATCAGCCGAGACGGGCCACTAAGTTTCCACATTTGTCACGGTCCCGTCGGCGCGGACGTTCCAGACCTTGATGCCGTTGTAGTGATACGCGGAATTGGTGCCGCGAGCAGCAATCAAGGCGGCGCGCGTCGGCTGGACGTAGCCGGTTTCATCGATGGCGCGCGACGCGATGGTGGTGTCCTGGCCGTCGAACCGCCATGCCAGTCGGAAACGCGTCAGCGCAATCGGCAGCCGCGGCTCCTGCAACTCTGCCTTGACCCAGGTCTTTCCACCGTCGGTGGTCACCTCGACCCGCTCGATCCGCCCGCGCCCTGACCAGGCAAGGCCGGTCAGTTCGTACAGTCCCCGTGCCGGCAGCCGTTGCCCGCCGGACGGAAACGTGATGACCGACTTCGCCTCCATCGCGTAGGTGAAGATCCTTGCCTTGCCGTCCGGCATCAGGTCCGAGTACTTGGACGTTTCGTCGCGCGCCATGTACGGCTGGTCGGTGACCCTCAGGCTGTGCAGCCACTTCACATTCGT
Source organism: uncultured Acidobacteriota bacterium (assembly GCA_963814975.1). Classification (GTDB taxonomy): domain Bacteria; phylum Acidobacteriota; class Vicinamibacteria; order Vicinamibacterales; family CAVVIG01; genus CAVUXJ01. Next base: position 230,882 of record CAWFFB010000014.1, on the reverse strand, counting down.
GTTGCCCTCCCACCCGGGGTTGATCAGCCGCAGCGGGTATCCTTGGGCGGGACGCATCGCCTCGCCGTTCTGGCCGTAGGCGAGCAGCGAGTTCTCCATCGCTTTCGCCAGCGGAATGCTGCGCATCATCCGGCAGGCATCGGCGCCTTCGGCAATCACCCATGACGCGCGCGGCTGCACGCCGGCTTCGGCGAGCAGCAGCGACAACGGGACGCCGGTCCATTCGCTGCCACTGAGGAGACCATAACTCCGCTGGACGTCGGGTCCGGTTGTGGCGGCCCACTCACTGCCGCTGTTGCCGCCGCATTCGAGCGCCAGGATGCGCGTCACCGACGGCAGGCGCCGGATCTCGGCCATCGAAAGGGAGAGCGGCCGATCCACCAGGCCGTGAACGACGAGGCGATGCCCCGCGGGATCGATCGTGGGTATGCCCGAATGATGCCGCTCGTAGTGGAGGGCTGACGGGGTCAGAATGCCGACCGAGTCGTGGAGAGGCGTGAAGCTCGAGCCCGTCTCCGGCGTCTTCGACTCGCGCCGCCAGCGGACCGCCTTCTCGAAGGGCGACCGCTCACCGTAGGGGCCCAGCGGCTCTCCAAGCTTTCGCGGATCGGCTTCGAGGGCCAGCGCCTTCTGACCGGCCAGCAGGCTTCCACCCACCGCCGCCCCCAATCTGCAGGAGTTGCCGCCGGCTCGGTCTGCCGTGCTTCATCGACCTACCTCCGACGCGATTCTACAGCGCCCGGGGCCGAGGAGGCTTCACTACTTCGCAGCCGCGCAGTGGCGGCTAGGACCCTTCGAACCCCGAACCGCTAGACCGTCAGTGCCTGAAATGCCGCCTGCCGGTGAAGACCATCGCAAGACCGTGCTCGTCGGCAGCCGCAATCACCTCCGCATCGCGTACGGATCCGCCCGGTTGCACGACCGCGGTGGCGCCGGCAGCCGCCACCGCGTCCAACCCGTCGCGGAACGGAAAGAACGCGTCCGAAGCGGCAACGGATCCGGCCAGCGATCGAGACGGGCTCGCCCCGCCCGCCTGTGCCTTCATGATCGCGACGTTCACGGCGTCCACGCGGCTCATCTGACCCGCCCCAATCGCGAGCGTCCGCCGCGCGTCGGTGAAGATGACGGTGTTCGATTTCACGTGCGCCGCGATACGCCACGCAAACCGTAGCGCCTTCCATTCGGGCGCCGAGGGTGCCCGCTTTGTCACGACGCGTATGTCATCGGCCGCGGCACCGCCCCACGGGCGTCGCGCTTCGCTCACCGCGTCGCGCTCCTGCACGAGCATCCCGCCGAGAGCCGACCGAAAGTCCAGCTCGCCGCGGCGCAGCGCCTCGAAGTCCGCGATCAGGACGCGCATATTCGGCTTTCGCGCGAGAACGGGACGCGCGTCGTCTTCGACGGCCGGCGCGAGCACAGCCTCGATGAATGTCGACACGATCGCTTCGGCGGCGCCGGCGTCAATCGGCCGGTTGAGCCCGACGATGCCGCCGAATGCCGCCAGGCTGTCAGCCTCACGCGCGCGGACGTACGCATCGGCCGCCGAGTCGCCGATGGCGGCGCCGCAGGGATTCGTGTGTTTGACGACCACGGCGGCCGGCTCGTCGAACTCGAGGACCAGGCGCGCGGCGGCGTCGAGGTCCAGCAGGTTCGTGTAGGAAAGCTCCTTCCCCGAGGCGAGGACCACGCCACTCTCCGGACCCCGATCCGATGGCCGATACCAGCCCGCCGCCTGATGCGGATTCTCGCCATATCGGAGGTCCCGGACTCTGGCGAGCGATATCTCGAGCCGATCGTGAAGCCCTGACGCCTCGCTGGGGGCAAGGCGCCCGAACTGGTCGTTCGCGAGGGTCACCCCCGCGAGTGTCTTCGCGATGGCAGTGTCGTACGCCGCGGTGTGGTCGAACGCCTTCCGCATCAGCTCGAATCGAAAGGCCAGACGGGGACCCTCGTCGAGCGCCGAGAGCAGCCGGGGGTAGTCGTCCGGATCGACGATGACGAGCACGCCGAGGAAATTCTTCGCGGCCGCGCGCACAAGGGAGGGCCCGCCGATGTCGATCTCCTCGACGAGCGCCTCGAAGGGGGTCGCGGGATTCGAGGCCGTCTCGACGAATGGATACAGGTTGACAACGACCACGTCGACGAGGCCGATGCGCTGCGTCTCGAGCGCGGCCAAATCGTCTGGACGATCGCGACGGGCCAGAATGCCGCCGTGGACGGCCGGGTGCAGCGTTTTCAGACGGCCATCCATCATCTCGGGAAAACCGGTGAGCGCCGACACGCTCGTGACGGGAAGACCTGCACCGGCGAGGGCACGTGCGGTGCCGCCCGTCGATACGATCTCGAACCCGCGCGCGAGCAGGCCGCGCCCCAGATCGACGACACCGGTCTTGTCGGACACACTCAGCAGGGCTCTTGGCATATCAAGGAAAGTCCAGTATTATCACCCCCGACGCCGGGCGGGCCTGGCGCCGTAAGGGAAAGGCCGCAGACGCGGCCTTTTTTTTTGCTTCGGGGACCGCTCTGGTCCGGCCGGATTGAGGCCGGGCCGCACCGCGGTGGTCTGCCGGGGTTGGTTCATGACGCGGCGAATTAATGCGGCGTCCTAGCACGTAGGAAGAGAACGATGCGCATCACAGGCAAGGTCAAGTGGTTCAACAACGCCAAGGGTTACGGGTTCATCGAACGCGACGGAGGCAGCGACGTCTTCGTACACTACTCCGCAATTCAGGGCGACGGCTTCCGCTCGCTCGAAGAAGGCCAGGCGGTAGAGTTCGAGATCGTTGACGGTCCCAAGGGCCCGCAGGCCGGCAACGTCACCAAAATCTAGTCCTTTGGAAAGCCGGACGTCCTTCGGGGCGTCCGGCTCCGCCCGCGCTTCCCGACAACACCAAACATCACAGTCCGGATCAAGGCTGGCTTTACGAAAAGCCAAGGCGCTCAGCGATCGGCTGTCCGCCATCAGCGCCGCCGCGGCTGAAACTGCGGCGCGCTGATCGCTGTGAGTTGACAACTGCTGGTACTGACTCAGTCCGGGCCGTCCTTCATGCCGCGGGCGGTGAAGCTCACCTTGCCGTCCTTGACCGCCACGCGAAACGCGACCTCGCCTGTGCCCGCATCTTTCAGCTTCTTGACCTGGCTCTTCACGAGATCGGTGAACTTGTGGAACGGCACTGCTGGCTCGCCGATTTCGCGGCGTGCCTCGACGAGCGAGTTGTACAAATCGTGGAGCTTGTCCATCTCCTTCATCGGATCGCGGAAGGACGCCACATGCATGATCCGATCGGACGGACGTTGCGGCTCCGGCGGTTTGTCGCTGCGCTTGTGTGCGAAAGGACCGGCCCGGCCTTCCTCCCTGGCACGGAGGCCGCGATCCCACAAATCGACGAACGCGGCATACCGCGCCTGCAGCGTCAGGAACCGGAATCGCTCACCCGTGTTCCGGGGGGGCGCGCGGTCGTACTGTTTGACGATCGCCTCGACGCGGCTGCGGGTCTGCCATGGGGGCTTGGGCAGCTGGCCGGAGAAAAACATGTTGTATTCGGCCTCGAGCTGCTTGAGCGCCGCCTCGAGTCGCTGGAGATCGCGTTCGGTATCGGTCGGGGGGGCGGCCACGATCGTTTACCGTGGAAGCAGAAACCACACCAGCGGGAGCCAGAGCTCGCGCGCATACGGCACCGGGCGGTCGTCGATCAGGACCTCGGTGGCATCGGAGGGCCCGACAATCTGGAAGACGTCGCGCAGCCGCAGCGCATCGCTCGACCAGAAGCGGGCGCGATAACGGCGGCCGGCCCCCACTCCGGTCTCTCGAAATTCGGCCGAGCCGCGAGCCAGCGCGAGCGCGCGATCGAAGTCGGGCACCGTCAGCGGGGGGAACACCAACGTGATCGAAAAGGGCCTCGGCTGCGCACCGAAGAGCGCCTCGTACAGATCGGGATCGATCGCTGCGAGCTCTTCCTCCGTCGGCTGCTCCGGCAGCTCCGCGTACGGCCAGAATCGTTCCAGCGGACGGAACTTCGGAGGATCGGATGCCATCAGGGCGAAGTGTTAGCATAACACTTTGAAATTGCAGAGTTCAGATTGCAGATTTATTTCAGTTGGAGACTGAATCTGCAATTCAATCTGCACTCTGCAATCCGCCATTTCGAGCATCCTCGATGTCCGATTTCAGAAGCATCCCGTCGATTGAGCAGCTCCGGCAGCGGCCCGCCATCCGGCTGCTCGAAGCGCAGTTCGGCTCGGGCGCGACCATCGACGCCTTGCGCGCCGGCGCGGCTGCCGCTCGAGAGGACATCGCCGCCTCGGGGGCCCCGATCGGCGATCCCGGTATGGTCATCGCGCGGATCGAAGCACTCGCCGCGGCGCGCCTCGGGGACGTGTTCCGGTCTTCCCTGCAACCGGTCATCAATGCCACCGGGGTGATCATCCACACGAATCTGGGCCGCGCCCCACTCGCGCCCGCGGCGATCGATCGTATGGCGGAAATCGCACGCGGCTACGCCACGCTCGAGTATGACGTCGCCCGCGGCGAGCGGGGCCGGCGCGACATCCACGCCGAAGCGCTGCTCTGTCGCCTCACCGGCGCAGAAGCCGCCGTCATCGTGAACAACAACGCCGCGGCGACGATGCTCGTCCTGGCCGCGCTCGCATCCGGCAGGGAGGTGGTGGTCTCGCGAGGCGAGCTGGTCGAAATCGGTGGCGGGTTCCGCGTCCCCGACATCATGGCTCAATCGGGCGCGGTGTTGCGCGAAGTGGGAACGACGAACAAGACGCGGGTCTCCGATTACGCCGCGGCAGTCAGCGACCGGACGGCATTGATTCTGCGCGTCCATCCCTCGAACTTCAGGATCGAGGGTTTTACGGAGCGGCCGAATCTCGACGAGTTGATCTCGCTGGGCCGACGCCTGGGCGTGCCGGTGGCTGAGGATCTTGGCAGCGGTCATCTCGCGGGTCCTGCCGCGAGCCGCGCCGGGCTCGCGGCTCATCCGCTGGATCGGCGCGAGCCCGCCGTCGAAACCTCGGTCGAGACGGGCGTCGACGTGTGCTGCTTCAGCGGAGACAAGCTGCTCGGCGGCCCGCAATCGGGCATCATCCTCGGACGGGTGGCGCTCCTCGACCGCGTCCGCCGCCATCCGCTGATGCGCGCGTTGCGCGTCGACAAGCTCACCTACGGAGCCCTCGAGGCGACGCTGGCGGAGTACGCCGCCGGGCGTGCGGCCACGACGGTTCCGGTGCAGCGGATGCTGACCACGACTGCCGAGCAGATCCGCGCGCGCGCGGCCTCGCTCGCCGCGCAGCTGAACACGATCAGCGGGTGGCGCGCCGAGCTGCGCGAAAGCGTCTCGACCGTGGGCGGCGGAAGCGCGCCGGGAATCGAGTTGCCGACCTGGGTCGTCGCCATCGAGAAACAGGGGCTGACCCTCGATGGGCTCGAAGAACGGCTGCGCCATCTCTCGCCGCCACTCATCGCCCGCATCGAAAAGAATCGGCTGCTGCTGGACCTTCGGACAGTGCTGCCGGATCAGGACCCCGGGATTCCAGCGCTCATGAAGCAGGTTTGACCCGGCATCTGATACTGTGCGTGGCGGCACGCCGGACGCGCCGGGCATGGAAGAGGAAGCGCAAGCGGGGATCACGCCAGCCACCACGAGCGGAATGGAAGGAAGCGCACGGCTCGATCCTCCCCGTTCGTCCTGTGTTCAGAAAATCGTCGAAATCGACGCGGCGGCCAGATCGAGGATTCGCGCGGGCAGGATGCCGAGATAGAGGACCACGAGCGCCGAGGCCACGAGCGCGGCCCCGGCAAGCCCGGGTATCGCCGGGACGCTACCCCGTCCTTCGGCCGGGCTCATGTACATCATCACGACGATTCGCAGATAGAAGAACACCGAGACGACGCTGGTCAACACGGCGATGATCGCCAGCCAAATGTTTCCGGCCGCGATGGCGGCGCTGAATACGTACCACTTGGCGATGAATCCGCCGAATGGCGGAAACCCGCCGAGGGACAGCAGAAAGACGGTCATCAGCAAAGCCAGCGCCGGCCGCCGGCTCCACAACCCCGCGTACTCCTGGACGCGATCGATCTGGCGATCGCCGTTCTCGAGGACCGCGATCACGCCGAACGCGCCCACGTTGGCCACGGCGTAGGCCAGCACATAAAAGAGGATCGCCCCCTTGCCGAAGTCGTTCGCCGACACGAGTGCGACCAGCAGGTAGCCGCCGTGCGCGATGCTCGAATACGCGAGCATGCGCTTGACGCTCGTCTGCGCGACTCCCACGACGGTACCGAGGATCATCGTGGCCGCCGCGATCGTCCAGACGAGCGGGCTCCATTCGCCGCGCAGCGGCTCGAATGCCGACAGAAAGACCCGGGCGAAGGCGGCGAACGCTGCGGCCTTGACCCCGGTCGACATGAAGCCGGTGACGGCGGTCGGCGCGGCTTCATAAGCATCGGGGGTCCACATGTGAAACGGCACCGCCGACACCTTGAATGCAAACCCCACCAGCAGCAGACCGACCGCGAGCAGCTGCATCGGGGCGGGTGTGAGCGCCTGCGCGGCGATCTGGCTGCCGATCCGATCGAGCCGGGTGCTGCCGGTCAGCCCGTACGCAAAAGCGATCCCGTAGAGAAAGAACGCGCTGGCAAACGCGCCGAGCATGAAGTACTTGAAGGCCGCCTCGGTCGCCGCCGCCGAGTCGCGGCGCAGGCCCGTCAGCACGTAGACGGCGAGCGAGAGGACCTCGAGCGCCAGGAAGATCACCAGCAGATCCGTGGCCGTCGCCATCAGCATCATGCCGGCAATGGCGAACAGCATCAGCGCGTAGTATTCGCCGCGCGGCAGCCGCTCGCGATCGATGGTCGAGGGGGACAGCGCCATGCGACAGCAGCCCGATGACGATCAGGACCCCGTTGACGAACAATCCGAAGTTGTCCGCGACCACCACGCCGTAGCTGGTCGCGTTGCGGTTCCAGAGAAGCACCGACGCAAGGCGGCACCCGCGAGCCCGATGACGCCGAGCGGCGCGATCGGGATCCGTTCGCCCGGCTCGCGAAACGCCTCGGCGGTCATCGCCGCGAGGGCGGCGGCCGTCAGGCACGCCATCGGCACGACCGCATTGAATGATGACAGCATCAATTCGCCCGGATCTCGACCGGCGTGCTGCTGCGCACCCGGTTCACGAGACGTTCGACCGATCCCTCCATCGGCCGCAGAAACAGGTTCGGGAGCACACCCATCAGGATGGCGAGCGCCACGATCGGGACGATCACCGACCCATTCGCGCGTCCCGAGATCGGGCAGGCTGGCATTCTTCTCGTTGGTGACGGCCCCGTAATTCACCCGCTGGAACATCCAGAGCATGTAGGTGGCCGACAGGATCACCCCGGTCGCCGCGACAGCCGTCAGCCGCGGGTCCCAGCTGAACGCGCCGAGAAGAATCAGGAACTCCCCGACGAACCCGTTGAGGCCCGGCAAGCCGATCGACGACAAGGTGACGATCAGAAAGACGGCGACGAGCCGCGGCGTCACCTTCTTCAGGCCGCCGAACTCGGCGATGAGACGGGTATGGCGCCGATCGGACAGCATTCCGACGATCAGGAAGAGGCCGCCGGTGCTGACGCCGTGGTTCACCATCTGATAGACCGCCCCCTGCACGCCCTGCAGATTCATGGACGCAATGCCGAGCACGACGAAGCCCAGATGGCTGATGCTCGAATAGGCGACCAGTTTCTTCATGTCCGGCTGCACCATCGCGACCAGCGCGCCGTAGACAATGCTGATCACCGCGAGCACCGCCAGATAGGGCGCGAAGAAGGTGGCCGCCATCGGGAACAGCGGAAACGCAAACCGCACCAGCCCGTAGGTGCCCATCTTCAGGAGCACGCCGGCCAGAATCACCGATCCCGCCGTCGGGGCCTCGACGTGCGCATCGGGCAGCCACGTATGAAAGGGAAACAGCGGCACCTTGATCGCGAAGGCGAGCGCGAAGGCGAGGAAGAACCAGAACTGCAGGTGTGCCGGCACCGCCAGATCCGAGAGCCTGGCCAGGTCGAAGCTGTAGCTGCCGGTCGCCGTGAAATGCAGCGAGGCGAGGCCGAGTATGGCCAGCAGCATCAGGACGCTGCCGGCCATCGTGTACAGGATGAACTTCACCGCGGCGTAGATCCGCCGTTCGTATCCCCAAACCCCGATGAGGAAGTACATTGGGATCAGCATGGCGTCCCAGAACACGTAGAACAGGAAACAGATCGATCGAGACGAAGACGCCCATCATCGCGCTCTCCAGCAGCAGCAGCGTGATGGAGAACGCGCGCACCTGCTTGTGGACCGATGCCCACGAACTGAGAAGCGCCAGCGGCGTGAGGAAGCCGGTCAGGACCAGCAGAAACAGGCTGATGCCGTCCACGCCCACCGCATAGCTGATGCCAAAGGAGGGAATCCACGCGTAACGCTCCACGAACTGGAACTCGGCGGCGTCAGGGTTGAACCGCGCCCACAGCAGAAGCGTCTGGGCGAAGACCAGCACCGAAATCACCAGCGCGGTCTTCCGAATCAGCGGACCGTTGCGCTCCACGTCGCGGATCAGCAGCAGGACAGCCGCGCCGGCGATCGGCAGAGCCACGAGGGAGGTCAGAATAGGGAACGTCATGTCCAGTTAGCCGCCCACCCGATCGCGACGGGAATCACCGATGGCCCGCGAGGTTTCTCCGACATCCTTCGCGTGTTCACGCTCGATCCGTCTACCGCCATAGGTAGTAACCGAGAACCAGCACCACACCGGCCAGCAACGAGGCGGCATACGCGCGCACCGAGCCGGTCTGCAGCCGGCGCAGGAGATCGGCGAGGCCGCCCACCGTTTCCGCGACGCCGTTCACCGCCCCGTCGATGCCGCGAACGTCCACACGCTTCCACAGACCCTCCTCCGAGAGGATGCGGATCGGCTGCACGATGGTGGTGTCGTAGATTTCGTCGACATAGTACTTGTTCGATGCCAGCCGGTAGACCGCACCGAATCTCGCGGCGACGCGGTCTGCCGCGTCCCGGCTTCACGAGGAAGAAGAACGCCGCGATGGCGAGGCCACCGAGCGCAACGAGGCTCGACACGGCCATCAGACCGAGCTCGAGCGACCCGCTGGCCTCAGCGGCGTGCGTCTCCGCACCGACCGTGAAGCTCGGTGCCAGGAACTGTTCGAAGCGGTTGCTTCCACCCAGCACATGAGGAAGCCCGGCGTACCCGGCCACAACCGAGCCGGCGGCGAGGACGATCAGCGCGAGCGCCATCGCCGGCGGCGCATCGTGCAGGTGGCCGTGCGCGTCATGCGGGTCCTCCGCGTGAGGCGCTGCCTGTGCCCGTTCGCCGTGGAATGCGAGGAAGACCAGCCGGAACATGTAGACCGCCGTCAGCAGAGAGGTCAGCATTCCGACGGCCCACAGCAGCGTGTGCCCGCCCGCGAACGTGCGATACAGAATCTCGTCCTTGCTGAAGAAGCCGGCCAGCCCGGGCACCCCGGCAATCGCGAGGGCCCCGATCACGAATGTCCAGTATGTGAGCGGCAGCTCCCTCCTCAGCCCGCCCATGCGCCGCAGGTCCTGCTCGCCGGCCAGCGCGTGAATCACGGCGCCGGACCCCAGGAACAAGAGCGCCTTGAAGAACGCGTGGGTGTAGAGATGAAAGATGCCGGCCGAATACGCGCCGACGCCCATCGCGAGAAACATGTACCCCAGCTGCGACACCGTCGAATACGCGAGCACACGCTTGATGTCGTTCTGCACGAGCCCGATCGTGCCGGCCATCAACGCCGTGGCGGCGCCGATGATCGCCACGATCGCAAGCGTCTCCGGCGCATGGCTGAACAGCACGGCGTTGCGCCCGATCATGTAGACCCCCGCGGTCACCATCGTCGCGGCATGGATGAGCGCGGACACAGGCGTCGGTCCCTCCATCGCGTCGGGCAGCCAGACGTGCAAGGGGAGCTGCGCCGATTTTCCCGTCGCGCCCACGAACAGCAGGAGCGTGATGATCGAGATCGGACCGAAGGAGCTCTCCGGGCCGAGCTCCGCGATTCCACGCGCCACCTGCTGGAAGTCGAGGGTGCCGAACCGCCAGAAAATCAAGATCATGCCGAGGATGAAACCGAAGTCGCCGATCCGATTGACGATGAACGCCTTCTTCCCGGCATCGGACGCCGACTTCTTCTCGTACCAGAAACCGATCAGCAGGTACGAGCAGAGTCCGACGCCCTCCCACCCGACGAACAGCACCAGGAAGTTCGCTCCGAGCACGAGCACGAGCATGAACGCGGCGAAGAGATTCAGGTACGAGAAGTAGCGCGCAAACTCTGGGGCGGGCTCCTCGTGCATGTACGCCGTCGAATAGATGTGGATCAATGAGCCAATCCCGGTGATGACCAGGATCATGACGGCGGCGAGCGGATCGAGGCGCAGCGCGAAGGGTACGATGAATTCGCCGGAGCTGATCCAGGTGAACAGGTGCAGGGCGATCGCTCGTGACTCTGGCGGCAACCCCACCAGCCTCAGCACCGCAATCGCCGAGACGGCGAACGACGCCAGCATCGCCCCGCACGCGATCGCGCCGGAGACCGGCTTCGCGAGCCGGCGGCCGGCGCTGGCATTCAGCAGGAAACCCAGGAACGGAAGGAGCGGGATCAGCAGCAGCATGCACACCCACGATCACTGCTCGGCGTCTTGCTCGAAGAAGCGGCCGCAACGTTCACCATTTCAACAGCGTAAAGGTATCGGGGTCGAGCGACTGCCGATGACGGAAAAGTGCAATCACGATCGCCAGGCCGACCGCGGCTTCGGCAGCGGCGACGGTCATCACGAAGAAGACGATGATCTGACCGTCACTCGAGCCGAACCCGCGGCCGAACGCCACGAACGTCAGGTTCACGGCATTCAGCATGATCTCAATCGAGAGGAGGATCGTGATCACATTGCGCCGGACGAAGACCCCGGCGGTGCCAATCGCAAACAGGATGGCCGAGAGCATCGAGGTACTGATCGAGCGTCGGCATCCCGTTCATTGTGGCGGCCCGCCCCGTGAGGCGCCCTCGCCCCAATGCGCGTTGCCGCCCGCCGGCTCGCGATGAGCGAGCACGACGGCGCCGACCATGGCGACCAGAATCAGCACCGAGGTCACCTCGAACGCGAACGCATAATCGGTGAAGAGCGAGCGGCCGATCGCCGCGACCGACGTGACCGGCCTGCCGCTGAACGCCCCCGACTCCCCGCCCCGCCTGGTCAGCGCCCACCCGAGCTCCACGACGAACAAGGCGGCCAGCACCGCACCGAACACCTTGAGGCCACTCGACACCGACCGCGGGCGGGAGCCGGCGTCGCGGGCCAGGTCTTCCTCGGTCTCTTCATGCGGCGCGTTCAAGAGCATGACCACGAACAGGAACAACACCATGATCGCGCCGGCATACACGATGATCTGGATGACGGCGACGAACGGAGCGTCGAGCAGGACATACAACCCCGACAACGCGCCGAACGACGCGATCAGGAGCAGCACGCTGTAGATCGGGCTGCGCTGCGCGATGACGAGCAGCGAAGCGACGACGGCGATGGCTCCGAAGAGATAAAAGGGGATCACGTCCTCGTCACAGTCCAAAGTACAGGACGCCCGCGGCGGTCACGATCAGGTTCAGCACCGCGACGGGCAGCAAGATCTTCCAGCCGAAGGCCATCAACTGGTCGTAGCGATAGCGCGGCAGCGTCCACCGCATCCAGACGTAGAAGAAGAGAATCGCGCCCACCTTCGCGAGGAACCAGATCCAGCCGAGCGACTCGGGCAGAAAGGGCCCGTGCCAGCCCCCCAGGAACAGATCCGTCGCCACCGCGGACACCGTGACCATGTTGATGTACTCCGCGAGGAAGAACATCGCGAAGCTCATGCTGCTGTACTCGGTGTGATACCCCGCCACCAGCTCCTGTTCGGCTTCGGGAAAATCGAACGGCGCCCGGTTGGTTTCGGCGATCCCCGCGATCATGAAGACGACGAACCCGATCGGCTGGAGGAAGACGTGCCAGCGCGGGATCACGTGAAACCAGGCGCCCGCCTGACGGTCGACCACATCGGTGAGCGACAGCGAGTTCGCCAGCAGCAGCACACCGGCGAGCGCCAGGCCGTAGGAAAGCTCGTAGCTGATCATCTGCGCGGACGAGCGCAGTCCGCCAAGCAGCGAGTACTTGCTGTTGGAGCTCCAGCCGGCAAGCACGATCCCGTACACGCTCATCGACGCGATCGCGAAGAGAACCAGAATCGCGACGTTGACGTCCGCGACCTGCAACCGCAGCGGCTCGTCCAGCAGCCCAAAGAACGTCGTTTCCGCCCCGAACGGCACGACCGCGAACGCGGCAAACGCGGCGGTGGCCGAGATGATCGGCGCGAGCGCGAAGAGCAGCCGATCCGCGGCCGCCGGCCGCAGCTCTTCCTTGAACATCAGTTTCACGACGTCGGCGATCGGCTGGAGAAGACCCTTGGGCCCCACAAGGTACGGGCCCATGCGCTGCTGGAGCAACGCCGCCAGCTTGCGCTCGAAGTACACCATCCCGGCCGCCGAGTTGAGCAGCATGACGAACACGAACAGCGTCAGGCCGAGCTGCGCGATCAGAAGTGGAGTCATGAACATCTACGGTCTACGACTTGACGTTCGGCACTCTACCGTAATCTGCAGCTCAAATTGTCTATTGACGATCGCCACATCGAACATCCTTCATACTGTCCTGGTGGTGCCAAGTCGTCTCAATGCGCTTCGACGGTCTGGCGGGCGCGCCAGTCGGCGGGCAGCGTGCATCGACCTTCCCTGATGTGCGCCTCGTATTCGTGCCGGAAGTGCTTGAGCGTCGTCAGGACCGGCGTGACGGCGGCATCCCCGAACGCGCACAACGTCTTGCCGGCGATGTTGCCCGAGATACCGGACAACAGATCGAGATCGCTCATCTGTCCTTCCCCACGCTCGATCTTCCGCAGAATCTTGAAGAGCCAGTCGGTGCCCTCGCGGCAGGGCGTGCACTTGCCGCACGACTCGTGCCGGTAGAAGTGAAGCAGGTTCTCGGCCAGCCACACCATGCAGGTCGTATCGTCGAGAACGATGATGCCTGCCGACCCGAGTAGCGACCCGGCCTGCTGCACGCCATCGAAGCTGGCGCGCGTGTCCAACTGCGCGGGCAGAAGGATCGGCACCGACGATCCGCCGGGGATGACCGCTTTGAGGGTGCGGCCATCGCGCACCCCCCCGGCGTAGCCCTCGATCAGCTCCCGAAGCGTGACGTGCATCGACGTCTCGTAGACGCCAGGGCGTTTCACGTGTCCGCTGACGCAGTACAACTTGGGGCCGCCGTTCTTCTCGGGTCCGAGCGCCGCGTACCATTCGGCGCCTTTTCTGAGGATGAACGGGATATTCGCGAGCGTCTCGACGTTGTTGACGGCGGTCGGACAGTTGTAGAGCCCGACCACCGCCGGAAAAGGCGGCTTGTTGCGCGGCTGCGCGCGCTTCCCTTCGAGCGACTCGAGCAGCGCGGTCTCCTCACCTGCCTCGTACGCACCGGCGCCCCGATGGATGTAGACATCGCAGTCAAAGCCCGAACCCAGAATGTTCCGGCCAAGGAAGCCACGCGTGTACGCCTCGTCAATCGCCTGCTCGAGGATGTGCTGGACGTGGAAGAACTCGCCGCGGATGTAGATATACGCGACCTTCGCGCCGATCGCGTGACAGGCGATCGCGCATCCCTCGATCAGCAGGTGGGGGTTGCGTTCCATCAGGAGGTGATCCTTGAACGTCCCCGGTTCGCTTTCGTCGGCATTGCAGGCGATGTACTTGGGGTTGGGCGACTTCTTGTCGACGAACTGCCACTTCATCCCGGTCGGGAACCCGGCGCCGCCGCGTCCTCGGAGGCCGGACGCCTTGACCACCTCGACCACCTGATCCGGCGTCATGGCGAGCGCTTTCCTGAGGCCGTCATACCCTTCATGCTGCAGGTAGAAATCCAGCGTGAAGCCGTTCGGTTCGTGGGCGTATTGGGTGAGGAGGGGGTCCATTGAAACGTCAGTTCACAGTTAACCGTTCACGGTTTCTTTTCGACGACGAGATGACAGCCCGACAGGGCGGATTCGCCGCGGGCACGCAGATCGTCGAGCCACCGTGCCGCGTCCTGCGGCTTCAGGCACTCCTGCCACCCGTCGTTCACCATCACGACAGGAGCGCGGTCGCACGCGCCCAGGCATTCGACCTCCATCACGGTGAAGGTCCCGGACGGGTCGGTTTCACCCGGCGCGATCCCCAGCTTGCCGCAGATTTCCTCGGTGACCCGTCCGGCGCCGTTCACTGCGCACGACAGCGTGCGGCACACGCTCAGTACGAAGGTGCCGACCGGCTTCGTATAGAACATCGAGTAGTACGACACCACATCTTCGACATCGGCAGGCGTGATGCCGAGCAGACCGCCCACATAGCGCATGGCGTTGGCGGTGATGTAGCCCTGCTGATGCTGCACGAGATAGAGCGCCGGCAACACCGCGGACCGGCGCCGATCCGGCGGATAACGCGCCACGATCGTGTCGAAGCGGGCGCGGTTCTCGGGTGTATAGACAAACGGCGGGCCCGGCTCCGTGAGCGTACGCGATGATTTGTGAAACGTGGCACCGTAGGCCATCTTCGGGTGGAAGCTCACCGGTCCACGTCTCCCATCACAACGTCAATCGACCCGATCACGGCAATGACATCCGCAATCAGGCCGCCAACGATCATCTTCTCGAGCGCCTGGCACGCCAGCAGCGACGGGGCACGCGACTTGACACGCCACGGCCGGTTCGATCCATCCGCGATCACATAAAAACCCTGCTCGCCCCGCGGCCCCTCGACCGGCACGTAAGCCTCTCCAGCCGGCACCGTGAAGCCCTGGGAGTAGATGAGGAAGTGCTGAATCAACGCCTCCATCTCCGTATAGACGCGATCCTTGGGGGGTGGCGTGATTCGGGGATCGTCGACCGCGTATGTGCCGGTCGGGGCAATGCGCTCGAGCACCTGCCGGCAGAGCCCGACGCTCTGCCGCATCTCGGCGACCCGCACGAGATAGCGCGCATACGCATCACCGCCGGCCTGGGTCGGGACCTCGAAATCGAGGCTCTCGTACCCGAGATACGGGAACGCCTTCCGGACGTCGTACGCCACTCCCGCCGCACGGGCAATCGGGCCGACGAGGCCGAACGCCACCGCATCGTCTTTGGAGATCCTGCCGACGCCGCGCGTCCGCTCGATGTAGATCTCGTTCTTCGTCAGCAGATCCTCGTATTCGTCGAGCTTGGGCGGAAACCGGTCCAGAAACGCGCGAACGGCCTCGTGGAACCCGCGTGGCAAGTCCTCGCGCAGGCCGCCGACGCGCATGTAGCTCGGAAACATCCGGAAGCCGGCGATCATCTCGTTGATGTTCAAGAGCAGCTCGCGCTCGCGGAAGCAGTACAGCATCACCGAGACCGCGCCGACCTCCATGCCGTGCGTGCCGAGCCAGACGAGATGGCTGTTGATGCGCTGCAACTCGGCGATCAGCACCCGAATCCACTGCACCCGCTCCGGCACCTCGAGCCCGAGGAGCCGCTCCACCGACAGGCAGAAGGCCATGCTGTTGGACTGGGCGCTCAGGTAGTCCATGCGCTCGACGAGCGGGATGACCTGCTGCCATTTCTTCTGCTCGATGGTCTTCTCGATGCCCGTGTGCAGGTAGCCGATGGTGGACGACGCCGACAGGACCGTTTCGCCGTCGAGCTCGAGGACCAGCCGCAGCACTCCGTGCGTGCTGGGGTGCTGCGGCCCCATGTTGACGGTCATCGTTTCCGTGCGGATCTCGGGCATTTCCCTACGCGAACAATCCTCTCTCTACCAGGTCGCAGATCGCATGCAGGAGCGTTCGATGAACTTCCTGGACGCGTGCGGTCGAGTCGGACGCGACGTTCACGTGCGTATCGGCCGCCGCACCGATCGCCCCACCGTCGCAACCGGTCAACGCCAGCGTCTTGAGCCCGCGCCCGCGTGCCGTCACGAGTCCCGCCAGCACGTTGGGCGATCGTCCGCTCGTGCTGATGCCGAACGCCACGTCGCCCGGCCTCCCGAGCGCTTCAACCTGCCGCGCAAATACCCGCTCGAAGGCATAGTCGTTCCCGATGCCCGACAGCACGCTCGTGTCTGCCGTCAGCGCGACAGCGGCGAGCGCGGCGCGCTCACGCTGAAACCGCCCGACAAATTCAGCCGCCACGTGCTGCGCGTCGGCCGCGCTCCCGCCGTTGCCGAACAGCAGCAGCTTGCCGCCGTCCCGGAGCGATTCCGCGATCGCCGCCGCCGCATCGAGAACGGGCCGGAGATCTGCCCGCATCACGCGCTCGTGAAGGGCAATCGTCTCGGACAGCGTGCGCCGAACAAGATCCTCCTCGGAGCTCATGGCGACCTTCCATGCGATGTTCCGCGTCCTGCCTTACCAGGGCTCAGTCGCGCCTGACAAGCCGGTCCTTTTCCAGGTTGGCGCGGAACTCTGCCTCGGTCAGCTGGATCGGTTCGCTGGTGCGCGGCGTCATCCTGATCTGCACCGGGTAATCCTTCCGCAGCGGAAAGCCCTCCCAGTCCTCCGGCATCAACAGCCGGCGCGGATCGGGATGATCGTCGAACACGATGCCGAACAGATCCCAGACTTCGCGCTCGAGCCAGTTCGCCGCCGGCCAGATCGGGCTGACCGTCGCCACCCGCGCCTCGTCTCCCTGAAGCCTGACCTTGAGGCGCAGCCGCAAGCGGTGCTCGATCGACACCAGCATATAGACGAGCTCGAAGCGGGGCTCGCGCGGCCAGAAATCGGCCGCCGTCAGCTCGGCGAGAAGAGCAAAGCGGAGATCGGGCAGGTCCCGAAGGACCTGCGCGACGGCGAACACGTCATCTCTCGCCACGTAGAGCGTCGTCTGCAGATCGATGCTGGGCGCGCTCTCGACCCGCGCCCCAGGGACTGCTTCCTGCAGCAATGCGACGAGCGCGGGGGCATCCATTACGAGAGCTTCTGCTGCGCGATCTTCCGCTGGAGCTGGACGATGCCGTAGATGAGCGATTCCGGACGGGGGGACAGCCAGGGACGTAGACGTCGACCGGTACGACCTGATCGACCCCCTGGACCAGGGCGTAGTTGTCGAAGACGCCGCCGATCGAGGCGCACGCACCCATGGAGATGACCCACTTCGGCTCCGGCATCTGGTCGTAGATGCGGCGAAGCGCCGGCGCCATCTTGCGGGATAGACGTCCGGCCACGATCATCAGATCCGACTGCCGCGGACTGCCGCGAAACACCTCGGCGCCGAATCGCGCGATGTCGTAGCGCGAGCAGCTCATCGACATCATCTCGATCGCGCAACAGGCCAGCCCGAAGGTGACCGGCCAGATCGACGAGCGGCGGGCCCACTGCACCATTTTTTCAACGGTGGTCGTCAGGACCGGGATTTCTGATTCAAGGCCCATATGTTCTGCAACTCGAAGCGTTCACCCGTCCGCTGTCAGCATTCGGCTGTCAGCCGAAGCCTGCTGAGAGCTGATGGCTGAAAGCTGATCGCTACACGTGCTCATTCCCCCAGTCGAGCGCGCCCTTCCGCCACACATAGATGTACCCGAACAGGAGCAGGGTCATGAACAGCACGACCTGGAGGAACCCGATCCAACCGAGGTCGCGAAGCGCCATGGCCCACGGATACAGGAAGGCGACTTCGATGTCGAACAGCAGGAAGATCATCGCGACGAGATAGAACTTGACCGACTGCCGCTCGCGGGCGTCGCCGACCGGCGGCATGCCGCACTCGTACGGCGCGGATTTCTCGGGAGAGGGCTTTCTCGGACCGAGCAGTCCCGACAGCACGACCGAGATCAGCGCGAACCCGGCGCCGAGCGCGATCATGATGAGGATGGAGAGCCAGCCCTGCATGGTGGTCGTCGTCTATCGTCCAGCCGCGCCGCCCAGGACACGCGTCCTGGGGCTTGTGAACAATTTCCCAAGCCCGACGCCCATGCTATCGGACCCAATCTCCGTAAGTCAATGAATCTACGCACGCTAGGAATAGGAAATTTGGAGACTTGAGGATCCGGTGACGTGGTGAGCGTCCGTCAAGTCGCCAAATCTCCAAGCCACTCATAACCACTGACCCGGAAGGAGGTGCTTGCGTTGACGAGGCAAGCGCCTGCCAGGATCTGGCCGCTTCAGTGTTCCCATGAGTAGCCGGGGGCGGTCGTCAGGCGCAGGTCGTCCACCGGTACCCCGACAGTGAAGTGATACAGGCTCTGGAAACGATGGTCTTCAGGCCGAGAACGTCGTGCACGGGATCGTCGTAAAAGCAGCCAATACCGGTGGCGCGGGCGCCGGCGGCCTCCGCTTCGAGGTAGAGCACCTGGCCGATCACGCCGCGTTTCCCAGAACAGATGGCGATAGAACGAAGGACCATAGCGCTCGAGGCTCGCGTCGAAGTCGGCCAGCATCCCGAGGCTGAAAAAGCCGTCGGCCGCAATGTCCTGATCGCAGCTCACGCGGCGGGCGAGCCCACGGCAATCGCCGCGACGCCAGGGCAGACGAGCGGCGATGATCGTCGTCGACCTGTCTCCAGAGGAACTCGCGGCCGCAGGCTGCGCGCAACAGGCCGAGCGGCGGCGTGTGTCCGCGGCAGCAGATACAGACCGGGCGGCGAGGTCGTCAACCCGATGGACGAACAGCAGCGAGATGCACGCACGCGTCCCACCACAGCGTCGGCCACGGGCCTTCGCCAGACGGCCTGATGCGCGAGAGCATCGCCAGGAACGGGGTCCGGCCGATCGTCGACTGGCCGTCGAATGCCACGGCGCTTCGGCGCTGCACGATGGTGCGGCGCGCGTCGCGCGGGGCGGAAGAAAGGGCGGCAGCGGCGGGAGGATCGGGAAGGGGGGACGGGCAGGAAAAGCAGGATGAGCGGAAAAAGCGGAAAGGGGGAGCGCGGCGGGAGGGATGGGAATCGATCGTCCGGGATCGTCGGGTCGCCCGGGCGATTTCGTCGATGAACGTCCACTCCACGTGATCGCTCGCTCAACTGGCTCGCCCTTCCCAGCCATCGACCCCTGCTCACGGCCGCGACGAGTCCGGCATCGCCCTGCCACAGCGGCGGCGGCGTGTCGCCGCCGTCCGATGGCGAGGAGCGCACCCGGGCTCCTCGCGCTCCGCCTCGAAGAAATCCTCGTCGCGGTCGAGGCCCGCGAGCGCCGCGATCGACGCGTGAGACCAGGCGGGCAGCAGGCGGGCGCCGCCAGCCGACGACCGCCGAGGCCAGACTGCGACGCGGCTATCGCGTGGCCGAGATCGTGCTGGCAGTAGCGGAACGCGCGCTCGCCGTACTTCCAGGCCTCGCGCCAGTGAATCGACGTGAGCGCCACGAGCAGCATGTCCGTCCGGCCGCCGCAGGCCGTCGATCCATGCGCGTCCGTCGAATGCGCAGCGGCGCTCGAGCGCGTGACGATCGGCCGCGTAGTGGTAGACGCCCGGCCGAATCCGCGAGAGCCGGCAGCGGATCCGCAGATGACGTAGGCCTCGGTCGGATGGAGATTGCCGCTCGACGGGTTCACGCGCAGCGACCAGCGCGCCTCGCCGAACTGCTTCCACGCCGACAGCCCCAGCGCGTGCCGAAGCAGGTCGCCGATCGGCGCCGCAGCCAAGCGGTTCGGCGACGCCGCCGTGATCGAAGAGGCGTTCGTAGGAGAGCGGTCGCGCCTGATAGCCGGGCGCGACGCCGGGTGCGGGAAATAGCGGGATCGCGCGGCGCGCCGACGTATGTGCGGAACGGATTCGGCTGGGAGGCCCAGTCGAGATACCCGAGCGAGCTGGCGAAACGGTCGAAGTGGTGCTTGGTGCCGTCGTGGTACCGATGGACGGCACTCACCCCTTGGTCGGCGCCGAAACCCCTTCTGCGTTCAGACCCTCGACGGCGGCCATCCTTCGATCGAGCTCCGCGAGCGCCTGCTCAATCTGCACGCGACGCCGTTCGTGCGTCGCCGGGCCGAGCTGCGCTTCGAGCTCCCGCCGCGCGAGCCGCAGGGACTTCAGCGATTCGAGCGCCCGACGCTCCTCCGGACCGAGCGTGTGCACGCGCGTGTGCGCGCGCTCGCGTTCGAGATCCTCCATGCGTTCCTGAATCCGCGCCTCCGCATCAATCAGTCCTTCGCCAGCATCACCCATTTGGACGATCTCCCTTCATCGAAGTTGACAGCTAACAGTTGGCCGTGACAGCTGTCGACAGTTCGCTGGCAACGACACGGCGTCACGCGCCGCGACTGGTTAACTGCTGAACTGACCTGTATCCAACATTATAAGATGATCGAATGAGCCGGCGGGATGATTCCGATCCGCTCGCGCCGTTTCATCCCGCGGTGCGCGCGTGGTTCGCTGCTGCGTTCGCGGGCCCGACCCGGCCGCAGACGCTCGGCTGGCCGGCGATCGCGCGCGGCGAGTCGACGCTGATTCTCGCCCCGACAGGCAGCGGCAAGACGCTCGCCGCGTTCCTGTGGTGTCTCGATCGCCTGATGTTCACGCCGGCACCGGCGAAGGCCGCGCCGCTGCCGCGTCCTCTACGTCTCGCCGCTAAGGCGCTGGCGGTCGACGTCGAGCGCAACCTGCGCGCGCCGCTCGCGGGCATCGCGCGCGCGGCCGACGAGCGCGGGGAACCGTATCACCGTCGCCGGCCATCGCGATCCGCACCGGCGATACGCCACCTGCCGAGCGCGCGCGGTTTCAGCGCGAGCCGGCCGACATCCTGATCACGACGCCGGAATCGCTGTACCTGCTGCTGACCTCGAACGCACGCGACGCGCTCCGCGCCGTCGACACGATCATCGTCGACGAGATTCACGCGCTCGTCCCGACCAAGCGCGGCGCGCACCTCGCCGTGTCGATCGAGCGGCTCGCCGCGCTGTGCGAACGTCCGCCGCAGCGCATCGGCCTGTCGGCGACCCAGCGGCCGCTCGATGAGGTCGCGCGGTTTCTCGGGCGGTGTCGAGACGGCCGGCAGCCGATCGTCGGCCAGCGGGCCCGCTCGGCCGCCTTGCGGCGCGGGGATCACGGATCGCCACCCGCCTGACGCGCGACGTGGAAGGCGAGCTCGGCGACGAGTTCTCGGCGCACCGCGGCACCGTCCGCTATCGCCCGGTCACCATCGTCGACGCGGGCGAGCAGAAGGCGCTCAAGCCTGACGATCGAGGTCCCGGTCGAGGACATGGCCAGGCTGACGACTGCCGGCGATGTCCCGAGCGGCCGCCGGCCTCGGTCGGCGACGCGCGCCCGTCGATCTGGTCGGCGATCCACCCGCGGCTGCTGGAGCTGATTCGCGCGCACCGGTCCACGTTGATCTTCGTCAACAGCCGCCGGCTCGCCGAACGTCTCGCCGGCGCGCTGAACGAGCTGGCCGGCGAAACGCTGGTGCGATCGCATCACGGATCCATCGCGCGCGCGCAGCGCGTCGAGATCGAGGACCTGCTGAAGGCCGGCGATCTGCGAGCGCTGGTCGCCACCTCGTCGCTCGAGCTGGGCATCGACATGGGCGCGATCGATCTCGTCGTCCAGATCGAGGCGCCGCCCTCGGTCGCCAGCGGGCTCCAGCGCATCGGCCGCGGCGGCCACCAGATCGACGCGGCGAGCGAGGGCGTCATCTTCCCGAAGTTTCGCGGCGACCTCGTCGCGTGCGCCGCGGTCGCGAAGGCGATGCACGAGGGAGCCGTCGAAGCGACGCGGTATCCCCGCAATCCCCTCGATATCGTCGGCGCAGCAGATCGTCGCCATGACGTCCATGGAGAGATGGGATGTCGAGGAGCTGTTCACGGTGCTGCGCCGTGCGGCTCCCTTCGCCGAACTGAGCCGCCCGGTCTTCGAAGGGGTGTTGGACATGCTGTCGGGCAAGTATCCATCCGACGAGTTCGCCGAGCTGCGGCCGCGCGTCACCTGGGACCGCGGCGGCGGTACCCTCGTTGCGCGCGAGGGCGCCAGGCGCGTGGCGATCGTCAACGGCGGCACCATTCCGGACCGGGGCCTGTTCGGCGTCTTCCTCCTCGGCGCCGGACCCGGCGCCGCACGTGTCGGGGAGTTGGACGAGGAGATGGTGTTCGAAAGCCGGCCCGGAGAGACCTTCGTGCTGGGCGCCTCATCGTGGCGAATCGAGGAAATCACCCACGACCGCGTCCTCGTCTCGCCGGCGCCGGGCGAGCCTGGGAAGATGCCGTTCTGGAAAGGCGACCGCGCCGGGCGTCCGCTCGAGCTCGGGATCGCCATCGGCCGGTTGATGCGCGATCTGTTGCGCCTGCCCCCGGCGGCCGCCCGCGATCGGCTCACCCGCGACCACGATCTCGATGAACGCGCCGCTGAGCACCTCCTCCAGTACCTTCGTGATCAAGTGGCTGTCGCGGGCGCGCTTCCGGATCAGTCCACCGTCCTCGTCGAGCGTGTCCGCGACGAGCTCGGGGACTGGCGTGTGTGCGTCCTGTCCCCTCGTGGCGGACGCGTTCACGCGCCCTGGGCGATGGCAGCCGCGGCAGGCATCCGCGAGAGCACCGGCGTCGATGTCGAAACCTTGTGGGGGGATGACGGGTTCGTCGTGAGGTTTCCGGACATGGATCGCCCTCCCGATCCCCGTCTGCTGCTGCCCGACCCCGACGAGGCGCAATCGCTGGTCGTACGTCAACTGGGGGCCACCGCCCTGTTCGCCGCAAAATTCCGCGAGAACGCCGCCCGGTCGCTGCTGCTTCCGAAGCGGCGTCCAGGCATGCGCGCCCCGCTATGGCAGCAACGCAAGCGCGCCGCCGATCTGCTGGCGGTGGCTTCACGGTACGGGTCGTTCCCGGTCCTGCTCGAGACCTATCGCGAGTGTCTACGCGACTTCTTCGACATGCCGGCGCTGATCGAGACCCTGTCGGACCTCCGCAGCGGGACGATACGCGTCGTCACCGTCGACTCCGAGCGGCCGTCGCCATTCGCGGCGTCACTGCTCTTCAGCTATGTCGCAAGCTTCCTGTACGACGGCGATGCGCCGCTCGCCGAGCGGCGCGCCCAGGCGCTCGTCGTCGATCAGGCGCAGCTGCGGGAGCTGCTCGGCGACGCCGAACTGCGCGAACTGCTCGATGCCGCCGCCATCGAAGCCGTCGAGCGCCAGCTGCAGCGGCTCGACGAGAAGTACCGCGCCAGAAGCGCCGACGCCGTGCACGACATGCTGCTCGGCCTCGGAGATCTCACCGACGAGGAGCTACTCGCCCGGGTGCTGACGATCGAAGGAGCGGAAGGGATTCGACGCCTGGTCGCCGCGCACCGGGCGATCGACATTCGAATTGCCGGAGAAGTGCGATATATCGCGATCGAGGACGTCGCCCGGTACAGGGACGCCCTCGGCATCGCGTTGCCTTCAGGCATTCCTGAATCGTTGCTCGAACCGGTCCGCGATCCAATCGGCGATCTCGCGTTGCGCTACGCGCGGACGCACGCGCCCTTCCCCGCGGCGGAGTTCGGCTTGCGCTACGGCCTGACCGCTGCCGCCGCCGAAGCGATCCTCGTGCGCCTGACGAGCGAGAACCGCTTGCTCGAGGGCGAATTCAGACCGGGCGGTACCCGCCGCGAATGGACCGACCCGGGGGTGCTTCGCCAGGTGCGTCGCAAGTCGCTCGCGAAGCTGCGCCACGAGATCGAACCGGTCGACCAGGCTGTCCTCGGGCGCTTTGCCGTCACGTGGCAGGGCGTGCTGCGGCGCCGACGCGGCGGAGACGCACTCCTCGACGCCATCGATCAACTCCAAGGGGCTCCCATACCGGCCTCGATCCTCGAGACCGACATTCTCCCGGCCCGGATTGAGGCCTACGTTCCCGCCGATCTCGATGCGGTGATCGCCGCTGGCGAGATTGCGTGGACGGGCGTCGAGCCGCTCGGCGACCGCGACGGCCGAATTGCGCTCTATCTGGCGGATCGCCAGTCCCAACTGCTGCCGCCAGTCGAGGCTCGCTTGACGCCGGACCCGACAACGAAAGGGAGGAATGGACGTGGGGCCCGCGAAGCTGACGGCAAGAGTGGAGATCACGATGAGAGCGGCCCTGACGACGCGGGCAGACGTCGTGTCCGGCTTCAGCCGGACCGCGAGATGGCGGCAGTCGAGTACTCTGCGATCGCACGGCGCGTCATTTTTTGGTCCCTTGCACGAAGCCGTCGGCGGCGGATATCCCGCCGATACTGTCAGTGCGCTCTGGAGCCTCGTTTGGCAGGGCGTCATCACCAACGACACCTTCCACGCGCTGCGCGCGTTCACCCGTGAATCAGCGACCTCGAAACGCCCGCGGCGCGACGGGCCGCCGATGCTGCGAGCGCGGCGCCTGACCCTGCCCTCCGCCGAAGGACGTTGGAGCCTCGTTCGCCCTGAGCGATCAGAGCACGAGGTCCATCTGAAGACCGCAACCGCGACACGATGGGCGGCCGCGATCGCACAGCAACTCCTCGCGCGGCACGGCGTGCTGACGCGCGAGGCCGTCATGGCCGAGTCGCTGCCAGGCGGCTTCGGTACGGTTTACCCGGTCCTGAAGGCGATGGAGGAGAGCGGCCATCTGCGCCGCGGTTACTTTGTCACCGGACTGGGCGCGACGCAGTTTGCACTGCCAGGGGCGCTCGACCTGTTGCGTTCGCTTCGCGATGGTAATCGAGCGGACGCCGACGAAAAGGAAGGAGCCGAGGTCGTCGCACTCGCCGCCACCGATCCGGCGAACCCCTATGGGGCCACATTGAAATGGCCCGCCTCCGCCACATGTGCGGTTTCGGCGCGGCAGGCCCCATCTGCCGCTCCCGCGGCTGCTGCGGGTCAGGACCATGTCGGTGCCTCGAGCCCGGCGTCGCTCGGGGCGGCCCCCCCATCAGCCGGCCGCGGACCGACACGCAGCGTGGGCGCGACGGTCGTCCTCGTCAACGGCGCGCTCGCTGCCTATCTGGCCCGTGGCGATCGCCAGCTGCTGACATGGCTGCCCGACGCCGAGCCCGAGTGGTCGCGGACGGCTCGTGCCGTGGCGCGTCTGCTGATCGACCGCGCCCGAGGCGGCGGCGAATCGCCGCGCGGGATGCTCATCGAGGAAATCGACGGCGGCCCGCCGGGGAATCATACGCTGGCGCCCTTCTTGACGGAGGCAGGATTCATTCTGGGTGCGATGGGATTCCAGGCGACATTTCCGCGCTCCCGGCCATGAGTTGCCGAGCGGTTCCTTCGAGCCGGCCCGCAGGCAGACTCTGCCAGGGCGGCCTTCTGCACGATCTCGAACGAGGTCCGGCCTCTGACGAAAAGAACCAGATCCGACAACGGGAGCCGATCGGTTGGCCAGCGCTCTTCGCGGCGGTTCGATCGACATCGGGACGTTGGTGCCCATCGCGCACCCGCACAATCTCGATCTCTTTCAGCGCGTCGAACATCCGCTCATCCCACCCCCAGGCCCACAGCACACGAACCTCCGGGTTACAATTCCGTGCATGGCCGCAGCGTCTTCGTTCGACATCACGTCGCCGATCGATTTCCAGGAAGTCGACAACGCCCTGAACCAGGCGCGCAAGGAAGTGGGCCAGCGCTACGACTTCAAGGGCGCAAAGACGGAGATCGTCCTGAATCCGACCGAGAAAACGCTCACGCTCGTCGCCGACGACGAGTTCAAGATGAATGCCCTCTGGGAAATCGTCCAGATACGACTCGTCCGCCGGGGGGTCCCGATCAAGAACTTCACGGTCGGCGAGTCGGAAGCGGCGGCAGGCGGCACGGTCCGGCGAGTGTTACCGATTCAGGAAGGCATCCCGATCGAGGCCGCCCGCGAAATCGTGAAATTCATCAAGGACAAGAAGCTGAAGAAAGTGCAGGCATCGATCCAGGGCGACCAGGTCCGCGTCACCTCGCCCGTGAAGGACGACCTCCAGGAAGCGATTCGACAGCTGCGCGAGCACGATTTCGGGATCGCACTGCAGTTCGGAAACTACAGGTAGAGGAGACCTGCGAGTTCAGATTGATTTCAGATTGCAGATCGCCTTCAGAATAGGGATCTTCGAATCCTCAGTTCTTCGGCTTTTTCTCGTCCCAGTCGACGCCGGTCACATTCTCCGGATCGAGCTTCAAGATGACGTTCGACAGCCGGTCGGTCTTCCTGTCGATCGGCATTCTCATCTCGTAGCTCAGTTCCTCGGGCGTCGCGGATCTGAGCTCGTAGGTGAGGTGATGACGCTTGAACAGCTCCTCGAGCTTCAGCTTCAGTGGCGACGTGTCCTTCGCCTTCACCTTCAGTTCGAAGACGGTGAAGGCGCTCGGCTCGAACGACTCGAGCACCCAGAGCATCGCCAGAATGAAGACGGTTGAGAACACGGCGATCATCCACAGACCGACGCCCGCCGCCAGCCCAACCGCGAGCGTGGACAACATCACGCCCGCATCTTTCGGGTCATCGATCTTCGCACGGTACCGCACGAGGCCGGCGGCGCCGACGATGCCGAAGGCGCGCGCGAGGCTGGATCCCACCACCAGCATCACGACCGCGCCCACGACAGCCAAGATGATTTGCGTCTGAATCACAGGCGGCTTGCGGTGGGGCGTCCCCCGCCGCCGCGGCCGGACGGCCAAGGTGGCGGCCAGGACAGCGGCCAGCGGGAGTCGCACGACGGCAGATCGGAGTTGAGCAATCTCCTCCTGGGGATCCCTGGCCGCAGAGGCGGGAAATCGTTCTGAAGACTGGCCTTCTGGAGGCTGAGCGTGGACGAAGACCGGTGCCAGCATGAGAAAGGTCACGAAAACAACGCGTCGTACAGTCATGGCGGCGGCACTTTCCTGGGTCTCGTAACGGTCCGAGCGCCCTCCCGAGGGTGGGCTTCCAGCTCGCCCGTTGTCCAGATGCTCCTGGTGGTCGAGACCCGGTGAAGCCTTCGCAAGGTACGTTGCCAAGCTCAACACCCAACCCGACTGTGCCATTCCCGCTGACGCTGCGCTTGCAGCCTGGGCCGTCGTGCCGACGGGCACGCCGGGGGGCGTTCGCGCCGCTTGCTGCCGGTAAACACGGTGCGCGTCACTCGACGTAAGATGCGCATCTGCCAGGGGCCGGCGTCTCGGACCAGGACGTCGTGGCATCGAAGGCGACGCCAGGCAGCCGCCCTGGCACCGCACATCGACCGTTCGGACTGGGTTTGAGCCTCTATGGGTTACCTGACGATCATTGGCGGGGTGTTCATCGCATGGCTGGTCATGGTCATCCTCTTCACGCCTCATGTTCCGTATCACATCGAGCGCGAGATCGACGCCACCAGCGATTACTTCGTGCACATGATCGAATCGACGTGCCAGACCAGGCTGGAAGAAGGTAACCAGGTCGAGATCTTCACCGACGGTCCCGCGTTCTACCCCGCCATGCTGGAGGCCATCCGCAGTGCGCGGGAGACCATCAACATGGAGTGTTACATCGTTCACAAGGGCGAGGTCTGCGATCGTTTTGTCGAGGCACTCGGCGAGCGGGGACGCGCTGGCGTACGGGTCACGCTTGTCGTCGATGCGATTGGAAGCTTCGGCGCATTCCGGTCAACGGCGAACCCGCTCAGGGAAGCGGGTTGCCGGGTTGAGTCGTATCAAGGCCTGTCTTGGCATCGCCTGGCGCGTCTGAACAATCGCACGCACCGTGAGCTGCTCGTGATCGACGGACGCGTGGCCTTCATCGGCGGCGCCGGCCTCGCCGACTGGTGGCTGAAGCCGACCCGGCGCAAGCCTGTCTGGCGCGACATGATGGCTCGCGTCGAAGGCCCCGTGGTCGCCAGCATCCTCGGCATCGTGGCCGAGAACTGGCTGGCCTGCTGCGGCGAGATCCTCACCGGCCCGGATGTCTACAAGCCGCGGGCGAAGGTGGGAAACGCCGCGGCGTTCGCGCTCAAGAGCTCGCCGGCCGATCGCGCGACGGCGTCACGCGTCCTGTTTCAGACCCTGGTCGAAGGCTCGACCCGCTCGGTTCGTATCGCCACGCCGTACTTTCTGCCGGACAAGGCGTTTCGGCGCGCTCTGATCCGTACGGCCAGGCGCGGGGTGGAAATCAGCGTTGTCGTACCCGGCAGACATACCGATCAGCGGTGGGTTCGGCTGGCGAGCCGGCGGATGTTTGGACAACTCCTGGAGTCGGGCGTTCGTATCTTCGAGTACAAGCCCGGCATGACCCACGTGAAAATGCTGGTCGTCGATAATCTGTGGTCCGCCATTGGCACGACGAACCTCGACAACCGCTCGTTCGAGCACAACGACGAAGCCAACCTCGCAGTGCGCAATGAGGGGGTCGCTCACCGGCTGGTGAAGGACTTCGACGCTGACATCGTCAGAAGCGAGGAGATTCGGCTGACGTCCTGGAAGCGCCGGCCGATCTGGGAGAAGCTCCTCGGCTCGGTCGCCTGGATCCTCGAACGGCAGCAGTAACCCGGGCAGGAGATGCGCTCGAGCACACCCGAAACGCGCTACTATGGCGCGTGGGCTTCCCGATGAGACGCCTGGTCGTCGGCGGTGGGGCGATATTGGCGATCGCACTCGCGACGGCCGTGTCCGCGCAGTGGGGACAGGGCCGCTTGCCGGAGGGTCCAGGGGTCCCGCCGCGTTTTCCCCCTCGGGACTTCGAAGACGGCACCTTCATGATCTGCAAGATCATGTACCGGAGCGTCCGGAGTGAAGCGCAGGGCGTGGGCTGGTCGACGGACTATCCCTATGCGGGTATCAATCTGATGACGCGGGTGTCCGAGTTGACCAAGACACCGATCAGTCGCGAGGGAGAGGGCGAGCCGACCTCCTGGGTGGTCCGGCTCACAGATGATGCGCTGTTCCGCTGCCCGTTCACGATGGCGGCCGACGTCGGCACCCTGGAGTTCTCGCAAGAGGAAACGATCCGGCTGCGCGAGGTACCTGTTGAAGGGCGGATTTCTGTGGGTCGATGATTTCTGGGGAACGCCCGCGTGGGAGCAGTGGTCGAGCGAGATCCACCGCGTATTGCCCGGGTATCGCATCTTCGACGTGCCGGCCGACCACCCGATTCGCCACTCGATGTTCGAGCTCGTCACGATCCCGCAGGTCACCAACATCAATGCCTGGCGGCGGACCGGCGGCGAAACGCGCGAACGCGGGTCGGACAGCCCCCATGCCGACTTCCGCGCGATCGCGGACGACAAAGGCCGCATCATGGTCCTCATGACCCACAACACCGATATGGGGGACTCGTGGGAGCGTGAAGGCGAGGATCACCGGTTCTTCCTGCAGTTCTCGCCCCAGGGTTACGCGGTGGGCATCAACGTCATCCTCTATGCGCTCACGCATTGATCTTCAACCTGGACCACTGCGGAATGCCCGGCCGGGCCTCATGTCGCTGGTCGTCGCGCTGTTCGTCCTACTGGCATCGGTCCCGGCGCCGCGCGCAGACGAGGGGATGTGGACGTTCGACAACCCGCCGCGCGCACAGTGGAAGGAGCGATACGGTTTCGAGCCGACCGATGCCTGGCTCGATCACCTGCGGATGTCGTCGGTGCGGATCGTCGACGGCCCCGGAGGCGGAACAGCCGCGTTCGTGTCGCCTGACGGGCTGCTGCTGACGAATCAGCACGTAGCCGCCGGCCAGCTGCAGAAATCGTCGACCGCGGGGCACGACCTCGTGCGCGACGGCTTCTTCGCGCGTACCCGCGCCGACGAACTGAAGTGCCCGGACCTCGAGGCACTGGTGCTCGTTTCCTACGAGGACGTCACGCACCGGGTCCACGCGGCCGTCAAGGCCGGCGCCAGCGACGGCGATGCGGCCGCGGCGCGGCGCGGCGCCATCGCGGCGATCGAAGCCGCATCTGACAATTCGGCCGACTTCCGATCCACGGTGGTGACGCTTTACAGCGGTGGTGAATACTGGCTGCATCGGTACAAGCGATATACCGATATCCGGCTCGTCTTCGCGCCGGAGGAGCAGATCGCGTATTTCGGCGGCGACTATGACAATTTCACGTTCCCGCGCCACGATTTCGACGTCGCGTTTCTCCGCGTCTACGAAAACGACCGGCCTGCGAGGATCGAGCACTACTTGCGGTGGTCTGCAACCGGACCCTCTGACGGCGAATTCGTCGTGCTGTCGGGTGTGCCAGGTGCCACCGACCGCCTGCTGACGCTGACGCAAGTCCGTTTCCAGCGCGACGTCGGCAACCCGCTGCAGCGCAAAGCCTGGGAATCGCGCCGTCACACGCTCGAGACCTACGCCAAGACGGGCCCCGAAGCCGCCCGCCGTGCCGGCGCCACGACTCGATCGCTCGAGAACTCGCTGAAGCGTCTCGTCGGCCAGCAGCAGGGTCTCGAGAATCCGCGAGTCTTCGCCAAGAAGGAGGAACAGGAGCGAGCGCTGCGCGCGGCCGTCTCTGGCAACCCCTCCTGGCGAAGTCAGTACAGCGGTGCGTGGGACAGAATCGATACCGCTTACCAGGCGTTTCCGGAGAAGGCGCCGCGTCTGGCGTTCTCGACGTTGGCGGTGTCGCGCCTCGGCAACGTGGCTTCGCTCCTGGCGCGCTACGCCGAGGAGATCGGCAGGCCGGATGCGAGCCGCCTCGACGAGATTCGGGAATCGCGTCGCGACGCCCTGCGCTTCACGCTGCTTTCGACCGCGCCCATGTACCTGGATCTCGAGGAAGCGGTGCTCGCCGGGTGGCTGGCCGAGGCGCAGAAAACGCTCGGCGCCGGCGATCCGTTCGTGAGAGCCGCGCTCGGCAATCGCTCGGCGCCCGAGGCAGCCAGGGCGGCGATCGGAGCGACGACCCTGCAGGACGTGAAGGTCCGGCGAGCCCTCCTCGACGGCGGCGCCGAAGCCATCCGGGCATCCGAGGATCCGCTTCTTGCCATGGCGCGCCGGGTGGAGCCGGTGATACGCGAGTTGCGAGTCTGGCAGGAACAACGCCTCCGCAGCGTGGAGACGAGCGCCGGGCAACAGATTGCCGCCGCGCGATTTGCCGTCTACGGCAGGTCGGTCTATCCCGACGCGAACTCGACGCTCCGGCTCGGGTTCGGCCGTGTCGCCGGCTACGAGGAGGACACGACGCTGGTACCCTGGAAGACGACCTTCCATGGGCTGTACGATCGCGCGGAGGGCTTCAACGGCAAGCCGCCCTTCGATCTCCCTGAACGCTGGCGGGCGGGACGTGAGAAGCTGAATCTCGCCACCGGGCTCAACTTCGTCTACACGGCGGATACGATCGGCGGCAATTCCGGCAGTCCGGTCGTGAACAGGAATGCGGAGCTTGTGGGCGTGAACTTCGACAGCAATCAGCAGCGCCTGCCCGGGCGGTATCTCTATGTGGACGAAGCGGACGGCAGCCGCGCCGTGGCGGTCCACAGCGCCGCGATCGTCGAAGCCTTGCTCAAGCTGTACGATGCGCGTCCGGTCGTCGCCGAGCTCCTCGGATCGCCGCCTTTCTAGTCCGCCGCGCCTTATCCAACGGAGAACGGCACACTCGCAGAAGTGGTACCCCACTCGATCCGAAGCGTCCCGCCGGCAGGCGTGTCGTCGATTGAGATCGTCAGCTGTTCAACCGGCTTCGCCGGCTTGCCCATCGTCATCGGCACGCGCCCGAGATCTTTTCCCGTCGGATACGGGACGCCCCACTGCCCTGTTTCCTTGCTGACGATGAGACGCCATTGGCCTTTGACCGGGATTGCGTACAGCGTGTACGTCCCGGCCGGCACTGCCAGCGTTCCAAAGCGCAGGGGCTTGCTCGTCTTGAGCGTGGTGGCCTCGTCGGCTCCGATGCGCCATTCCTGTCCCTCCATGGGATCCACATCCTTTCCGAGGACTCGGCCTTTCAGATAGGGGCGCCCGTATTCGACCGAAATATCGGCGCCGTCAATCGCCCATTCAATCCGGACGTGCGGGCTGCCCGCCTGGCCGGGATGCACCGGGGTCGTCTTTTGAGCGGAAGCGGTGCCGCTGAACGCCAAGACGCCACTGAACACCAACACCCACAATGTCACCGGTATCGACAAATACCGCCGCATCCGTCCTCCTGGGAACACGAAGAAGCTTGGTCCACGGACGCCTACCTGGTCGACGGCTGTGTTTGCGGACGCAGAATCAACTTCTGCACGCGCCAATTGGAACTTTCCGCAACGTACAGGTCGTTTTCCGACGGGCAGGCCAACTGGTGTCCGCCCGAGAATTGCTTGAGCTGGCGCCCCGCGCGGCCGATGACCCCCAATACCTTGCCGTCGAGCGAGACTTTGAAGATCCGGCCGGGATACGTGCTCTCACCCACGAACATCACCTGGCTGGGACCGGGCGGGATGCAGATCGAATTCGGCGCGCCGATCACCGCGGCAAGACGCGCGCCGGTGGGCGTGGCGCCGTTGACCGCGCGGGTTTTCGGATCGGGCTGCACGTCGATCGTGAACATCCGCAGAAACTTCCCCTCGGTATCGAAGACCTGAATGCGCCGGTTTGCGCGGTCACCCACATAGATATTGTTGTCGCGGTCCAGGGCGATGGTATGCGGCGTGCTGAACTGCCCCGGCCCATTCCCCTTGCTCCCCCAGGACTTCACCCAATCGCCGTTCTTGTCGTACTTGGCGACACGCGAGTTGACGTAGCCATCGGTGATGTAGGTGTTGCCGGCGGAATCCCACGCGACGTCGGTCGGCTGGCGGAAGAGCCCGTCGATAGCGGGGAGCGGCGGATCCACGTGCTCCCAGGGCTTGCTCTCATCGTCCGCCGATTCCTTCCGGCGTCCGAAAACCATCATGACGCGGCCGGCCTGGTTGAACTTGATGATCATGTCGGAGCCCTTGTCGACGGCCCAGATGTTGTCGTCCTTGTCGATCCGCACGGTGTGCGCGAACGACCAGCCGTAGAGCCCCTTGCCAATCTCGCGAAGGAACTCGCCCTTGGGGCCGAATTCGAGCAACTGGGCGGCCGCAGGCGCGTAGGCCGGACCGCCGGCGCTGTTCGAACGGGTGAACACAAACACGTGGCCCTTGGAATTTACGGCGACGCCGGGGACCTCGCCGAAGTTCATCCCGGCAGGCAGCTTCAGGAAATCTGGAACGGATTCGAACGGAATCTCTGGCGCGGTCTGCTGGGCGAACGACAGCGGAGCCAGCAGCACAAACAGGATGACAAGACAGGTCTTCATTTGATCCTCCAGAGCTGGTCTGAGATGTCACTGGACGCGCGTGCCATCAGTTCATAACCCTTTTCGCGGTTGCGCGCCAGCGGAAAAGCGTGAACGAGAGCCTCGCGTGCCTCCGCAGCGGTCCGTGTAGAATCAGCCCAAAAGAAGTCGCAGTCCAGGTAGAGGGCAGCATGTTTCGTATCTTGACACGTCTGACGGCGGTCCTCGCGTGCACGCCGCTCGTGCTGGTCACGTCCGCTTTTCAGCTCTCGTGCGCGCGGTCCGCACCAGCACCGGCCATCACGGTCCTGACCGGCGCACGGCTGATCGACGGGACGGGACGTCAACCGATCGAAGACGCGACGGTGGTCATCAGGAATGGCCGCGTGCAAGCTGCTGGTCCGGCCACCACGGTACCGATCCCGGCCGGGGCCGTCCGTGTCGACGTTACCGGCAAGACCCTCACGCCCGGGCTCATCAGCGCCCACAGCCACGTCGCACTCCAGCGCCGGGATAAAGTTACCGCAGAATATGCCGCGCGCTGGTTCGACGAAGGGACCGCACGGCCAGATCGTGACCGGTTGATAGCCCAGCTCCGGATCTGGGCCGACTACGGCATCACCACCATCTATACCCTCGGCGAAAGCATCAACCGCGGTTTCAACACGCCGGCTGACGTTCTGGAACTCGTGAAGGTGCGCGATGAACAGGTCGAGCTGGCGGAGCAAGGCGCGCTCGATCGCGCGCGCGTGTACATGGCTGGTCCGGCTATGAGAGGCGCGGGGGGACCGATCGAGGACGCGAAGACACCGGAGGAAGTCCTGCAAAGCGCGACGCTGTACGCGAAGACGCCGGAGGAAGGCCGTCGGAACGTGACTCGCATCGCGAACTCATACCGGGTGGACTTCATCAAGATCGACATCGATCCTGATCTTCCCCTTCCGCCGCCGGCCTATACCGCGATGATTGACGAGGCCCGGAATCGAGGATTACGGACCGCGGCGCATATTGAGACTCTCGAGGATGCGCGGGGGGTCGTGAACGCTGGAATCAATGCCCTCGCGCACAGCGTGCGCGACCAGGATATCGATGCGGCGTTGATCGCCATGATGAAGGACCGGGGCGTGGGCCAGATCCCGACGCTGATGCAGGAGGAGGCGAGTTTCTTGTACGAAACGACGCCCGCGTTCTTCAATGACCCGTTCTTCCTGCGGCACCTCGACGCCTTCGGCAAGCAGATGGAGGGATTGAAGGACCCGGCCTCCCAGAAACAGGTCAGGAGCGACAAGGCTGCCCAGGCCAGCAAGGTCAAACTGCGGCAGGCGATGCGGAATCTGAAGATACTGTCCGATGCAGACGTCCTGATTGCCTTGGGGACCGACAGCGGCGGGCAGCGACATGCGGGGTACTGGCCGGGCTACTTCGAGCACAGAGAGATGGAGCTGATGGTTCAATCCGGCCTGACGCCGATGCAGACGATCGTCGCCGCGACGAGCGGTTCCGCACGAATCATGGGGTTCGAGGAGCAGCTCGGCACACTAGAGCCTGGAAAATGGGCTGACCTTCTCGTCCTGGACGCGAATCCGCTGATCGACATCCGCAACCTGCGGGAGATCGACGCTGTCTGGATTGCCGGCCGTCGGCTCGGCACCCCGGCACGCACAAACTAACACCCTGGTCACGACTGAAACCGTCCCGTCGAGAGCGGATCGTGCTGCTCACGATAGCAGCGGTTCCTAGGGTTGGAGCAGCGGAAGACTGCTGAGCGGAGGAGCGGGCGGCAGCGCCCGCAGGAATGCGTACACGTCCGCCACATCCTGATCGGACATCACCTTCACCGTGTAGGGCGGCATTTCTCCTCTGGGTGCCCGCACGTACCGTGCAAAGGCTTGAAAGGCAATCGGGTTCGGCCCGAGGCGAGGTCCCTGGGCGCCGCCTTGCGCCTGCTCGCTGTGGCACTGATAACAGCCTGCCTTCCGAAAGAACGCCCTGCCCTTCTCGGCGTTGCCGGCCGGCGCCGCGGCAGATGTTTCCTGAGCAGGTGCGGTCTTGGGCTGCGCAGCAGCGGAACCCGCCGAGAGCGCCGCGCTGAGGAGGCCGATCGCGACCAGCCGCCGCTGTGTCATCTTCATGTCATCGCCCCTCAGCGGACCTGGGTGACCACATCGACCAGCGCCGGCTCGCCCCGCTTCACGACAGCCAGAGCTCGGGTAATCGCCGGTCCCAGGTCCTTCGGGTTCGTGATCGGCCCCTCGGCGTGCACGCCCAGGCTTTGGGCGAGCTTGGCGTAGTCGATGTTGGGATCGCCGAGCGTGCTGCCGATGTCGCCGCGATCGATCCCGCGGTTGCGCCGGTTGCACATGCGCTGCACGTGCATGACCTCCATGTGGTACGACCGGTTGTTGTTCATGATGCTGAGCAGCGGGATTCGGTGGTGAGCTGCCGTCCACAGCACCCCAGGCGCGTACATGAGGTCGCCATCAGTCTGAATCGCCACCGACAGCCGGCCGTGCCGCCGGTTCGCCAATGCCGCGCCCACCGAAGCCGGTGCGCCGTAGCCGATCCCGCCGCCGCCGGCGTCGCCGAGCCAGTGATATGGCTTGTTGAAATCCCACAGACGCCTGGGCCAGCCGCCGCCGTCGCTGTAATAGCTCGAGACGAGCGACCAATCTTCCTGCTTGATTTGCCCCCAGAGCTCGGCGCACAGGCGCGCGGTGCTCACCGGGCTCGCGTCCCAGGCATAGCTGGCAGCAAGCGCGTGCGCGATCGGATGCGGCGCGACTTGCGTCCGCCAGCTTCGCACCACGCTCTTGGAACACGCGCCTTCCGATCGCCGGTGACCAGCCGTTTGACCGCGTCGATGAGCGCCGGGAGTGTCGCTTCGCCGTCGGCGGCAATCGCGAGATCGACCTCGGCCTGACGCCGGAAGTCCTGGTAGTTCGATCGGATGTAGAGATCGCCGGTCGTAATGGTGATCAGTTTCGCGCCGGCCTTCGTCAACGGACGGGTCGTCCGGTTGCAGCTGATCGCGCAGTGAGTTGACACTTCCCCAGAAGTCGGTGACCTCGAGGCCGACGATGACATCGGCCGTCGCAATCGCGGCGTTCGCACGCTCGGACTGATTGAGTGGATGGCGCGAGGGAAAATTCATCCTCCCGCCTTTGTCGATGACCGCCGTCTGCAGCGTTTCGGCCAGGTCCACGAGCAGCGGCATCCCGGCCGGTGTTCGAGCCAGCCGATCGGCCACGAGCACTGGATTCTCCGCCGCCACCAGCAGACGTGCCAGCTCCGCGACCGCCGCGGAATCACCCTGGGGTGGCACAGGCATCGTGAGCTTCGGCACGGACAGCTTCCCCCGGTCTTCGATTCCATCCTCCTGCATGACCGCCGTCGAGGACCAAAACGACTGGCGCCATCGGCGGCGTCATCGCGACCCTATATGCCCGGACCGCCGACTCCGCAAAGTGCGTGAGCGACCATGGAGTGTCGTCCCATTTCGTGTAGTCGCGCACCATCGCCGCAACGTCCTGGGCGGCGTGGTACCAATCGGCGCCACGGCGAATCGCCGCGTCGCTGTAGTTGCCGAGGATGATGTACACCGGCACGCGGTCGCACCAGGCGTTGTAGATGGCCATCGCGGCATGCTGCAGGCCGACCGTTCCGTGGGCCATCACAGCCATCGGCTTGCCTTCCACCTTGAAATAGCCATGGGCCATGGCGACGGCCGATTCCTCGTGACAGCAGGTCAGCAACTCGGGCCTCTGATTGCCGCCGTAGTTGACGACCGATTCGTGAAGGCCGCGGAAGCTGGAGCCCGGGTTCGCGCTGATGTACTCGAACCCGAGCGACTTGATGACGTCCACCATGAAGTCGGATCCGCTGCTGTCGGTTGTGAGGGCTTCGACGTCGGCCGGGGCGGTCCCCTCCGCAGCCATCGTCATGACCGGCGGCGCGACCGGGCGCGACGGCGGCGCACGGTCGGCTGCTGGGCGCCGGCCAGTTGGGTCGGGGCCACGAGCGCCGCCGCGCCAGCGAGCCCTCCGGTCCGGAGGAATTGGCGACGCTTCATCGACGTGGGCGCCGCCTGCGTCGGTTTCTTCGATCGTGCCATCAGCCTCTCCCTAGGGACAGGGTGAATCTGGTTATCTGATCATTGATTGACGGAGTCGGCATTGGCCCAACAACCAGATGACCCGATTTTCCTGCCCTACCGACCAAATACGCAATAATCAGATGATCCGATTCATGTGTTGTGATGAGGATACAATGAGCGACTCCTCGCTCGCACGCGGAAAGCCCGGCAGGACGTGAAGAGAGGGCCGACGTCCACCGGCGCAGAGGCCGTGCCTGCGCCAAGGCGCGATGCGCCCCTCCGCCAAGGCTTGCGGTGGCGCCTCGCGGTGAAGGCTGTCGAACGAAGCGGACGACCGAGAATACCGGGAGCAGTTGAAGGGGAGCCACGCAGCCCCGCGGGACGGCAGGTGCCCACCGAAGGCAGCATGGGACGTTCACCACGGGCTGTTCTAGGACCAGCGAATGATGATGCACCGTCTCGCCGCCGCGCTGGGTACGCTTGCGGCACTCATCGTGGGCGCCGCGCCGGCGCCCGCAGTCGCGCAACCCGCCTACCCTTACCTCCGGATCATCGCACCCGCCGCGCCGGGCGGGGGGTGGGATCAAACCGCCCGCGTCATGCAGCAGGTGCTGCAACGTGCCGGGCTCGTCCACACCACCTCGGTTGAAAACATCCCGGGTGCGGCGGGAACGATTGGCCTCGCGCGGTTCATCAGCGCGGAGCGCGGCCAGGGCGACGTGGTGATGGTCTCCGGGCTGATCATGGTCAGCGCGATCGTCACGAATGGCTCGCCGGTCACCCTGCGCGAGGTGACGCCGATCGCCCGGCTGACCGGCGAGTACGAGGTGATCGTGGTTCCCGGCGGCATCACCGTTCCGATCGCTGAAGGACCTGATCCAGGCGTTCAGGGAACGGCCCGAGTCGATTTCGTGGGGAGGCGGATCCGCGGGCGGCACCGATCAGATCCTGGCCGGGCTGTTCGCAGACGCCGTCGGAGTGTCGCCACGACGCGTCAATTACATCGCCTTCTCCGGCGGAGGCGAAGCGATGTCGGCGATTCTTGGAGGGCAGGTCTCGGTGGGCATCAACGGTCTCGCGGAATTCCTGCCCCAGATCGAAGCGGGCACGGTGCGCGTGCTCGCGCTGTCGAGCGCCGAACGCCTGCCGCACCTCGACGCGCCGACCCTTCGGGAGCAGGGTGTCGACATCGAATTCGAGAATTGGCGCTCGCTGGTCGCTCCGCCCGGAATCAGCGCGGGCGACCTCGCGCGCGTCAAGGCAACGACCGAAGCGATGGTGCGATCGGCGGAATGGCGCGAAGCACTGGAGCGCTATCGCTGGATCGATCGCTACCTCGCCGGCGAAGAGTTCGACCGCTTCATGGACGCCGAGGACGCGCGGGTGCGCGCGATCCTGACCAAACTCGGGTTGGGGCCGGGCAACACCGCGCCGCGTGCCACCGCCCACGTGTATCCGCTGTTCGTGCTGATCGGTCTCCTGCTCTTCGGCGGCGCCGCGCTGATCGCGGCCCTCAGAACCGGGAGGAGGCCGAGCGAGCCGCACGCAGGCCCGGGATGGCGTCCCGCAGCGCTGCTGGCAGGCGGCGTGGTGCTCGACCTGATCTTCATGGAACGCGCGGGATTCGTCATCACCTCGGCGGTCCTCTTCTGGCTGACGGCCCGGGCGTTCGATGAGCGGCATCCGGCGCGCGATGCGCTGTTCGCGGTCGGCGTCGCGACCGGCTCGTACCTCCTCTTCGTTCGCGTCCTGAACGTGACGTTGCCCGCCGGCTTTCTCGCGCGCTGGCTCTAGCAGGTTGTTGCTGAAACGGCGTTCTTCAACAGCCTAGATCACCATGGACATCCTGCAGGCGCTCGGCCAAGGCTTTGCGAGCGCCATCACGCTGGCGCATCTCGGCTGGGCGCTGGCCGGCGTCACGCTCGGCACCGCAGTGGGCGTCCTTCCCGGCATCGGACCGGCGTTGACCGTTGCGCTGCTGCTTCCCGTAACGTTCAACCTCGAGCCCACCAGCGCCTTCATCATGTTTGCCGGCATCTATTCCGGCGCGATGTACGGCGGCTCGACGACCAGTATTCTTCTCAACACACCCGGCGAGACGTCCTCCATCGTCACGGCGATCGACGGACACATGATGGCGCGTCAGGGACGAGGGGCGGCAGCCCTCACGACGGCGGCGATTGGATCGTTTGTCGCAGGCACGCTCGCCACGATCGCGCTGACGTTTTTTGCCCCGGTGCTGGCGTCCTTTGCGCTGCGCTTCGGGCCCGCCGAATACTTCGCGCTGACAGTCCTCGCGTTCACGACCGTGTCGGTGTTGCTGGGTGCCTCGGTGCTCCGGGGGTTGTTCAGTCTCTTCATGGGCCTGGCGCTCGGACTGATTGGCATCGACCAGCTGACCGGCGAGGCGCGGCTGTCGTTCGGCATCCCGCAGCTGCTCGATGGCATCGACGTCGTCATCCTCGTCATCGGACTCTTCGCCGTGGGAGAGACCATCTATCAGGCGTGGCGTCATGGCCGGGATGAAGTGGAGATCCTGACGCTGCACGACTTCACCGGGATGAGCCGCGACGATTGGAAGCGCTCGTGGAAGCCGTGGCTCCGCGGCACCGCGATCGGCTTTCCGCTCGGGGTGCTGCCGTGCGGCGGGCGCGGTGATCCCGACGTTTCTCTCGTACATGGTCGAGAAGCGGCTGAGCGACCATCCCGAGCAGTTCGGGCACGGCGCGATCGAGGGCGTGGCCGGCCCCGAAGCCGCGAACAACGCGGCCGCCGCGGGCGTTCTCGTTCCGCTCCTCACGCTGGGGATTCCTTCGTCGGCGACCGCCGCGATCATGCTCGCCGCCTTCCAGCAGTACGGACTGCAGCCGGGCCCGCTGCTGTTCTCCTCGCGTCCCGATCTCGTCTGGACGCTGATTGCGAGCCTCTACATCGGCAACGTGATGCTGCTGGTGCTGAACCTGCCGCTCGCCAGCGTGTGGGCCCGGATCATGCTGGTGCCGCGACGGTTGTTGTTTGGCGTGATTATGGTCCTGGCATCGATCGGAGCGTACAGCCTCAACCGCTCGGTGCTCGATCTCGTCGTGCT
Source organism: uncultured Acidobacteriota bacterium (assembly GCA_963814975.1). Taxonomy (GTDB): domain Bacteria; phylum Acidobacteriota; class Vicinamibacteria; order Vicinamibacterales; family CAVVIG01; genus CAVUXJ01. The sequence continues at coordinate 190,522 of CAWFFB010000014.1, read as the reverse complement.
GTATATCGTTGGAGCGGTCGGCTGCGCGATGCGCCTGCGCGACGATTCCGCTCGTGCCCGCGGTCATCGGCCTCATTCTGGGTCCGCTGTCGGAGCAGCAGTTCCGCCGCGCCCTGGCCATCAGCGAAGGAGACTTCTCCGTGTTTCTGACCCGTCCCATCAGCGCCGTCCTGCTGGGTCTCGCACTGGCCGTCCTCGTCGTGCCGCGCCTGATGGAGCGATGGATCCCCAAGGATGCGAACGCCGGATGACGGGCGCAACTCGAGACGGCCCTCGGTGGCAGGGGGGTTCACGAGAGAGAGGGATGACGCGCTCACGAACCAGGCATCCGCCGGGCACATGGTTCGGAGCGCGCCAATCACACGTCCTTGCGGCTCCTATTCGAGCGGTTCCACCTTGACAATCGAGGCGCCATGGTTGCTGCCGACCCAAAGAGTGCCGGGGTTCGTCGTATCGTCGACGAAGACGCGCCTGATGTTGGTCGACCGCGGCAGAGGATACTCGGTAAATTGGCCAGTCTTCGTGTTGAGCCGCGCGATACGGTCTGTCAGCATGGAACCGGTCCAGGCGTCACCGTTCTTGTCGGCGACCGCATCATAGGGCGCGCTCCAGGGCGTCGGCACCTTCCACTCCTGGATGCGTCCGCTGACTGGATCGAGCATGCCGATGGCATTGCCGCCGTATTCGGCGAACCACAGACGGTCCTGCGCATCCACCCTGCCGCGACGCGGCCGCGACATCGGCGTCGGCGTGGGATAGACCGAAAACGCCTTCGTCTTCGCATCGAACTTGCCGATGTTGCCGGCCGCAAAGTCCAGCAGATAGACGTTGTTCTTCGAATCCGAATGGAGGCCGTAGGTGCCGATGCGGTTGCCGGTGGCCGGATCCTTCGGAGCGCCGAGGTCCTCCATCTTGCCGGTCGCGAGATCCAGCCGGTAGATCTTGGTGCCGTCGGAATTCTTGATCCAGACCTTGCCGTCCACATGCTGAGTTGCCCACCGCGAGATGGCCGAGTTGTGCGGCATCGGTGTCCCATTCCTTGGGAACCGACCACGACTGGAAGGTGGCGGTCTTCTTGTCGAATTTCGCGATGCTGGCCTGGTACATCGCGCCGACCCAGATGTTTCCCTGCTTGTCGGCCTCGAGGTCGAGCGCCCCGACGGGGAAGCCCTTCTTCGTTTCAGGGATCGGATATTCCGTCACCTTGCCGGTCTTCGGGTCCATGCTGCCAAGGAACATCTGGCCGAAGTCGACATACCAGATCATCCCTTTCTCGTCGACGATCACGTCGTGCGGCTGGGTCTCGGGCCGCGGCAGGTCGTACTCCGTAATGATGACTTGCGTCGATTTTCCGGTCAGGCGCGGCAGGGTTTTCAGCGGATACTGCCGCGTCTCCTGCTGACTCAGATTGACCGTCGACAGCCACTTCGCGACCGCCTCGGCGTTTCCGCCGCGCGTTGGACCCATACGCCGCGCAGTGCCCACGAGCCGTTGCGGCTTCGTTGGCGTGCTACCGGGATAGTAGGTGCCCATCCGCTCGAAGACCTGCAAGAACTCCTCGGCGTCGTGCGTCGATTTGACGATGCGCTCCAGCGTGTGACAGCCGTTGCAATTGAGCAGAAATTTCTTGTGTTCGTCGGTGCCAGGCAGGCTCAACAGCCATTCGGCATTGGTGAGCTGCGCGGACAGATTGCGCGTCTTCTTGAGCTTGAGGTCGGCTTCGGCCACCCTACCCGTCGCGACGTCGATCGCATTGGACCCGTCGAGATCGTACCCGACGGCGCGCGCCTTGAGCGTGTAACGACCGGGCTCCAGTCTCGACGCCGGGAAGCTGAAGTGCCCCTGTTTGTCGCTGACCGCGCTGACCGTGATCGTCGAATCGTCCTTCTTGGCGCTGACGACGACCCCTTCCATCGGTCCTTCCTCGGCCGAAGTGACCTTGCCGGTGAGACTCGCGGCGCTTTGCGCCTGCGCCTCGACGAAATAGGGTCCGGCCGCAAACACGAACGCCGATGCGACAACGGTCCCGAAAAGCAGCAGATTTCGAACCCGCATTTTCGGCCCCCTCTTGGTGAAATGGTTCCGTGCCGGTTGGCACCGCATCTTCTGAATCTTCGCTTGTCTGTCGAAGTTTACGTCAACAGCGCTCGCGTTGGCACACGGAATCGCGGTGACCTCGGCAAGAGGCCGGCCTCCTTGATTTTGCCGAATGCTTGAGGATAAATGGCAGCAATGCGAAGAGAGACCAGGGTCCCAGCCCCGGGATTCAGTCGTCGGCGGAGGTCCGCAACAGGCAGCGACGCCGTGACTCTCGATCGCCGGAGTTTCCTCAAGACGTTCGCCGCTGCCCAGGCGGGCCTGATGTTGGGCACCATGGCGCCTGGGGCCGACGCGCCGGCGCCCAATCCCCGGCTAGAGCCGATGCCGCGCCCCACGGCGAAGGCGGCGGATGTGATTGTCGTAGGGGCCGGTGCGTTCGGCGGCTGGACGGCGTACTACCTCCGTCAGCTCGGCGCGTCGGTCAAGCTGGTGGACGCGTACGGTCCCGGAAACTCGCGTGCGACTTCCGGGGACGAGACACGCGGCGTGCGCTCCTCCTACGGCGACAAGGGGATTTGGGCAGAGCTGTGGGTGAACTGGGCCAGCCAGGCGATCGACCGCTGGATCAAGTTCGACGCGGAGTGGGGCCGGGAGATGAAAGTGCGCCTGTTTTTCAACACTGGGGACATGATCTTTCGCGCCGAACCGGAGCCCTTCACGAACCGGACTCAGGAGCTGTGGAAGAAGCTGGGAATTCCGTTCGAGGTTCTCAAGGCCGAGGACGTCGCCCGCGAGTATCCCGTGCTCGCCCTCCATGACATCACGGTCGTGCTGCACGACTCCCGGGCCGGTGTCGTGCGCGCGCGTCGGGCGTGTGAAGTAGTGGCCGAGGCCTTCAGGCAGGCTGGCGGCGAGATTCTCACGGGATACGCCGCGTTGGGAAATCGAATCGGGAACCGCCTGCAGAACATCACGACAAGCGGGCCGGCCGCCAGGCTCACCGCCGACTCATTCGTCTTCGCGTTGGGCCCGTGGTTTCCCAAGGCCTTTCCGGCTCTCATGGGGCCCCGGATCCGCACACCGCTTGGCCACGTTCACTACTTCGGAACCCCTCCGGGCGACGATCGCTTCACCTTCCCGAATCTGCCCAGCTACAATTTTCCCGGGGTCACCGGGTGGCCCGCCCTCGCGCCGGACAATCGGGGCTTCCGGGTCCGAGCGCGTGGCGACACTCCGACAGATCCGGACACCAGCTCGCGGGCGTTCGATCGCAAAAGGGACACGCTTGCGCGCGCGTTTGTAAAGGGACATTTCCCGCTGCTCGCTGATGCGCCCCTGCTCGAGACGCGCGCCTGCCATTACGAGCTCAGCGCGTCTCGCAATTTCATCATCGACCGGCACCCGGAGTTCGCGAATGTATGGGTGGCCGGGGGTGGCTCCGCAGAGGGATTCAAGTTCGGACCCGTCGTGGGAGAGTACATCGCGAAGCGGGTACTGGACCTGGAGGCCGACGCCGCGCTGGCCGAGGCGTTCAGCTTGAAGATGTCCGAAACGGTGGCGCCGCACAGTGTGGGCACAACAGCTTCGAGCCTGACCGGCGTGTACACCGAGACGCAGGCCCGTAAGGGTGCGGAGGCCTATAGGAAATACTGCAACGCCTGCCACACTCCGGCCGGGCTCAGCGGCGAAGCGTTTCAATCTAGCTGGGGCGGCCGCACGACGTTCGAGTTGTTCGAGTACCTCCGCGCCACGATGCCCGGCGATGACCCGGGACGCCTCTCTCGCGGCCAATATACCGACATCGTGGCGTATCTGCTCCAGCAGAACGGCATGCCTGCCGGATCTCGGCGCCTCAGCGCCGATCCGAAACAACTCGAGTTGATCCGCATCGCGCTCTGGCTTGGCCGCTGAACGTTTGACCCAACCACTGACGACGAATGTTCCATTCAGGGCGCTTGTCACCGACCGATGGCCTCCCCGGCGGGCGCAAGCCGGATGACAGGTACAATCGACCGGATGCATGTCGTCAACAACGAGCAGGAGGTCTATGACGTCGCGGTGCTCGGCGGCGGCAATGCCGGATTGTGCGCGGCGCTGACCGCGCGCGAGGCGGGCGCCAGCGTCGTGGTACTGGAGTGCGCGCCGCGTCATTACCGGGGCGGGAACAGCCGCCACACGCGCAACCTCCGGTGCATGCATGCCGGACCCAACCAGCTGTTGACCGAATCGTACGCCGAAGACGAATTCTTCTCGGACCTCCTGCGGGTGACGGGAAACACGGACGAAGGCCTGGCACGTCTCGTCATTCGCGGCTCCGCGGGCTGTCCCGACTGGATGCGGCGCTTCGGCGTTCGCTTTCAATCCTCCCTGCGGGGCACGCTGCATCTGGCCCGTACCAATGCGTTTTTTCTCGGCGGCGGCAAGGCGCTGATGAACAGCTACTACGCGGCCGCCGAACGCCTGGGCATCCGGGTGATGTACGACACGGAGGTCGTCGACCTCGATGTCGATGATGGTGCCTTCCGCGCCGCCACGGCGCTGGTCGGCGGCCGCTCCGTGAGCATTCGCGCCCGGGCCGCGGTCGTCGCCGCCGGCGGCTTCGAGTCCAATCTCGAGTGGCTCCGCGAGATCTGGGGTGAAGCCGCCGACAACTTCATCATCCGTGGAACGCCGTACAACAAGGGCATCCTCCTGAAACTGATGCTCGAGGCGGGCGCGCAATCAGTCGGCGATGCGCACGAATGCCATGCCGTCGCGGTCGATGCGCGGGCGCCAAAGTTCGACGGCGGCATCGTCACGCGGCTCGACTGCGTGTCTCTCGGCATCGTCGTCAACGTTCATGGCCGGCGCTTCTACGACGAGGGTGAGGATTTCTGGCCCAAGCGGTACGCCATCTGGGGAAGCCTGGTGGCCAGGCAGCCGGGTCAGATTGCGTTTTCGATCGTCGATGCCAAAGCGGTCGGAAAGTTCATGCCCTCGGTATTTCCGCCGATCGCTGCGAACTCCATCCGTGAGCTGGCCGCCCTGCTGGACCTGCCGCCAGGCGATCTCGAGAAGACGGTCGCCGCGTTCAACGCAGCGGTGCGCCCGGGAGCATTCGATCACAGCGTCCTCGACGATTGCCGAACCGAAGGCCTGATCCCCGAAAAAACTCATTGGGCGCAGCGCATCGACTCGCCGCCGTTCTGGGGATATCCCCTGCGCCCCGGGATCACGTTCACTTACCTCGGACTCAAGGTCGATGAGCGCGCGCGGGTACTGATGCGCGGCGGAGAGACCGCGAAAAACATCTACGCGGCCGGCGAGGTGATGGCGGGCAATATCCTGCGCAAGGGATACATCGCCGGAGTCGGCATGACCATCGGCACGGTCTTCGGCCGGCTCGCCGGCGGGGAGGCGGCGCGGCATGCCAGCCGATAAATTGATCGGGCACGGTCAGCACGTGATGACGGTCTGTAACGCGTGCCGGTACTGCGAGCAGTACTGTCCCGTGTTTCCGGCGATGGAACGGCGTCTGACCTTCACGACGATGGACCTCGCGTTCCTCGCGAACCTGTGCCACAACTGCGGTGAATGTCTCTACGCGTGTCAGTACGCCCCGCCCCACGAATTCGGCATCGACGTACCGAGGACGCTGGCGAAGATTCGCATCCGCTCGTACGAGGATTACTGCTGGCCGCGGTTCCTCGCGGCCGCGTTCCGGCGCCACAATTTGTTGACCGGCTTTGGCCTGGCCGCCGGCCTCATCGCACTCATGTTCGCGGCCACTCTCGTCGTGAACGGCGGGGGCCTCCCCCGGCCCGTCGGCAGGGGCGACTTCTACGCGGTCGTGCCACACGATTTCATGATCGCTCTTTTCGGGAGTGTCTTTCTGTTCGCCGTCGTGGCGCTCGGCATCGGCGCGAGGCGATTCTGGCAAGAAATAGAGGGGGCCGCCGCAACCCACTCGAGACGTCAATGCCCTGGTCCGTGCGTTCCGGGACGTTCTTACCCTTCGGCACCTGCACGCCAGCGGAGCGGACTGCACGACGGCGGAAGAGACCCGCACGCCCTGGCGGCGCTGGTTCCACCACTGCACGTTCTACGGCTTTCTGTTCTGTTTCGCCTCGACATCCGTGGCAGCGGTCTATCACACGGTGTTTGGCTGGCTGGCGCCGTATGGGTACACCAGCCTGCCCGTCGTCCTCGGGACCGCTGGCGGAGCCGGGCTCGTGGTGGGCACGGCCGGCCTTCTGCTCGCGCGACGCCAGCGTGACCCCGCGCTCGCCGACCCCGCTCAGGACGGAATGGACCAGTCGTTCATCGCGCTGCTGTTCCTCGCCGCATTCACGGGACTGCTCCTGCTGGTGCTTCGCGAACGGGCGGTGATGAGCACGCTGCTCATCGTCCATCTGGGGGTGGTGCTCGCCTTGTTTCTCACACTGCCTTATGGCAAGTTCGTGCACGGCATCTATCGGACGGCCGCACTCGTCAAATATGCGAAAGAAAGCGTCGGCGACTGAGGATGTCGCCGAACGATCAAGGCAAGGCGCCAGTGAATCGAAAAGCAGGCGCGCCGCCGTCGTCGCGCGGGGCGGCACCGAGCTCGGACCGATTCACTGACCAGTCGAGGGCGCACGGGTGAGGGGAAGCTCGTTCTTCATGACGACTCCCCCTTTCATCACGAACTTCACGCGCTCCATCTCGGTAACGTCCGTCAGCGGGTTGCCAGCCACCGCGATGACGTCGCCGAACTTGCCCTTCTCGATGCTGCCGACGCGGTTCGCCAGTTGTAGTTGAGCACGTTGGCTTCCGTCATGAAAGCCGACTGCAGCGCCTGCGCGGGCGTCATCCCCCACTTGACCATCCAGGCGAACTGGTCGGCCTGCTTTCCGTGCGGAAATGCGCCGTCCCCGGCGACCGCGCCGCTGCCAAACGGAAGCGGCACGCCGGCCTTCAGCAGCTTCTTGAACGTCAGCTCGGCCATCCCGAAGCGCGTGACCGCCTTGTCGCCGTGATCCCCAGATTCGGCCAGCAGCTGCTTGTCGCCGGCGTCGAGCCCCTTGAGATCGTCGATCGTCATCATGATCGGCAGCTTCTTCTGCACCACCGTATTCAGGAGCGCGTCGTCTTTATATAGCTCGGTGACGTGCATGTTGAGATCGACGCCCGCGTTGATGCAGGAGCGCATGCCGTCGCCGCCGTAGGTATGGCACGCAACTCTCAGGCCCATCCGGTGAGCCTCGTCGACGATGGCCTGCACCTCCTCGAGCGTCAGCGAGGGCGACGCGACCAGCGAGCCGTCCGGCCTGAACTCGTCGAGTGATTCGCCGACGAAATCCTGCGTCGTATAGATCTTGATCCAGTCCACGCCGTGCAGCTTCGCCTCGCGCACGGCGCCGCGAGCCAGCCAGGGGCCGTTGATGTTCTTCTCTTCCGTATGCCCGAATAGAACCCGGACGTCAGGTTCGGGTAGGGCGTGCTCGCCCGCTGATTGAGGGATTGCCCTGCGACCTGCATCCGCGGTCCTTTGACAATGCCTTCGTTGATCGCATTCCGCAGGTCGACGGTGCCGAACCCGCCGCGCGAGTCCATGTCGACGGTCGTCGTGAATCCGGCATCGAGGTCGCGCTGTGCGCTTTGCACCATGATGAGGTCTTGAGATCGGCGACTGTCGCTTCGCCCGGCATTGTGCACGTGGCCGTCGATCATTCCTGGAAGAACGGTTGCGTTGCTGAGGTCGATCACTCGCGCATCAGCGGGAATGGGCACGGAGGGACCGACGTCCGCAATCCGGTCGCCCCTGATCAGGATGACCTGGTTGGTCAGCATCGTCCCGGCCTTGGCATCGAACAGGCGGCCGGCACGGATTGCCACCACGTTACCGGGGGGCGCAAGGAACGGCGACCGCGTCTCCGGCCTCCCCTGAGTCAAGACGGCGGTTCCGGACACGGCCGCGATCATTACAACGATGCTCGGCAACCAAGCAGGCTTGGCCATGAGATCCTCCAACCGAAAGCCAGGTAGCCCGTAACTCAGATCGGCCACATTGTATGCGAGCGACGGCACGGTGAAACACCGTTGAGCTTCATTGAGAAGTTGGCTGCATCACCTCCCCGCCATGCAGTTCAGTTATCGTTCGATCCGGGACGTCGAGCGCCGCTGGAATGATCGCGACGCCGGACGTCATGCGCCGCCCCACACTACCCGGGTCGCCTCGCGGATGAGCGCCATCAGCGGACCCGGCAGATAGAACGCGGACACGCCGGCGACAATCGCCGCGGCAATGAGGGTCCCCATGCCGACATCGACGCGCTCGGGCAGCGGCACACGCCGATCGGCGGGATCACGTCGCGGACCGAGCACGAGACGTCCCACTTGAAAGGCGACTCCGCAAGAGAGCACGGCCAACGCGGCCAGGAAGATCGACGTCACCGCAACGTGCGGCCCGAGAAAACCGGCTCGGAGGATGGTCATCTCACTGAAAAACAGTCCAAAGGGCGGGGAACCCGTGATCATCAATGCCGCGAGCACGAAGATGGCGCTGGCGACCGGCGTTCGCGTGAAGGTGCCGGTGCCGAGTCGATCGAAGTCCGACGAGCTGTGGAGTTGAGCGAGTGTTCCGGCGGAAAAGATCGCGACCGGCTTGGCCAGCGAGTGGTAGGTCATGTGGAGGAGAGCCCCCAAAACCCCGGCCTCCGCGCCGAGACCGAACCCGACGGCCATGATGCCCGCATGCTCGATGCTCGAATAGGCCAGCAGCCGTTTGAGGTTCCACTGGATCAGGATGAACGGCACCGCGATCAGTACCGAGAGGAGGCCGAAGGTCAGGAGCAACCCGCTCGACAAGTCGGGACCGAACGCCGCTTTTGAAATCAAATGGATCCGCAACACACAGTACAGCGCACCGTTCAGCAGGCCGACCGCCATCAGCACCACGGCGGGCGATGGCGCTTCCCGATATGTGTCGGGTTTCCAGGTATGCATCGGCGCCAATCCCGCCTTCGTGCCGTACCCGACCAGCGCGAACACGACGCCGAGCCTGAGCGTAAACGGATGGAGCTGAGGCGCGACCTCCATGAAGCGCGTCCAATGGAGCGCGGACATGCCCGCGCCAAGATGGTCCCGCCCCGCCGCAAACAGCAGCACCGTCCCCAAGAGCGCGAACCCGAGGCCGAGGCTGCCGAGCATCAGGAACTTCCATGCCGCCTCGAGTGACGTGTCCCGATCGTGGAACGTGATCAGGAAAACGGACGCCAGGGTGGTGAGCTCGACGGCGATCCAGAGAATGCCGAGATTGTTCGAGACCGAGACGAGCAGCACGGCGAAGACGTAGGCAGGGACCAAGCCGAAGAACTCACGGCGCATCCTGGGTGTGACGAGGCGTCGCGCCTCGTTGCGTCGCAGGTACCCGATGCCGTATACGCCCGCGAGCAGGCCGACGAACCCGCCAAGCGCGAGCACCAGCGCCGACAGCCCGTCAACCCGCAGCGCATCGCCAAACGCCGCGGGAATACGGCCAGCGAGGAATTGATCGGCCGTCGCCATGCACAACCCACATGTGAGCACCAGACCGCCGACCAACACCATCTCGCGGAACCTGCTCGGACCTCCTAGACCGCCGATGACGGCGGTGGCCAACGGAACACCGAGTGTCCAGACGAGCAGGTTCACGCTACCCTTTCCGCGTCGAGAGACGGCTGACGTCCATCGACTCGAACCGGTCGACGATCCGATGGACCAGCACGCTGAGAACCAGGACAGCCAGAATGACGTCGACGCGATGCCCAGTTCGACGATGAGCGGCATTCCTGAGGCGACGCCGACGGCCACCAGGAAGACGGCGTTCTCCACCGTCAGCATCGCGAGAATCTGGCTGATCCCCTTTTTCCGGGTCATCATGAGAAAGAGGCCGATCAGCAGCATCGACAGGGCGACACCGATCAAGTGACGGCTCCCCGGGAACCTTCCTGAAATCCAGTGCTGACCCGATTGCCGGCCACCGTCAGCCCCAGACACGCCAGTAGCGACGCCGGCGCGCTCAGAAGCGGCTCGATCTGGCGGTGGATTCCACTCCGATCGACCACCCGCATCAGGAACCATGGAACCAGAGTCCCTTTCAGCGTGACGGTAAGCGCCGCCGTCACCAGGAGGTCGTGCCGCCCTTCAGAGACCGCAATGATCGCGGCTACAATGCCCAGGAGCAGCGACTGCACTCCATAGAGACGGATCGCCGTGCACAGCGTTTTCCGGCCGACGATCAGATAGGCGCTGGCCAACATGCCGACGGCACACAGGATCACCACGTTGTCGCTGGTCGTCATCTGCGGGCACTCACAGGAATCGAATCGCCAGCGCCAGAAAGCCGAGCCCCTGCGAGAGTGACACGAGCCCGGGGGCGCGGAACGCCGCAGCTTGGCTGGTACTCTCGGCGAGCGTCACGGCCATCGCCAGCAGCAGGATCTTGCCGACCCAAGCCCATCAGGCCGACGGCGACCGCGCCAGGCGCGCCGCTCGCTGCGATGCCGACGGGCAGGAAAAGATCGGCATCACGCCGGTCACCCACTCCACCAGACGAGCAGCATGAGGCTCACGACCATGACGATCACGCAGGCCAGGTAGGCGTGAAGGCTGCAGGCATTCAGCTGCGCGCACCACCGCACGGAGGACCGGACCGTATACGTAACGTTCGAAGGTCGGCTCGATCTCGGCGCGGTGCCGCACCCCGTGCGGGAAGTACGACGGCGACACGTCCGCCACCGCGTCGACCTGGCGCGTCGGCCGACATACCGCCCGGAAAATCATCGTCAGCGGCTTCGAGAACGCCGGCGCCGTGTATTCGGTCCGCGCCGACAGCTCCCCTCCGCCGCCCCACGTTGGTACGCGCCGCACCGCCACACCGGCCCGTGTCGCGAGCACCGCGCCCACGGTCACCCCGCCGACGAGAACCGCCCCGAGCACGGCGGGGGAATGACGTGGTCGAATGCCGCACGTCCCGACGCCATCCCGAGCCCGCCCCAGCCCATCGACGTCGAAGGCTGCAATCCTGGCAGCGAGACCATGACACTGTCGAGCTCGCGGAGCACGAGACCCGGGAACAGCCCCAAGCCGACGCAGAGCGCCGCCAGCAACGCCTGCGGCACGAGCATCACCGCCGGCGCCTCGCGTGCGGCGGCAGCCTCGCGACTCCGAGGCAACGCGAGGAAACTGATGCCGAACGCCCTCACGAAACACGCCGCAGCCAGTGCGGTCGTCAGCGCGAGCAGGGCGGCGCCGATGGGAAACATGACGCGCACGAGCGGTTCCGCGGCACTCTGGAAGCCAAACAAGAACGCCTGAAACGTCAGCCACTTGCTCGCAAAGCCGTTCAGAGGCGGCAGGCCGGAAATCGCCAGCACGACGACAAGGAAGAACCCGCCGGTCCACGGCATCCGGCGCAGCAGCCCGCCAAGCCGCTCGATCTGCCGCGCGCCGGTCATCAGCACGACGTCTCCCGCTGAGAGGAACAGGAGCCCTTTGAACACGGCGTGATTCAACACGTGATAAAGGGCTGCCGCGGTGCCAATCGACGCCACGTCGCTGCGTCCGTAGGTGAGGGCCATCATCCCGGCGCCGAGTCCGAGCAGAATGATGCCGATGTTTTCGATGCTGTGATAGGCCAGGATGCGTTTGAGATCGTGTTGCATGAGCGCATACAGCACGCCCAGCACCGCGGAAACCCCTCCCAGCGCAACGACGGCGACGCCCCAGGAGAGCGTCGGCACACCGAGGCCAAATGCACAGACGCGCACGATGCCGTAGATGCCGAACTTGAGAAGCACGCCGGACATCATCGCGGAAACACTGGTCGGCGCCGCCGAGTGCGCCTCCGGCAGCCACACGTGCAAAGGGATCACGCCCGCCTTCACACCAAAGCCGAGGAAGAAGAGCACGAACAGTCCGTCACGCAGCGTCCCTCGTGCGACGTCGCCCGAAAAGAGCGCGGTAAACGCCAGGGAACCGGATCGGGCTGCCAGGGTCAGGAACCCCGCGATCAGGCAGCCGGTCGCCACCTGCGATATGACGAAATACAAGTACGCCGCGCGCCGGCTGGCGGGCTTCTCATGTTCCGTGGCGACGAGCGCCGCGGTGGCCAGCGTCATCAACTCCCAGGAAAACAGGAAGGTGATCACGTCGCCGGCCGTGAACACGAGCTCCACCGCGCCGACCAGGATGTTGAAGGCGACGCCGATGAAGACGGAATGACGCCGGTAGGGCTGGAGCGCCAGGTAACCGAGGTTGTAGATCGCGATCGGCACTGCCAGGACAGCGAGCACGAGAAGGAACCACGCCGCGAGCCCGTCGACTGAATATGTGAGAAACAGCTGCGAGGCTCGGTGAACGACCAGGACGCCATGAAGCGGCGTGCCGGTCTGCAGCTGTGACGCCGCCATCATCCCGGTCACGATCGATGCGATCGCCGATCCGACGAACGCCACGGATCGGGCCACGACGACCCGCCGCGTCGCCAGCAGCGTGACCGCGATGATGGCGATCCGGAGCGCGACCGCCAGCGGCACGCCGATGGCCGGATTGAAGGGATTCATCCAGCCGTCGTCAACGCAGAACTGTTCACGGATGGAACTGAGGGACCTCTAGTTGCGGATCGACACGGTCGGCAAGCGCGGCCACGGCCTCACGCTCCCTCGACAGTCTCTTCTTCATGACTCTCTTGTATTGCCAGGAGGTCAAGAGGGGCGTCAGGATCGCGGTGACGATCACTGACGCAGCGACCTGGACGGTCGCCGCTCCCGCCACCGGTGCAAACGATGGGTCCGCGAGCGCGACCGCTTGCGGGACCGCGGCAGAATTTCCGGCCGTGCTGGAAGCGGCGGCTCCGGCCACGCCCGATCCGCCGAACAGCCGGTCGGCCATGATGCACACGACGCCAGTCACGATCAGAACCGTCACGCCCAGCACGACCCCCGGCGCTCCGGCCGTCACCACCGCCTTGAGGTTGATGGTCTGCCCGAGAGTAAACGCCATGAACGGGACGATGATCGGCTCGTGGGAGCCGAAGAAGTCTTTGATGTCCTCATCCAGGTTGCCCAGAATCGCGCCGGCCACAATGGGCGCGATCACGGACACCATCGTCAGCCACGGAATGACGGCCAGCCCGGTCCCGACGAAGATCAGCATTGTCAGAAACGGTCCGGTCTCGATGCTCTGGATGACGTACGTGCCGGAATCCTCCTTGTCGCCCATCACGCTGGTGAGCGCGAGGAACATGCCGCCGTTGGTATCGCTCATGGCGACCATGACCGCCAGCGTGCTCAGGCCGAGGACGCTGCCGTCGAAGAGTTTCGCGACGGCGAGCGCGAAAAGGGTCGCCGTGCCGACCTTGGCCGTCATGATCCCGAACCCTCGAAGCAGCATCTTCGGGGCCGCCCTCACCGTCATCTTGGTGCCCACCGTGAAGAGGTACATCCCGAGAACGGTCGGGTATCCCACGCCGGTCAACGCCTGCGTGAAACCCCCAATCTTCAGGAGATCGGGGAAAAAGGTATTGAGCGCCATCCCGATGAAGAGCGGGACGACCATCATTCCGCCCGGAACGCGATTGATGGACCGATAGATTTTCATAATCTGGCCACGAGACGACCGTCACCCGGCTGACAAGACGCCAGGGCGCGCACAATGTAGTATGTGCGGGTCTTCAAATCACGTCAGAAACCCTATCGCGCTTGCACAACGCCTGCAAGCGTTTCCTGACAGGAGCAGCCCGCCATGAGCGTGAAACCCGTCGTCCTGGTGACCCGCAAGCTCCCACCGAAAGTTGAGGACCGTCTGCGCCACGACTACCAGGCCCGGCTCAACCCCGACGATCGGCTCTACTCGAAGGACGAGCTGATCGCACAGGCCCGCGGTGCCCAGGCAATCCTGCCCTGCCACACCGAACATTTCTCGGCCGACGTCTTTGAGCAGCTGCCCGCCGAGGTCAAAATCATTGCCAACTTCTCTGTCGGCTTCGACCACGTGGACGTCGACGCGGCGAGGAAAAAGGGGGTCGTCGTGACCAACACCCCCGATGTTCTGTCTGACGCGACCGCCGAATTGACGATGATGTTGATGATCGGGGCCGCCCGCCGTGCCAGCGAGGGCGAGAAGCTGGTGCGCGAGGGCAGGTGGAAGGACTGGAGCCCGGCGTTCATGGTTGGCACGCAGGTAACGGGCAAGCGCCTGGGGATCCTCGGGATGGGCCGCGTCGGTCAGGTGGTCGCGAAACGTGCTCGCGGGTTCGAAATGACGATCCACTACCACGACGTACGCCGGCTGCCTCCCGACCAGGAAGCGAACGCCATCTTCCACGAGACGGCGGAAGACCTGCTTCCGCACTGCGACTTCCTCAGCGTGCACTGCAATGTCACGCCGGCGACGCGCCGCCTGATGGACGCCCGGCGGTTCAGTCTATTGCCGGACGGCGCGATCTTCGTCAACGCGGCCCGCGGCGCCATCGTCGACGACGAGGCGCTCATCGAAGCCTTGAAGTCGGGGAAACTGAGGGCCGCCGGCATCGATGCGTACAACAACGAACCGAAGGTGGATCAAAGGATCGTCGCCCTTCCCAACACATTCCTGATGCCGCACATCGGCAGCGCGACCGCCGAGACGCGAGACGCGATGGGATTCCGCGCGCTCGACAACCTCGACGCGTATTTCGCCGGCCACGAGCCGCGCGACCGCGTCGCCTGAAATTCGTCGCGAAGCGGTACAGTCATCCGGTGCTTTTCGATACTCTTCCGCTCCGCAGCCTCACGCTGAAGAACCGTATCGTCGTCTCGCCGATGTGTCAGTACTCGAGCGAGGACGGCTTCGCCAGCGATTGGCATCTCGTGCACCTGGGCAGCCGCGCCGTCGGCGGCGCCGGCGTTGTGTTCACCGAGGCCACAGCGGTGGAAGCGCGCGGGCGCATCAGCCCGCAGGATCTGGGTCTGTGGAAGGACGAGCAGATCGACATGCTGCGCAGAATCACCGCCTTCGTTCGCGGGCAGGGCGCCATCGCCGGTATTCAATTGGCGCACGCAGGCCGCAAGGCGTCGACATCCCGTCCGTGGGAGGGAAACGCGCCGCTGAATCTGCCACAGGGGGGATGGCGGCCGATCCTGGCGCCCAGCGCTCTGTCCTTTGACGTGGGAAGTCCGATCCCGGAAGCGATGAACGAGGGTCATATTCGGGAGGTGACGGACGCATTTGCGCAGGCGACTCGCCGCGCCCTGGCCGGCGGTTTCCAGGTCGTCGAAATTCACGCCGCGCATGGCTATCTGCTGCACGAATTTCTCTCGCCGTTGACCAACCAGCGAACGGACGCTCGACCCTGCGTTGTCCTCCAGGAAGGGACGATGGTCAAAGGGGAGTTTCACGATCAGGAAGCTCGCGCGGCCACGTCAGACCGACGCCTACGAAGATTTGTGATCGACGCGAGCGTTCGAGCGTCACGCCGTCGTGTGTCCGCTGAGCCGCGAACGTCATCTCAGTCGGGCGGTTGGTGCGTGGGCTTGCGTCGGGCCTGTCTCGAAAGCCAACCCGACGATCATCCCGCGACGCGGGAGTGGAGATGACGCCCCCGCCTGGCTCGAGATCGCACGGGTCGAGATCGCAGCAATGCGCGAGCGATCAGCCGTTGACCGGCACACCTCTCGCCGTCTTCCAGGACCGGAGCAGCTCGTCCGCGATTTCCCGGACGCCCACGCCGTTGGTCACCTGCGCGAACAGGAATGGGCCGTCGCCGCGCATCCGCCGTGAATCGCGTGCCATCACCTCCAGGTCGGCGCCCACCAGCGGCGCCAGATCGGTCTTGTTGATGACCAGCAGGTCCGACTGCGTGATCCCGGGTCCTCCTTTACGCGGTATCTTGTCGCCTCCCGCCACGTCAATCACGTAGACGGTGAAGTCGGCGAGCTCGCGGCTGAACTGCGCCGCCAGGTTGTCCCCGCCGCTCTCGACGAACAGCAGCTCGGGTGTGCACCTCATCATCAGCTGCTCCAGGGCGTCCAGGTTCTGACTGATATCGTCACGGACAGCCGTGTGGGGACAGCCTCCGGTCTCGACGGCCATGATTCGATCCGGAGGAAGCGCCTGATGCCGGACCAGAAACTCACCATCTTCCTTCGTGAAGATGTCATTCGTGACCACCGCCAGGGCGTGGTCGCTGCGCAGCAGCCGGCACAGGGCCAGAAGCAGCGCGGTCTTTCCGCTTCCGACGGGGCCGCCTATACCAATGGTGAACGCGCGCGTGCGGAAGTCGCGGGCCAACGGCGCATGGCGGTGTTCGAACGCGCCGGGGCCTTCGGGCTCGTCGGCCGTGTGCGGATGGTTGTGATCAGGTGAAAGGTAGTGCACCGGGGCCTCCTATCGGACGCGATTCAGGACTGAAACAAGCGTGAGTACAGACGATCATGACGCGACTGCAACAGATCGATCACCGGCGAGGTCTGTGCCAGGTCGCTGACGCAGAGTTCCGCACAGGTTTCCGCAACCCGATCGAGCCACGGCCCGCAGCTGTGCTGCATGCGCTGCGCCTCGTAGCCGCCGGCGATGCCGAGTCGAACGGCTGCCGAGAGGACGCCCCGCGCTGTCCCGTACAGCACGATCTTCTGCGCGGTTTGCACCGGAAGTGAGAGCGCCTGAAAAGTGGCGCCCGAGAGCGGCGCGACGTGCGCATGCGTCGTGTCGGCGCGCGCTTTGAGCGCCGTCAGCGCCGGGGAAGGCCAGACGCGCCCCGCCGTCGCGATCAGCGTTCGCCCTTGCACCCGGCTTGCCCGGTTCGCCACGTGGTTCGTCAGGAAGGCTTCGGCCACCACGTCGAGCGCCTCGAGCCGTTCCGGCGAGCGAAACGCAGCATTCATGAAAGGAAGGACCGCGTACCCGGCCTGCAGCACCGCGGCGTCGACGAAGTCCCGCAATGCCTCGAGGCCGCGTACCTCTCCGTGCTGCCAGGCGGATTCGAGCCCCCAGGAATGCGCGAACAGCCCCGTCGGCAGCGCGGAGTCGACAACCTGCCAGGTGAGCCACTCGGACATGATCGCCCTCAGAACAGGAAGTATCGCTGCGCCAGGGGAAGCAGTGCCGCCGGCTTCGCGCGCAGTTCGTCGCCGTCGGCGGTGACGACGTAGGTCTCGGCATCGACCTGGATCCGTGGCAGCGCGTCGTTCAGCTTCATGTCGCGCTTACCAATCGTGCGACACCCGCGAACCGCAACGGCGCACTTGCCGAGCCCGTAGGTCGCGACCGTTCCGCGCTCCAGCGACAACTGCGACACAAACGCCAGCGACGTTGAACCCGTCGCCCGTCCCAGGGCGCCGAACATCGGCCGCATCACGACAGGCTGCGGGGTGGGAATCGATCCGTTCGGATCGCCCATCTGTGCCCACGCGATGAAGCCCCCCTTGAGCACCAGCTCCGGCTTCACACCGAAGAACGCCGGCTTCCAGAGTACGAGATCGGCCAGCTTGCCGACTTCGATCGACCCGACCTCGTGCGCGATACCGTGTGTCAGGGCAGGATTGATCGTGTATTTCGCGATGTACCGCCGGATGCGCAGGTTGTCGTTGTCGCCACGCTCCCCGGCCAGCCGCCCGCGCTCGGCTCGCATCTTGTGCGCGGTCTGCCAGGTCCGGCAGATCACCTCCCCCACGCGGCCCATGGCCTGACTGTCGCTCGAGATCATGCTGATCGCCCCGAGATCATGGAGGACGTCCTCGGCGGCAATCGTCTCGCCGCGGATGCGGCTCTCCGCGAACGCGACGTCCTCGGGGATGTTCTTGTCGAGGTGATGGCACACCATCAGCATGTCGAGATGCTCGTCGAGCGTGTTCACGGTGTACGGACGCGTCGGGTTGGTGGAGCTTGGAAGCACGTTGGGTTCGCCGCACACCCGGATGATGTCCGGCGCGTGCCCGCCGCCGGCCCCCTCGGTGTGGTACGTGTGGATGGTTCTCCCCTTGAACGCGGCGATCGAGTCGTCCACATACCCCGACTCGTTGAGCGTGTCGGTATGGATGGCCACCTGCACATCGTACCGGTCGGCCTCGGACAAACAGCAGTCGATCGCGGCCGGCGTCGATCCCCAGTCCTCGTGCAGCTTCAGGCCGATCGCGCCGGCCGCGATTTGTTCCTCGAGCCCCTCTGGCATCGAGGTGTTGCCCTTGCCGAGAAAGCCGACGTTCAACGGCAGCGCGTCCGTTGCCGCGAGCATCAGCTCGACGTGTCGCGCGCCGGGCGTGCAGGTGGTGGCATTGGTGCCGGTCGCGGGCCCTGTTCCACCCCCGATGAACGTGGTCACGCCGCTCGCCAACGCCTCGTAACCCTGCTGCGGGCAGATGAAATGGATGTGGGCGTCGATGCCGCCGGCCGTCAGCAGGAGACCCTCTCCCGCGATGGCTTCGGTCGTGACCCCGACGACCATGCCTTCGCTGACGCCGGCCATCACGTCGGGATTGCCAGCCTTGCCAATCCCGGCGATTCGGCCCCCCTTGATCCCGACGTCCGCCTTCCGAATGCCGGTCCAGTCGATGATGAGCGCGTTGGTGATCACGCAGTCGAGGGCGCGCTCGTCGGAGACGCCCGTGGCCTGGCCCATGCCGTCGCGCAGCACCTTGCCGCCACCGAACTTGCACTCGTCACCGTAGACGGTGGCGTCGTCTTCCACCTCGGCGACGAGATTCGTATCCCCGAGGCGAACGCGATCGCCGGTCGTCGGACCGTAGATATCCGCGTAGTGGCGTCTGTCGATGCGGTGGCTCATGGCACGTCCTGGAGGTCGCGTCCCTCGATGACCGGTCCGCCTGCCCAGGCGTTGCCGCCCCGAATCACGCGGGCGCCGGCGATCGCAACGAGCATGACCGTCTTGGTCTCTCCCGGTTCGAACCGCACAGCGGTGCCGGCGGGAATGTCCAATCGCATGCCGTAGGCGGCACGCCGATCGAAGAGGAGCGCGCGGTTGGTTTCGACGAAGTGATAATGGCTGCCAACCTGGATGGGGCGATCACCGCGGTTGGCGACCTGCAACTCCACAGTCGGACGCCAATCGTTCAAGACGATCGAGCCCTCGCCGACGAGGACCTCGCCCGGCGCACCCTCGCGCGGCAGAGCCGGCCGGCCTGTGGCGCCGGCCTCGGCCGCGCGCGTCAGGAAGCTCCCGTACAGCGCAAGCGTCATGTCTCCGTGCTGGGCCACGATCGGGTGATGCACTGTGACCAGCTTCGTCCCGTCCGGAAAGGTGCCTTCGACCTGGACCTCTTCGATCATCTCGGCCACGCCGGCCAAGACGTCGGCCTGGCCGAGCAGCCGGCGTCCGAGATCCATCAGGTCGGCCACGGAGCGGCCGTCGCGGATGAATTCGAGCAACTGCGTGGCGATCAACGCCGTGGCCTCCACGTAGTTGAGACGGAGCCCCCGTGCCAGCCGTTTCTGCGCCAGGACACCCGCCTGGTGGAGCATCAGCTTGTCGATCTCTCTTGGTGTCAGATGCATGAATGACCTTCTCACCATTTTCGCCGCCACGGATCATCGCCGAGCCGCTGCGGGAATGAAGCCCAGCAAGCTGGCGAAGCGTGCGGCCGACCTGCTCGCCGGATGTGCCCGCCACACGGAGAATGCAGCCGTCCTCTCCGAGCGGTGACGCCATTATGATCTGGTCGGCACGTCGCGCCACCGGGTATCGGGACTGCCGCGGCAAGGAGCGTCGCCGCCTCGTCGCGGAGCGCCCGCCCGACGACCATTGCGACCGCCAGCACGTCGAACCGGCCGAGCCTGTCTCGGCAGATCGCCATCGGATGCCCGAAGCGCGAGCCCGTCGTGGACGAGCAGACGGTCACCCAAGCTGATCTCGATCAGGCTGCGGTACTCGGAGAACGCCCACCGCTCACCGGCCGCGCACCGTCCTGACAGCACGCAATCGATGAGACCAGAGCGCCGCTGTCCGCCACCTGAAATCGCTGCACCTGACGGTACCGCGCGCCGGCAAAGCACGACACGGGATCCGGGGCGACGATCAGCAAACCGTCCGAGCCCGACGCGTGCGCGCAGCTCAGCGCTGGTGCCTCGAGGGGATCGGTATACCTTTGTCGAGGCTTGCGTCGAGACGAAGGCAGTTGCGCCCGCCTCGACTTCGACGTCGAGGACCAGTCGATCGCCGTCCACCAGTCCGCCCCCGTAGTTCGACGTGTAGACCCACGCCGCGTGCCCGTGATTGGCGGGCGTCAGCAGCCGGAGAGGGCTCGTCGCGAAGGCGCGGGTGACCACGCTCCGCGACGCTCGCCGTTCCACGCCGAGGCGTCCCCGGCCCGGCGCGTCGGAGGCGCCTGCCGCCGGCGAATCGACGACCGCTGACTGGAGCACGCCGAGCAATAGTGTCACACGCTGAGATGTTCGCGCACGAGGTCGGCTGTGAGCTCGCCGAACGAGCCGCCCGCCACGCGGTGCCCCTTGTCGAGCAAGTGGAACTCGCTGGCAACCCGCCGCGCAAACGGCAGTTTCTGCTCGACGAAAAGGATGGTGACGCCCGGCCTCGCGGTTCAACTTCAGGATGATGTCGCCAATCTCGTGGACGATATTCGGCTGAATGCCTTCAGTGGGCTCGTCGAGAATGAGCAGTTTCGGCTGGAGCGCAAGCGCCCGCCCGATCGCCAGCTGCTGCTGCTGACCGCCCGATAAATCACCGCCACGCCGCCCCAGCATCTGCCTTGAGCACGGGAAACAGCTCGAATATCTGCGCCGGGATGGTCCGCGGCCCGTGCTTTCGAATGCCGAGCCCGACGCGCAGGTTCTCTTCGACGGTCAGCTGCGGAAAGATGTCGCGGCCCTGCGGCACGTAGCCGATGCCGAGCCGTGCGCGCGCCTCGGCAGGCAGTGCGCACAGGTTGGCGCCTTCGAACATCACCGTGCCTGAGGTCGCTGGAAGCAGCCCCATGATGCACTTGAGGAGCGTCGTCTTGCCCATGCCGTTGCGTCCCATGAGGCACGTGCGGGATGCCCTCCGGCACCTCCAGCGTCACATCCCAGAGGATGTGGCTGCCGCCGTAGGATTGATTGAGCGCGCTCGATGGCCAGCAGGCTCATGCGCCGAGATAGACCTCCATGACGCGGGGATCGTTCTGGACGACGTCCATGTCACCCTCGGCGAGCACCCGACCCTCGTGCAGAACGGTGACGCGTGTGGCGATCGACCGCACGAACTCCATGTCGTGTTCGACGACGACGACCGAGTGCTTCCCGGCGAGCGACAGGAGCAGCTCCGCCGTGCGCTCCGATTCCTGCCGCGTCATCCCGGCGACTGGTTCGTCGATGAGCAGCAGTTGGGGCTCCTGCATCAGCAGCATGCCGATCTCGAGCCACTGCTTCTGTCCGTGGGACAGCGTGCCGGCTACCGAGTGCCGCTCCGAGACCAGGCCGATCACCCCGAGCATCTCGTCGATACGGTCGCGCTGGGCCGGGGTCAGGCGCGCGACGAGCATCCTCCAGAAGCGATTTGTCGCCGGCCAGCGCCAGCTCGAGGTTCTCGAACACCGACAGGAACTCGAAGACCGTGGGCTTCTGGAACTTGCGGCCGATGCCCGCCTGGACGATCTGCGGCTCGGAGAGCGCCAGCAGGTTGATCTTCTGGCCGAACCACGCCGATCCCTGCGTCCGGCCGGGTCTTCCCGGTAATCACGTCCATCATCGTGGTCTTGCCGGCGCCGTTCGGGCCGATGATGCAGCGCAGCTCTCCCGGGTCGACGTACAGCGTGAGCGCAGTCGAGCGCCTTGAAGCCGTCGAAGCTGACGGTCAGCTTCTCGAGATAGAGAATCTTGCCGAGCAGCGCGGGCGGCGCCCGGCGCGACCGCCGCGTCGCGCATGTTCTTTCCACGCGGCCCGCGTGCGCCGGTTTCGATCGGCGTCGACGCGAGCCGACTGCGCGACGTCATCGCGCCCTCGCGGCCGGCGGGAAGCCAGCCCGATGAGCCCGCGCGGCAGGAACAGCGTGACCAGCACGAAGATGGCGCCGAGCGCGTAGAGCCAGACTTCCGGCAGCGCGCCCGTGAAATAGGTTTTCGCGTAGTTGACCAGCACCGCCCCCGCCGCGGCACCGTAGAGCGTGCCTCGGCCGCCGACGGCGACCCAGATCACCACTTCGATCGAGTTGATCGGCTCGAACTCACTCGGATTGATGATGCCGACCTGCGGCACGTAGAGCGCTCCGGCGATGCCGGCGAGCACCGCCGAGAAGACGAAGACCCACAGCTTGTAGGACTCGACCCGATAGCCCAGAAACCGCGTGCGGCTTTCCGCATCGCGGATCGCCCGAATCACGCGGCCGGCGCGCGAGCGGACGATCGCGCGGCACGCCCAGTAGCTCAGCCGCCAGCACCACGGCGGTCGCCACCACGCAGGATGACGCGCGTGCCGTTCTGCTGCAGATCGAAGCCGAGGATGTCCTTGAAATCCGTGAAGCCGTTGTTGCCGCCGAATCCCATGTCGTTGCGGAAGAAAGCGAGCATCAGGGCGTAGCTGAGCGCCTGGGTCATGATCGACAGGTACACGCCGGTCACCCGCGAGCGAAACGCGAGCCAGCCGAAGACGAACGCCAGCAGCCCGGGCACGAGCGCGACCATCAGGAGCGCGAACCAGAAGCGATCGAACCCGAGCCAGAACCAGGGCAGCGCGTCCCAGTTCAGGAAGACCATGAAGTCGGGCAGCACCGGATGGCCGTAGACCCCGCGAGTGCCGATCTGGCGCATGAGATACATGCCCATCGCGTAGCCGCCCAGCGCGAAAAACGCGGCGTGCCCGAGGCTCAGAATGCCCGTGTATCCCCAGATCAGATCGACCGCCAGCGCCAGAATCGCGTAGCACATGTACTTGCCGATGAGCATCAGCGCATACGTCGACAGGTGAAACAGCGGAGGACTCCGGCACCACCAGATTGAGGACGGGCGCGAAGACTGGCCAGCACGGCCAGCAGCGCCAGCAGGACGCGCGCCGCCGCGATCGTCGCTGAATGCGTCCCGCACGGCCCGCGCGGACGCCACCTTACGTGCTCTCCGCGGCGCGTCCGGTCTGCGGGAACAGCCCGCGCGGCCGGCGTTGAATGAACAGGATCAGGGCCACGAGCACCAGAATTTTTCCGAGCACCGCGCCGGCATACGGCTCGAGCAGCTTGTTGACGATGCCGAGCGACATCCCGCCAATCAGCGTGCCCCAGAGATTGCCGACGCCGCCGAAGACGACCACCATGAACGAGTCGATGATGTACGACTGCCCGAGATTGGGACCGACGTTGGTCAGCTGGCTCAGCGCCACGCCGGCGACGCCGGCAATCCCGGAGCCCAGCCCGAAAGTCATCGCGTCCACCCAGTCGCTGCGGATGCCGATCGCGCGCGCCATCGCGCGGTTCTGCGACACGGCCCTGATATCGAGGCCCAGTCGTGTGTGCTTGAGCACCACGCAGCAGGATCGCGAACACGATCAAGCGTGAACGCCACGATGTAGAGGCGGTTGAACGTCAGGGCGAGCGCTTCGTTGATCTGGAGCGTGCCGCTCAACCAGGCCGGCGTCGACGACCGATCGGTTGTTCGCCGAGAAGACCGAGCGCACGAACTGCTGCAGCACGAGGCTGACGCCGAAGGTCGCCAGCAGCGTCTCGAGGGGCCGGCCGTAGAGAAACCGGATGACCGTGCGCTCCAGAATGACCCCCGCCATTCCGGCCACCAGAAACGCCGCGGGGATGGCCAGAAGGATCGACACGCCCGCGTAGCCCGGGCATCAGCTGCTGCATCGACGTAGGTCGTGTATGCGCCGAGCATCATCAGCTCGCCGTGCGCCATGTTGATGACGCCCATCACACCGAAGGTGATGGCGAGGCCGATCGCCACGAGCACGAGCACCGAACCGAGGCTCAACCCGAAGAAGAGCATCTCGATAGCCGGCGTAGAAGCTGCGGGCGGTGTTGATGCTCTGACAGCGCCGCCGCGGCGGCGCGTCGCACCTCGGCGTCCTCTTCCGCAAAGCTCGCCGTCAGGAGAGGTGGCGAGCAACGCCGCCAAACGATTCCGGACCTCCGGCCTCAGCCGATCCCGCAGCGTCGAGATCGCGGCGAGGCGGGCGGCCCGATCCCCACCGTCGAGCGCGGCCAGCGCCAGGCCGGTCTCGATCGCGTACTGCACCGCGGCGTCTGTTTCCAGCCGCGGCTCGCTGGCGCAACAACTCGATCGTCGCTCTCGTCCAGCGCACGCATCATCTCGTTCACGGCCGCTCAGCCGCACCGACGCATCGGCATTCGACAGCGCGAACCTGGCCAGCGCGATCCGGAGGAATCGCCGGAGGCGGTTGTTGGTGCCGATCTTCGTCAGCTCCGGACGTCGCACTCGAACCTGCCGCCTCGAGCGACGCGGGATCGGTCAGCTCCATCGCCGGCAGGCTCTCGTCCGCCGTCTTCACGATGACGACCCGTTGGTCCTGCTGACGAACGTAGAGACGGTCTTCGAGCAACGCGGTCAACGCGGGCAGCGCGCCCCGATGACCGGTCGCGATGACCCGCTCAGCGGCCGCTTCCTTGTCGAGAAAGCTGGCGTCTCGCAATTCCGCGAGTGCGGCGATAAAGCTGCTCGTCCGCGGATTGCGCCGACGCCGGCGCCGCGGCCAGGGCCGAGGCGAGCAGCAGCCACGAGAGCCGCCGCCCGCCGCGCGAAGCCCCCCTCACTTGTAGTTCTGTCCCGAGCACACCTTGGTCTTCATGTTGTAGTTGCCGCACTTGAGCTTCACCCAGTCCGCTTCGGTGTCCTGGCTGACGGGGAGGAAGTCGGACCAGGCGTCGCCGGGAACGGTGCCGTTCGTCTTCCAGACCACGTCGAACTGGCCGTCGGCGCGGACTTCGCCGATGTAGACCGGCTTCGTGATGTGGTGGTTGGGCAGCATCCGTGCGACGCCGCCGGTCAGATTCGGCGTTTCGAGGCCGGGCAGCGCGGCGAGCACCAGATTGACGTCGACCGACTTCGCCTTCTCCACGGCCTTCACCCACAGGTTGAAGCCGATGTAATGCGCTTCCATCGGATCGTTCGTCGTGCGATCGGCCTTCTTGATGTAGGTCTTCCACTGCTTGATGAATGCGGAATTGGCCGGTGTGTTGATGCTCTGGAAGTAGTTCCACGCCGCCATGTGTCCGACGAGGGGCTTGGTATCGACGCCCGAGAGCTCCTCCTCACCCACCGAGAACGCCACGACCGGAATATCCTCCGCGGAAATCTTCTGGTTGCCGAGCTCCTTGTAGAACGGCACGTTCGCATCGCCGTTGATCGTGGAGACGACCGCGGTCTTCTTGCCGGCCGAGCCGAACCGCTTGATCGCCGCCACGCGCGTCTGCCAATCGGAGTGGCCGAAGGGCGTGTAGTTGATCGAGATGTCCGCAGGCGCAACCCCCTTCGACTTGAGGTACGCCTCGAGCACGCGGTTCGTCGTCCGCGGATACACGTAGTCGGTGCCCTCGAGGACCCACCGCTTGACCCCGACATCCTTCATCAGGTAATCGACCGCGGGAATGGCTTGCTGATTGGGCGCTGCGCCCGTGTAGATCACGTTCTTCGAGGACTCCTCCCCCTCGGTACTGCACCGGATAGAAGAGCAGGCCATTGTCCTTTTCGAAGACAGGCAGCACGGACTTCCTGGACACGGACGTCCAGCAGCCGAAGACGACCGCCACCTTGTCCTGCTCGAGGAGGCCGCGCGCCTTCTCGGCGAACAGCGGCCAGTCGGACGCGGGATCGACCACCACCGCCTCCAGCTTCCGGCCGAGCAGACCGCCTTTCTTGTTCTGCTCGTCGATCATCATCAGGATGGTGTCCTTGAGCGTGGTTTCGCTGATGGCCATCGTGCCGGAGAGCGAATGCAGCACTCCCACCTTGATGGGGCCCTGCCCCTGCGCGCCCACCCGCGCCGGCGCGGAAAACCCGACAGCCAGCAGGCTGCCGATCAGACACACGTGCGTCAGTTTCATTGGTTCAACTCCTGTTCATACCGCTTCACTGTTTCTTCTCGGCTTTCAGTTTTCGGCTTTCGCTCCCGGACGTCGACGGTTGACGGTCAACTCCTGATGACAACTGCTGGCAGCTGACCCGTTCCGCTTACATCTGAATCTGCAGCCCGACGCCGACCTGCATGTCGTCGGTCTTTACCGCGCTGTAATTCGTGTTCTTGATGAAGAACATCACGCGCGCGTTGAACTGCTTGATCACGTAGTTCACGTCGAACTCGCTGGTCTTCTGGTCGTAGTCGACCAGGACGGCGGACTTGCTGAAGTTTGCTTCGGCGTACTTGACGAGGACCTCGAATTGGCCCATGCCCACCCTTTGGGGGAAGAGATAGCTGCCCAGCACGTAGCCGCCCTCGCTCGACGCGTAGTCGGCGTTGTAGCCGCCCAGCCCGTCGTAGTTGGCGTACTCGCTCTCGACCGAGATCACGCCGGCGTCACCAAGTTTCTTCTCGAGGAGAAAGTCGAGGGTCGTGGCCGTGTTGGTGGTCTCGTCATCCGACTGGGCCTGCACCGCGGCGCCGACGGCCAGCAGGTCCTTGTCGCCGTAGTAGGTGCCGTTCAGGTAATAGCCGCTTTCCGCATCCCAGAAATCGATCTGCACGCGCGCTGCGCTGATGATGTTGTCGTTCTTCTTCGTGGCCGAGAGGCCGTCGAACGCGCCGGCCGAGACCTTCACCTTACCGAAATCACCCCAGTAGGCGACGCCGTTGTCGCGGCCCTGGGAGATGAACGGATGGCCGTTCTGAACGCCATCGCTGTACACCGCCCAGTGGTGGGAGTAGAAGGGCCCGTAGAGGTTCGCGCGGTCACTCGGCGGCAGGAAACGCCCGGCCCAGATATTGAACTTCGGAGACATCTCGAAACGCGCAACGGCGTCCAGGATTTCGACGTTGTTGGTGGCGCTTTGGTATTCGGTGTTGAACATGAACTTGATCGTGGTGGTCACGGAGCCGTTCACGTAGAGGCGAGCGTGGTCGAGCTTAAAGGCGTCGGTGGAATCCGAATCCTCGGCGTCAGAGTCGGTGTGCACGAAGCTCGTTTGCAGACCGGCTCCCACCGTGATCGGCGGAAGCGGAGCATCCTGCGCCTGGAGTGGCGTTCCAACCAGGAGCGCCAGGCACGATGCGGCGAGCGTCGGCGCCCACTGTGATGCTGACGTTTCACGGTCGCTGAAGACACGTCGAGTGATCACGGACAGTCCTTTCCGTAGCGCTGAGCGCGACGTTACGATTGAAGTTGCGTGGCCGGGAACGAGAGCCGGCCCACCGGAAGCGTGCGACTTCCGTTTCGAGCAAGCCGGGTGCCAGCCCGAACGCGAGCGCACCGCAGGCACGCGCGGTTGTAAACGGCAGGATGTCAGCGGGTTATGGGCTGCACACCATCGCGACGCACGCGAGCGGAAACCGACACGCTTGTCGCCTCGCCAGCGGCAAGCAGACGTTTCTGTTGGGGAGGCGCTCACGAGACGCCTCTTCGCAGCGCGTCATCGCATGCCGGATCGACATGGCTGTCGGCCGTGCGCGGCCAAGCGACATATTTGTGCCCTGGAGAAGGCGTCGGCGGGAGGACGTCACTCGAGCATCGGGGGGACGCCCGACCGAGGACGAGAGGACGCTACGCCGCGCGTTCGAACACGACCGTGCGCGCCACGAGATTGGGCACAGCCGTCCTGCTGGCAAGGATCCACGAATCGGAGTAATTGGGTTCGTGACGGTTCGTCTCTGCGACCGTCCACCATTCCTGGTGAAGACGCGCCTGGTCAGGGAGCGCGAAACCGAGGAGGTCTTCGATCTCCGCGAACGTCAACACCACCGTGGTCGCGTATCTGCCCTCCAGGTACCTGTAGAGCAGCAGGTACTGCCCCGTCATGGCACGTCCGTGCGGCTTCTCCGCTTCCCTGGCCGGCTCGAGGCGCCGGGGCACGGTCGATCCGCCCGTCTTCATCCAATCGAGCAGCGTGGAACGCTGCCTTCTTGGCGGCAGGCCGAGTAGTGCGCGGATCCGTTCGAGCAGTTCGATTAGCAATGCGTGCCGCACATGATCAAGGACGATCTTTCAGCGTCGGGAATCCTGGCCCGAGCCAAGCCGATGTTCCGCAATCCACTGATTGCTGACGGCTCCGAGGTCTGCAGGGCTCCCACCGCGGCTCCAGGATGTGAGGAGTGCAACGATCGCAGCGGCAACGACCACACCTGCGACGACCAACACCGTACTCATGAGCTTCCTCCACCGGCGTCAGCTGGCCCCGGCGTGCCTCGGTTGCCGTCGATCAACGTGGACGTCCTGTCAAGACCGGGACCAGGAGGAACTCGGAAAACGCGTCGGGGGTCGCAAACACCTGTCCCGTCCCGTGATGCTTCATCTGCAGCGTCTCGCTTCCGTCACCGGCGAACGTCACGTCGATGCGATCTTCCCGCGGCGGAAGACCGTTCGTCGAAGTGAAACGATAATGGCAGACCACTGCCGCCGCCTCCAGATTCGGCGTAACCGAGAGGGAGACCGCTGCCGGTGCGGGCTTGCGGACGACAAATCCGCCGTCGGGTGCGGTGGCTTCCACGACCACATCGCGCGTGGCGTCTCCGACAAACTCGTCGCGGAAAGCGTCCACGTCACGGATCACCGTGGCGCGGAGCTCGTCGATGAGCCGCCGGCCGTTGCGACGGACGAGGTCGGCCTTGTGCGCGGCCAACTCGTCCCCCCTGACGCGCACCGTGTCGCGCTTCCGCTCGTCGTCCGCAATCCGCTTGATCCAGTCCGCGGCCGTGACACTCGTGCTCATTTCAACGCCCTTCGTCCGCCATAAGAGTTCGACGACCGTAACCGCCCGACGTTCCACATCTGGCCGCACGTCTCGCACCGCCAATAGGTGAACGCGTCCACCTTTTCACTCGCCGTCATCACTTTGGACGATCCGCAAAACGGGCAGTCGGTCGGCATCAGCCGCCCCGCCGCTGCTTCGTCGCCGGCAGGTGGCCTATTCATGTGCGAGGCGTGACGCCAACCCCGCGTGAATGAACGGCGTCACACCGCTGGCCGCGTCGCGACCCGCCGCTGGCCGTTCCAGTACCTGTGCATCTGGCGCGTCGAGGGGTCGTCCGGGACACGACGGGCCCACCTGATCCGTGCGTCTCGAGGTCGTCGCGATCACCCGCGCCGATCGACTGCGTAAAGAACCTCTTGCATCGCTGGCGGCGCCCCGCACCGCACCATCAGCATCAGCACCGTAGGCACCACGCACACGGCGAACCAGAGCGCGCTGTTGCCGACCGTGATCAACGCGCCCGACAGCGCGGCGGCGCCGGTGGCGGTCAGAAGGACGCCGACCCAGGCGGCGACGAGATTCCCGCGGTTAAGTGAGGTGAGCATGACGAGCACTCTCTTCGTTGTTGCGAGTTGTGTTCTGGTCTTCAATCGCTGTCAAGTCGCGACCGCGCGCCCAAGATCGTGAGACTGTGAATCGCGTGAGACGCGCTCGACACGGGACCAAAGTTGGGCCGGTCGGCGCGCATCCTTCAGGAGTGGCTGAGAGGGTGCACTACTCGAACGCTGGCTGGCTCAGTTCTGGATGACAAGATCCACTATACACGATCGGGCCACGTCCACCCGGTCGATCGTGGCGAACGATCAATAACACCGCTGATTGCCGAACGCGAACGGATTGCGCATGCTGGAGTTGCTGAGGTTGGCTCCTCGGGCCTTGATTCGAGCCGACGCCGATCGAAACGCCCCGTGAGCACCTGATTTGAGCGGATGAGCGCCCCAGGCCTCAGGGAAACGTCACCTGTTGAACGGCCGCAGGCGCGATGAAGATGCGCACGTTGTTGCCCCCCGAGTCGAGCGGCGTCACGAAGAACCCACGCCCGTCCGTCGAGTAGGTGAGGGTCCTTCCCATCAGCACTTCTCCATCGACAAAAGTGACCTCGACCCTCCGTCCATGTCCGATCGCCGCATCCGCGCCGGGACGATGCGCGGGGTCGCCTTCGAGATCATGCACGAAGAAGATCGTCTTCAATTGGCTGATCGAAACGGTAATCCGCGACGATTCAGGAGCGTTCGGATCGATCCAAACATGGACGTTACCGCTGGCGGCCGAGAAGCCGTTGGTGAAGCCTTTCAGCATTCGGCCGTCCAGGTAACGCACGACGAGGCGCTTCCAGCCGACCGGCAAATCGCCGCTGGTCGCCGGGGAGGCTGCGCGATCGCGGGTCCCCATCATCCCGACCTGAGTGATCAGCGTCACAAGGTACGCCGCGGCCTTGAGAAACGGCAGATGTTCTGAGTCGAGCCGGCAGCCTCGCGGACATTCGACCACCAAGCTCGCAGGGGAGCCGCCGACGGGCGACGGTACATCGAAGCAGGTTGCCTCGGCGGGAATGTCGGCGAGCGACATCCCATTCGCCACCCGAATCACCTTTGCCGGCACGGCGCGTCGCAGCTTCTCCACCATTTGGTCGAGGATGACGTGAGGCACGGTTCCGTTGGTCAGCCCCAAGGTGATGACCCGGAGCAGCCGACCCAATTCACGTGAAAACGTCCCGCTGGCTGGTCGCCCAGAGGGCGATTCCATGATCGCAAGCGCTGCGGCGAGGGCCCCCCGCCCAACCTCTGTGATCGCAGGTCCTGATGCGCCGCCGGGAGGCGCCATCGATGCCTCGAGACGTCGCAGTGCGACGTTGAGCTGCGCGTGCTCGTGCGCGAGATAGGGGTCCCGACGGGATTTCTCCTCCTCGAGAAAATCGGCAAGTGCCAGCCGGCGTTTGAATGCGAGTGCCGTTCGATACCTCGCCCCTGCCGGCAGGAGTCTGGACACCTGTGAGCGAAGCACCAGAGCCGGTATGGCGACGGTTTCTGATTCGGTAGCAAGCTGCACGACAACCGTCGAGCCGGGCTGAAGCCGAAAGGCGGTGGCCTCGATCTGTGCGCCACCGGTAGACAGATCGAGCAAGGAGACCGCGGGACCGTACTGCACTCGGATCTGCGTAAGCCAGGTAAGCTCGGAAAGTGTGCGACGGATCGATGATCGCCGGTCGTCCCACGAATCGGGTGATGGCGCGTGGGTCTCGGCGCGGATGTGAGACGGCTCGGGAACCAGAGTGAGATGAGCCCTCGCGGCGCTGCTGTTGGCCATGAATCTGCTGGAAGGGGAGCAAGTACCAAGCCGACAGCCGAACTGGCAGCGATCGCTTTCCCTGTTGGTCTTTTTGTGGGATCCGGAGTTTGACCGGGAAATTGCGTGTTCACTTCTGGCACATCTGGTTCATTAACGTACTTTAAGAGACGATAGATTGCGCTCGCAGGATCTGCCTGACGGGGACCTCGGCTGGTTCCACGGCGGATGCCCGAGCGGATTCGCCCGGTCGACGACCGGAGACAAGAGCCGCTGCCGGCGTTCAATTGGTGTATCGTTCGGTTGAAGTCGTGCCGCTTTCCAAGCAAAGGGAGGATCGATGAAGTCGAGCAAGATCTCCTTTTATGTGTCCGCCGCCGTGGCTTCTCTGGCCGCCACCGCTCTGGTCCTCCTGAACATTCCGGTGCCCGCCGCGCAACAGGCCGTCGTGCTCAGCGGAGTCGTCAGCTCACCGCAAGAGGGCGCCATGGAAGGCGTTCTCGTCACCGCCAGGAGGGACGGCGCCCGCATCGCCACCACGGTCGTCACAGACGCGCAGGGGCGGTACAGCTTTCCAGCCGACCGGCTCGAACCGGGCCACTACTCTCTCCGGATCCGCGCCGCCGGCTACGTCGCAAGCGGGCAACCGGCCGCCGACGTCGCCGCCGGCAAGACGGCGAGTGCGGATCTCAAACTCGCGAAGACGGACAATCTCGCGCCGCACATGACGAGCGCCGAATGGTTGAGCAGCATGCCGGGTGCCGACGATCAAAAGGCGTTCCTCCAGGACTGCGTCGGCTGTCACACGCTGGAGCGCGTTGTCACTTCAGCGCACTCCGCGGAAGCGTTCATGGAGATCATTCCGCGCATGGGCACGTATGCGCCGGGCAGTCCGCCGGGACGTCCGCAGAAGCTGCTACCCGGCCCACGCGGAAACCGCGGCATCGTCGATCCTGAACGGGTCAAGCGGGCCGCCAGTTTTCTCTCGAGCGTGAATCTCTCGAAGAACGAGACCTGGCAGTATCCACTGCAGACCTACCCGCGTCCGAAGGGACGCGGCACGCGCGTCATCATCACCACCTACGATCTGGCGCGCCCCGAGGCCATGCCGCACGACGTCATCGTGCAAGGCGGCAAGGTGTTCTACAGCGATTTCGGCAGCCAGTTCATCGGCGAGATGGACCCGAAGACCGGCGCGATCGTCGATCATCCGGTCCCCGTCCTGAAGAGCGAGCAACCCCGTGGTCTCCTCGAAGTGAAGGCGGATCGCGACGGCAATGTCTGGGCCTCGATGATGTACCAGGGCGGCATCGCCATGCTCGATCCCAGGACCAGAACGGTGAAGACCTACAAAGTTCCCGATCAATGGCAGGGTCCGAACACACAGGAGTCGATGGTGTCGCCGGCCCATCATCACGTCGACGGTTTCGTGTGGACCAACAACCAGGAAGACCATTCGTTTCTGCGCGTCAACGTGAAGACGGGCGAGTGGGAGAACCTGGGTGTCCTGAAGGATCAGCTGGGGCGCACGATCGACGGCTACGATATTCCGACCGATGAGCAGAACAACCTCTATGTCCTGGAATTCGGCGGCGCCGGCGCCAAGATTGGCAGGATCGACGCCAAGACCAAGAAACTGCAGACCTGGGAGCCCGCGCTCCCGCGGGCGCGTCCCCGCCGCGGACATTTCGATGAACATGGTGTGCTGTGGTACGCCGAGTACGGCGCCAATGCCATCGGGCGGTTCGATCCCAAGACCGAGAAAATCACCGAATGGCAGATGCCGGTCAAGTGGCAGATGCCCTACGACGCGGAAGCCGATTCCAAGGGCGACGTCTGGACGGCGTCCATGCTCTCGGACCGCATCATCCGCCTCAATCCCAGGACCGGGGATACCGTGACGTATCTGTTCCCCGACACCACCAACGTACGTCGGGTCTTCATAGACAAGACGACCGACGCGCTGTGGATCGGCAGCAATCTCGGCAACGCAATCTACAAGGTCGAAGCGTTGGACTGATCGGAACTTCATGGCAGCGTAGCGAACGGGGGGAACGGCTGGACGCGGAAATCTGAAACCTCAAACCTGCCGTCTGATCAAACGTGAGAGTCTGGACCTGAGACTTTCACATTCGATCCGTGTGTGTCCGGTTTCCTCCGCGAGCTCCGTTTCTCCTCGCTTCCGCCCGCGTGCTGCCGGCATTGAAGTCGGCGCGCCCAGCTCAACCCTGACCATCACATCCTGGAGAACCCGCAACGGTGGAAAAAGTCCTGGCGGCCGTCAGAGTCGGCCCGAGCACGACCGAGATCCGCGAGTTTCCGATGCCGGAAATCGGGCAAGACAGCGCCTTGCTGAAGATGGCGGTCGCCGGAATCTGCGGAACCGACGTCAGGTTGTACAAGCAGCCGCCGTCGGACGCTCCTGTAATCATGGGGCACGAGAACATCGGCTATATCGACAAAGCGGGTCGCGAGTTCACCAGGCGCAAGGGTTTCAAGGAAGGAGACCTGGTCTTCGTCGAGCACTACGTCTCGTGCGGCACCTGCGAGTGGTGTCATCTGGGCCAATACCGTCACTGCGAAAACACCGACTGGCGGTACAACCCCGGCGCGATCCGCTATGGATACACCGCAGCAGACGTGGCACCTCATCTCTGGGGAGGCTTCGCCCAATACGTGTACCTTCCCTGGAACGCAGTCCTTCACCGTGTGCCGCGCGGCGTGACGCCGGAGCTGGCGGGGCTGGCGACGCCGATGTCCAACGGGATCGAATGGTCGCTGTTCGACGGCGGCGTCGGCTATGACTCCACCGTCCTCATTCAGGGCCCGGGCCAGCAGGGGCTGTCCCAAACGGTGGTCTGCAAGCAGGCGGGCGCCTCTCTTGTCATCGTCACGGGCACGTCCCGAGACGGCGCCCGGATGGCGGTCGCCAGAGCGCTTGGCGCCGACCATGCAATCGACGTCGGGAAGGAGGATCCTCTTGCCCGCATCAAGGAGATCACGGGAGGCAAGGGAGTGGACGTCGTGCTCGACTGCACCGCCGGCGCCGGAACCTTCCCGATACTGCTTGGTGTCGAAGCGCTCAAGCGCAGGGGCGGGACCATGGTGGTCCAGGGAGAGATGGCGGAATTTCCGGATTTTCCAATCGGCCGGATCACGGCGAAGGCGATCACGATCAAAAGCGCGCGCGGGCACAGCTTCAAGGCATGCGAGCTCGCCCTTCAGCAGCTCGCATCGAAGCGCTTTCCGCTGGAGAAGGTCACGACTCACACCTTCGGACTGAAGGACGTGGACCTTGCCATCAGATCGGTCGGCGGCGAGGGAGCGGCAGACGTGATCCACGCCTCGCTCATGCCATGGGAGTGACACCGGCGAAGGACGCGTCCCCCAAGGGAAATGAAGGGCGTCCATGACTGAGCTGAAGCTGAGGACGGTCACGCGTACGCAGGGAAACAACCAGGCCCTCAAGGACGGCGTTGTGAGGCCGCAGAGCTGCGGGCTGGAGTTCGTGGAAGTGGAACCACTCATCGACGCGTTCCGGCGCATGGTCCGCGGGCTCGAGTTCGATGTCTCCGAGATGGCGATGACGACGTACATCACGGCGCGCGCTCATGGAAAGCGTTTCACGGGCCTGCCGATCTTCCTGGTCCGGGCGTTCCATCATGGTGCGATCGTCTACAACACGAAGTCCGGCATCAAAGGCCCCAAGGATCTGGAAGGCCGGAAGGTCGGCGTCAACCGCGGCTACACCGTCACCACGGGACTGTGGGCCCGCGGCGTGCTGCAGCATCAATACGGCGTCGACCTGGACACGATCACCTGGGTGCTTTCGGGCGACGAGCACGTTGCCGAATACCGCCCGCCCGCGAACGTGGTGCCGATCGAAAAAGGCAAGAAGATGGCGGACCTTGTCGCGTCCGGCGAGTTGGCTGCGGCAATCGGCGTCGAGGCCGGGTCACCGGACGTGAAGCCGCTCATTGACGAAGCCGAAGATCAGGGGCTCGAGGCGCTGCGCCGCCGTGGCCACTACCCGATCAATCACCTGATCGTCGTCAGGGACGACGTGCTCGACGCGCATGCGGATCTGGCGCCCGATCTCTTCGAGGCGTTCGCCCGGGCCAAACGCCTGCTACGTCCGGCGCCTTCAGGCCGGCCAGGTCGAGAACCCGACCCGCGTCGACGATCTGCACCGGCGGGTCATGGAGATCACCGGCCGGGACCCGCTGCCCTACGGCATCGCGCCGAACCGTCAGCCGCTCGAGGAGATCATCCAGTACGCCCTCGAACAGCGGATCATCACCGTCCCGCCAACCGTGGAAGAACTGTTTCCGCCCAACACCCACGCACTCGTGGGGTGATGTAGATTACCCAAAGGAGAAAGCGCCATGACTTCGCAGGAGATGACGAGCGAACCGCAGGTCGCGAAGAAACCCCGGCTGGCGCTGATGAACGTGGTCCACGACCTGCCCGTCATCGTCGCCCGCGACGAAGGGTTCTTCAAGGACGAGGGCCTGGACATCGAGTTCGTGGCCACACCAGGAATGGCCCAGGTCACCACGTCCCATTCGGTCAAGTTCGACTCGATCTTCGATCGACCGCTCGACTCCGCATACACCGACGGCGGTATCGATCAATATCGCATGTGCGAATGGGGCATCATGAAGCGCGCGGTCGAGGCCGAGTGCAGCGGACTCCGCGGGCGGAAGATCGTGGGACTCGGCGCCTCCATGTCGAAGTTCGCGCTGGTCGTCACGCGCGATTCCAACATCTACGAGCCGGAGATGCTCAAGGACAAGGTCATCGCGGTGACGCCGAACAACGGCTCCCACTTCACGACGCTGAAGATGCTGGAGGGCTTCCTGACTCCGGAGCACGTGAAGACGACCGGCGCCGGCACGATGCTCCAACGGCTGGAGGCGCTGCGCCAGGGCAAGGTGGCAGCGGTCAGCCTCATGGAGCCGTGGATCAGCGTGGCGCAGAAGCAGGGGCTCCGCATCCTGATCGAGTCGCATTCGAGCCGCAGCGAGGCGGCCGGTGACGACCTCGACGGCCGGACGCTCGCGGCGCTGTTCCGGGCGCAGGCGAGAGCCGTGAAGGTGCTCGAACGCGACCCGACACCGTATCTCCATTATTTCATCGCGGAAACCGGCGGACTGCTCGAAGCCCACGAGTTGCAGACCTGGCGCCTCGCTTCACGCCGCGCCACAGCCGTACACTCGCGAACGGTTCGAGGACACCTATCACTGGACGGTCAAGTGGAACATGGTGGTGGCAGGCGCCACGTTCGAGAACACGGTCGATAATCGCGCCTGGGAGTAGCACGACATCCCGATGCGGGCCGAGGCGTCGATGGTCACCATTCCCGCTCTCCAGCAGATGAAGCGGGCCGGCGAGAAGATCGTCGGAGTCGTGGTCTGGGACTTTCAGATCGCGCAGATCGTGGATCGCGCCGGGGTGGATATCGTGTCGGTGGGAGACACGGTGGGGATCAATCTGTGGGGCCACCCGAGCCCGCTGGAGGTCACGATGGACGAGATGATCGTGGTCTGCAAGGCGGTTCGTCGCGGGGTCACACGCGCCATGGTCAGCTGCGACTTTCCCTTCGGTCCGCTCCAGGAGGGCACCGGCGCGGCGCTGCGGGCTGCCACCCGGCTCGTGGAGGCGGGTGCGGACATGGTGAAACTGGACGGCGCGGCACAATTTCCCGAGGCGGTACGCGCCATAGTCCGGGCGGGCATTCCGGTGTTCGCGCAGTTCGGAATCACACCTCAGACCGGCGCGGACTACGGCCTCCAGTACAGCGACATGTTGAAGCCCGGAGCGCAGCTGCCTGCGGCGATGACCGCACGGTGTGTGGAAGAGGCCAAGCGCCTGGAAGCGGCCGGCGCTTCGCTGCTCGACTTCACACTCTCAGGACCGGTCGCGGGTCCCGCAGCCGTGAGCGCCGTCTCGATTCCCGTGATCGGTGGTCTCGGCGGCGGTCCCTGGCTCGATGGCCGGATGCGGATGGCGCACGCCGTCATCGGCTACGGCGCGAGCGCGCTCGACTCGACGACCGAAACCTACGCGAACGTCGCCAGGATCACGCTCGACGCCATCACGGCTTACGCGGAGGATGTGCGGGCCGCGCGTCAGATCAAGGGCGGCATTCACGTCAAACCGGCGCCTTGAGCGGATCCTCCGTGCCCACCGCAGTCATCGACGGCATCACGACGCGCTACGAGGTGGTCGGCTCCGGGCCGCCCCTGCTGATGTTCTCGCCGGGTGGCTTCGACGCAACCCTCGAGAAGTGGACGACCCTCGGGTCGTACGCCCGGATCAAGCTGCTGGACCACCTGCGCGGAAAGTACCGCTGCATCATTTTCGACCGCCGCGAGTGCGGCGAATCGGGCGGCCGCATCGAACGCGTCACGTGGTCCCATTTCGTGGCGCAGGGCAAAGGGCTGCTGGATCACCTGAACATCACGCGCACCCACCTGCTCGGCGGCTGCATGGGATGCTGTCCGGTCACATTGTTCGCGGTCACCTACCCGCACGCCGTACTCAGCATGGTGTTGTATTGGCCCGTTGGCGGCGCCAAGTACCGAATCAACAGCCACCACCGCTTTGCCGAGCATCTTGCGTACGTGCAGCAGCACGGCCTGGAGCAGGTGGTTCAGCTGGTGAGAAACGAAGGCAAGCCCTTCAATGCCGATCCGAGGGGCGGACCATGGGCCACGGTCATCAATCGCGACCGGAGCTTCGCGGAATCCTACGCACGGCAGAACGCAGACGACTACAAGCTGATAGCCGCCGGCATGGCTCGGACCTTGTTCGACAGGGACACCGCACCCGGAGCCGAGCCCGAAGACCTGCTGCGCCTGGACATCCCCGCTCTTATTGTTCCGGGCCGGGACGCCTCACACGCGACCTCCGCAGCAAGGTATCTCGAGGAGTGCCTGCCTCGTGCCGAGTACTGGGATGTCGCCGTAGCCGATCAGACAGAGGACAAGGTCGCAGCCCGGCTGCTGCGATTCCTCGATAGCGCCCCTGCACAAGCTCGCGGCGGACGGAGCCAGTCCTCCCCCGGCTCGGCTCGAGACGACCCGGCGCCAGCCGAAGGGATCAAAGATTCAGCCACATGATGATCATCGACATTCACGGCCACTACACGACCGAACCGCAGGCGCTCCACCTGTTCCGTGACAGGCAGCTGGCAGGCCTCGCCGATGCCGCGCGCATACCCGCTTCGACCGATCTGGGCATCAGCGACGAGGTTCTCGTCAAGAGCGTCGAGCCCCAGCTCCGGTTCCAGAAAGAGCGCGGCACCGATCTCACAATCTTCTCTCCCCGCGCCTCCGGGATGGCGCACCACGTCGGGTCGGAGCCAGTGAGCAGACAATGGACCAGAGTCTGCAACGACCTCATCCACCGCATCTGCACGCTGCTACCCGAGAATTTCGTCGCCGCCGGCCAGCTGCCCCAGTTTCCAGGCGTCTCGCCCGCGAACTGCGTGCCCGAGCTCGAACGGATCGTCAACGAGCTCGGCTTCGTCGGCGTCAACCTCAACCCCGACCCGACCGGCGGCTACTGGACCGATCCGCCGCTCACCGATCGGCATTGGTACCCGATCTACGAGAAGCTGTGCGAGCTCGACGTGCCGGCCATGATTCATGTCTCCTCGTCCTGCAATCCGAATTTCCACGCGACCGGCGCGCATTACCTCAACGCCGACACAACCGCCTTCATGCAGCTGATTCAAGGCAATCTCTTCAAGGACTTTCCAATGCTGAAACTCGTCATCCCGCACGGCGGCGGGGCCGTGCCGTTCCATTGGGGCCGCTATCGCGGCATGAGCCTCGACATGAAGAAGCCACCGCTCGCCGAACATGTGATGAAGAACGTGTTTTTCGACACCTGCGTCTACCATCTGCCCGGCATCGAACTGCTGGCCAAGGTGATTCCGGCCGACAACATCCTGTTCGCGTCCGAGATGATCGGCGCGGTGAAGGGTATCGACCCGGAGACCGGGCACTATTTCGACGACACGAAACGCTACATCGATCAAATCGGCGCCCTGGCCCCGGCACAACGTCACAAGATCTACGAGGGCAACGCCCGTCGCGTCTACCCGCGTCTCGACGCGCTGCTGACCCGGCGCGGTCACCCGGCGGCCGAGGTCGCGTGAGCGCCATGCCCACCCCCACTGCATCCGACATCCGCCGCGATTTCACGCGGATCGCTCCCGCCGTCGTGCAGCGCGCGTCCGCGTTTGCCGCGTCGGTCCTCTCCGATGTCGCGGGCCGCCGCGGCACCCTCCACGGCCGCATCGCGCCTCTGTCGCCATCCATGCGCATGGCGGGCCCGGCGCTGACGGTCGAGGTTCGGGCAGGCGACAACCTGCTGGTCCACGCCGCAATCTCGATCGCGCGGCCAGGGGACATCCTGGTGATCGACGGCAAGGGCGACCGCACCTGCGCACTGATGGGTTCGCTGATGATCAACGCCTGCAGGAAGCTGGGCCTTGCCGGCGTGGTCATCGATGCCGCTGTCCGCGACACCGAGGAACTGAGGGAGCTGGGCTTTCCTGTCTATTGCGTCGGCGCGAATCCCAGGGGGCCGACCAAGTTCGGTCCCGGCCGGATCAACTGGCCGATCTCGTGCGGCGGCGAGGCAATCAATCCCGGCGACCTCATCGTCGGCGACGCCGACGGCGTCGTCGCCATCGAGCGCGACAAGGCCGAATCGCTCCTGGACCTCGCCGCCAGCAAGGTCGAGGAAGAACGCGCGCGCATCGCCGACATCCTCGCCGGGAGGAACTTGAGTCCCAAGTGGCTCGAAGGATCGCTCCGGGCGGCCGGCCTGCTGAAAAACGGGGAGGTGCTTTGAGCCGCCTGTCCGCGCGGGCGTTTCCGATCGGCCTCTGCGTCTGGCTGGCGGTGTCTGCCGGCCTTGCCGCTCAGCCGATCGCCGGCCAGACGAGGGTGCGTGTAGGGATTGTCAACGCCAGCAGCGACGTCGCCTTTTTCATCGCCGACCAGAAGGGCTACTTCCGGCAGGAAGGGATCCTCGTCGCGTTCACGGCGTTCGACTCGGCGGCGAAGATGATCGCGCCGCTCGGCGTCGGCCGGCTCGAGGTCGGGGGCGGCTCCCCGTCGGCGGGACTCTACAACGCGGTCGCCCGCGGCATCGCCATCACCATTGTCGCCGACAAGGGATCGACACCACCCGGTTACGGCTTCCAGCCGCTGCTGGTGCGCAAGGACCTGGTCGAAAGCGGGCGCTACAAATCCCTCAAGGATCTGAGGGGCATGAAGATCGCCGGCAGCGCCCCGGGCAGCGCCTCGACCTCGACGTTGAACGAAGCTCTCAAGCAGGGGGGCCTGAAGTACGCCGATGTCGAGCGCGTGTTCATGGGGTTCCCGCAGCACGTCCTCGCGCTCCAGAACAAGGCCGTCGATGCCGCGATGACAACCGAGCCCTCGGCGACGCGGGCGGTGCAGAGCGGCGCCGCGGTCCGCGTGATGGGCGACGACGAGATCTACCCTGGGCATCAGCTTGCGGTCGTGCTCTACGGCGGCGGGTTTGCGAAGGACCGCCCCGAAATCGCCCGCCGGTTCATGCGTGCTTACCTGAAAGGCGTGCGCGACTATAACGACGCGCTCGAGGCGGGCCGGCTCGCGGGCCCGAACGCCGGCGAGGTGATCGCCATTCTGACGCGGTCAACGGCGATCAAGGATCCTGGTGTCTTCCGGGCGATCCACCCGCAGGGCTGCAACCCCGACGGCCGCGTGCACGAGCCCAGCCTGAGGAACGACCTCGAGTTTTTCAAGAGCGAGAAGCTGATCGAGGGCAACGTGAGCATCAGCCAGGTGATCGATCACTCGTTCGTGGACTGGGCGGTCAACCAGCTCGGACCGTACCAGCGCCCGGCCGCGCGACGCTGACGCATGCCGGCGAACGGGGACTCGAGCACACACCCAGCGGCATTCGTGCCGAAGATCGTCATCCGTCATCTGACCAGACAGTTCCGCACGCGCCATCAGCTGGTTACCGCGGTGGACGATATCTCGCTGGAGATTGCCACCGGCACCTTCTTCATGATCGTCGGCCCGAGCGGCTGCGGAAAGACCACGCTCCTGCGGATCATCGCCGGACTGGACACGCCGACGAGCGGCGAGGTGACGATCGCGCGGAGCCACCCGGACAAGCCGGGCAACTCGATGGTGTTTCAGGGGGACTCGATCTTCCCCTGGATGACCGTGTACGACAACGCCGCCTACGGGCTCCGGCTGCGGCGGCGGCCGCCAGCCGAGATCCGCGACGTCGTGAACCATTTCCTCGACCGCACCGGGCTCACCAGGTTTGCGCGCGTCTACCCGCACCAGTTGTCCGGCGGGATGAAGCAGCGCGTGTCGATCGCGCGCGCCTTCGCCACCGATCCCGAGATCCTGCTGATGGACGAACCGTTCTCGGCGCTCGACGAGCAGAACCGGACGCTGTTGCACGAAGAGCTGCTGCGGATCTGGGACGAGACCAAGAAGACCGTGATCTTCATCACCCACAGCGTCGATGAGGCGGTGTCTCTGGGCGACCGGATCCTGCTCATGACCGCCCAGCCGGGGCGAACCAAGGCATTGATCGACGTCCCCTTCGACCGGCCGCGCCAGGTGCTCGCGCTGCGCGCCGACCCGAGGTACGGCGAGCTCGTGTTCGCGATCTGGAGCCAGTTGCGCGGCGAGGTCGAGCGGGAGCGCGCCGGCGGGGCGTCGGTGAGTCGCCCGTGAGCGTCGAGCTGCCCCGGACCGATCCGAGG
Source organism: uncultured Acidobacteriota bacterium (assembly GCA_963814975.1). Classification (GTDB taxonomy): domain Bacteria; phylum Acidobacteriota; class Vicinamibacteria; order Vicinamibacterales; family CAVVIG01; genus CAVUXJ01. The sequence goes on along the minus strand of CAWFFB010000014.1, from coordinate 148,557 downwards.
GCGCGCCGGCAGCGGATCGCGCTGTCGGTGACCAACCGCGAGCGAATGATCAGCGTCGCGTCGCCGCTGGTGCTGCTGCTGCTGTGGGAAATCGCCGTGCGCGCCGGCCTCGTCGATGCCCGCTTCTTCCCCGCGCCCTCGCGTATCCTCCGCACGCTGGTGAGCCTCCTGGAATCCGGCGAGCTGTGGGTGAATACCTGGGCGAGCCTTCAGCGGCTGTTCTGGGGATCGCTCATCGGCATCATTCCCGCCCTCGCTGCTGGGCATCGTCATGGGCCTGAACCGGGCGGCGCGGGCGATCGTCGAGCCGCTGGTGGCGGCGACCTATCCGGTGCCGAAGAGCGCGATCTTCCCGCTGATCCTGCTGATCTTCGGGCTCGGCGAGGCGTCGAAGGTCGCCATGGTCGCGATCGGCGTGTTCTATCCCGTCCTGATCAACGCCGCGGCAGGCGTGCGCGAGATCAACGCCATCTATCTCGACGTCGGCCGCAATTTCCGCGCCAGCCCGTGGCAGATGTTTGTCACGATCGCGCTTCCCGGCGCGCTGCCCCTGGTCATGACCGGCATCAGGCTGGGCGTCGGCATGGGGCTGATCCTGATCGCCGTCGCCGAGATGATCGGCGCGCAAAGCGGCCTGGGCTACATGATCTGGAACGCCTGGGAGATCCTGTCGGTGGAAACGATGTACGTCGGCCTGCTGGTGATCGCGCTGCTGGGGTTTCTCTTCACGTTCGCGCTGAACGAGCTCGAGCGCTGGATCATTCCCTGGAAGGCCGACCGCTAGCTCGGCCAAAGCTGGTGGCCCGTGTCGGTTGAACAGTAACCGCCCCGCCTTTGGGAACATCCCGTTCGACAAACATGTTACGTTCTGACAGCGTCGAAGGAGGGCTCTCCATGGGACAGATTGCGCGGGACATCGTTCGCGGGTGGCTGCCTCGTCACCTTCGCGCGGGGCTGGTCATCATGGTGCTGCTGTCGGCGGCATCGACTTCGTCGACGGCGCAGGAGCCGACCGTCATTCGAGCAGCGACGCTCATCGATGGTAGGGGGGGAGTCCAGAGGAATGCCACCGTGGTCGTGGAAGCAGGAAGGATCAAGAGCGTTGGCCCGGCGACACCAGGACGCGTCTCGTACGACTTTCCGCAACTCACACTCTTGCCGGGTTTGATCGATACGCACGTCCACATCGATACGCACTTCGGGAAGAGCGGCAAGGCTTCGGCCGAAGGTGAAACACCACAGGAGTCGATGCGGTACGCTGCGGAAAATGCCAACGCGATGCTCAATAGCGGCTTCACCACCGCCCAGAGCATCGGCTCACCCTTGGATCGTGGCCTGCGGGACGCCATTGCGAAAGGGGGGCTGCCGGGACCGCGCCTGTTGACATCGGTCACCCCGGTCCGCGACGACACGGGCACCCCCGGCCAGATTCGGCAGTTCGTCCGCCAGGTTGTGGCGGATGGCGCCGATCTGATCAAGCTCTTTGCCTCGAAGAGCATCCGCGAAGGCGGCGCTCAGACCATGAGCGATGCCCAGATCGAGGCTGCGTGCGACGAAGCCAAGCGACTGGGCAAGCGTACCTGGGTTCACGCGCACGCTGATTCAGCGGTGAAGGCGGCGGCGGTCGCCGGCTGCTGGGCCGTCACGCATGGAAGCCAGGTGACTGACGCGACCTTGGCCGTGCTGGCTCGACGCGGCACGTTCTTCGAACCCAACATCGGCCTCCTGCTGCAGAACTACATCGAAAACAAGAACCGGTATCTCGGCATCGGGAATTTCAACGACGCCGGCTTCGCTTTCATGGAGAAGGGGATCCCGGTCAATCTGGACATGTTCAGGCGAGCGCTGAAGGTCAAGGGACTGAAGATCCTGATGGGCACCGATGCGGGTGCCGGCGCGCATGGCCAGAACGCCCGTGAGATTGTTTACCGGGTTCAGCGAGCCGGTCAGCCTGGCAATGGACGCGATCGTCGGCACGACATCGCTCGCCGCCGACGCGCTGGGCCTGAAGGACAGGGTCGGCTCGATTGCGCCGGGCCTGGAAGCCGATCTGATCGCGGTTGATGGCGATCCGATGAAAGACATCACCGCTCTCCAGCGTGTCGTGTTTGTCATGAAGGGCGGAAAGGTTTACAAGAGCGGCCCCGACAGCGTGAGGTGAGCATCGTGACAGTGCAACCGAACCGGCGGACGTTCATGGTGGCGGTGGGCGGGGCGTTGATCACGTCATCGCTTGGCCGCAGGAGTACCGAGGCACAGCCGCGGGCGATGTTTGCCTACGTCGGCTGCGTCACCACTGTCGACGGTCGGGATGCCGATGGCGACGGCATCACCGTCTTCCGAATCGATCCGCTCTCCAATCAATGGACCCAGGTGCAACGGCTTGCGGACGTTGCCAATCCGAACTTCTTGACCGTCGATCGCCGGCAGCGGTGTGTCTATTCGGCCGATGGCGGCCGCCGGGAATTCGCGTCGGCTTTCAGCATCGACCCGCGCACGGGCGAGTTGACGATGCTGAACCGCCAACCGACAGGGCGAGACGGCGGGCTGCATGTCATCGTCGATCCGACGGATCGCTATCTGCTCGTGCCGCACAATCCCGGCACGATCGCCGTGCTTCCGATCCGGCCGGACGGCTCGCTCGCGCCGATGAGCGATGCTGCAGACTGGTCGGGCACACTCGGCCCCCACAGAACCGAGCAGACCACGCCACACCCTCATCACATTCAATTCGATCGCCGCGGCCGATTTCTGATCGTGCCAGACAAGGGCCTCGACCTCGTGCACGTGTTCACACTCGACACGGCGACCGGCAAACTCGTGGCGAACAGACCGCCGTCGGTCGCTGCGCGGTCAGGTTCGGCCCCGCGACACGTCGTGCTGCATCCCGCCGGACGCCATGCCTACGTCGTCAACGAGCTCGATTCATCGGTCACGACATACCGGTTCGACGAGGATCGTGGCACGCTCGAGGCGATTCAAGTGATCCCGACGATTCCCACCACCTTCACCGGCAACAACACCGGCGCCGAAATTACCGTCACCAGGTCGGGCCGATTCGTGTACGCCTCTAACCGCGGTCACAACAGCATCGCAATTTTCGCCGTGGGAGAATCCGGCGCCCTGTCCCACGTGGGATGGGAATCGACACGCGGCAGGACGCCGCGGTTTTTTGGTCTGGATCCGTCCGAGACCTTTCTGTACGCGGCAAACCAGGGCAGCAATACCATCGTCGCGTTCCGTGTGGATCAGTCCAGCGGCGCTCTGTCGCCGACCGGCTACGTCGTCGAGGTCGGTGCACCGACGTGCGTCGTCTTCGTGAGTCCAGGATCGGTTTAAGCCGGCGGCCGAGTGGCGACACGCGACGTAAAGGACCCGGCTCATCTCCCCATCGCCCGGCCCAGACGGGCCACTGAGGCAGCGGCTCTTGCGGCGGCGGCCGCCCGCCTCGGGATGTTGACTCGGGTAGCCGGTCTGTCTTTCAGCAGCGAACGCAGGATTTGCCTGGCCGCGTCGTCGGGACTGATCATCCAGGGTTTCCACGGGGACTTGGCCATCTTGGTGTTCACGAAGCCCAGGCGCACATTGACAACCGCGACTCCGGTGCTTCGAACCGCTCCTGCGAGGCCCTCGAGGTAATAGGTCATGCCGGCCTTCGAGGCCGCGTAGGCCGGAGCCACCCGGGACGGGACGACGTCCGCTAGACTGGAAAGACCGGCGAGGACGGCAGGGCCATCGGCCACCATCCGCGGAAGGATCCTCTCCACGGTCTTGACGAGGCCAACCAGGTTCACCTGGAACGTCGCCACATCCTGTCGCAGGCCGTCGATGGCGAAGTGGTCGCCGATGCCGGCGCAATAGACGCAGAGACGAATGCGGTCCAAACGCAATGCATCGTCGAGCCTTCCCCCGTAATCTTCCATTGAAACATCGAGCACGGTGTGGCGGTAGGCTTCGTGGCACACTGGCGATGGGCTCTTCGAGATCCCGATCACCGCAAATCCGCGCTCGAGGAGTCGCCTCGTCAAGGCGAGTCCGATGCCGTCCGAGTTCCCGATGAGAAGGGCGACTCCGCTCACAGGGCCCCTCCTTCTGTTGTCCGCAACGGTGTCATCATATTGATCTGGGCGCATCCGTGGGAGCGGAAGCCCTTCCGGGCGGCGCGTTGGACGCCAGCGTGTGCGCCAACAATGGACCGCAGATCGTTCGGCCGCGATCTACGCCGTGGCTCAATCGTATTCCGTTGGACGCAGTTGGCGCGGTTGGCAAGATCCATCAGAGTCGGAGGGTTGACGTGACCGAAATGCCCGCAAACCGGATCTTCCTCGCAAGTGTCGCCCTCGCCGTGGCTCTGGTCGCCATGGAGCCCGTCACCACGCAGGAACGCCGGATCGACGACTTCTTCGGCGCATTCACCGATGAATGGGTCCGGATGAACCCCAACCAGGCGACCGCCGCCCGGTACTTCACCGGACCCGAACAGGACGTTCTCGAGACGCAGCTTACGCCGCAGACGCGCGAATGGGCTCATCGGCGGGTGGAGCTGGCCAGGCGCGGACTGGCCGACCTGAAGAAGTTCGATCGCGATCGCCTGACGCAGCACCAGCGGCTTTCCGTCGACCTCATGCAGTGGCAGCTCGAGATGATCGTCGACGGTGAGAAGTATGAGGACTTCTATTTCCCACTCGAGCAGTTCGCAGGAGCGAACATCAATCTCGTCAGCGCGCTCACGGTCGTGCATCCCGCTGATCACCGAGAAGGATGCGGTGAACTACGTCGCGCGTCTCGGGCAGGTCGGCGCGCGCATGGAGGAAGCCACTGCCGAAGCACTCCGTCTCTCTGAGAAGCGGATGGCGCCGCCCCGGTTCATCGTGCGCGCGACGCTCACGCAGATGCGGCAGTTCGTCAGCACGCCGCCCGCGCAGAACCCGTTCGTCACCGCGTTTTCGGACCGGATGGCCGCAGCCGACGGCATTCCGGAAACGAAACGCGGGGAGCTCCGGGCTGCGGCCGAGCGGATCACGGCCGCGCAGGTCTATCCGGCGTGGCGCCACGCGATTGCCGTCCTCGAGCCGCTCGCCGATCGTGCAACCGACGATGCGGGGCTGTGGCGGTTCAAGGGCGGCGCGGACGCCTACGCGTACAACCTGCGGCGCTTCACGACCACCAACTTGTCAGCCGACCAGATCCACCAGATCGGCCTGCGCGAGGTGGCGCGGATTGAGAAGGAGATGGACGCCATCCTGCGGCGTCTCGGGCGGACCGGCGGCTCGGTAAGCGACCGCATCGAACAGCTCGAGAAGGACCTGGCCTACCCGGTCTCGGAGGAGGGGCGCACGCGGATCATGGCCGACGTCGAACAGATCATGCGCGACGCCGAGCGCCGCGCCGCCGCCCTGTTCGACCGCGTGCCACGGGCCCCGGTGATCGCCCGGCCGTACCCGCGCTTCCGCGAAGAGAGCGCTGCTGCCAGCTACAACTCGCCTGCACGCGACGGGTCGCGTCCAGGGACGTTCCAGATTCCGCTGCGGCCGTCGTACCTGACGAAGTTCGGGCTGCGGACGCTGGTGTACCACGAGACCGTGCCCGGGCACCATTTCCAAATCGCGCTGGAACTGGAGAACGACGCGAACCCCCGCTTCCGTCAGATTCGTGCGCTCGGGGGGATCTCAGCCCTCACGGAAGGTTGGGGCCTGTACGCCGAACGGCTGGCGGCCGAGTCGGGCTGGTACGAGAACGATCTTGAAGGGCAGCTTGGCCAGCTCGACGCCGCGCTGTTCCGCGCGCGCCGGCTGGTCGTCGACACCGGCCTGCATGCGAAGCGCTGGACGCGGCAGCAGGCCATTGACTACGGCATCGAGGCGAGCGAGATCGATCGGTACGTCGTCATCCCGGGGCAGGCGTGCGCGTACATGCTCGGCCAGCTCAAGATGGTCGAGTTGCGGGACAAGGCGCAGCGGATCCTTGGCAGGCAATTCTCCCCCAAGGCCTTTCACAACGAGGTGTTGATGACAGGAACCGTGCCTCTCCCGATCCTCGAGCGACAGGTGGACGCGTACATCCGCTCAGTCGCCGGAAAGCCGTAGCGATTGAAAATCGAGGTGCCGCGCGTCACCGGGCGCCTGGCCGGCGCTGAGATGATCGCGCTGGGAATTGGTCTTGGCATCGCGGCCGCCGCGGTACCAGCGAGCGCTCGCAGGGTTCAGCTGATTGTGCTTCGATCATAATGACTCTATTTCATCTGGTCACGTTGACGGCAACAACTGCGTTTACCAACGGCTTGCGCCGCCGGTTGAAAGCAAAAGGACCGTGAGACGATTCAGCATTGCGACCGAAATCGCCGCGCCGGTGGACCGGGTGTGGCAGGTGATGAGCGACACCGACCGATGGCACGAATGGACGCCATCGGTCACCAGCATCAAGCGCCTCGGCGCTGGCCCGTTCACCGTCGGGAGCCGAGTGGTGATCCGTCAGCCGAGATTTCCGCCTGCGTTGTGGAAGATCACGGCGATTGAGCCGGGCAAGAGCTTCACCTGGCTCAGTGTCGCCCCAGGGCTTCGGGTCGTCGCCCATCACCGGGTCGAGCCGACGGCGGCCGGAAGCCGCGCGACCTTGTCGCTCAATCTTCACGGGATCTTCGGCGGCGTGTTCGGAAGGATGACGAAAGACATCACTGAACGATATCTCGCCCTCGAGGCAAAGGGCCTCAAGGCACGCAGCGAGAATCCTGAGTTTCGTCATCGAGAGACGTCGGGCTGATGATCGCTGGCACTCACATATGAGCGGATGACATCTGGGATGCGATCGTGACGGTCAATCGACAAATGAATCGGGAGGAACGAACCATGAAGCTCGGTAGTCGTCCCATCGCTGGATTGTTGAAGGCACTCGTGTTGTCCGCCGCCGCATTGCTGACGGTTCCGCCCGCGATGCAGGCTCAGGCGCCGGCCGCAATCCCACCCCACCCTGTTAACTCAATTGCCGCAGCACAAGGTCACCCCTGCCCAGCTGCTCACATGGGAAAAGGAGCTCTCGAACTGGGGCCGCTGGGGGCCGAACGATCAACGCGGCACGTTGAACCTGATCACGCAGGCGAAAAGCCTCGCCGCCCTGCGCCTGGCAACGGAGGGAATTTCAGCCTCGCTGCATCACTTCGTCGAGCCGAAGACGACGATCGACAACAACAACATGAACGTTGAGTTCAAGCACTGGAACACAACCGTGGATCCGAAGTCCGGAAAGCCGCAGGGGGCCCTGGACGCCATGACCTTCGCGATTCATGACGGCGGAGACACGCACATGGACGCCCTCTGCCATTATCCGGTCGAGAGCACGAGAGGCAAGGTACAGCTCAACTACAACGGGTACACGCAGGAGCTGTTGCCGGAGGGCTGCGGGATCCTGTCGATCGACAAAATGGGCAAGGGTTACATTACCCGCGGCATCCTCGTCGACATGCCGCTGCTCAAGGGCGTGGAGTGGATGGAGGCGCGGACGCCGATCTTCGTATCGGATCTCGAGGCGTGGGAGAAGTACGCGAACGTCAGGATCGGCAGCGGGGACGCGGTATTCATCCGGACAGGCCGGTGGGCGCGTCGGGCGAAGACCGGGCCGTGGAACGCGGCGCGCGAAACCCCAGGCCTCCACGCATCGGTGCTGCCCTGGATCAGACAGCGGGATGTTGCCGTGCTCAGCGGGGAAGGCGTCGTCGACGCCCAGCCCTCCGGCGTGGAGGGCTGGAACCGGCCGATCCACAGCATCGCCATCACGATCTTGGGGCTGCCGATGGTCGACAACGGCTACTTCGAGGATGTCGCCGCGATCGCCGTCCGCTTGAAGCGGTGGGAATTCATGGTTTCCTGGGCGACGATGCAGGTCCCGAACGGGACGGCGTCGCCGTTCACGGCGCTTGCGACCTTCTAGTGCCATGACATCCCAAGGCCGCTACCGTCGTGCCCGCCTTCTCACGATGTCGTCGAAGAGCTTGTTCCACTTGTCCGCCTCGTCGAGGGAGCGGATCGGATCCGCCTGGAGGATCTTCACGTCCTTGAGCGGTGAGGCAACCTTGGCGTTGCTAGGCACGTAATTCATGCCCACGAAGTGCCGCTGTCCTTCGCCCAGCAGGTACTCGTAGAAGAGGAGCGCGGCGTTCGGGTGGGGCGCCCGCCGCGCGACGCCGACGGCGTTGGAGCGGGCGACGGCCGGCTCCAGCGCGAACCAGTCCACCGGCGCACCCCTCTTTTTCGCCTGCTCGGGCATGTAGTTGTAGACGGAGAGCGCCAGCGGGACCTCGCCCGAGATCACCATGTTGTTGAGGAGCGTGTGGCCCTGCCAGAGGGATATGCCATTGGACGCGACCAGGTCGCGGAAGAATTTGAGACCGGCCTCGCCCCCGCCCATGATGTCCACAACGGAAGCGAACCAGTCCTGGTTCTTCGCCTCGAGGCCGAGTTTGCCTTTCCACCTCGGGTCGAGGAGGTCCTTGTAGGTTTTCGGCAGGTTCTCCTTCTTCACCAGCTTGGTGTTGTAGACCTGCACCCACACGGAGAGCAGCGTCGCAGCCCACTCGCGGTGCGGGGGAAGTGAACCTGGCTGAAGGTCGTTGTGGACCGGTGAGGTCACCGCCAGCAGGATCTTTTCGCGCGAGAGCGCCTCCATCTCCGGCGCGCCGAAGTGGATCACATCGACGTCATACTTCCTGGCGGAGGCTTCCACGACCGTACGCTGCAGGACCTGGTCCGTCCCCGCGCGCCAGACTGTGACCTTGACACCGTATTTCGCTTCGAACGGCTTCACGAGGGTAGGCAGATCCTTCTCGGCAATCGTCGTGTAGAGGGTGAGCGCGCCCTCCTTCTTCGCTGCGGCGACGATCCTGTCCGTGCGGTCGGGCCCACTGTAGGTCGCGAGCGGGGCCTGTCCCGAGCTTTGTCGAGGGACCTGTCCGGCCGCCACGCCAGAAACCACGATTCCCACGAGGCCGATCAGGGCGATCAACGTCATCCCCGCTCTCGATCCGCTCGATTCCATGGTGGCTGCCTCTCAGTCGGCGTGGTTCAGGTTTTCCTCCAGGTGTCGGGGCGCGAAACCCTTGCCCTCCGGTGTGGGCTCGGTCGGGCGCGGGACCACTGTCTTCTGGAAAAGGAGATTCATGAACATGATCATCGGCTTCGATTTCAGAACCAGCGCGCGAGCAGGTCTCGTCGCACTCGCATTGAAGTGCTGGTGCACGCAGTTCATGTGCACGATGGCGACGTCGCCGGCCTTCCAGTCGTAGCGGATGCCGTCGTGGATCTCGTAACCTTCACCGTCGAGAATATAGAAGGCGGCTTCGTTCACGTGCCCGTGTTTCTGGGTGCGCCCACCCGGCGCGTACTCTTCCAGGTGGATGTGCAGCGTCTGAGTCATTCCGTCGGCCGGCTCGATGAAGTGCTTGCTGAACGACTGCGGACCGTCGTTGAAGAGGAGCTCGCGGCCCTTGACGACGCGCGGCATCGACCGCAGCCGGGAGAGCTCGTCCTTGAGGCTGTAATCGCCCTGGATGGCGCGCACGAATACGCGCGCCTTCTTGCTGCTGAAATGCGATTCCCTGCCCATGGCAGCCTCCCTGGCTAGCGGCCTCCGCCGAACAGCTGGTCGTAGAGCGTTTTCCATTTGTCGTACTCGTCGATTGTCACTCGCGCATCGACGAACGTCATCGGCAGCTTGTTGAGCGGCGTATCGATCTTCTTGCTGGTCGGCACGAAATCTCGTCCGGCAAGAATCCTCTGGCCTTCCTCGCTCAGCTCGAAATCGTAGAAGAGTACCGCCGCGTGCGGATGCGGCGCCTTGCGGGCCACGGCCACGCCGTTGGGGCGCGCAATGGCATGGCCGATCGCGAACCAATCGATCGGCGCGCCCTGAATCTTCAACTGCTCGGCCTTGTAGTTGTAGACGGTGAGGGCGAGCGGCACCTCGCCCGACACCACCAGCTGCGTCAGGAGCGTGTGGCCCTTCCGCACGGAGATGCGATTTGCCGCGACGATCTCCTTGAACACCTTCCGGCCCCTGGCCTCGCCAATGTCGCTGAACACGCCGGCCAGCCAGTCGGAGTCCTCCTGTTCGATGCCGAGCTTGCCCTTCCACTTCGGGTGGAGGAGGTCTTCCCACGTTTTCGGCAGCTCTTCCTTCTTCACCAGCCTGGTGTTGTACGCCTGCACGAAGACATTCAGCCGCGTGCCCACCCATTCGCCATGCGGACGGATGGCGGGCGCGATCAGGTCCGCCTGGTAGCGGGCTCTTCACGAGCTGCAGGATCTGTTCGCGGTGCAGCGACTCGAGCTCCGGACCGTTCGTCTCGATGACGTCCACGGTGAACCGGCTGGCGCGACTCTCCTGCACGGCGCGATGGAGCACGTTCTCGGATCCGGCGCGCCAGACGCTCGCCTTGATCCCGTACTTCTTCTCGAAGGCCGCCACGACAGGGCCGAGATCGGTCGTCTGGGCGGAGGTGTAGATGTTGAGCGCACCTTCCTTCTTCGCGCCCGCGATGATCTTCTGCAGGCGATCGGCTCCCGCGTAGAGCGCCACGTCGGCCGCCGCCGCGCCGGGCTTCACCTGTGCGGAAACGACAGGCAGTGCGAGGGCTTGACTGCGCCCCTTCGGAGCTACGCCGAGGCTCGCCGAAGCCGTGGCGAAGGCGGCCGCGGCGAGGAGGCCGGCGGCGAAGGCGAATCGTCGTCTGTTCACGGCGTGGCTCCTGATGCTGACGTTTGTGTCGAATATCGCGCCGTCATCCGACGTCCCTCTTGACTCGCTGGCCCTTGAGGAAGAGATCCGACCAGATTTTCGCCCACTTCTGATCCTCGTCCAGCGTGATCACCGGGTCGATCACTTCGAAGGGAAATCTGTTCAAGTTCGAGTTCACGGCGAGGCTCGAGGGTACGCGATTGCTTTCCCTGATGATCCTCTGCCCCTCGAGCGAAAGCATGAAGTCGGCGAAAAGGAGCGCCGCGTGCGGATGCGGCGCGAGGCGCGCGACGCCGATGGCATTGGGCCGCCCGAAGGTAGGCTTGAGCGCCTTCCAGCGGATCGGGGCACCCCGCACGGCCAGGCGTTCAGCGTTGTGATTGTAGATATTTGCGGCGATCGGGATCTCGCCCGAGGATATCAGCTCACCCATGAGCGTGTGCCCGCTGCGGATCTGCGGCTTCGCCTCTGCCAGCGTGCGGAAGAAGAGAAGCCCCTGTTCCTCGCCCATGTGTTTCACCATCGCGCCAAACCAGTCGACGTCGCCGGCCTCGACGCCGACCCTGCCGACGAACCGCGGGTGAAGAAGATCGTCGTAGGAATTCGGCACCTCGTGAGGCTTCACGAGGTTGGTGTTGTAGCCGATGGTGAAGAAGTTGAAGCGGTCCGCGACATAATACCGGTGCTTCGGAAAAGCGCCCGGGGGCAGGTCGCTGAAATGGGGGCTGCGGAACTCGTCGAGCAGCTGTTCGCGATAGAGCGCCTCCATCTGGGGGCCGTTCGTCTCCAGGACGTCGCAGACGAAACGGCCGGCGCGCGCCTCCGTGACCGCGCGCTGCACGACTCTTTCGCTGCTGGCGCGCCAGAGCTGCGTCTTGACGCCGAACCGCTTCTCGAAGGCAGCGGTGAAGGGAACAGAATCCTTCGTATTGAGCGACGTGTAGATGACCACCTGTCCTTCCTGGCGAGCGCCAGCGAGGATGCGGGCTTCCCGATCCGCCCCTTGCAGAAGGTACAGGGCGCGGTGCGGCGAGTGGGCGGCCTTCGGCTGGGCGCGCGCCATCCACGGGGCACACAGCAGCCCCAGCACGGCGCGATGGAACGCCCGGCGGTCAGGACTCATGGAACGGTCTGCGGAACCCGAGATGGCAGGTCTGCCCCCTCCAGGGCATAAGCCTCGTCCATCCGCGGCGCGAGCCCCTGTTTGGCCAGCGCTTCCGCGAACCACTGGCGCACCCGCGGCGACTCGTCGGCGTAGTCGATCTGATCGCCGCCGAGGCGCCTGGAGATCCACGCCTTCGGCACACCCTGGGCGTTCCTGATCGCCACCCCTTCGGACTTGAACGCGAGGTAGCGCGCCGGCGTGGTGCCGGTGTTGAAGTGCTGGTGGAACCAGAGGTTGGGCGGGACGATCATCGTCCCCTCCTTCCACTCGTAGCGCTGCGGCTCCGCGCCTTCCGGCCACATCAGGCTGAAACCCTCCCCGCTCATGATGATGACGTGGGCGCCTGGCCCATGGGCATGGGCCTTCTTGTAGGTGCCCACGGGGAACTGCGAGATGTGGCTGTTCATGTGGCCCTTGGCCATGCTGAAGCGGATGTGCCCGCCCCCCGCGCCGCGCTCCTTGGCGGCCACGAGCGGCAGGTTCACCGCGTCGGCCACGAAGTTCGTGTCGAGCAGGAGCCCGCGCTGTTCGCCCTTGTTGGCGAAGTAGTCCGGCTCGCCATTGAAGCGGTCCCTGAAGTCGTAGCGTGTGTTGAAGACGAAGTCGAGGTCGCCGAAGGCATTGATGATGACCGGCGCGTTGGTCACGGCGACAAAGCGCGCGGCGTCCTTGCCGGAGCCGTTGAAGTGCTGGTGCCAGGTGTTGAGCGGAATGGCGAAGAGCGCGCCCGCCTTCCACTCGAAGGTGATTTTCTGCCCGGCGTCGTTCCAGACCGCCGTCGAACCCCGTCCGTCGAGGACGAAGATCATTTCCTCGAACAGCTGGCGCTGCGGAGCGAGCTCCTTGCCGGGTGCAATCTCGCAGACGTAGCAATCGTTCGAGGTGCGCGAGGCATCGTGGTTCAGGAAGACGCCGCGCCCGCCGCGCCGCGGCCACGGCTTGAGCTCGACCGTGTGCAGGTTCGGCACGTAAAACGAGCTGATGATCTCCAGCCCCTCCGCGCGCACCCACCGGGTGTACGGCGTTTCCTTCTCGGCGGCGAACTTCTTCGCCAGGTCTTCGGAGACGATCGCGTCCTTCGCCATGGGTGTGCCTTTCCATGAGTCCTGCGCCAGTCAAAGACCGGCCCCTTCGCGCGAGCGTGCTCGCGACCTGCTTCGCGGACCGCGTGCTCGCAGCTCGCGAGCCCGCCGAGCTTGAGACAACCCGAGCGGCCACGGCTGGAGCCGACTGGACAGACTGTCGCTCGATCAGCCCGTCGCGGAGGCTCGGGCGCGCAGATAGGTCTCGACGAGCTCCGCCGTCAGCACGACCGCCGGGTCGTACTCGGGCGCGTCCTCGAGCTGCTCCAGGTCATTCAACCCCGAAGCCTTGAAGATCCGGTTGATCGCCGAGATGAGGCGCACGGGCTTTTCCCCGCTCGCGTTGAAATGCTGATGGATCGTGTTGGGCGGAATGTAGATAACATCACCCGCCTCCCACTCGTAGCGCTTCACCTCCGCCTGCGGCTCCCAATGATATGTATCGGTAATCTCCACGTCGCAGTCCTGGTGCAGGTCGTAGCCGCGCCCCTCGACCACGTAGAGACACTCCTCCGCCAGGTGGCGGTGTTTTCCCGAGCGGCTGCCCGGCGGAATGATCTGCATGTAGGCATCCACCGTCTCCATGCGCGTGTTCATGCCCTCGTTCAGCAGGTGCTTGAGCAGCCCCTGGCGCGCCATCTCCCAGGGCATGTCCTCGGGGTGAAGCACTTTTTTTCGCTTCGCGTTCCTCGCCGGCGCCGCCGTCGCGTCGTCCAGCAGCGCCTGGTAGAGTTTCTGGTTCGCCGTGCCCTTCATCCACGCTGTCGATTCGCTCCAGGCCATCTTCGTGTTCCTTATCGCACCCGGCTCTCAGCTACCGGGCCTCTATTCGCTTGTAATTGAAGTTGTCTTCGCGCTCGCGCACCTGGAAGCCCTCGGCGCCTGGCGCGGGCACGCTCGGGCGCGGCTCGATCTGCTTCTGGAAGAGCATGTTCATGAACATGAACATCGGCTTCGTCTTGATGACCAGCGCGCGGGCGGGCCTGGTGCTGCTCGCGTTGAAATGCTGGTGCACGCAGTTGTTGTGCACGATCGCGACATCGCCCGCCTTCCAGTCGTAGCGGATGCCGTCGTGGATCTCGTAGCCCTCGCCGTCGAGAATGTAGAAGGCGGCCTCGTTCACGTGGCCGTGCTTCTGCGATCGTCCGCCCGGAGCGTATTCCTCCAGGTGCAGGTGGAACGTCTGCGTGATGCCGTCCTTCGGCTCGACGTAATGGCGGCTGAAGCACTGCGGGCCGTCGGTGAACGTGATCGAGCGTCCCTTCCTCACCCGCGGCATCGCGCGCAGCCGCGCGAGCTCCTCCTTCAGGCTGTAGTCGCCCTGGATCCCGCGCACGAACACGCGGTCCTTCTTGCTGTGGTAGTGCGACTCGTTGTCGACCGCCTCGGTCCCTGGCGCATCGCTGCTGACGGGTGTATCCATGTTGAAGCTTCCTTGCGCGATCCCGCCTGACCTCGGGAAAGCGCTTGCGTCTGAGCGTACCCTGTTTGCCGCTGCGCCACGCCAAGCGTCTTCCGGGATCAGACGCCGTACTCGTCCAGCCGGAACCGCTTCGGCTTGAGCGTGCGGCACAGCTCTCGGTTCAACCCCGCCTGCGGCAGGGCGACACCCGGCGTCGTGCGCCATTCTCTGGACGATTTCCATGTCGTCCTCCGCCCACGCCATCGTGTTCGTCCCCCAGTGCCGCAGGACGTAGTTCTCCGCGCTGCTCTTCAGGAGCGCTTCGCGCAGGACTTCGACATCCATCCCGAAGCGCTTCGCCAGCGCCAGCGCTTCGTGATCGGCGACCAGGCAGGACCACATCACGAGGTTGTTCGCCGCCTTGGCGACCTGCGCGGTGCCGACCCCGCCCGTGTGAACGATGTCGGTGGAGTAGCAGGCGAGCACCGGCTTCAGGCGCTCCACGACGTCCGCATGCCCCCCAACGAACGACAGCAGCGTACCCTCGTCCGCCGCGCGGGCGCCGCGGCAGACCGTGGAATCGACCACATGCACCCCGAAGGCCTTGGCGTCTTCCGCGAGCTCCTGCACGGTGCGCGGATGCACCGTGGAGAGCACCGCCACGATTGTCCCGCACGGCAGGTCACGGAGCAAGCCTTCGACCGACATCAGTTCGCGCACCTCCCGGTCGTAGCCGACGCAGACGAGAATCGCGTCGTGCCCCGCGCGAGCGCCACCGGACTGTCGGCCCATGCGGCGCCCAGCTGCGCCACCGCTTCGCGCTTTCCCTCATCGATGTCGTGGACGACCACCGTGAAGCCCTTGCGCGCCATGTGGCCGATGATGGGCTGCCCCATGCGGCCTGCGCCGATTACGCCGACCGTCCGGATTGGCGTGGCCGCAGTCGTGCCTGCCACGGCGTCGCCGTTATCGCTTCCGGGTGGCCTCTGGCGCATACATGTGCTTTTATCGCTTCCGGGTGACGGTGTCGAGCAGCGCCGGGTGGCCCGCCTTCACCTGTGCGATCGCCCGCTTCAGGGCCGCGGCGATCCCCTTCGGCGACTCGAACGGGCCTCTCGGCGTACCAGCCCATCGATTTCGCCATGGCCGCAAAATCTGGCGCCGGATCATCCATGTCCATGCCGATGTGGGCCCGCTCGACCGGGGTGCCGCGCAGTTTCGCCATGCGGATTTGGTGTTCCCAGTCGTTGTAGTAGGCCCGGTTGTTATACATGACCACGAGCATCGGAATTCGATGCTTGGCTGCGACCCACAGCGCACCCGCGTCGAACATCAGGTCGCCATCGGGCTGCATATCGACGACGAGCCGCTTCTTCTCGCGGTGCGCGAGAGCCACGCCCAATGAAATGCCGAATTGGGTTGCCGTGCCGAGCGATCGTCCGGGGTGGCGATAAGGCTTGTCGAAGTCCCAGAGCTTGCGCGTCCACTGCTCGAGCGTGCCAGCCGTGAGGACCCAGTCCTCGCCCTTGATCGCGTGCCAGACCTCGGAGGCGAGGCGCGGCAGCGTGATCGGACTCGCGTTCCAGTCCACTGTCGCCTCGCGCGCCCATGTCTCGCGCAGCGCGTGGCTCTTCGCGGCCGTGTCAGCCGCGCGCGCCTTGACACGAGCGCGCAGTTTCGCGTCCGCCGCGATCCGGGCCTCGAGGAGCCTGGTGACCGCCGGGATCGCGATCGTCGTGTCGGCGAGGATCGTGAAGCCGCGCGTGACGAAGGCGCTGGTAGTCGAGCGCCCAGCTCGAAAGTTCCAGGTCCCCGAAGCCGATGTCGATCCACGTCGCGCCCGCCGGTACGATCGACGTGAGTTCCCGCGTGGTGCTCACGAGTTCCGTCGTCGGCCGTTCCCAGTCGCGCGTGTCGAGACACAGAACGAGGTCCGCGTCGCGGAACACCTCCTTCGAGTGGCTCATGTTCAGCGGATGCCGAGTCGGGAAGTTCAAGCGGCTATCGACGTCGTAGACCGGGATGCCGCCCGCCTCAGCGAGCTCCACGAGCGCATGGAAGCCCTCGGGTTCGCGTCCCACGTATTCGGCGATGATGACGGGTTTCGCGGCGGCGGCGATCAGCTCGGCGGCTTCGGCGAGCGCCTTCGTCTCGGGCGCCATGCGCGTGGGCACCCTCGCTGCACCCGCGGGCGGCATCGCCACCTCGTGGTCGAGCGGTTGCTCCTGCATCCACGCGTCGTAGCACATGTAAACCGGCCCCTGGGGCTGCGTCATCATCACCGAGTAGGCCCGCGAGAATGCCTCGGGGACACCATCGATCGTGTGCGGCTGGTAGTCCCACTTCGTGTACGCGCGCACCGCCTCGCCCTGGCCTTGCGCGGTGTGTATCCAGTCGATGCGCGGGCGTCGCTTGGTCTCATCCATCGGCCCGGTGGCCCCGACGATGAAAATCGGCGCGCGGTCGATGTACGCGTAGTAGATCGCCATGTTGGCATGCAGCAGCCCGACGAGACTGTGCAGAATCGCGACCATCGGCTTGCCGCTCGCCTTGGCGTAGCCATGCGCGATCTGGACCGCGGTCTCCTCATGCTGGCAGAGCATCATCGTCGGGCGGTTGCCGCCGTAGTTGACGATCGAATCGTGCAGGCCGCGGAAGCTCGCCCCTGGATTCAGCGCGGCGTACGGCAGGCCATATGCGTGCAGCAGGTCGACGATCACGTCGGAGGCCCAGCGGTCCTTCGGACGCCGGCGCCACATTCGCCGCTTGCGGGACGATTCGGGCGCGGGTCCCTCGTGGCCCTTTCATGATCGGGTCCGGCGCCATATCACGCGATCTTGAGGGCGACGCACTTCTCGGGGTTCAACTGCACGAATATCGGGTGTCCAACCGGGGTGCGCAGCCTCGGGTGACGACGCGAGAGCAGCGTACGCGTGCCGACCTTCACCTGGAAATCAAGGGCTTCACCAAGAAAGACCTTCTGGTCCACGCGCCCCTGCCAGACGTTGCCTCCCTCGGGTCTGGCCTCCGCCAGCTCCACGTCTTCGGGACGCACCGAGAGCACCACGCGCTCGTCCGACCGCAGGTCCTCGACGGCCGCCACCGTGATGTCGCCGATCTCGGTGCGCATGACGTAGAAGCCCTTCGTCGTCAACTCCGGGCCGAGGACCGTGCCCTCGATGAAGTTGGTGGTGCCCACGAAGTCGGCCACGAACTGGTTCGACGGGCGCTCGTAGATGTCGCGCGGCCTGCCGATCTGCTGGATACGCCCCTCGCTCATCACCGCGACCTGGTGAGACAGGGCGAGCGCCTCGCTTTGGTCGTGCGTCACGTAGACCGTGGTGATTCTCAGCTCGCGCTGCAGCCGCTTCAGCTCGAACCGCATCTTCTCGCGAAGCTTCGCGTCCAGGTTGGACAGTGGCTCGTCGAGCAGGAGCAGCGCCGGCTCCATCACCAGCGCCCGCGCCAGCGCCAGGCGCTGCTGCTGGCCGCCGGAGAGCTTCGTCGACTCGCGTTCCGCGAGATCCTCGAGCTGCACGGCGGTGAGGATGCGCATCACGTTGTCGCGGATTTCCTTGCGCGAGTAACCGGCGGCCGCCGACTTCGAGCGGAAAGGCGGCGTTCTCGAACACGTTCATGTGCGGCCAGATCGCGTAGGACTGAAACACCATGCCGAAGCCGCGCCGGTTCGGGCTCACGAAGACGCCGCGTGACGAGGAATAGACGACGCGGCCGTTGACCGAGATCTCGCCGAGCACGCGGCCGCTCGAGCCCGGCGATGGACCGGAGCGTGGTCGTCTTGCCGCAGCCGCTGGGACCGAGCAGCGTAAACAGATGCCCCTCGGCCACCGTGAAGCTCACGTCCTGCGCGGCCTTGACGATCTCGCCCAGGTCGTTGGGATATTCGGTGAACAGACCCTCGATGTTCAGCACATCCTGCTTCGTCCTATTCCTTGACGCCGTACTTCCTGCCGAGCCACTGCGCGATCAGGACCAGCACGAAGAGCGTGATGATGAAGAGCACGCCGAGCGCCGAGAGCTCCACGTATTGCCCATTCTCCCACAGCTCCCAGATGACGATGGAGACCACCTGGGTGTCGGGGCTGTAGAGCAGGATCGAGGTCGACAGCTCCCGGATCGACACGATCATCACGTAGATCCAGCCCGCCAGGAGCCCCGGCTTCAGGAGCGGCAGGATGATTCGCCGGAAGGTCGTGGCCCACGAGGCGCCGCTCATCGCCGCCGACTCCTCGAGCTCCTTGTGGATCTGCAGCATCGAGGTCGTGCTGTAGCGCAACCCGTAGGGCATGAAGCGCGTGATGTAGGCGATGAACATGATCCAGATCGTTCCGTACACTCCGATGTCGACATTCAGGTAGAAAATCATGATCGCGAGCCCCAGCACGAGGCCCGGAAACACCATCGGAAGGGACGCGATGTTGTCGAGCAGCCAGCGCCCCGGGAGCTTGGTCTTCACCACGATCCAGCAGATCACCGAGGTCACCAGCATCACGATCGTCGCGCTGCCGAACGACAGCACGACGCTGTTCCAGATTGTGCGCGTGAGGTTCGGGTAGGCGAAGATGAAGCGGTACGGGTCGAGCGTGAGGTTCTGCAGCGCCTCCATCGAGGGCACCGAATAGAACCTCTGGAACGACGACCACAGCAGCACGGAAAACGGCAGCACGACGATCAGCAGGAAGTACACGACGAAGAGCGCCGCCGTGAACCAGCGCCAGCGCCCGAGATCGATCGGCCGCGGACGGAAGCCTTTGCCGGTCATCGTGGCGTACTTCGATCCCCGGCTGGAGAGCCTCGAGACGAAATACACCCCGACGGTCGTGATGACGAGCGAGCGTCACCGCATACGCCGACGCGAGGCCCACCTGGCTGGGGTAGCGGTGCACCGCCTGATAGATGGACGAGGTGAACACCTGGATCCCCACCGGGAGACCGAGGAGCGCCGGCACCTCGAACGACTCGATGGAGCGCACGAACAGGATGAGGATGGTCGCGAAGATCGCAGGCCAGGTGAGCTTGAGCGTCACGCGCCACGCCACCTGGAAGATGTTGGCGCCGCTCATCGTGGCCGACTCCTCGAGCGACGGATCCATCGCGCGAAACGCCGCCGTCATGAGGAGAAACGCCATGGGTGAGTAGTGCAGCCCGTCGACCCAGATCATCCCGCCCAGCGAGTAGATGTCGAAGGGCGGCTCTTCGAGACCGAACCAGCCCTGCAGCACCAGGTTGATGATGCCGATCTGCGGGCTCGCCAGGAGAATCCAGGCGACCGTGAACAGGATCCCGGGGATGACCAGCGGGATGATGGAGAGCGCGAAGAAGATCGACTTGAACGGAGTGTTGGTGCGCTCGTTCATCCACGCGAGCGCCGTGCCGACCAGGAACGCAAAGAGCGAAGCGCCGAACGCGAACTGGATCGAGGTCCAGAACAGACGCCAGGTCTCGCTGCTGCCGTAGGCCGCGACGTAGTTGCCCAGCGTGAAGACCGCGTCCGTCGTCGCCGTCTGCGGCGTGCGGAAGCTCTGCCAGAGCAGGAAGCCGAGCGGGATGACGGCAATGTAGACCGTGAAGGCGACGCACGCGCCGATCACGACCCATTTCCAGTCGAAGGCGCTCAGCGCCGACGGCGTCACGCCGCCCGGCCCGGGGATTCCCCTATCGGTCCTTGGCGTGGTCGTGGTGGTGGTGATGATGTCGTCCCCCGTGGTGATGATGGCTCACCGTCCGCGTCGTCTTCGTGCTCGTGCGCGTGCGTCTGATGGCTGTCGTGCGCGATGCGGCACGCGCGGATCCTCGTTGAACACGAGCGACTTGATCGTCACCGGAACGGTGAAGGAGGGCATGCGCACGCGGCCGAGATCGATGTAGTCGAAATCCCAGAGGGAAATCCCGTCGAGCACCAGCACCTCGGAGGCGACGCCCAACTCGTCCTTGAGGAGCGCGCCCAGCGTATGGGCGACATCGCCGTCCAGGACAACGAACAGCGGCTTTCCCGCTGCGAGCGTGCGGGGCAGCGCCTCCAGGATTCCCGCGGGCGAAGGCCGGCCAGGCGGGCGTAGGCCGGTGCGCCGCGCCACCGGAACGCGAGCGCCACCTCCGAATCGCCCTCGACGATATCGAAATCGCGAAAGTGGTTGCGGATCGCGGCAGCGACCGCCGACGGGTCGATCGTGTCGCCCAGCGCCGACCGGCGGCTGGATCACCTGCAGGTTCTTGCGCGGCAGGAGCTCTCCAGGGCTCGAGATGTAGACGGTGTTTCCCGACAACTGCACGCTGTACTCCGAAGCGCCGAGCGCGGTGGCCCGGATGCACTCCCCCGCAGGCAGGAGCGGAAACGGGAAGCCGCCCTGCGGCGAGACGCTCGCGGATCGCCTGCCCGAAGCGGCGGCCGAGATCGCCGAAATCGTATTCCTCGCGGCCGTAGACGTATTCGCTCGACGCCGCCCGAGAACATCGCGCCGGCGATGCCGCCCACAACGCCGAGTGGCTCCGTCAGCCACAACCCCTCGACTTCGGGCGGCGCCGGATCCTCCGTGAGCGCGGCGCAAGAGCGCGTCGGCCATCCACGATGCCACCCGACGGAGTTCGTCCTCGCTCACCCGGTCCCCGAGGTTCCAGTCGCACCCCGCGAGCGCGGCGAGGCGCTTGCCCGCCGGATCGAGACGCGTGAGCCGGCCCTCCGCGTCGATGACCGCGAGCCGTCCGCCGAGATGGATCGCCGCCGTGTGCACGACCTTGCCCGCCTCGACAAGGGCGAGCTTCGTGGTGCCGCCGCCGATGTCGACGTTGAGCAGCGCCGCCGCGCGATCGTGCGAAACCTTCGCGGCGCCCGAGCCGTAGGCGGCGAGCATCGACTCCATGTGGTGCCCGGCCGCGGCGCAGACAAACTCGCCGCCTACCTCCGCGAGGACATCGGCGATCGCCTTGGCGTTCTCGCGGCGCAGCGCCTCGCCGGTGAGGATCACCGCGCCGGTGTCGACATTGTCCGGATGCACGCCGGCGGCCTCGTAGGCGGAGTCGATGATGTGACCGATCCCCTGATCGTCGATGCGATCCTCACTGAGATAGGGCGTCAGCGCGACGGGCGACTGGTAGACGGTCTCCCGGCCCACCACGAAGTAGCGGCTGGTCAGCTCCTCCGAGAGCCGCCGCAGGTGCACGCGCGAGAACATCACCTGCGTGCCGGCGGAGCCGATATCGATGCCGACCGAGAGGAGCGTGATGTTGTCCTGCAGCCAGAGGCTGGACGTCGTCGGGTCGTACTCGCCTCCAACATCGTCGTGATCGTGATCGTGGTCCGCTTCCCCATCCTCGTGCGAGTGCATGGGGTCCAGGCCGAGGAGGTGATCCTCCAGGCGGTGCGGGCGTTTGTCTTCCGGGGTGTCGGTCATCGCATCCTTGTCTGGCCGGTGCGTGATGCGCGGTGTCCGCCGTCAACCCGACCGTGCCGGTCCGCCTCCAGGCCGACGCTCCAGCATGGTGTGGGGCCACCAGCAGTGTTCTGCGCACACGCCGAGCCGGCTTCACTCATGAACCATCCGCGCCATGTCGCGCCTTCTTGTAGGGACCGAGCTCGTCGATGGCCGCTTGTACGAAGCTCCGGTCCACCGCCTGTTCGACCGTGACGCCGCCCTGGATGTGGCCTTCATCCTTGTAGAACTGCAGGTCGATCGCGAGGCTTGCCTCGTTGACGGCGCCGTCGGGATTGCAGCCCTGCGCGCTGATAGCACGATAGACCGCGGGATCCTTGAGGGGTGTGTATTCCGTCAGGATCGAGATGATCTCGTCAGCGTTCGGACCGGCGATGCGGCCCCCGACCAGGGCGTCATTGTAGTCACGAACGGCGTGGATGTAGGCGCGCATGAAACGGCGCGCGGCGTCGGGCTGATCCTTGATGAACTGTCCGCCATAGAGGATCACCGCCAGCTGGTGATCCGGGTAAATCTCGTCGTCGCTCATCACCTTCACGGCCACGCCACGCCGGATCGCCTCGGTGGCGGACGGCTCCGTCGTGAGCGCGGCATCGACCGCTTTGTTTTGCAGGGCCAGGACGTGCTGCGGGAAGCCGAGGAACACGCGCTCGACATCGGTAGACTGCAGACCGACGCTCTTGAGGGCCTCGTTGAGGGTGGAAGTCGAAGCGCTGCCCGGAGCGCTGCCGGCGATCTTCATCCCCTTCAGGTCGCTCAGCGACTTGTAGCGCCCGGTGTCTACCAGATCTTTGCGCACCAGGAGCGGCTGGTAGCCGTACCCTTTCGGCGTCGATCCTTTGTCGGCCACGATCTTGATGGGAATCCCCCGGACAATGGCGTTGTAAAGCCCCGCCGACGGAGATCCTGCGCCGACATCGAGCCGCCCGGCGCCGAGCGGCGCCACCATCTGGGCGCCGGAATCGAAGGGCACGAAGGTCACGTTCAGACCCTCGGCTCGGAAGTAGCCTTTCTTGTGGGCGATGAAGAGCCCGACGTCACTGCTCGCATTGGCGATGCCCACGCGCACGGGGACCGGCTCGGACCCACGGTCGCCGCAGGCGGCCGCACACATCAGCCACAGAATGGCTGCCGCCCGCGGCCCGGCCAATGCCCGGAGCGCCTTCATCATTCGTGCTTCCCCCTCCGGGTGATGGTGCCTGTCGCTGAACGGACTGTTCAAAGAGGAAGACTCCCCGACCGCCATGGAGGGTATTATCTCGTTGTTCCCAACGGCATCATGCCCCAACGGTGATTGACATGGATAGCAGCGTACAGAGTTCGGGCGGTCCGGTCGCCGCCAATCTGGTGGAAGATCTGGCTGCCGCCAGCCGAATCCTTGCGGCCCAGGGCGTCGTGGACGCGTTCGGCCACGTCTCGATGCGCCATCCCTCGGCGCCCGACCGCTACCTGATGGCTCGGTCGATTGCGCCGGCACTGGTCACACCGGCCGACATCATGGAATACGACCTGGACAGCACGTTGGTGAGCGCCAGCGGGCGCGACAGCTTCCTCGAGCGGTTCATCCACGGCGAGATCTACAAGGCGCGGCCGGACATCATGTCGGTGGTGCACAGCCATTCTCCGTCCGTCATCCCGTTCGGGCTCGTCGCCACACCGATGCTGGCGATGTTCCACAACGCCGCCTTCATCGCGGCCGGCGTGCCCGTGTTCGACATCCGCGAGAAATTCGGCGCCACCGATATGCTGGTCGGCAACGGGCCGAAGGGCATGGCACTTGCCGCGGTGCTGGGCCGCAAGGACGTCGCCCTCATGCGCGGCCACGGAAGCGTGGCATGCGGCCCGACGTTGCAGTCGGCAGTCTTCCGCGCGGTGTACACCGAAGTCAATGCCCGGATCCAGCACTGGAGCGCGGCACTGGGGGGCGGCGCGCCGATCGCGGCACTCGACGCCGAGGAGGGCAGGCTGGCGGATCAGGTCAACCAGACGGCCGGCATGCGCGCCTGGAACCTCTGGCGCAGCCAGGTGAAGTGGTAGATGAAGCGCTCAAGATCTGAAATCTGACACCTGAAGTTCGATCCGGCTTCAGATTTCGGGAATTCACACTTGAGACTTTCAGGTTTCAGACTTCAGACTTCAGGTTTTCTCCAGAGGGGATCGATGTCGGAGGCCGAGTCCAGGCAGCAACTCGTCGACTGTATCCTGATGCTCGAGCGCAACGGCATCATCGACTACAACGGCCATTGCAGCGTCCGCGTGGGCGACAACCGCATCCTGATCAACATCGGGTCGAGCCCGCGGAGCCAGCTCACTTCGAATGACGTTTGCGCGATCGACCTCGACGGCCAGCTGATCGACGGCCGGGGTCAGCCTCCGCTCGAATGCCACCTGCACTGCGCCATCTACCGGGCCCGCGCCGACGTCCAGGCGGCAGTGCACGCGCATACGAAGTGGACGACCTTCCTGACCATGGTCGGCCACAGCTACCAGCCGGTATATGCCCAGGGTTCATTGCTGTTTCCCGTGCCGGTATTCGACTCGCCCAATTCGATTAATACCCGGGCGATGGCAGATCGCCTGGCGGCCACACTCGGCGACCGGCCGGCGGTGCTGATGAAATCACACGGCGCCGCGACGGTCGGCGCGAACCTGGTCGAGGCGTTCGTGCTGATCAACTATCTCGAGGAGAACGCGTATCGGCAGTACATGGCGACCCAGATCGGCCGGCCCTATGTGTTCAGCGAGGAGGAGCTGGCCCTGTGCCGCGAGAAGCTGTGGAGCGCCGGCCTGTTCCAGCGGACGTGGGACCACTTTCGCGCAAAGCTAATCAACTCTCAAGTCTCAACTCTCAATCCTCATGGCTGATCGGACTTCAGACTTGAGACGTCAGACTTGAGACTTTCGGGATAGTCGCCTCAATCATCGCCCTCAACTCCGGCGTCACTTCGGGTTCGAGGCCGAACCACGCTTTCCAGGCCGGCCGGCCCTGGTTCAGCAGCATGCCCAAGCCATCGACGGTGCGGTTGCCGCGGCGGCGGGCCGCCGCGAGCAGCGGCGTCTCGAGAGGAATGTAGACGATGTCGGCGGCTATGGCACTGGTGGGCAGCCTGTCCAGGTTGATCTCGAGAGCAGGCTGGCCGACCATCCCCAAGCTGGTGGTATTGACCACCATCGCTGCGCCTTCCAACGCGTCGCCGCGTTGCTCCCAGGGGACGGCTTTAATCGGTGCGCCGAAGTCGTCGGCGAGGTCCTTGGCGCGGACAAACGTGCGATTGACGAGCCGGATCTCCCGGGCGCCCTCTTGCGCCAGGCCGTAACAAACGGCGCGCGAGCCTCCCCCGGCTCCGATCACGACGATCGGTCCCGCGTCCGGCCGCCACTCGGGCTGTGCCTGTTTGAGATTCTGGATGAAGCCCCAACAGTCGTTGTTGGTCCCAGCCAGCGACCCATCGGGTCTGACCATCACGCAGCTGATCGCCCCGATGCGTCGCGCCACTGCATCGATCTCGTCAACGATCGTCAACGCCTGCTGCTTGTGCGGGATGGTCAGGTTGACGCCCGCGAAGCCCAGGGGATGAAGCGCGCGCAACGCCGCACCGAGACCCTCGGGCCTGATCGCGAGCGGCACGTAGCTCCCGGCGAGATCGTACTGCCTGAGCCAGTGGTTGTGCAGCATCGGCGACCGGGAATGCATGACGGGCCACCCCATGACGCCGGCGAGCAGGAAGCGGTCGTGATGTAACATCGGAAGTCTTCTCGACTGAATGGCAATCTGCCCCGGCCTGGCCATCCAGACCACGCCGTTGCTATTCTACGCTTCACGTGTGTTACCGCAGCGTTCAGCGCTCAGGGTCGAGAGCGGCGGTCGCGACGGTCGTGCTGCAGGCGTGGTGATCAACCTTGGCCAAGCGAAGGGATCCAGATGAGAGATCTATTCAGGATCGATGGTCACCGGTTCAGCCGGCGTGAATTCGTGCAGAAGATGACGGCGCTGGGCGTCAGCCTCGAAGCCGCTGGTCTAGGTTCGGGGGCCTCCGCTGAAGGGGCTCGTCAAGATGCCGTGGAAACGGTCCCGGGCGGCTCGCGAATCGTCGAGGGCACCGGTGGCGAGCTGCTGGTCGAGCAGTTGTGCGCCAACGGCGAGAAGTACATTTTCAACTGCGAAAGTTCGGGCACCGGGCCAATCTGGGAAGCGATCGTCGAGCGTAAAGACATCGACGTCATCATCGCCCCTCATGAAGCCGGGACGGCAGCGATGGCCTTCGGCTACGCGCTGGCCTCGCGGCATGTCCCGTTCTCCATCTGTGACAGTGCCGGCTTTCTCAACATGCTCACGCCGATCGCCGCGACGTGGTTCGGCCGAATCCCGGCGGTCTACTGCAGCGAGCGGTCGTCGAGCAACGGGTTCGGCGGCCTGGAGAGTTTCGAGGATCACGATCAATTCCTGGAGCCGGCGGCGCCGTTCACCAAGTGGAAGTGGACCATCGACGCCACGCGGCGCATCCCGGAGCTGACGCGGCGCGCCTATCAGTTCGCCACGAACCCGCCAGCGGGGCCGGTCGTCCTGGCGTTCCCCAACAACCTCCTCGAGCAGGCCGGCGTGAGGGCGGCGATCGTCCCGATGGACCCGAACCCGGCGCCGCCAATCGCCCCCGCGCCCGCGCTGATCGAGCAGGCCGCGCGGCTCTTGCTGGAGGCGAGGAGCCCGGTCATGGTCGCCGGGCCCGAGATCACACGGTACGACGCCGAGCGGCAGGCCGTGGAGCTGACCGAAACGCTCGGCATGGCCGCGACCTACCTCCGCTTCACCTGCAACTACTGCCCGTTTCCGTCGCGGCATCGGCTGTTTCTCGCGCAATTTCAGCGCGGAATGCGAGTGCCCCGCGACATCGACGTGGTGCTGTTCCTGGGAGGTCGCATGCCGTCCGGCGCGGACAGCATTCCGCGTGGGGCCAAGGTCATTCAGGTGACGACCGACGCACGTGCCGTGGGCCGCGAGCGGACGATTGACGTCGCGATCATCGCCGATCCGCTCCTCACCGCCTCGGCGCTGACGCAGGCAGTGCGGTCGATGGCCACGGAGCAGCGGCTCCACGGGTTGGCCGCCCCTCGCATCGAGACGATCAGGACCTTCAAGGAGCAGGCGGACCGTTCGAGGCAGGAAGCGTATCAGTTCGCGCGCCAGCGCAACTCGCTCGGCTGGGAGGTACTGTTTGCCGAGATCGATCGCGCGCTCGACCGCGACGCGCTGTTGATCCAGGAGACTGCGCCGGTCGAAGATGTGATGCACTGGTTCGACTTCGGGCGTGACCGGAAGAAACTCATCACCTCCCACACGCAGCAGCCGGGCTCGCTGGGGATGGGCCTTGGCGTCGCTCTGGGAGCGAAGCTCGCCGAGCCGGATCGCCAGGTGGTGCTGTTGTCGGGCGATGGCGCCATGCTGTTCACGCAACTCGAAATGCTGTGGAGCGCGGCGCGCTATCGAGCGCCGATCATTGTTGTCGTGTTCAACAATCGTTCGTACGATCTGCCTCGCCGCCGCAAGGCCATCGAGGGGGGCAAGCAGTTCTTGCTCAGGCAGGAGCTGACGTCGTATCTGGGCGACCCGGACATCAATTTTGCCAAAGTCGCCGAGGCGTTCAGCGTGAAGGCCGAAGTGATCTCGGCTCCGGGCGAGATCCGATCAGCGCTCGAGCGGGCGATCCAGGCCAATCGCGAAGGGCAGCCGTACCTGATCGACGCGCTCGTCGAGCGGCGCGGGATTCTGGCAGAGTCGACCTGGCACTCGCCATTTACGATTGCCGGCCTGCGGCAGTAGTTCGGACAGCGGAGGATCACCATGAAGGCGAATGTATCAGGGCTCGCCGCCTGCCTTGCGCCGCTGTTGTCGTTCGCCTTGCCCGCTGGAGCTCAGGAACGTCCCACGCTGCCGGACGGGGAAGGCAAGGCGCTGGTCGCGATGGTCTGTTCGCAATGCCACGGCATCAGACCGCTCTTCCTGTACAACGGCGACGATCAGAAATGGGAGATCCTGGTGCACGAGATGGTCGCCTTCGGCGCCCAGGTCACCCCCCAGGAACGGGACACAGTAATGAAGTACCTGAAGGCGACGTTCTCGACCGGGCGTGCGGCGGCAGGGAGCGGCGCCGGGCAACTGCCCTCTGGCGAAGGACAGGGCGTGCTGCAGGCGTCGTGTGGCGGCTGCCACGGCCTGCCGGTGATCACGCGCAAGCGCGCGAACCGCGCGGGATGGGAGGAGATTCTCCGCCGCCACAGGACGGAGGACCGCGTGAACCTTTCTCCAGAGCGGGCAGAGACGCTGCTTTCGTATCTCGCGGCCAACTTCGGGCCGGCCACGGGTGCCGCGAAGCCGCCAGCGAGGATGGACGGCGCCCCTCCTGCCTTGGTATCGGGCCTGTCATTGTCGGCGCCGGCCCCCGCCGCGCCGCGGCGTCCGGATCCACCGAGACCCTGATCACACGCGGCCCCTCCAGCCCGACTGCAATGCGGTTCGCACCGGACGCCGACGCTATTTCTTGTTCTTCTCTGGAACCACCTGTACGTTGTACAAGGTCTTGAAGTCCCCGTCGTACACCTTCGCGGTGATTCTGATCCCCAACCTTCACCTTGTCGAGGACATCCGCTTTGTCGACCGCGTAGTTCATCGTCATCGCCGACATCCATCCTTCGACATTCTCCCCGTTGACCGTGAGGAGCTTGGCCTTGGTGTCGATTTTCTCGATCTTGCCTCGGAACGCGTGCTCCTTCTTGCCCGACTGCTGGGCATTCATCAGGGAGAAGGACACCACCAGCATCACAGCGATGAGCATGACAATGCGAGCAGGTTGCGATTTCATGTATTCCTCCATTCGCGGGGTAACCGCGCTCTTTCGTGAAACCGTTCCCGGAGCCCAATCACCATTGGTCGGCGAGCAGGCCGCCAACTCTCAGGTTACAGGAAAACGCATGATGCCAGCCCGGGCGTTACCTGAGGTGTTCGGGGAACGGCGCCGCGGTTGGGGAGTTTCTCAGAGGTATCGCTAGGAATACTCACGAGGTCCGCTCGGAACGAGCGACCGTCGTAGCGAACCCTCGGTGCTGTCAGCTCAGGCCTCAGCGTCCAGCGTCTGAAATTTCCAGTGGCGCGTCATTGCTGCAGTGCTCGATGCACCAGAGCAATGGCAATCGATCCCTCCCCCACCGCCGATGCGACGCGCTTGATGCTGCCTGACCGCACGTCGCCGACGGCAAAGACGCCGGGGAGGCTCGTTTCGAGCACATACGGGGGTCGGGCCAAGGGCCAATGTGCGGCCGCCAGGTCATCTTGTGTCAGGTCTGGACCGGTCTTGATGAATGCCTTCGCGTCAAGCGCCACACATCCCTCGAGCCAGTGCGTGTTCGGAACGGCGCCAATCATGAGGAACACGTGATTGACGTCGAGGGTCCCGACGTCGCCACTCAGGCTGTCCCGCCAGCGCACGCGTTCCACGCGGTCGTTGCCCTCGAGCGCGACGATTTCCGTGTGCGCGCGCACGACGATCGCCGCGTTGTCCTCGATGCGCCGAATCAGATAGCGCGACATGCTCTCGGCCAGGCCTTCCGACCGGATGAACATGTGCACCCGCTTGGCGGTCTGCGCGAGAAACACGGCGGCCTGACCGGCGGAGTTTCCACCGCCCACGACGATCACCTCCGCACCGCGGCACACCTGCGCCTCGACAAACGTCGCCGCGTAGTAGACGCCCGCGCCTTCGAACCGCGACAGGTTCTCGAGCGAGGGTCGCCGGTATTCGGCGCCCGTGGCGATGATCACCGTGCGCGCGGGAACCCGCGGACCCTCGTCAATCTGGACGATGAACGGCTTTCGGCCGCAGGTCAGCTGACTGGCGCCCTTCGCGATCATGATCTGGGCGCCGAACTTCTGCGCCTGCGAGTAGGCGCGGCCGGCCAGATCGTGTCCCGAAATGCCCGCTGGAAAGCCGAGATAGTTCTCGATCTTCGAGCTCGACCCCGCCTGGCCCCCTGGCGAGTTCGACTCCAGCACCAGGACGTCCAGTCCCTCGGACGCGGCGTACACGGCCGCTGCCAGACCCGACGGTCCGGCGCCGACGATGACCAGGTCGCGCAGGTGCGCCGTGTCGATCGCGTCGTTGAAGCCCAGGCACTCGGCGACCTGCTGATTGGTCGGGTTCCGCAAGACCCGCGTGCCGCGGCACACCAGCACAGGCACGTCGGCGATGGTGACCTGAAAGCGGTCGAGGAGGACCTGCACGTCGTTCTCGCGATCGAGGTCGATATAGGCGTAGGGATGACCGTTGCGCGTCAGGAATTCCTTGATGCGCAGCGTTCCCGCGCAGTGATCCGAGGCGACGAGCACGACGTCCCCCGCCCCTCGCGCGATCAGTTCCACCCGACGGAGGATCAGGGCCCGCATGATGATGTCGCTCAGCTCGCTGTCGGTTTGCACGAGCGCCAGCAGATGATCGCGATTGACTTCGACGACCTCGCCGGCCTGGCCGACACGGAGACGGACAAGCGCACGGCGGCCGGATAGCACGCTCACCTCGCCGGTGAACCGCCCGGGCCCAACGACAACCAGCGTGGCCTCGGTACCGTCAGCGACACGCACGATATCAACCTGTCCCGCCATGACTACAAAAAGGCGGGTGCTGTCGTCGCCGACATCGACGAGGACATCGCCCTCGCGGACCTGGCGCTGGCGCCCGTGGGCCGCCATCCGGGCAAGCTGCGCCGGCGTCAGCGTTGGAAACAGGCGATCGACGACGGTGGAGGGCATCTCGGGAAGAGGCGGGGTCGTCTCGGGCATGGCGATGAGATTCTATCCGCTAGAACAACCACGCCCCGCGCGCCATGAACGCCGCGAGGAATACGATCGCCACAACGAGCCCGACTTCGACGGCGTTGATTCGACGGTACGCCTCGACGGAGAATCCCGGCAGCGGCAAGCCCTTGCCGCGCGCCATTCGCACCCGGGTGAAGGTGATCATCGGCGCCAGTTCCAGCACGACGATCGCTCCAAAGAGCGCGAGCTTCATCCAAAAGAAACCGTTGCGCCAATAGAAACCTGGCTCCTTGCCGCCGAAGAACACGCGGCCAAGGCCCGAGACAATCCAGAGTCCGGCCGCAGCGCCCCAGGCGGCGTCGGCCGCAAGCAGACGCTTCCAGCCTTCCTCGTCAAGCCGGCCGGCCAGAGCACGGCCCCGCATGAAGACGCTGCCAAGCCCAAGCCCGAGAGCCAGGACATGGACTGCGGAGAGAAATGCAGCGACGATCATGGCCTGCCTTCAGCGCACTCCGCCCCAGGATCCACGGGGCTGACCTTCGGGATCCCCGATTCCCCGCGGCTGGCCGTTGTCGAGTTCCTGCGCTGTTCGACCCAGCACGACGTCGAAGTGTGCCGTGAGCTCGCCGACCTTCGAGCCCGGGAGCGGCCGGAACTCCACCAGGAGGGTTCGAAGCGCGCGCCGATCCATCTCCTGGACCAAGGGGTCGCGGGTATTCGCCGGGTGCCCCGCGACGAGGAGCTGGGTGGTGAAGATCCGGCGGCCGTTCCTGCTGATCGCGACGTGAATGTGCGGAGCGCGGAAGATCTCGATCAGGGTGTAGTCGACCGGTTTGATGGTGCGGAAGTAGTACTGCCCCTTGACGTCGCTCAGAAAACGGCCGTAACCCTGAAAGTTTCTGTCGGTTCCCGTTTCCTGGCGACCGCTGGTGTTGATGTATGAGCCGGTGTTGTCGGCCTGCCAGATCTCCACGAAGGCGTTCCGAACCGGCTGGCCGGCAGCCGTCAAGACGCGGCCGGTCAGATGCGTGATTTCGCCGACTGCCGGGGTGATCGAGTCATTGATGATCAGCAGATCGTTGTCCGCGTCGAGCGGCAACCTGTTCGGATAGAACGGCCCTTCGCCTGTCGGCGCCGTTTCGGCCAGCTGTTGCGCGAGCACCCCTCGCGTCGCGAGGGCCGCCATGCCCAGCGTGAGCCCGCGCAGGAATCGACGCCGGCCGTGACGCGCATCGGTCCCGTGCATGCTCCTCCTCCTGATTGACCTCGTGGTTCGTGTAACGACCGGCCGAACCCGCCGCCGTGCTACTGGAGGCCGCCGCGTACGGACGTGATGCGCTGCGTGTTGAAGCCAAGCCAGTGCATTCGTCCCACGTATCGGGCGTGTTCGACCTTGATGCACCGATCCATGACCACGGAGAGACCGCCAGCCTCCGCAATGCGGCCACCCTCCTCGTTGATCACCGAAAACTGACACCAGAGATTCGTGGCGCCGATCGCCACGGCTTCCTTGGCGATCCCGGGCAGCGCCTCCGGCGCGCGGAAGACGTTGACGATGTCCACGGGAACGGGCACCTCGCTCAAGCTCTTGAAGCTTCGCTCCCCGAAGACTTCCCGCTCGCGAGGGTTCACTGGGATGACGCGGTACCCGTGCCGCCGCAGGTAGAAGCCCACGAAATAGCTCGCGCGCAGCTGGTTCTTCGACAGCCCCACGATCGCGATGCTCTTGGCGTTGTGGAGCACGCGCTGGATCGTCAACGGATCCTGATAGCGGTTCAGGTCGAACGACGTTGTCATAGCGACGCCACCCCGGTTGCCGCCGATGCGCCGGCCCGTGTGAAGCCCTGTTCGAGATCCCAGATGAGATCGTCGACAGCTTCGATGCCGACAGAGAGCCGGATGGTCCCTGGTCCTACACCGGCCGCGCGGAGCTCATCCTCATTGAGTTGCCGATGCGTCGTGCTGGCAGGATGGATGATGAGACTCTTGGAGTCGCCGACGTTCGCGAGATGCGACCACAGGGTCACGCCGCGAATGAAGTCCTGTCCCGCGGCCCGGCCGCCCCGGCAGTCGAACGAGAACACCGCTCCGGCGCCCCGCGGCAGATACTTCTCGACGGCCCGCCGGTAGCGGGTCGTGGCCAGGCCGGGATACGTCACGTTCGAGGCGAGTTCGTGCGAGGCGAGATAACCCGCCACGGCGACGGCATTCTCGACATGACGTGCCATTCGCAACGACAGCGTCTCGAGCCCCTGCAGAAACAGGAAGGCATTGAACGGGCTCATGCACGCGCCGAGATCGCGCAGCGTCTCGGCCCGCAGCTTCATCAGATACCCGTAGGTGCCGAATGTTTCGTGGAACTGGAGCCCGTGATAGGCCGGCGACGGTTCGGCGATGACCGGAAATCGGCCGTTCGACCAGTTGAACTCCCCCGAGTCGACGACCACGCCGCCGATACTGGTGCCGTGCCCGCCGATGAACTTGGTGGCCGAATGCACCACGATGTCCGCGCCCCACTCGATCGGTCGGCAGAGAAACGGAGTCGCGAAGGTGTTGTCCACGATCAACGGGACCCCGTGGTCGTGCGCAACGCCGGCCACGGCCTCGATATCGAGCACGTTGCCGCCAGGGTTTCCGATGGTCTCGCCGTAGAAGGCCTTGGTATTGCCCCGGACGGCGGCCTTCCACGCGTCGGGATCGTCGGGATCGACCCACGTCAACTCCACAGACATCTTCCGGAGCATGTGCTTGAGCTGATTGACCGTGCCACCGTACAGGGCCGATGAAGACACGACGTGATCGCCGGGCGACAACAGGGTGAACAGGGCCGCCGCCTGCGCCGCGATCCCGCTGGCGAACGCGACGGCGCCGGATCCGCCCTCGAGGCTGGCCATGCGCTCCTCGAACACCGCCACGGTCGGGTTCATGATGCGCGAGTAGGTGTTCCCGTACTCCTGAAGGTTGAAGTATGCCGCCGCCGATTCAGGATCCTCGAACACGTAGCTCGTCGTCTGATAGATCGGCACCGCGCGTGCGCCGGTATTGGGATCCGGGCGCTGCCCGGCATGAACCTGACGGGTTTCAAATCCAAAGCGACGCAACTCGTCCATGGACGCTCTCCTAGCGCGCGAGGAATTGCCGGATCATCGGAGTCTGGCGCGCCTCCTCCAACAGAAAACAGTCATGCCCGTACGGCGCATCGATCACATGGAGCTCGACCTCCTTGCCGGCAGCACCGAGCGCGGCCGCCAATTCCTCGGAACCCGCCGGCGGGTAGAGCCAGTCGGAACTGAACGCGATGAGCAGTGTTCTGGCCGACACGTTGCGCAGCGCGCGCGTCAGCTGTCCGCCTCCGTATTGCCGGGAGAGGTCGAAGTAGCTCAGAGCCCGCGAGGTGTAGAGATAGGTATTCGCGTCGAAGCGCTTGACGAAGGTGTCCGCCTGATGACGCAGGTAACTCTCGACCTCGAACTCGGGATCCGTGAGCCGGTAGCGAATGTCGTCCGTGAACTGGAGGCGCCTCCCGAACTTGTCGTTGAGCGACGAGGCTGAGAGATACGTGATGTGCCCAACCATGCGGGCGACGCCCATACCCGCCGTGGGTGCGCGACCCGTTCCGTAATAGTGGCCGCCCTGCCAGTCCGGATCGGCGGTGATGGCGTTGCGCGCGATCGCGTTCCAGGCAACTCCCTGCGGATGGAGCGCGTGCGTGCTCGCGATAGGAATGATCGCGTCGACCTGATCGCCGTACTGGACGGCCCACTCGAGCGCCTGCATGCCGCCCAACGAACCGCCGGCGACGGCGGCCAGGCGGGTAATCCCGAGCTCACCCAGAAGCGCCCGCTCGGCTCGCACCATATCCGCGACCGTGATGACCGGAAAGTCCGACCCGTACGGCCGGCCCGTTGCCGGGTTTGTGGACGACGGACCCGTCGTGCCGCGGCAGCCCCCGAGAAGATTCGAGCTGACGACGAAGAAACGGCCCGTGTCAAAGGCCTTGCCAGGGCCGATCATGCCGTCCCACCAGCCCAGGCCGCGACCCTTGCCGGCGTCGCGCTCATCGGCGCGAAAGCCGTCCCTGGTGCTCTCGTCAACCGGCGTCGGGTTGTAGCCGGCCGCGTGGGCGTCGCCGCTCAGGGCGTGGCAGACCAGAATGACGTTGTCGCGTTCCGGAGCCAGTTTCCCGTAGGTCTCGTAGGCGACACGGATCGGATGCAGGTCACGTCCACAGTCGAGCGCAACCGGCTGCGGAAGGTCGAGGAACTGCGTGACGACCCGCCCGACCGAACCCACGACGGTCGTCGACGCTGGCGTCCTCATGCGGACGATCATAACTCCTGAAGGTGGGAGTGTATGGGCGCCACTCGTCCGCGGCCCTCGTCCCCAACGGAGATCGCGGCGATGTATGATACGAGACTTCCAACGCGGTGTAGAAAACGGACAACCGTCATCGAGGGGACTCACCATGGCTGAAACGACCGTCAACAACGGCGTCAACGTAGCGGCATTGCTGGCTGCGCGAGAAGCACTGAAGAGCGCGCCGGAAGCAGCAAAGTTCACCTGGCGGGCGTCCTGCAAGTGGCAGAACGGCACCTACAGCCACACGAAGGTACAGGGCTTCCATGGGCTGGGGGGAGAACAGAAGCACAAGACCGAGTTCTCGTTCGATGCCGATCACCCGGAGATCTTCGCATCCGAGGATCTTGGAGCGACGCCGGTCGAATTGGTACTCGTCGGCCTTGCGAGCTGCCTCACAGCTGGGGTCGCCGCGGTCGCGCAGAATCGGGGCATCCAGCTGAGGTCGGTCGAAGCGAAGGTCGAGGGTTCCATGGACATCCAGGGCATTCTCGGCATCGATAGCGACGTGCGCAACGGCTACGACGACATCAAGGTCACGTTCCACATCGATGCGGATGCGTCCAAGAAGGACATCGAAGCCCTCGTCGCCCAGTCGCAGAAGCGCTCGGCGGTGTTCGACGTCGTCACCAACCCGACCAACGTGCGCGTCGAAGTTGCCTAGCGGCACCGGCCGCGGCGGAGCTCACCATCGAACACGTCACGACGGTCGTCATCGGTGCCGGGCACGCAGGACTGGCGGCGAGCCGTTGCCTCACTGAGCGTTCGATCGATCACGTGGTGCTCGAGCGTGGGGAGATTGCGAACTCCTGGCGCCGCGAACGCTGGGATTCGCTCCGTCTGCTGACGCCGAACTGGCAGAGCCGGCTGCCCGGTTACCGTTATGAAGGCGCCGATCCCGACGGCTTCATGACCGTGAGTGACGTCATCGAGTTCGTCTCGCGCTTTGCTGCAGTGGCCGGGGCGCCGGTGCGCACGCACACGCCGGTCACGTCGGTCAGGCATACGGGCGACGGCTATCACCTCACCACCGGCAGTGGTGAGGTGCGGTGCCGCAGCGTCGTGTTGGCGAGTGGGGCCTGCAACCTCGCGAATGTGCCCGCCCTTCAGGAAGCCGTGCCGGCGTCAATCAACTGTTGCACGGCGCTCGGCTACCGCAATCCAGACCAGCTGCCCGAGGGCGGCGTGCTCATCGTCGGCGCGTCCGCCACTGGCGTGCAGCTGGCCGATGAGATCCACCGCTCCGGCCGCCATGTGACGCTTTCGGTTGGCGAGCACGTGCGGCTGCCGAGAACCTATCGGGACCGCGACGTGCTGTGGTGGATGGACGCCTCGGGGATCTGGAACCAGCGCTACGACCAGATCGATGACTTGACCCGTGCCCGGAGGCTGCCGTCACCGCAGCTGGTCGGAACGCCGGAGCGCACGACGCTGGACATCAACGCCCTCAGCGCGGCCGGCGTTGAGATCGTCGGTCGGCTGGCCGCCGTGCGCGACGGCCGCGCGCTTTTCTCAGGCGGACTTCGCAACCAATTTGCGCTGGCTGACCTGAAGATGGATCGCCTGCTGGACACATTCGACGACTGGGCGCGCCGCCAGACGCGCGATCCCGACGTCGGTCCTCGTGAGCGCTTCGAGCCGACACGCGCGCCGGCCTCGTCACGACTCGACATCGACCTCCGGAGTGGCGAGATCCGTTCCATTGTCTGGGCGAGCGGGTTTCGGCCGGACTACAGCTGGCTCGATGTTCCCGTGGTGGATCGCAAGGGTCAACTGCGGCACGATGGTGGCGTTGTCGATGCGCCAGGGCTGTATGCGCTCGGCTTACCCGTCCTGCGGCGACGGAAGTCGACCTTCATCCACGGCGCGGAGGATGATGCACGCGATCTGATCGATCACCTCGCCTGCTATCTGGCCAACAACTCAGTCGATGCAGGCCGGGCCAGATTCCGTTGACAACGGCGGGAACATCACATTTCGAGCCGAAAACTCTGGGCCCTAGCCTCGGGCTTTCCGGAGCCCTGCGGTCCACTCTGACCGCCTCGGCCTGGCTACTTTGTTGGGTTTTCCTCCCGGCCTGCCTCTGGCCTTGACAGCTTCGCCAGTCAGCCCTAAGCTTCCTTGGGGAGCTGTGTGCCCTGGGCGTGCTAGCCCCAGTTGTGGTCTGCTTTAACACCCGGTTAACAGGACGATGCCTAGGATGAAAAACAGAACGCCTATGGCCTTCCCAAATAAGACACCGAACAGGACACCGGATAAGACAGCCGTCACGATAGGGCTGACCGGTTTGGCGGTGACGATCGCCCTTTGCTTGCATGCAGGGGCATCATCGCAACAGTCCACACCACCGCAAGCTGCCCCGCCGGTTGCTGTCGCCCAATCGTCGCCCTCTCCCGGCGCGGCGCCCCCCGGGTCGAGCCAGCGCCGGGTGCTCGATCGCTACTGCGTCACCTGCCACAACCAGAAGCTCAAGACCGCCGGCTTGATGTTGGACGAAGCCGACGTCTCCAACCCTGGTGCCGGCGCCGAGGTCTGGGAGAAGGTCGTGCGTAAGCTTCGTACGGGCACGATGCCGCCTCCCAGCATGCCGCAGCCTCCGATGGAAGATCGCAGAGCTCTGCTTTCGTGGCTGGAAACGTCGCTCGACCAGACCGCCGCCGCGAGGCCGAATCCGGGCCGCACGGAGACGTTGCGGCGTCTCAATCGCACCGAGTATCAGAACGCCATCAGGGACCTGCTCGCCCTCGACATCGACGCCACCTGCGCTCCTGCCCGCCGATGAAAGCGGTCACGGCTTCGACAACGTCACGGTCGGCGACCTGTCCCCGTCTCTGCTGGACCGATACATCTCCGCTGCGCAGAAGATCAGCCGGCTGGCGATTGGCACCACCCAGACGTCCCTGCAGAGCGACATCATTCGCGTCCCGCCTGACGTCACGCAGGAAGACCATGTACCCGGCCTCCCGATCGGCACGCGTGGCGGGGTTTCGTCTCGTTACACGTTCGTGCAGGACGGCGAGTACGACATCCAGATCTTGCTCGCGCGCAGCTATTCCGGGAACGTCGAGGGCTTGAGGGACCCGCAACCGCACGAGATCAAGTTTCTGCTCGACCGGATGCCGATCGGGGCGCTGACGGTCCAGCGGCCCGAGGATGGCGACGATTCGCTTCTCGACAAGGACCTGAAGATTCGTGTCCGCGTGACGGCTGGACCGCATGACCTGGGCGTCACGTTCGTCAAGAATTCCTCATCGCTTCTCGAGACGGCAGCGCCAGCCCCTGCAGTCGCACTTCAACGAGAGGCGTCATCCCCGCATCAATCCGGCGATTTCCCAGGTGTCCATCACCGGACCATACGCGGCCGAAGGGTGCCGACGACACGCCGAGCCGGCGCCGGATATTCGTCTGCCGGCCAACGGCGCCCCGCGAGGAAGAGGCGTGCGCGAAGAAGATTCTCTCGACCCTTATGCGGCGTGCGTACCGGCGTCCGGTCTCCGAGGCGGATCTGAAGGGGCCGATGACCTTCTATCGGGAAGGAAGGTCCGGCGCAGACTTCGACGCGGGAATAGGACAGGCGTTGAGCGCCGTGCTCATCAACCCCGAATACCTGTTCCGCGTGGAACTGGAACCGGAGAAGGCGTCGGCCGGCGGCGCCTACCGCATCAGCGATCTCGAGCTGGCATCCCGGCTGTCGTTTTTCCTGTGGAGCAGTATCCCCGACGACGAGCTGCTCGATGCGGCCGTTCGCGGCGACCTCCGCCGGCCGGACGCGCTCGAGAAACAGGTCCGGAGAATGCTCGCCGATCCTCGCTCGTACAATCTCGCGAGCAACTTCGCCGGGCAATGGCTCACGGTGCGCAACCTGGTGTCCGTCGACCCGAACGTGCGTCTGTACCCGGACTTCGACGACAACCTCCGTCAGGCGTTTCGCCTGGAGACCGAGCTCTTCGTGGACAGCATCGTGCGCGAAGATCGCAGCGTGCTCGACCTGATCAAGGCGGACTACACCTTTCTCAACGAGCGCCTGGCCAAGCATTACGGGATTCCAAACATCTATGGCACCCGCTTCCGGCGCGTCGACGCTCGGATCCCGACAGCAACCGTGGCGGATTGCTGCGGCAAGGCAGCATCCTGGCCGTCACGTCCTACGCGACGCGGACCTCGCCGGTGCTTCGTGGCGTGTATGTCCTGAACAACATCCTCGGGGCTCCGCCGCCGCCGCCGCCCCCGAATGTGCCGGCGCTTGAAGAAAGCGCGGTGGCCGCCAACCTCCCGATGCGACAGAGGCTGGCCGCCCATCGCAAGCAACCCGGTCTGCGCGACCTGTCACCAGACGATCGACCCCGCAGGGTTCGCGCTGGAGAACTTCGACGCCGTGGGCCGCTGGCGGGATCAGGATGGGGACATTGGACCCGTCGACATGTCGGGGGGCCTGCCTGGCGTCGGCGAGCTCAAAGGGGTGGCTGGTCTCGAAGAAGGGCTGCTCCGCCGTCCGGAGCTGTTCGCTGGAACGCTCACGGAAAAGCTGCTGACGTTCGCTCTGGGCCGCGGCGTGGAGTACTACGACGCGCCCGCCGTCCGGCAGATTCTTCGTGAGGCCCAGCCCGGGGGCTACCGCTTTTCGTCGCTCATTTTGGGAATCGTCAAGAGCGTACCGTTTCAGATGAGGAGATCGTCATGATCATTATGAAGAAAGCGCTACCGAGGCGGACGTTCCTGAAGGGCATGCAGGCCGCGCTGGCGCTCCCCCTGCTCGATGCGATGATTCCCGCGGCGACCGCGTGGGCCCAGACGCCCGGCCAAACCGGTGCGCCGGCTCGGCTTCGTGTTCGTGCCGATGGGGTGCGACCATGCTCGCTGGACTGCCGCCGGGCAAGGACACGCTCGGCGAGCTGTCGCCCATCCTCGAGCCGCTGGGGGCGGTCAAGGACCAGCTGACGGTCGTCACCAACCTCAGGCTCGAGAAATCCTACCCGGGCACGCACGACACGTCGAACGCGGGGTTCCTGAGCGCGGCGTTCGCCAAACACACCGAGAGCTCGGACTATTTTCTCGGCACCACCGTCGACCAGGTGGCGGCGAAGCAGATCGGCAAGGACACGCAGCTGCCGTCGCTCGAGCTGTCGATGGACCTGAACTCGCTCGCGGGCGTGTGCAACAACGGCTACGCCTGCGTCTATCAGAACTGTCTCTCCTGGTCGTCACCGACGACGCCGCTCCCCTCCGAGGCGCATCCGCGCCTGGTGTTCGAGCGCCTCTTCGGCGAAGGCGGACCCGCCTCCGCCCGGCGCGCGGCGCTGCAGGCGCGGGGCAGCCTGCTCGATTCGTTCAGCGAGGATATCGCGCGCCTCAAGCGGCGAGTGGGGATCTCCGACCGCGTTCGCGTCGATCAATACCTGGACAGCGTGCGCGAGGTCGAGCGCCAGATCCAGCGAGCCGAAGCAGGAGCGGCGGACAGTCTGGTGCTCGATCTGGACCGGCCCGTGGGTGTCCCGGCGGCGTACGCCGACCACGCCAAGCTCATGTTCGACCTGCAGGTCCTCGCGTTTCAGGCGGACATCACACGGGTGATCAGCTTCCAGCTGGCGCGCGAGCTCAGTAACCGGACGTATCCGGAAATCGGCGTCCCGGACCCGCACCATCCCACCAGTCATCACGGGAACGATCCGGAAAAGCTCGCGAAGATTGCCAAGATCAACACGTTCCACGTGTCGCTGTTCGCGCAGTTTCTCGAGAAACTCAAAGCCACGCCGGACGGCGACGGCTCGCTGCTCGACAACACGGTCTACCTGTACGGCAGCGGGATGGGCAACTCCAGTATTCACGACCACGACAACCTCCCGATTCTGGTCGCGGGTGGCGCAGCGGCCGGCATGAAGGGCGGCCAGCACATCCGGTACAAGGATCCCGAGCCGCTGGCGAATCTTCACCTCACGCTGCTCGACCGGGTGGGGGTCCAGCTGGATTCATTCGGCGACAGCAACGGCAAGATCGAAGACCTCTTCGAGCCGGTGGCCCTATAGGTCGATAGTTTTCCGAAGCAGCTCTGAAAGCTGCGGGAGACGGCATATGAATCGGGCACGAATCGCGGGACTCTTTCTCCTGATGGTCGGCTTGGCCGGCGCGTCGGTCGCGGCCGAGAAAGCGGCGCTCGCCGACGCAGCCGAGCAGCGCAACGCGGCGCTCTTCCGCAAGCTCCTCGATGCAGGCGCGGACGTCAACGCCGCACAGGTCGATGGGATGACCGCCCTGCATTGGGCGGTCTACCACGACGACGCGGCTGACGGCACGACATGCTGGTGCGGGCGGGCGCCAAGGTCAATGCCGCGAATGCTACGGCGTGCCTCCACTTTCCCTGGCCGGCACGAACGGAAACGCGGACATCGTGAAGCTTCTGCTCGAGGCTGGCGCCGACGCGAACGCGTCGCTTCCGGGCAGCGAGACGATCCTCATGACGGCGGCGCGCGCGGGAAATCTCGAAAGCCGTGAAAGCGCTGCTTGGGCGGGGTGCCGACCCCAACGCGCGTGAGCGGAGCGACCAGACGGCCATCATGTGGGCCGCGGCCGAGGGACACGCGGCGGTCGTGCGAGCCCTCATCGATGGCGGAGCCGACATCCGCGCCAAGGTCAAGTCCGGGTTCACGCCGTTGTTCTTCGCCGCGCGCGAGGGCCACATCGAGGTGGCGCGTACGCTCCTCGCGGCCGGCGTCGATGTGAACGAGGCGTTGGAGCCTGCCAGCGTTCGAGGCACAGCAGGATCGACGACTCGGGGTGACACTCAACAGCGCGTCTTTCAAGCCGGTCCGGAAGGGCACCAGTCCGTTGATGATGGCCGTGGAGAACGGCCACTTCGAGCTGGCGATCGCTCTGGTCGATGCTGGAGCCGATCCGAACGACGAGCGGTCAGGATTCACTCCGCTGCATGCGATGAGCTGGGTGCGGAAGCCGGATGCCAGTGACCAGGGCGATCCGCCCCCGATCGGATCGGGACGCCTGACGAGCCTTCAATTCGTTCGCGAGCTCGTGAAGCGGGGGGCGAACGTGAACAAGCAGCTGGAGGGCGCGGCGCGCCCGCCGAACGCGGCGACGCGACTTTCGTCGGAGGAGGCGACGC
Organism: uncultured Acidobacteriota bacterium; assembly: GCA_963814975.1. GTDB lineage: Bacteria > Acidobacteriota > Vicinamibacteria > Vicinamibacterales > CAVVIG01 > CAVUXJ01. Next base: position 106,459 of record CAWFFB010000014.1, on the reverse strand, counting down.
CGCTCCTGATGGCTGCCGACCGGGCGGACGCTCCGTTCATGCGTGTCCTGCTCGAGCTGGGCGCGGACCCCTTCCTGCCGAATGCCGAGAACAGCACGCCCGCTGATGGCCGCGGCCGGCCTCGGCACGGCGAACCCCCTCGAAGAGGCCGGCACGGAGGCCGAAGCGCTGGAAGCCGTGCAGCTACTCCTTGATCGTGGCGCGGGACTCAACGAGGTGGACAACAACGGCCACACCGCGATGCACGGCGCGGCGGAAGGCAATTTTCCGGCGATTGTGCAGTTGCTCGCCGACCGCGGCGCCGATGCCAACGTCTGGAAACGGCCCGATGTAGAAGGAAGCACGCCGCTGTTCATTGCCGAGGGCTTCCGGCGGGGACGACCCCAGCTTTCCCGCCCCACCATCGACGCGATTACTCGCCTCATGGTGGCCAAGGGCCTTTCGACGGAGGGGACCAGGCCGCGTGATACGAGATATCTACGAGAAGGTGCCGGAGCCTACCCAGAAGGCTCAAAAGCCCTAGAGTGGGCGCTCCGCGCCCCTGTCAGCACCCGCGCGAGCGGGTCATCACGGACTGCTGATACCGGTGGGCCCTGTCCCCCTGCGCCACGTGGCGGGGGCTTGGCCCACCAGCTTCTTGAACGCGCGGCTGAACGCCGCCTCCGATTCGTAGCCGACAGCACCGGCGACCTCCGCCACCTGACCGCCTTCGATCAGCAGGCGCGAGGCGAGCTGCATGCGCCACAGCGCGAGGTACTGCATCGGCGGGTGGCCGACCATCTCCGTGAATCGCTCTGCGAAGACCGAACGCGAGAGGCCCACGAGTCGCCCCAGCCCTTCGACCGTCCACTGCTCGGTCGGCTGGCCATGCAGCGCGGCCAATGCCTGCCCGATAACCGGGTCCCGTAACCCGGCAAGCCAGCCCGTCTGAGCCGGCGGGAGGCTCTCGAGGTACCGGCGGATCGCCTCGACAAACATCAGCTCCGAGAGACGCGCCAGGACATTCTCGCCGCCCGCACGCGCGCTACCCGACTCCTTCACGGCGATGTTCAGCAGTGTGCTGAGCCATCCGGTCGCCTCTGAAGAGCCACGTGGGCCTCCGGACCTGAGGCCGAGAGGTGAATCGTGGCCGGCAGCGCAGTCAGCAGCGGATTGTAGGGACGTTCGTCGCAGCCGAGGAACCCGCAGACCACCCGCGCGCGCTCGGGGCCGCCGCCCCCGAGCTCGTAGACGATCGGCAATCGCGCCGACGGCCGCGCGAACGCCGACATGTCGGGTGCCGCCCGCATGCCGGGCGCGCTCGACAGGACGTGTGCGTCGCCCTGTGGGAACACGATGAGGTCTCCCTCGCGCAGGCGGATCGGCGCCTGGCCGATCGCGTGTCCCCAGCACATGCCGCGCGCGATCAGGTGATATTCGATGACGCGCTGGGCGCCCGGCATCACCCTCCCGGCAATCTCGCGTGAGGGCGGCGCTTCCGCAACCCACGGCGAGCTCAATTCGAAGTCGAAGTACACCGCACCAGTCAGGCGGACCGCGCGAAGCACGTCCGAAAGGACGTCAGCGGTCACGGCAACCGTTTGCGCGCCGGACGCGCGAGCATCCAGCTCGGACGCGCAGGCAGGGCCCCGTCAATGACGGACGGGCGGCTAGACAAATCGGACGCTCGCGCATGGCGCCACCGAAGGCCTCACCGTAGGGTAGGAACATCCGGGCGCGATGAGGCGCCGGCGGACATCGAAAGGATACGTCTATGACAAGCATTGTGGCGCATGATCCTGCAGTCACCCAAGAGTCCTCCCCGCCGGTCACGGCCAGTCATCGTGCGGAGGCCCTTGCCGATCGCCTCGAACAGGGCGCTCGCGCCCTGGCCACCTTCGCGGCCGCTCTCACGGACGCGGAGTGGCAAACCCGGGTCCCGAAGGACGGGCGCAAGGTCGGGGTCGTCGTGCATCACGTCGCAAGCATGTACCCGCTGGAAATCCAGCTGGCACAGACGCTTGCGGCAGGCCGGGCGGTCGCAGGCGTAACGTGGGATGCGGTCCACGAGCTGAACGCCGGGCACGCCAAGCAGTACGACACCGTCACGAAACAGGCGGCGCTTGACCTGCTGAGACGCAACAGCACCGCCGCCGCGGCTGCGATTCGGGCCCTAAGCGACGAGGAGCTCGATCGGGCCGCTCCGGTGTCGCTCAACTCCGATGCCCCGCTCACGTGCCAGTTCATGCTCGAGGACCACGCCGTCCGGCATAGCTACCACCACCTCGCCCGCGTGCGAGCCGCTTGCGAGCGGTAGTGCGCAGCGCGGGCAAAAGGGGTGCCGAAGGAGGCGGCCCGCGCCAGTGGCCGGCCGCCTGCATTTTCAGTCTCCTGTTAGCCGGTGCGCTGAGTTATGGGACACTACGGTAAGCCGCTTCTGGCTGTTTATCCGCAGATGAGCTCCATGACTTTTTCCACTCGCGTCCGGTTGATGGTCCTGGTGTCGGCGATCGTGACGGCCGTCGGCTTCGCCGGCGCGCAGCAGTCGGCGATCCCCGCCAACGTTCGGGACGCCACACTCGATCAGACCGTTCCGGTCGATCCGCTGATTACCGTGGGCACGCTGCCGAACGGGCTCCGCTATTACATCCGGGAGAACCGACAGCCCCAGGCCCGCGCCGAGCTTCGGCTCGTCGTCAATGCGGGCTCGGTGCTCGAAGACGAAGACCAGCGCGGGCTCGCGCACTTTGTCGAGCATATGAGCTTCAACGGCACGCTGCACTTTCCCAGGCAGGACGTCGGCAGCTTCATGCAGTCGCTCGGCATGCGTTTCGGTGCGCACGTCAACGCGAACACGAGCTTCGACGAGACCGTGTACAAGCTGCAGATTCCTACCGCCAATCCCGCGGTGATCGACAGGTCGCTGCTCATCCTCGAAGACTGGGCGCGCAACGTGTCGTTCGATCCGGTCGAGATCGACAAGGAGCGGGGCGTCATCCTCGAGGAGTGGCGGCTCGGGCTGGGAGCTGACGAGCGGATTCAGGATGCGCAGTTTCCCATCCTGCTGAAAGGCTCGCGCTACGCGGAACGGCTGCCGATCGGCAAGCCGGAGATCATCCAGAACGTCAATCACGCCCGGCTGAAGCAGTTCTACACAGATTGGTACCGGCCCGACCTGATGGCAGTCGTCGCCGTCGGCGATTTCGACAAGTCCACGATCGAGGCCCAGATCAAATCTCAGCTTCGGCTCGATCCCGGCGGCCGCGTCGCCAAAGCCGAGGCTCGGCGTACACCGTGCCGGATCAACCGGGGACGGTCTATTCGGTGATCACCGATCCCGAAGCCACCTATACGCACATCAGTGTGTCCAGCAAGATGGCCGCGCGCCCTCAGGCGTCGATTGGCGCCTACCGGCAGCACATGGTCGAGCAGCTGTTCAGCATCATGCTGTCTGGGCGGCTCGACGAGATCGCGCAGGCGCCGAACGCGCCATTTCTCAAGGCCCAGACCGACCGTGGGCTCTTTGTGCGCACCGAAGAAGCGACAACGCTGGATGCCCTTGTCGCGACGGGCGGCGTCGAACGGGGCCTGGCGGCGCTCCTCACCGAGGTCGACCGCGTCGCCCGGTTCGGCTTCACCGCGACGGAGCTGAATCGGGAGAAGCTGAACCTTCAGCGAGGGCTCCAGCGGTCGGTCATCGAGAAGGACAAGAGCCCCTCGGGCCCGCTGGCCGACGAATTCGTGCGCAATTTCATCCAGGCGGAACCAATCCCGGGCATCGTCTACGAGTACGGCTTGAATCAGCGCTTCCTGCCGGAGATCACGCTGGCCGAAGTCAACAGTCGTGGCCAAGGATTGGATGCCCAATCGCAACCGGCTGGTCGCGATCACCGCGCCCGAGAAGGACCGGCCGTCGCTGCCCACCGAAGCGAAGCTGGCCGCGGTGATCAACGCGGCCAGCGGCGCACCGCTGACGGCCTACGTCGATACGACCAGCACGCAGCCGCTGCTCTCGCGCCTCCCGTCGCCGGGAGCCATCGCCACCACCTCGACGAACGAAGCGCTGGGCATCACCGAGTGGCGCTTGTCCAACGGCGTCCGCGTCGTGCTCAAGCCGACCACGTTCAAGCAGGACGAGATCCTGTTTCGGGCTGTGAGCCCGGGCGGCACCTCGCTCGCGAGCGACCCGGACTTCATCCCGGCTGAAACCGCCGTCCATGGTGATCGCGCAAGGCGGCCTCGGCGGCCTCAGCCGCATCGATCTGGAGAAGGTTCTCGCCGGCACGACCGCGTTTGTCAGGGCCGACATCGGCGAGACGGAGGAAGGGCTTGCCGGCGGCGCCTCCAGCAAGGATCTCGAGGCGATGTTCCAGCTCGTGTATCTCACGTTTACCGCGCCGCGGGCCGATCCGGTCGCGTTCGGTGTCCTGACTCGATCAGTTGAAGGTGACGCTGGCCAACCAGTCGGCGATGCCGGAGACGGTGTTCGACGAGGCGCTCGACGCCGCATTGAGCCAGAACCACCTGCGGGCGCAGCCGCTCACGCCGGCGCGCCTCGGGCAGATGAACCTCGACAAGTCGCTCGCCTTCTACAAGGACCGGTTCGCCGATGCGAGCGACTTCACCTTCGTCTTCGTCGGGAGCTTCGATCTCGCCACCATGAAGCCGCTCGTGGAGCGCTACCTGGGGAGCCTTCCGGCCCTCCACCGGAACGAGGCCGCGAAGGACGTCGGTATGCGTCCTCCTGCGGGCGTCGTCCAGAAGCAGGTGAAGAGCGGCATCGCGCCCCGGAGCCAGGTCAGCATCGTGTTCAGCGGGGCGTTCGAAAACGACGAGATGCATCGGGTGGTCGCCAGGACGATGGGCGATACGCTCGCGGGAAACCTGCAACGAACGCTGCGGGAGGACCTGGGCGGCACCTACGGCGTCAGCGTCGTGACGAGCTTCACGAAGCGCCCGACGGCGGAGTATCGCCTGACGATCAATTTCGCCTGCGACCCGGCTCGCACGGAGAGCCTCGTCAGGAGCGCGTTCCAGGTGATTGACGAGTTCAAGAGGATCGGCCCGGACGAGCGGCAGGTCGCCGACGCGCGCTCGGCGTTGATGCGCGATTTTGAAACGAACAGCGGGCGGAACGACTACCTTCTGAATCGGCTCGTCTTCAAGTACGAGTACGGCGAGGACGTCAAGGAGGTCTTCAACATGCGGCCGTTCTACGACCAGCTCACCGTGCCGATCCTGCGCGACGCGGCGCGGGCGTACCTCGACACGAACCGCTATGTACAGGTCACGCTGCTGCCGGAGGCGAGGTAGCGCCGGAAGGTTACGCCCGACGACGGTTCTTGACCGCGGAACGGGCAGCGTGGAGGATGAGCGGCTCTTACGGACCGCAGCCCTTCTGGGTTTCTTCAAACCCGTCGAACAGGCGCCCGGCGTTGGCTCCCGCGAGTGTTTCCAGGCGGTGCGGCTGCCCCTTCTCGACGGTGTAGCGTGCGACGGCGCCTTAGGAGCGGAGGAACTCCGCTTCCCTCTTCATCTCGCCGTGCCACATGTACGTGATCGGATTCGCCGACGTACATGAACACGCACATCTTCGAAATCGCCTGGAGCTTGGTGGCGCTGGGCTGCCACATGTATCCAGGGAAGGCGGTAACGGAGAGAAAGTACTGCGGATTGGCTGCCGCGACGTGAAATGCGGCGATGCCCCCGTTCGACGGTCCGGCGACGTGAAACTTGTTTCCCTGGATCTTGTAGTCCGCCAGCATCGCCTTCAGAAAGTCAGGGAAGATGCGTGCGCCGGCTTCGAAGAACAGCTGATCGTCCGGCGCCGCGGGAGCGATGACGATATAGCCGCGCTTCTCAGCCTCAGCCCGGAAGTTGCGATTCAGGACGTTGTCCACCACGTTCATGGTCTGCGGGCCGCCACCGAACACCAGGATGCCCGGATAGGCCTTTGCCGGCTCATATCCGTCCGGGAGTACGGCCTTGTAATGTACGGTCGTGCCGCCCACCCGCGTCGTCTTCTCGACCAGTTCCGCGTGGAGAGGCTGAGTGGCGGACATGGCTACGACCCACAGCCCTGGAACGACAAGCGCCCATCTCGATCTCTGTTGGTTCATCTCGAAGGCTCCTGTGAAGTCCGACAAGTATATGGTTGGGAGGCCGAATTCGCTCGATCTTCGGCCTTGCCGCGGCGATAGTATTGCCGGCCGTCCCGGGCTTTGATCCCGGGCAACGGAGGTGTTCCGGATCTCTCGTCAGGAGGCGGAAATGAAATCAATTCGAACGCTGATCGGTCTGCTGTTGGTGATTGGAACCACCCTGGCCGCCGGACACCCGCCGGGCCGCATTTCCGAACAGTCGGCTCCTGGAGTTGGCGGAGCGTCGCCACAAGCCGGGAAAGCTCTTCCAAAGGATATCCACCCCGAGACAGGCAACCGCTTTCCGGCGATCAAGCGGGAAGAACTGAACGAAGTCGGGAAGAAGCTCTACGACACGAGAGCGGTGGCGGATGGCTTCGGACCGGGATCAATACGGCTCTATAGCCCACCAGTGGCCGATGCCATGACCGGCCTGAATGTCTACCTGCGGCGCAAGTCCGGTCTCGACCCCCGCTTGGTGGAGCTGGCGATCCTGGTCACGGCGCGAGAGATGGACTCTGAATACGTGTGGACCGCGCACGAGCCGGCCGCTCAGAAGGCGGGCCTGGCGCAGGAGATCATCGACACCGTCAAGTACCGCAGGCCGCTGACGGCGCTGGGAGAAAAAGAAGCGGTGGTTGTCCAGCTGGGCCGTGATTCGATCTCGAAACACAAAGTGAGCTCGGATACGTTCGCCCGCGCCGTGAAACTGTTTGGAAATCAGGGCGTCGTCAATATTGTGTCGTTGATCGGTGACTACGCGGCGACGACGATCTTGTTGAATGTTTCCGACCAGCACGTGCGTCCGAGAGACAAGTCGCTGCTGCCGATCCCCTGAACCGGGCTCGGCGCGCCTACGTCGTCGATGGCTGCTTCGGGACGAAACTCTCCACCTCGTTGGTTTCAACGGCGTCGACGTGCCGCACCACCCATCGCCCCGTTCAGAACATCGCAATCGGATTGGCCGGTGAACCCGTTGCATTCGGGAGCGCCAACGGGTTGACCGTCAACATGAACTCCCAGCGATTGCGGGATGCGGTCGCTTCGCTCAACGCCTCCAGATCGGCGCGGTCGAGGACGTGGATACCCAGGATCGCCTGGACGAAATTATGGACTGCGTTTCTGGGCAGGTCGCCAGCGGGTTGCGGCGTATACCCGGCCGTTTCCCAGATGAGCAGCGCGATGTCGCGCTGTTTCAGCCACGGAAGGACCGAATTATCGAGCCCGGCCGCGCCGTCGTCCGGACCGAGCTTGGCTCGCCGCCCGTAGCGGCCCCAGCGAAGCACCAGCGCGTCCCCTGGCCCCACCTTGACACCCGACTTCTTTTCCCAAGCCTCCAGGTCCTCGGGGAAGATGCGATCGCCCGGCGCGAGATACGGTACACCCTTGAGCCTCGCGATGTCGTACAACACCCCGCGTGTGACGATCCCGTTCTTCATGGGCAGAACGGAGTTCTTTTGGGCGCCCCTTTCCTTCGTGACCAGCACCGATGAGTCGTAGCCATTCCACATCCTTCCGCGGAAGAACGTGTGAGCGAGAGAATCAATGTGAGTTGAGGCCGCGCCGTGGATGCAAGGAAACGCCACCCGATCGGTGGCGCCTGAATCCGACGTGGAGGTCATGGCCCATTCGGCCGGGCACGGGACGTCGACGGCTTTTTCGGTGAAGCCATTCGTCGACAGTGATACCGGCACTCCCTCCTTCACGAGCGCCAGCGCCGCCCGGCGCTTGGCCGGCGTAATCAGGTTGAGCGTTCCCAGCTCATCATCCTTGCCCCACCGGCCCCAATTGGACAGCGATGATTGCCAGGTTTCGAACTGTGCCTCGGTGACGAGAGGACGGAGCGACGATTCCTGGGAGACCCCGTCCCCGGAAAGCGCCGCAGCGATGCCGATGGTACAAACGAGGATCGAGACTGCCCTGCGAATTGCCGCCCTCATGATGCCTCCTGGTGTCAGACTGCCTTTGTGCCGCGCCATCTTCAAGGAACGGACGGCCAAGGACCACGCGGCGACCGTTCCGCTCGGAAGGAGTCGTGGTGGCGCGCCGGCTTGTTCTCGTGCTATCGACGAACGCGAAGATTCCCACTGGTGTTTCTGGTTCGTCTTGCGAAGATGTTCTGCGTTTCACAACCGCATGTCAACACGTCCCGGATGCCGCACGCGCACAGCGCACAAGCCGTGTGACGCCGCGGCCGCGCAAACTGTGGGAAGTCGTCACCCCGTAATCAACTGACGAGCCTCGGTGCGGGCAGATGTCTGCGATTGCTCCGCCAGATGTCCAGAAATTGACGCGGTGGGCGCGGCACGGCACCTCCGAAAGCGACTCGACAATTTGGCCATGCACGTTCTCGCCAAGTCTGGCGGTCGGGCTCGGGTCTTGCTAGGTTTCCGGACCCGAGAGGAGGGACGATGGAGAGCAGTAACGCGTTGATGCGGGTTACAGAGAACCCTGCGATTGATCGGGTCGCCGAGCCGTTCAGCAACGCCGTACGCGGGGCGTACGAAGCAGCGGGCCCGGTCGGCCAACAGGCCAAGAATGCCCTTCACGGGGTTTGGCTCGGCCACCCGCTTCACCCGGTCTTCACCGACGTGCCGATCGGCGCGTGGACGACGGCGCTGGCACTCGACGCGGCCTCAAACGGCGACCCGGCGATGCGGCGCGCTGCCACCTTCGCCATGGGGGTAGGGCTAACGGGCGCGCTGGGTGCGGCGGTCACCGGACTCACGGACTGGAGCGAGACGGACGGCAAATCCCGTCGGGAGGGCCTGATCCACGGCCTGCTGAATCTCACGGCGACGACCCTGTTTGCGACCGCATTCGCTCTACGCCGGAACGCCTCTGATAGCGGCGGCAGGAAATGTGCGTGGGCGGGGTACGCGATCGCCGTTGGCGCGGCGTATCTCGGGGGCGATCTCGTGTATCGCCGGCGCATCGGCGTCACCCACGCGGACACGGAACTCCCCAGGCAGTTTACGCCGATTCTCGCCACCGCCGCGCTGGCGGACAACAGCATGGTCCGCGCACGCGCCGGCAACGCAGACGTGCTGCTGGTGCGGCAGCACGGGCGGGTTCGTGCGCTCGCCCATGCCTGTGCCCATCTCGGCGGTCCTTTGTCCGAGGGCACGCTCAAAGAAGGCTCGGTCGTCTGTCCGTGGCACGCATCCGAGTTCGCACTCGACGACGGGCGGGTGTTGAATGGCCCGGCTACCCACCACCAGCCGTGCCTCATGGTGCGCGAACGCGACGGGCAGATTGAAGTCAAAGCGCCCGGGTAGTAACTTTGTGCGTGGCACTTCTATAACCCGGCACGTAGCGCGCGCGTGCGAGCGCCGGTATCCAAGCGCGGAGGAGAAGTCATGTTGGGGCCCCTCGTTGCAGGAGCGACAGCGCGGTGACAATTGCCAAGGATGCGACCTCCGAGCGGAACGCGACCGGGCCAAAGGATGATCGCGATCCTCGGGATCGGGACCCTCCCCTGGTCGACCACCGCACGAATCCAGAATGGACAGAATCGCCCGGCGCGCCCACGAGATCTACGTGGCTCGAGGAGGACAGCACGGAAAAGCTCTCGAGGATTGGCTCAACGCCGAAACTGAGATTGATGCAGAGATGGAAGCCCCACACGCTGAAGACTAGCGGTATGTGAGACTCGTGGAAGCTTGGATCACATACCGACTGAGCGGTCGCCAGGATCGATAACCGATGATTGCTGTCATTTTCGAGGTCTGGCCAAAAGAGGATCATCGGCAAGAGTATCTGGACATCGCCGCACATTTGCGTCCGCTGCTCGACGACATGGACGGCTTCATCTCAATCGAGCGGTTCGAGAGTTTGGTGCAGCCTGGGAAGATTCTCTCCCTGTCCTTCTGGCGAGACGAGGAGGCTGTGGACGCCTGGAGGCGCATTGGGGAACATCGGGCTGCACAGGCGCGCGGCCGAAAGGTCCTTTTCGACGACTACCGATTGCGAATCGCAGGCGTCATCCGTGACTACGGGATGTTCGACCGCACTCAAGCGCCCGCCGACAGCCGTGGAGCCAACCCGGACGCGCCAACGACCTGAATGCCTGGCGGTGCTCAAGGAAAGGATCCCCTCCAATCCAGCGATTCTTCGGCGTTGTGCAAGGCACGAATCACCGCCGCGGGTTGCTCAGGATGACAAGATGAAACAGCCCTCGCGTCGTTCTGAACCGAGCGACCATCGCTATCGCGGCAGGCCGGCGATGTCCGTCCGCACCTTGTACAACGTCTTGCCGGCGGTCACGTAGAGCGTTTTCATGTCCGGCCCCCCGAAGGCGTTGTTGGTGATGAAGTCTTCCGGAATCGGAATGAACTTGAGCAGTTTGCCCTCGGGCGAGATCACGTAGACGCCGGTCTTCGTGTCGAGCGTTTCAGCAGTCCCGCGCCTGGCGTGCAGTCCGGCGGACGCGTACAGATTCCCCTGACTGTCGATGCTCATGCTGTCCGCGCTGCGGCCGGCGTGGAAGTCGTAAAGGACGCGCATGTTGCCCACCGTGCCGTCCGGCTGCAGGTCATAGGAGCGGATCAGCCGCGCGCCGCCCTGCGTCTGATTGGCTTCGACAAGATACAACTTCCTGTCATCAGGTGAGATCTGAATGCCGTTGGGTCGCTGGATGTCAGGCGCGGCCAGGATGCGCGTCACCTTGCCGGGAGCATCGATGCGGTAGACCGCGACACCGGGCGCGTCGGTGAAGTAGAGCCTCCCCTTCCCGTCGATGGTGACGTCGTTGGGGCCGACCAGTGGCTGACCCTGATAGCCGTCGGCCAGGATCTCAATCTGGCCGCTGCGGAGATTCGTCCGGGTTACCCGCGGCTGGCCCTTTTCGATCACGCCGGTACGGCGGGACTCCGCGCCTTCACACGCAATGAGCCGTCCTTCAGGATCGATCAGCAGACCATTGGACGCATTGCTGTGTTCGCGATACGTCGAGAGAACCCCCTCTTTGCTGAGTTTCATGATCCGCTGCGACACCATCTCGGAGAAGTAGACATTCCCGTCTCGATCGACCGTGGGGCCTTCAAGCGCGGAAACCGCGGTCGCAATCTCGAGTTCCTGGGCCTCGGCGGAAAACAGCATCATCGAACAGCCGATGAGCGCAGGTAATGCAACACCGATCAGTGTGCGGCATGTAAGGGCCATCATTTCTCCTTCTGACAGCAGACTGCTGCGACCGTGGCGATTGCGGCGGGAATTCCGAGATGCTAGCACACGGTGTCAGCCGTGACGGCGATTTCGGCCTGTCAGTCGTCAACACGATCGCCGGGAGAAACCCTCTTTTGAACCGGGACGGAACTTCGGCCAATCGCCTGCCAGCGGCGCGTCTGAAGAGGTCACGGAAGGGCCAACGTGTTGGCCCTCACGGGTCTAGGTTCCCGACGCGAGCCGCTGAGCCTGTCGATATCGGAAACAGCCAACGAGATGGTCGTTCACCATCCCGACCGCCTGCATGTGGGCATACATGACGGTCGAACCGACGAAGCTGAATCCGCGCCGCTTGAGATCCTTGCTGAACGCGTCGGATTCGGGTGACGTCGCCGGAATCTCCCTCGTCGCCTTCCACCGGTTCAGACGTGGCCGTCCATCGACGAACCGCCAGCAATAGGCGTCGAAACTTCCGACACTCGTCCTGAATCGCGAGGAACGCTCGTGCGTTGCGCACGGCCGCTTCGATTTTCAACCGGTTTCGAATGATCGACGGATCCGCAATGAGCGTCTCGATTCGCTTCTGGGTGTACCGCGCCACCTGCGTGGGATCGAACTGGCTGAAAGCGCGGCGATAGCCTTCCCGCTTCTTGAGCACGATCGACCAGCTGAGCCCGGCCTGCGCCGCTTCGAGCACGAGGAACTCGAAGTGCTTGCGATCGTCGTGGACCGGCACACCCCATTCGCGATCGTGATACTCCAGCATCAGCGGATTGTCGCTGCCGACCCAGGCACATCGCTTGATCCGGCTCTTCGTCACCACGACAGCGCAACCCTCATCGGAAACGGCGACAGTGTCCTCCTGGCTGTCTTCACGGAACGTCCGCCTCCGGCCTCGTATCGCGGGATGGGTGTTTCTGCAAGTACGCCTTGACGAACGGACAGACCGCCACCATCTGCAATCCCTCGGTGTGGGCTGCGTCGATGGCCGCCGTCGCGAGCGCGTCGGCGAGGTGGCGGCCACGAAGCGATGAAGGCACTTCTGTATGCACGAGGACGAGGGCCGCGGGGGTGCGCTCGTACCTGAGAACAGCGGTCTGTCCGTCGACGGCCAGTTCGAACTGACTGGTCCCGCGGTTGTCGTTGACTACGGGCACGATCGGCACGGGACCGACGCCAATCCCGGTCTCCACCGTGTTCGCCGGCGCGTCGCTCGCTTCAGGATCGTCTCCGCGCCAATCGTGCTCTTCGTGTCAATCGTGGTCTTCGTCATGTGCTCGCCTCCAGGATCACCCGATCTTGATTCAGAAACGTGCCTTGTTCAAGTTGGCTGAGTGCCTGCGGGAGCCCGGCCTGGATGCTGATCGCGGTCGAGCCATACCCGGCCACACGTTCCGGACAGCGGCTGTCCTGACACCAGCACGTACGAAGCCGATGCCGTTCTCGAGCCAACGTGGGAATGTTGACGGCGAGGGGTTCGCCAATTATCGAACTTTCAGGAGGCGATACCGGCAGGCTTCGTTACGAATCGCAGGGCTTGAACCGATCCATTGTTGAGCTTGGGCGAGCGAAACCGGATTCGAGCATGGGTCGAGGGACGCATGCTCCCGGCGCGACATGTCACGACAACCGTAAATCTCGGCCCCGCGATGATGATGGCTGCACGGGCACCTATGCCGCCATCGCCACCGCCGCCGGCTCCAGGGCAAGCGCGAGCACCTGATCCACAGTCCCGACGACATGGAACTGCATCTGGTCGCGCACCTCGGACGGGACGTCATCGAGGTCGGGCTGATTGCGCTCGGGGACGATCACTTCGGTGAGGCCCGCGGCGTGCGCGGCCAACACCTTCTGCTTCAGGCCGCCAATCGGGAGCACCCGGCCCTGCAGCGTCACTTCACCGGTCATGCCGACGGTGCTCTTGACGGGTCGGCGGGTCAGGAGCGACGCAATGGCCGTCACCATGGTGATCCCCGCGCTCGGGCCGTCCTTCGGGATCGCACCCGCCGGCACGTGGACGTGCAGCTCCCGTCCATCGAGCGCGTGTTCGTCGATTCCCAGGTCGGACGCGTGACTCTTCACGTAGGTGAGCGCAATTCGCGCAGATTCCTTCATCACGTCGCCGAGTTGTCCGGTCAACACCAAGCCGCTCCTGCCGGGCATGGAGGCCGCCTCCACGAACAACACGTCACCTCCCACTCCGGTCACCGCCAGACCGGTCGCTACCCCAGGCACGGCGGTGCGAACCGCCGCCTCGTGGAAGAACTTGGACCGCCCGAGCGCGTCGTGCACCGCCGCGCGATCGATGGCCACCGGCGTCGTCTGGGCGGTTGACGCGATCCGGGTTGCCGTCTTTCGCAGCAGCGTCCCGAGTTCCCGCTCGAGCTGCCGCACGCCGGCTTCCCGCGTGTAATCGGTGACGACGAGGCGCAGCACGGCATCGGCCACCGCGACTTCCTCGACACGCAAGCCATTCCGCTCGACTTGACGAGGCCAGAGATGCCCGCGCGCAATCGCCACTTTCTCGTCGGTCGTGTAGCCGTCGAACCGGATCACTTCCATCCGATCGAACAACGCCGGCGGAATGGTATCGGCGACGTTCGCCGTCGCGACGAACAGCACGTGCGAGAGATCCAGCTCGACATCGAGATAGTGATCCCGGAACGCGTGATTCTGCGCCGGGTCGAGCACCTCGAGCAGCGCCGCCGACGGATCGCCGCGCCAGTCCGCGCCAATCTTGTCGACCTCGTCGAGCATGATGACCGGATTCATCGTGCCGGCGTCGCGCAGGGCGCGCACGAGCCGCCCCGGCAGCGCGCCGATGTAGGTGCGGCGATGGCCGCGGATTTCCGCTTCGTCGCGAACGCCGCCAAGCGACATCCGGACGAACTGCCGGCCGGTGGCCCGCGCAATCGACTCGCCGATCGACGTCTTGCCGGTGCCCGGAGGTCCAATCAAGGTCAGGATCACTCCTGAACGGCGGTTCTCGGTCATGCCCCGTTCGGTGCGGAGCTTGCGGACCGCCAGGTACTCGGTGATGCGTCGTTTCACATCGTCGAGGCCTTCGTGATCGGCGTCCAGCACTTCTCGCGCATGCACCGGATCGAGGCGCTCCTCGGATCGCTTCGCCCAGGGGACCGCCAGAAGCCAGTCGAGATAGGTTCGGATCATCGCCGACTCGGCGTTCGAGTCTCCCATCCGCTCGAGACGGGACAACTCGCGCTCGGCCTGCTGCTGCACCGGGTCCGGCATGCCCGCGCTCGAAATCTTCTGACGGTATTCGTCCGCGACCGAGCCGTCGTTCTCGCCAAGCTCCTTGCGGATGGCGTCCATCTGACGGCGCAGGAAATACTCGCGCTGCTGCTTTTGCGCGCCGTCTTCGACGTCGTCGTGGATGCGCTTGCGCACCTGCAGCTCGGCCAGCCGCTCGCGCTGAAACTGAAGCGCCAGCGTGAGCCGCTCGACGATGTCGAACGTTTCGAGAAGCTGCAGCTTCTGGGTGAAGTTCAGATCGGGCGAATAGCCGGCGGTGTCGGCCAGTGCGCCCGCGTCGGTGATCGACCGCACGAATGCGCGGATCCGTCCGTCGTCGCCACGCAGCTCGAGAATTTCGTCGACGACCGCGCGGTACTCGCGTTCCAGCTCGCGGGTGAGGCTGGCCGCCGGCGCCTGGTCGGGACGCGGTTCGAAGTCGACCCGAAGCACGCCGTCCTCGTCAGCGCCCGCTCCGCCAGGGATCGCGCGATGGAGGGCCGTCAGCGACACGGCGAGCCCGCGGCCGGCCAGCCGCACGCGCTCGGACACTTCCGCGACGACCCCGACGTGCGCGTAGCGTGTTCTGCTGCCTCGGCACCAGGAGCACGCGATCGTCGCTGCCCACGTCGACCGACACGGTGACCGGCATGCCCGGAAACACCACCGTCTCATCCAGGGGAATGATGCGCAGCCTGTTCATAGTGCGACCATGAATAGCCGCATATACTTTAGTATGTCAACTATTTATCCAATCAAGTATAATGGCCGGCGATGAACCGCGCGGATCAGGATGCCTGTCGAGCCTGGCAGCTCCTCATGAAATTCTTCTTCGCGCAGCGGGCGCACCTGCCGTCCTCGCGCGGCGAATTCGATCTCTCCCCCATCCAGTGCCACGTGCTGCACCTGATCGAGCCAGGACGCCCCCTGCCGATGAGCCGGCTCGCCGACACGCTGTCGTGTGACGCGTCGAATGTCACGGGGCTGGTCGATCGGCTGGAATCCCGAGGTCTCGTTCGACGCCGGGCTTCGCCGCAGGACCGCCGCGTGAAGGTGCTTCACCTCACGCCAACGGGCGCGCGACTCCGGACGCAGCTGCTGAGACAGATGACGGGAGGGTCGCTCCCGCTGTCGCGGCTGTCTCTCGACCAGCGGCGAACCCTGGTGAAGCTCCTCGAGGCGCTCGTCGACGAGAAATGACCTGAAGCGTCTTTTCGAGCGGCTCGACTAGAATCGCCGCCGACTCGGTGACATGAAAGAACTCGAAGCCTTCATCGGTCTGGTCCTCGCCGCCGTTATTCTGGCCGCGGCGGCACGCCGCGTCGGCGCGCCCTATCCCGTGTTTCTGGCGCTCGGCGGCGCGATCCTCGCGTTTGTTCCGGGCGCGCCTTCGTTCACCGTGCTGCCCGAGCTCGCGTTGGCGGTCTTTGTCGCACCGGTGCTGCTCGATGCGGCCTACGACGCATCACCACGAGATCTCAAGGACAACTGGGCGCCGCTCGCCGGTCTCGTCGTTGTTGTTGTGGGGCTCACGACCATCGCCGTCGCCGTGGTGGCCCGCATGCTGATGCCGGCCATGCCATGGGCGCCGGCGATCGCGCTCGGCGCCGTGGTCGCACCACCGGACGCCTCGGCCGCAACCGCCGTGCTGCGTCCGCTGAGACCACCTCATCGCATCCTGACCATCCTCGAAGGCGAGAGCCTGCTGAACGACGCCAGCGCCCTGCTGATCTATCGCCTCGCCGTCGGAGCCGTCGCCGCCCAGGGCTTTTCCATCGGAGCGGTTGCGCCAGCCTTCCTGTTCGCTGTCGC
Organism: uncultured Acidobacteriota bacterium; assembly: GCA_963814975.1. Classification (GTDB taxonomy): domain Bacteria; phylum Acidobacteriota; class Vicinamibacteria; order Vicinamibacterales; family CAVVIG01; genus CAVUXJ01. The sequence continues at coordinate 90,110 of CAWFFB010000014.1, read as the reverse complement.
CGGCAGCGTGCTGGCCGGTCCGGCGCTCGGCTGGCTCTGGCTGCGGTTGACCGACCGTGTGCAAGACGTGCCGACGGCCATCATTCTTCAGTTCGTCAGCACGTTCGGAGTTTGGATACTTGCCGACCGGATTGGCCTTTCAGGTGTGCTCACCATGGTGTGCTACGCGATCACGGTAGCGCGGACGGCGCCCGAACGCACCCCCGCGCGGATTCGCATACCGTCTTACGCGGTGTGGGAGACCGTGGTCTTCATGCTGAATGTGCTGGCCTTCGTCTTCATCGGGTTGCAAATCCGACCCATTCTGGAGAGTCTCGAGCCGGCCGACCGCGGACGGTACGTTGCCATCGCCGGTGCGGTGCTGGTGACCGTGATCGTCGTCCGGATCGCCTGGCACATGTCCTTCAATGCGGTCATCAGATGGCGTGAACGGCGGTTCGGCTTTCATCCGCCGCGCCCGATGCTGCGTCCGTCGGTGGGCAGCGGTTTGGTCATCTCGTGGGCCGGCATGCGCGGCATCGTCTCGCTTGCGGCAGCGCTCGCCTTGCCCCTGGGCTTTCCGTTTCGCGACTTGATCGTGCTGACCGCGTTTTCTGTCGTGCTGGGGACACTCGTGCTCCAGGGCCTGACACTTGGGCCGCTGTTGCGTGCGCTCGACCTGCAAGACGATGACCCGGTCGGACACGAAGTTGGAGCAGCGCGTGAACGCGCCTTGCGTGCCGCGCTGGCGGGGTTTGAGGATGACGGATCGCCAGTCGCAGAGGCGGTTCGGCAGGAATTTCTCGCCCATTTGGGCGCGACCAGCGCCAATCCCGAAAACGGGGAAGCCAGACGATCCGCTCACAAGGACATGCACCGCAGAGCCCTTCAGGCGGCGCGCCAAGCTGTTCTCGCCATGCGTGCCAGCGGTGAGATCGGCGATGATGCGTTTCACCAGATGGAAGAGGAATTGGACTGGATCGAAATGGCCGACGGCGGCAACGACGAAACGGCGCCGGAACGATAAGGCGATCGGTCGGCCACGCCGATTCCTTGAGTCCTGTCCCGGATCTCCTGCATATCCGGGTGGATCGCCAAAGGGGTTCGCAGGAAGGCGGCTTGTCTGGTCGCGGAAGGGGACGAAGCTTACGTCCGCCCGAGGATCAGGTGAGAGTCGCCGAACTCGTGCCAGAGATACCCCTGTTGACGTGCTTCGGCGTAGGCGTGCCGCAGGTGGCAGGAACCGCAGACATTTCTGCTGTGCGGTCGATCGACAGGCCGATAGCGGCCGACAGCGGCCATCACCTGTTCGAGCAGCATCAGATGGGTGGCATGCGGATCGTGGAATCCCGTAATCAAGCCGCTGACCGAACGCACCGGCCGGTCGGCCGTGATGACGAGATTCGTCCATCCCTCGCCAGGCGAGGTCGTCCCCATTTCGTCGGTGACGGTTTCGAGGGCGCGCACGACGGTCGTTCCCACCGCCACGACGCGCCGCCCCTTGCGTCTCGCGGCGTTGGCCTGTTCGGCCGTCGCGCGCGGTACCCGAAAAAATTCCTCGTACGGCGGTTCGTGATCCTCCAGGCTGGCCACGCCAGTGTGCAGTAGAAGCGGCGCGATCTGGATCCCGTGGGAAACCAATTCGGTAACCAGCTCAGTCGTGAAGGGTCGTCCGGCCGAAGGCATCTCGGCGCTCCCTGGTTCGGTCGCGAACACGGTCTGGTACATCGCGCTCGGCCAGGGCCGCGGGACGTAGTGGTATCGAATCGGATAACCGTGCCGCTCGAGGTACGGTAGCGCAGGGCCCGGAAAATGAACCGCCGTTAACCACAGCCGGGATGGCGAATCGATCGCATCGACGAGGGGGTAGGGCGCCAGGATCGTGGCGCGCCCGCCGGCCGGCAGGCTGAACGTGGAACCCGCGGCTGCCCCGAGGAACTGGAGCGAGCTGCCCGCCTGAAGGCGCCGCACTTCAGCCGTCCAGAAACCGCCTGGCAGCTGCGTGGACAGGTGAAGCTCATACACCTCGCCCGTCTCGCTGGTCGCAGTGAGTGCCGCGTTCAGCGTGCCACTGGTGTTGACGACCAGCAGATCGCCTGGCGACAGATATCGGGGTAGATCGTGGAAGCGGGCGTGATCGATCGAATCGTGGATGAGATCCGAGACGAGCAGCCGTATCTCATCTCGTCTGAGGCCGCGCGCTTCCGGCGGTTCCGCGGCTTCCAGGCTCGCCGGCAGTGTGAATTCCGCCGTCACCGTCGCTGAAGCCATCGCGCGTCCTCGGCTTGCGCCGTGAAGTGCCCGCCGCACACCTGTTCCGGCTCCTGCTCGAACAACCAGTTCCAGAACGGCGCGGTCACGTCCGGCAGGGGACGATCGGAGATGTCTTCGCGGGGATACGCGTCCTGATACATGCGGGTCCGCATCTCGCCAGGATCGACCAGGACGGCCGACACCCCCTGGCCGCGCAACTCTTGAGCGAGCGTCCGTGTCAGCAGTTCCAGGGCGGCCTTGCTGGCCCCGTACGGTCCCCAGCCCGGATATGCACCCTGGGCCGCGTCGCTCGTGATGTTGACGATGAGTCCGTGTCGTTCGGCCAATAGCGGAACCGCCAGCTGAATGAGCGCGATTGGCGCGCCGACGTTGACGGGAAAGACGCGCCCGAAGCGCTGCACGTCGAAGTTCATGAGCGGGCCGATGGTCCCGAGCTCCGACGCATTGTTCACGACCAGATTCAGGCCTCCGAGTTCACGTGCGGCGTTCACCAGCCGCGTCCGTACCGAAGCGTCGGCCACGTCGCCCTCGACTGGCACCACGCGGGGTCCGCGTTTCGCCAGCGTCTCCGCGACCCGGCCGAGGGGCGCGGCATCGCGCGCGCCGATCACCAGGTCGTAGCCCCGTTGAGCCAGAATCCCGGCAATCACTTCGCCCAGTCCGCGGCTTGCGCCCGTCACGAGCGCCACAGGTCGTGTGTCACCCATACGGATCACCTCGGTGGGTAAGGAGAACCTCTGCCGCCGGCCGGCCCACGGCACGCTCGTAATTCTGTCGGAACAGGTCGATCACGTTGGCCACCTCCGTTTCCGTCCGCATCGGCACGGTAACCCACCCGGAGTCGGGCAGAACGTGATGGGGCCTTGCGCGTCCCGCTGCAATCAGATCGTCACGGACGCGCCGGGGGAACGGCAGGTCGGCGAAAGACCGATGCAGATGTCCCAGCTCGCGGCGCCCGACGCGGAATTCGATTCCGCCGAAGCGGTGCGCATGCACGGTGATGCCGTCCACATCCGCAAGAGCCTGGCGCACCGTATCGACCGCCGTCGTTGCCGCCGGCTGGTCGGTGTCGCTCGCGCCGGCTCGCTGGCCGGGAACCCGCGTGCGCCGGTTGGTCCCGGGGGATTGCTCGCTTGCCATAGGTCGAACCTCCTGCCTAAAGCTTCGATCTTCAAGTGCACTTGAAGTCAAGCGGGAAATGATGCCAGACTGGGGTTATGGGTGACGTGCTGACAATCGGCGACGTGGCGAAGCGCAGCGGGGTCGCCACGTCGGCGCTACGCTTCTACGAAGAACAAGGGCTGATTCATGCGGAGCGCAACGACTCCGGGCATCGCCGATACCCGCGCGCGGTAATCCGCCGCGTCGCCTTCATCGTTTTCGCGCAACGGATCGGACTGTCGCTCGAGGAGATTGGCGCGGAACTGAAGAAACTGCCGCGGAACCACGTGCCGGAGCGTTCGGATTGGGCAAAGCTGTCGAGTCGCTGGACGGCGCGCATTCGCGATCGCATAGCCGAGCTCGAGCGGCTCGAAGTCGGCCTCACGGAGTGCATCGGCTGTGGCTGCTTGTCGTTGGACAGGTGTCGCCTGGCGAATCCAGGCGACCGTGCCGCGCGGCGCGGTTCCGGCCCCCGCTGCTGGATGGAACCGCCGCGAACGTCAACTTAGTTAGTGACGTCGCCATTCGCAAGCCTTCGGCGACTCGTCGCGACCTATTCGTGCGACGCGTGCTGAGATTCAACGTGCCAAATCGGTCGACCATCCACCGAGATGGTGGTGACCCACTTCGGATCGAGCCGCATCGTGTGGCTGCGATCCGGCGAGAGTTGTTCCTCCGGAAACAGTTCGCGAATCCGGACGAACACCAGGTGTCCTTCTTCCAACCCGACGAACGCCATGCCGCCGAACTCGACTCGGGCGTGACCGCCGGTGTCGTCGGCGGAGACGATCTGATCGGTCGGCAAGGACACCTGGTAGCCGTTTGAAAAGAGGATGAAGGTCCCTGGTGGTCCGTTTCCGAGTATCGGCAGCGCCGAGATCCGGTTCTGTTCCCGCCGCACCGAGCTCGGCGCTGTGAAATCGATCTGCAGTGGCATGTGACTCGACCTGCAGAACTATTCTACCGGCCGATTCAGGCGTGCGCGACATCATGATCTTTGCTCCCCCGTCTTCGATCAGAGCGACTTGAGATATTCGACGAGGTTCGCCTTCTGAGCCGCTGCCAGGTTCAGCCCGAACAGTGTGTCGTAGTGATTGACGACGGCATTCAGATCCGGCGCGCTCCCGTCGTGGAAATAGGGCGGGTGCTGCAGAAGCCCTCGGAGTGGAGTCGTCCTGTACCTGCCGGTTGCCGACCTCGCGGCATACGCCGGATCCATTCCGACTTCGGCTGGATCGTGGAGGAAGGGGACCCTCCGATCCGGGCCGCTCAGCACGTCGGTCAAATTCGGCGACTGATGACACGTGCTGCATCTGGCTTGGCCCTGGAACAAATCCCTTCCGCGCTCAGCGGCCCGGCGATTGAAACTGCCGCGCGGAGGTTTCGGGCTGCGCAAGCTCAGTTGGTAATCCAGCAGCGCCGCCAGCTTCGGCGTGACGAGATCAGGCCTCTGCCGGATGGACAATCCGATTCGGGGATCGCTGAAGCTGCCGCGACCACCCATCTGACCCACCCCGACGTAACTGTTCCAGTACGAAATCGGGCCGTCGCCGGTGAATGTCTCGAACCCGACGCCCTTCAGCCCGTAGATCGGAGGAATCACGATCGGCAACGACGGATTGTTCAGCGGAACGATCTGGACGCCGTCGAACGCGTGATGGCGCGGGTCATACTTTCCCGGCCCCCAGCTCCTGAACTCGGTCTTGGTGGCCTCGTCCAATGCGGGCGACAGGGCGACGATCGCGCCGACGTTCAGGTCCGTGTTCGCCCAACCATCGAGCCGCTTGCCAATGCCCGGCGCGAAGGAGTTATCGACAGACGAGTGGCATAGAGCGCAAGACACGCCCACTTTCGCGAGCCGACCTGCCCTGTCAACCGTCCCCTTCACGCCGACCACGGCATTCAGGCGCAACAGCTGGACCGTCACAGCCGGGTCCGTGAGATCAACCCGACCGGCCTGGAGCGCAGCGATAACCCTACGAGGCAGGGCCTCGACATCGACCTTCAGGCCTACGGCCAACGCTGTCGCCGGATCGACCGTCGGAATGACTTCGTGCAGGCGCAGCACATCGGTCCACAGCTGCTCGTCGCCAAAGGTGTCGAAGCGGAATATCGCCTGTCCGTCCTTGTGACGCGGGGCTCGCTCCCATTCATACGTGCCAGCAGACTGCTCGGCTCGAGAAGCGGGAACGAATCCGGAAACGGAGAACGCCACCACGATGATGACTACGGCTGAGACAGAAACGATGAGTCGCACTTCAGATCCCTCCCTTTCCCACCGTGAGACCGGCTTCGTCTGCTTCGGTCGCTCCACGCAGCACGTGCTGCGCGAATGTCACGATGGGCTTCAGTGATCAGAGTGGCGACGATTTGAAAGGTGACAGAACGATCGCGCCGGACCAGGACGGCCGGACGAGCTTATGGCTGCGTGTGGGCAACCCGGGAGAGGACTTGCCCAACCACACGGTCGCATCGAGGACGGTAGAACCGGAACGCTTCCGATGCGGTCGCTCCCGTTCGTTCCAGCAGGACGTGCCTCAACCCAGCTCGACCGCGCGACAGCCGGGTCTTGACCACATCCTCCGTTACGCCGAGGCACTCCGCCACTTCCGACGTGCTGAGGCCTTCGACTTCCCGGAGAACGAAGACCTCGCGCATCCCGTCCGGAAGCGTGTCGATCGCCCACTCCAACAGCTCGCGCAGCTCGCCGGTGAACGCCTGCCGCTCGGGGTTCTCGGGAGGATTTCTGGACATGAACGCTTCCCCAGTCGAGAGCTCGTCGTCGAAGACCTCGTACCGCCGTTGACGGCGGACGCGTGCCAGCGATTCGTTGATCGCAATCCTCGTCAACCACGTCGAAAATTGCGCAGAGCCGTTGAACTGGCGAAGGTGGGTGAAGGCGTTCACGTACGCCTGCTGCATGACGTCTTCGGCCTCCTGTTCGTCACGGACGATGGCCCGCGCCGCTCTGTACACGCGTTCGTTGTAACGGCGCATCAACAGCTCGAACATCGCCGTGTTTCCCAGCAGCACCTGGCGGATGATTTCACCGTCATCCTGTTCTGCGCTTTCGAACGCAACAGCCGACCTCGTCGCCATTTCCATAGTGTGACCCCGGTATATAGAGTCGGCAGGGGCGGAAAGGTGACAGACCTGCCGATGCGACGACTCTCGCGGGCTCGTTCAACGCCCGACTGGATTGGCCCCGCCCTCCGCGCCGTTCTCCATCGCGCGCGCGCCGCTGAGGATGCCGGCCATGCCGTCATTCCCTTCGTGGCACGCGTACTCGAAGAGCGGCCCGGTGGTCCGCGTCATCGGCAGTTCGATCGTGAAGGGCTTCGTGAACGTTGTCGGATCGTCCACCGTGAACCGGAAATCGATGGTGTCGGCGCTCACGCGCCGGTATCGTTCGACGATGTGAAGATTGCGCCCCGCGCCCGGGCAGCAGTTATAAGAGTTGAAGGCGACATTGTCGTGATAGTTGGTCGTGTCGACGACCAGCGTATCGCCCTCCCAGTGGCCACGCGAGTCACCCATCCACTGTGGAACGCTCGAGGGCAGGTGCGGACGTCCGTCGAGCGGAATGATGCGAACCTCGTGGATCATCTCCTGAAGGATCGCAACATACCCCGGCGCCTGCAGGAGGTGAACGTTGTTGTTGTAGCCGCCCGGCAGCTTGGGTGCGCCGCGCGTCAGACAGCGCTCGGCCAGATTGCGATCTTCGGGACCGCGGGGGACCCGGCGGACCGCCTCCGCCACCTCTGCCGCGCGCTGCTGACCGGCTTGAGTCAACGGCGGAAGTCGTCCGTCCGGGGGATCGACGATCAGCGACGTGCGCCTCGTGGCGACCGTGTTCCCGCGATCCCACCAGAACTGGTTGTACGCGCCGTCGACATCGGCGACGGCGTTCGGCGCTCGCCGGTCGCCCCTGTCCTCGGCGGCTTTGTCGAGCGCCGCCGACTCCTCTTCCGTCAAGAACTCGCGTCCGGCGAATGCCGCCGGCCGTTCGAGCGGGGTAATTGTGGAGTTCGTCCAGATACCCTGCAGATCCGGGTCACCCCATGCGGTCGTCGGGGCATGCCATGCAGCATTCGGGGCGGGCGTAGCCGCCGGCGGCCGGCTCTGGCCGATCAGTGGACCCTGCGCGGTCGAGGCGGCTGCCACCACGACGGCCATGGCGCTCAAAGATAGGACGGCTCGACGCATCTGGAACCTCCGTGTCAACGGATATCGGGCCGCCTGCTGGCGTCGCTCCATCGCACAAGTCCCGGAGCCCGGACAGCTCTTCGGTCGCGACCCGCTGCGATCGCCAGTGTACCTCAGGGCCTGACCGAGTCTTAGCCGCGTCCGGTGCCTGGGACCCTCGACCCACCGGAGTCAAGAAGCGCGATCGACACACTTATCTTAAGATGTCCGCGATGCGCGCCGCGCCGCTCACCGAGAGACCCCAGCCGCCACCGCTCTTGCGCTGGACCGTGCTCGTCTCCGTCAGCGTCGCGATGTTCGGGAACTACTACGTCTACGATTCGATCGCACCCCTCGCCGATATCCTCCGAACCCAGCTTGGATTCAGCTCCGCGCAGATCGGCACCCTCAACGCCATCTACAGCTTTCCCAACATCGTGATGGTCCTGATTGGCGGCGTGATCGTCGATCGGATCGGCACGCGAACCGCCACCCTGGCTTTCACCGTCATCTCTTTGGCCGGCGCCCTTCTGACGGCGGTCTCCGGCACGTTCGCAACGATGGCCCTCGGACGCCTGGTGTTTGGATTGGGCGCCGAGTCGATGATCGTGGCGGTGACGGCGGCGCTCGGTCAGTGGTTCAAAGGCAAGCAGCTCGGTTTCGCGTTCGGACTCAACCTGAGTATCGCGAGAGCCGGTTCCTATGCGGCCGACCTTTCACCGGGGTGGGCGAAAGGCGCATACGTGGCGGGTTGGCGCGAGCCGATGCTCATCGCCGTCGGGTTCGCTCTGATCTCCTGCGCTGGCGCCGTCATCTACTGGATGATTGAGCGCAGCGCCGAACGGCGTTACGCGCTCGGCCGGCCCGCACCGTCCGATAGAATCGTCTGGTCGGACCTGTGGCGCTTTGATCCTTCGTACTGGTACGTCGTCGGACTCTGCGTCACCTTCTACTCGGTCATCTTTCCGTTTCGGAGCACGTTCGCGATCGAGTACTTTCAGAACGCGCACGGGCTGTCGCTGGAGCGGGCGGGTGAGATGAACGGGTACGTGTTCCTGGCGGCAATCTTCGCCACGCCGCTGTTCGGGCTGCTCGTCGATCGATTCGGACACCGCAGCCTGGCCATGGCTGCCGGCTCCCTGCTGCTCCTGGCCGTGTTTCCCACATTGCTTTACACGGCGTGGGACCTGTGGGTCTCGACGGCGCTCATCGGGGTGGCGTTCTCGCTCGTCCCGGCCGTCCTGTGGCCCTCGGTTCCCTATCTCGTCGACGAGCACCGGCTCGGCACCGCATACGGCCTGATGACCATGCTCCAGAACATCGGCCTCACCGTGTGCAACCTCGTCGCGGGCGCGCTCAACGACCTCGGAAACGCCGGGGCCGCGAATCCGGCCGGCTACAGGCCGATGTTGTGGATGTTCACGATCCTGAGCCTCGGCGGGCTCGTCTTCTCCGCCCTCCTGCACCGGCGCGAGGCAGGACCGCAGGGCCATGGCCTCGAAACCACGCAAGCCAAAGGACTCTGATTTCCTCCGACGAGTTCCTGCGATGTGATTGATGAAGCGGAACGTCACTGCGCGAGAATCGAGAACGCTTCGAAAGGCCGCGAGACTCATCGCCGGCCGTTCACCTGCGGCACTCGGACCGCAGCACGCCGCGGTGGGGCCGCGGGGTGACGCGCGTCGATAAGGGTCCATGCCGTCACCGAACCGCTGGACCCTGATCGCGACCATCCTGGGGTCGAGCATGAACGTTCATCGATGCGACGGTCGTCAACGTCGCGCTGCCGGCACTCCAGGCTGACCTGCAGGCCACCATTACCGACGTGCAATGGGTAATCGAGGCCTACGGGTTGTTCCTGGGGCAGCTGGTCTCGGGCCATTGCGGTCTTCGGCGTCATGCTGGCGCGGACCTTCGAGCTACGGGTGAGATCCCGCCTCGATTCTCTGGCGCTTTCACCGGCCGCGCGGGAGGGCATCGAGCGAGACCTGCCCAAGATGGCGGGGGCCGACATCGCACAAGTGCCGTCGCTCCCGCCGCAGGAACAGCCGGTGGTGCGCGCGATCATCGATGGGGGATTTGTCTCCGCGTTCCGGCTGGTCATGATCGGCGCGGCAGGCTTGGCGCTGGCCGCCGCCAGTTTCGGGAACGCGATTCGGCCGTGAAGCTACTGTCGCCGCGTCATACAACGGAGGCAGTCTGTCTTCCGCGCGTATCGCTGCCGATCAATGGCTTGTGTCGGGCATACAACCACAAGAGTTATGGACGTGGTAAGGCCTGTCTCGGCGGCAATGGCAGTCGAAGTGGAAGTGTGAGCGGCAGAGTTAGGTCTTGTCATGAAACAACCGCGTACTCGGTGAGCGGCGTGACGCGTCGCGCGAGCGCGACGCTCAGACACGCGATGGCGACTCCGGCCACGATGTCCGGCAGCCAATGGATGCCGAGCACGAACGTCGAGAGGATTGTCGTCGTGCCGAGGGCGAGCACCGTGTGTCGCATTCGGACGCGGAAAAGATACCCCACCAGGATGATCACGACGGTGAACGACACGTGCGTGCTGGGAAAACAGTTGTCCAGCCCGCTGATGGGCCGCATCAAATCGATGAGACCGGACGACCACCGGTCGGAAAGCAGCATCGCGCCCGAGTCAGGGAAAGCCCAGCGTTCCGGCACCGGAAAGAAGAGAAAGAACCCCAGGCTGAGCAGATAGTCGGCCGCGATGGACAGGCACAAGACACGGTATCCGTGAACGGCCTTCCTCCTCCACAGCACGGCGAGCAGACCGATGCCGAGGATCGGCAGCAGGAAGAAGTACGAGGTGGAATAGCCGTACACCGCCGCCCAGTTGGTCACGTCGTGCGACTCGAAGGAAAGATTGCCCTCGAGCGCGCGGAAGGCGCTGGCGATCCGGCTGCCCAGGTCGGTGCCTGTTCCGTAACGGCGGCGCAGCTCGGTTTCGGCCATCGTTTCGACGAGGTTGACGCCGAAGACCGCGATGAGCAGGCCGGTCAACCCGGCGCGCCGATACAGGAGAGGTGGCCTCGGCGACCAAACCGGCGGAGAAGGTGGATCTGGCGGCGGGCTGTCGCCTACCGGCGGCGGTTCGGATATCGGTTGCGCCTCGGTCGATCCCGATCGGCTGTCGGTGCGCTGCGCCAGGGTGGCCACCAGCTCGCGAAATGGAGGCGCTTCCTGCGATCCGTCCCAGCCGACGAGACTCGCCGCCTGGATGCGTCTGAACGCCAGCGGGATTCGGACGCGCTCCTCGATGAACACGGGTACCAGGATGTTCCGTGCTGCTGCTTCCTCCGCCTCGTTCAGTACCCACCGGCTCTTTACCGATCCGCGCGACCAGAGCACGATGACGACCTTGGCGGCGTTCAGAGCTTCTTCGATGACCTGATCGAAGTTGAGACCCGCCGGAATCGTCCGATCCCACCAGACGGACAGACCCTCGGCTTCGAGGGCGCGTGCCAGCACCTCCGCGTGCGGGCGATCGTGGTGGAAATAGCTGATGAAAATGTCGCTCATCTCACGCGACTCCGGGGCCGTGCAGCTCGGGAGGCTGGAGCCCGACCGGCTGCACCGGGCGGCGCCATTCGGGTCTCGCTGCCCGCTTCTCGTGACGGCGCAGATCGATGACGCAGGCGATGGCCGCGCTCGCCAGGAGCAGAATGAAGACCACGGTCAGCGCCTGCATCAGGAACGGTTCCACTGCGGGTCGCACCAGCACGACTCGAAAGGCGGTATTGCTCATCGGGTCGTACGCCCAGCCCGCCCCGCCAGGTGCCTTGGGAAACCGGGTGTCGTCGAGAGAGAACCTGAAGAAGTCGGCGTTCTTCACCTGGACGTCGAACCGGTCGCCCTCTCGAAAGGCATTTCGCCCGGGGTTCAGCCAGGTGATTTTTCGCGCCTCGAGCGTGGTTCCAACGGGAACGGAGAAAGAGACGTCGCGGATGACCGTCGGGGATTTTTCATCGTAGGGCCAGACGTACCGAATACGGTGCATCCGTGAGTGAATCAACCCGCCGATCCGTTTCGTCAGATCGGACAAGTCCGTAAAACTGATCTGGAATTGCTGGGGCGCGACTTCGGAGCCCGCAATCACCACCTTCAGGTCCACCGCGCCGTCGTGAATCAGCGCGAGTGTCCACGTCACGTCCTTGTGTACGTACGCGTCCTCGTCGTAGAGGACGAACTCCGAGCCGGAAAGCCGGACCGCCTGCTGCGCCGCTTCGACGTAGTCATCCAGGCGTGACGAATTCCTGCCGGCCGGCGCGGCCTCCACCTGCACCGTCACCGGAGCGGGGTGCTCCGCTGCGATGCGGCGCAGATTGGCGAGCGCCAACCGCGCGGCGTCGGCTTTCCTGAATTCCTCCCACCACCGGTAGTCACCCGTATTGATCTCTCCGGAGCCGGTGCGGTTCATCGAGCGGATGGCTTCACGGAGCTGATTGGCGTGGGCCGGATCGATCCACCGCGAGGAGACCAGGAGATCGTTGGGGATCGGGTCCGGCAGCTGGATGAAATAGACCTGGCCATCAAGGCGTGCGTCGCTGACCCTTTGTCTGGTGCCGTCCCACACCGCTGCCAGGTCGGCGTTTCCGCTCGCGACTTGCGCCACCAGATCGCTGCTCGTGCCCGTATGTTTGGTGACCTGGATGGAGGTGATGCCTTCGCTCGAATCCGTCGCCTCGCTCGTCGTGAAAACACGTTGACTGCGAAAATACAGGGCCGGCAGGAAATAGCTCGAGGTGCTGAACCTGTCGTGGTAGATGAACCTGGCCTGCCTGGTCCGGAGGAAGGCCAGGAGTTCGCCCAATCCAGGGTTCGGGCGGCTGAAGTGCTTCTTGTTCACGACGAAATACGAATGGTAGGTCGTGACCCCTGTGGCCCTGCTGTTGTAGGTCCCGAGAATCTCGAAGTTGGCTCCGAGCATTTCCGCCGCGACGTAGGCGTAGGGTGTCATCCGGGCCACGTACGGCTGGCTGCCGCGTTTCCAGCCGGCGAGGCGCTGGATCGCGGCGGCGTATTCCATTTCTATCGGATCGAATTGAAGATGGGTTTTGTCGTGCAGGTAGTTCCGGAGCCTCTTGTCGGCCGCGCGGGTTTCATCGTCGAGCGCAACGGTGACGAACGCGATGTTCTCCGCGGCCGCTCGCGGGGCGGCTGTGACAAAGGTGAGCGCCACAATGGCGAACGCGATCCGGTGAATTGCGCGCCGAGCTGGCATAAGTGTCCGGCTCCCAGCGGATGTAGATCGTAGATGGCGGCCCGTTCAAAACGTGTCCCGCGCCGAAAGTGGCGACTACGTGCTTCAACGCCGTTACATCGAAATCCGAACAGGAGTGCGGGTGTTTGTGCCGCGCGGACCGTCGACCCGCGCGGTGTCTCGTCATAGTGTCGCGTGGCGGTCATTCGTTACACAGCCTCGGCGGCCGGCGGTGGTCCGCCGAAGGCCCACTCCGCCCGGACTCGCCTGAAACGCTGGCGGCTGAAGGCGTTACGAGAACGCCTGGTCGAGCAAGGTGGCAGACAAGAACTCGAGCATTCGCGTCCCGACGAGCCAGCGATCGAACTCAAAAGGCGCGATGCCTCGGGCGGGGGGGCCCATCGGCGGTTGTGGCGTCAAACTATTGGCGACGGAAGCCGATGCCGTATCGCGAACCGTTGCTCACGAGACGCGCACGGTCTCGCCGATCTCCTGCAGTGCCAGTCGCTCCGGCTCCGCGGCCAGCGCCGCCAGCGTTCTCTCGATTGGCTCGAGGAACGGTTCGCGGCTCAACTGAAAGGACTGATGGTGGACAGGCACGAACAGCCGCGCGCCGGCGGCATCCGCCATGGCAACGGCCTGCTCCGGCGTGCAGTGATTGTGGATGTAGGGATCGTAAGCCCCGATGGGCATGATCGCGGCGTCGTACGGGCCATACCGGCGGTACGAGGTGAACAGCGGCGTCCCGGCGGTGTCGCCACCGAACAAGAGCGCGCGCCCCTCCCGCTCGAGAACGTACCCGTTGTAGCCGCGATGCGTGTCGCGCCGCAGCCGGGCGCCCCAGTGCTTCACTTCAATGGCTCGCACGCGCAGGTCGCCACGCGGTGTGTCGATGCGAACCGATTCGCCCCAGCGTAATTCCCGCACGGACGCACATCGTCTGCGCGGCAGAAGGTCCGAGGTATGGCGCGCCATCACAACCGCTGGCAGCCCCGGAAGGGCGGCGAGCGATGGCGTATCAAGGTGATCGAAGTGGGCATGGGACACTAGCACCAGGTCGATCTCGGGCAGGTCAGGCGCAGTGAGGGCACTTGACATGAGCCGAAGCGGCCCGATCGAGCCGATCCAGGTATGCACGCCAATCCGCGGAAACAGCGCAGGGTCCGTGAGCACGCGGACGCCGTAGAAGTTGATGAGCACGGTCGCATGACCGAGCCACGCGAGCGTAATGGCATTGTCCGGCCAGACGCTCGGATTGGGCGTATGCCGGGCCGGCGGCACCTCGCGGCCGACCTCAGCCATCCGTCCGCGGACAAATCGCGCCGGCCAGCACGAGGAGGAAGCCAGCGATACGCCCGCCCAACCCAGCGGCGGCGGTAGCACCGAGAAATGCGCGGCGGCTGAACAATCGACGCGTGGGCTTCAGAATGGATTCATTGTACTTCGGCGGCGCCCGCTCACCGATGGAACACGAGGATGTGCTGCCACGGCAGCACGTCGATGACGCGATCGAAGCGGTAGCCTTCCGCTTCGAGCTCCATCCGCGCTTCCTTGATGCTCATCTTGTGCTCTTCCCGGATGGGCACCCAACTGCTCTCCTTGCGAAACTCGATGAGCACCAGCCGTCCGTCCGGCTTGAGTGCGGTGCGCAGCTGTCGAAGCATCTCCTGCGGGCGTGCGAGCTCGTGATACACGTCCACCATCAGGATGAGATCCAGCTGGTTCTGGGGCAGCCGGGGATCGGTCTCGGCAGCCTGTGCGACTTCGACTTGCGTGAGTCGTTCGCGCGCGACGCGCTGCCGAAGGAGCGTCAGCATTTCCGGCTGGATGTCGATGGCGAACACCTTCCCGGACGGACCCACGCGTCCGGCCAGGCGCACGGTGTAGTACCCGGACCCGGCGCCGACGTCGGCCACGACCTGGCCTGGTGCAATCTCGAGGGCAGCGATAGCTTTCGAGGGCGCTTCCTCGCGTTCACGTTCCGGACGTTCGAGCCACGCGGCACCCTCATAGCCCATCACGTTGGCGATGACGCGTCCTGACACGGGATGACGCTGCCCTGCCTGCGCGAAGGCCGTCGCCGCGGTCGCAGCCACAACGACGGCCGCCGCGACGACGCGCCGCCGATTACCCGGTCGGAATGTCTGGAACATGTTCGTTTCCTGCCCTCGACCCGAAGCCAACGCTCGCAGGCGGCTTCGTCGGCCGCTCCACGCCGGCACGACGCCCTATTCTACGCATTCGCCGTCCGACTGCTTCACATGCGGATCCTGGCGGACTCGCAGGCAGGCCGCGTCCGCGGCTTCCAAGGATCTCTCAGCAACGTTCAGGGGACTCTGGCGCTGAAGGGCATCGTCTTTCACACCAGGCGTCGATTACTCAGGAGCAACCTGGATGGTGCACTCTTCCGATCACATTTTCTGCACATTCATTGACGAACGTAGTACGGTTCGCCATTCCTTGAGGAGGATTGCGCATGTCCCTCGTCGATGAGCTGATTGAAAGTGTCGTGGAACGAAATACGGTCACGCTGAACGGCGCCCTCACCGTCGCGCTGGTCGACGGTGGCATCACGGTCAAAGGAACTGTCGTCTCCACACTTCGGGACCGGAAGAAGAACAGGGCTGTTCTGAAGATCAACGTCCCGATTGTCGCGGAACTGAAGGTTGGAGATATCGTGATTCCGCTGCCTGAGATTCCGTGACCCTGGGGATGCTCTGGACGTGGTTCGATCGAGCAGAGCGTTGTCGACGAGGTGATCAGCGATGTCCGACGTGAATGGATTTATCGACGCGCTCGGTAGGGATGTCACGAACACAATCGTGCCGAGAATTGAGACCTTTGCCGACGGCTTTCGCGACAAAACCCTGACCGACTATGGTCCCAGAGTGTCCGCGTTCGCCAACCAACTCGTCAAGGATATCGTCGACGAGCAGTCCGCGACGTTTCGGGAATTCGTCACGACCTTGCTGCAGGACCTTTTTCAGCGCTACCGGCCTGAACTCGTTGGCGAGGTGCACGCGACAGTCGTTCCAGATGGCGTTCAGCTGACCGGCCAGAACATCAGGCTCGATCTGCAGCGCCGAGACACCGGAGCGTCAGTGTCATCGCTGGACATTCCGATGTCGATAAAGATCAAGGTGCCTGAATTGGCCGTGAACCTCCGCGACTCGACGATCACCTTGGAGGTGGTTCGTTAGCTGAGGCGCGCCGGTGAAATACGAGTGCGTCTCGCCGTTGTGCGCACGCCCGCAGATCCGTGCGAGTTGGATGACTCAGGCTGGATTCGACACCCTCCAACGGCTTTCCCCAGTGACGGATTTGCTCCGTCGAGCAATACCCGACGATCAGCGCTGACACGCCGGGCAGTAGAAAGTCGATCGGCCGGCCTGCGAGATTCGGCGGATCGTCCCACGGCAGCCAGAGGTTGGGCACGGCTCGCCCTCGCGCTCGTAGACGAGGAAGCGGCCGGCGCGATACGGTCGTTCCCTGCGTGCGATCGCCTCCCGCAGAACGGCTTTGATCGCCGCCGCCAGCCGGACCGACCCCGGGGTCGGACGTCCCGCTGACGTCGCGAGCGTCGACGATCGCCGCAACGGCGACAGGCCGGCGCGGTGCAGCGCTTCGCTCGCATAGATGTTGCCCAACCCGGCGACGACACGCTGATCGAGCAACGCCACCTTCAGAGCGATGCGCTTGCCGGTCAGCGCCGGCGCCAGTGTCGCGGCGCTGAAGAACGCCCCGAGCGGTTCCGGCCCCATCGCTGCGAGCGCCCGGTGAGGGGAGGCACGGCCATCGCCGAGCAAGTCCATCACGCCGAAACGCCGCGGATCGTTGTATGTGACGGTAACACCATTCGACAGCGTGAACACGACATGATCGTGGCGGTCGCGGGTGGCGGTCGCGGTCGAGGTCCGGCGTTGCGGGCCAGGGGTGATCCGGAACGAGCCCGACATGCCGAGGTGCATCACCAGCGTGTCGCCGGAGTCGAGCGCCACCAGCAGATACTTGCCGCGGCGAGCGACCGAGCGGATCCGGCAGCCTTCGAGTCGCGCCGCAAACGCCCGTGGAAACGGCCGGCGCAGGTTCTTGCGTCTCAGCAGCACGCGCTCGATCCGTGCGCCGCGCATCGCTGGTTGAAGCCGCCGGCGGACCGCCTCGACCTCCGGTAATTCTGGCATCAGCCGGATCATGCCACGCGGCCGGTGGGAGGCGCGCGAGCCCTGCAAACCATCACTCTGAGCGACCCGTTCGCCAAGCTCCGGCTGCGACTGACGACAGCAGGCGCACCAGTCCTGCCGGACTCAATAAGCCGAACGATGGTGGGCCGGACTTCTATCCCATCTTCGCCAGCCGCTTGTCTTCGACGCGCAGCGAATCGTACCCAGGCATACCAAACATCAGACTCGTCACGGCGGGTGTCACAATCGCCAGCCGAACCAGAAGGGTCTGTGTCGATCCGAGGCTGCAGAAAGCCAACCTGGAATTCCTGAAAGAGGGAGTGAACGAGATGCGCATCGAATGAAACAGCTTCCGCCTTGCCTACGGTCGAAACGCACCTGATAGACTGTCCGCACGTATTGAGACCCTGACGCTCGAAACCCGCTGGGAACGCAGTTCTCGGCGGTGTTCCTCGCCTTGTATGTCGCCCCAGCCAGTATGGGCGGGAGCAACATGTCTGGTTCCGATGTGTTCAGGCGGCGGAGACTCAAGGTGTGGCAGTCAGGTTGGGACATTTCGTCGCCATCAACGCACGCTTCATCGTCAGAGCCGGCGTCGGCCAGAATTGAGGGAAGAGCCGACTGGTTTCGTCTGGTGGTGGGCCTCTTCCTGGTCTTCGGCCTCTTTCATGGGTCGGCGACGATTCTCGGAAGCGATCGCGGGCAGCGGGGCATTCTCATCGGCACGCTGGTCGTGGCAGCGACCGCTGCAACCGAGTTGTTTCTGCTGCGTCGGCAGCACGGGGCAACGATCCGGCACCTTGGCCTCGGACCGCCGCGCACAACGGGCGTGCTCGTCGCGAGCGGCGCCGGGTCCCTCCTGTTGATGCTCGCCCTTCTGTTCGTGCGAGCGAAAGGGATGACGCCAACTCTTTACCCCGGGTGGCTCTCGCTTCTGCCGGGCCTGTTCGCGCAGGCAGGCATCGCCGAAGAGGCGCTCTTTCGAGGCTATCTCTTCGGCCACGTGCGAGCAGGCAGGACGTTCTCGCGAGCCGCCGCCGTGTCGATGGTGCCCTTCCTAAGCGTTCACCTGGTGCTGTTTTTCTCGATGCCCTGGCCGATCGCCCTGGCGTCCCTTCTCCTCGCGATCGTCATCAGCTTCCCGCTGGCGTATCTCTACGAACTGGGAGGAAACACGATCTGGGCTCCTGCCCTCTTGCATTTCGTGATTCAGGCCACGGTGAAGGTCCTGGTCTTTTCGCACGGAGACGCATCGTTCGCACTCGCCTGGATGGCCGCGAGTGCGCTGGTCCCGCTGCTGGTCTTCGCTGTCAAAACTCCCGACGCGTCCATGAACGGCTGAGAGCCTCCCCATCGATCCACGCGAACCGCAACACATTGATTCAGCTTAGGTTAACTCATCAGTTTGGTTTCAATAGGCAACCCTCCGGTTCACCGGCGTGAAAGCGACGTCAGCCACCATTTCCGCCGGTGGCTGAGATTGCCCAACGGCGCCACCCCCGGTAGAATCCGGCGGTTCTTCCTTCCGAGTCGCTCAGCGCTTTTGCGTCCGTTTGACGGCTTTTTGTTGCATCCTAAGGGCAACAACAGGGCAAGCTCATCGCCCTGACGCCATGACCGTTCTGCCGCTCCTCATCGCTCTCCTGTTTGGCCAGCCGACGAGCGCGCCGGCCCAGATCGACGTCAACACCGCGCTGCTCGAATCGGCGAAACTCGGCGAGCTCGCCCGTACCAATGATCTGCTCGCCAAAGGCGCTCACGTCAATACCACCGACTGGCGCGGCTTCACTCCGCTCATGTGGGCGGCGGCGACCGGAAGCGTGGAGATGGTGCGTCAGTTGCTCGACAACGGTGCGGCTGTCGACAGACGGGCAAATGACGGTACGACGGCGCTCATGCTCGCGTCTGGCAACGGGTTTACAGAGGTTGTGCGGACGTTGCTGCTCCGAGGAGCGGACGTCGGCGCGGCCAGAGTCGGTGCTCGAGCGCGACAGCTCGCGCTCGAACGCGGGTATTCCAGTGTCGTCGCGCTGCTCGAGCAGTCCGAAGCGCTCGGCGCGAGGCTGCTCAAAGCCGCGGGCGAAGGCAACGACACGATCGTGCGGCAGCTGCTCTCGCTCGGCGCCCCGGTCAACGTCACCGACGAGGCAGGCGCGACGGCGCTGATGATCGCGTCCCGCAACGGAGACCTGGGCATGCTTCAAGCTCTGCTTTCCAGGGGCGCCGACGCGACCGTTCGCGACGCGCAGGGCCGTAGCGTCTTCGACTGGGCCGAGGCTTCGTCTGTGACCGGCAGGTACGTCGCGGCGTTTCTGATCGATCGTGGAGTCTCGCGCGAACTGCTCCGTCCGGCCGCGCCAACAGTCCAGGCGCCCCAGGTGAAAGCGAGCTTGAATGCGCTCGAGGGGGTGTTGTCGCGGGTTCCTCCGGCGTCGCCATCGGTGCGTGAGGCCCAGCGCCGTGCGAATACCGTGCTGTCGCAGCTGCAGGCATTGGCCGCAAAATGGCCTGCCGATTCTCCCGAGGACTATCGAGTGAACCTCTCCGGCGACGTAGCGGCACTGGAAGCTGCGCTCAGGGGCGGCGGCGTCGAGACGCTGGCCGCGACGCTGCAGTCCATTGCTGAAGATCTCGAAATCAAGCTGGAACACTGCACCCGAAGCGGCGGAAAGCTCGGAGGGTCCGTCACGGTTCGGGTCCGGACCGTGCAGGGCAGCGACGAGATCAAGAGCTGGCAGGTGTTCTACATGCCTCGCGTGTTCGAAGTGGTCGCCAACGCCAGCCCCGACCTGTTTCCCCAGCTGAGTAGTCCGACCCAGGAAACGCTCGTGCCGGGGCGATATGTGATGTGGGTCCGCGATCCGACCACGGCCAGACTCGGCGAGCGGACCGTCGTGAAGGTCGGCGAGGGGAAGAAGGAGCTCCTTCTGGATCTGCCCGTCCCTGCGGCGCTCCCACGATGACGAAGGGCGTCCGACTGCCTGCAGCGCGGCAGCGACGAGTATGGCTGGGCGTCGCTGCCGTTCTTCTCGCGGCAGCCGCCGCGGCGCTCGCGCCGCCGCCGCAGGTCCTGGCCGAGTCCAACGCGGGCGGACGTTCCTTCGCGGCGCTGGCATCGGCGGCGATCGTCGGCCTCTCGATTCTTCCGTTCATCGTGTGGCGCGGGACGACGCGGCCGCGTATCTGGTTGGCTGCCGCGATCGCGGCACTGATCCTCGGAATCGGATCCTTCTCCGTCGGTGGGTACGCCCAACGGGCGTGCACCGCGCGGTACGCCGGCAAACCGATCGTGATCGGTTCGGAGATGACAACGCTCGGCGCGACGTACAGACAGGCCAACCCGGGACTTTCGAGCGACGATCTGCTGTTCGACGCTGCCGGTGCGCCTGAACGGCTCTGGACCCGGGGGTCGATCGACCGCTGCCGAACCCTGATCGCCACTTCATATTTCGTGTGGATCCCGTTCCTGATCGTCTGTTTGCTCGCGACGGCCCAGGCCGTTCCCGCTTCGGTCCTGTCTCCGGTTCGCTGGGACGCGCCCGCGCTCGACGCGGGACCGGCGCCGAAGCCCCGCTACGACGTCTTTCTCAGCTACCGACACGACGGTATCGACAAGGCCTTCGCGACCGATCTGCTGCAGGCCCTCGAGGCCGACGGCTACCGGGTCGCCATCGACGAGCGCGATTTCCCAGCCAATGCGAGTTTTCTGCAGGAGATGGAACGGTGCGTGCGCGAGAGCCGCTACACCGTCGCGGTGGTTTCGCCCAGGTACCTGAACAGCGGCAACTGCGAGGAAGAAGCGATCGTCTGTAAAGTCCTCGACATGGGCGACAGAAAGCGCCGCCTGATCCCGATCGTCATCGAGCCGGTGTCCATGCCCGCCTGGTTGTACGGCATCGTCGGCGTCGACTGGACGAAGGCCGATCCGCTCGTCGATCCGATCGACAAGCTCAAGGCGACGCTCGGGGCGCCGCTGAAGGCATGATCGAGTTGCTCCCCAGGATCGCATGGTGACTACCGAAGTCGTCGACATCCATCCACACGTCATCTCCACCGACACGCTGCGCTATCCGCGCGCGCCAATCGGCGGCCACCAATCCGCCTGGTCGCGGGACCGGCCCGTGAGCGTCGAGCAGATGATCGTCGAGCAGGATCGCGCCGGCGTGCGGAAAGCCGCGCTCGTCCAGGCGTCGACCTGCTATGGACATGACAACTCCTATGTCGCCGATGCCGTCAAGGCATATCCAGACCGTTTCGCGGGTGTGTTCTCGTGCGACATCGTTTCCATCGACGCCCTCGAGATGATGGCGTATTGGAAGGCGAAAGGCCTGACCGGCTTGAGGCTGTTTACGACAGGAAGCACGATGCCAGGCCAGGCCGGGTGGCTCGACGATCCCCGTTCCTTCCCGGCGTGGCGCAAGGCGGAAGAGGAACGGCTTCCCGTCTGCCTGCAGATGACGGCGGAGGGAATTCCGCAACTCGTGAATGTGCTCGAGCGCTTTCCGGGGCTGCGTGTGATTCTTGATCACCTGGCGCGGCCGGTGCAGGACGACGGGCCGCCGTACAGAGCCGCCAGCGGGCTGTGGGATCTCGCCCGATATCCAAACGTCTATTTGAAGGTGACGGAACGGAACCTGGTCGGCGCGCGAGCCGGAAAGGCCACGCCAGAGACGTTTTTCGGGCGGCTCGTCGCCGATTTCGGCGCGTCGCGCATCGCCTGGGGCTCCAACTATCCGGCGTCGGAACGGCCGCTGCCGGATCTCCTCGGCCTGGCTCAGGATACGCTCGCCTTCCTGCCGGAGCGCGACCGCGAATCGATCTTTTCACTCACCGCCCAGGCGCTGTATCCATCGCTCGCCGGACAGTCGCGATATCGGTGATGAGCGCCCCCGTCACCCTGCATTCCCTGCTCGGCAACCACCCGAGCACGAAGGCCTTGAAGAGCGGCCAGATATCCTCGCCGTTGGTGACATTCGACTACATCGAGGTGAAAGTCGCCAACACGCAGTTCAAGGCGATGGTGCGCGATCTGAAGTACGACTTCGGTGAGCTCGCCATGGTGACCTTTCTGCAGGCGAGGGCGTACCGGCAAGCCGTACGTGCTCTTGCCCGCGACGATTGTCGGCCGCAACCAGCATCACACGATCTTCTACAATGCCGACAAGCGGCCGCTGACCGCGCCGGACCTGAATGGCACGCGTGTAGGCGTGCGCGCTTATACCCAGACCACGGGCGCGTGGGTGCGCGGATTCCTGGCTGAGGACTACGGCATCGATCTCGACAGTGTGACGTGGGTGACGTTCGAGGACCCGCATCTGTCCGAGTACCGCGACCCTCCAATCGTCGAGCGCGCGCCTGAGGGCAAGGTCCTCAAGCAGATGCTGCTCGACGGCGAGATCGACGCCGCAATTCTCGGCGACGTGGCCCCAGAGGGGCCTCTGAAGCACCTGATTCCCGACCACGAAGCGAAGGGTCGTAACTGGGCGCGCGCGCATGGGGGAGTGCCGATCAACCATCTCGCCGTGATGCGGCAATCGATCGCCCACTCGCGCCCCGACGTCGTGCGTGAAGTCTATCGCGTGCTCAAAGAAAGTCGGGCGGCCGCCGCGCTCCCGACCGGCGCGGACGACCCGCTCCGCTTCGGCATCGAGGCCATCTGCGGATCACTGGGCGAGATCGCCACCCGCGCGTTCCGTCAGGGTCTGATTCCACGATGTCCTTCCGTCGACGAACTGTTTGCCGATGCAGCGCGAATTCTTGGTGCCGCCGCGGAGTAACGGACGCACCGTGATCACCGACTCGGCCGATTACGCCTCGCAGAAGCGCGGGCGTCCCCTGTACAAGGACCTCTCGGTCCAGATTCTCGTCGCGATGCTGCTGGGCGTCCTCGCCGGTTACCTGTGGCCGGGGAGCGCGGATGCGATGAAGCCGCTTGGCGATCTCTTCATCAAACTCGTACGGATGCTGGTGGCGCCGATCATCTTCTGCACGGTGGTGCACGGGATCGCCAGCGTCAGCGACGCCAGGCGGGTCGGTCGCGTCGCAATCAAGGCGCTGATCTATTTCGAGGTCGTGACGACGATCGCGCTGGTGGTGGGCCTGGTGCTGGTGAATATGTGGGCGCCGGGCGTCGGCATGAACGTCGACCCGACCACCCTGGCCGATGACAATGTGCCCAACGCGGCCGGGATGGCCCGACCGGTTGGATTCGGCGAGTTCCTTCTCAATCTCGTGCCAGCGAGCGCGGTTGGCGCCTTTGCCGACGGTGACGTCATCCCGGTCCTGTTCTTCTCGCTGCTGTTCGCCTTCGCGCTGCTGGCGATGGGCCCGAAGGGACGGCCTGCGGTCGACGCCATCCACTTCGTGTCGCAGGTGCTGTTCAAGATGATTGGGTTCGTGATGTATGTGGCGCCGATCGGGGCGTTTGGCGCGATTGCGTTCACCGTGGGCAAGTTCGGGCCGTCGTCGCTGTTGGCGCTCGGCAGGCTCGTTGCCGAATTCTACGTCTGCTGCGCGCTGTTCGTGGCCCTCGTGCTGGCGCCAATCGCGTGGGGATTCGGCATCAACCTCCTCCGGTTGATCCGCTATTTCTCGGCGGAACTGATGATCGTAGTGGGAACCAGCTCCAGCGAATCGGTGTTCCCGCGCCTGCACGCCAAACTGCGTCAACTCGGCGTCGACGAGCCGGTGGTCGCGCTCGTGTTGCCGGCTGGCTACGCGTTCAACCATGACGGCACCTGCTTGTATTTCGCGACCGTCTCGGTCTTCCTCGCGCAAGCCGTCGGTATCGACCTGTCGGTCCGTCAACAGTTGGGACTGCTCGCGGTCATGCTGTTCACGTCGAAGGGAGGGGCGGGGGTTGCAGGTTCGGCCATCGTCGTCCTCGCGTCCACACTGGCCTCGACCGGCACGATACCCGTCGCCAGTATCGGACTCATTCTCGGCGTGCACCGCCTGCTCTCGTCCGCGTTTGTCCCGGTCAACGTGCTCGGTAATGCACTCGCGACGATCGTGATTGCGCGCATGGAACGGGCGGTGGATATGCCGACGCTCGAATCTGAACTGCGGCGCGAGACGGGAGTCGCCTTGGAAGAAGCACGGTAGGATGTCGCCAGGCGAATCTCCTTGGCCTCGTTGGCCCGACGCTCGTCAAGCTGGACGCTTACCGTACCGCGATTTCGACACGGCGATTGCGGCGCTCCAGAGTCTGATCGGCCGTCTGAATCAGAAGATCCGCTTCGCCGTGCGACGTGATCTCGATGGAGGAGGCGTCAAGCCCGGCCCCCACGAGAAGATTGCGGACAGTGATCGCCCGCTCGAGCCCTAGCTTGAAGTTCGCTTCGGGAAGGCCCATGGTGTCTGTATGCCCGACGACCGCAACGTCCGGGACCAAGCGTTCGTTGACGGCCTTCCGAATCTCGGGCACGAGCGCGCGAGATTCGTCGGTCAGCAGATCAGACTCGAATCGGAAGTACAAGGTGAAGCGCTGGGTCGTGGGCGGCAGAGCCGATAAGGCGTCGCCGAAAATCCGCTTCACCTCGGCCTCGCTCAACGTGCGAATCGGGCCGGGCGGCTGGTTCGCGGCCACGTGTGTTGCGTCGCGCGGAGCGTCCAGGTCCGAGGACCCTGATGAGTTCGAGACGCGGGCGCGTCCCGTCGAACCGCTTTCCGAGTCCGTCAGCAACACGATCAAGTCCTGCCCTGGACGCGACGGGCCCGCGATGCGTCTCGCGCCGCACGCCATCACCGACGCCGCGGCGAGCGTCGCGAGGACGATGGCGATTGGGGGTGCGCTCGTCACTACGGTCCGACGCGGATGGCCAGGCTCGTTCCCCGCACCCCGACGATGGCCGTCGGCGTTTCGAGACGGACGGAGTCGGGAGCGAGCTTTGCGATTCGGCCTGAGACGTACGCCGTCACTCCGCGTACAATCTTGAGCACCAATCCGAGACTGCCGTCTGCCGGCGCGTACACGAAGCGCTCGAGGCGCACCTCGCTACTGGGTCCGAGTGAGACCCGGGTGTCGTCCTTCAGCGTGACGCCAATGCGTCCATCGACCCCGGTCCTGAGCCCATCAGCTTCGAACACGGCCTGTCCAGCCCGGGCCGGAATCAGCCCACTTTCACGCATGATGAAGGCCGAACCCGAAACGACCTTGACTCGTCCCGCGGCGGACGAAGGCTGCCCCATTGCAGGCGTGGCCGCGAGCACCAGCGTGAGGACGCACGCAGAGTGTCGAATAATGGTCATGTAACCTCTCATGACCAGAGACGCTTTTCAGCATCGCCGGTGGAAGACTCTTCGAATTTGAGCACGCCGTCCTATGCCGCCAACCCGTAGTCAATGACGTTTCTGCTGGCGGAGCCTGTTGCCTGCCATGGTCGTAGGGTGAGAACGACGCGATGCGGGTGTTTCGATGCGCGGTTCAAGAGAGCGCAGTTGATGAGCTTGCAAACCAACCGCCAAGCGCAGTCCGGATGCCGGCCTCACTAAGGACGCAAGACTGCGCAGTCTTGGGAGCGGAGTGACGTTCCGCGTCACTTTCGACTGACAATGGTTGTCATGTCTTTCATACGCTCCTGGAACACGACTAGTGACCCGTATCGGGACAACAAGGACTAGATTCCAGAGAACAAGGACTAGATTCCAGATCGAAGCCGGTTCTCACGAGAGCTACAGTAGTCAGCCGAGGAAGGCCCCGATATGCAGCTCATCTTCGAACAGATTCGCGCCGGCGGCGACCGGAACTTCGGCTACCTGCTCGGCGACCGGGATACCAGGCAGGGCGTGCTGATCGACCCGTCGTACTCGCCCGAAGTGTTCGTCCAACGTGCGAGGGACCAGGGGCTGAGAGTCACACACGTGATCAACACCCACGGACATCCGGATCACACGAACGGCAATGCCAGGGCCGCGGAGTTGACTGCGGCGCCGGTGGCCGCGTTCGCGGGTTCCCTGCTGGTCAGTCCGGACCTTGGCCTCGGCGACGAGCAGAAACTCCACGTCGGCGGTCTACAGTTCCAGTTCCTTCATTTGCCGGGGCACTGCCCCGATCACTTGGTGGTCTACGAGCCCTCGTGGAAGATTGCAATCACCGGCGACCTCGTCTTCGTCGGGAAGGTGGGCGGCACCACCAACGATGATGACGCGCGCACGGAGTGGGCCAGCCTTCGGCGGCTGCTCGACCGGCTCCCCGACGACGCCACCGTGTGGCCCGGGCACGACTACGGGGTGCGTCCCAGTTCGACGATCGGCCTGGAGCGCGCCACGAACCCGTTCCTCCGCTGCCCCGACCTGGGCGCCTTCCTCGCGCTCAAACGAGACTGGCCGACCGTCAAGCAACGGCTTGGCCTGAAATAGCCCGACGCACGTGGCCTCGGTTCGCGTCCTCGCGCATGTCGATGAGCATGCCCAGCCGCTGGATTCCCCCGCGGAACGCGATTCGTCCCCTTTACGCCGTCCTGTGTTTCATGCAAGCTGAGCGGTCATGTTCATCATCGAGCTGACCTACAAGGTCCCCCTCGCCGACATTGATGCGCACATGACCGCCCACGTCAGGTTCTTGAAGAAGTACCACGCTTCCGGCAATTTCCTGGTCTCGGGTCGAAAGATACCGAGAGATGGCGGGGTCATTTTGGCCGTCGGCAGGAATCGAAAACAAATCGAGGCCATCGCCGGGGAAGATCCGTTTTACGAGCACGGTCTCGCCGATTTCAGAATCATCGAGTTCCGTTCCAGCCAACGCGCGGACGACATTCAGAAACGGATCGAGGGGGAGTGATCGTCGCCATCCACTTCGATTGCCGTTATGTCGGTGTCATTTGTCTGGTGCAGCGAATCCATGCTGTAATCCCATTCGGCCGCAAACGTCGGCGCACCCCTGTCAGGCGGATCCGTCATGGCCAGCGAACTCGATCCGGACTCGATTCCGACATCTGCCTTCGATGTGCTCAGAGCGTACCTGGCCGCCAGAGCCGCGTTCAGCGATCAGGATGTTGACCAGATTCGGTCCGCCTTCGTTTTCAGGCGGCTTCCAGCAGGGGAATTCCTCCAACGGGCCGGTGACATCACGCGGTACGCTGCATTCGTCGCCAGCGGTTGTTTGCGGAACTACGTCATCGATTCCAAAGGCAAAGAGCACATCGTCCAGTTCGCGCCGGAAACCTGGTGGCTCGCGGATGCCACCAGCCTGTCTGCCCGGACGCCGTCCCTGTATTTCATCGATGCCATCGAGGACTCCGAAGTGCTGCTGATCGACGGTCCGTCGCACCAGAAACTCGTGGACGACGTATCCGCGTATGCGGCGGCGTTTCGAACCGGCTTGCAGCGCCACGCGGCGGCCAAGGATCAACGCATCGTCAGCTCATTGAGCGCACCAGCCGAGGAGCGCTATCTCGAGTTTCTAAGGGTGTACCCGTCGATCGCGCTCCGCGTGCCTCAATCCATGCTGGCGTCATACCTCGGCATGACACCTGAGACCGTCAGCCGGATCCGCAAGAACTTGTCCCGCCGGTAACCCTGTTCGAACCGTCTCAATCTTCTTCACCATCAGGATCAATCGCGGCGAGGTCTTGACGTCGAAAGGCGTCAGGCGATAGTCGCCGAATATTTCTTCGATCCGCATGTCGCATAGCGCAAACATGAACCGAAAGTCCTCTACGGTGAGCTTGGTCACTCGTTCGACGTACTCGAGCGGGGCGGAGCTCCGATCGTCGACCACGATGCGTTTGAAGATGTGGTCCGCGTCGGTCCACCGCGAGATGCGATAGGTATTGCCGTCGCGTTCAATCACATCCTCCAGCGTCAGATGTGTCTCGGCGTAACCGGCGTTGAGATAGTCGAGAACGAGGCGGCCATCCGCCTTCAGCGACCGCGCGATGTTGTGAACGACCGTCAGGTGATCCTCGGGGTCCCTGAAATACCCGAAACTTGTGAAGAGGTTCAGGACATAGTCGAAGGCGTTGTGCCCGAACGGGAGCCGCATGTCCTGCCGACGAAACCAGAGGTTGGGACCCTCGGTTTCCTTGGCCTGCTTGATGCTCTCGGCCGACAGATCGAGTCCCACGACGCGGCACCCTCTTGACGCCAGGTGCCTGGAGTGGCGCCCGGTTCCACAACCGAGGTCGAGCACGGTTGCGCCGGCGGTCGGCTGGAGTCGCCCAATCAAGCGGTCGACGAGGTTGGCAGCCTCTACGCCGTCACGGTGGGCATAGAGCGTCCGGTAGTGCACCGAGTCGAACCACGAGGCGAACCACTCCGGTTGGGATGAAGTTCGCCGAAGCAATGTTGAAGCGTTCATGTGCTCTCACCTCCAGAGACGCTGTGAATCGTCTGTGACGTGAGAGTAGCGCCAGGCGAATCGGCGACAATTGATCTGGATCAAGAAATGCGAGGGTCCGCGAACGGGGCGACAGCGAGGCTGATTGGAAGGAACCGCGGTCCGGCAATGTGTGTCAGATTGTTCCCACCACACGTTTGATGCCAGTACGCTCGGTCCGTTGACCAACTGGACGTTCTTGTGGTTTCCGGGCAAACATATCGGGCTGCCTTCAGTGGGTTCGACAATCTTTGACACGCGGGGGCCTGTGCGGGCCGCGCTGTCAGGCGACCACCATGTCCATACCGACGCTGACATGTCCCCAATGCACCCAGGCACTGGAGTATCACGTAACAATAGAGTTGTTGAATCCGCCTCTGGGTAAAGTGGACACGGGCTACTGCATCCGTTGCCGGCGCATGTTCGAGCGGATTCGTGAGACCGGCACTGTCTACGACACGTCGCTGTGGCCTCCGGTTTGTAGGGAGTGTCGTCAACCGGTCACATTCGCTGGCTTGGTGTCCGTCGATCCGGAGAACCAGGCCGTCCGCTTTCACTGTCAGATTCACACCTCTGAACAATGGTTGTGGGATCGGCTAACCGAGCGGTGGACGCGAGTGGATTAGCGCGCCCGGACGCCGGGGTGCGCCTCGTGCAGACGCCGTTTCACGCGCCCAGTGCCGGCTCGGGGCCATGCAGGAACCATTACAGTGCCACGCTCGAGGCGGCTCTCCGCCTCAATCGATGCCTGCAGCCACGGTAACGATTGAAGAGACTGACCGAAAACCAGCGCAGCTGTTGGAAATCGCGAAGTGTGAACCGCGAATCTAGGTTCGCTCCTTCGGTGCGACGTAGCTCTTTCGGGCACGCGGCTTCAGTCCGCGCTCGGAGACCCGGACCTGGATGTCGTGCGCCTTACCGTCGCGTTTTGGTGGAGAAAAGCCGATCAAGTACTGACTGTGCAGTTCGTCGGCCACTCGAGCGAAAGCGGCGCCGAGATCCTGCCCGAAGCGAATCTCCGTGTAGCCGCCGCCGGTCTCCTCCGCGACGCGCGCGAGACCAGGGTCGGGCAGGTCGGCCGTCAGCATCGCCTGGAGGCCCCCTGGACCTATTCCCGGCGGCATCGGCCGCCTGCCGCGGCTGCGCATGCCGATGGCGTAGATCATCACATCATCGTCGCGTGCGCGATCGATGACCTCAGCCTGGCTCACGAAACGCTGCCGGAAGCCGATCGGGCCGCTATCCTTCCCGTCGCTCAGCACGAGGACGACGCGACGCTCCTCCGCTTCCCCTCCGAAGGTGTCCAGTGCCTCGTCGATCGCGCGCCAGAGCGGCGTGGGCGCATCTGGCGCGATGGTGTTCGGCAGCGCCGCGCGAAGCTCGTCGGGATTCCGGGTGAACGATGAACCGATGGCGATCTCGTGCCCGAACGTACCCACGCGCACGCCATCGTCCGGGCGGAGGCGCGCGAAGAGCTGCTCCGCGGCGGCTCGAAGCAGCGGCAGGTTGCCTTCCATGCTGCCAGAGACGTCCAGCATGACGACGAGGCGAACGGGCTGGGGGGAGCTGTCGAATAGTGTGATCGGCTGGGGCTTCCCGTCATCCCGCACTTCGAAATGGTCCCGCGCGAGCGTTGTGACGAGGCGGCCGTCCCCATCCGTCACAGTGACGAAGACACGGACGGCATCGCCCGTGCCGCGAAAAACCGGCTGCTGTCGTGCGGCTGCCCCAAGCACGGCGAGAACGCACGCGGCGAGCGTCGCGTAGGTAAGGGACCGAGTCACGCCCATGACTCCTTTAGCGGCACGCGAGGCATCACACTAGTCATACCACGAGCCGACCGACGCCCGACATGGCGTTTCGGAGTAGACGTGCTCACACTCATCGGTGAGAGAGCGTTGTCTGAATCGGGCGCCGCTGGCGAGTCCCGGTGTATAACTGTCCAATGCAGGATGCCGATCATGGCAAGCCTGGTTATCCAGAGGAGCTATCGATGCACTCGAAGGCAATGGCTCGCACTGCGCTCCTGGTTGCTTCTGTACTGGCCGCACTTGGCGTTCCGCTGGCGGCCCATCACGGCTGGACCGGATACGACGAGAAGAATCCGCTCACGCTGACAGGGACCATGAAGACTTCCGAATATGCAAATCCGCATGGCTTCGTCGAGCTCGATGTCGACGGCAAGGTCTGGCACGTCGTCCTCGCGCCGACGTCACGGATGCAGGCGCGTGGCCTGACCCGCGAGATGTTGAAAGTCGGAACCAAAGCCACCGTCGTCGGCTATGCCAACAGGCAGACACCGACCGAGCTTCGCGCGGAGCGGATCACGATCGGTGACAGGACGACCGAGTTGCGTTGACGACTGAGCGTCGTGCGTTGACCGATCGCAGCGACGGCATCGTCATCAATCGCGAGGACGGTCCCGGCGGCCATCGTCAGGCGCGCTTGACGACCGCGTGGCGCGGACATGGTGCGGCACGCGGTTCAAGCGAAACGTGACCGGTGCCTCGTCGAGGCTAGGCGAGCGGCGTGCCGGGATACCACGCCATGGCGACCGGACGCCGGAACCCAAAGATCAGATAGGCGTACGCCTCCACGGCGGCCGCATGCCATCGTGCGGGCCGGAACCGCCAGTCCTGTGCCGCGTCGAGTGACGCCCGATGGAAGCCTGGATCGCCGCTGATGATGCGCGGCTCCCGTACGCGACCGTCGAGACCGACGAGTATTTCAACGAGTACGACAGCGTCGCTGACCGCCAGCGGCGGATAGCGAGGGCGCCTCGACTCGATTGGAAACGGAATCTCGTCTGAAGGCGCCCCGAGATCGGCCGGGGGCGTTCCCAGCGTGGGTGCGTCGTACAGCTGGGGCGGTCGGAACATCGCGGCCACCAGCACACGGGATTCAACCGCGCGGCTTCGATCGACTACGGCTGGCCGGAACAGCCAATCGGCCAGGGCCGGCGCGATCACGTCGGCCGGCATGGGGGTGGCGCGAAGCGGTGTCAGGTCTTGAACCCGTCCGGTGGCGCCAACGACGACCTCCAGCATCTCGTCGATCCATCCCACAACGTTCGGCGGAGGCGGTGCAGGCAGCGACCCGCTGAGACGGTGTGCGGGAATAAAGGCGGCCCCGGCGGCTTGCGCCGCACGTGGAACAGGATACGTCAGCGCTGCTGGCGTCGGCCGGCCGCTTGCGACACCGCCGACAAGGCCGGGCATTGCCGCGGCCATCGCGAGAGCAATCAAGGCGACGCTGATGCGCATGCCACACGCTCCAATCAAACCCTCATGGTTCGCTCGAACGTGGCGTCACGACTGCAATCGCTCGACCTCACGCGGTTCGAGCTCGCGGAGGTACGGTTCTGGCAACGCAATACCTGCATCCTTCAATGCCAGCACCACTGCCATTCGCACTGCGCATGAGGTGGCCATGAAGTCGGAACGCCGTGAAGTCGGTGCAAAAGGACACCTCGATTCTCGCACCATTGGCGTTCAGCTCGCGCAGCCGGCCGGACGGCGGTGGATCGATTTCGACCCCTTTGGTCTGCCGAGCAGCGTCGACAGCCACTCGCAATGCGCGAGGAAGATCGACTGTGTAAGCGAGGTGGACGTCGACCGACGCGCAGCGTCCGGGTGAAGCGGTGTTGTTCGTAACCCGGGAAGCGAAGACCTCCGCGGCATGCCCGCGTTCGTCTCGAGCGCAGCCAGATGCAGATCAAAATCGTCAAGGACCTGCGCTGGACCCTGATCCTCCTCGAGAGCTTCGACTCGGCGCCACCGGAGGGCCAGAAAAGAAACGACCTCGGCATCTCGGCTGCGTTGGGCTGGACCTCTTAGCTCGAGCCGCTACCCTGGCGCGGCTCGCTGCAAGCGCAATCAGTTGGAGCCGAGGACCCTTTCTAGAATTGGAAGCGAGCCCCAATGATGAATGGCATCGTCCAGCGCGAGCTCTTGTCGTTGATGTTGCCGAGACCCGTGGGTTCGAGGTCATCGACTTCGGACATTCCGCTCACCCAGCGAAGACCCACTTGCGCGAAGAACCCCAGGCTGCTATTGGCCTGGAAGAGCACTCCGCCGCCTGCTCCCAACGTAAAGGCGGCCGTCTGGTCGTAGAAGTCAGTGGCCTGGCCGACAACGTTGATTCCAGGGGCAATGAGTGTCACGTCGGTCTTGTCGACGAACCCCACTCCAATGGCCTTCCCCAGTCGATTGATGTCGCTTAATGACGACGAAGGCCCACATGAGGTCCAACGTTTGTAGCCGTCAGATGATGATTGCGGCCGTGAGAAACGTGGAGCGCGTGGGCGAGCAGAGCGCGGTCGTGTGCCACTGCGTGTACCCCACGTTGGCTAGTCAGCCACACGGATCCTGAGGCGTCTCATGAGTGGCTGCTGGACCATCAGACGGACTGATCCGCAGGTCATCGAGTCGCCCGGAACGGTGCCGAACGCCGCCGCCTTCAGCGTGTCGGAGGAGAGCTGCCGAATTAGAAGCCCAGGCGAGCGCCCACGAGGAACGGCATGGTCCAACGCGAGCTGTTGTCATTGATCGACTCGAGACCGGTGCCCACGAAATCGTCGACTTCAGACATCCCGGTCACCCAACGAAGCCCGAGCTGGGCGAACACGCCGAGCCGTGGGGACACATTCCAGAGCACGCCCGCATTCCCCGAGAAGGTGAACGCGGTCGTCTGATCGTAGAAATCGGTGGCGTCCCTTCTGAGATTGGCTTGGGGCGCCACCAGTTCGACATCGGTCTTGTCGACGAATCCGAGGCCGATCGAGCCTTCCGCGTACGGGCGGAGGTTGTTGCTGCGCAACCTCCCATAGCGTCTGAGGCCGACGTCGAGAGTCAAGCTCTGATAGTCCGAGTACTGGCCGTAGAGAGGGCTGGCGCCGTAGTCCCCCAGCGTCGCGAGGTCGGCGTCGAGCGACTGGAAGGTGAACATCACCCTGGCCTCGGTTTCGTCGTTGAGCATGTACCCACCGCCGAATCGCAGGTTGAGACCGGTGCCGTACACATCCTCGTATTTGTTTTTCAGGATGACGACGGTCTGATCATTCAGGCTGCCGATGGCGCTGGAGTTGATGTTGCCGCTGATGCTGTTGTCCCAGCCGATGCCGAACTCGACGATCCAATTCGAGGTCGGACCCGTTTGCGCGTGAGCCAGCGACGCGACCGACAGCGCCGCCATGACGATGGCCGCCTTGAAGAACCCATTCCTGATCATTCAATCCTCCTCGCGGCGGTCGCTCTCGACCGCCGCATTACGCAAATCCAGAGTGCTCCCAGCGCTCGCATGGGAAATGATCCGTCTCCGACCGCTCTGTCGCCAGTCTTACTGGGCGGCGAACAGTGCTGCGGCCACCCTCTCGAGATCGAGATACTGCTGCTTGCCGATACTGACCCCAGGGCGAGGATCGTACCGCCTTTGCACTCGCCAGGCGCCTTGCAGTCCTGGCTGACGTTGTCGCCGCTGTCGCGCCCGATGCAGAGGCCGTCACCGGACAACGTGAACTTGCCCGGCTGGGTTTTCATCGGCCCTTCCGCGACGACGTTCCCATTGACGTAGAGCCTGGTTGTGCCGACGGATTCACCGTGTTGGCCGGCGCTCTGCCCGGTGAGCTCCATGCCGAGCGTGTACTTGCCGGGTTTCAGCTCGGGCGACACAAATTTCTGCTCCGGCTTGAACATCACGCCCGAGCAGTTCGGATCCCTGATCTCCACGTCGGCTAGGATCTTATACGAAGGTCCCCGGACGTTGACGGCAACACCTTCGGGGACCGGCGACGTTCCCGGATAGTAGTCCAATCGTGCCTTCCCCGTAGGGTCGGATCCTCGGTCTCGCGTTCCAATAACGACGAAGGCCCACATCGAGTCCGAACGTTTGGTAGTCGGTGTATTGCGCGTACAGGTTTGAACTGCCGATGTCACCCATCGGCGTCACAAAATCGGCGTCAAGCGATTGAAAGGTAAACGTGACTCGGATCTCTGTGGTCTCGTTGAACATGTAGCCGCCGCCGAACCGGAGATGGAGACCTGTCCCGTACATGTCCTCGTACGAGTTCTTGGTGATGACCACCACCTGGTTGTCGATCTGGCCGACCCCGCTCGAGTTGATATGGCCGCTGATGCCATTGTCAAATCCAATGCCGACCTCTGCGCTCCACGGATTTTCAGCGGACTGGGCCTGCGCGGCCTGAGCGCCACCTAGCAGTATCGGGACCAGGGCGGCAACAACGAGGAATCGATTCAGCGGTGTCATCTGACGCTCCTTATGGATTCTGATCTCCATGCTCTGACCCTCCAGTCCTCGCCGCGGGTCGCATCGCGGTTGGCGGACAAGCAACCCGCATACAAGGCGTGGCAAACCGAGTTGCGTCGGCGCAGCACACAGGCACTTCCCAGGAAACAAAAGAAGCCTGCTGCACATACGCGGCAGCGACCTTCTCAGGCAGCTGACCGTCGCTCGCGGGTTGTTACAAGGAACGTACCTCCCGGTCAACGTCGACACTGAACAGCAAAGACGACTGAAGGAACCGATGCGCCGGTGATCGCTCTCACGCAGAAGACGGCTAACTGCGAGATCTGGTGGGCGGCCACGACATTTGGTGAGTTGCCCGGCCCAATAACCGGTTCAGCGCGCAAGCCACGCGGCACGCCTCGTGCTAAGTGCTCCAGGCGCACCCCAGCAGACGAGAAGCACCTCGCCGGCATCAAGCCCGGCGATCGCATTGTTATCGCCTATGCGGAAGCCGGGGTACAGCCCGAGGTGCCGGGGCAGGCACTGCCGCCGGTGTCAGCGTGAGCCTGACAACACATGGACAGGCGGCTCTCATACCCGCGGAGGCACTCATCGGTTCCGTCTCACTGCGGCTCTTACGGTGGTGATGCAGCCCGACTGATGAAGATGCGATCCGCGTGAAGTCGAAGAGTTGAGCGGCATGTCCTGCAAGACAGTTCGCCTTTATGCCTGGTTCCGTCTCTCGCGGCATGCCAGGCTGTTGGTGCTTTCGTCCGCATCGAACCCCAGGCGGTGACATGCTCATCGCATCTCTCGTCTTCAACGTGCAGCCTGACAAGCGGGCGGAGTTCGTCAGCGCCGTCGAAGATATCCTCCATGCGCTCCGCTCATCAAAGGGCTGCCTGGGATGTCGATTGGTATATGACTACGAGGTTGAAGATATCTTCGTGATGACGTCGGAGTGGGACAATCGCATGTATCTCGACCGCTATCTCGCCTCGCCCGAATATCAGATCCTCGAGGGCACCCGCATCCTCCTTCGCGACGGCCCATCGTTGACGGTTGACGAAGTCGTATCCCGGTTGCGCACGCCGCGTCCAAAGAGACGCGAACTCTAATCAGGCTGGTGTCAGAAGAGCCGGAAACAGCCCCTACCTCAAAGTTTTCGGTGTGCAGCTCATGGAGACGAACGTGCGTCCTTCGAGAACATCGTGGACTGCTGCAATCAGGTCTTCGCCCGCATGCTCCTTGGCCACGTATCCGCGAATCCCACTCTTCAGAGCCTCCTCGACGAACTGCTGACTCGTATGAACCGAGAGAATGATGACCGCACTGCAGAGCTTGCGGTCCAGGAGTTGACGACCTGCCCTGATCCCATTCATCCGCGGCATCTCCAGATCCGTGATCACGACCTTGGCGCCCAGAACCGCCGCAGCGTCGAGAAGTGATTGGCCGTCTGATACCGTTCCGACGACATCGAAGTCGCTTGAAAGCAGCGCCCCGAGTTCATGGGCGAATTCCTGATTGTCGTCTGCCAGGAGCACTCGCACACGTCGTTCGGCCAGGGAGTCCCTGAAGGACCGGGGAGATATCAATTGCCGCCTCTGATGCCGGTTTCTCTGGCTGGGCGCTCGATGCCGAGCTTCCGCAACCGCGATCGCAACGTGCTCGGGCGCAAACCAAGCAAATGCGCGGCTCCTCCCGTCCCATCGATTCGCCAGGCCGTGCTCTGGAGAACCAGTCTGACGTGGTCCCGCTCGACGTCGATGAGAGGACGCACCCCGTCGCGAGACCGGCTCGGCGGATCGTTGTCGATCGGTTCGCCGACGAAATTGGAGAGATCCAGGATTCCATCCCGGGACAAGATGATGGCCTGCTGCAGCACGTTTTCGAGCTCCCGTATATTGCCGGGCCACCCGTAACGCTCGAGGGCCTGAAACGTCCCTGGAGCGATACGCGCGATCGGTTTTCCCAGTTCCCGCCCCAGACGCCCACAGAAATGGCGGACCAGCAGCGGGAGATCGTCCCGGCGATCGCGAAGCGCCGGAAGCGTGATCGGGAACACGTTGAGGCGGTAATACAGGTCCCGCCTGAAGCGTTCGCGGCGAACCTCGTCGGCAAGATTCCGGTTTGTCGCCGCCACGACGCGGACGTCTACCTTCGCCGTCCGTGCGCTGCCGAGTCGCTCGATTTGCCCTTCTTGCAGCACGCGCAGCAGCTTGGGTTGGAGTTCAAGGGATAGCTCCCCAACCTCGTCGAGAAATACCGTGCCGCCGTTTGCGACCTCGAAGCGGCCGGCCTGTGAGGCGTGTGCGCCCGTGTAAGCGCCCCGCTCCCGGCCGAACAGCTCGCTCTCCATCAGGGCCGATGGCATGGCGCCGCAGTCGACGACGACCAGTCTCCGGTGACGCCTGGTGCTACGCTGATGGATCGCCCGCGCGACAAGTTCCTTCCCGGTGCCGGTCTCGCCGAGAAGGAGAACGGTCGCCGTGGTCGGCGCCACCTGTTCGACCCGGTACATGACATATTTCAGCGCGTCGCTGGCACCAACCAGGGCGTGATCTGCCCCCAGCTGCGCGAGTCCGGTGGAATCGCTCGCAGCCACAAACGGGATCGCTAGATCGCATGGCATACCATCACCTCACGCAATGCGGGGAGAGCGTGCGCAGTGTAGAAGCGGCAGGAGGAGGGTGGAAGAGAAGAATTACCAGGGGGACGGCCGAGAAACTACTGTCGACCCGAGGAAAGATTGCTGCGTCAGTTCAGTACCCAGATGACCACAGGTCATTTTGCATCGCGTATCTGACCAGTTCGGCCGTCGAGTGCACGTTGAGCTCCTGCATCAGCTGATACTTGATGGCTTCGATCGTTCGGGGCGATAGATCCAAAGTCGCGGCAATTTCTTTTGCACGTTGACCCTGTACGACCAGCCGCAATACCTCGCGCTGCCGCGGCGTGAGGTGCACTCTGTCGGGCGGGGCCGGATCTGACATCATCGAAAGAACGTCCTTCGTCAGCGTAGGGGTCAGATAGGTCCGGCCCTGCAGAACCGCTTCGACAGCCGCCAGCAGCTCCTCACCGCTCGACTCCTTCAACATGAAACCGGAAGCGCCGGCCTTGAGCGCCTCGACGGCGAGACGCGCATCACTGTGCATCGTGAGAACAATCGTTCTGCATTCGATGTGCTCCGCCTTCAAACGCCCCAGGGTTTCAGTCCCACCAACCTTGGGCATCGACAGGTCCAGGAGAACCACGTCCGGGCGCGCCCGAGCAGCTGCCTCGAATCAGGCGACTCCCATCGTCAATGCACCCGACGACCTCGAAGCGGTCCTTGAGGAGTTCAGCGACACCCTGGGCAAACAGCTTGTGGTCGTCGACAATCAGAACGCGCGCGAGGGTCATGTCGGGTCTCCAATCGCCTCGGCTTCGATGCTGATGCGCTCGATATCGACGGGATCGTGATCGGTCTGGACGTTCGCCCCGGCTGGGACCCGTACGCAAATCGTCGTGCCCATTCCTGGTTTGCTGACGATCTGCATCACGCCTCCTGCCAGATTGGCTCGTTCTTCCATGCTGACCAATCCAATCCCGCGATTGTCTCCACGCATCCTTTCGACATCGAAACCCTTGCCGTCGTCTGTCACGGTCAACTCGAGACACCCGGAGGAACCGATGATCGACACGCCGATGCGGCGCGGACTGCCGTGGACCGCCGCGTTTCGCAGAGCTTCCTGCGAGATTCGAAAAAGGCCAAGGGCCGCAGCATCGGACACGTGGACGAGATCGCCCGCTGCCGTGAAGCTCACCTGGACATCATACCGCTGCTCGATTTCGATGCAGTGCGACTTCACCGCCGGTGCGAGACCAAGGTGTCGCAGTGCGCCTGGATGCAGATCGTGCGACAGCGCCCGGATTTCCTTGGCGACTTGCGACGTGCGCTCCTGCAGCCGGCCGAGGGCGGCCTGGGCAACCGGACTGTTCTTCAGATCTGGCTGCTGCCTGAGGGCCGAGAGCGCCAGACCCGTCATCGCGACTTCCTGTCCGAGTCCGTCATGCAAATCGCGGGCGATGCGGGTGCGCTCGGCTTCCTGACTCTCGATCAGCCGTCCGGCCAGATCTCGATTCCGAGCGAGGATGCGTTTCGACTCGGTGACATCGCGGACCATGCTGAGCACGCGATCTGTACCATTGCTCACCAGGCGGGCCTCGAAAAACCGCGTCTCGCCCATCGGAAGTCCGTAGTCGACAATCATCGGGTCCTGGCTCTGGCAGGCTCGCTCGAGTGCATCCATGAGCACCCCGGCAACACTTGGGGGCATGACGTCGCGCACCTTCTTCCCAAGGAAGCTGCTGGGCGGCGCGAACAGTAGCTCCGGATCCCTCGCGTTGTAATCGAGAAAGGTCCCGTCGCGCGATAGTACAAACATGAGATCGGGAATGGCCCGCAGCAGGGCGCTGTTGCGTGCTTCGCTATTGCGCGTTTGCTCCTCCGCACGACGGCGTCGCTCCCGTTGGACGAGCAGGCCCACGATCAACGCGAGCTGGACCGCGAAGACGATCAGTCCGCCCACGACGTACCTGCGGTTCAGCTCGAAGAATGACTGCGCGAGGACCTGCCAGCGCTGAAACTGCCGCCAATCAAGCATGGTCGCGTAGATGTCGCGGGCCGGAGGGCTGTCGCCAGGGCTCGTGCCACTCGCAATGAACCTCGCCACCTCGGTCATTCGTCTGGCGTCTGTTTCAAAACGCCAGTTGTAGCCTCCGACGACCATGCGGCCCATGGATTCGCTCGTCTCAGCGAAAATCGGCACGGGCGAGGCACTCAGAACCTGCGTCGGGGCTGCCGAAGGCGCTGACTGGATGACGCTGTCGAGACGCGGGGGGCGATTCGTCAAGGGTTGTCGGACCGAGATCGACGCGCTCGCTATCACCGCACCGGTGTCGTCCGTCACCGTACCGGCGAGGCCGGCGTTCAGCTGCGCGGTTGATTGAGCAGGGAGGGCCAGCAGCATCGCGATCAGGATGAGCGGGATCTGAACCCGGAGATGGCGAACACAGGGCAAACGGCGATCCTGGGCGAGCACCGCCGAGGGAACACGACGCGACAGCGACCGGCCATTGCGCCATCGGGAGACCTCCCCGGCGTCAGACCCGACGGTCCCCACCGTCTTCGTCGTCGACGACGACGTGTCGGTGAGCACATCGGTCGACCGGGGCGGCTCGTCAGACAGGCTGCTTTTTTCGTCGGTGGCGGTACCGGTCGCTGCTGAGGAGCACTCCCGCGATCGGGGCACCAGCCAGCACGGACTCGCTGCGTCTTGCGCGAACAACCTCGCCATCCCGCAACGATATGGATCCGCCAGTTCGGATGTCAATGCCCACGCAGGAACTTGCGTGAAGCCTGTTCTGCAACGCGCCCGTTCGACGTCACGGCCCAGCAGGCTCTTGACGAGATAGGGGCAGGGTGAAGTGAAAAACGGTACCTCCTGCGGCGGCATGGGCGGCCTTCATCGTCCCGCCGTTCGCCTCGATGATGGCCCGTGCAATTGGCAGCCCCATGCCCATGCCGGACTCCTTCGTCGTGAACAACGCTTCGAACACCTGCTCTTCGGCTCCTTTCGGCAGGCCGCAGCCGGTGTCGGTCACAAACACGTGAATACCGGTCGCGTCGTCATCGCCGCCGCCTCGAGCCAACGCCGCCTCGGCCATTCCCGCACTTCGTGGCTGCTATTGAATATTCCGGCGATGGCGGGCACGACCGCGAGCTGCGCCAGCACGTTCGACGGGAATCGTATTTTCCAGACGGTCCAGTAGTCTTCGCCGTTGAACGCTCGCACAACGCCGGCATCGAGGAACGAGGAGCCGAATGGCGCTGCGATGGCACCAATCACGATGAAGACAGAAACCTGGCCGAGGGTGTCGAATCTCGAGGGCTGTTTGCTCACGTATCGGATGACGCCAGCGGCGAACAGCGCCTCGCTGCAGTTCGTGATGAAGATCGCGGTGACGAACTCGAAAGACCAGACCTGAAGCTGAACCGCGAAGTGTGCCCCTGCTGCGCCCAAGAGCACGCTCCACCATCGTGCGGGAGGCACGAAGAGCAGTAGCGCTGTCAGGATCGCATTTGGCGGCCAGAGCACGGAGGGCGTGGCCGGCGGAAGCCTCAGCTGCAGGCCGACCAACGAGCCGACGTAATAGGCGGCCCCTGCCGCGAGCGCAATGGTCGGCGCACTGCCCGCTTGAAGAACAATAGCCGCGCGAGACGAGCCACTCAATTGCTGCACTTCGTCGACCCGGCTCGACTTTGTGACAATCGCATCATGCCGTCAAGTGGGATGGTCCGTCCGGCGTCGTGGGCCTTGCGTCACGTCTGGACCGCCGCTGTCATCGTCGAACTCAATGCGCACCGGCTGCACGCCGGCGAGCCATAGCCGGAGACGGCATTCAGGGCTCACGAACGACGCATCGAAAACCGACGTGGGAGGTCGAGGTGTCGATCGGCTCGGCGTGACGCGCCGCGGGACGATAGCGCCGGCAGTAGTTCGGCGCGCACAGGTGCGAGCCGCCTTTCAGGACCTTTCGCGGAATCTTGATCTTCGGCTGGCAGGGATCGTAGCTGGCGTCCTCGCGTGCGCCGCGTGGATTGACCGGGATACAGCAGGACTTCTGCGCGTCCGGTTCATGGCCGGACGAATACCAGTCAATCGTCCACTCCCAGACGTTCCCGATCATGTCGTACAAGCCGTACCCATTTGGCGGAAAGGTGGTCACCGGCGATGTACGCTCGTAACCGTCCAACTTCAGGTTTTCGAACGGGAACGAGCCTTGCCAGGTATTTGCCATGTGCTGCCCGTCTGGGTTGAACTGGTCGCCCCATGCGAACTCGGCGTCGTCGAGACCACCGCGTGCGGCGAACTCCCACTCAGCTTCGGTCGGCAATTCCTTGCCGGCCCATGTCGCATATGCTTCGGCATCTTGGAACGCGACCTGCACGACCGGATGGTCGTCGAGGCCGTGGATCGAGCTCCCTGGGCCGTACGGCTGTTGCCAGTTGGCGCCGAACGTGAAGGTCCACCATTGACTCCAATCGCGCAGGTCCACCGGGTGGTTCGGCGAGGTGAACACCAGCGATCCCGCGCGCAGCATGTGTGGCAGCGCATCGGGATAGTCTTTCGGATCCGGCGGGATCTCAGGGAAAGTCACGTAGCCCGTTGCTTCGACGAATTTCCGAAACTCCACATTTGTCACCGGCGCCCGATCCAGCCAGAATCCATCGACGCTCACGCGATGAACCGGGCGCTCCTCCTCATAGTGCTGGTCCGAGCCCATGCGGAACGTGCCACCTGGGATCCACTTCATGTTCGGCGGAGCTGCACTGTCTCGGCGGGCGCTCACGCGAGGTGGCTGGCGCGATGACGCGGAAGCGGACGTGGACTCAACGCTCACGGCTTGAACCTCTCATTCATTCAGCCTCGATAGGGTCCGATCGGATCGCTCAAGCATCTGTGGGGCACGACATGCGGCAACTGGCGACCACATTCCGTGACGGGGCGCATCAGGTGTCGCACCGTTTGCCCGGGATTGTCTCATTTCTTCGGCCGCCCAGGCGATTCCGACATGCAAAGACATCAGACTTGCCGACAGCCACAGCGAAATCATTGCCAAGCCAGCCTCGCCGGTCGCCAGAGTCACAAAGGTCATTCGGCTCAGTGATCCGGAAGGCTCTGCGATGACGTGACAACGCCAGCCGGGCAGCGATTTCGCTACTTGGCGGTGTCAGACGCCCGTTCCTGCGATTGAACGGTTGCACGGCGTTGGGTTCGGCCAGTTATTGAGCCTCCTCCCATCAGGGTCACGACATATCGTGACTTGGTGTCCGCGTTCGGACCGGTCCTGCTGCGCCTGATCTATCCAAGGCAGAAGTATTGTGCTCACCGTGCTGCCAATCGGTTCAGATCGTTACCCAGGAAGCTGCTGGAGGTGACGGCAGGCCACCATCACGGGTCCACTGTCTGAACGGTTGCCGTACCGGGAACCGGTTTCGCCGGCCTGTTGTCCTTCTTTGGCAGGAACATCTACTGCGGCGGGGTGACCTTGCGATAGTGCCCCACGTGCAGCTCTTCGACGACCTCGGGGCACTTGAACTCCAGGAGCCGCACATTCCGATCGATGCGGCGATAGAGCGGCATCGTGATCGTCCAGGGCCGCGTAAAGATCTGAGGATCTTCGATCGTCGCTTCGTAGATCAGGTGATTTGCACTGAGCGGCGTGTAGCGCTCGATCACGTGGAGCGCGTCACTATGGTAGTTCCCGGCTCGGTCGAACCACGTCAGGTCGTTGAACGCGGTCACATCAACGACCAGCGTATCGCCTTCCCAATGACCGTTCGACCACCCCATCCACGAGTCGATCGGAGCTTTCGAAGGTTTGTCGAGCGGGATCTCGCGACGTGCGTACGAATACTGGTAGACCATCCAAATCACGTTCGGGCTTTGGAAGATCTGAAACGGGTGGGGCAGATAGGTGGCCCGAGGAACCCCCGGGAGGAAGCAATTCACTTCCGGGTCGGCCTCCAGAATCCGGCCAGGTTTCCCCGGCATCGAACTCTTTCGGTTCGCATCCCGCTTCGCCAACGCCTCGGGCCGATATGGAATCCGACCACCCTCGACGACGCTTTCGCCCGGGAAGATGGCGCCGACCGCACCAGTGACCATGACTGATGACGGCGCTGTTCCGTGATCCTCGA
Organism: uncultured Acidobacteriota bacterium; assembly: GCA_963814975.1. Taxonomy (GTDB): domain Bacteria; phylum Acidobacteriota; class Vicinamibacteria; order Vicinamibacterales; family CAVVIG01; genus CAVUXJ01. Next base: position 46,812 of record CAWFFB010000014.1, on the reverse strand, counting down.
GGTCGTAATTCGCCGTGTTCATCGCCTGCCAGATACCGTTCAGGTCCGGCTTGCCATCCGGCGTCCGGAGAATCTCACCCTGCGGACGAACGCCCTGCGCCGCGCTCCATACCACCGCAAGGCTAATCACGGCCAATACCGCGGCCGCAGCAACGCCTCCGATCGACCATCTGGCAAGGCTCCGCATTATTCCCGGCCCTGGCGCTTCCTGGCGGCGTCGGCTTCGAGCGCGCGCTCTCCGCTGAGAGAGTTCCCCAGTGCGTAGTTCCCCTCGTGGCACGCATACTCGAAAATCCTGTAGTCGTCATCCCTCTGCCACGGGAGATTGAACGTCCAGGGTCTGGTCCACGTCGTCGGGTCGTTGATCGTCGCGTAGTACTCGATTCGATTGCGGCTGACTGGCACGAAGTGCTCAATGAGATGAACGTTCCCGAAGGGAATTCCCGCCGGAACGCTCACCCCCGAGCCTCCGCCCAAGCGCTGCTTGTCGGTGAAGTTTGTGCTTTCGACGACGAGCGTGCTGCCTTCCCATCGGCCGATGGGATCTCCATTCCAGTGGCGGATGTTCTGGCCGACGTGCGGGCGCCCGTCGAGCGGGATGAGGCGCGTGTCCAACCGCTCACGGACGATCAGCACCCATCCGGGCGACTGCATGATGTAGGTGCCGCTGTTGTACGCTTGAGGCGCGTTCGGCGTCTGGGACGCAATGCATCGCTCGAGCGCGTGGTAGTCCTCCGCTGATGCAAATCCACGCGCTTTCGCGATAATCTCCTTTCGTCTCTTCTCCGCTTCGGGCGTCAGCGCGGGATACCGGCCGTCGGGCGGGTCGACGATCAGCGAGGTGTTGTAATTCTTGACGAAGTTTCGTCCATTCCAGAACTCGTTGTACGCCCCGACGCCGCCACTGTTCGCGTCATTGTTGGGCGCGTTGGCCTTCCCCCACGCTTCATATTCCGCGTCCGTGAACGTCGCTTTGCCGGCCAGGCTGTCTGGCCGCTGCATGCGGATCACCGACTGGTAGTCCCAGATACCCATCAGGTCCGGGTCGCCCCACGGGGTGCGAGGAGGGTTATACCTCGACGCGGGTGGAGTGTAGGGTGTCGCCGCCGGGGCCTGTGCACTGACGAGCGCCACGGCCAGCCACCCGGCGGTGACGAGCGCCAGCACCGCTACCGAAACAAGACCTCGAAGACTCGTCATCGGCTTCTCCTACTGAATTCGCTGTTCCCTCAGAAGCGCCAGCGTGAGACGTATTCGACCCGGCCGATTCAGTTGCGGAATCGGTGATAGGCGATTCCGAACGGCGAAGCAATAGTATCAGGCCGATCACTGACGGAGTCCATATCAGGACGGGGGAATATTGGTGCTCCAGCGCCGTCGGCCGGGCTGTGACCAGGCGGTGGTTCAGCTCGCTATCGCTGCCGAAAGCGCGTTGGCGTACCGCAGGTTGGCCGACCGTCACGCTCATCTGTACGGTGCGGAAACATGGCCTGGAGCACGATACGTGCGGACACAGCCGATCCGAGCGTGAGCGTTGACAAGTCCGGGCGGCCGGTCTACTGTTCACCTTTCCTCCTATTCGCACTTGTAAAGTATTGCAAAGTAAGGTGATGTGTCGTCGTCAATCCCTGCGAAGGAGGTTTCAGATGATCAGACGATCGTTGCGTCTCCAACTCACGGCAGTTGCCTTCGTCGCAGTCGTGGCGGTTTCGCTGGCCGCCTTCGCGGGGTCAGGTCGCCGCTCAATCGGTGGCCATCGACAACAATGACATCGGTGGCGTGGTGACAGGCCCACGCGGGCCCGAGGCGGGGGTGTGGGTGATCGCGGAAACGAAGGCGCTGCCCACCACGCTCCGCAAGATCGTCGTCACCGACAATCAAGGGCGCTATCTGGTGCCGGACCTTCCGGCCGCGAACTATGACGTGTGGGTCCGCGGTTATGGACTCGTGGATTCAGCGAAGGTCAAGTCGGCGCCAGGCAAGATTGTCAACCTGACGGCGGTTGTGGCGCCAACTCCGCGGCAGGCGGCCGAGTATTATCCCGCCCAGTATTGGCTCGCCCTGCTTCAACTGCCGCCCAAGAGTGACTTCCCCGGCACCGGCGCCAAAGGCAACGGCATTTCTGAAACCATCAAGAGCCAGGGCGAGTGGATTCGCCAGATCGTCAACACCGACGGCTGCACGGCCTGTCATCAATTGGGCAGCAAGGGGACGCGCGAGATCCCTGAGAGCCTCGGCAGGTTCGAGAACTCGGTCGCGGCTTGGGATCGGCGGATCAAGTCAGGGCAATCTGGCAGCGGAATGAACGCTCGATTCACGCAGGTCGGCCGGCAGCGGGCGCTGACGATGTTCGCGGACTGGACCGATCGGATTGCCGCCGGCGAGTTACCGGCAGTGGCGCCGCCGCGGCCGCAAGGTCTCGAGCGGAACGTCGTCGTCACGATGTGGGACTGGGCCGATCCAAAGGCCTATCTCCACGACGAGATTTCCACGGACAAGCGGAATCCAACGGTCAATGCGAACGGACCGATCTATGGCTCGCTCGAGGCCAGCGCGGATTACCTGCCTGTTGTGGATCCGATGCGTCATGCCGCGAGTCAGGTAAAGCTGCAGGTTCGAGATCCCAAGACGCCGAGCGAAGCGGCGACGCCGCCGGCGGAGGCATCGCCGTACTGGAAGGACGAAGCCATCTGGACGAGCCAGTCGAACGCACACAGCTTCGCGATGGACAAGCAGAGCCGCGTATGGATCGCCGCGCGCATCCGTCCAAGTCAGACCCAGCCGAGCTTCTGTCAGCAGGGTTCGAATCATCCGTCCGCCCAGGCGTTTCCACTGACACAGAGCGGCCGGCAGATGCAGCTGTACGATCCGAAGACGAAGCAGATTACGACGATCGACACCTGCTTCAGCACCCACCACCTGAATTTTGATGAGAACGACGTGTTGTGGTTCACCGGTGGCGGTCAGGTCGAGGGCTGGTTCAATACCAGGATCTACAACGAGACCAAGGATGAGCAGAAGGCACAGGGCTGGACCGCATTCGTCCTCGACACGAATGGCAACGGGAAGCGCGACGCCTACGTAGAACCCGACCAGCCAGTCGATCCCACCAAGGACAAGCGGATCAACGCATCGTTCTACGGCGTGGCCCCGAGTCCGGCCGATGGGTCGATCTGGGGATCGGTCCTTGGCATGCCAGGATCCCTTGTTCGTCTGGTTCCCGGATCGAATCCGCCGGCCACCGCGCTCTCGGAAATCTACAACGTGCCATGGGACAGCCCAAAGGCGCCGGCTCAGGGATTTGCTCCGCGCGGCATGGACGTTGATGGCAACGGCGTGGTCTGGACGGTGCTGTCGAGCGGGCAGTACGCCAGCTTCGACCGGCGCAAATGCAAAGGTCCGCTCAACGGACCGACCGCGACCGGGCAGCAGTGCCTGGAAGGCTGGGCGCTGTATGCGTTCCCGGGTCCCAATTACAAAGGGGCCGTGGATTCGGCCAGCGCCGACTCGGCCTACTATAACTTTGTCGACCGGTTCGACCTGCTCGGCCTGGGCCGGAACGTGCCACTCGCGACCGGCAACGAATCTGAGGGCCTTCTCGCTCTGGTGGACGGCAAGTTCCTGACCTTCCGCGTACCCTATCCTATGGGCTTCTATGGCAAAGGTCTGGATGGCCGAATCGACGATCCAAACGCTGGTTGGAAAGGGAAGGGGATCTATGGGACCGTCGCGACCCGCGCGCCGTTCCACATGGAAGGCGGCAAGGGGACGACGAGCAAACTCATCAAGTGGCAGGTTCGACCAGAGTCCCTCGCGAAATGAGCAGATAGTCCTTGGCACTTGGTCCTTGGTCGGGTCTCTGGTCGAGCGCGTGATCGATCGGGGACCTCGGACCAAGGACCCCACTGCTTCGCAATCTCCTGCCAGCGTGGAGGTTTCATGGCTGCGTTCTTCAATCCGACGCCGGAGGAGCGCAAGACGCTCGACGACATCGCGCGCAGTATGCCTGGAGTGCAGCACACGCTGGTCGCCAACCACGCACAACTGACACGGTCCGATCGCGGCGCCCATCAGCAGCAGCTCGCCGCGTCGATCGTACATTTCGAGGCCGCCGAGCAGCTGCCGAAAGAACTGGACGGCCTCGGCATCTTTCAACACGGCGCGGCAGGGCACCGTCTCGGCATCGGTAGAATCTCGACCGGGCTCGGCTGTCCCCACGCGGAAACGGACCCGGACTTTCTTGGGCTCATGGTGGCGTTCACGACTGCGGCCGGACGACGGATCGATTTCATCACCATCAACGATCCGACATCGCCAACCGACACGCCGGAGGAATTTCTCGCCCTTCTCCGGGCGACAGCAGACGCCGCCGGCACGGCCAACATGTTTGCGCAGCAGGCCAGACTCCTTGTGAGTCTGGCGAGGCACGCCGGCCTGAAGGCGCCAGCGATAGGCATCCACGTCACCGGACAGACGGCCCGAACGGTCCGATCGAGCAGCGCCTACCAGCAATACTGGACCGGCATCGTGCGCGCCCGGGATGTTCTCGGCAAGTTCACGTTCGTTCCGATCGCCGGGACGGCAACGGGGCATGACCCGGCGCGGGGGCCGAGGTATCTATCAGAAGACTGGCGTGCGCGTCAGAGCGCTGGTCCGCTCGAGTTTCGGCTCGAGTGGATTCGGTTTCTGAGCGAACGCGAAACACCGCTCATCGACCTCACCGCGCCCTGGCAGGACGGTCATCGCAAGGTCGTCGGCACGGTCACGTTCCCGAAATCCGATCCGACGACGCGGAGGGCAAGGCTCATCGCCCTCCTGGCCTCGGAGCTCGGCGCCAACGCGGGCAACTGGGACGAAGCCCCTGACGGACCGCGGGCAGTACTGCCGTCCACCCGCTTCACAGCGGCGCGATCGCTCGCGTACCGTGAGAGCCAGAAAAACCGCGACGCCCTTCCCGAGGACGCTTACGCGGCGTTTTTCACGGACGGCGCGATCTCCGACGCTCTGTCGCACGAGCTGATTCGCCGCTACGGGGACAAACGCGCTGCCGGTCACTGGGTCCCCGATCTGGGCGAGTTCTGAACTGGTCTCCAGTCTGGACGATGTCCGCCACTGATTTTCGACCCTGACTCATCAAGGTGCCGTGACCGTAACTGGCGCCATGGAAGGCCGGACGCTGCGGCGGTTATTGCACCTGTGGCCCCAGCGGCCCCCGTTGGACAATCTCGACGCGGGTACCCCAGGGATCGGTGATGTAGGTGATCGTGCTGCCGGTAGGAGTCTTCCGAACCGGTTCGTCGAGCTTGATGCCCTCCGCCTCGATCTTCTTCACGAAGGCTGCGTGGTCCTTCACGTCGAAACCGATGTGGTCGAGCACACGCCCTCGAGTCGGCGCCTGTTTCGTGTCGGCCTTGGCGAACCGGAGCTGTACCCCCGGGAGGTCCACCACCGGCGCGTCGTTGCGGGTGCCCACTTTCCCACCGAAGGTCTTCGCATACCAAGCCTGAGCCTTGGGAATTTCGGCTTCCGTCACGGATAAATGGACGTGTTCGTTGCGGACCGGCATCGACTGCGTCTTGTCTTCAAGGATTTCCATGCGCACGCCGTCCGGCGTCACGACGAAAGCCTGATCCAGCCGGTTGTTGCCGCCCGGAAGCACCGTCACGCCCGCAGCCTTCCACTGCGCGACCCGCTTCTGGACGTTGTCAACGATGAAGCCGACATGGTTCACCACCGAGCCCTGGGTGGCGCCATCTCCTTTCTCGGTGCCGAGGTTCAAATTGATATAGAGCCCCGGGAACATGATTATTGGGTTTCCGCCGGGCATGTACAGCTTGCCACCCATGGCAAGGAAGAGTTTCTTGTTCGCCTCCACATCCTTCGAGACGATGTGCCAGTGACCCATGGTCACACCGATCTGGTTGAACGGGGCCGGTTGCGCGGCCGCGGTGCCTGCGGTCAGCGTGGAAGCGAACATCAGAGCGACCAACGGAGTTGTCTTCACGAATGCCTCCCTCTTGAGCTGGATTTCCGGTTGCCTGACGACGTGTGAAAGATTCCAGAATGGTTTCAGGTCCTGTCACTTCCGGGGACGGCTGTCGATGAGCGACTTCGCCGTGATGTCCTTCAGCGCCACCGTGCCGCAACCGACCATGGCGAGCCGCAACTCGGTGTCGAGAATCTGCAGCACGCGTTCGACGCCGGCCTGACCGAACGACGACAGGCCCCAGACATACGGGCGGCCGATGCCGACGGCCGTGGCGCCCAGCGCCAGCGCCTTGAATACGTCCGTGCCGCGCCGCACGCCGCCGTCGAGCAGCACTGGCATGCGACCACCCGCGCCCTGCACCACCTCCGGCAGCGCGTCGATGGTGGGACGGCCCGTCTCGGTGGCGCGGCCGCCGTGGTTCGACACAATGATGCCGTCGGCCCCGCTCCTCACCGCGAGCATAGCATCGTCGGCGCTCTCGAGTCCTTTGATGAGCACCTTCATCTTCGTGACGTCTTTCACCCGCTTCACGAAGTCCCATGTCAGGGTGGCCGACGTGAGCGTCACGCCCTTCATGTCGAGGCCCGCGAACATCGGCTTGGTGCCAGCGGCGCGTCCGTCACTCGCAGGGCCAGCCGCGTCGTGACAGGTGGGGCACGCGCGCGTATCGACCCGTGCCATTCGCTGGTCTGTCTCGGTATTGCGGCCGGCCGGCAGATCGACGGTCACCGCCACCACGGGACATCCCGCCGCTTCGGCGCGCTTGAGCAGCTTCGTGGTGATGTCCCAGCTGTTCGTGGTGTAGAGCTGGTACCACAAGCCCATGCCGCCTCGGGCCCTGGCGACGTCCTCGATCGGTGTGGATGACACTGCGTGGAGAGAATCTGCAGCTGCCCTCGCGCCTGCGCGGCGCGTGCCACGGCCAGCTCGCCTTCGGCATGGAACGCCCGCTGGCTGCCTACGGGACACAGCAGGACGGGCGAGGTGAACTTCTGCCCGAAGAGCTCGATCCCCATGTCGATGCGGCTCACGTCGACGAACCGGCGCACGCGCAGCTGATACCGGTCGAAGCCTCGCGGATTCGCCCGGAGCGTTTCCTCCCCGTCGACGCCGGTGGCCATGTAGCCCCAGTGTGCGGGCGGCAGCACCCTGCGCGCCATGGCTTCGAAATCGTAGACGTCCAATGCATCGGCCGCGCTCGCCAGGGTCGCGGCGGCCGCTTGCGCGGTGGGCGCCTGGGTGAATGCCTCAAGCAAGGACGGAAACGCCAGCAACAGCGGGCTGCCGGCCAGAAACCTCAGGAGCTCACGGCGATCAGACATGACGCCTCCGGCCCCGGACGATCGCGGGCCCTAACTCCCTTTTGTCTTGTCGACGACGACGCGACCGGCTTTCATCACCCAACGGACATTGTCCCGGTTCGACACCGCGGTGATGTTGGCGAGCGGGTCACCTTCAACCGCGACGATGTCGGCAAAGAAACCCGGCGCCACGGCGCCGAGGCTCTTGTCCATTCCAAGCATGGCGGCGGGTTCGGTGGTAGCCGTCTTCAGCGCCTGCGCGGGCGTCATACCCATCTTCACGAACCAGTCGAGCTCACGCATGTTCAGGCCAAAGCCGTTGTAGAGGGCATCCGATCCGGCGACTATCCGCGCGCCGGCCCGGAAAGCTTTCCTCGCGGTTTCAAGATTGCGCCCGATGTAATCGAGTAGCCGTTCCTTCGTGCCCGGCGGGAAGCGGTGGACGTTGTCGGCATTCTCCACGTAGTACCGATTGTGATCGATCGTCGGGACGTAAAAGATCTTCCGTTTGACCATTTCCGCAATGATCTGATCGTCCATGTCCGTCGCATGTTCGAGCGAATCGGCGCCGGCGCGAATGGCATCCCGTGCGCCCGCGGGCCCGTAAGAATGAATCGCGATTCTCTTTCCGAGGGCGTGCGTGACGTCCACCGCAGCCTTCATTTCCTCGAACGTGAAGGTTTGAAACTGAGTAAGGTCGTCGAAGCCGCCCGTGGATCCGTAGACTTTTACCCAATCGGCGCCGGAAGCGATGACCTGGCGCGCGGCCCGCATGATTGCATCCACTCCGTCAACCATGATGCCGACGGGCGCGGGTGGGCCGAGGCTGCGGGTGATCCGGATCCCTGTGCCCGCGACGAACATGCGAGGACCGACCATCTTTCCCATGTTGATCAGATCGCGCATCGCAAGATCGTTCCCCTCCGCGGCATTGAGATCTCGAATCGTCGTGACGCCTGCCTCGAGCGCCTTCCTCGCGTTCTCCTGTGCAAGAAACACCGTCACTGCTGGATGGCGAGGCGGCTGGTTGCGCGGCGGCGTGTTCGGGTTCCCGTCCCAGTAGTACGTCATGTGCGTGTGTGCGTCGATCAACCCCGGAATGCCGGTGTACCGGGAAAGATCGATCACCTCGGCATCATTTGGTATCGAGGCATTGCCGCTGGTGACGCTTTGCACCCGGTCGTCTTCTACGATGACGACCGCGTTTGTGAAGACCCGTCCCGTGCCATCCACCAATTTGCCGAACTTGATGGCCTTGGTCGCCGCAAGCACCGGCGAAGATGTCGCGAGGAAGAAAAGGACGGCCAGTAGCCTTGCTCTGCGCATCGGCCCTCCTGAGGTTTGGCAGGTTGGCGCGAGATTAGTTGAGCGAACAGTCACTGTCAAGCCGTGAACACAGCCGTGAACAGCCGACCGATTTTGCCTTCTTGCTCAGGAAGGCTCCTTCCGTCCAGGGGTCGGCGTGAGATGGCGGAATGATCGGACTGTTCACGGCGGCGGTCAACGCGATCAGTTGGATCGACCTCGTCCAAGACTTCGCGCCAACGACCTGCCACCACCATCCGTGCCGGTCTTCGCGAAGGACAGGTTACCGAAACGACGATCTGCCTCCGGACGCCGCCGCTGAAGGGAACGCAATCCGCAGGGCGCAGTCATCCGTCGATACCGGTGTGTCCACAGCCGGCGCCGGTCGCCGCGGCAGCTGATCGCGATCGGCTCCTGGAATCGGGCCATTTCGGGGAGTCACGGGCGGCATACCGCTTGCCCGCTGATCAGGCAGGTCACTCGTGACCGTCGAAGGAAGTTCCAAGTGAACCGCATCAGAATGGCAACCGTGGCAACACTCCTGGCGTCGTTCGTCGGCCTGCCGCCAGCGCCTGCGAACGCCCGGGGCAAGGAGCGCCGGGATCGCTACGAAGACCGGTGGGATCGTCGCGAGGACCGGCGAGATCGCCAGGAAGATCGGGCGGAACGTCGTGAGGATCGGTGGGACCGGCGTGAAGATCGCTACGACGCGCGCCACGACTACTGGGATGCGGCTCGGTACTACAGACGCGACGATCGCCGCTATGGCCCGCAGCCCATCCACGTCCTGTTGCGGCGACCATGGAACCATCGGCGACAATATCGCGGTAGGTTTCACAATTCGGATGGACTTGTCGGAAGGAACAGGTAGACGTCACCGGTCAGGCTGTCGGCGAAGGCACAAGACGGTCATGTGCGATGGCCGGGCCGGCGGGAGGCGCGAGCGACTTGCAGCCGTCAGAGGGCGACGTTCGGCAGTTCCAACTCACCCCGGCGAAACACGGTGAGAAACGCCTCGACGACGTCCGGGTCGAACTCGGCCCCGGAACCCTTCACGATCATCTCGCGCACATCGAAGGGCGACATGGCCTTGCGATACGGCCGGTCGCTCGTGAGCGAGTCGTACACGTCAGCGACGGCGATAATGCGCGACTCGAGCGGAATCTGGTCGCCCTGTGTCGAGTGGTACCCCGTGCCGTCGTACTTGTCATGGTGGGCGAGGATGATCGGAATGACCCGCCGGAGCGAACCGCCGACTGGTTCCAGCAGGGCGATCCCGCGATCCACGTGCGCCTTGATTTCGGCGAACTCGACCTGAGTGAGCCGTGCCGCCTTGTAGAGGACCTCGCGGCTAACGTCCAGCTTCCCGATATCGTGCAGCAGCGCCGCCGCCCTGACGTCCTCGACTCGCTCATGGGTGAAAAGGAGCGCCTCCGCGATTCTCGACGCGTAGATCGAGACGCGATACGAATGATTCTCCGTGTACTGATCCTTCGAGATGAAGTGGCGCAGGATGAGCAGCACCCCGTCGTAGGTCTCGCGCAACTCGCGCACCTGCGAGGCCCTGTGATCGCAGAGCGTCCCCATCAAGTAGCCGGTGACGACCAACGTCCCTCCCCAGATGGTGACGTCGAGCCACGCTTCCACCGTGAGCGCCAGGCGCTGACCGCCGAGGAGCTCCGGGTTGAACCACGAGAGCAGGATCACGAGCAGTACGCTGGAAAACGCGGTCAGCGTGGCGTGTCGACGTCCGTAGAGGTAAGCCGACACGACCGTCGGCATCGTGTAGAGACCGAGCACGACCCGCTGTGACGTGACCAGCGAATTCAGCAGACCGGCCAGTGCGAAGAGCCAGAAAACGAGCCACAGCTCTTTGTTCGCCTTTTCCAGTCCGCGCAAGAGCGGCGAGGCGACCGCGAAGTCTTGAGGCCGATTGGGGCGACTTGAGGGGATCGGACCCGCCCATGACATGACCCGAGACAGCACCATTGCAAACATCGGTAATTGGATAGCAACTGACCTGCCGGAGGGAGTCGAGCACTAAACACCGTGATGACAGCATTTAACGGAGCACTCGCTGAACGACTACGTACCGGATGTGCCGTTATCGAACACCGATGGTAGAAAAGCGTACATCTCGAAACTGGCCTCGGCTGACCGGACCTGCCGACGGTCCGCCTCAAGGCGGACACTACAGCTCTGTGAAAACCCGCTGTAGGGCTACCTGGCGTGACCTCGAACATGCGGCCGCCGCAGTCGCGAGGAAATGAGGAAGGACCCGGGGGCGTCGAGTAGTTTCAAGCGCCGCGAGCTCACCGAGACCTATTTGAGCGGCACAATGCGATTGGGATCGACTCGGACGACCGTGTACGACATGAACTCCTCGACTTCAGACCACTTGTGCGGCGTGCCCGCAGGAATCAGAACCATGTCGCCCTTCTTCAACTTCTTGCTGACCCCACCCTGAATGTCCTTACCGCTGAAGCCCGGTCCGTTGACGCCGCTCTCCGCCCGCCTCGTGGCGTCGACAATGCTTCCACCCGTGACCAGTGTCCCTGTGCCTTCGAGAATCTGGTACACCTCCGACACGTAGTCGTGCACCACCGGTGCGTTGCCTGGGCCTTTGACGCGATACACCAGGCTGACCCCTACACGCGGTCCGCCGGTTTCCGCCATTCGAATCGCGACGTCGATTGTCTTGTTCGCGAGCATCTCCTTCTTTGTCGCCTCAATCTCTTCGGCGGTGACGACCACGGATGGCAGCGAGTAGTTGACCCCAGGGGCGTAGAGCGGCGGAGCTGCCTGGGCTTGAGCGTTGACGACAGCAGGCCGCCCTCCAGCCAGGAGCGTCACGATAGTGGCGGCCCGGATCCAAGAGGTACCTCTCGTCGTCGCCACCGATCCACATCGCGCCAAGGCGGCCGCCGCGCGAGAGATCATTGGCGGGTTGATGATGTTCGTGTGCACGTCTTCTCCTTTTGGGGATGCCAGTGTCCAGGCCCCGAGCTTCCAGTCTTCCTTGTACATCTTCGTGTTTCCCATGTCGATGGGCAGCCGCGAATGCCTCGGCAAGGATGGTCTGCCCTACAGCTTGCCGGCCGCCCGCATCTTGGCGGCAGTCGTGCACTCTTCGACCAGCGTGAAATACCGGCCGACGGCCGCCCTGCCGACGTCGAACGGGTTTGCTTCCCCTGGCTTCCGATTGGCGGCGGTGTGGGCCTTGTAGTAGCCGTTGTCGAACTCGGTATGGTTCGATATCAAAGCGGTCGCGCCAAAGTCAGCCGCCGCTTTCGCCATCTTTTTCACCGAGTTGATGTAGCCGTCGTAATAGGCGCTCGTGCCGTCGAAGGGAATCGCGGTGCCGCCGACGTACGCGATGCGCAGCGGCTTGCCGTTGTCCTTCACCTCGACGAGGAACGAGAGCGTACCGGGTGTGTGGCCCGGAGTAGAAACAATCTGAACCGAAGCGTCACCGACTGAAAGCTTCATGCCATCCGTGCCGACCATGTCGCGTTTCGGCTTGCCCCCCGGTCGGTTCGTCGACTTATCGACGGCGTCCCAATCCGGACCGCCATACACGAGGTGCGCGGCTGGCATCTTGTCTTGGAGGAACCTCGCCCCGCCGTCGTGGTCGCCGTGGGCGTGTGAGATAACTACGTACCTGACCTTGTTGGCGTCGAGGCCAAGTCTTCTCATCCCGTCCGCGATCTCGTCGGGCGCCGCGTAGTCGTATAGCGCCTCGAACAGTATGATGCCTTCGCTGCCCACGAGGGCCCAGGCGTTGTGAATCTTCGTACCGAGGAAGTAGAAGTTGTCCGCCACTTTCGCAGGCTCGGCGTACCACGAAGCCTTTGCGGGTGGTGCGCCTGGCGCGGCAGTCGCCGTGCCCGCGGCTTTCGGAACCGCGGAAGGCGGCACGACGCAGAGGCGCAGGAATGTGCCCGCCCAATCAAGGCCGGCGGCATTTTTGGCAGCGGACACCAGGCCGTCCACGGTTGGGAGCGTTTGCGTTGACGCGATGGCCATGCTGGCCATGACAGCCAGCGCAGTGCCGACGACTACTGCACGTGAGTTCATGTCATTCCCTCCACTGATCCGGAACGCACTAGTGCCGCTCTCTGCTCCAACGTAAGCGCACACGACAGGATGCCGCCCGAGTCGCGGGAAGAAAGAGACCCAGCTTCGGTCCCGGCTCGATCTTGATCACCGCGCTCGCTTTCTCCGTCAGGATAGACAAGTCCGTCCGGCTGTGCTCCGCCTACACTGCGCGCGGCGACACGCTGCCAGCCACGCCGGGCTCCCGTGGCACGCACGCGGCTCGGTGGCCTACTCATTATTACGACCGCGCCGCATGAAAGCTCGACCGAATTTTGGGATACTACGTCCTGCAGAACGCCGGGCCAGGTCAAAGCCAGATCAAGGGGGAACACCGATGAAGCGTTTTCTTTCAGCCGCCGCCGTTGCCGCGCTGACGCTCGCCGCCGCGCCCGCGTTTGCCCAGGACTTGAAGATTACCTGGATCGATGTCGAGGGCGGCGCGGCGACCCTGTTCGTCTCGCCGAGCGGAGAATCACTGCTGTTCGACACCGGCTATCCGGGCAATGGCGACCGGGACGCGAAGCGAATTCTCGCCGCCGCGCAGAAGGCGGGCTTACGGCAGATCGACCATGTGGTGATCAGCCACTGGCATGGTGACCATGTCGGCGGTCTGGAGGCACTCGCCAAACTGATCCCCCTCGGCAGGTTCTACGATCACGGGGACGGGGTCGAAGCGGTAGACCGTCCGAGGCTTGAGTCCTACAAGACGGTGGCCGGCGCCAAGCGTACGATCGTGAAAGGCGGGGACACGATTCCCTTCCGCGGCGTTCAGATGCGCGTGCTCGTTTCGGAAGGCCCCGTGATCGCCAGCCCGATCAACGGGGGTGGACCCAATCCGCTCTGCGCCAATGCCGCTCAGATGGCACCCGCCGGGCCCGAGAACATACGCATGGTCGGTCTCTCCATCACCTATGGCACGTTCAAGTTCGCAAGCCTGGGCGATCTGGATTGGTCGAGAGAGATGGAGATGGCCTGCCCGGTGAACAAGCTCGGCACCGTCAACCTCTACACCATCAACCGCCACGGCGGGCTCGACGATTCCGGGGCGCCGGCGTTGCTCGGCGCCATCAAGCCGCAAGTGATCGTCATCAACAACGGGCCGCGCAAGGGCCTCGGTCAGACCGACGACCGCGCTCAGCCTCTACCGGGCAATCACGCTCCCTATGAGCGCAATTCGTACCTGAGGCTCGCGAAGCTTCCCGGCATCGAAGGCATCTGGCAGGGGCATCTGTCTCTAATCGACAAGGATCCTGCGCACAACACGGCGCCCGACATGATCGCGAACATGGAGGAAGGCGCCGCCGATCAGGGCCATTCGATCACGGCAACCGTGGCCGCCGACGGTAAATTCACGATCGCCAATGCGCGCAACAATTTCAGCAAGACCTACACCGCGCGGTAAGAGCGGGAATCGGAGGGGCCCACGCCTTCTGGTTTCGAGGCGACTGCTTTTCAGATGTCCTGAGCCGCGCGTGGTGTCCTCGATTCTCGGGGACGGTCGCCCGGATGTAGTATTTGTGGACACAGGGGATCCGGCCAACCATTGATCCTGCGCGGCGGAGCAACCGATGACGATGAGAGTCGCCAGCACACAGGCGCAGGCGATTTCCGCTGAGCGTGCCGCCGGTTTCGTCAAATCCGGCATGTGGCTCGACTACGGCACAGCGCTGTGCCAACCCGATGTCTTCGACAAGGCGCTTGGCGCCCGCATCCAGGAAGTCACCAACGTCAAGATCCGCCATTGCTTGACGATGCGCCCCCGCGCCGTGCTGGATGCCGATCCCGAAGGCCATCATGTCTACTCGTTCAGCCTGCATTATTCCGGCTACGACCGGAGAAAGCACGATGACGGACGCTGCAATTACGTTCCGGTCAATCTTGGTGAAATCCCGGACTACTATCGGCGCTTCATCGACCCGGTCGACATCGTCATCCTCAAGACATGCCCGATCGATGAAGGCGGCTATTTCAATCTGAGTGCGGCGAATCTCTGGCACCGCGCGATCGTCGAGCGCGCCAGGATGGTCATCGTCGAGACGACTCGCGGGCTGCCCTATGTCTATGGTGAACAGACGGGCGTGCACGTCAGCGAGGTCGACTACGTGATTGAGGGCGACGACGCCCCGGCGCCCGAACTGCCGAATCCGCCACCCGGCGAGATCGACGTCGCGGTGGGGCGGCTGATCGCGGCTGAAATCGAAGACGGCGACTGCCTGCAGATCGGCATCGGCGGCATGCCCAATGCCGTCTGTGCGCTGCTTCTCGAAAGCGGGGTGCGCGATCTTGGCGTGCATACGGAGATGATGACCGACGGCATCGCCGACCTGTACAAGGCCGGGCGCATCACGGGCGTTCGAAAAACGCTGAACCCTGGCAAGATTGTCTACACGTTCGCGCTCGGCTCGCGCGATCTCTACGCGACGCTGGACCGCAATCGCGACATGCACTGCTGCCCCGTCGACTACACGAATACACCCCACGTCATCATGCAGAACGACCACATGATCTCGATCAACAACACGACGCAGGTCGACTTGCAGGGACAGGCGGCCTCCGAATCCGACGGTCACCGCCATCTCAGCGGTACCGGCGGGCAATTGCAGTTCGTGCGCGGCGCCTATGCCTCGAAAGGCGGCAAATCGTTCATCTGCCTCTCCTCGACCTACGATCAAGCGCGGCGAGCGCCGCAGCCGGGTCGTGCTGAACCTGACTCAAGGCAACGTCGTGACCACACCCCGCTCCGACGTCATGTTCATCGTCACCGAGTACGGGATGGTCAATCTGAAGGGGAAGTCCGTCGCCGAACGCGCCAAGGCGCTGATCGGTATCGCGCATCCGGACTTCCGCGAAGGCCTCGAACGCCAGGCGTACGAGCACCGTCTGATCCCGCGCGGCGTTTCGTTCTGACGGCGGCTCGGTGTCGGTGGGGCGGGAGCACCGCCGAGTCGGTACCTGAGATCGGAGATCCACACGGACAGGGGCACGCACATGACATCGAATGCCACCACGCAAACCGAGGCTCTGCTGCTGACCGAGACGAAGGACGGGGTCGCCACACTGACGCTCAACCGTCCCGGCCAGTTCAACGCGCTCTCGAGTGCGCTCATCGACGAGCTGCAGTCGACCTTCGACCGCCTCGCCGCGGACCCGACTGTCAGCGTGGTCGTGCTCGCGGCAAATGGCCGGGGATTCTGCGCGGGCCATGATCTCAAGGAGATTCGGGCCATGGGCAATGTGCCCGAAGTCGAGTCGCTCTTCGCGCGCTGCAGCCGCATGATGATGACCATCACGACGCTGCCGCAGCCGGTCATCGCGAGGGTGCACGGCATCGCGACGGCGGCCGGTTGTCAGCTCGTCGCCACCTGCGACCTCGCGGTGGCATCCACGGCGGCGACCTTCGCCACGCCGGGCGTGAACATCGGCGCGTTCTGTTCCACGCCCAGCGTCGCGCTCGGCCGGGCGGTCGGCCGCAAACACGCCATGGAGATGCTGCTCACAGGCGAGACGGTTGGCGCCGTGCGTGCCTGCGAGATCGGACTCGTCAATCGCGTCGTGTCGCCCGAGGCGCTCGATGCCGAGGTAGAAACGCTGGCGAGATGCATCGCGTCGAAGTCGTCGGCCGTCATCGCGTCCGGCAAGCAGGTCTTCTACCGTCAGCTCGAGCTGTCGCTCGGCGACGCCTACGGCATGGCCGGACACGCCATTGCCTGCGATTTCTTCACTGAGGACGGCAAGGAAGGCGTCGACGCGTTCCTCGGCAGGCGCGCACCACGGTGGAAGAACCGACAGTAGTCCGATGACTGTCCGGAATCAACCAGGTCGAAGCGAAACCTCTAGGACTGGCCCATCGGCAGGTTCGGCCTTCCTCACGTCTGTCGCTTGCGAGGGTCAAGCCGTCGCCGCTGACTTCAATCCCAGCTCGCGCATCATCGCCGCGCGCATGACGAACTTCTGCGGCTTGCCGGTCACGGTGACCGGAAGCTCGTCGACGAAGCGGATGTAGCGCGGCACCTTGTAGCGAGCGATCTGGTCGCGGCAGAAGTCGCGGATCTCGCCTTCGGTGCAGACCTGGCCGCGTTTCGTGATGATCCAGGCCGCCAGCTCTTCACCGTAGCGCGCGTCGGGCACGCCGAACACTTGCACCGCGGCCACCTTGGGGTGGCGGAACAGGAACTCCTCGATTTCGCGCGGATAAACGTTCTCGCCGCCGCGGATCACCATGTCCTTCACGCGGCCGACGATGTTGCAATAGCCCTGCTCGTCCAGCGTCGCCAGGTCGCCGGTGTGCATCCAGCCGTCGCGCACCGCTTCGGCGGTGCGCTCGGCCTCGTTCCAATAACCCTGCATCACCGAATAACCCTTGGTGCACAGTTCGCCCTTCTCGCCCATCGGCACCACCTGGCCGTCGGCGCCGACGATCTTCACCTCCAGGTGCGGCAGGATGCGGCCGACGGTGCTGACGCGCTTTTCGAGCGGGTCGTCGGTGGCGCTCTGGAAAGACACCGGCGACGTCTCGGTCATACCGTAGGCGATGGTCACCTCGTGCATGTGCATCTCGTGCTGCACGCGCTTCATGACCTCGACCGGGCAGGGCGCGCCGGCCATGATCCCGGTGCGCAGCGTGGCCAGGTCGAAGAGCGCGAAGTCTGGGTGGTCGAGCTCGTCGATGAACATCGTCGGCACGCCGTGCAGCGCGGTGCAGCGTTCGGCTTCCACCGCCGCCAGCGTGGCGCGCGGCTCGAAGCCTTCGCCCGGGAACACCATCTTCGCGCCCGTGGCCACGCAGGCCAGCACCCCGAGGACCATGCCGAAGCAGTGGTACAGCGGTACCGGGATGCACAGTGCATCGGTTTCGGAGAGCTTCATGCAGTGCGCGACCGCGATCGCGTTGTTGACGATGTTGTGATGCGTCAGCGTCGCACCTTTGGGCGTGCCGGTGGTGCCGCTGGTGAACTGGATGTTGATCGGATCTTGACAGCGCAGCTCGCTTTCGTTCGGCAGCATGGCCGTCTGCGTGCGGCCGAGCGCCATCATCTGCGGCCAGTTCTTCATGCCCAACGTCGCCTCGTCGCCCATTCGCACCACGAAGCGCAGCGACGGCAGCGTCGAAGCGTCGCCGCCGACGCCCAGGTTCTGCAGCAGTCCGAGGTAGTTGCTGGACTTGAATGCGGCGGCCGTGACCAGCAGCATGACGCCCGACTGCTTCAAGGAGTATTCAAGCTCCGAGAGTCGGTACGCCGGGTTGATGTTGACCAGGAGGGCGCCGACGCGCGCGGTCGCAAACTGCGTGAGCAGCCATTCGGCGCGGTTCGGCGACCAGATGCCAACGCGGTCGCCGTGCCGCACCCCCAGCGCCCACAAGCCGGCGGCCGCCGCCTCGACCTGATCGAGCAGCTGCTGCCAGGTGAAGCGCAATCGCTGGGCGACGAACACCGCCGCGTCGCGCTCGGGCCAGCGGCGCGCGGCGGCGGCGAGCAGGGCATGCACGGTCGAATCGCTCAGCGCGACGTCGGTCGCTCCGCGCACTTGCGACAGGCCGCCTTGCGGCACGCGCGGATCAGGGTGCTCGGTCATCAATCGTCTCCCGGCCACTCTACACGCGGAAGGCAGCTGTCCCTATCGGAAACCCGACTCTGGTTGACGGCGTTGATGTTGCACGAAGCCTTCTTCCATTTCCAGCGGACGGTGGCTTCGGACGATCCGACAACCTGGAGGGCCGCGCAATCACTGCGAGAATCCATATCACAGCGTGAGAATAGTGCTTCTCCGCGCCGGCGGCCGAACTGTGGGACACTACGGGGTCGACGGTCAGCGAAGCCCGGACGAGATGCGCAACACCCATGTGACAGCCGTGTTTTGCCGGACGACGACGTCCAGCGTCAGGTCGGGGAGCGTCAAGCCAGGCAACCGCAGAAAGCGAGGGGCCGCGTGAACATCGATCGCCGGAGCTTTCTCGGTTCCGGTCTGGCAGCCTGGGGCACAGCCCGCATCGCTCCATCACCCGTCGATGCCGCCGCTGCCCCTGCGGGGCAGACCGCGGCAGCACGCGCCTACTCTGGCCGGTCTCTCAGCCGCCAGTTCGCGGAGTGGATCGGCCGTCTGCGCTATGAGGATCTCCCCGCCGCGGTTGTCGATCGCGTCAAGGGACTGACGCTCCAGAACCTCGCGTCGGCGCTTGTGGGTTCCGAGTTGGCTGCGGGCCAGCAGGCGGTGACGTTCGTGACCGGGGAAGAAATGGGCGTGCGAAGCGGCGCCACCATCCTGGTGAACGGAAGCAAGGTGACCAGGGGAGGCGCCGCCTTTGCGAACTCGGAACTGATGCTGGCGGGTGGAAAGTGGGACACCTTCCGCATGCTCACCCACCCCGGCACAGCGATTATCCCGGCCGCCCTGGTTGCCGCGGAGGTGGAAGGGGCGTCGGGTCGAGACTTCATCACCGGCGTAGCGGCAGGCTACGAGGTCATGGAACGGATGGCCGCCGACTGGATTCCGACCGTCATGGCGCGCGGGTTCCACGCCGGACCGGTGTTCAGCATCTTTGGGGCGGCCGTCGCCGCCGCGAAGATCATGCGCTTCACCGACGACCAGGTCCACGGCGCGATCTCACTCTGTACGAATCTGGCAGGCAGCAACCTCGAAAGCCGCGCCCTGCGAGAGGGCGCTGCCGTCCGCAACGCGATGCTCGCGGTCTCGCTCGCAAAGCAAGGGAAGGTCGGCGGCGGCGAGGCGGTTCTCGAAGGTCCGGCAGGGTTCTATCACGCTTACGCGGGCGACCGCACGGGCCATCTCACCTACAGCTTCGTCGGCGCCAGGGAAACCAGCCTCGACGGGCTCACGGCCAACCTCGGCACGGACTGGATGCTGCTTGAGACGCTGTACCGCATCTACTCGATTTCCGGTTACAACATCGCCCACATCGACGTCACGGCGAGGCTCTGTGAAGAGCACAACATCAAATACGAGGACGTCGAGCGCGTGGAGGCCGTGGTGAACTGGCTGGAAACGCAATACCCCAGTCCCGCCTTCCCGTTGCGGCGAGAAGACACCGGTGAGCCGACGCGCGGCAGCACCCGTTACTACACGGCGTACGGCGTCGTCAAACGCGGTTTCCCGATGCTGCCCGTCGAGGCCGATCCGCCCGAGGTGCTCGAACTGATGAAGCGCGTCCAGATCATCCCATCGCACCAGATGACGCTCTTCGGTCCTCGGATCACGATCTTCACCAGGGACGGCCGGAGCTACACGAAGCAGGGGACCGGCCGCGAGTTCATCTGGAACTTCGACGAGGAAGCGCGCCGCATTCGCGGCGTCGTTCCCGGCATCCCGATTTCCGGAAGCCAGTTCGAACACATCATCGCCACGTGCCGCGACCTCGATCGACAGGACCGCGCCGACACGCTCGTCCGGTTGACGCTGAGGTCATGAGCGTCTGACGCGCCGCGAGTCATTGGCCGCGTTCGCCGCGTGAAGAGTCCGCTGGACGAAGCTGACGGCAATCGAGCCTTCGCCGACGGCCGACGCGGTACCCGCCTTCGAGTTGCCGAGGCTGTCCAACCCGTGAAGCGTGGCGATCTTCGTCAGCAGCAGGTGCCCCCTGTCACATCGCGGGCAGACGAGCGCCGACCCAGTCCTGGATGTCCGCCATGACTTTTTCCTTATCGATGTCGTTGAGCAGATCGCGCGCGTGCCCCTCGTAGAGTTTCAAGGTCTTGTCAGCGGAACCCGCCGTGTCGTAGAAGAGTTGGCTGCCGCCCGGCTTCGTAACCTTGTCGGCGGTGCCATGGAGAATGAGGACCGGCAGCGTGATCAGGGGAAATTCCCTCTTGAGGCGCTCGTCGGCTAGGACCAATTTGATGTTCGTCCGCACCGTGCCGATGGTGGACCACGGCTCCATCAGCATGAACCCGAAGTCGAACGTGACCCCGAGCTGCCGAAGGACGTCGCGCGCCCGGAGATGCACCTCGGGCTTCATGCGCTTGTTCAAGTGTTCAAGGCTACGGGCGGTGTCGAGAACCTTTCCGGACCATTCCGGACCAGCGCTCAATCCATCAGCGGTGAACGGCGTTCGCTGGGATTCGATGCCGCCCTGGTGCGAATTGATTCCCGAGACCGCCGCCAGGCAACGGCGCCGGACACCGGCGTGGGGCTAACGATTCGCGCACCGAATCGTTCCACCCCATCGGAAGCGTGGTGGAATGCTCTCGCGGCGGCGAGCGGACCGTATTCGACCACGGCGAACATACGTTGGCGGAAGACGGACGAAGGCGTCGTTGGCCCGCGAAACGATTCTTAGGTATCGTGGTTCTGATCAGTAATGACAGCTCCTGCCATCCGCGACCGCCATCTCCCGGCTGGCAGCCGACGCCCGGCGAGCCGAACTGAGGGAAGGCGTTGGGCGTGATGATCCGACGCGCCTTGTCATGATTGGCGTCGCACTCGGGTTCCTGATTGGCCTCTCCCTCGGCTTGCTTGGGGGCGGCGGATCGATTCTAACCGTGCCGGTCTTCGTCTACATCCTGGGCTTTGGAGCGAAGGAGTCCATTGCGATGAGCCTCGCCGTGGTCGGGACGACCAGCCTTGTCGGCGCCTTCGGTCACTGGCGGGAAGGGCACGTGAACGTCCGGGTTGCATCGATCTTCGGAGCCGTCGCGATCGTCGGCACGTACTTTGGAACACGCCTCGCGACGCGACTGACCGGCGCCGAACAGCTCGCCATCTTCGCCACGATGACGCTGGTTGCAGCCGGTTTCATGCTTCGTGGATGCAAGACGGACGCTGAACCGCCAACCGCGCAAACCTCGGCCTCCGTCGCATCCGCCGCGATCCAGGGGCTGGTCGTCGGCTCGCTCACGGGGCTGGTCGGCGTGGGTGGAGGCTTTCTGATCGTGCCCGCGCTGGTGTGGGGCGGGCTGCCCTTGCGCGACGCCGTTGGAACGTCGCTGCTCGTCATCGCAATGAATTGCGCGATGGGATTCTACGGCTACGTCGGACAGGTGAAGATCGCCTGGCTCTCCGTCGCGCTGGTGACAGCCGGCACCATGCCCGGCATCGCAACAGGCACGTACGCGATGCGATTCGTATCCCAGCGGGGATTGCGCCGCGGGTTTGCGGTGCTGCTCTTCGGCGTGGCGGTCTACATGCTCTACCGGACTCTGGGGGCAAGGTCATGACGGCGATGCCAGCACCCGCGAGGCAGGCTTGGCGATTTCACGCGCAGGCACGCGCCGTGGAGCCGTTCACCTGAACCTGTAGCTCGTGCCCTCCACCTGCGAGAGCAGGTCGGCGGACGCATCGGTCGCAACGGCGCGGCCTTCGATGGTGGGCGCCACGGGAGAGTGTTCGGCGAGATACTCCGTCATGACCTGGTGCATGGTGATGTCGTGGCGGCAGGGATCGGCCACGCCGACGATGCGACAGACCGTGTTGTCCGGTTCGCCCTCGCGTTCGCACCCCAGCACGGTGTACTTCTTGTTGCTCACCAGCGGCTGGCCCTGCACTTTCACCTCCCGCACACGCTGGCCCAGCGGCTTGCCGATCGTGAACTTCACGAACAGGCCCTTGTACCGGACGAACCATCCGCCGAGGCGCCTGGTCGCGTCCTTCGCAAACGCGTTCTCCAACTCGCTTTCGAGCCAGCCGGCGATCTGCTCCCCGGTCACCACACCGGCCTTCAGCACCGAGTCGACCGGCAGCATGCTCCACAGGTAGTCGTTCGTGATGTCCACCTCGCCGCCTGCGGGCGGCACGAGCGGCGGACAGAAGCGAAAACCGTTGGACACCACGACGTCTGTCTTGAACTTCCACATCAAGGCATCGGTGATGAGGTTGTCCATCGGCGTTTCGATCACGTAGTAGCGCAAGAGCGGCGTGCGGGTCCTGCCGATGACCTTGGCGAGGTCGTCACGGTAAGGCGCGCGCGCGGCCGCCACGATCGTTTTCATCTGCTCGTCTTCGGCATACCGCTCCGGATCGACGTCGAGCAGCGCGTACGTGTCCTCCTTGATCTTGCCCTTCTCGACGACCAGATCGAGCTTGCCGACGAAGGACGCGAAGGCGCCGGGTTCCGTGACCTTGCAGAACTTCCCTTGCAGCGGCTGACGGAGACGCTCATGCGTATCCGCGCCCAGGACGTAGTCCACGCCGCGTGCGTAAGGCTGGTTGGCCAGGTGGAGCTGCTGCGCGAGCCCCATGTGCGAGAGCACGAAGACCACCTGGCAGCCCTGCTCCTGGCGCAGGACGTTCACGTACTGGGCGAGATCCGCCTCGGGGCGAGTGAACGTGATGCCGCGTGAGTAGGCCGGAGACTGTCGAATCGGCGTGAGCGGATCGTTGTAGCCGACAAAACCCACCCGTGTGCCGCCGACATCGAAAATCTGGTAGGGCGGGAAGATCAAAGACGCGTCTTCGGCGTCGGCATGGAACATGTTCGCGCAGACCTTGGCCGCGCGATACAGGCTCATGTCTTTGATCAGCATCTCCTTGCCGTACACCACCTCCCAGTTGCCGGGCAGGACGAGATCGTATCCGACCCGGTTGATGAGAGGAACGATGGCCTGCCCCTTGGACAGGGCCGCGACGGCGCTTCCCTGGAAGCAGTCGCCGCCGTCCACCACCAGCGTGCGCTGCGGATTCTGCTGTCGCAGCGCCTCGATCATCGTGCACAGCGTGGCAAACCCGCCTCGGCGTCTGAAGACGGGTCTTCCCCTCTCGTAGAAGAACTCGTCGTGAATGTCGAGCTGCGCATGAATGTCGGCGGTGTGCAGAATGGTGACGTGCTGCGCTTTCCCGGTCTTCACCGCCTGGCTGCCGGCCAGATCGGCCGCCTCCGCCCCGCCCGGCCGGCATGACGCGAGGACCGGACCCAGCCCCAAGCCCATCCCCACCGAGCCGACATGCCTAAGGAAGTCTCGCCGACTGGACACCTGTGGCGCTGACCGAGGCAAATGAGTGTCCGCATCGCTGCACGTACAGGCAACGTGTTCACGCTCGAAGTCTTTGCTGCCACTCACGAAACGCCTCCGCCAGGTCCGCTCTTCCATATTCTCGCAATCGACGCTCGTGATCCGAGAGAAATTCCTGATAGAGCGGGATCAGACCGCTGGTCATTGCTTCTACCGCATCTTGGTCGCCAGAATCTGGAGGTACATTCCTCCACTCTATTGCCATGCTGGCAAGATTCGCTGCCGTGCCTCTTGCGTGCGAGACGAAGTCGTCGACCGCCGCTTCGTTAGGGCCGACTTCACCCGTTCGCGCGGTAAGCAGAAAGCGCAGAGGATATAGAACGAGCTTGGTCCAGGTCCTTGGATCCGAGCTGGCCAACGCTGTCGGGTTCTTCAATTTCGCGGTGACCTCATCGGTGGCGAGGCGCCACAGCGCAAATTCCGCACCCGCGACCACGAGCTCCTTCTGCGTGGGTGAAGGCAGTTCCCCGCGCACATCCCGACCTGCAAGCACGCGACCGAATCGTATTAGATCGAGACGATCGGGCGGAGGAAAGCGTCCGCCTGCCGACACGCCGGAAAGCGTGTGGTTAGACCCCCAGAAGACGGATAGACGATTGGCGAATGGCTTCTGACTCGCCGCGATCGAAGATATCAGGCCGGCTACAGCTTCAGCATCGCTTCCATCCAATGGATCGGCCAAGACAAGACCGACATCGATGTCGCTCACATGAGCGCTGAACCCACCGTGCGCGAGACTTCCCAATGCGTATGCCGCGGTAAGACGCTGACCGAATGCATGCCGTGCTGCAGCGGCCACAGCCACAAGCAGGTTCTCGGCCAGCTCTCTCGCTTCAGTATGGTCAGGAGCTTGGGCCATATTCGTAGATGGGATGAAGCGCTCGGCCGAACCGTGAAACATTGCGGGCGCCATGTTTCGCGCTCATCTGTCGACAAGCATGTTCCAGTATGTCAGCCTCTTCGATGCGTTTCCGAAGGTACTTGAACGATGATGATGTCGTTGGTATTTCTGGGCCATCTCCAGGATCAACGCCACGTGGATGATAGTCCCTCCTCCTGTCAGCGGCCGGCACGAAAGCAATTAGCCGGACGGTTCGCGGGCGACGGGAAAATCAGACGTCATCCGGCCGGTGACGGCCAGCAGGACACCGATCACGACGAACACGGCGGCCGCGCTCACGGCGAGCGATCGGTGAATCCCGATGGCGCTGCCTGCCAGACCGACGCTGAGGCCGCTGAACGTCCGGAAGCCGAGGCTCGTCATCGAAAACAGGCCGATGACACGTCCACGAATCGCAGGCGGGGCGTGGAGCTGCACCAGGGTTTGCGCCATCGTGTTGAATGACAGCTCGAGGAAACCGGCAGCGAACAGCAGCACGAGGGCCAACGGGTACACGCTGATCAACGCGAAACTTCCCAGAGCGCAGCACCACAGCATGGCCAGGACACATGCCGTGCGTGGGGCGGGCGTCAACAGCCCCCTGCTTTCCAGGACGAATCCCGCGCTCAACGCGCCCGCCGCGTCGGCGCCGAGCAACATGCTGTAGGACAGGCCGGGATCGCCGTGACCGAGATCGTATGCGAACCCCGGCATCTGCGCCTGATACGAGTTGCCGACAAAAAACGAAGCCACTCCTCCGAGCAGCGTCATCGACACAATCGGCAGGTTGCCGGCGACGCTTCGAACGGTCGTCACGATGTCGGCGAATCGGACCACGGCGCTCGTGGTCGGTTTTCCCTGGCGCAAGCGATTGCCATATGGGGTCCGCCACAGCCACACCATCAGCGGCAGGTACAGCAGCGCATTGACGAAGAGCCCCTTCGACGGCCCGAGCGCGACCAGGAACGCAGCACCGACAGCCGGCCCCATCAACATGCCGAGATAGCGCGCAGTCGCCGTGAGCCGTACCGCGCTTGTCAGTTGCTGGGGGGCGACGATGTCGTGAATGAGCGTCTGGGCGGGCGTATTCCATAGCACGCCGGCACAGCCGTGGATGACGAGCAAGGCCATGGCGTGCCACATCTGCAGCGTGTCGGTGACGAACAGCGTCGCCCAGGCCAGCGACACGAACATGAAGAGCAGCATGCCAAGCTGGATCAGGCGGCGAGGATCGCGGCGATCGGCGAGTGCGCCCACGGGTACTGAAAAGATCAGAAACGGCAGCCAGTGTGACAGCACGGCAAAGCCCCCCAGCGCAGGGGAATGGAACTTCTGGAACACGACCCAGTAGCTGATGACGTGCTCGATGCTGTCTGCGAGCATCGCCGTCGCCGAGCCGACGAAGAACGCTCGATACCCGGAATGCCTGAGAGATGCGAACGACTGATGCGGTCGCGACCCGGACAACGTATCAACCTGTGTGCTCATGATCGGTCCGTAGCTGCTGACCGCCGCAGCCTCGCCAGCTGTTCATCGAGTGGTTCAGGCTGCTGCAATTCCAGGAACCGCACGAAAGGTTCTGTGTTGATTGATCTATTGGAATCGGACACGATACATCAACTCGTCTTTCCAGAGGAGGCTTACATGCGTCGTTTCATCATGCACACGATCGTCGCACTGGTTGCTATGGCAGGTGTCGTCGCGATCGGTCAAGGCAAGATCACGACCATGGAGGAGTACACGACGCTCATGAAGTCGAACGCGCAGGCAAATGGCGCGACCAACAAGGCTATCGGCTCTGGCGCCTATGCGGACGCGAGGACGCAGCTCGCGACCCTGCGCCAGAACTTCATGACGCTTCAGGGGTTCTGGGCCGAGAGGAAGAAAGACGACGCGGTCGGCTTCATCAAGGATGGGCTGACTCGGCTCGATGCCCTGGACAAGATGCTCTCGGCGGGGACGGTCGACCAGATGGCCGCGCAGGCGGCCGCCAAGGAGTTCGGCGGCGCCACGTGCGCCGCCTGCCACAAAACCTATCGCGAAGGGGATGCGCAGACGGGCTTTCGATTCAAGGCGGGGGTGTTCTAAGGCTGCCAGAAATCACAGAACCGCCGCACGCGGCTTACGCATCCCTGAGGCGCTCGTGTGTTCGATGCCGGTGCAGTTCTTGGCGAGAGAGCCTCAACGACGCCACCACCAGCGCGCGATTGCGACGAACGTCAATCCAACGATGCCTCGCCGAGCACCACGAGCGAGACGCGCGCGCCGATCGGTACTGCGGCGATAGCCTCCAACCTGCGGGCCATCTTGTCGGCGGCGGTTGGGATGAGTGTCCGCCCATTGCCAGCCCGCGACCCACGCCGCACGTTGATTCTCTTGCAGGTGCGAAGGTGCGCCTCGCGGGCCGCCTTCCCAGCGGCGGTGACAGCCGTCGGCCCAAGCAGTCTTCCACGCCTCGACGAATGCATCCTGCGCCGCGGCCTCACGACGTCGACGCCACGTCGCCAAGACCCGGGCGATCGGCCCCGCAGCATTCATTCGAGTTGCTTCTGCGACAGTCTCCGCGCCCGCACGTCGTGACCGCGATCAGACGTTGTGAGTGTCCGACGGAGTGACGGACGGAATGTCAGTATGCGCCGGTCGCTGCCGATGGCTGGCGGTGCCGCCTTTGCGACCCGCGTCACGCGCCTCCTCGGCCGTCCACTCGTGCGCCGTCCCTTTCACATGCGCCGCCTTGCCGCCCTTGGAGGCAATTTCTCGCTGCCTGTTCGAATCCATGGATGCAAATCCGCGTTTCTCTTTACCCATCGCTCGCCTCCCAGAAGTCCTGCGCCCGCTGAATCGCGCGCATTTGTGGATCTGACAGCAAGTTGCGTACCTCGACACAGCCGCAGCTTCCGCCTGGAAAACGGTCATCGAGTAATTCGTTCATGAAGTAATTCTTACATCGGCGGCCCAACTCGATACGGAGTCTTCGCGCGAATCCTCACGCTACGTGTGCGTCGCACACCGGCGCAGGTACCGCTTTGTCAGACACGAGGAAGCTCGTGGTCACCGAGACGCCAGGCGTGCGTAATAGGGAGAGCTTCGTTCGTCATCGAATCTTGGTTCCGGCACGCGCCTGGCGTGAGGGAGGCGATAACATCGCTTGCAGATCGCCGTAAGTGGCGGTTCGAAGAGGTGATTGGCGGGCAGCTGCCCGCCAACCCTAACCATGCTACGCTGCCCAGATGCGCACCACTCCCCTAACATCCACTCGTGTGCTGTTTGTGGATGACAATGCGGCCACCCGAGAAGGGTACACCAAGTATCTTGGGAACTTTGGCTACGAGGTGATGCCGGTCGCCACCGGCCAGGCGGCGTTGACGCTCGCGAGCACGTGGACGCCTGACGTGATCGTGCTCGATCTTGGGCTGCCGGACATCGACGGGTGGGAGGTGGCGCGGCAGATAAAAGCGGCTCCAGAAACCGTCGCAATACCGATCATCGCGTTGACGGGTGCGGGCCTTCCGCATGAGCGCGCGAGCGCGATGCGTGCGGGATGTGACCGCCACTTGACAAAGCCCTGCTCCCCGGCCGATGTCGTTGATGCGATCCGCCGCTGTTCCGAGGTCCCCACCAGCTGAACGGAGCAACGGAGCCGGCCTTTCGCCGGCGTTGTGGAGTCGAGCATTCATCGACGTCGGCTTCGGTTGACGCCCTTCGACTGCTGCTCTGGTCTGGTTCTCGCGAGTCCGGTGTCCCTGGCGGGACGGGGCTCGTCATCGTCAACCCGAAACCGTCATCGCCTCTGGCATCGGCGGGGGTTCCGCCTGTGGCTGGCGAATTGTAAGCGGGCCACATCGCGCCTCCCCCTGAGTAGTCTGGCAATGGCGCAGAACTCCGGGACTCATCCGGTTTGCGGCGAGTCTGGAAATCTGCAAGACTTCAGTCATGGCAAGGGTTTAGTGCCCGTGGGTGCAGAGCGACGCAACTACGTCACAGGGTGTCCGGTTCGCGCTACGGTTGCTGGAACGAAAGGAGCCTCTATGCGTAAGGCATCGATTGTCATTGGTGCAATCGTCCTGGTGCTGCTCGGTGCGAAGGTCGCGCTCGTACAGGAAAATCAGACGAGCTTTTTCGTCACCAGTGTGGGTTCCGGGATGGGCGGGAACCTCAGTGGGTTGGCGGGGGCCGACAAGTATTGCCAGACACTTGCAACCGCGGTCGGTGGAGGCAGTCGCACCTGGCGTGCGTACCTCAGCACGCAAGGGACGGGCGCCGTCAACGCGCGGGATCGCATCGGGAAGGGACCGTGGCGTAATACAAAAGGGGTCGTCATCGCCCAGAGCCCCGACGATCTTCACAGCGGCAAGGCCAATCTGACAAAGGACACGATCCTGACCGAGAAGGGTCAACCGGTCAAGGGGAGAGGGGACACACCGAACGAGCATGACATGCTGACCGGATCGCAGATGAACGGGACCGCGTTTGCGGACGGCAGCGATCACACCTGCAACAACTGGACGAGCGGCGGCATGGGAAGCGCTCAGGTGGGCCATTCCGATCGCATGGGTCTGACCGACACGGAACAGGCGAAATCGTGGAACAGCTCTCACCCGAGCAAAGGATGCAGTCAGGAGAATCTGGTCAGCACGGGCGGAGCGGGATTGTTCTATTGCTTCGCGGGGAACTAGGACCAGGGACTAAGTGAGTTGGCACCGGGACTTTGCGCCCGGCGTTCAACTGCAGCCGAGGCCGGACGTCACTTTCAGCCGGCAAGACGTAGCGATACCGCGCACGCCGGTGACCGACGCTTGATCCAGTTCTGCCGCGTGCCGACTATGCGATCGTCGCGGGGCGCTGACTGTTTCGGGGGCATCAGCCCGCGGCGTGACCGTGCTAAGGGCAGAGTTCCGCGCCCGGAGTTGGCGCTCGCTCCTGGCGGCGTCTCCACGGGTCGGGGCCGCCGCCGCCCTGACCTTTTCCGAGGGTCGATCGCTGCCGGTACTGTGTACCGCCAGGGGTCGATTCCCGGCGCGCGGTGGCGGTGAACGAGATCCGGAATGAGTCCGGCTCGAACCACCGAGGACTTGCCGGATCCGCTTGGTCCGACCACGAGCAGGAGGGGAGACGGATCAGTGGCCTGGGCGCTCGCCGCCAGGCGAGCGCCCATCTCGGCAATCGCCCGCTCACGACCGAAGAAGATCGGGGCGTGCTCGACGTCGAACGCCGACAGGCCCCGGAACGGCGAGCCGCGCTGCCAGGCGGCCGACTTCAGCCGCTCGCCCAGCCAGCCTCGCAAGTCCTGGACGACCGTTTCGATGAAGTCGTCAGGCGTCGCAAACATCTTGAACGAGCTATGAAAATGGCCGCGTTCATCGCGCATCCCGCGCAGCCAGAAGGCGTTGAGGGCTTCGTACTGCGCTCTCTCCTCATCGACGCGCTCGGCCGAGAATAGCGCCGGCGTAGACTTGCGGAAGAGAAGGATGTCGGGGCGCCCGGTCGCGAGGGTGGTCTCCATCGCCGTTTCGAACTCATATTCGGTCCCGGTCCGGGCCGTGAGGTCGGGCCGGTTGTACTTCTCCGGCTGGATTGACGGCTACACGAAGTTCGACAACGACCCGCCGGGGGAGTGGTCCATCGAAATCTCTGATTGGGTCAGCTCACAACAGATGTCAGCTCGAGCGCGGAACGCGCACGAGAAGCGCGTTCGCGGCATCAGGGAGGCTGGTCCTCACGATGAGGACCGGACAGTCTGTGCCTCTGCGTTCGTCGTATCATGGAACGCGTTGGCGTGACCATCACGCGGTTGCTTCCATGTATGGCGGGATCATCGCTCAGGTAGCGGTCGGACGCTACATCTTGCAGATCGGCGACCCATGCGGGGCCGTGATCCGTGAGGCCCCGCGTGCCGAACGGGCGCACGTTCGTCCCCGGCCCACGCCGATTCTCCTCCGCCCGAGGTTGATTCGCGACCTTGTCGATCGTCGGATGGACCTGGCCACCGCCCTCTCGGCACTCGACGCAGGCCTTCTCGTCGAGGCCAGCGGCGAGCCCGGGATCGGGAAGACGGCCGTTCTTCGCCTCCTGGCCCATGATCCACGAGCCGCATCGTTTGTGGACGGCATCGTCTATCTGTCTGCGCGGCATCAATCGTCCCTCGATCTCCAGCAGCTCCTCTTCGAAGCCTTCTACGAGAGCGACGCATTCTGTAAACCCACTGAAGGCGAGATCCGGCGGGGTCTTCAGGACAAGCAGGCGTTGATCCTCCTCGACGATGTTCACCTGGCGCAGGACGAGCTGGAACAGGTCCTCGATATTGCTCCGCGAGCCGCGTTCGTTGTGGCCACGCGAGAGCGGCGGCTGTGGCGTGAGGCGCAGCGGCCTCGCCCTGAAAGGCCTGCCCGCAGAGGATGCGGTGTTGCTGCTGGAGCGAGAGATCGAGCGTTCGCTCGACGCGACGGAGCGATCGTCCGCAGCGGTCTCTGCGCGGCCATTGGAGGGCGTCCGCTTCGAATCCTGCAGGCCGCAGCCGTCATCCGCGAGCAGGGCATCTCGCTCGACGAGATGGGATCGGCATCATCACGCAGAGCCCGATCGCGAATCCTGATGGCGTCGATCGACGAGAAGCAGCGGCGCGCGTTGCTGGCGTTAGCCGCGCTGCCTGGCGTCCCACTACGGGCTCTGCACGTCTCTGCCATCGCAGAAGTTCCGGACATCGAGACCTCGTTGACGGCGCTCGCCCGGCGAGGTCTCGTCGTCAGCAGCCAGTCGCGGCATCAACTCGCGGACGGGGTCGCCGACCGGCTCCGCCGAACCGAAGACGTGAAGCCCTGGGCGAATCGCGCCATCACATACTTCACCGCGTGGGCCGAACGGCACCTGCACAGCCAGGACATCCTGCTGCAGGAATCCGAAGCGCTGTTGCGTGTGCAGCAATACGCCGCCGATGCCCGGCGCTGGGGAGAAGTTCTTCACCTGGGCCGGCTTCTCGAGGGACCGCTGGTCATCGGTGCGCGATGGGGCGCCTGGGCGGTCACCCTCGAACACTGCCTCGCCGCCGCGAAGGTCACTGGGCGATCGATCCGCCGAAGCCTGGGCGCTGCATGAACTCGGCAGTCGAGCCCTATGTCTCGACGAGGCGGGCACGGCGCGCGCGTTGTTGAATCAGGCTGCAAGACTACGTGAGATATTGAATGACGACGCTGCCGCCGCCAGCCGGCGGAATCTCAGTTTCGTTCTCCCGCCCGTATCCGAATACTCCGCAAGTGTGCGACTACGCCGCTCGATGACGTGTTGGATCTCGATTCGCTGCCGCTTCGAGATGAGACCCGCACCGGCCATGTCCAATTCGAAAACGCACGGTGCGAATGTGGGGCTGGCCGCGGCGTTGCTGTTCGCAATCCTGGGAGGTCTTGCGTATTGGACTCACCCGCAGGCTTTCCTTTCGATCCTTGAATCTTGACAGCATCGGTTCCTTCGTCCAAGCCAGTCACCGGAAAGCAACGGCTCGCATTGAGACGATGCCGACGCCACAGCGGGCAGCGTCTGAACCTGGCCTGTTGCATCACGACGAGCCGGGTGCTGTTTCGTCGGGCACCGAATCGGTGGCGCTCGCAGGGGATCTTATCTCCCGCTTACTGCTCCAGAACCGCAGGCACCGCCGACGGACAGGGCCAGCATCCTCATCTTTACGCCGCGACCCGGCTCGATCACGACCGGCGAGCCCACAAGGCTCTGCTACGCTGTCAGCGAGGCGTTACAAGTGCGCCTTGAACCGGCATTTGGCGAGGTCGCCCCTACGCGCACTCTGACTTGTCTTCGTGTTGCGCCAGCACGCACGACGACTTACCGGCTCACCGCATACGGTCGAGATGGCGCATCAGGTCAGTCAGCAACTGGTGATCGTCGTCAGGTGAGAGCGGTTGCATTGGGTTTAGAAACCCTGAAGAACACACGTGCGCGAAATGTGGTTGCAGGTGCGTGCAACCACCATGTCTGCGGCTTTGGCGTCTGATGACCGAGACGTCTTGATCGGTGCTCGACGTCGACTGCGCCACTCTTCCAGAATCACCTGCCTCCCCCTGTGTCGTCCCCAGCACCAGCCGCTGTCTTGCTGGGCGGGCTCCAGGCTCTCTCGGCTCTTTACTGACTTTTTACTCCGACGTCGTGCGGTGGATCATCGCGGCGCTTCCAGTCGCTGTCGCTGTGCGGCGGAGCGTGCACGGTAACGTGATCGGCACTCACTCGTTCCAGGAGCAGCAGCCCATGACCACTCAGAACCGACGTGAATCCTTCGTGGGAGCGTGGCCGGCGTCGCCGGCGCTCGGGTGAAGCCTTCGGGCCTCCCAGCCCATGTGCTGGCCGTGTCGACGCAGGGACAACGGTCACGAGCCAACGGGATGAATGAAACGGATCTCCCATCCGGCTCACTACTGTGAGTTGAAGGTTGGATGGAATCAGGCGCCATGCCTCCTGACACCGAAACAAAGGAGATGATCGATGATGTCATTGAGACCCGTCGCCGTACGATCGCTTTCCAGCCATGGTGGTCGCCGCTACGCCACGCGAATCCTCTTGGTTGTGGGAAGCGTTCTGGCCGCCTCGCTGCCGCCATCGGCGCTGGCGCAAACCGCGACGGCTTGCGGACCCGAGGTGAAAGAGGAGGTCGCGAGTGCGGCGCTACCGTTTCGAATCTCGGCAGCATCTTCTTCGAGGAGATGAGCTGCGCCGGGTACGATCCGCAGCGACGTCAGTTCGCCGCACCGATCAAGATCAAGCAGGCATTCGGGTTCGGAGGGGCCCCATTGCCGGGCAGCCGGGAATACGTGCTCCACTGTGTCGCCGACGCCGGCGGTATTCTGCGACCGGTAGGTCGTGACAGCGTGCACCTGGCCAATGCGATCAATCAGGCTCCGACGTGGCAGTTCGCGGTGATTGCCAATGCCAGCGAGAACCTGCCGACGGTCTATCCGATGAACGGTCAGACGCGGCGAGCGATATCGATTCTGTCCTGGGGACTCATACCAACCGACTGCAACTACACGCCGACTTGGGGAAATGCGCTGAACTACCGTATCCGCCTCGATCAATAAGCGTCAGGGGAGGGAGCCATCGGGTTGGCCCCTCCGCCAACAGGCAGCGTTGTATGATCGTCGCTCACCGGCCGCCAAGGACACCCAGACGTCCGGCGCCAACAGGGAATCGAGGGGTCAAGTGGCGCTACGCTCTTACGGTGTGCTGAAGGGAAAGGCAATCGAGGTCCGGTTGGGCGCCGGCCAGAGCCCTCACTACCAGGTGCGCATCGTTGACGACACGACGGACTACCGGATTGCGGTCAACGTAAAGTCGCAGCTGCCCCCCTCCGATGTCGAATTCATGGTCATCGAGCACTTCCAGCATCCGATCACGCCGATTGTCGAGCGGCTCCCGCAAGGCGTCACGGCGCTCGAGCGAACGCCTGCCTCGGGAGCACTCGACTTCATCAGAGGCAATCTCTTCGACCGCGCGAAGATGCGGCCGCTGCCCTTCAGCGTCCCTGGCTTCGACAACGACCTCAACGAAAAGCTCGATCGTGTGATGCAGCGCGCGGTTGCCGACGAGAGCGCCCTGGTGTACGCCTTCGGTGAGCGCTGGGGACCGGAGCCGGGCACGAAGGACAAGTACTTCGGTTTCCTGCCGGGCAACGGCATCCACGATATCCACATGAACCAGGGCAATGCCGCCAAGTTTGCCGCCGATGACGGAGTGTTTCAGGATGGCGGCGTCCTGGTGCACTTCCCGGACCAGCAGGAATGGACCGCGATCTTCCTGAAGTTCCAGTCGCAAAGTTGGCACACCGACGACAAGACCGGACATACCGTCACCGGGCCGGTGCCTCCCCCACCCCCTGGTCCACCGCCGCTCCCGGATCCACCGACCTCCGACGATCCGGAGGGTCTCATACGTATCGTCGCAGCACTTGTCAATCCAACACAGTCGCCGGAGGTCGAGGTTGTCACGCTGCTGAACACTGCCCCACACGAGGTCAACCTGTCGGGGTGGGCGCTGCTCGATACTCAGAAGAAGCGACTGCCCCTCTCGGAGGTGCTGAGCGCGGGCGCCACTCGCGTCGTGCGCATCAGCCAGCCGTTGGCTTTATCGAACAAGGGCGGCGTCATCACGCTGGTGGATGAGAGAGGACTCAAGGTGCACGGCGTGTCGTACACGAAGGAGCAGGCGCGCCATCCGGGATGGACGATCGTGTTTTGAACCCGTAATGTTCCATCAACCAATCAGCTTTCGCGAGCATTCGGATACCGGGTCGCATTCACATCCACACCCGCTCGTCATCTGAATCCCTTTGCGGGGCAACCACAGCCTCGACTCGAATCGTGAGCTCCTTGCCCACCTTCACGGTCCTGGTGCGCATCTCGTAACCGGCCTTCCAAGCTTCGATCGTGTAGACACCCGCGGGCACCTCCAGACTTGCCTGCCCCTGCGCGTCCGTCGAGGCTCGATAGACGCCCAGCCGCACCTCGACATTTTCGAGGGGAGCCCTCGTCCCCTTGTCGGCGACCCGAATGGTGACCCGGTGTTCTGGCGGTCTGACGGTCCGGAAGCTGAAGGGGGCCGACGCCTCGTCGTGGGGCAACCCCGCCTCTGCGCCCGCAAACCTGGCCGACCAGAAGGCCGTCCCTTCGACGGCCGGAGCAGCGAGCTCCACCTCGGCTACGTACAGACCGCTCGTTCCGGGCCAGGGCGTTTTACCGAGTCTGCTCTCGCCGATCCGAGTGTCGGCCCCGTCCCGGACTTCGATCAGCCGCCCCACCAGCTGACAGGTCGCCGAACACTTGACCCCAACCTTGATCGTGAACGAACCACTCATGATCACCGGCGATGGGACGTCCCACACGGCCATGCTGGTCCCATGGGGCCTGGTCGTGAAAGACACCACGAGAGAGCTTTCCTGATGGATGGCGCCCTCGATCTCGTGCCTCGGGAACAGGATGGTCCAGGCATGATCACCAGCCTGTCCAGGCGCCTTGAGCGCGACATCCTCCGTTTCGTTCATCGTTTCATCGTAGGTAGCCAGTGCACATGCGGTGACGACTTCTTCTGCAGCCATGACCGTGACAGGTATGCCGCGCAGGTCACAGCCCTCACGACACGACACCTTGACCTTCAGGATGATGTCGGCGCCAGCCTCGACTTCCAGCGGAATGGACTGACTGATCTCCACGTTCGTTCGATGTGTCGCCACGACCGTCCTAGGCCTTTCCACCGTTCAGGGTCGCATCCCTGCCGGCAATGCGACCAAAGACAAGGGTTCTGCCCAACCCATGTTGAGCAAACCCGCCTTGTGACTCGCCAGCGCAGTAGAGGCCCGGTATCACCTCGCCCTGCATGTCCAGCACCTGGGCCTTCGTGTTGGTCCTGAGACCGGTGAGCGAATCGTGGATGACGGGCGTCGACCACGCGGCGTAAAACGGGGGCTTCTGGATCTTGTATCGTGGGGCCGGCTTCTTGAAGTCTGCGTCGACGCCTGCGTCCACAAAGGTGTTGTACCGGGTGACCGTTTCCTGCAGGACCGCGGCTGGCATCGGGCGTGTCTGATAGGGGTTGGAAATCCGGCGCGCGACTTCCGCAATCGTGTCTCCGCTGAAGAAGTATTGGGGATCGACGTGCGGCGGCCTGGGATCCCAGCCCGCCCGCATCACGGCGTCCGCGTCGAAGATGGCCCAGATCGGCCCGCCTCCGTTCAGTTTGGTGGTGTTCCCGTGGTACCCCATCGCTGCCGCGAACCACTCATGGTCGCGATCGCTTGTGACCTCATTCCAGAATCTCCGGCCCGCCTGGTTGACGAGGATGACGTTCTGATAGTCGTCCAACGTAAGGCCGCTCGCGCGAGCCTTCTCGAATATCGGGCTGTCCGGTGTCCACTTCAGACTGTCGTAGCCCCATTGACACCCGACATGATGCGCTCGTGACAGATAGGCATTGGATTCCATCGTTTGGTTCGCCGTCCCCCAGAGCGTGGCCCCGATGGCCAGCGCGGCGATCTCTCCATCGCCGGTTTGGCGGGAATAGGGCTCACCAGCCACTTGGTACTCCTCGGTCTTCCTCGGGTCGAAGATTCTGCGGAAGGTCACGTTGCTCGAATGGCCCCCTGTCGCGATGAGGACGCCTTTCCTCGCCTCGATCCGCACCGTGCGGCCTTCGGTCGTTGCGGTGATTCCCAGAACCCTTCCCGACGTGGGGTGCTCCCGGACGATGCTCGTCATCTTGTGCCGCAGCAGGATTTGTGCACCCTTGGCCCGCGCGGTTTTTTCGAGCGCGCGGACGAGACCCGATCCCTTCCGGTGGGGTGCCGACGTCATGCGTTCGCTCTGAACCGGCCACTGCACGGTGGTTCCCGTTCTCCGAACAGTCGACGCCGCAGCCGGACCCGTATTTTCGTCGTGAAATTGGACGCCGGCTGCCACCAGAAATTCAAAGGTCGCGGCATTTTCGTCGGCGAAGGCACGCACCAGGTCTCTGTCGCTGTACCTGCTTTCGCGGTGGTCGAAGCGTACCCAGTCCTGAAAGACCTGGTCCGCCGAATCCTGTATTCCGTGCCTCCGCTGTCGACTCGTCCCACCGCCCAGGTGGACGCTTCCCCCGCTCACCATTCCGTGTCCGCCAATGTCGAAATTCTCCTCGACCATGATCACGGATGCACCATGTTCGAGCGCCGAAACGGCCCCTGCGAGTCCAGCAACCCCTGCCCCGATGGTGACGAAATCTGCCGTCAGGTCCCAACTGCGTTGTGGGTTCCCTTGTGCCGCCACGTCCGTGAGGCCCAGGCCGCCCAAAGCACCCGCACCGAAACCCGCAGCTGCACCTGTCTTGAGGAAATCTCTTCGACTGACCTCAGGGTTCTGCTTCTTCGTGCCCATGCTCACATCCTCACTCTCAGGATTTTGGCCTTTGCCGGCACGCATCGGCGCACCGGCCACGCGTACCAATAATACGGTCGACCGCGATCGTGTTGCCGACTCTTCAGAACCACGGAATGTGCTTGTTCTGACCAGATCCGACTTTGTTGCAGCCACCCCGTCATCCCAGACACCACTCCAGCACGGCCATCGCCCCGTACAACTTGTGAGCAGCCTGTTGGAAGGCGACGCTGCGGCCACCATCCAGGACCTCCGCGTCCACCTCCTCGCCCCGGTGCGCGGGCAGGTCGTGCATGAAGATTGCTGCCGGGTAGCGGTTC
Source organism: uncultured Acidobacteriota bacterium (assembly GCA_963814975.1). Lineage (GTDB taxonomy): Bacteria > Acidobacteriota > Vicinamibacteria > Vicinamibacterales > CAVVIG01 > CAVUXJ01. Next base: position 9,059 of record CAWFFB010000014.1, on the reverse strand, counting down.
ATGAGCGCCGCGTCCACCCTGAACGGGCTGAAGATCTGGCGCCAGGATGGATCCGGCTTGGTAGTGCCGGTCGTCTGCCAACGGGTGGTGGAGACGACGTCCACGTTGTCGGGCAGCGCCGACATGTCGTGTCGCTCGTCGACAAGCGTGCCCTGCCGGGCCGCGTACTCTCGCGCCAGCGCCATCTTGCCGTCGCGCACTCCGTATCCGGGCGGCGTGAATAGATACGTCTCGGTCCCCGAGAAGCGCGGCAGGGCCAGCGCCAGGGCGCTGGCTGTATTGTTCCCCTCGCCGACGTACAGCACGCGAAGGCCCTGCAGCCGGCCGAGGACCGCGAGCATGGTGGACAAGTCGGTGATGGCCTGGGTGGGTTCCCGAGCACCGAGGCATAGAGTTCGCGGCCGTCCACGAACTGCTCCACGATCGCGGCCGTGCCGATGGTGTCGTGGATGAACTGCACGCGCTGGCGCAGGTGGCGGTCGCTCGCGACCACGGACGCCTGTGAAATGCCGACCGAAGACTCGGAGATGAGCGACTTCACGATCAGCGGGTAGCCGAGCCGGTTCGGGAGCGTCGCCTTTCGTCCGCGTGGCACGACGAGGAAGTCGGGCACGGGAATCACGTGATGAGCCATGACCTTCTTGGCCAGCGCCTTGTCACGCGAGAGCATGAGGCCGCGCGGGTTGCATCCCGTGTAGGGCACACGCAGCAGCTCGAGATAGCTGACCACGTTCTGGTCGAAGACTCCGACGTCGTCGAACGCCTCCATCAAGTTGAACACGATCGTGGGCTTGAACTCGTCGATCACCTGCCGTATCGGCGACAGGTCGTCGCCCAGGCCGATGACCCGCAGCCGGTGCCCCCGCTTTCTCAACGTCGAGATGACATCCCATTCCATCTTCCACTCGGCTCCGGCGAGCATGTCGGCCGTGGCTTTCTCGGGTGGAACCAGGTGCGCGTGCACGAGGAACAGAACGCGTGCGTCCGTCATCGCCTGGATTATTTCATCAGTTCGCGCAATGCCGATGGAGCGCGCGTTCAGGCGCGGCCGTCCATTACCCCTACGACCGTCGCGCCGCTTGATCTTTGGCTCGCGGCCAAGGTGCCTGGCGGAGTTTCGTGGTCCACCCCATGGGCAAATCGACCGAGGCCTGAATGTCTGCACCCTTCACCACAGGTCACGCGGCAGGGTCTACGTTACGTCGCGGAAGCCAGGGGCCAGCATGCGGGTCATGCAGGCGGGGTTCTTGATGTTCTGGGCTGCCATCCACTCCTCGGCGTGCCGCTGAAGTGCACGCCCGGCGGCATCGTCTTGCAGCGTGCCGATTCTACGCCTCGCGACGGCTGCATATAACTTCATGTCGGCGCCGTCGAATCGGTCGGCGGCGTCGTGGAGATAGGTCAGGGCGAGCGGAGTGACTGCCCTCGAGATACGCAATCCCGGCCCGCACCAGCGATGCAATCGGATCGGACCAGGGCCTTCGCTCTCTGGCGATGCGGCGAGCTCCCGCCCGAGCCACGGACAGGGATCGACGCGAGTTCAGGTTCGCGGCGGCCATGGCCAGCGCGACGCGCGATCGCAGGTAGAGCGCCTCGATCCGTAGGATCTGGACGCGCGTGAGCAAGGATCGCCGCAGCATCGCCTCCTGCTCGGCGAACAGGCGCCACGCCGCTTCCGCGTCACCACGATAGAGCGCGGTCTGCACGCGGGCCAGCCTGGCGCTGTGATGCTGACGATGGAACCCGTTCTGGGACCATCGCCCGATGCTCTCGATGGTCACACGCTCGCCTTCGTCGGGATCGTCTGCCGCCAGCCACACGAAGTTGCTCAGGGTGCACAGCTCGGTGGCGATGTACCAGTTTCCCCTGTTCCGCGCATCGGTCAGCAGCGCACGAACCTGCCGGGACAATTCCCCGAGCTCTCCCCGGTACATGAGAGCCCAGACCACAAAATTCTGCGCGATGTTCACTTCCCATGTGACCCCCAGGCACCGGTCGCGCAGCATCGCCAGCGCCTGCTCGGATAACGTCGAAGCCTTCTTCCATTCGCCCGATATCAACGCAATAAAGCCGTCGGCCAGGGCGCACAACGCGAGGGCATGCGGGTCTCCGACGCTCGTTGCCAATGCCTTTGATTGTTGGACGAGTCTCACGCTCAGTGCTCTGCCTGTCGGATAGGCGCCTCTGGCCGCCGCCTCCATCGCCATCGCCCTGGCAATACGATATGGCTCCCCGGCATCGAGCGCCATGAGCAGGTGACGCGCGCTGAAATCCGAGGCGGTGATCATGTCCACCGGCATCAACCCTGTCGCCGCCGACCAGCACGTGTCCATGCGAAGGAGCGTATCGGCGTCGATCTCCTCGACAGCTCTTGAAACAAATTTCAGACCGCGCCATCGAAGCCGTGCGCGTCGCCATAACAACCACCCCAGCGCAGCACGGGTGCTTCGGGGCACGCTCATGCCGATGCCCGCGAGGATGGCACGAATATGGTCGAGGCCACGGTCGATGTCTCCGGCGATGAGGAACTGTTCGGCCCCGCGCCGCTGGAGCTCGACCCGGTGAGGGTGATCGGCTCCGGCCGCCGCGCCGAAGTAGGCGTCGGCGGCCTCGACCGGCCGTCCGGCATTGGCGAGCGCGGTGGCCAGTCCTTCTCTCCACGCGTTGGCGGCGGATGAGTCCGGCGCCAGTTCCAGCGCCTGCCGGAAGAAGAATGCGGTTCGGTCGAAGGCAAGCGCGGCGCCCGCCTTCCCGGCGGCACGGCCGGCCTGAAGGGACGCGTTCTCAGGGTCCCCGGCGCCCCGGTAGTGTTCGAACAAAGCCTCGCAGTCGTCGCTTTGCCTTTCGACGAGCGTCTGCACCATGAGGCGGTGGATCCGGCGCACCGCGTCGGGGGCCACCTGCCCGGCAAGCACCTCGCGAATGCGATCGTGATACGTCTCGACCTGCTCCGACGAGCCGCTACTGCGAATGAAGTGAGAGGAGCGAAGCATCGCCACGAGAGACTGCCGCTCGCGCACAACCCCGCACGCGCGACAGAGAAGCTCGGGCGCCATCGGCCGGCCGCAGATCGCCAGCGTCTCCAGGAAGCGGCGCGCCTCCGATGAGAGCGTACCGAGCCGCGTATCGAACATCTCGGCAAAGGTCGGCGCCCGACTCGGTTCCATCCTGTTGACGCCCGCGTAGCGGGCCAACTGCTCCAGAACAAACGGACTGCCGCCCGCTTCGCGGGTAATCCGCAGCTTTTGGACCTCGTTGAAGGGGGAATCGGCTGGAAGCAGCGCGCCGACGAGCTCGGCCGCTTCCGTTTCGGGCATCGGCTCGAGGGGAAGGGGCGACCATATGTCCGGGTCGCCGCCTTCGAGCAACCGTCGTAGAAATGGCTTGCCGGCCACTTCTTCACTGCGGAACGACACGATCGTGAGCAGAGCAGGAGCATTCGGCGGTCGCACCAATTGCTCGAGCAACAGCGCCCCGTCCAGGTCCGACCACTGCAAATCGTCGATGAAGATGACCAATCGTCGGTGTTCGGCAACACGAACCAGAAGCTCGCGCAAGACCTCGAACGCGAGACGCCTCAACAGGACGGGCTCGGAAATGGCCGAAGCCCGCTCCCGACATGCCTGAGCTATCGCCGGAACCCGCAGCATCACGGGGAACAGTCTCGGCAGCGCGACCACCTCGTGCGGCAAGAGGCTCTCGGCCGTCAACTGCGATAGCGATACCATGTAGCGGGACAGGCTGTCGACGACTCCGTCGAGCGCCTTGTAGGGCACGGACTCGTGCTCGTAGCAGCGCCCCGAGAGCACGACCACATCGTCGCGTGTCGTGAGACGGCCGAGAAAGGACCGCACCAACGCGCTTTTGCCGATGCCCGACGGACCGCATACGTACACCGCCGCCGCGCAGCCGCGTGCGACCGTCAGGTATGCTTCGCCGAGAACCTCGAGCTCACGGGTGCGGCCAACGAACGGCGCATCCGTGAGCGTCTCCCCCGCTACCTCGGACGCGAGCACAGCCACCGGGCCGCAACCCAGTCTGCTGAGGACGTCCCTGCCAGACCATCGCCGCGCCGGTTCGCGACACATGAGCCCCATGCAGATCGAGCTGAGATCAGAGGGCACATCCGGCGCGAGCTCCGAGGGAGGACGCGGATCGCATGCGCTCTTGCGGAGCAACACCTCGATGAGCGGGCCCCGAAAAGGGAGCTCTCCGGTCAGCGCTTCGTACAGCGTGGCGCCGACGCCGTACCAGTCACCAGCCTCGGACGGAGCCATGCCAGAGCCTTCCTCGGGCGACAGATACCCGGGGGTTCCACCGATGAGGTGCTCGGCGCCGCCGAGGTAGTCAGGGAAAAGCTCCGTGATCAGGCCGAAGTCGAGTATCACGACGCGTCCGGCTGGCGTCACCAGTACATTGGACGGCTTGATGTCACGATGGAGCATTCCCAGGCGGTGCAACGCTGAGACTCCATCCACCAGCTGTCGAAGCGCGGACCGCAGACGATCGTTCGACCCGGACGTTCGCGGGCTGCCCCTCACGTACTCGACGAAGTTGACGCCCTTCACGAGTTCCATCGTGAAGAAGCAACGCACGCCTTCAACGATCAGTTCGTAGAGGCAGACCACATTCGGATGCACCACACCCGCAAGGCTTCGAAACTCGTGTTTCAGCCGGTAGATACCGGCCGGGGTGGCGTGACGGAGGGTCTTGAGCGCGACGACCTCGGCGCGAGCGAGATCCTGAACCTCGTAGACCACTCCCATGCCGCCCGCACCCAAACGTCGGAGCACCGCAAAACGCTCGGTGCCGGAAAAATCATCGTCGGCGAGCGTCAAAGGCGGCAGGAGCTCGACCGGTCGTTCCAGGAAGGAGCTCGCCTTCTGGTGGGCGTCCAGCAAGCGCTGCACTTCGGGGTGAAGCGCGGGATCGTCCGCACACGCCTGCTCGAGATAGCTCTGGCGCGCGGACGGATGCTTCCGCAACGCCTCGTCGAACATCGCCCGCAGCCGTTGATACCGCTCGGTGTTCTCACCCATGGGCGCGGATCTTGGGCTTTCGACACGCCGAGGTCAAGACCGGCAGCGTCCCGTATACTGGAGGGCGGCGCTTCGGTGGACAGCCTGATCTGACATGTCCAAACCAGCCATCAGAGATGTCACGACGCTTCTCACAGAGCTGCGCCGTGGAAACGACAAAGCACGAGAAGAGTTGGTGACGCTCGTATACCCGGAGCTGCGGCGCATCGCTGCCCGCTATCTGCGCCAGGAGCGATCCGACCATACGTTGCTGCCAACGGGCTTGGTTCACGAGGTGTACCTGCGGCTCTTCGGCCAGGAGCACGTGAACTGGCAAAACCGGGCTCACTTCTTCGCGGCCGTCGCGCGCGAAATGCGGCACCTGTTGGTGGACTACGCTCGCGCCCGAAACGCGAAAAAACGCTCCGATGGGAATGTCCGCATCTCGCTGAGCGACGTCCACGCGACCGCCGATGCTCGCGATGAGGATCTCGTGGCGCTCGATGAAGCGCTCTCCCGGCTGGAGCGGATCGATCCTCGAGCCAGCCAGGTCGTCGAGCTGCGGTTCTTCACGGGCCTGAGCGAACGCGAAACAGCCGAGGTCCTGGAGATCTCGATCTCGACGCTGAAGCGCGACTGGACCTTCGCGAAAGCGTGGCTCTTCGACCAGCTCCGGTCTCCTGCCGTGGAATAGCCCGGGACGCTAATTCGTGCGGCGCGAACGGCCCTCCCATCGGTCTTACAGGCGCAGTTCGACCAAGAAACAGCTCGTGGCTTGATCGGCTCTCAGTCGGCCGAGTGTCGGACCTTTCCAAGGTGTGAACTGTTTCGAGCGGGGCTCTCGCCTGTAGGGGCATGCGGGACTGAAACGGCCACGAGGACGACGGCAGGAATCAGCGGCGTCCTCAGTGAGAGCCAACAACGTTCCGAAGGTAGTCACTGGTTTTCCAGGGAGTGGAGGGGAAGGGCTTATGGCCGACAAGTACGCGAACTTCGACGTGCTGTCTCGGAACGAAACCGCCGGGCTCGACTATCGCATTTTGGTTCGCGAAGCCAGAGCCGCCTGGGCAATTGTCGCTCCCCATGGCGGGGGCATCGAACCGGGAACGTCAGAAATCGCCGATGCCATCGCGGCGGAGGACTTCTCCTTTTATGCCTTTGAGGGACTGAAATCACAAGGCAATGCCGATCTGCACATCACCAGCACTCGCTTCGATGAACCCTTGTGCCTCACGGTTATCCGTCAATCCGAGGGTGTCCTGACGCTGCACGGTGAAGACAGCGAAGCGGCTGGCGAGGCCGTATTTCTTGGCGGCCTGGACGACGACCTTGGCCGCCTCCTTGGCATGGCTCTCGAGGCGAGGAACTTCGATGTTCGCCGGCACCCGGATCCCCGCCTCCAGGGACGTGAGCCCTGCAACCTGTGCAACCGGGGAATGGCCGGTAGGGGCGTCCAATTGGAACTATCCCGCACGAGTCGAAAGGCAATGTTTCGGTCCCTCTCGCGAGAAGGCCGAAAGCACACAACAGCCAGGTTTCGCGACTTCATTGACGCTCTGCGCGGCGTGCTCTACGACCATGGCGTCCAATCAACTTGCGCGCCCGCTACGCCAGGGCCAGACGCGGGGACCGACGTCAAGTGACTGACAGGAGCAGATCTCATGAGAACTTCTGCGATGCCCGGGTCACGAGCCGCACCACGGATTTCATCGAAAAGTGTTCGATCCGCTGCGACGTTAGCCGGAAAGCCCTGGGAGAGGTCCTGAAGGCTTATGTGCAGTGGGGAAAGCGTTTCATTCCAGGAACGCGCACGCTCCGCGAGATCCAGGGCAAGTCATAGACGTCAACGCCTCGACTCAAGTTCACGGATCGACGAGTCTCCGAACCGCCGGGCGCCCGCCAGTCGCGCAATGCGGCCAGCTTCTTGTAGACTCTGGAACCTGAGCGAATGGGTGGAGTCGGTACGTTTGTTGCGCCCTGATCACTTATGCCAAGAGCGAGCACTGGCAACCGCACGCGTATGTTCCGGTCGATTCTCTGTCCGATCGACTTCTCCGAACCGTCGGCCCTGGCGCTTCGATATGCGGCGGCCACCGCGATAAGATTCGGCGGCCGGCTTCATGTCCTGTATGTGAACGACCCGCTCCTTGTTGCCGCGGCAACCGTCGCGTTGGGCGATCGATCCTTCGCAAGCGTGGCGCTCGGCGAACTGCCCGCTTTCGTCGCGAAGGCCATCCCGGCCGCCGCCGTCAAGACCGCCGCCATCAAGTATGTCGTCGAGGCGGGCCCTCCGGATCGAACGATCGTCGCGACGGCACGGCGATTACAGTGCGATGCCATCGTGATGGGCACGCATGGTCTGAGCGGTGCCGACAAGCTGCTCATCGGGTCCACGACGGAGCGCCTGTTCAAGCTCACGCCCGTGCCGCTGCTCGCGGTCCCACCTGCTACCGCAGTGAGCGGCGCACCTGAACCGGCGCCTTCGTGGCCAGGCCCCGCGATCATGGCGCCCGTGGACCTTCGAGACGACTCGGAATCGGACGTCCGCGACGCCGCGGGCATCGCGCGCGCATTCGGCGCGAGTCTCGTGCTCGTGCACGTGGTGCCGAAGGTCACGCCGCCACCCTGGTACAGGGCGGACTTGTCGGCGCATTCGCGCATGCGGGTGGCCAAAGCACAACGGCGACTCGAATCGTTGGCGGCGGCCGTTGGTGCAGGTGTCGCGGTGGAGACGCGCGTGGTCGGTGGAAATCCCGCCGACGAAATCGCCGCCCTGGCGGCCGAAAACGGATCGGCGTCGTCGTGATGCACCTCCGCAAGGGACCGGGCTGTTCGGTTCCCGCGCTGGATCGATCGCGTATCACGTGCTGCGTCACGCCGTGACGCCGGTGCTGGTGCTGCCCGACCGTGCAGGCAAACCCCCGCAGAAGCGCTGAGTTTTCTGCAGTCTCCATGAAACTCGCGGTGACAATCGGCTGTCCTGACAGTCGGCGTGGCCTTCGCGCCAGCCGGTCAGCGCCCCGGCAGGGGACGGCCCAGCGTTGATCTTCATGTCGATCGCCGGGCAGGATTCGTTGCGTTCCACTTCGCGCCGTGTCACGGTCGCGGCAGCGCTGAAACGACGCCGTCGGATCTCAGAGCGCTGGCACGGTGAAACAGCGTCACGTTTCCCGGTAGGGGTAGTTTCAAGCCTCAACGTCGGACTGGGTCAGTCCTTCTCGTAGGTGGGTCCGTCAACCGTGACGATGCGAGAGGTACTGCCATCTACCGTTACGCTTCGCGTACACGCGCTGGTACCAGACCGTGAATTGCCTCCGTCCCGGAGCCGCGTTCTTGAAGCGGCCGACGTAGCGTCCGTAGGTAATTACGACATCTCCGTGCACTTCGGTCTTGACTGAGTCGAGCACGCGCGACGCATAGGGCGACTTGGCGACCGTCGCCAGCCAGTCCGCCCGGCTGTCAACCCGGAGCGGTGCACCGCCTGTCGTCCAGCCATCCCCGTGCGTAAAGGTGAAGGTTGGCGCGGAAGCCCCGTCGACGAAACCGACGTCGCCTCGGACGACGGCCGCCTCGATCTCCCGTTCGAAAACAAGCACCTCGGCCGCAACCTCCGGCGTTGCTTTCGGGGCTGCGGCTCGATGCCTTTCCGCCACAGCGGCCGGCTGCTGCGCAGCCACCGAGCTGATTGCCGCAAAGGCCGCGTGCGCATTCCACCCATCGTGATCAGTCCGTCCACGCCATCGTGATCACGGGGACCACGGCATCGTGATCGGAGCGAAGCGACGCTGAGCTGCGGGATAGGTTACCGGTGTTCGTCCTCCAAATGGTAGTCGTCCTGTTCACGGCCCCGTTTCTGATCTGAGTTCGTCGTTTCTCCTTTCCATCCTGTGATGGCGGTGGACGGTGTGGGAAACCGCGTCCGCGCGGTTTTCCAAAGACCTGTGGGCGCGTCTGCGCGTCCATGGGTCTGGCACCGTCCACGGCCCGGTGCGTCGTGAGCGCGAAGCCTCGAGGCGACCGCCACCCAACAGGTCGGCGTCA
>CAWFFB010000013.1:0-144773 GCA_963814975.1 uncultured Acidobacteriota bacterium | reverse complement strand
CAGGTCATGGAGTGGAAGCCGCACGACGATCGGGGGAACGAGGTCAGGATCGCTGCAGCTCAATGACGAGATCCTCGAGGCGATCGTAGCTGATCGCTGCGCCGCTGGCCATGCCGGATGCGACGACGGCATCGCGCACGTCGAGCGACGGATACCGAGCCGTCACGATCAGTCGCGTCTTGCCGCCCTCCTCGGTGAATTCCGCGGTCACCACCGATACGGTGTCGGGAAACTCCTCGAAGATCTCGGTAAATACGAGTCGGCTTGGCGGCGCGATCTCCCGATACTCGCCATGAAAAGCGGCCTCGCCATGCGGGTGGCGGTTGACGAAGCGCCATGCCCCGCCAGGACGGAGGTCGATCTCACAGACAGGCACCGAGTAGCCCTCGCCGAGACAGCCCCACCACCTCCTCACGTGCTCGGGCTCCGTCATCGCCTCGAACACGAGACTCCTCGGCGCATCGAACAGCCGCGTCATCCGGATCTCCTGGTCCGACGGTGTCGTCACCTTGAAGCTGTCGCTATTTGCCGCGCTGCTTACGACCATGACCTTTCCCCTCCTTCGCTTTCATGTGTTGTAGGTAGACATCCAATCGATCGAGCCGCGCCTCCCAGACATGACGGTAGTGCTCGGTCCAATCCGCGACCTCCTTCAATGGGCCAGCCTCGATGTGGCAGCGCCGCCACTGCGCATCCCGTGTCCGGGTGATGAGCCCCGCCCGTTCGAGCACCTGAAGGTGCTTCGACACAGCGGGCAGGCTCATGTCGAAGGGCTCAGCGAGCTCGGTGACCGACCGCTCGCCCGAAAGCAGCCGCCCGAGAATCGCTCGGCGGGTCGGGTCCGACAGCGCCGAAAACGTCATGCTCAACTGATCAGCTACCATCTTACTAAACCATTAGGTTAATTAACTCATTGGTTTTATACGCCGGTTGGCGCGGGGGTGTCAAGGGGGAAAGAACGCTCCGCATCGGGTCCCGGTCCCTTCGAGTGGCGTTGGATTACGAAGGGGCGATGGCACGTGCACGACGTGCTGGCTGGCGATCGGCCTGGGGCCGGCAAGCTCGGCACCGCGTCCGAACATCGAGGCCGCTCTGCGGAACTCCGAGGGCACCCGAAAAAGAGTCAGGTCGTGGACCTGGACTCGGACCGCGGAGTTTCGGGTGGGCGAATCGGTGTGATGTCGGAAACACTCAGAGGCCGGCGCACTCGAACTGGACGATTTCTGGCAATTCCCAGCGACGGTGGTCCGGGTCGACGAACTGCCCGGGGTCGAGCTGGCCTCCGCGCCGTCGCAGCCAGTCTTCTACGACTTCTCTGACGAGGGGCGCATCCACGGGCACACTGAAGCCGGCGGGCGGGGGCACCGTCGCGAAGATCAGTCCTGACACGAGCGAGTCCATCGCCACGACGACCACCCGTTCGTCGGCTCCGATTGAACGGCCTGTCGCGTGGAACAACTTCACCTCGAGGCCGTCCGCGGAGCAGCCAGCCTTGACGAGGACACCGGAAATCCCGAGAGCCCCTCGCCGTTTTCGACGAATCTCGTCCGCGAACACACGGCGGAGCTCGGCGCCCGTGAGCGTCAGCCGCACCAGCCGGTTATCGAAGGGGAAGACGTCGTAGAGCCGTCCAAACGTCAACGCACCGCCGGGGATATCGGTCCGCAGGCCGCCTCTCGCGTTGTTGTTGATGGCCACGTCGGCCCCCGCGACCGCCTCGCGCAGCGCGTCGGCGAAGAGATTGCCGAGGGGCGATTCCATGTCCCCGTCTCGCCCGACGGGCGTGGCCACGAATACGCCGATCGGCATCGCCTGCAGGTCGCGCACGCGCTGGAGCGCCGGAGCCATCGCGGCGACCACTGCGGAATCAGGAGTCACAGACCGGCCTTCGTAGTGCGTTGGCGACAGGGGCGGCGCGGACGGCCCGACGGGTTCACAACCGAGCGTCTCGGGGTCCTGGCGGGCGCACACATCTCGTGGGGCGAACACGGTCGTGCTGACCACGCGGCGGGCGTCGCGATCGAATACGACGTCTGCCCGCCCGAATGCACGGCCCAAAGCGTAGCCCTGAACGATGGCGATGCCTTCTACCTGGTGCCCAACGGCGTCGTGCGTGTGCCCTGCCGTGATGACGTCGACCAATCCTTTCGGGAGACTTCTCGCCACCGAGAAGATCTCCGACGAGGGGTCGCACCAGACCAGGTCGGCGGGTTGTTGAAACCGCGCGCAGGCACCGCCGGCGTGGGCCGTGACGACGACCACTTCGGCGCCCGCGGCCCGCAGCTTCGATGCTTCGGCGATGATCGTCGGCGCAAGCGGCGCGACACGAAGTCCATGCACGTTCACAGGAAGCGTCGCGCGCAGCGCGTCAATCGTCATCACGCCGACGATGCCGACCTTGACGCCGGCGGCATCAACAATGACCGATGGCCGGACATTGGGCCAGTCCACTGGCCGGTCGGTGCGGTCGTCAATCAGGTTCGCCGCAAGAAACGGGTACTCCGCCTGGGCCGCGCGAGCTTTCAGGGCACCTCGAGGGTCACCAGTGAGCATTTGCCGCGCCCCGGGAGCGTCCACGGGCCCGAAGTCGAACTCGTGGTTGCCGATGGCCGCGGCAGCGTACCCCATGGCGTTGTAGGCGTCGACGACCAACGCGCCTTCACTGAGATTGGATTCGATGCCCCCCTGGAACGTATCGCCGGAATCGAGCAACAGCACCGCACCGCCGTCCGCCTTCCTGGCTGCGCGCAGGTTGTTGAGAAACCCGGCGAGAACCGCCAGTCCACCGCGCCCGTTTCTGGGGAAGACGAACCCGTGCAGATCGGTCGTCCCGACGATGGACAGCGTGACCAGGTGGGGCGCGCCAGAATCCTGGGGCTGACCGCTGAGGCGCATCGACCAGAAGCCGCAGGCCAGCGCCAAGCCGAGGAGCCAAGACGCGGAGTGGCGCATCGCGCGGAATTATACCTGCGAAGGAGGGTCGACGGGTCGGCAGCCTGTTCGCCCTGTCCGCTTTTGAACACCAGAATCTGGCCTCCGATGCTATCGTCCCTTCCAACATGCGGATTGTCGATCGCACGGAGGTCAGACGCCTGACACTGCACATTGAGCGAGGGTTGCTGACCCAATCGGGCCTCAGAATATTGTTGACCGCCGCCACGACGACTCTCCGCAATGGTCGGCAAGCGTTGCGAGATCTCAATGCCAGAATCAAGCGTGCGAAACGCACTCACGCGGCCATCAGGCCTACGCCACACCGCAAAGCCGGATAGATGACGCGCGCCAACGGTGATCGGCACATTCTCGCCGGAGACATTGTCATTACGGCTGTCGCCGATCACTATGCGATGAGTCGAAAAGTGGCGGATAGCGACATCCTCGAGTTTCTCGGCTCGCACGCCGAATGCATCGACGCATTGAATGCCGCGTGTCGATTGGCGGGCGCGATGCATCGGGTGTTCCTGAATCCCAACGCCGCCCTTCCCGAATACCGTCCGGCCAACTGCGACGGTTCCGAGGAGCGACAACTCGTTGATATCGGCCATGCCGGATAATCCACTGCGTTGACCGCGCTCAACCTCTTGCCTGGTGCAGCAACTGTGGCGTGAACTTCAAGCCGCGCGGAAGGACCCGATGAAATATCGGCACATCTCGGAGCATTCAGAGGGAGTCGTGCTCCTTCGGGACCATCCGTACAAACCGGAGTCCTAATCGACCCCACACCCCCCGATCCCCGCCGGGACTGCCTTGTCCCCAGTTGACATTGATTGTGGCTCGGATTCTTCGACAGGCGACAGGTTTACCGATCACGTCGTCTCGATCTTGATCATCGCCCGCTTGTGCCGGTTGATCCTCGTGAGAAAGTTGAAGACGATCTTCAGGAAATACTTTCGGTCGAGCAGTTTGTCTGCGGCGAGACGCTCGTCGCCTTCAACGAGAGATGCCGACGCCGCGAGCCACGGGCCCTTGATGTCGCCGCGGATGTTGCAGACCGCCACGCGCACCAGGGGATTGTTTCGAATGCGCTTGACCTTCCCCGAGTCGGCTTCCGTATACACGTAGAACGCGCTCTGGTGCAGCACAAACCAGACCGGCGTCTGTACTCCCTGGCCGTTCTTCTTGAACGTCTCCAGCGAAATGTACTTCTGGCCGCCAAATTGTGCGAGCGTCGGCTCTGGCACGCCGCTCCTCCGGAACGCCGAGGCGTGGAAGACGATGTCGATGGCCGACCGGGAAGCTAGTGGACCCAGCCGACGGTTATTGCTCCTGCGGCCCCAGCGGTGCCCGTTGGACAATCTCGACCCGGGTACCCCAGGGATCGGTGATGTAGGTGATGATGTTGCCGGTGGGAGTCTTGCGAACCGGTTCGTCAAGCTTGATGCCTTCCGCCTCGATCTTCTTCACGAAAGCTGCGTGGTCCTTCACGTCGAAGCCGATGTGGTCGAGCACACGCCCCCGAGTCGGCGCCTGCTTCGTGTCGGCCTTGGCGAATCGGACCTGTACGCCTGGAAGGTCCACGACCGGCGCGTCGTTGCGGGTCCCCACCTTCCCACCGAAGGTCTTCGCATACCAAGCCTGAGCCTTGGGAATCTCCGCTTCAGTCAGCGACAAATGGATATGTTCGTTGCGGACCGGCATCGACTGCGTCTTGTCTTCCAGGATTTCGATGCGCACGCCGTCCGGCGTCACGACGAAAGCCTGGTCCAGCCGGTTGTTGCCGCCGGGGAGCACCGTTACGCCCGCAGCCTTCCACTGCGCGACCCGCTGCTGGACGTTGTTGACGATGAAGCCGACATGGTTCACCACCGAACCCTGGGTGGCGCCATCTCCTTTCTCGGTGCCGAGGTTCAAATTGATATAGAGCCCCGGGAACATGATCAGCGGGTTTCCGCCGGGCATGTACAGCTTGCCGCCCATGGCAAGGAAGAGTTTCTTGTTGGCTTCCACATCCTTCGAAACGATGTGCCAGTGACCCATGGTCACCCCGATCTGGTTGAACGGGGCCGGTTGTGCAGCCGCGGTGCCTGCGGTCAGCGTCGAAGCCAACAGTAAGGCGACGAATACATTTGTCTTCACGGATGCCTCCCTCTCGGAGTCGGATTTCGGGTTACCTGACAATGCGTGAACGCCAGCTGTCCATTTCAAACCATCGCGCACCTGCGGTGCCACAAAGGGAAGATGTCTTGCCGTGGGCTATACGGGCGGGAAACGCTGCGGGGACGGATTCGTCCTGCTGTGATGGCGCAGTGGCGACTGAAGCCCAGCGGGGCCTACTCGCCACTGCGCGAACGACTACACAGGACCTATCGGCGAGGCGTGCAGCTACCCACGCCTTTTCACAGTTCTCGAGACAGCACAATCGAGGCTCACCGGCGGGTCAACAGCTGGTTGTTCGCCGGAGTTGGAACGGGCCGCGACCCAAGATACGCGGTGATGTTGATGATGTCTTCGGCCGTCAATTTGTCGACCACCATCTTCATCAGTGTCACGTTGGAATTCGAGCCGTTGCGCGCGCCCTGCTGGATGTCGAAGATCTGACGCGCGAGATAGCTTGGCGACCGCCCGGCGAGTGGCGGCACATCGGGAGCGACCCCCAGCAGATCTTCCCCATGGCACGTACCACAGGCCGTCGTCTTGCCTTGGACGATCTGGCCGTTGACGATCTTCATCCCGCCGTTCGCGACCAGTTCCTTCCCCTTCCGGATCGCGCCCACCGGTACGTAAGCGATCCAGGTGCCGCGCGAACTGCGGAGAACCTGGTTCTCCTCCACATCCGTGGGTACCTCGATGATCCGATTCCCGATGGGCTCGGACGCCTTTTCCCCGGTAGGAATGAACAGCTCACCCTGAATCTGCGTGGCCGGCACGAGATTGGTTTCGACGACCCGCACATGAGGACGCCACGGGACCGAGGAGAAGTATTCGGCCGCCTGCTTCATCTCTTCGTCGGTCATCGCCTTCGCCAGCATCGTCATCGTGTTCGTGTTCCCCTTCCGCGCGTCGGAGCTGTGGCGGAGGTCGTTCTTGAAATCGTTCAGCTGGCGGACAATGTATGCGGCCGGCAGGCCGGCCGGCGAGGCATTTTCCGGGCGACCACTGCCGTCCGAGAGATGGCAGCTTCCGCAGGCGCGGCCATTCTTTCCGAGTGCCGCCGGGCCGTACTTGATGATGTCGGGCATCGGGTTCGGATGATCGTCCGGGAACCAATCGACCACGTTCCCACCACCGGCCGGGTTGTCGGCGTTGATATTGCGAATCTCGGCAAAAGAAAACTCGAGATTGCTGCCGCGGGTTCGCCGTTTCCGATTCAACTCGTCGGGCGTCATGCTCGCGAGTCGATTGTTGATCGGCGCATTCGGGTCGCCCTGCACTGCCTGTTTCTCATCTGGTTTCGGCGGTTCGGTTACTCCCCACGCCCACAGTGGCTGGTTCGCGTAGCTAATCTTCGAACGTTCGACGGAGACTGGCGTCCAGATGGGCGCGACCGCCTTGACAGCCGGTTCCGGCGTCTCCACCGGCGACGGCACTGCGCTGGCAGATTGCGAGACCGTGGCCTGCCAGCTGTCGTACCCGCGTTGAATCGCGGCCCCGAGTGCAAGACACACAATGCCCACGACGATGGTGCCGATGCGAGGTTTCACAATTTTCTCCTTTTCCTCACGTCGTTCTCTTGGTTCGGGTCCCCAATGGGTTTCGGCCGGACGATCGGCCGGGATAGTCTCCGGCGAGCGCTTCAGCCGACATTTCCGATTAGCACCAAAATCCGGTTGGATTCTACCCGATCTCACCAGCCGTCGCCACAGTCGGGTGGAGACCCGATTTCCAGGCTTTCCGCCAAATTGTGTCTCCACCGGCGCAACCTCGGCATTTGCAGCGTATTCCTGGCTGTTGCTGCCTTCGACTCTATCCATCGGGGGTCCTCACCCAACGCCGTCCGGCCGAAAGGCCGTGCGGTTCACGCGCGACGCGCCCCGATGTGTGAGGCGCTGGACAAGCTCGGGGATGCCGCATGCCGCCTCCCGATCTTCGCGCCGAAGACCCAGGCGAAGGGGTGACGCACGCTGAGGGCGACTCCTCACTCACATCTGATTGCCGGCCCCTGGTGAATAGCTCGCGCTGACGACCGCGTTGCTGACCAGCGTGTCGCACTGCACCACGCCGCTGAAGCGCACCATGCCGGCGCTCACGGTCACGAGGCTGGCGTTGACCTCCACCGTCGACGCGTTGATGGTCACTTGGGCGCCCGAGTTGACGGTCACGCCGGATGTCGTCAACGTGACGGAGTTGCCGTTGCTGTCCTCGATGCGGACGGAGCCAGGGCCGTCCTGGAGCGTCATCCGCTGACCGCCCGGAGTCTCGATGACCAGGCTGTTGTTCTTGGTGTCATCGCTGATGCGCAGCGTGACGCCGGTGCGCGACCGAATCAGCTTCACGCCGTTCGCGGCATCGGTGCCCGCCGGCGGGGGCGCCTTCGCGTTCCACAGCGCGCCGATCACGTACGGCACGCGCAGCTCCCCGCGCTCGAACGCGACGAGCACCTCGTCGCCCACCTCCGGCATGAACCAAGCGCCGCGATTCCGGCCGGCCATCATCGTGGCCACTCGCGCCCACAGCTCCGTTACCGCCGGCCGTGTCCGCAAGCCCCGACACACGAACGCGCACCCGCGCCAGCCCCTCCGGATCGTGATTGGCCAGGACCGAAGCTGAATAAACCCCCTGCAACGTCGCCATGCGATGCCTCCGTGATCGCGCATTCAGCGCGTAACCAACGGTATCCGGTCGAGGATGTCTCAGCCCGCCTGCGAACCGCAGCCTGACGCAAAACTGGGGCGCGTCAAAAAGTCGTCAACGATGGGGATCTCCAGAGCCCCGGGCGCGAACCGGGCCGACCACGATACAACCCCCTCTTTCATCGGAGCAGCCAGGTCGACCTCGGTTCAATACAACGCATCGGTTTCCACCCCGGGGTCTCGCCTAGTGTCCCCACGGCAATCCGCGCGCCGGTTTCGTCTTGGATTTCGACCTGCGCGGCCTGCAGTTCACATGCGCCCGAACTCTTGGCGCCGACCATGATCGTGAAAGTGTGGCCCATCATCACGGGCGACGGATTGGCCCACACGGCCAAACTGGTTGCTTGCGGCATGGTCCGATCTTCCGCGGCTTTGACCGTGACCGAACCCCCGCGCAAGTCGCAGCCGGAAGGACACCATACCTTGACCTTCACGGCGATTTCGGTGCTAACCGCCACCTCCGGCGGCACCGATTGAGTCAGCTCCAAGTGGTGTCGGACCCAAGGTAGTCCGAAATATGTGCGATCCATTTAAAGGCCCGCATTCGGGCCGCTTCACAGTCGAGGCAGTGAATGAGTGCTTCTCATAGTCGCCTCTGAGGCTACCCCCGCCGCAACGATGGCCCCAATCAGCGGCGAGCCCTTGCGGCGCGCCGAACCGAGCTCCCCACCACCTTCAGGAAGTGGGAGCCAGCAAGGAAGTCGCTGTCTTCCTTGAGTGTTACGGTGATGGTCCTGCTGTCAAGCTTCCACGACCTCCGCCCCAGAGGTTCGGCCGGTAGCCCGTTCACGAATTCTGGACGAACTGGCGCTCGGTCTTGCCCGGCGCGACGGGCGCTTTGGCCGCAAGGCCCGACTACGGTCGATCGAGCTGTGGGTATCATGGGCACTGATGCGTTTCGCGGACGTGTTGTGAGTCCTGTCGTGCTCGGAAGGGTAGCGCTCGGGCTGGCCGGGGCGGCATGGGCGCTCGTGCGTTTCTGGCGCCTGGCCGCCATCGGATCGGCGTACAAGGCGAAGATCCTGTGCACCGCGGTCTTCGGCGCCGGCCAGAATCTCGACCCGCGTCGCGCGCCGGAGGTTTCGTCGGACAGCTACTGGATTCTGCGATTCTTCAGAGCGCACATCGACCGGGATCGCCGTTCGGTCACCGTTTCGCTGGCGGGCTTGGGTTCCCGGCTCGCCGTCTACCGCGACGGGTTGGGCAGCACGCTCGTCGAGAGCACTCATGGAAGCACCGCCAGTCCGGCGCCACCCCGGCCGGTCGCGATCGACCACTCACACCGCTGGCCCGTGGCTGCGACGCCCTGGCCATTGGGAAGGGCTGTCGAGCTCGCCTTCACCGAACCCAATCCGAAACGCCTTCGCCGGACGCGTGCGGTCGTCGTCGCGCAGCACGGCCGTCTGATCGCCGAGCGCTACGCGCCTGGCTTCGACCGGGATTCACCATTCTCGGGATGGTCGTTGAGTAAGAGCGTCATGAGCGCGCTGATAGGCATCCTCATCGGCGAGGGTCGGATGTCGCTCCAGGACGCGGCGCTCTGGCCGGCGTGGCGTGCGCCGGATCCGCGCGCGTCGATCAGCATCGAAGATCTGCTCCGCATGCGCAGCGGCTTGCAATTCTCGGAGGAGTATTCCGACCTCGCGTCCGATGTGATCGAGATGCTCTTCAGCACACCTGACGTCGTCTCCTATGCGGTGAACCGCCCGCTGACCGCTCCTCCCGGAACCGTCTGGTCGTACGCCAGCGGCACCACGAACATTCTCTCGGGGATCCTGCGTCGCACCGTCGGCGAAAAACGGTACCACGCCTGGCCACGACACAGGCTGTTCGATCCGATGGGGATGGAGAGCGCCGTCATGGAAGTCGATGCCGCAGGCAATTTCGTCTCATCTTCCTTCATGCTAGCGACCGCGCGAGACTGGGCGCGCTTTGGTCAGCTGTTCCTGCAGGATGGTATCTGGGTGGGACGACAGATTCTGCCCGTGCGATGGGCTCGGTTCTGTGTCACGCCGACGCTGCAATCCCCCGAGGGGAAATACGGCGCGCACTGGTGGCTCAAACTACAGCCGGACATCGGCGGAGCAACACCGGCGGCCGCCCGAATTCCACCGGACGCGTTCTTCGCCGTTGGACATGAGGGGCAGACGCTGACCGTCATTCCGTCGCGCGGCCTCGTCGTCGTCAGGTTGGGGCTGTCGATCTACATCGACGCCTGGAATCACGCACAGTTCATCGCCGACATCGTGGACGCCGTGACAGTGTGATACATTTCGGACCTTGCCCTCGCCGACCATCCAGAAGCTCCGCCGCTCGATGGCGGCCGGCATGCTCCTGCTCGTCCCAACCGCGCTGCAGGCCCAGTCTTCACCGCCGGATCCACCCCTGCAATCTGTGCTCGAGATAGACCTGCTCCGCGATCTTCCCGCGAGCGCCAATGTGTTCTCGATCCTTGAGACATCACAGGAACAGATAAGCAGTGATCGGTTTTATACAGGGGGGCTGAGCACCGGCGAACCGGCACGATTGGGGGCGCAGCTGGCGTCGCCGGGACAGAATCGCTTTCGCATCGGCGAGATCGACATCGCCGACCCTGACGGTAGCGGGGCTCCTATGCTCTTCCCCGAGCTGCTCTACTGGCGGAGTGTCGGCATATTCACCGGCCTCATGCCCGCGCACCTCAATGCCCCCGGGGTCGCCATCTCACTCGAGCCGCAGGAACCAACCGATCGTTGGAGCGGCGTGGTGGAAGGCTTCGGCAGTCCGGGCTGGGTGGCGTCTGCGCCATCCAGCGGTCCACCGCCCATTGCGCGACTCAATTCGTGGGGCCACGCCGGAGCGGTCGTCAGCGGTCGCCCGATTCCCGAGCGGCTGGGCGTCACGTTGGGCGCTAGCTGGACGCGAGGCTCGCAGTTTATTCGCGACCAGGCCGATTCCGTCACCGGGACGGTAGGCTCCGGCTTCGGGCACCTCGTGTACACGCCGAGCCGCCGCGATGAGGTCCGCTTGCTTGGCTGGGCGCAGCGGTCCGTGTACCCCTCCACCGAGCGGCAGTCGGCACGTGCCGCTCACGACACCTCGCTCCACGGGCAAGCGACGTGGGAACGGCGGCTGCCCGAAGCGGCATCGTGGTCGGTGTTTGGGGGCATTACTCGACGCTCGCGCTCGCTCGATGCTTCGCCGGCCCCGCTGCTGGTCGAGCGACTGTTGGATGGCCCGCTTCCAGAGCTGCCCACCTGGCGTGAAACGTCGAGGCGCCGGGTGTCGGTGGGGACGCAGCTCACGTCTCCTGTCCGCGTCCTGGCTGGTAAGCGTCATGCGACTGCCGTGCGTGCCGAGTTCGACTACGCGACCGGACACCACGCTGGGCCGTTCACCGGGTGGATAGGCGAGCTTTTGGACGGCGCTCCTGCTCGCGCGTGGATGTTCAGCGCCGGCGTTACAGACTCCCGGCGGTCCGTAACGTCGGCCGCCTTGAGCGCCAGTGACACGATAGTAGTAACGTCGCGCGTGACCGCAGGCGTCGGACTCCGGCTCGACGCGACGGGCGGCAGTGCCAATGGTGCAGCGGCGGACGTGAGCTGGCACTCGTGGCTGCCGCACGGGCGCGTCCGTTGGCTCGTCACCGACAAGGCGCGCACCGCGATCTACGGCGGATACACGCGATCGGCCGACCGGCTGCTCTTTCCCGCGCTTGCGTACGGCGATCCGGCGGCGCACACCGCGCTGGTTTACCGCTGGGACACCCCGGCGCCTGACGGGGCGGCTTCGGCCCCGTTGTCACCCCCGGGGCCCCTCGTCGCTCGAGTAGGTCCCGGCACAGGCGGGAATCCCGCGTTCAGCGGCATCGACTCGGATCTTCGTCGTCCCCTGACCGACGAACTCATCGTCGGGATGGAGTCGTATCTCACCTCCGCGATCCGGTGGCAGCTCACTGGAATCGGACGATGGGCGCGGAACGACCTGGCCCTACAGAATGTCGGAGTGAGTCTTCAGGACTACTCAGTATTCACCGTCCCCAATCCCGGTGGCGCGGCTTCCGGGCCAAACGCTGGCGCAACGGATCCGATTCCCGTTTACGACCGGCTGCCCTCGAGCTTCGGACGTGACCGTTACCTGCTGACGAATTCGCCGCTCGAGCGTGCGCGTTATTTGGGTGTGGACCTCAACCTTCGTATCACCACGGGTCCCCTGTGGATCATGGCCGGCGGCACCGCCCAGCTCACCGAGGCGCACGCGGCGTACCGCGGGTTTCGTGCGATCGAGAACGACCAGGGCGTCATCGGGGATCTGCTCGCCGATCCAAACTCGACGACATTCGCGTACAGGCCGCCCATTCCTGGACCGCGGTTTCACTGGAAAGATCACACTCCGGTGGAACTTGCCCAAGGACATCCGGATCGGCGCGCTCATTCGCTACCAGGACGGCCAACCCTTCTCCGCACTAATGGTTATTCCCGGACTGGGTCAGGGCAGAGACACCGTCCGGGCGTTCGAGAACGGTGGCACCCGCTTCACCTTTGTCGGCACGGCCGATATACGCTTTCAGAAAGGGTTGAACATCGGCGGCCGCCGCGTTGACGCGATCTTCGACGTGTACAATCTTTCGAACTTTCAGAAACCAGTGGAAGAATACCCGGTCGCCGGACCCAGATCCCGTGCGACGACAGCCATCCAGCCGCCGCTGAGCGTCCACATCGGCGTCCGCTTTACTCTTTAAGCATCCCGAGGCTCGGGTTCCGACTGGCGGCATCAGTTGTCGGCAGGTTCTCCAGGCGCCGGTGTTTCCTGTCGTCCGACCCGATCGTTCAGCACGAACTGAACATCCACTTTGTGCAGCCGTCCGCCATCCTTCTATACTCCGTCGATTCTTATTGCGGCAAGCCCAGGCGGCCGCCGGATAGCGGCACACGCGGAGATGAAACGATGCGCCCTAACGGACGTGATGTCGAACGGGCAGAGCCAATGAAGCGTCTGGTGGCAGCGCTCTGTTTCCCGCTCCTGCTTGCCGGCATTCCGCTCGCCGGCGCCCAGGAAGCTTCGAAGGGCGTGATTTGGACCGGGGTGTATACCGCCGTGCAGGCCGGGAGGGGAGAGGCCACGTACCAAAGTAATTGCGCGGCCTGTCATGGCCGAACCCTGCAAGCCACGAATCCCGATGCGCCGAGTCTAACCGGTCCTTCGTTCGGCATCAGCTGGCATGGAAAACCGGTGGCGGACCTGTTCACGCTGATGCGAACGAGCATGCCGCTCGGCGCCGGAGGAAGTCTGAGCGACCCGGAGTATCTGGATATAGTCGCCTACATTCTCAAGTTCAACGGGTATCCTGCGGGTGATCGAGAACTCGGTCCAGAGGATCAAGTGCTCAGGCAGATCGTAATAGAACCAAAGAAGTGAAGTTCATATCGTTCACATCCATCGTGCATCGGGGTCTTCCTTAGGAATAGCCACGGCCTCGATTTGAACGCCCACGTCGCGGGTCACCGCCACGGTCAGCGAGGGACTCTGATACCCTCCTTTCCAGGCGATCACGTCATACCTTCCACTGGCCGTCTTCAGTGTCGCCAGTCCGGATTCGTCGGTGGAAGCCCTGTGTGCGCCCACTCTCACATGGGCGTTCGCTATTGGTGCGCCGGTATCCCTTTCTACTACCTTGACCGTCACGCTGTGCTCGGGTGGACGGACCGCCACGAAGCTGAATTCAGCGGACGATCCCTCGTGCGGGATCTTCAGAGGCCCGGGCGCGAACCGGGCCGACCACGATACAACCCCCTCCTTCATCGGTGCGGCCAGATCGACCTCGGTCCAATACAACGCGCCCGTTTTCATCAACGGGGTCTTGCCTAATATCCCGACGCCAATTCGGGCGCCGGTTTCATCCTGGATTTCGACCTGCGCGCCCTGCAGTTCGCATGCGCCCGAACTCTTGGCGCCGACCTTGATCGTGAAAGGGTGGCCCATCACCACGGGCGACGGATTCCCCCACACCGCCAGACTGGTTGCGTGCGGCATGGACCGAAACAAGATCGGGAGAGCGCTTCGCTTGTGGACGACGCCGCGGATCTTCCGCCGCGGTACGAGGATGTTCCAGGCATACTCGCCAGGTTGTCCAGGCACCTTGATGGCGAGTCCGCTGGTCTCGCTGCGTCCGTCGTGGCATTCGGTGAGCTTCGCGATCGCCACGGTTTCTTTCGCGGCTTTGACACTGACGGAGCTCCCGCGAAAATCGCAGCCCGACGGACACCATACCTTGACCGTCACGGCGATTTCGGTGCCGGCCGCCACCTCCGGCGGGAGCGATTGGCTCAGCTCCAGGTTGGTTTCGTGTATCCGACGTCTAGTGGCCGGCATGTCCCGTCACATTTTCCTCGCGAGGGGACGGTGCCTAGTTCGACCGCTTCTTCCGGGCTTCTTCGGCCGCCTTCTCCTGGGCGCGGGCGCCAGCCAGGATGTTCATCATGCCGTGGTTCCCCTCGTGACAGGCGTACTCGAAGATCGGACCTTGCGGTTTCAGTCGCTCAAAGGGTCCCTCGGCGGTAAAGCTTCTTGCCCACGTTTTCGGATCGTCGACCGTAAAGCGATAGTCGATCCGGTCGGGCGACACCCGCGTGAACCGTTCGATGACTCGCATGTCCTCGCTGCCGCCCTTGATCTGCAGCTGTGATGACGCTTGAACACGCCCGTTCGAATTGCGGGTCTCGACGACGAGCGTGTTGCCCTCCCAGTGTCCGCGTGAGACCCCGAACCAGTTGCGCAGCTTCGACGAGGGGAAGGGCCGCCCGTCGAGCGGGATGACGCGCGCGGTTCGGCCCCGCTCGACGAGAATCGTCACGTAGCCGGGTGCCTGGATGAATTGGTAATTCGAGAGATCGTTGTTGCCGATGTGCGGCGGCCCATCCGCCGTCGTCGTCAGGCACCGCGCGGCCAGGGGTAGGTCCAGGTGGCTCACACCGAGATCGACCCGTGCTGTCCGTGCGGCGGCAATCGCGGCATTCCGCTGCACAGCCTCCGGGATCTGCGGCGGGATCCGCCCATCCGGCGGATCTACGATCAGTCCCGTGCGGAGATTGCTCGCGAACGTCCCCTGGCTGAACTGGAGGCCAAACTGCGCGTTGCTGTAGTGCACGTCGCGCGGCGTGCCGGGCACCTCCAGTTCGCTTTCGCGGAACGCGGCATCTCGCTCGATCTTGGCCATCTCGTCTGGCGAGTAGAACTCCTTCGTGACCCCCTTGGGCCGCTCGAGCGGGACATATGTGGCGTTGGTCCAATAGCCAGAGATGTCCGGCTGGCCGTCCGGCGTTTTCGGCTGGACGTAAGCCTTCGTCGGCGTGCCGTTCGGTTTCGCCGCCGTCGGCGGCGTCTGCGCGGCGACCGGCCTGGCAGCCAGCGAGCAGACCGCTATCGGCGTGGCCAAGAGACTCATCACGATGAGGGATTGACGGCACATTTTGAGAAATCCCCTTCAGCGGTTGGACCGCTCGCCAGGCTGCGGACTCCCTCGTCGCCTGGTGCCTCGGTCGCGGAGATATCCGTAGACCTGCGTCCGCCGGACGTCATCCGGGATCAGCCTATGTTCGAACGGCTGCTTCAAGATACGTTCGAAGGGCTGGTTCAAGTAAGCGAAACGGCGAACGAGAAGAATCTCTCACGCGCTGCGACTAAACCTCAGAAAGTTCCTTGACCCTTCCATCGCTGTCGCCGAGGCGCTCGGCGGGAAGCCCCAGCTTGTCGAGCAGTGTCAGGTGAAGGTTCGCCAGCGGCGGTTCGTTCGTGAACCGCAGGTGACGGCCACCCTTGATCTGGCCGGTCCCTCCACCCGCCAACATCACAGGGAGATTGTTGTGGAAGTGCGTGTCGCTGTCGCTCATCCCGGCGCCGTACACGAGGAGGGCATGGTCCAGCAGAGAACCATCGCCGTCGGGCGTGGCACGAAGTTTCTCCAGGAAGTACGCGAACATCTTCACGTGATACGTGTTGATCTTTGCCAATTTCTCCAGATGGTCGTCACGTTTCTGGTGATGCGATATCGGATGGTGAGACTCGGGCACGCCAATCTCGGGATACGTCCGGACGCTCTTCTCCCCGCCGTACAGGAACGTAGCGACGCGGGTCAGATCGGTCTGCCATGACAGCGCGAGCAAGTCGTACATGATCTTCGCGTACGCTTCAAAGCTCTCGGGAACGCCGGACGGCTGATGGATCGTCGGCAGTTCCCGGTCGCTCTGCCGCTCGGCTATCTGGATCCGCCGCTCGACATCGCGGATGGAGTCGACGTACTCCGTAAGCCTGGTTCGGTCCCCCGGACCCAAGACCCTCTCGAGGTCGCCGAGCTGCCCGGTGACCATATCGAGGATACTGCGATCCCTGCGAATCTGCTCCCCTCATCATCGCGACGATCAGAGCCCAACCAGCCGCTCGCCGAATTCCTGCTGAAGCAGGGGGGCGGACCCGAACAAGGGCCCTGGGTTCACGCCGCTGCATTGGATGGCGGGCAACTATCTGACCGAGTTGACCGACAACACCAGCGGTGTTCTGGCCGAGGACACCGAGTGGAGTTTCCTGGGCGGGCTGCGAGGTGAGCCGAGGCTGGCCTTCGTGAAGCTGCTGCTGGCCCACGGCGCGGACGTGAACGCCCGCGCCGAGTCGAGTCCCCAGCCCTACGTCGGTGGCAATCGCCGCCGGCGTGGTGGCAACATGGTCGGGGCGACCCCCTTTGTATTGGCGGCCGAGACCAATGACGTCTCCCTGATGCGCGCGCTGCTCATCGCCGAGGCTGAACCGAACGTGGCGACGAACAACAACACGACACCTCTGATGGTGGCGGCGGGCATCGGGTATACGCAGGGGCGCAACAAGACGACGCAGAAAACGGCGCTGGACGCCGCGAAGCTCCTGCTCGAACTGGGCGCAGACGTCAATGCGGTCAACGCCAACGGCGAGACCGCACTGCACGGCGCTGCCTATCGCGAACATGGAACCGAGCTCGTGCAGTTTCTCGTGGATAAGGGCGCCAAGCTGAATGTGATGAGCAAGCGTGGATGGACGCCGTTGGTGATCGCCGAGGGCGTCCTGACGGCGGCCTTCGTCATTCGCGCTCCGGAGACGGTGGAATTGCTGCGCAAACTGGGCGCCGAGCCGAGCCCGCCCGACGTCATCCGCGATCAACCAACGATCGATCGGCTGGTTCAGGAACGCGAGCGGGAGAAAAAGCCCTGACGCCGTTGCTGATGTCCAGCCGCCGGCGTCACCAGGCCGATCTGCGGCGCGCCGGCGGCTGACTCCCCACGGCAAACAGCTTCACCAGCACGACGCCCGCAATGAAGCCGCCGATGTGCGCCATGAAGGCGACCCCGCCGCCCGCCTGCGGACCCAGTCCGATCATGCCGAACGCGCTAATCAGCTGAAACAAGAACCAGAGGCCAACCGCAACGTAGCCGGGGACGTCCGTCAGCATCCGGAACATGATGACCCTGACCCGGCGGTGCGGGTGCAGAACCAGGTAGGCGCCCATCACACCCGAGATCGCGCCCGACGCACCCAGGCTGGGGATGAACGGGTTGTCGGCCAACACGAACGTGGAGACGACGTGCGATAGAGAGGCGATGACGCCCGTCACGATATAGAAGGCTGCGTAACGTCCGTGCGAAAGATCGTCCTCCACGTTGTCGCCGAAGATCCACAGGAACAGCATGTTCCCGAGCAAGTGCATCAGGCCACCGTGCATGAACAGCGACGTGAGCAGAGTCAGGTAGACGCTGCCCGGCGTCGGCCGAAGATCAATCGTGGCACGGTCGTCGCCCACCTCGATCGTCACCACGCGCGCTACGTCTTGGCCGGTGCGAATTTCTTGCGGCACCGTGGAGAAGGCGTACGTGAATTGATCATTCGTGCCCATCCCTTGCAGGAACACGAACACGAGGACGTTCAACGCGATGAGCGCGTAGGTTACGTACGGCGTCCTGACGCGTCCGGTATTGTCGTCGCCTATCGGGAAGACCATTTCGACACCTTCTGTGGGAGCACGATTGTTAACCTGGAGCAGAGTTCTCGCGACGGAGGAAATGGACGCGTCCCTGCTCATCGCCGGCGACAAGCGTGCGTCCGTCCGGTGTCGTGGCTACGGCAATAATAGGCGCCTCTGCGTCAAAGCACGCGACCAGTTCGCCGGTTCCCAAATGCCACAGTGCCACTGTCCGGTTCTCGCTCGCCAAGACAGCACACGTGCCATCAGGCGTGACCGTCAATGCGTTGACCCGACCTGTAGGTCCCTTGAGCGTGGACAGTAGTTCGCCGCGCTGCAGGTCCCAAAGTCTCGATGTGTCGTCCCAGCTGGCAGACACCGCACGCGTGCCGTCGGGCGTGACCGCCACCATCGTGACCCTGTAGGAATGCCCGTAGAGCGTGCGGAGGGTGGCGCCGCTCTCGAGGCTCCAGACTTTCAGCGTGCTGTCTGCGCTCGCCGAAACCAAACGCGTGCCGTCACTGGTGAAGACCACGTCGGTAACCGGGCCTGTGTGTCCTTCAAACGACTGTGTCCCGCCGCGCGCGAGATCCCAGACACGTACCCTACCGTCTTCGCTCGCGGACGCCACACGTGTGCCATCCGTAGAGACCGCGATTGCCGCTATTGCGCCGGCATGACCTTCTAACGTGTCTACGACCTCGCCGCGCGCGAGGTCCCAGACTGCGATGGTGTTGCCCTGACTCGCCGCGACCACACGCGCGCCGTCCGGCGTGACCGTCATGGTCTTCAAGGAGGAAAGCTCCCCGTCCAGCCTGACCATGAACTGACCGCGTTCGAGGTCCCAGACCATCCCCGCGACGCCACCACTGGCGGAGACCATACGCGTGCCGTCCGGTGTGAGCGCCAACGCGCCCACCCAGCCCAAGCCGCCCATGCCTGTATCAAACAGTTCACCGTCAGGGGCGGACGGCCCGCCTACGGTGAGCAACACCTCGGCACGCTCGACGTCCCACACCTTGAGGGTTTCATCGTAGCTCGCGGACACGGCACGCCTGCCGTCGGACGTCACCGCCACAGCAGTGACCTGCCTGGTATGCCCTCCGAAGGCCCGTGCTGTCGCGGTCCCTTCAAGATCCCAGACCTTCAGGGTCTGATCGCTGCTCGCGGACACGACGCGTTCGCCGTCCGGGGTGATCGCCACCGCTGTGACCGAGTCTGCATGCCCCTTCAAGCGTGCGTAACATCTCTCCGCGCGTGAGGTCCCAGACCTTGAGCGTCCCATCACCGCATCCCGTGACCGCTTGCGTGCCCTGAGGGCTCACCGCGGCCCGCCAGGTGGCGTCAGGGTCGGCCGCAACGGCCGCAGCCAGGGTTGGCGAATCGCGAGCGCCTCCGTGAGAAGACGCTCTCTGAGCGGGCCCGCGCTTTCGTTCACGCGCGCAAGAAGCTGGGTTCGCAGCAGCTGTGCCTTGTCTTTCGCCAGCACGTGGGCGCACAGGCGAAGCGTTCCCTGCGGCAGCGCGGCTTGGGGGACGCCTTCGGCATAATCGAACTCCCGGATGAGTGCGTTGATATCGGTAGCCGTGAGTTTGGCCCGGAGCCAGTCGAGGTCGAGCAGCAACTGGTGGAGCCTGGGTGCCTCCTTCGCGTGAGCGCAGTGCCACCCGAACCAGCGCCACGCGTAGTCGTATGTCAGCTCGTGCGGATTGCCCCACGCGTCGAGAAGCCGCCGATGGACCGCGCTGGCGTCGACGGCGTCCTGTTCGAGTCTGGCATCGAGGGCGCGATCGACCATCGTGTGGAGCCGGAAAATGCCGGCCTCGCGGTCCCAGTGCAGTAGACTCAGGTTGTCGAGCGGCCTCAACACGTCTTCTTCAACGTCGGATGTATCCATCCCCCACAGGTCTCCAACCACAATCGCCGGTATCGCCACGTTCTCCGGAAATACAGAGAGCTCCGCAGCCTTGCGCGCGAGCCCGGGAAGCCACTCATCGGCGACGTCCAGTCCGACCTCGATCGATCGAGCCACGGCCGTGTTCCGGGCTTGTGAGTCGCGACGATCAAAACCCAGCACGCCTTTTCATTCAAAGATCCGTGTCACGGTGTGAATGCACTCTGAGAGAGTCGCCCGACGCAGCTTTCTCTCTTCCAGCAGCCGCGCATTGGCGAGTTCGAGTAGGAGCGGCCAGCACCCAAGCCGTTCGGCCAGGCGCTCCAGCAGGGCCGCGCTTGAAGCATCAGGCTCAAGGCGGCGTCCCAGAACGCTCGCGGCTTCGCCGGCCTCCATTTCGTCGACGGGCACTTCCGACCAGTCGGTCTGGCCGGCTTGCTCGACCAGCGTTCGCACGCGTGTGGTCACCAAGAGCCTGGGACCGTTCAAGCGACAAAATGGCGCCAAGTCATCTGAACGCCAGACGTCGTCGACCACAACGAGACAGCGGCGGCCATCGAGAACATTGGCCAACGCCAGCGCGATCTGGTCGAAGCCTGCCACTGCGGGGCCACTCCCCGTGACCACCACGAAGAGATCGCTGAGTGCGATTGGGAGACTCGGCGTCACGCCAAGTGAGGTCCACAGCATCCCGTCGGGAAACGCGTTGACCACCCGCGGGTCGTGACACGCGGCGATGGCGAGCGTGGTCTTGCCGAACCCGCCTGCCCCCTGCACCATGGTGTTGCGCCCCGCTGCGCCGGCATTGCCGCCAACGAGAGAGTCCACGATCGTGACTGGGCAACGTCACGCAGGCAGAGGTCGAGAGGGCGTTCATCGGCGGCGGTGTAGGCCTCCATCCGTGCGACCTCGAGACCACCTTTCTCGAGCGCCGCGAACACGGCCGCGCGAAATACCTTCAGGTCTTCGAACGTCGAGGACAAGTAGACTCGCAGTCGCTTCATCAGGGTCGCGCTGCTCCAAAGTTAGTCGTGACCGTTAGAGTCGAGACCGCCGAGAATGTCGCAGACCGCCACCCGTACCCGCGGGTTGTTTCGGAGGCGCTTGACCTTCCACGAATCGGCTTCCAAATACACGGGGCTCGTGTGCTCGTGCAGCACAAACCGCACAGGCGCCTTCATACCCTGGCGTTTTTCTGGACGTTTCCAGCGAAAGTGTACTGCTCGCCGCATTCTCCGAGTTTGGATCGGGCACGTTGCTCCTCAGAACCGCGCATGGCGTGGAAACAATCCAACCCATCAACCGCTTCATACCCCGGAGCCGAATCCACTAGACCCGCTGTGGCCTTTCGATGATCGTGGCATCGCAGATGCCCGGCTTGTCCTCGGAAAGGGCGTTGAAGAACTCGGAACCGTCGACCTCATCGCACAGGCGCCTCCTGAGCCATGCGGTTGTCCCACCTTCCCGTGGTATGCCAACAGGTATAGTGTCTCGCTGGGTTCTACGCGGAGGGTCGTGCACACTAATCGCACCACAATTGCTCCGATGCGGCGGCTGCGACAGCCTATCGCCATCCGTCGATTGGTCGCTGAAACCCGTGAGGTGTCGCGTGGACGAGAAGTCGCTGTTTGCAGAGTTCTGGGCCAAAGAGTCCAAGACGACGAGCAAGGTGCTGTCACGCATCCCGGAGGGCTGCGACTATCGCCCCGATCCGAAGTCGCGCACCGCACGTGAGATCGCGTGGCAGATCGTCGGCGAAGAGAAGATGATCATCGAAGCCCTCGAGACCGGTGCGGTCGAGTGGGCGCCGGTGCCGCCTCCCGCGACGATGAAGGAAGTGTGCGACGCGTATGACAGGCAAAGCGCGGAGATCGTGCAGCGCTGGCAGGCGCTGCCGGCCGCGCGCTGGGGTGGCACGCTCGAGTTCTTCGGCAGTCAGCGGCCAGCATCGCCGATGGCATGGAGCTTCCTGTTCGACATCGTGCACCACCGCGGCCAGATCACGACCTATTTGCGCCCGATGGGTTCAACCGTGCCGCAGGTGTACGGCCCGAGTGCGGACGAGCCCTAGGACCGCGGATACCGGGCTACCTGCGGTCTCATGCTGCCAAAGCGTCCAGAGGAGACACACGATTCGCCAATTGGAACCAGGTCCCGGCACGTGGTTGCGGCACTGGACGCTCCGAGGACCTCGATGAGCCGAGCCGCCAACTATAATCGGTTCGACCATTGGAACTGACATCGGGAGAAATTCTTTATGGCGGCGTGGCGAAGGGTGTTCGGATACAGCGCACTGGCGGTGTCGGTTCTCCTGCTACTGGCAGTCACGTTCACGATCGGATGGAGACCATTCATCGGCCCCCGCGCGCGGCCGGTTACCGATCGACGATTCGAAGCCACGCCCGCCCGGCTCGCACGCGGTGACTATCTGCTCAACTCTGTCGCCAGTTGTCTCGGCTGTCATGGCGAAATCGATTGGAAGGCGCCGCGTTTCGTTCCGGAACTCCTCGGGGCCGGGCGTCACTTCGCGGATGAGGGACTCGACTGGGTTGTCGCACCCAACCTGACACCCGACCGCGAAACGGGTGTCGGCGCCTGGACCGACGACGAGCTGGCGCGCGCGATTCGTGAGGGCATAGGGAAAGACGGACGTGCGCTGTTTCCGATGATGCCGTACGAGTCGTATCGCCAGATGTCGGACGAAGATCTCGCGTCTGTGATCGTGTACCTCCGCTCGCTGAAGCCTGTCAGCCGCGTGCTGTCGAAGACAGAGATGCCATTCCCACTCAACAGGTTGGTCAACACGGCGCCGGCGCCAATCGCCGAACCAGTACTGCAACCCGATATATCGACTCAAGTGGGCCGAGGAAAATACCTTGTGACCCTCGCCACCTGTGGCGATTGCCACACCCCGCGCGACGAGCAAGGACAAGTGCTTGCCGGGCTGTAATTCGCGGGCGGAAGCGTGTTCGAGAGTCCGGTGGGTCGTGTGGCCGCCGGCAACATCACTCCGGATCCGAGTGGCATCCCCTATTACTCCGAAGACCTCTTCGTCGAGGCGATGCGCACGGGCATGGTGAGGGCGAGACCGCTGCATCCGCAGATGCCATGGGCTCTCTATCGAAGCATGACGAACGAGGATCTGAAGGCCATCTTCGCGTTCCTGAAAACGATCAAGCCGGCGAAGCACCGCATCGACAACAGCAAGCCGCCCAGCGACTGCCCTGCGTGCAGGCAGCGGCACGGCGCCGGTGATGAGAACGTCACCTGACATCGGCCCGTGGGTTACCCGCTTGCGCTAACGCTCGGCGTGGCCGGCGTGAAACGTTGAGCTCGACGATGAATCGTTATGGTCGTACTCAGGACTTCCTCCTTGCTTGCGCCTTGCTTCATCGTCGTGCGAGCCAGGGGCGCGCCGGGCAACGAGGTGAACCGGGACCGAGCGTCCGACGCTTCGGTCCAGTTCCTCTCGCCTGGTCGTTGCCGATGGTCGCCGTGGTGACCTCGGGAGCGGTGTTCGATCGGGCTGCGGATATGAGGTCGAGTTGCATCAACACCATCACCCCATCGTCGAGACCGATTTCCTCGGCGACCTGGCTGTTACGACAGGTCACTGACGGTTGTACTTGATTCCGGCCTCCTGCGCCTTCTCGATGGCGATCACCATGGCCGGCACGATCGTCACGCCAGGCAGCAGGTTGGCGCGCAGCTCTTTGTCGATCTCCTGCGCCTTTCCCTTGCCTCTGGCTTCGAGCTCCAGACACCAGATACCGAGCGCGTTCGCGCAGAGCACAAACTTGGTGCCCATCTTCTGCAGACTCTCGATGCCCAGCGCAGGCATCGCCTCGGCCAGCGCCGGGATCATCGGGGAGCCGACGACCTGCATCAACAGGTGCAGATCTTTGGCCGTCGGCTGGTTGAACACGTTGCGCGTGTAGACCTTCCCAGCCGCGTCTTTGAGTCCCGTGTATGCGCCAAGCTCGTACTTGGCCCAGACGGCATCATTGAATGCCAGCGAAATGCTGGCCTGGCTGCCCACGCTATAGAAGGTTCCCACGGCGCCGACCTGACCCGCCCCGGTCTTGTAGGCCGTTGCGTACGTGTTCAGGTAGTTCAGGATGTGCAGGAGTGGGTAGCCGTTCTTGTGCTGTGGGAAGTCGAACAGGCATCGGTGAGTGCCTTTCACCTCCCCAATCCAGTCGTCGGGCCCCGACTCCTGAGCGCCGGCGGCCAGCGTGCCGGACATCGAGAGGCTAGCGGCCGCGGCCGCACCAAACATTTGACCGAGAAAAGCGCGACGATGGGTCGTTGGTTCTGAATTCACAGGCAGACTCCTTTCACAATTGCGTTCTTTGAAAACGGCGCGGTCGGTACTATTGGCTTGTCCCTACGCGCCAGTGGCCCGTTTGAACAGACCCTGTGACAGGAACGAAGGCCCACATCCCCGATCCCGGCCTGCTTGCCGTCCTGTCGGGCAGCGTCGTGAGGACCTCGTTTCCTGCGCATGACACCAGCGATTCTGCAAGGGCCTTGACCGGCTGACTATGCTCGTACGGTTGAAGTTCTTGCCCGTTCGTCCGGTGGGCTAGAACGCTTTGCGCGGGTGCCAACACACTTTGCCGGACGTCCGGAGGAAGATGGACCGTTCTCAGAGGTTCTGAGCGGCGTTCGGCTGGAAGGGGACGCTGTTTTTCAGCGCGGAGCTCTCAGTCCCGTCGCGACTCGGCTTGGGTTCGTATCGGTGGCGGAAAACCTCGCCAGACATTCATATCCACCGCGCCATCAAGCTTTGGTGTCACCCTTGACCGCCTGGGGTCCCGCACGGGTCCTGCCTCACGCTTGCAACCTCGGCGAACCGGATGAGCTCGCAGGATTCCTGCTTTGGCGTCGATACCGGGCTGGCGGCGCTCCGAATGCGCGCTTGAAGGCTCGATTGAACGCCGCTTCAGACTCGTAGCCGACGGCGGCCGCGATATCCGCTACCCCCTTCGAGGACGACGTCAACGCCTGGGCAGCCAGACGCAATCGCCATCCGGTCAAGTACGCCATGGGCGGCTCCGACAGGTAGCGCGTGAAGCGCGCCACCAGCGCAGAGCGGGATACCCCGACTTCCGCGGCGAGCTCGGCGATGGTCCATGGGTGATGGGCGCGCCTATGAAGCAGCGCGAGGCTCTTGCCTACAACGGAGTCCCTTGCGCCCGCGAGCCACCCCGTCGTCTGATCGGGAAGGCCTGTGACGAATCGTCTCAGCGTATCCACGAACAGCGCTTCAGACAGCTTCGCCAACATCGCGTCGCTGCCCGCACGGTCCGAGGCGGCCTCCTCTACCAGATGCAGGATCGATTGCTCCAGCCAGTGGCCGGAGCGATCGGTCCTTACGTTCACCTTCAGCATCGGCGGCAGGCTGTCTAGGATCGGCCCGCAGAGGAGCGGATCCAAGGTCAAGTACCCACACACGAACCGTGTCGTCGCCCCCCCACCACCGGCATGCATCGGCGAAATGTCCCGTGTCGCGATCTTCAGCAACACTGCTGCGTTCTCAACCTGGTTCGCTCCAGAGCCGACACTCAAGTGGTGCGGATCCCCGTGCGGAAACACCACGATGTCGCCCGGCGACAGCTCGACATCCCGCCCGCCTTCCAACCGCGCCCGAGCGGTGCCGTCCACGACGAAGTGATAGATCACGAGGTGCTGCGCGCCGGGCGCCAGGGTCGACGCCAGTGTGCGGGAGTGGGGCGTCGAGAGTCGCCACGGCGCCGAGAACTCGGCGCTGAAGAACATCGCGCCCTTCAATCGGACACCGCTCAGGACCTCTGAAAACGCGTCCATCTTTCTCCGGACGCCCGGCAAAGTTTTGTGGCGCCTCCGCAAAGCATTCTAGCCTCGCCGGACTGGCGGTCAAGAACTTCAACCGCGCGGGCATGGCCAGCCAGTGAGAGGTCCCGCAGAATCGCTCCGTTGCTTGGAGGTTCCCCTGACGACGACTTTCCGTCGCACAAGCGCTTCCTCCCCCGGAAGGCCCAGGCCATGAGCGCAAGAGACATCATCGAGGCTCTCGAGCGCGAGGCTCACCTCGTCGTTCCACTCCTCTTTGCCACTCTGTTTGTGGCCCTGCCGGCGTCTGCGCAGTCCGCCGCTTTCGCTTTCGGAGGCGATTGCGCGCGCCAAGGCCCGCAACCCCGACGCCGGATCGGCGGCGGCAGCCGAGCGAGAAGCGGCCGAACGCGTCACACAGGCTCGCGGCGGCTACTTCCCAAAGGTGGACGTCGCGGAGTCCTGGCAGCGCGGCAACAACCCGGTGTTCGTGTTCAGTTCGCTTCTCGCGCAGCGGCAGTTCACCGCGGCCGACTTCGCCCTTGATGCGCTCAATCACCCCGCTGCCACGGACAACTTCCGCGCGGCGTTCTCCGTTGAGCAGTCGCTGTTCGATCGCACCACCTCGGCGAATGTCCGAGCCGCGTCGATCGGGCGGGACATGGCGGCCACCGGCAGGCAACTCGTCGACCAAGACCTGACGTCGGCGGTGACTGACGCGTTTGGCCGCGTGCTCATTGCTGCCGCGACTGCTCGTTCGGCAGCGGCCATGGTCGAGACCGCCCGGGCAGACCGCGAGCTGGCCGGCAACCGCCGCGACGCCGGTCGGGTGACCGACGCGGATGTCCTGCAGCTGGACGTCTACCTGGCACGCACGCTCGAACAGCAGGTGCAGGCGACGTCGGACGAACGCATCGCGCGCGCCCGGCTGAATCAGTTGATGGGCGAGCCCTTGGGCACGATGTTCTCGCTCGATCTCACGCCACCGGCGATCGCCATCGACATCACCAATCCCGCAGGCCTTGAAGAGGAAGCATTGAAGAACCGGCCCGAAGTCGCACTCGCCATGCAGCAGGAACAGCTGGCGGCCGCCACGGTGGATGCGGCGCAGGCGGCGTTTCTGCCGCAAGTGGCCGCGCAGGGCGGGTGGGAACTGAACGGCGGCGCCTGGAATTCGCGGTCGTCGAGCTGGGTGGCTGGCGCGGTCGCCCGGATCAACCTGTTCCATGGTCTTGCCGACAAGGCACGGCTCGCTGAAGCGCGCGAGCAGGCGACGCGTCGAGCGCTCGAAAAGGGCAAGGCCGAGACCATGGCGCGGCTCGATGTGCAGATCGCGATCGCCCGGCTCGAGGCCGCGCGGGCGAGCGAAGCGGTTGGACGGGCGGCCGCCGATCAGGCACGAGAGAGCCGCCGCATTATCCGGGACCGCTATGAGAGCGGCCTCACGGATGCGGCCATGCTGCTGCGCTCGGCCGACGCCGTGCAGCAGGCCGATGCCCAACAAATCGCTGCGCGTGTGAATGTGCTCACGGCAACAGCGACCCTGCAACGAGCGATAGGAAGGCCATGAAACAGATCACCGCGAGTCATCACCTCATCGTCGCGGGCGTTACGGCAGCACTCTTGATGAGCGCGGCGCTGGCCGGATGCTCGGCTCGCCGGGCCGCCGCCGCTCCGGCCGACGCGGCAGAGCCCATCGCCGTCACCGTCGCCCAGGTGGCGATGACCGACGTGGCCAGTGCGATCGACTCGGGCGGCGTGGTGCAGGCTCGCACCACGGCCACGATCACGGCGCGCATCCTGGCGCCGGTGCGCGAGGTCCGCGTGTCGCCAGGCGATCAGGTCCGCAAAGGCCAGACGCTCATCGTGCTCGACGGCGACGATCTCGCCGCCGGCGCCCGTGCCGCGCGCTCGGCGGCCCTTGCCGCCGAACAGGGGTCGAAGGCGGCCGCAGCCGAGCTCCAGGCCGCGGAAGCTGGCCTGGCCCTCGCACGCGCGTCCCACGATCGCATCGCCGGCCTGCAGGCCAAGCGGTCCGCCACCGCGCAGGAACTCGATGACGCCACGGCGACGCTGCGGAGCGCCGAAGCGCGCGTCGCCGGTGCGTCCGCGCGGGCATTGCAGGCCGCGTCGGCAGTCGAGAGCGCCCGGGCCGCCAGCGACCAGGCGAGCACCACCGAATCCTTCACCACGATTGCGGCGCCCTTCGACGGCATGGTCACCGGGAAGATGGTCGAGCCCGGAAACATGGCGTCACCGGGCATGCCCCTTCTCCGCCTGGAAGACACTCGCGGATTCCGCCTCGAGGTCCGCGTGGACGAATCACGCATCGGCCAGATTCGCAACGGCGACAGCGTCCCGGTCTTCCTCGGGACCGGGACCACCTCGATCACGGGCACGGTGGTTGAGGTCAGCCGGGCGGTGGATGCGGATGCGCGCGCGTTTCTCGTCAAGATCGCGTTGCCCGATGCACCTGGCCTTCGATCCGGCGAATTCGGCAAGGCGCGATTTGGCGGGACGCCGCGACGCGCGTTGACCATTCCATCGTCGGCGATCGTGCGCCGCGGACAGCTCACCTCGGTATTCGTGGTCGACAAGGGCGTGGCGCGCGTGCGTCTCGTCAACCTCAGCGAGTCCGAAGTACTGGCAGGCCTGACGGAATCGGAGGTGGTGATTCTTTCGCCGCCGGCCGGCGTCACCGACGGACGCCGCGTCAGCGTGGGAGGCCGGTAGATGGCTAGAACTTACGGCGCCGCCGGCCGGATGGCCGCGGCGTTCATCCACTCCAAGCTGACGCCGCTCTTCATCCTGGCCTCGATGGCGCTTGGCGCCCTGGCGGTGGTGGCGCTGCCGCGCGAAGAGGAACCGCAGATCGTCGTGCCGATGGTTGACGTGTTCGTCGAGATGCCGGGGGCGACACCGGCGGATGTTGAACAGCGGGTCACCCGTCCGATGGAGCAGCTGCTCTGGGAAGTGCCCGGCGTGGAATACGTCTACTCGACCTCGAGTCCCGGACAGTCGATGGTCGTCGTCCGCTTCAAGGTGGACGAGCCGCAGGAAGCAGCGCTCGTTCGCCTCAATCAGAAACTGGCCGCGAATGCGGATCGCATCCCACCAGGCGTCATCGGGCCCATCGTCAAGCCGCGCTCGATCGACGATGTGCCGATCCTTGCCGTCACGGTGTGGTCGGCGCGTTACGCGGACGATCAGCTGCGATCGCTCGCCGTCCAACTGCGAGATGCCATCGCTGAAGTCAACGACGTGTCG
The DNA here is from genome assembly GCA_963814975.1 of uncultured Acidobacteriota bacterium. GTDB lineage: Bacteria > Acidobacteriota > Vicinamibacteria > Vicinamibacterales > CAVVIG01 > CAVUXJ01. Next base: position 116,047 of record CAWFFB010000013.1, on the reverse strand, counting down.
GAGGTGACCATCATCGGCGGGCGCCCACGGCAGGTTCGCGTGGACATCGACCCCGCGAGGCTGTCGGCCTACGATCTCGATCCGCTCTCGGTTCAGCAGGCGATTGCCCGCACCAACGTGCGTGGCACCGCATCGGGCCCCGTCGCGGGCGGTGTGATGACCGGCCTCGAGGCGGGGAGCCGCCTGCGCACGGCCGATGAACTGCGCAACACCGTCGTGACCTCAGCCAGCGGGCGTCCCGTGTTTGTGCGCGACGTGGCGGAAGTGGTTGATGGCGACGCCGAGCCCACGTCGTATGTCACCTTCCAGTCGAAGACGTCCGGCGCGCAACCGGCCGTCACCATCGCCGTCGCAAAGCGGAAGGGCACCAACGCCACCGACGTCGCCCACCGCGTCGTCGAGAAGCTCGACACGCTCAAGGGATCGCTCGTGCCGTCGGACGTGCATCTCACCATCACCCGTGACTATGGTGAGACCGCCGCCGACAAGAGCAACGAACTGCTGTGGCACATGCTGCTCTCCGTCCTCTCGGTCTCGGCGCTGATCTGGCTGGTTCTCGGCCGGCGCGAGGCGGCCGTCGTGCTGATCGCGATTCCGGTCACGCTCGCCCTCACGCTCTTCATGTTCTATCTCTATGGCTACACCCTGAACCGCATCACGCTCTTCGCGCTGATCTTCTCCATCGGCATCCTGGTGGACGATGCGATCGTCGTGGTGGAGAACATCGTCCGCCAGCGCGCGGATGAGCGGCGAGGAGCGGGGCGGGCTGGCCGCGATCGCGATTCGCGCCGTTGACGAAGTGGGCAACCCCACGATCCTCGCGACCCTTGCGGTCGTGGCGGCGATCCTGCCGATGGCGTTCGTCCGCGGATTGTCGGGGCCCTACCTGCGGCCGATTCCGGTTGGCGCGTCGGCGGCGATGGTCTTCTCGCTGGTGGTCGCCTTCGTCGTGACGCCGTGGGCCGCGGTCCGGCTGCTCAAGCCCTCCGCGCATCACGATCACGGCGAAGAAGATCTCCTCACGCGGCTCTATCGCCGCGTGATGGGACCGCTCATCGCGCGCGCAGCGGCAGGAGGCGCGCGATCTTCCTGGCGGGCGTGGCGGCCTTGCTGCTGGCGGCCGCCGCGCTGGTCCCGCTCGAACTGGTGCAGGCTGAAGATGATGCCGTTCGACAACAAGAGCGAGTTCCAAGTCATGATCGACATGCCCGAGGGCACGGCGCTCGAGACGACGGCGCGCGTCGCGGCGGCACTGGCATCCGCCACCCTGGACGATGAGACGGTCGTCAACGTCCAGCAGTACGTGGGCGTGTCGGCGCCCTACAACTTCAACGGCCTCGTGCGGCACTACTTTCTGAGGCGCGCTCCGCACCTCGCCGATCTGCAGGTGAACCTCGTGCCGAAGGGCGAACGCTCGGCGCAGAGCCACGAGGTAGCCGGACGCATGCGCGAGCGGCTGGTTCCGATCGCGAAGCAATTCAGCGCGACCATCCAGGTGGCGGAAGTGCCGCCGGGCCCGCCCGTGCTGCAAACCCTTGTCGCGGAAGTCTATGGGCCGGATCCGGCGCGGCGGACGGCGGTGGCCGCGCAAATCAAGTCGATCTTCGAGCAGACCCCCGGCGTGGTCGATACCGACTGGTACGTCGAAGCCCCGCATGCGAAGATCACGCTCGCCGTCGATGGCGAAAAAGCCGCGGCTGCGGGCCTCTCGCCGGCGGCAGTGGCGGCAGTCGTACGGATGGCCGGCTCCGGAGAATCCGCGGGCCTGCTGCACGACGAACGGGCGCGCGAGGACGTGCCGATCGTGATCCGCCTCCCCCGCGACGATCGCAGTCTCGAGGCCGTCCAGTCGATCCGGCTTCGCGGCACCAGGCCGGTTGCCGTGGGCGAGCTCACGAGCGCCGTTGCCAAGCAGGAAGAGGCAAGCCTGTATCACAAGAATCTGCAGGCGGTGACGTACGTCACCGGCGACCTGGCAGGACAGAAAGGAAGCCCGGTCTACGCCATCCTCCAGATGAACAAGCCGATCGGGCGGCTGTCCCTGCCCGAGGGTTATCGGCTCGAGGTCTTCAACGCGGTCCAGCCGTTCGACACCTCGCGCTACGCGATGAAGTGGGACGGCGAGTGGCACATCACGATCGAGGTGTTCCGCGACCTCGGCCTCGCTTTCGCGGCCGTGCTCGTGCTCATCTACGTTTTGGTGGTCGGCTGGTTCCAGTCGTTCAAGACACCCCTGCTGATCATGGCCGCCATCCCGTTTTCGCTGGTCGGCATCCTGCCGGCGCACGCGGCGATGGGCGCCTTCTTCACGGCCACGTCGATGATCGGCTTCATCGCCGGTGCGGGCATTGTGGTGCGCAATTCGATCATCCTGGTGGACTTCATCGAGCTGCGGTTGCTCGACGGGCTTCCTCTCGAGCAGGCCGTCGTCGACGCCGGCGCGGTGCGATTCCGCCCCATGGCCCTCACCGCCGCCGCCATGATCGTCGGCGCCGGGGTCATCCTATTCGACCCGATTTTCCAGGGCCTGGCGATCTCGCTGATGGCCGGCGAGGTGGCGTCGCTCCTGCTCTCGCGCATGGCCGTGCCCGTCCTCTACTACATGGCGAAGCGCCACGAGCATTCCGAACCGGTGCCCACTGCAGCCCCGATGGAGGCCGTGGCATGAACCGGACGAACCCAGCGCGGTGAACCAGCGCCCCTGCGCTCTCCTCGCCTCCGCCTTACATTTCACACCGTCGCGGAATGACAATCTGGCAGACGTAATGGGTTTTCAGCAAGGACAGGAGCCGACAGGCGCGATTCTACTTACTGTTCAGTCAGGGACGCCTCGCGGTTGCGTCACGTGCGAGCCGACGGGCGGCGCGATACGCATGTCGCGGCTGGATGGTGTATGTTCGCGCGGTCGCCACGATAACGTTGTCCTGCCCGCGGTGCGCGGCTGTGGGGCGGTGCGGCCCTTCGAATTCTCACCGAGGCGGTGCCGACAGGCAGCGCGAAGGCTCTCGGACATCAGGACGCTCAGATGCAGAAACCACTGCCTCGCCAAACCCCCCAGGCACTAAATCCGCCAGCGAATGTGATCGAGCCGTACACATTTTTCGAGACCGTCCGCGACCATCCGTTCCAAGGCCTGGACACAGCCCTGAATCTCCGCAACGCCTGGTGGCTGTCTGACGCCGCCCTCCTCGCTTACTCGAGCGAAGCCGCCGTCAAGTCCGCGTTCAAGGCGGCGGGGATTTCCGGCGACGTTGCGTACTTCCATGGCCTGTCAAGCACGCAGGTGTACGTCATATCGATGCCGGATGCCGTCGTGCTGTCGTTTCGGGGTACTCAGGTGGACAACTTCTGGTCCTCGGTGCTGGATTTCGCCGTCGACGCGCAGTTCCTGCCGGCCCCGGATTCCCACGGCGACCTTGTTCATGGAGGGTTCCTTGCAGCACTCGGGGAAGTGTGGCCGCAGGTGGCTGCACACCTGAGTGCTGAACAGGCCAGGAGCCCGAGGCCGCTCTGGATGACCGGCCACAGCCTGGGCGCGGCGCTAGCCACGTTGGCGGCCAATCTCTGCTGCGACGATCCGTCGTTGGGGCTACAGGGCGTCTATACCTTCGGCTCGCCGCGCGTCGGGGATTCAGCTTTCGGCGCAAACATCCGCGTGCCGGTATTCAGGTTCCGCAACGATTCCGACATCGTGCCGCACCTTCCGCTGGGGCTGCTGTTCCGTCATGTCGGCAGTCTCCAGTTCGTCGACGGTGCCGGGCACCTTCATAGTAATCTCACGTCTGCGATGGAGCTGATGCTGGATCCCGGCGGACACTTCCTGTCGCCCGAGGAAGCGGTGACGTTACAGGCACTCTTGCGCACCGGCAAAGCGTTCGAGTTCCCGCTCCCGGGGTTTCTCGCCGACCACGCGCCGATCAACTACAGCGTCCTCATCTGGAACCGCTATGATGCACGCGGGCGCTAGTGCACTCCGCGCCTGTCAGTTTCTCGAGCGCAACGCCACGCGAATGCCGCTGCCGATCTCGCTGGGTTCTACCTGGGCCGCTTCGGTTTTCGCCAGGACCTTCTCCAACTTGATATGCTCGTGTATCTCCCTGCGCAGAACCGGCAGCCGGGACACTTCGAAGAGCGGCAAACCGATCATCGATGCGACCGATCCCAACAGGCTCGGCCAGCGCTTTTCGGTGTAGTTGAAGACGCCCCGACACACGTCCAGATCGATGCCTGGCATGCGATCGAGGGACGCTCGCATCCCCGTCAGCCCTCGAGTGAAGCGAGCGATCGCTGAGCAAGTGCCCGGCTTCTGGTTTGAGCGCCGCCCGCATGCCCTCCGCCGCGACCTCCATGGACCGGTGCGTTCTCTCATCGATCCAGCGTTCGCCGAGGAAGCGGGACGCTTCGGCCTGACCGACTTCAAGCTGCTTGATTTTTTTACTTGCACGAGATCTTCAACACCTTCGGCCTGCCAGCGATTTCCGTACCCTGTGGCGTGACGCGAGCGGGGCTGCCGGTCGGCCTTCAAATTGTGGGGCCACATTCTGGTGAATCGCGTGTGTTGGCCATCGCGCATGCCTTCGAGCTGCAGATCGGTTCGCGTCGGCGCCCGAGTCTCGCTTAAGGATGCAATCGACGGCGCTGGCTAACTCGGGATGGCCAGAGCATTCACCCAAGTCGTGGTGCTGCCGGGGCGAGCGTCCACCGTTTCCCAGATTCTGATCACATCGAGAGCATTGGTGTCGACGAGGAGTCGTCGGAGGCCAGCTGCGGTCGAGGATGTAAACCACCGCTCCTCCCGCACCCCTTCGAAATGTCCCTCCTTCAAAGAGACATAAAGCACGCCGCCTCGTCGGAGACCGCCAATCATCCGGTTGAGTGCTATCTGGAGCTGCGGCGAGGGCAGGTGCAGCAGGGACGCGCACGCCCACACGCCATCGAACTCGTCGCGCCAGTCGATCTGATCGAACGTCAGATGCAGGACCTTGAGACCGGTTCGCTCGGACGCGAGTCTCGCGATCTCAGCTGATCCGTCGAACGCGACCACCTCATATCCTCGCCTCGCGAACTCCGCAGCATCCCGCCCTGATCCGCAGCCTGCATCGAGGATGCGACCTCCTTGTGGAACCAGCGCCAGGAACGGCTCATACAGATGCTCTATCGACACGTTCGCCGTGCGCTCGATGAACTCCTCGGCGTGGGAGTCGTAGTAGTCGAGGGTCCGCTCGACGGGATCAGAATGCTGGCGAGGCTTCATCGGTTGGTGCCCAGCGGTGGACGAGATGCTCGATAGCCCACGTATCGACATCCTGCAGAAACTTGCTGCGGTCGTCCTCCGTCGCTCCCGTCTGCGCCATCAGCGTCTCGCGAAGGGGGTGGTGGCTGTCGATCAGGAAGCGGTTCCTGCGGTGCAGTCGCTCCAGCAATCGGCTCTCAGGCACCCGCGCCATCTTGCCTCGGGGGCCTCGGTTGCAGTCTCGACACGACAACACCAGATTCCAGACCCCGTTCAGATTGAACCTGGAGATCAGCTGCCCCAGCATGTGCGGAAAGAAGTGGTCCACGTCCGACAGCTCCGCATCCCCGGAGATCACCGAGACGTTCGAGAAGCAGTAAAAGCACTTACCCTTTTGATAGCCGTTGAGGGCATCTCGGCAGGAGGTCACCGCGATCCTGCGCTTCGTTCCGTCCACGAACAGCGTCTCGGTGTCAGCGTCATACTTCACGCCGAGAAGAGCCGGGGAGATGCTGAGCGCCCAGCGGTCTCCACCAGCTTCCAGCGTGCCTCGACCTCTGCGCCCAAGTTCCGGTATTGGAACATCTCCCCGAGGCGCAACAGGTCATCCGTCAGCACGATCCCCCCGCGTCTGAAGATCCTGAGTATTTCTGAGTCACTCCCTAACCGCTGCGGGTCTCCCACGTTCATCAACAGCGACTCACATCGGCACTTCCCCACGAGCTCCGCAGTACCGAAACAATCATTCGGTGTATGAAACCTGCCATAAATGCTGCGCGCCCTGTCCGACACGGTGACATCGCAGTTTGGCGAATGGCGCTAGCGTCCGCCTCTATCCGCTATTCATGTAGCGGATGAAGGGGGCAGGTTAATTCGCCCAAGAAAGGAACCCTTCGGACTGATTCGGCGGCCGCATTGTCGACGGCCGCCGCGTAGACCTGACTGACTGAGAGAAATCGGAGGCACGGCCCGGCTCCGATGCGCAGTTGGGCGAGCGGCTAGCGTCCGCCTCTACCCGTAGCCAGCGACACGATATCGACCCTGGCGCCAAAATAGCGTTCGCCCGCGGCACTGAAGTGATCCCCATCCGACCAGAGGAGCGTGTGACAGTCCATGTAATCACGTGGGAATTCGAATCCCATCACATTGTTCTGTGAAATGAAACGAAATGCTGCCTCCCCCTTGACGAGCTCACCAATATACGCATCCAGACGCTCAAAGATTTCTCGTTGATTCGGCCGAAGTTGGTATCGATAGTCACACCCCGCCTTCAGCATGAAGTTCTCACCAATGTGCGGCTCGATACGAGGACCAAACCAGACGACATCCACATACTTACTAACAGCTCCTGAGGTACAGACGGGCGGCCTCCACGCGCTGTTCATCGATGAACACGCCGGTGACCGCTTCTCCCATCCCCAACCTCGAGAATATCGCCCTGCCACCCCTCTTATCTTGGGTTCTGAGGAGGTAGAAAGCCGCCTGCTCGTAAATGACCGCTTGGAAAACACCCTTATTCTTTTGGACGAAGGAAAGGAACTCATCGTATTGACAACCCGCATCAGGCGTGTGTGCGCGACAACCGGGCTGCGTCACTCCAACGATGAAACGCGCCTGGCTGCCCGCCAATGCTATGCCAAATAGGTCGATCGCGTGACTATCACCCAAGATGGCGACGCCTGCTTCGTGCTTGGCCAGGCAGGATCGGATCCTCTCCTCGACCTCGGCGGTGATCCGCTCCACATTGAACCGACACCCACCGCCACTGTGATTGCCATCAATATTGCCGGCGGCGTAACTCTTGTGTTCTCGGCTCTCAGTGATGATCTGGGACATCGTCTGCACGGCACGTGGCTGCCGTGCCAGCCACAATCTCTGATACTGATTACTGAATGAATGCTGAAACAAACCCACGCCTGCAAAGAATACAGTGCCGCCCAGCGCGACACAGAAAACGTTCCTCCTAGTGAATCCGCCCTTGGCCCTGAACGGAGTCTCGACATACCTCCAACTGAGGTACGCCAAGGGCAGCGACGACACCGCGACGAACAGTCGCAGAAATGCAGCGGGTTCTTCGATGCTTCGATGCCTAGCAAAGGCGAGCATCGGCTGATGCCATAGATATGCGCTGTAGCTCATCAGCCCAACGCCAACGAGCACTCGACTCCCAAGCAACCGGCCCGCTACCGTACTGGTTGTAGCACAGACGATGATCATCGCGGTCCCGATAGTTGGGGCCAGGGCATAGAGACCGGGGAATGGTGTATCTTCGTCAAACACAAGAACTGCGTAGGTGATGAGCGCAATCCCTATGACCCCGCCAAGTTCGCGCACTGCTCGAGGAATGCTCTTACGGTCGCCATCCAGCAGGTAGAACGCGACGAGGGCGCCCATTAGCAACTCCCAGCCGCGCGTAGGAAGCAGGAAGAATGCGGCAGTGGGCGTCGTGAATGATCCCCACTGTGCCGTCGTCAAGCTTACGACGAACACGCCCGCAAGCAGCCCTAGGACCCAGCGCCGACCGAGGCGCCAGGTAAGCGCGAGGAAGATCGGAAAGAACACGTAATACTGTTCTTCAACCGCCAGGCTCCATGTGTGTAGAAGTGGCTTGAGTTCAGCCGTCGACCCGAGTACCCACTCCGCTGCCAGAACAACAGGTTCGAAGCGAAGACGGATACAGCTGCCATGCTATCGAAGAACTCGTCCGCATATGCTGGCAGCAGCCATAACCACGCGAACGGCAAGCACACCGCCATAACAAGGAACAGTGCGGGCAGGATGCGCCTCGCTCGTCGCTCGTAAAACGCCATGAGCGAGAACCCACCCTCTTCAAGGTCCGACACGATTATCGACGTAATTAGATAGCCGCTGATCACGAAGAACACATCGACGCCAACGAAGCCGCCATGAACAACCTGGAAGCCCGCGTGGAAGAATATGACAGGCATGACTGCCAGCGCCCTCAGCCCGTCGATCTCTCGTCTGTATTTCATAACGGCAATGGCTGGGCTAGCGGCTTGCGCTAACGAGTTGTAGACCTGTTAATCCCTCACACCGTGAGGCGATCAGCAGATCGCCGCCCACCTCGAAACGCTTGCCGCCGCTCGTGAACGCCAAGACGCCGCCGTCGCGCGCTGGTTTCAGTGGATTCCACAGTGGCGGCGCCGGGTGGCCGACGGCGTCGGCCTGGCCGAGATCACCCAGCGGCGCGCTGACACGTGGACTCACGACGGAGGATTGTCAGGCCGACGCCACGCCACTGCGCAAGCCGACGAACTACGCACAGCGCGGGTATCGGATTCAGGATCCAAGGCGCTAACCGTGGAGGCCATTCACCGGCGGTGCCAAGCGTGCGGGACATCTTCACGTTGACACGACGAGCATCGCGGCTGGCGCTGGTCGTGGAGGGGTAGGTGTGATGTCCGCGCCCAGCGGCGCCGCCCGCGAGGACCGGAAAACGCTGTCGTCGAATCGTTCGCTGGGTGTTCGGATCGGCCTACTCACCAACCTGATGCCGCCGTGTTCTTCCTGCGTCTAAACGCGCGTGTGCGATACCGGTATTCGAACAGACCGCACTCGCGGCAATCAAGGTAATCCCAGCGCTCCCGGGGATTTACACCGCAGAGCACCGTGCTCCGGTAGACCAGTGGTATCTCGCAAATGGGACACAGTAGCAAGGGTGCTGCGGGGTCTGGGGTCATGGTGAACGTGGTTGTGGGAAGTAGCCGCTTCTGCGTCATGACATACGACTATAGAAACTGCGCTTCCCGTCGTCTGTATTACGGCGCTCACTCTCGCGCCGGCCAGGTCGCCACAGACGGTCGTGTTGTCGACGTTCCATGACTTCTCCATCAACAGGTTGAGGCGATTACCTTCGCCAGACCAGAGATCTTTGTAGTCCAAACCTCCAGCGACGAAGGGCCATCGCGAACGCGCGTAGGCCGGAACCCGCACCCACGTGAACCGCCCTCATTGCTGAGCCCGCAATGAGGTAGCGAGGGTGAGATTCCGTACGCATATAACCGGTCGTCGCCGCCGAAATTAGTGCCGTCGCCTCTCGAGCATCGCTCCGGCCACGGCGCTGAGCTTCGGGCGTGAGACCGTGCTCGCGAATTTTCGTCATTGCAGATCGTACCGAGTCCCAATCATTGACGCTCGGTGCGTGCGCGAGGACATCGCGGAGCGCAAACATCTCGGAATCCGTCAAAACGTCGCGAGCGTCGGGCATGGAGACCCCCAGGTCAATTGTTTGAACGCCAAGACCAAAATGTCGTCTCGCTCGCAGCGTCAAGCCGGCTGTTCGGGAACCACATGTAGGACAAGAGGTAAGTCACGTGTAGGACAAAACCTAACACTGACGTCGGTAACTGGCTGTTCAATATTGAACACATTTGAAAGGGGGTGTACGAAGCCGTGTTAACCGCGTGTGCCGAGTGTTCCGCGGCCATGTGAACATGTCGGGGGAGTACGTGGATCGCGTTATGTGGTCGTGCGAACTCCGCACATCGAGCCGTTCAACGTGATATTTCAGTCGGAGTTCGCGGGGCGAGCGCTCGCGGACAAGCTTGAGGACCGACAAGATGCAATCGAGAAACGCGGCGTGCGGTGAGGCTCAGCTCTGCAACCGGGGGGGTGTGAGATCCGCCGGCTCGCGTTGGGAGCGCGTGAGCCCGATCCGAACAGCCAGTGGTGGCCCGCGAGCGGTGCATCCCGCCGAGCAATCACCTTCCCGACAAAAATCGCAAAGACGGTCGAGCCTATCAGATATGCGCCCAGGAACAGGAGCGCCTCCACTGCAGACACGTTACCTTCAATGCATCAATCGGGGCCGGGCCGGCATTCGACGGAAAGCATCGGCTTCTCGCCGGATGCGTTGTGCGACGGCTTCGTAATGCACGGGGTCGGAGCGCGCGGCCTGAAGTTCAACGCTTCAGCAGCGAGTCTATCCTCTAAACCAGAATCTTAACGTCGCAGGCTCGCCGAAGGTGGACACGAGGGCATCGCCACCGCTCAGCGTCAGAGGAACGCAGGAACCCTATTTACGACCGATCGGACGAGGATGACCCGGTGAGGCCAATCTAGGCGCGGAGGCGATGACGCATGCGCCGAGGTCCCTAGCGCTTCCCGGTGAGGGTAACTCTGAACCGGGCCATCCTTTCAGATAGTCAGGCCACAGCCGCACGAATTTCTGTCCCTGGCCAGTAATCGTCCGCACGCCGACGCCGATTGCTAACGTTTCCGCAAACCACGACGGCACGGCCGGTGCTCGAAACACGTGCAACCGTGCCCGCACCACCCCCTCCTGTACGGCGCTGCCCGTTTTGCCGTTACCCAACACGACCCGATGGGCGTCAGCGACATAGGAAAACGTGTCCGCGGCGGCCCCCGCCCCCTCCGGTACGGCGCTGCCCACTGTGCCAGTTCCCAGTACGACCCAACGGTCGTCACGCACATAAGAACACGTGTCCGCTGCGGCCTCATGAAACAGGCCCAACACGGGTGAGAAGATCGCGCCGTTCTACGCAGTGTTGATCGCCGAGCAGGCGAGCGTCGGCCTGAACCCGGGCGCGCGTGGGGCCGGTCCTGGAAGGGGCAATAGCGAGTGTGGGTGGTGAAAGGCGGTTCTCTTTCGGTACCGCCATCACCAGTGGGCGCTCCTCGACGGCGTCACTGCGTCCCCGTCGCCGCTACCAGGCACGGCCGGGCCAGATCCGTTCGAGGTAGGCGCCGAGCGCAGACTGAAATTCCTGGACCGACCCATAGCGGTTGTCCGGAACAGGGTCGACCGCGGCGAGCAGCACATTTTTCAGCTCCGGGTCGAGCTCGGGATCGGCCTCGACGCGCGCGCTGACCTCCGCGTGGTCCGTCCATCGGTACCCGGCCAGCGTCGTGTAGAGCACCGCTCCCAGCGAGAACAGGTCCGAGCGCGCGTCCGGCGCCTGGAATGAGACTTCCGGCGCCGAGTATCCCGGAGTTGTCGGAGGGCTGTAGAAGACGCCTTTCGAATGGCGGGCGCGCTCGTACGACGACTCGAAGTCGACGATCCGGATCACGGGCCCGGCGTGGCTTGCCCGGTACAGGACATTCATCGGGTTCAGATCGACGTGGAAGATCTCCAGGCGATGGATGTCACACAATGCCCTGGCGATCTCGATCGCGAGCTTGAGATGCGCCACCAGTTTGCCGGGAACTGGTGCGGCGCCGATGGTCGTCGCCAGCGGAAGCTCGTCGAACAACGATGTGCTCAGGTAGAGGCGTCCATCGGAGAGCCGTCCGTGTTGATGGATCACAGGAAAATACCGCGAGTCGGGGAGCTCGCGGTTGATCGTCGAGAGACTGCTGATTTCGTTGGTGAGGTCCTGTTCGTAGATCTGACCTGGCTTCGAAATGACTTTGATGAGCACGTGCACCCGGTTCCGCTTCTCGCGCGCCACGTACAGCTGATGCCGGGCATGCTCGGGCGACCGTTGGCCGCGGCGGGCCGGCGCGAGCCGCTGAATGCTCGTGACTTGATCGAAAGGCGGTGACGCGCCATCGATCCCGAGGACTGTTTTATTCGGCATGAAAAGGGTCCCTGGGGCCGCTCGACGGCCAGCCCATCGTCTGCCACCCCGTACTATCCGAAAAGTCGACCGAACCATCAGGCGGCTCGATAGTAGTACCCAACACGCTCGCCGACACCCCAGGCGATAGCGCCAAGTCGTATCGGCAACGACAGGAGAGCGGCCGCGAATTGCTCGGGCGGATGACCAGTTCGACTTACGGCGACAGTAATGTGCCCCTTCCCAATGATCCACCACATTACTGTCGGTCGCCGGTTCCTCGGCATCTCATTTTGCCCATGGAATTTCAGGGCAGTTGAACATTTGCGGCTGGCGCTGTTCTTGAAGGCCCCGATAGACATCGACTGCCGGTGAATGCTCGACGCCGCTCATGGCGTCCTTACCGCCGACACACTGTCGTGAAGCGCGACTGTTACACTCTGTCCCCTCCGTGGGTTGCTGCGTTCATGTCTCACAACTGTCGACGCTGCTCGTCGATTCCCGCGTCACCATTCGGCTGGCCGGTCATGGACGCTCAAACCTTTCTCGAACTGGTGAGCGCCTGTACCGGATCATCGGCCCGAAGGCCGGTGTATTCGGCCGAGTCCGACTTTGATTTCTTAGATGGAAGGGAGCCGTCGTTGTCGCAGACTGAGCGATTATTGAGCACTGGCGATGGGTTTCGCACCGACCCAGCGGGAGATGACTGGTCCCTGCTCCTCGGTCTCCGCCCAAACCTGCTGGTCATCGGTTCGACAGCCGCAACAGAAGCCTTCATCCAGGCTTTGGTCCCACATGTCCGATCCCCGGTTCAGTCGCTCATTGGCGGGGTGCTTCCGACCGAGCTGCCGAGCGACGGGACGCTCATTCTTCGAGATGTGGACCTCCTGGACGGCAAGCAACAGGAGCGGCTTCTGCGCTGGCTCGGCGAGCCTCAGAGCGGTCACCCGCAGATCGTCTCACTTGCGACGGCGGCGCTCTACCCGCGGGTCGAGACCGGAATGTTTTCGGACCGGCTGTATTACCGATTGAATGTGGTCCACTTCGCGCTCGCCTGACTGATTCGATGCGCTGTCCCGGGCGTGTCATGCTTCGACCAGCGTAAACACTCGTCCTCGTCGTCGATCATCTGGTGGACTATCAGCTTGCTGATCGACGACCAGGCTCGTGTCGCTCGGCAATCGATCGCAATCGCAGCTGCCGGCGGTGAACCTCATTCTCCGGAACTAGCGGGCGCTCTATCGAGAGCCGAGTCAATCGCACCGTTTTCCGCTCGATCCACCGCCCTCCCTCGCAAAAGATCGTCGCACAACTCGGAGCCGGCATGGTAGCCTCGAAGCAGGCTCGACGATGCGTCGAATTCCGAACTGGGCCCCACGTAATCCGTGACACTCGAAGACTTCGAAGTCAAGTATCCACCGCGACAGTTGCCTTCAGGCGCAGAGGTCGGCCGCATCGGGCCAAGTCCGACCGGCCAGCCGCACATCGGCACCGCGCTTCAGGCCGTCATCAACCGCGCGCTCGCGGAGAAGACGGGCGGAGTGTTCATCCTTCGCATCGAAGACACCGACCGGGCTCGATTGGTGCCAGGCGCGGTAGAGGAGATTGTCGCCGCGCTCGGGTGGCTCGGGCTTCGGGCGGATGAAGGGCCTCCGCTCGGCGGCAACTACGGCCCGTACGAACAGAGCGAGCGGCTCGCGATCTACCACGCCGCCGCTGAGCGGCTGATCGAGCGTGGGCATGCCTATCGATGTTTCTGCTCGGCGAAGCGGCTGGAGCAGGTCCGGAACGAGCAGCGATTGCACGCCGGGCCGACCCGCTACGACGGGGCCTGCCGGTCCCTTCTGCCTGGCGAGGCGGCGGAACGAAGCGCGCGCGGAGAGCCCTCGGTCGTCCGGCTGCGAGTTCCGGAGAACGAGGCGCTCTCGTTCGAAGACCTGGCACGTGGCGTCATCACGATTCAAACCACCGAAATAGACGATGCCGTGATCCTCAAGTCGGACGGATTTCCCACGTATCACCTCGCCGTCGTCGTCGACGATCACTTCATGCGCGTGACCACGGTGATTCGCGGCGAAGAATGGATCTCATCGACGCCGAAGCATCTGCTGCTCTACAAGTTTCTGGGTTGGGTGCCACCGCGGTTCCTTCACACCGCGCTCCTGCGGGATGCACGGGGGCGCAAGCTGTCGAAGCGCACCGGTGACACATCGGTCGGCTACTATCGCACCCAGGGGATTCTCCCCGAGGCGTTCCGGAACTTTCTCACGCGTATCATCTGGTTCCATCCAGACTCGAAGGACGTGTACCAATCCAGCGACTTCACGTCCAACTTCGAGCTGCGGCAGCTCAGCGTCACAGGCCCGGTGGTCAATCCCGCTCTCCTCCTGCATATCAACGGGCAGTACATGCGTCGCCTCAGTCCCGAGCGGCTCTACGACCAGGTGTCCAGCCATCTGCGGCTGCTGATCGCCCATGGCGAGGGATTCACTGACAGCTTCGAGGGGGGCACAGACCAAGTGATCAGCCAGGCCGACCTCGAGAAGTTCACCACCGCGATTACGGAGGACCCCGTCAAGACGGTTCGGGTGCTGTCGCTCGAGCCGGAACGGTTCAAGCGGCTCACCGACGTGCTGATCCAAGGGCGCGTCTACTACAAAGAGTTCTACCAGCCACCCTCGAGCGATGCCGTGATTGCGCAGATGGGGGTCGCGCCCGTCGCGCGAGAGTTCCTGGAGGACATGTGTTCGCGCCACGACGAGCTGGCCTCCGCGAAGGAGACCTGGGAGTCGCACGTCCGGGCGTACGCCGCTGGGTTGACGCTCAAGCCGAGCAAGCTTTTGATGACGCTGCGTCTCGCCGTGACAGGAGCAGAGAGATCGCCGCCCCTTTTCGAGATTCTCCAGTTTCTGGGCGCGGACGAGGTTCGTCGACGCCTGCGCTTGGTCATCGAGCGGCTCCCTTCGTCCTGAGTACGCCCCTTTCCGACGGTCACGTGACGACCCGCGACGTCGATTGGCTCGGCGACCTCGGATACGCGCTCGACGATGCGGGGACGGGACAGCGGTTCTTCGTCATCAAGGGCCGTCTGAAGCATGTCGCCAAGGTCCGCGGCGACTCGGTGTCGTTGGAAGAAATGGACCGCGTGCTGTGTGCTCAGGGGCTTCTCCCATGCGTGGCGCCGCACCCGGATTGCCACCGGGTGCCCAGGCAGCATCCCGCACGACTCTGGCCGAAGGCCGTCCGGATAATAGTCCGCGCCGGCAATCCCCGAACACGTGGCGATGAAATTGAGCGGCCACAAGACTCGCAGCGTTTTGGATCGCTATAATGTCGTCAGCGATGGGGATCAGCGGAACGCTGCGCCTCGGCTTGGACATACTGGTGCGCACATCAGCTCTGCCGTAGCCGCGGGCGGCCAGAAGCATCCGCAAAATCCTTAGCAATTTCCTCACGGTGAGGTGGCCGAGAGGCTGAAGGCGGCGGTTTGCTAAACGGAAATCCGCCTCTCGGACATCTTCCATTTCCCGCGCAAATCCTTCCGTTTCTTTCACTTCCTCGATCGGGTGATTTGGCTCCTGTTGGCTCTGGAGGCGCTGTTTTGGGCGCTCTCAGGGACAATCGTAGGGACAGTCTCTACCGCGCTAGTCGCTCACCGGTCGCCACACCCTAGTGGTGCGTCGGACTCACGCCCATCAAGTGCGAGATGATGACGAGCAGCGCCAGAATTATTGTGATTGCGCCGGCAAGGTAAACCCACGTCGGTGTACGCGCGTCGACGCCGACGGCTGACTCTCCCCTCGACGATACAAACCGTCGCGGTTCGTCGAGTCGTCGAATTCCGTAGGCGGTCATCCCAAATGGCTTATAGACACCCAGTACTGTGGCGGCAAGCAACAGCGCCAAAGCAAGGACGGCGTGGACGATTGGTGATGCGTTCCGCACCGCCGCAAGATCCATCACTGGATCGGCGGCCACGCCGGCCATCTGCCTGAACGTTCCCATGTAGATCAGCAAGATCACCGTCGCGAAGACCGTGATGCCCAGCTTCAAAACCACCCAGTAGTGCCGAAACAGCCCCCACGAGGTGCCCAGCGACAAGACGATGCCGCTGAGAAGTGATGCGTGCGCCAGAGGAACGAGGACGAACCATGCTGCAGGTGCCATCAGCAGGTACGCGCCGCGGACCTTGACCTCGTCGTCGGTAGTGAATCCAATGACGGCCAACGCGAGGACCGCCAAGACGGCACCGACCCATCCGACTGACGACGTGATGTGAGTGGTAAACGTGAACCGGCGTAGAGCGGGCGTCATCATGCTCGGACCTCCCTTAGCGGCGCAGGCGTTCACGCTCAACATTCTAGCGGGGAGTGGGGTGAACGGCGGCTGAACGACGCAGCCGCAGGCATTCAGTCATGCACGCTTGCAGGTGCAGTCGACACACCCGTGCTCGGCACACGTGCCGCAGGACTCGGTCACCCGCTTCTTGAGCGCTTCACGCGCGCGGAACACCCGAAGCGCGGCGTTGCTCGCCGACAAACCCTTCTGCTCAGCGAACGCCTTGACGGGCGTGCCTCCCACCTCAATTGCCTGGAGTGCCTCGGCATACTCGGGCTTCAGCGTGGTCGCCAAGCGCGACACGCACGCGCGATCTCGCCTCCTATCGCGCCGGTGTGTCGTTCGTCTCGAGCGAAGGCCCCGTATGCGCGCTCCGCGGCGCCTCGGCGACGGAACTGATCGATGGCAGCATTCCGAAGGGTCCGATAGAACCAAGGAACGATGGCTTCGTCGGCTGGGGCCTGATCGGGCCGCGCAATTACCTTCGCAAAGGCGTCCTGAAGGATGTCCTCCGCGACGGCACGATCGCCAACACGGTGTTCCAGGTACGCCAGAAAGGCGCGGTGATTTCGAGGAGCGTCTCGACTGGTCGCGCGATCCTCTGCCGTGCTCATCATCCGATTGTACTGGTGCCCAGGTGCTGATGGTTTTTGACGGGCGCATCGTGGGGGCAGGAGACGGGATATCGGTTCCGATTCGATATGCTGAGGGCATGTCCGCGAGAGCCCTCGCCGTCGTGCTGAGCCTCGCAATGCTAGGGTGTGCGGAGTCGGACGGACCAACGTCTCCGACCGGTTCGACGACAGCAACCGTGCGTCTCGTGTTCATGGGCCCAACGACACAGCGAACTGATCTTCCGGCGTCGGCGCAAGCATGCATGAACGGCGTCGGCGCGACTCACACGCATCCGAGCTGGCGCAGCTTCGCCGGGATTCCCCTCCAGGCCGTCCCGCCAGACCACTACGAAATCACGTTCACCGACGTACCCGTAAACACCCGTGTGTCTTTCCGAGTGAACGATCAGAACGCCTGCGACGAGAATCCCACAGGTGCTGTCACTCGGAATGTGTTCGTGAGCGACATCAGGCTTATCCAGAACGCGACGACTCCGGGCAATGGAGACGAGCCCGGCTTTGCGTTCACAATTGGGCCCAACGGAACGATCAGTCAGTAAGCCGAGCCTCGCGGGTCGCCCGCCGGCGGCCGGCGTGCCGCTTTTTTGCACGAGCAAGCGCAGACCGCTCGACTGCAGTTGTGGGTCGCCGCGAACAGCTTGACGGATGGCAAATGGCTACCCATTCTGGAGGGTGTAATCGGGGCGACCTCGCTGCGTAAGGTCTGTGAATGCTTTGAAGGAGAACCCACATGGAAAAAGACGTCGTTTGCGGGATGCAGGTGGATCCTGCGAAGGCAGCCGGCAGCAGCGAGTACAAGGGCAAGACGTACTACTTCTGCTCGAAGGGATGCAAGACGAAGTTCGACGCGGATCCCGGGCAGTTCGTCAAGTAGCACCGGCTGTGGGCGGCTTTGCGGCTCAGTCGCCGTAGACGCCGCCCAGGGTGTAATTCCGATGCCAGCGCTACGTTGAAGGACTGGAGACCCAAGAGAATGTCACCGCATTCGCACCATCACGCAGCTGTCGCGCCCGCCAAGGGGCTTGACCCCGTCTGCAGGATGATCATCTCTCCCGACGACGCTGTCCACATCGACTACAACGGCCGCACGTACTACTTCTGCAGTCAGAGCTGTCTCGACCAATTCCGCGTCAATCCTGACGCGTTTCTCGCCGAGCGCCTGGCACCAGCCGCGACAACGGGGGACATGGAACGCGAATACACGTGCCCGATGGATCCGGAGGTGCGCCAGAAAAGGCCCGGCGCGTGCCCGAAATGCGGGATGGCGCTGGAGCCGGTCGATGTGACGGCGATCACGAAGGTCGAATGGACGTGCCCGATGCACCCGGAGATCGTGCGCGACGCGCCTGGCGCATGCCCGATCTGCGGAATGGCCCTCGAGCCCCGGACGGTCACGCTTGAAGAGAGGAACCCCGAACTCGAAGACATGACGCGGCGCTTTTGGTGGTCAGCAGGAATCACGGCGCCGATTTTGGCATTCATGGTTTCGGAGTTCCTGCCCGGTCAGCCGCTGCAAGACGCGCTGACGCACGGCTGGCTGAACTGGATTCTGCTTGCGCTGGCCAGCCCTGTCGTCTTGTGGGGCGGCTGGCCGTTCTTCGTTCGCGGCTGGGCGTCGGTGGTGAACCGTCACCTCAACATGTTCACGCTGATCGCGCTCGGTGTCGGTGCCGCCTACACGTACAGCGTCGTGGCGACGCTGGCTCCAGGGCTGTTCCCAGACTCTTTCCGGATGATGGGCGAAGTTGCGGTGTACTTCGAACCCGCAGCGGTCATCGTTGTGCTCGTCTTACTCGGGCAGGTTCTGGAACTTCGAGCCCGAAGCCGAACAAGCTCGGCGATCAAGAGTCTCCTCGGCCTCGCGCCGAAGACGGCGCGCAAGATTGAACCTGACGGTATCGAGCGAGATGTGCCGCTCGAGCACGTGCACGTCGGTGACCGCCTTCGTGTGCGACCAGGCGAACGCATTCCGGTGGATGGTGTAGTGCTCGAAGGCAAGAGCACCGTCGACGAATCGATGGTCACCGGTGAGCCCATTCCCGTCGAAAACACGACAGGCAGCAAGGTGACGGGCGGGACCGTGAACGCGAGCGGCCAGTTCGTCATGGAAGCGCAACGTGTCGGAGGCGATACATTACTCGCGCAGATCGTGCGGATGGTAAGCGAGGCTCAGCGGTCCCGAGCCCCTATCCAGCGACTGGCTGATACGGTGTCCGCCTGGTTCGTCCCGATCGTAATCCTGGTTGCTGTGATCACGTTCGTCGTCTGGTCGCAGCTCGGGCCGGAACCTCGACTCGCGCATGCGCTAATCAATGCCGTGGCCGTCTTGATCATCGCGTGCCCTTGCGCCTTGGGTCTTGCGACAGCGGGGCCGAAAATGGCGTACTGATTCGCAACGCCGAGGCGCTCGAGACTCTGGAGAAAGTCACCACACTGGTGGTGGACAAGACGGGGACGCTGACCGAGGGCCGGCCAAAGCTTGTTACGGTGCCGCTCGAACCATTCGACGAAGGATCGCTGCTGCGACTGGTGGCGAGCCTGGAGAACGTGAGCGAGCATCCCTTGGCCGGCGCGATCGTGACCGGCAGTATCGAGCGGGGTGTGAAGCTTGCCGATGTCACGGATTTCGAGTCGATCACTGGTCAAGGCGTCCTCGGCGTCGTCGAAACTCGTCGCGTGGCCGTCGGCAACCTGAAGTTGCTCGAGGCCATGTCCGTCGATGAGGCGACGCTCCGCGGGAAGGCAGACGAGCTCCGTCGCCACGGTCAGACGGTCATGTTTATCGCTGTCGATCGGCGACTCGCGGGACTCGTTGGTGTCGCGGATCCGATCAAGGAGACTACGCGGGAGGCGCTTGAGGCACTGCACCGCGAAGGCGTGAAGGTCGTCATGCTGACCGGCGACAATCGCACGACGGCGGAAGCCGTCGCTCGATCGGTCGGGATCGATCAGATTGAAGCGGACGTCTTGCCGGATCAGAAGGCAGCGGTCGTGAAGCGCCTCCAGAAGCACGGCGAGCGTGTCGCAATGGCCAGGAATCGTCATCCAAACGACGCCACTGCGAATCTGATCGTCGGCTCTTCACCCGATACCTTCCAACATTCTTACGGTGGAGTCAGCCGATGTACGCGAATCGTGTCTCTTGTTCTCGTTTGATTGTCTTATTTTTCGTAGTGGGAGCGTTGGCTGCCGCAGCTCCGCGCGTGGAGGCGCAGGCGCCGACAACGCAAGGTGAGCCGGTCGCACCAATCCCTGCGCAGGAGCAGCACCAGCATCAGCCGCCGGCACAACCGCCAACGGATCACGCGCCAGGTGCAGTTGATAAGGACTGCCGGAGTGCTTCGCGTGCGAACCGCACCGCCGCGAGCGACGGCGCATTTTTGTGAACCTGTTCCCCATTGCATTGACACCAGTGTGGCACCCGTGCATCCTAAGGTTGTGGAACTGCTGCTCAGACGCACGGCGGCCTTCGTCGTCGCTCTCGCGCTCGCCGCCGCTGGATGGGCCGAGTGCGCGGGCTGGCAGGCCTCGCCTGAGGCGCGCATGGCCTGCTGCTCGGGCAGTGGCGACTGTCCGATGCACGGATCCACCGAACCGGGCGCAGGCTCTGAGAGAGTTGTCACGCAGGCCCAAGCGGACAGCTGCTGCGCCGCATCCGACACGGACGACTCGACGCCGTCCGCTGTGGCCTTCTCCCTTTCGTTGTCAGCGGCGCTGGTGACCAGCACGTCTCTCGACCATGGCGCCGATCCTGCGGCGCCGCCGGCATCCTTCGACGCGTGGCGCACGCACGTGCCTCTCCCGGTCGGTCAGGTCGCGAAGCACGTCCTCCTTTCCGTCTTCCTCATCTAAGTCGCGACAGTACCCGTGTGTCCCGCCGCCGAAATTGGCGGCTTGGCCCTAGGTGCGCGCGCTGACGTGCGCGCGAGGTCTGTCGTTCATGATCAACCGTCTCATCGAACTCTCGCTGCGCAATCGGTTCATCGTCACCGCCCTCTTCATCGCGCTCGCCGGATGGGGCTGGTGGGCGGTGAAGGCCACGCCGATCGATGCCATTCCGGATCTGTCCGACAACCAGGTGATCGTCTTCACCGACTGGCCGGGGCACAGCCCCCAGGAGGTCGAGGATCAGATCACGTATCCGATGACCGTAAGCCTGCAGGGCCTGGCGGGTGTGCGGGTCGTCAGGTCGCAGTCGGCGTTCGGGTTCTCGATGATTTACGCCGTCTTCGAGGACAGCGTCGATTTGTATTTCGCGCGGGCACGCGTGCTCGAGCGGATGAGTCTGGTGGCGAAGGCCTTGCCCGTTGGCGTGGTGCCGACGCTTGGGCCTGACGCCACGGGCGTTGGTCATGTCTTCTGGTACACGCTCGAAAGCCCGACGCTCTCACTTCGAGATCTCCGTAGCTTGCAGGACTGGTTCGTCCGCTACCAGCTCAATGCCGTCCCAGGCGTGGCCGAAGTCGCGTCCGTGGGCGGCTACGTCCAGCAGTACCAAATCGATGTCGACCCCAACCGCCTTCGTCAGTACGCGATCCCGCTCAGCGCGGTCGTGTCGGCCGTGCGCGAGAGCAATCTCAATGTCGGTGGCAACGTCCTGGAGTCGAATGGCGCGTGGTTGATCGTCCGCGGTGTCGGGCTCGTCGCCTCGGTGGAGGACATCAAGAAAATCGTGATCGGTGCCTCGAATGGGACGCCGGTGTACGTGGAGCAGATCGCGAACGTGCAGATCGGCAATGCGTTTCGGGTGGCGTCGTTGGTCAAGGGATCGAAGGAAGCCGTCGGCGGCGTCGTGGTGGCACGCACCGGCGTGAATACCAAGGAGGTCATCGATGCCGTGAAGGCACGCATCGCACAGATTCAACCAGGACTACCCGAGGGCGTCACGATCGCGCCGTTCTACGACCGGTCCACTCTCATCGAGCAGGCGACCGGCACCCTGAGGCGGGCGCTCATCGAAGAGATCGTCCTCGTCACGCTCGCGCATGTCGTGTTCCTGATGCACTTCCGGTCCATCCTCATCGTGACGATTCCGTTGCCGCTGGCGGTGCTCATTTCCTTTCTCGGGATGTACTACGCCGGCATCTCGTCCAACATCATGAGCCTGGCCGGCATTGCGATCGCGATCGGTGTTCTGGTGGATGCCGGGATCGTCGTCACCGAGAATGCCTTTCGTTTCATCGAACAGCGCGCCGTCGATCCTCGCAACCGTCGCCTCGTGTGGGAGACCGTCCTGGAGTCGACACGGCTGGTGGGCCGGCCGGTGTTCTTCTCCATGGCGATCATTCTTCTGGCGTTCATCCCGGTGTTCGCACTCACTGGACAGGAAGGCAAGCTGTTCCACCCGCTCGCCTTTACGAAGACCTTCGCCGTGCTCGCGGCCACGGTCGTCGCGGTGACGCTTGTCCCGGTCCTCTGCAGCCTGTTACTGGGGGGCACGTTTCACAAGGAGGACGACAATCCGGTCATGCGCGGAATGCGCCGGCTGTACCGCCCGGTGCTCGAGGCCGCGCTCGGACGTCGGGCCATCACTGTGGCGATCGCGGCGCTGCTGTTCGCGGGCGCGCTCTTTGTGGCGCGCGGCATCGGGAGCGAGTTCATGCCGCCGCTCAACGAGGGCGACTTGATGTTCATGCCCATCGCGGATCCGAGCATTTCGCTGGAAGAGAACACCAAGAACGCGGCGAAGCAGAACGCGATCCTGCAGTCGTTCCCAGAGGTCGCCTTCGCCGTGGCGAAGGTGGCGCGCGCGGATACCTCGACGGACCCCGCCCCGTTGAACATGACGGAGACGGTGGTCCATCTCAAGCCGCGGGATCAATGGCGTCCGGGGATGACGGTGGATCGCCTCCGGGCCGAGATGAGTCTCGCGGCGCAACTGCCCGGCATCTCGCCCATCTGGACGATGCCCATCATCAACCGCATCGACATGCTGACGACCGGCATTCGGTCCGAAGTGGGCGTCAAAATCTTTGGCGCCGACTTGATGCAGCTCGAGGCACTCGCGCGGCAGGTGGCTGAGGCGGTCCGTACAGTCCCCGGGTCGAGCAACGTCTATCCCGAGCAGGTCACGAGCGGCCAGTACTTGAACATCGCCGTGGATCGCGCAGCAGCGGCGCGGTACGGGATTGGTGTCGGCGAGGTGCAGCAGGTGATCGAAACCGCGGTCGGGGAGACGGTGCTGACGACCACCATCGAGGGCCGGTCACGATTCCCGGTGCGCGTGCGCTACCGGCCGGAGGATCGCGCAGACCCGCAGGCGCTGGCGCAAGTGCTCGTGAGTGCGCCAGGTGGGGCTCAGATCCCGCTCGGGCAGGTCGCACACATCGAGCATGCGCGTGGGCCCGCGATGATCTCCTCGGAGAACGGCCTGTTGCTCGCCACCGTGCTGCTCAATGTGCAGGGACGCGACGTCGGCGGATTTGTGGAGGAGGCGCGCGCCACCGTCGCACGCAAGGTCACGTTACCCGCGGGTTACTACATCGGCTGGAGCGGGCGCTGGGAGAACCAGGAGCGCGCGCGTGACCGGCTGCAGATCGTGATCCCGATCGTGCTCGTGATCATCTTTGTCCTGCTGTACTTCACGTACGGATCGGCCGTCGAGGCCGCCCATGTGCTCCTCGCCGTGCCGTTTGCCCTGACCGGAGGCGTCTACCTGTTGTGGCTGCTGGGCTACAACTTCTCGGTCGCGGTCTGGGTCGGTTTCATCGCGCTCTTCGGGACGGCGGTGCAGACCGGCGTCGTGATGGTCATCTATCTGGAAGAGGCCGTCGAGCGCAAGCAGCGCGAGCTTGGAGGCACGCTCACGCGTGCGGCGTTGCGCGACGCGGTCATGGAAGGCGCGCTGCTCCGCCTACGACCCAAGTTGATGACGGTCTCGACCGTCGTCGCGGGGCTACTGCCGATCATGTGGAGTACCAGTGTGGGTGCCGAAGTGATGAAACCGCTGGCCACGCCTGTCCTGGGCGGCATGATCTCGTCGCTCATCCACGTCTTGATCGTGACCCCGGTCATCTTCTTCTCGATCCGCGAGCGACAGCTGGGCCTGCAGCACGAGACGCTCCCCGTTGCGGTGCCAGCTCCGCATGGAGGACGCCGCATCCTGATCACGACAGTGCTTTTGACCGCCGTCATGGCCGCGCTCTTTGTGGGCTGGCGACTAAGCCGCCAGGGGGCGACTGACGCCGGGGCGGCCCAGGCTGGGGGGCGAGTGGTGACGGCGCGATCGGGAGACATGGATATCGTTGTCCTGTCCCCGACCGGCACGCTGAGAACCGGCCGTAACACCTTCACGATCGAGTTCCGTTCCTCGTCCGGCGCCCTCGTGGATGTGGGCACGATCCGCGTCAGCGCGACCATGACGATGCCGGGCATGGTCATGCCGGGGAATGTGCAAGCACAGCCGTCGGGCGTGCCGGGACGGTTTACCGCGACTGCCGAGTTCGGCATGGCTGGCACGTGGCCGATCAGCGTCGAATGGAACGGCCCTGCCGGCAGCGGATCCGCCAATTTCCAGGGAAGTGTGCAATGAGAACCCGACGACGAATCATCACGTTCGTGATTGGGGCCATGGTGCTTGCCGTTCCTGCTCGCGGCCAAGGAACGGCGCCATCGGCGCTGGCATCGCAGTACGTCGACGAGCGCGCGGGTCTGGGACTCGACACGGCGATCGCGCGCGCGCTCGAGCGCGAACCCGTCGCTGCGTGCCGTGCGGTCGGACATTGAAGCCGCACGAGGGCTGCAGCAGCAAGCCGGCCTTCACCCGAATCCGACGCTCACACTGGAGCGCCGCGACGAGCCCGGCGGTACAGACAACCTGACCAGCATCGGGATTCAATGGCCGTTGGATCTCTTCCGTCGTTCCGGACGCGTGCAGACAGCGGAGCGCGGGCTGGCAGGCCACGCAATTGGCCGTCGCCGATCGCGAACGATTACTGGTCGCGGAAGTGCGGATGCAGTACGGCGTCGCCGCGGCTGCTGTTCGGGATGTAGTTGTCGCAGACGATCTCGTGGCCGCCGCTCAGCAACAGTGGGACGTCGTGCGTGCTCGCGTCGACGCCGGTGGAACGCCGCCGCTCGAACGGGATCTGCTGGAGGTGGAGCTGCGCCGATTCGAAGCCGGACGACTTCTGGCCGCTGGTCGCGCAGACGTGGCAATTGTGCAACTGAAGCAGCTCCTTGGTATGTCACCCAGTGAACCGCTGCAGCTGCGTGAGACGCTCGAGACGCTCGTCGCGAGCACCGCGTCCGAAGCGGCTGCGGCGCCTCTATCGATGGCGGCCCGGCCAGACGTGCGCGAGGCCGAGGTGCGCGTGACGCTTGCGGACGCGCGGATCGAGCAGGCACGTCGCGAGGGCCGGGTCGACGTCAGCCTGTTTGGAACCTATATGCGCATGGACGCTGGCTTTCCCCAACAGGGCGTCGGCGCAGCGGGCGCACTGGAACGCGTTCGGGGTCAGTTCAACTACGTCGCCGCGGGCGCGATGGTCATGCTGCCCCTGTTCAACCGCAGCCAGGGTCAAGTTGCTGCTGCGCAGGCCGAGCGGTCTGGCGCAGAGGCTCGTCGTGAAGCGGCGGAGCTCGCCGCTCGCGCGGAGGTCGCTGCGGCGCAGGCTCGCGATGCGCGGGCCCAGCGGGCCGTCAGTCTCTACGCCGGAGGAGTTCGCACGCTCGCTCGGCAGAACCTGAACGTCGTGCGGCAGACGTTCGACCTGGGACGTGCCACGGTGTTTGACGTCCTGACCGAACAACGTCGGTATCTGGAGATCGAACAGGCCTACACGACCACGTTGCGCGAGGCATGGGAAGCACGCGCCGCTTTGAAGCGCGCGCTGGGAGAAACGAAATGAACTCGGAGTCACGTGTCAGTGTGCGGTGGCCAGTCCTCGTGGTGGCCGCTGTGGTTCTTCTTGCCGTGGGTGCCGGCGCAGCCTACGTCGGGTTGCGATCGAGGGCACCAGGCCCGGCATCATCAAACGATCAGCCGACGATGCGCGTGCCTGCGGCGGTGCCGGCCACGGAGCAGCCTGCATCCAGTTCTTCGGCATCGGCGCCGCTGCCAGACGTCGTTGTGACGCTGAGTCAGGAGGCGGCAAAGCGCGCCGGCATTACCACGACTGCCGTGTCGGCTGGAACGACGTCCGGTGGCGTTCGAGCGCCGGGTGTGGTCGAAGCGAACGCGTACAAGCAGGTTGTGGTGACGCCGGTGGTCAGCGGCCGGATTACACGTGTGACGGCCGACCTCGGCCAGCAGGTCCAACGGGGGCAGACGCTCGCCCAGATCTTCAGCCCCGAGCTGGCTGACGCGCAGACGCGTTACATCTCGGCACGCGCGGAACTCGAGGCGCATGAGCAGGAGCTCGCTCGAACCGAGAAGCTGGTGGCGATTGGTGCCGCCAGTCGTCAGGAGCTCGAGCGCATTCACGCGGGCCACACCGCGCGCCGCGCAGATGTCGAGAGCGCGGCATCGCGCCTGCAATTGCTTGGGCTGTCCGCCGACGCGATCGAGGCCCTTGGTCCGGGGAAGAATCAGGGCGCCACCACGAACGTACCTGCGCCGATCGCGGGTGTGGTGACCGAACGCCTGGCGAACGTCGGTCTCAACGTGGATCAGGCGACGAAGCTCTTCACCGTCGTCGATCTCTCGTCGGTCTGGGTGGTTGCAAACCTGTACGAAAAGGACTTTGCGCGCGTCCGCGTTGGCAGTCCAGCCACGATCACGACGAATGCCTATCCCGGCTTGGTGCTGCAGGGACGGGTGAGCTACATCGACCCGCAGATCAGCGCGGAAACGCGGACCGCCAAAGTGCGTATCGAAGTGCCGAACGCGCGCAATGACCTCCGCCTCGGCATGTATGCCGAAGCGCTCCTCGGAGACGAGGGCGGAGTGTCGACGGCGATGATCCCGCGAAGCGCCGTACAAAACGTGGGCGACCGAACTGTCGTCTATCTCGTGAACCCGAAGGCGCCAGGAACGTTCGTCGAACGCGAAGTTCGACTTGGCATGGCGACCGGCAACCAGGTCTCGGTCCTGACGGGCCTCCAAACGGGCGATGTGGTGGTCGGGGAAGGCAGTTTCTCCGTGCGCGCCGAGGTTGAGCGCCTTGGATTACGAGCGGCGCCCACCAGTTCCGGAACAGCGGCGCCGACGTCGGACGCGCGGCCGGGTGTCATGCAGGTGCAGGATGTGCGTGTCGACCGTGACGGAGGCGAGCTTCGACCCGCAGCGGATTACGTTGCGAGCAGGCGCGCCCGCACGAATAACGTTCACACGGACGAGCGACAAGACGTGCGCCACCGCGGTGGTGTTTGCATCGCTGAACATCCGGCGGGAACTGCCGCTCAACGTGCCGGTCACGATCGAGTTCACCCCTGACAAGGCGGGCGAGATCGCGTTCGCGTGCGGCATGAACATGCTGCGCGGGACCGTCGTTGTGCAATGAGGTAACGCGACGACGCAAATCCGAACGCAAAAGGCGGAGGGCGTTGGCGATGAAGATCAGGGACACGCCCATGTCCGCAGCGCCAACGGATGCACCGGTTCAGGAGACCGCTGCATGTCAGTTGGCGTCCGAACGGCGATCTTCTGCTGTCGCTCCTCGTCCGTAAGCTCTACCATAAGGTTTGTCACGTACCTGACAGACATCGATGTTTACTAGTATTGTTATAATGGTTCGGCTGACGTACGGACCATCAAAATGAGGAGACTGAGGATCATGGTCACACGCACCGGGTTAATCGCAGCACTCTGCTGCCTCGGAATGATTGGCGCCCGCGCTAACGCCGAGGCCGCGCCCATTACGCTCAACCTCGACTGCGTGCTGAATTTCAACCCATGCCAACCAGCGGCCACCTTCGGCACCATCACGCTCGACCAAGTGGGCGACGGGGTCTCCGTGGCCGTTGATCTTGCAGGCACCGAGCAGAAGTTCCGCGATCTCATGCTGAACTACGGGGGGGCTGCGACGACGATTACGGACAACGATCCGAACAACACCGTGTCGCTGACGCGAGATGGTTTTCAAATCAATCCGTACAACGGCCTCTTTGATGTCGGCGGCAGTGGTGGGCAAGGCTGGAACGGTCAGGACCTTTATTCCACCATCCTCACGGGTGACATTGCTTTGTCACTCGCAGACTTCCTCAGTCAAGACGGGGGCGTGTTGGTCGCGCTGCACATCCAAAACATCGGGAGCGCCACTGGGGGGAATTGCGAAGGAGGCTCGGGGCCGGCGTGTGCCCCAGGCGTCGCGGGTCCCGGCTCGCTCAAGATTGGAGCGAGTGGCGGCCTCGACCTGACACCCGTGCCGGAACCCGCGAGCTTCGTCCTAATGGGAACCGGACTGCTCGGTGCCTTAGCCGCACGTCGGCGAAAGGCCGCGAATCGTGTGAGCTCTCCAAGCTAGGCGGCGTGGTGAGTCTCGGCTGTCACCGAATCTCTAGGTGGCCCCGCGGTTCCCCCTAGTTGGATTGTTATCGATGATCCGGCCGTGAAATTCAGCATTCGCTGGTCCGCGTCGAGGGAGCTGGCGAGCCGGTCTTCCACGGGCGTTCAGCGCGACTGAACGACGGGGACCTGGCGACAACGGGCGGACGATCGAACACCGTCGCCTTCGAATCCCTCGGGCGTCGACCGCTTGGCCGACATCCCTCCGGTGCTGCCGTGTGACCTACCCTATCCCGCGACTATCGACAAACTCCAGGTCCTCACGCTGAAACATCGCGAGCTTTGATCGTCATTGCCGAGCTACCCGACGGCCTTCTCAAGCCGCAACTGAACGGCTGGACGACGTTGGTCTCGACACCAAGCATAGGACGCGCCCGACCGTGTCCCTCGCCCCCAGTGCCCGTCGGCCCTTACGAAGCAAGCGCCGTCACCTGGTAGGAGTGGGACGACTTGCCTCAACATCTGCAACCGAGAGCGCCGCGCTCTAGCGTTGTTCCGCACGTTCATGAAGGAAGTTCCATCGCGGAATCTCGTCACCGCGCGGGATCGCTGTATATGCCTCTTGCGGCCGAGGGTTTTCTACCAAGTCACTCATGCCCTTCCCGGGTTTGCCTCGCCACGCCACAAATAACGCCGCCTGGGCATCAAGAATTGGGCCTACCCTCTGTGGAGTCGTACGCCGACGCGGATGCTTATTTTTAGAGGAATCGGGATGCCACCGGGCGTACTGGCTATTCGTCTGGAGTCCAATCAATATTCTGATTCGGCGGGGTTTCATTCGCCGCTTCGTCGACGCCGCGATTGTGGCGAGACTCTTTGCCGTCGCGTTCGAGTTGCTGGTCCCTGTCGCTGGATTGCCGAATGCGGTCGTGTTCGGCCTGTGTCTCCGATGTGGGCATCGGGACGATTGTCAGATCGTCGAGTTCATCGTCAGACATTGGGGCGCCTCCGGCGCTGACGCAGCAACATCAGTACCCGTCCACCGAGGCGACCTAATGCGGTTGCACTCGATATTCGCCCGAGGGTTCGCCATAGGGTTCCTAGCATCCTTGCGGGTCCGGTCGCGGCGGCGCCCCAAGTGGGCCACCAGTGGTAGGTCGGGACTCAGTGGGACGCGGTGGTTAGCCACCCTGGCTGGCGATTTCACGCTGCTTGTCCCGATCCATCGACGCAAATCCGCGGTGCTCTGTCCCCATGTTCGCCTCCCTGACGTCGCGCACGTCAACCGTGCCGCCGAAATTGGATTATTTTCGCAACTGAGGTGCGGCTCGCCTTCATTCGCTCTCGTAAAGCTTTAAGAAGCTCTGAGACGCGTCGATCCAGCAACTTTCTGAGCGGGCTCCCGTGCAGCCGCCACACGTGTACCTGAAGGTTAAGGATTGCCCACGCGACAGCGTCTCGGTCGCGAGCTCTAAGCGGGCTTAGGTGAGGCGGACTCTGTGGGAAAGGGTGTCGAAAGACTGGGGTCTCTTCCTTCCGAACTTTGACAAGGTACTCCGGAGAACCAGGATTCAATCCTCGGTAACACCGCCAATGCAGCCGCCTCTCCGGCGCTCACCAGCTCTGATCCGCACTCGAACCCGTCCCATGCGATGTCCCGGAGATCCGGTGTGATGACCAGATCGCTTGACTGCCGCCAGCCATCCTCGGTACGAATCTGCATGATCTGGAAGCATCGGCGAATGACCTGAAACACATCGGCCGGAGGCCGCACGCACGGCGGCGCGGGCAGGTGCACCGAAACGATGTGGGTTGCGCCGAGTTCGCGCCCCAGCAGGGCGGGAATCCCGATGCTCATCGCGCCGTCCACCAGCACATGGTCACCCGAGCGTACCGGCTGGAACAGACCGGGGTAGGAGCAGCTCGCTCGAATCGGAAGGAAGACGTCGCCGGTATCTCGGAAGGACACCGGTTCGCCGGTGCAGAGATCGGTCGCCACCACGCCAAGCGGAGTCGGCATCTCTTCGAAATAGTGGTGCTTCAGCAGCCGCCGCAGGAATGGGGTCATGCGCTTGCTCACCACAAACCCCATCCGGCTGAGACTCCAGCGCGCCACGTCGCCGAACCGCATGGAGCAAGCCGCGCTGGCGATTTCGTCGGGGCTCGCGCCACTGGCATACGCGGCGGCGACAATCGACCCCGCGCTCACCCCGGTGATGCAGTGAATTGGAATGCCATGGCGCTCGAAGACTCTCAAGACTCCGATGTGCGCAATTCCGCGCGCGAAGCCTCCACCGAGGGCCAATCCGATTCGCGGGGGTGGTCCCATCGACGTTTCAGGTCGCCCGAAAATCCCCCGGGAGGTCATACCAGCGAGTGAGAGAGCAATTGACAGGCCAGAGCGATCGGCCCCATTGAGGCCGTCGGACCGTCATTGAATTACAAAGCTGGTCGTCCGAGGGGGAGTCCGCCACATGCTGCGTCCAAAAACGATCAATATCCGTCATCGAATCGTGAGGAACAGCTCGGTGGGGTTGATGATCGGCGGGAACTTAAGTCTCGATAGGGGCGGACTTTCCGCTTTCCTCGAGGCGCGCCACCTCCAGTATGCGACGCCAGCACCGGCGGCGATTTGGACGCGAATATAGCTATAGGCGAAGAATTGCTATGAGAGCCGCGAGCGTGGGTGTGCCGAACCTCCGCGCCCGCGCGGTCACCCGCCGGCCACCCTTGGGGCCCCCGGGTAACCTTGGGCCCCCCGACGCCTGCGCGAACGGGGCTCTCCTGTCCGCGCCGGGCTCTTGCCCGGCTTTTGCCCGGTCGCTTTGACCCACCTGTGCCGTACGGCGTGATCCGATCCCAGCTCTTCGGAGCCACGATGAGATTGGCGTTGTAGTGGTAGCCATTTACGTGGATCTTCGAGTCAGTGAACACGTCAGGGGCACTCACGGGTGGGGCGACAAATGCAGCCTTCTCAAACGCTGCATGCGACAGACCACCAAATTCGCCAATCAGCGATATCTTCTCGTTAAATTTGTAGCCGGCCTTCGCGTCGAAGTTCGGCGTGGTGCCGAAGGTCCCGAACGCCGGGCCAACTTGGGCGTTGAGCATCCACCGATCCTCCTCGCTCTGCGCGGCGGCCGGGGTGGCCATGATGGAGCACGCTGTGAAGAGCACAGACACAACGACTAGTACGACTTTGTCACATCATCAGATGCCCGAAGGAATCCGCGAGTGATCTGAATTGAGGACATTGTACGGTTCGCTGATTGCCGGTACGCTGCGCCCCAATGCTCGATCGGGACGCGTGGTCGCTGCTGCGCCGATTGACGGGATGGTTGGATCAGTTCAAGGACTGCTTCGGTCATCGCGCACAGCACGTGTCGTTGCGCCAGTACGTCGATGGGCTGCTGGGCGACAGCGCCCGCAAGTCGATGTCCGCGATGCTCGCGCGTGTCAGCGAACCCACCTCGTACCAAGCATTCCAGCACTTCATCACGCATGCCCCCT
The DNA here is from genome assembly GCA_963814975.1 of uncultured Acidobacteriota bacterium. GTDB lineage: Bacteria > Acidobacteriota > Vicinamibacteria > Vicinamibacterales > CAVVIG01 > CAVUXJ01. Next base: position 84,403 of record CAWFFB010000013.1, on the reverse strand, counting down.
GGGATGCGACGGTGCTGTGGCGACGGTTGCGGCCCGTGATGCCGGAACGCACGGGCATTCTGATCCTCGACGAAACGAGCTTCCCGAAGTCGGGGCCGCATTCGGTTGGCGCGGCGCGGCAGTACTGCGGCGCCTTGGGCAAGGTTGGCGAATTGCCAAGTCGCGATGCAGCGTCTGACGGACCGTGCTGTTGTCCCCCTATTCAGCATCCGCCACGACCGCTGTCAGTGTCACGCCGGCGGCGCGCGTGAGGCGCACGAGCGTCAGCGCAAGCCGCCGCTTCTCCTGAAGCACGACCGTCGCCGGAATACGCGCCGTGGCTCGCCGCGCCCGATCGCTGATCCACGCCTCGAGCAGATAGATCAATGCGCCCATCGGCCAGGCGCGCTGGCCGGTCCACAAGGCAGCTGTTACCGCCCCGAGCGCATGTGGGTCTCGAGGGCTCGTCGTTGGTCCGTGGTCAGGATGACGGGCGTCGATGTGAATGGCATGCGCAATCATATGATTTACAAGTCGTCAGTACAAGCCACTAGTACCGGCTGCTGCGTCTCGCTTGCTTCTGAATGGGACTAGGAAGGTAGACTTACCAGCCGTTCTCCTTGAACATCCCAGTGCCTGCCCGACCGCGCGTCCTCCTGGCCGACGATCACATCGACTTTCTGGAATCGGTCAGCCGCCATCTTGCTGCCGCTTTTGACATCGTGGCCACTGCGGCCAACGGCCGTCAGGCGCTGGACCTGGCAAGGCGCCTCCGGCCCGACGTGGTCGTGCTGGACGTCGGCATGCCCGATCTCGACGGCTTTCAGACACTTGAGCAGCTCCGGCGAGATGGCCTGGAAACCAGGATCGTCTTCCTGACGATGCACTCGGATGACGAATTCGTCGCCGCGGCAATTAATGGCGGCGCGAACGGCTACGTGCTGAAATCGCGCATCCACTTGGATCTGATCAGCGCGATCGACCACGCCCTCGCGGGGCGGCTATGCTTGCCATCCATGATTTCGCTCTCGACTATCGCAGGCAGCCGGCACGCAGTCCAGTTCCATGCCAACGAGAGCCACTTCCTGGACGAGGTGAGCCAGCTGGTTCGTGCGACACTTCTGTCGGGCGAGCAGGTCGTCCTCGTCAGCAGCGAAGCGACCCGCATTGGCGTCGCTCAGCGCCTGCAGGGGCGGCAGATGAATCTCGCCGTGCTGGCAGAGCGGGAACAGTACGTCGCGACGGATTCCGCACTGGCCTTGTCACGCGTGATGCACGAAGGGAGACCTGACAAGGAGCGCGTCGCGGAGATGATCCACGGCCTCGACCTGTTACGCCAGGCCGTCCCGAATAGACCGCGAGGTCGTCTAACGATCGTCGGCGACATGAGCGCCTCCCTGTGCCGGAATGGCGATTTCGAGGCGGCGCTGGAGCTCGAACGGATCTGGGACGACTTGACACGCGCGTTGCCGTTTTTCACGGTCTGCTGCTACCCGATCGACTGCTTCGAGAACTCAGAAGCCCTGAATCTGCTCTCAAACGTGTGCGCTGCGCACAGCGCAGTCACATCCGGAACTTCGCGCGGCGCTCGCGCGACATGAACTGAGGTGGCCAAATGAGCCTCGGCACGCCTTCGCCCCGAGAAAGCGAGGGGCTGTTCCGGCTGGTGGCGGATAGCCTGCCGCTACTCGTCTGGATTTCTGGCTCCGACAAGCGCTGCACCTACTTCAACAAGCCGTGGCTCGACTTCACCGGGCGACCCCTCGAGTCCGAGATCGGCGATGGTTGGGCAGACGGTGTGCACGCCGCAGACCTGCCGCATTGCCTGGACACGTACACCCGCGCCTTCGACCGCCGTGAACCGTTCATGATGGAATATCGGCTTCGCCGGCATGACGGCGAATACCGGTGGGTCCTCGATAATGCGGCGCCGCTGTTCGATCCCGACGGTTCGTTCGCTGGTTACATCGGCGCGTGCTTCGACGTGACGGAGTTCAGGCGCGCGGAAGCCGAGCGCAACATCGCCAACGATCGGCTCCGGCTGGCGATGGAGTCGGGCAAGTCCGTGGGCTGGGAATGGGATCTCAAGACGAACCGCGATACCTGGTTCGGCGACCTGTCGACCATCTTCGGAATTCCCTCCAACGTCTACGATGGACACGTCGAAGATTTCCGTCGTTCGGTGCATCCGGAAGACCGGGGCCTGGTCTGGAGGGCCGTCAAGGATGCGATGGAGACCCGCTCACCTTACGCGGCGGAGTTCCGCGTCGTGTGGCCCAACGGCACGGTCCGATGGGTGGCAGCCAAGGGCCAGTTCTACTACTCACCCGGCGGCGACCCGGAGCGGATGCTGGGACTGGCCGTGGACATCACCGAACGCAAGGACGCCGAGGAATCACTGCGGCGCAAGGAGATGGAGCTCAAGGAGTCCCAGCGCCTCGCTGGAGTCGGCGGCTGGCAGTGGGATCCGGATACCGACACGGTCGTGTGGTCAGAAGAGCTCTATCGCATCGCCGGCCGTGATCCGATCCTGCCGGCCGTGAGCTACAAGGAACACTCACAGCTGTATACCCCCGAGAGCTGGGACCGGCTGCGGGCCGCCGTCGAAGCGGCCCTCCACACCGGCGCACCCTACGAACTCGATCTGGAGATGGTCTGCGCCGACGGCACGCACCGATGGGTCACGGCACGCGGCGAGGCCCAGCGTGATTCCGCCGGCCAGATCGTACGGCTACGCGGTACGGTCCAGGACATCACGGAGCGCAAGCGTGCCGAAGAAGCAGTGTCCAGCGTGAACGGCCGTCTCATTGAGGCCCAGGAGTCAGAGCGCGCCAGGATCGCCAGAGACCTGCACGACGACATCGCTCAGCGTCTCGCAGTGCTGACGATGGCGCTGGAACAGGTGAAAAGACTGCCGGATTCCTCGGGCGAGGTCCTCAGCAGCCTGGACGCGCTTCAGAAGCAGACCGCGGAGATCACGGCCGATGTGCAGGCGCTGTCACACGAGCTGCACTCGCCACGGCTGCTGCATCTGGGCGTTGTGGCCGCGATGCGGGGTTTCTGTGAGGAGCTCTCGGGGCAAAAAAACGTCGGGATTGATTTCGGCCACGAGAACGTTCCGGGGAGTGTGCCGCCTGACGTTTCGCTCTGTCTCTTCCGGGTCCTTCAGGAAGCCCTGCACAACGGAGTACGGCACAGTCGGGCCCCGCATTTCGATGTGCATCTTCGCGGAACCGGGGACGTCGTCCACCTCACCGTTCGTGATGAAGGCGTTGGCTTCGACGTCGATGCGGCGAGTCGAGGCCTGGGACTCGGCCTGACCAGCATGAAGGAACGTCTGAAGCTGGTAGGTGGCGAGCTGGTCATCGAGTCGCAATCGAAACGCGGCACCACCGTTCTGGCCCGCGCGCCGGTTCGGCGAAGCTAGGCGCTGGGCCTTTCGCCTTGCCGATGATCGAAAGTAAGTTATCGGCATGGCTGCGGCGGCGTCACCCCGGATGGAACTGCTTCTCATCACGATCAGGGCCACAGCCGAAGGGGGGACAGACGACCGCAGTGGTGCTGCACGTCGTTCCTTAGCGAAGGCGCCCAACTGCTGCGACGCGCGAAAATCGTCCTGTCGGCTTGCCGAAACTGCATAGGCCCCCGAGACGGCGCTCCGTATCCTGGGATACCAGATCAAATCTGCCCGCGTCGCAACGCGAGTGCGCCCGGAAACCCGTTTGGTTAGGAGAACGTCATGTCCGAAAGAGAAGACGAGAGACTGCACCAGACCGTGACCGAGTTGACGCTCGAGGCGGAATCGGCATGACGGCGGCTGGGCGCTTGTACGTTTGAGGTCCGTCAACCACTTGCGGTTCAAGGCCCGGTGCGAAACGTCCGGGCACGGCACATGCGCTCTTGTTCGATGTCACGGCTGAAGGGTGGACTATGACCACACGCTTGATTGCCGCAACCGTCGTGTTGTTCGTGGCGTGCAGTCCGCCGAGGGACCAGATCGCCGCGGGCACGCAGGCCGCACAGGCCTCACCGCTACCGACAGGCACGCTGGACCAATTGCTCGCTCCGATTGCGCTCTACCCAGACCAACTGCTCGCGCAGATGCTGATGAGCGCGACCGACCCCACGAAAATCACGGAGCTCGACAAGTTTCTGAAGGCCAACCAGAAGCTGAAAGGCACGCCGCTTCAGGACGCCGCAGTCAAGGCCGGGTTCGATGCGAGCTTCGTGGCGTTAGTGCTTTTCCCTCAAGTCGTGGCGAAGATGGCGGACCAGATCGCGTGGACGAGGGTCCTGGGGCAAGCGTTCACGTCCGATCGAAGCGCGGTTTTTGCCAGCATTCAGAAATTGAGGCTGCAGGCGAAGAACGTCGGGACGCTGAAAAGCTCGCCCCAGCAGGAGGTCGAAACCAAGACCACGTCATCTGGCCAGGAAGTGATCGTCATCGAGCCCAGCAATCCGCAGATCGTCTATGTCCCGCAATACAACACCGAGGTGGTCTACACCCAGCCTCCGACGACGGTGGTCGTCGTCCAGGAAGACAACGACGCTGACGTGGCAGTGGCGGCTGGCCTCATCGGGTTCACTGCCGGGATTGCGATTGGCGCGGCGATGGACAACAACTACTACTACGGTCCGTACGGATGGCGCGGCGGCGGTTACATGTACAACGACGCCTGGGACGACTACTACGACCATCGGGAAGACGCTCGCGAGGACTGGCAGGATCACCGCGAGGACCTCGTCGAGGAGCGCGGCGATCGCACGGAGAACCGATCGGAACAGCGGACCGAGCGCGCTGGCGCGACCCAGGAGCAGCGCACGGACCGTCAACAGACGCGGCAGGAAAATCGACCTGAGTCGCAGGCGCAACGAACGGAGCGGAGCACGCAGGCACAAGGCGCTTCGACCCAGAGCGCGACGCCACAGGGACAACGTTCGGGTCGCACAGGAACCGCTCAAGCCCGCGGTTACGGCGAGGGAAGCAGTAGTCAGGCAGCGCCTCAACGGAGCAGCGGTGGCTCGGACGCATTCTCCGGATATTCGAGCGGACAATCACAACGCGCGTCCAGTGCTCGTGGACAACAGAGCCGAAGCACCTCGCGCTGCGGCGGTGGCGGTGGCCGCCGCCGGTGAGCGCTTCGGAAGAGGTCGACACACATGACCAGGACGATCGGTATGAATCGATCAGGCAACGATCTCGGCCCATGCGCCACAGCCTCAGGGCTCGAGTGTTCGCGTGTGCGTGGCTGGCGCTTCTGGCATCATCGGCGACCGCCGCGGGACAGACCGCGACGCCCCGCACGTTTGCCACGCCTGAAGACGCCGTCAAGGCGCTCGTCGACACGGTCAAGACCGGGAACGTCGACGCGCTGCTGGCGTTCTTCGGTCCCGAAGGGCGGGAGCTGGCCGCGTCATCCGATCCCGCGACCGCTCGTATGAACCGCCAGGTGTTCACTGTCGCCGTGAGAGAGCAGTGGCATCTCGAGGATGCGACGCCCAGTCGAAAGACGCTCCTCATCGGCAACGAGGACTGGCCCTTCCCGGTGCCGCTCGTCAAAGGGGCAGACGGATGACGATTCGACACAGGCGCCGGCAAGGAAGAAGTGCTGGCGCGGCGGATCGGACGCAACGAGCTGGACGCGATCGCGACCTGCCGTGCCTACGTCACCGCGCAGCAGCGCTACGCACAACAGGGACACGACGGCAAGCCCGCAGGCGTGCACGCAACGAAGTTCCAGAGCGATCCCGGCAAAGAGAACGGCCTGCATTGGCCGACCGCGCGCGGGCAGAAGCGGAGTCCACTTGGCGACCTGGTGGCACAGGCAGCGGAGGAAGGACGTTCGCTCGGCGGGGATCGCACGCAGCCCACGCCCTTTCATGGTTACTATTTCAAGATCCTGACCGGCCAGGGAGCTGTGGTATCAGGTGGAGCCCGGAGCTATATCGTGAAGGGCGAGATGTCTGGAGGATTCGCAGTCGTCGCCTGGCCAGCTCAGTACGACGCGACCGGTGTCATGACGTTCATCGTCAATCAGGACGGCACCGTGCGGGAACGGGACCTGGGCCCTCAAACCGACGCCATCGCTCGAAAGATGACGGTCTACAATTCCGGACGCATCCTGGCGAGAGGTCCAGTGATTCGCGTGATGTATCCGCCGTCTGTCGTTCAGATCAATACAAGGTCGTGCGCCTGGGTCCAGTCCTTGTTGGAGTCGTAGAGCTCCCAGACATCCTCGTCCAACGCGCGCTTGCGTGGAATGACGTCGCGGCCGTCGGAGGACAGCGATGCACCCTGAGTCCATCCACAAGACGTCAGCGGCCACGCCGGACTGGGCGTCGGCGGGTTGGCGATTGGCTTCGGCGCCCAGAGAACGATTGAAACCTGGTCGGCGGCATCATGATGATTTCGGATAAACCGGTCAACGTCGGCGATGCGTGCCGCGTGGGCGATGTTTTTGGATCCGTCGAAGACATCGGCCTTCGTTCGACCCGCATCCGGACCTTGGATCGCACCGTCGTGTCGATTCCCAATGGTCAACTGGCCACCATGAGCCTGGAGAACTTCGCCGTGCGCGATCGAATCTGGTTTCATCACACCGTCGGGTTGGGATTCCAGACCACCGCCGACCAGATGCGTCGAGTGCTGACCGGGATCCGCCAGTTACTCGGGACTCATCCCAAGGTGGACGCCAGTTCCGCGCGCACCCGGTTCATCCGATTTGGCGCCTGGTCGCTGGACGTCGAGGTCTTCGCCTACGTGCTCGAGCGCGATCCGACGACGCTTCTGGCAATTCAGGAGGAGCTTCTGCTCGGCATCATGGGCATCATCGATACCAGCGGCACGTCAGTCGCATTGCCTCCGACGCCAGTTACGTTGCGGAAGATCGAACGGTCCAGACTTAGCATGTTTGCGAAAGAGTTCAGGATTTGGAATGCGGGAATTGGAATTCGCGAACGAATTCCAATTCCTGCATACGGCGACACCCGCGCGACGATGAACGCGGCGCGCCAGCAGGAAACCGGGCTGCGGAGAGCCGCCAGGACTGGCAGGAACGCCTCGGACGTTCTGTTCGCATCTGGCGAAGCACGGCGCCGCCGAGGGCGATTCAGGAGCTCGCCGGCCACCGGGAACCGGGCATGACGCAGCGGTACATGCACCTCAGTCCGGCAGCCCTCGATGCCGCGATCGGTCTGCTGGATCGGCCGTCCGGCGATCAAAGTTGTGGAGATATGTTGGCAACGGTGGTCCCGCTGCCAAAACGATCAATGAATCGGGGGGATAACTGGCGGTGAGGCAGGGATTCGAACTCTGACGACAACAAATTCTAAGTAGGTGCTGCGTGGAACTTCTGGGGAAGACTCCCTAGATTCAGCGACTTGGGGCGCTCATATGGTTCCAGTCCAGTCTTCCGATTACCCCACGAATCCGCCTAAGTCGTGGCAACATTGTGGCAACGACCTGACGCTGGGCCCGTACCTTCCTTGCGGCAACAAAAGCTCGGCTCTCCCTCATCTCGGCCGATCGTGGTCGGTTAAGGCCGTCTATCTCGGATGCCTGCACGTTAGTTGCACGGCCACTGTCGAAAATGCTAACGGGTCACGGTGCCCGGTAGTTTCCTTTGCAGAATAGCCTCCGTGTTAATGGTACCCGTGTTGCTGCCCCTTTCATGTGGTCCACGTCCTGCTTGTCGAGCCGGATGCTCGGTTCAGGTTGGAACTCTACCAAACCATCTCCGATTTGGCCGAGGTGTGGTGTGTAGCGACATTTGCTGAAGCGCGTCTTGCCCTGCTGGACGCCCCCCCCCGATCTGCTTATCACCAAGCTTCGTCTTGGAGCATTTAGCGGCCTGCACTTGGTCCATCTCGTCAGCGCAGTGGCGCCACGGATCCGCTCCGTCGTGTACACCGAACAGCTCGATGAGTTCGGGCGAGAGGTTCAGCGCGGGGGTGCCCTGTGCAAGACACGCGCCGGTTCCTTCTCCATACGCTAGATGTTTAGTCCCATGGTGTGGTGGTGAGACGATTGGCCTCACCGCCAAGGAGACGCTATGGGACAGGTACTCCACGGAAGCGCCACGACGACTCACGCCATCCGAGCAGCAATACAGCGATCGAAAGCTTCGATCCAGGCGCTGAGCGAGCGGCACGGAATCAATCCAAAGACGGTCGCCAAATGGCGGAGGCGCGCCAGTCCCGAAGACTGCCGGATGGGGCCGAAGGTGCCGCACTCGACGGTGCTGTCGGCTGAGGAGGAGCTCCTCATCGTCGCGTTTCGTCGACACACGCTGTTGCCCCTCGATGATTGCCTCTACGCCCTGCAAGCGACCGTCCCACACCTGACCCGGTCCTCCCTGCACCGCCTGTTTCAGCGCCAGGGCGTCAGCCGCCTGCCGAATGCGGAGGGCACGCGCGTGCGTCGGAAGTTCCACAACTATCCGATCGGGTACATCCACATCGATCTCGCGGAGGTCTGGACGGACGAAGGCAAGCTCTATCTCTTCGTCGCCATCGATCGCGTCAGCAAATTCGCCTTCGCGGAATTACACGAACGAGCGACTCCACGGATCGCGGCGGACTTCCTGCGCCGGCTGATCGAGCGTGTCCCGTACACGATCCACACGGTCCTGACCGACAACGGGTTTCAATTCACGCCGCCTCATGGCGGCTGGACGGTCGCCGAGATTCAACAGAGGCTGGCCGCTCATCAGCCGTTTCGCGCCCATGCCTTCGACTTCGCCTGCGCGCAGCTGCGGATCGAGCATCGCCTCACGAAATTCAAACATCCGTGGACCAATGGGCAAGTCGAACGAATGAACCGCACCATCAAGGACGCCACGGTCCGACGGTTCTATTACGACACCCACGAGAGCCTGCGAGCGCACCTGGCCACGTTCCTCGATGCCTACAACTTCGCCAAGCGCTTGAAGAGTCTTCGTGGGCTCACACCCTTTGAGCGGATCTGTCAGCTCTGGACAGAGCAGCCTCAAAGATTCAGACTGAATCCGCTCCACCACATGCCGGGACTGAACATCTAGCTAGCAAGCTATGTGGGCGCCGCTCTTCTACCACGGGATCGGCGCCGTCTTGGCATTCACGAGCGGCGGCAAGCGTTTCGAGGTGGGCGGCGTGCTATTGATCGCTCGCGATCTGACGGATTGACATCTAATGGAGCGCGTATCACCGGGCGGGTCCGATGAACTGGTTTTTTCTAACTGCGCGCGGGTAGCGGTTGCTTAGTGGCCACGTAGGGTCGTCGTTGACATTCAACGTGATCACGTTGAGACGATAGTAGAGCCTCTCCAAAACAGTGCCCTGCTCCACGAGCGGAAATATGGGGTTTATCGCAAACGAGAGCACCATCGCGTCGGGGTGGTGTTCGAGCCATTGCAGGAGCCTCTCCTGATCATCGGTCGCTATGTCCGCAACCTCATCGATCACGACGAGGATGCTGCTAGAGACATCCGGTAGCTTGAAGGCTATCCGCTGGGGATGGTACACGTCGCGCTGACACCAGGCACAAAGCTCCTCAAGCGGTTCCGCTCGTTGCTCGGGACTCACTGTACCCACAATCAGAACACTGGATGGCAAGCGGCCCGCAAGCTGGCGAAGTTGCGTGAGTACATTCGTGAAACATGGACTTTCCCGTTCTGTAACAAAGCCGAACCGAGGCGAGCGTCTGTTAATGCTCACGAGCACTTCAAGTGGCGTACCCGCGTAACTCGTTGAACTGAGCGGATGACCTGTCCTCTTGAGACGACGAACACACGCTCTGCGCAGCAATTAGCCGGAGATCGCGCGGTGGTCGTTACTCTTGTTACGTCATAGGGGAGAGGAGTGGTTGCTCGCCCTACTTCTCGTAATGTTCAGCTTGAATCACTGTCCACTTGGACACAGAGCAGCACGGGCTTCGATCAAAGACAGACCTGTCGGTGAACCGTTGGCAGCGTTGTACCAGATCATTGTGACGATTCTGCAATAGCGGCGGGGAGCTACCTCTTTACCAATGCCTCATAGGGCCGCTAAGACGGACAAATAATCTGAGCTGGCGATGAAACACGAAAAGGCTGATGGCCGCCAGGATGATGAGTACGATGAGCAATATTCCCATTCCACAGCAATCTCTTGTTGTTCGAATAGACGCGACGTGCGGAAAACAGCAACGGGACCACCAGGTGCGAGCGGCGGAATATGGCTCGCAAGTGTGGCATTGCTGGCTGTGTAGGCGCGCGCGGAATCTGCTAATTGTGACGGCCTTACAGACGATCCTGTCAGATTGACTGCCGAGTCTAGCGAGTGGCGATCTGTCTGGGGTTGCCCCGTCCGCTGTTGAAATTCAGCGGCGGCTCGGGTGACATTCTACGCGACGTTCTCCACTGAGACCGCGATGCCGAGTTGCTGGTCACGAGCACGAAGAGCGGCGACGAGCTTCGGCATGTCCTTGTGACCCTTCAGTCGGCGGAAGCCCTTGACGGCTTCGAGGACGGCGGCGGCGGTCCACCGCAGCACCATCTGCCCGCCACGCCACCGTTTGACGTTTCGCTTCACATGTCGGGTGCGGCTGATCAGGCTCTCGATGGCGTTGGTCGTCGCGAGTGACTGCCGCAGGCGATCGGATAGACCGAGGGTGAGCAGGGTCAGCGTCTCTTCCAGTCCTTCGCGGGCACTCGCCGCGGCGCTCGGGTAGCGGTCCTCGAGACGTCGTGCCAGATCCTGGAGGAGACGTCGGGCGATCGCGACCTCGGTCTGCTTGTAGGCGCGCGCCACGATCGCGCGGACCCACGGGCGCTGCCCTTCAGGCAGATGCTCCAGAATGTTTCGGAGCTTGTGCACGTGACAGCGGTGAATCAGCGCCGCCGGTCCGAACGTCTGCGTCACGGCTTTGTGCAGCGCCTTCGACCCGTCGAGAATCACCAACAGACTGCGATCGGTGCGCAGACCGCGGCTCTGCAGATCCGCCAGGAGGCTCTGGCAGACGGCGGCATTCTCCGTCGACCCATCCCAGAGGCCCAGCGCGTGTTTTCGCCCAGTGTTGTCAATCCCGAGGGCCACCACGATGCAGTGCTCGCCAACGTGAACGCCGTCAATGAGCAGCGCCACCAGGTTGAGCGCCTCCAGGACGGTCGATCGCCAGGCGGTGAGCTGGGCCGCGGTCTTCGCGACGAATCGACGACTCACGGCACTCTTGCTGGTGCCACGGACTCGGACGTCGGCGCCCGGGGGCTCCAGGCTGCGACCATACTGCCGCGTGGCGACGCCGATGAGCATTTGCTCGACGACGCGCCGGTTCAGCGGATCGGTGTCGGCGAACGCGTGGAACGTCGGCAGCGCGACCTCCTCGCCCTCGGCCCTGACGCGGGGCCGGCGAATCTGCACTTTACGCCCGCCGAGGACGACTTCACTCGGGACCGTCCCAGCGCGCGCGGCCGCACGCTCCGCCTGATGCTGGTACCGCGGGCCGCAGATGGCTGTCCGATCCGCTTCGAGCATCGTGGTGAGGACCTTCAGGCCTGAGGCGACGGCGAGCTCCATCAGCTCGGCTCGTGTATCGATGAGGAGATCGACGAGTGGCAGATGGCGCTGCGTCGGTGAATCGACTTGGTGTGCCCGATCGACTGTGCGAGACTCTCGTTTCATGGCGGCTCCTTGTTGGCGGGCTTTCGCCCGGGGCTAGTCACCACTCGTTTACCACGAGCAGTGAGGAGCCGCCGCTCTCAAATTTCAACAGTCAGTGGGACATCCCCATCTGTCTTGCGATCCGAGTTAGTAAAAGAATGTGCTGCAAGCGCGTCACTTGAGACTGTGTCATTGCTCATCAGCTCCGAATAGTCCTGCCACAATGGCGAGAATATGAAGCAGTGTACTAAACATGGCATTCTTCCTTTGCCCGAGATTCCTAGTTCGATTTGGTGATCTTCACGCGACGGCCGCGTATCATTTATGCCGTGCCAACTTCTGACGACCCCAATGGCTCCGCTTCAACTGAAAACCCATCTGCCCGCGACCGCTTCATCCACGCGTTGAGTTCGTCGGTACTCAATCACGATGACCTGCGTACGTAAGTCGGCAGGGTGCTTAACCGTGAGCCGCACCATATCGACCGTCTGCCGTGCCCGCGAGTGTGGCCATTCCGCCATTTCATCAGAGGTCATTTGGCTATTCACTTTCGCCCGTTAAACGCGTCGGTAAGCCATAAAGCAAAGCGGCGACCAATGCGATTTCTCGACGCCAATTAGAAGGCTGGTCAGGACAATCTGGGTCTGGCCAGAATAAAACCCCTGATTGGCAGAAACGTGGAGTGGCTCATAGCGGCAGCGGCAAACTGATCGTGCGGTCTCTTGACTTTCGGTTTGCGAGCTCGCATCAAGGCTTCTATGACCTCGCGTGGCTGCGGACGGGTGTTGCGACTCGCTGATAGTGTCCCCTCGGCGACTCATTAGAAATGTCCCCTAAGCTTGCGACCGTGGAGGTCGCGATTGGGACGGACAGCGATGAGCGGACGAGAATTGGCGCGGGTGGAGGTCTTGGGTCGGGTCAAGGCCGGGACCTTGCCGTTGATGGATGCGGCGACGTTGATGGGAGTGAGCTACCGTCAGGCGAAGCGGCTGTGGCGATCGTTCAAACGGGGTGGGGCGAAGGCGCTGCGCCATGGACAGGTCGGGCGCGCGTCCAACCGCGGGACGTCGATCCAGCTACGGCAGCGGGTGTTAGCGCTCATCCGGCAGAAATACAGCGGCGAGGTGGGGACTCGCTTCGGGCCGACTCTGGTGGCGGAGCATCTGGCGACGGAAGACGGGCTCACGATCGACCATGAGACGCTGCGCCGCTGGATGCTCAGCGCCGGGCTGTGGAGCCGGCAGCGCAAGCGGACGCCGTATCGACAGCGCCGCGAGCGGAAGGCGCACTTCGGCGAGCTCGTGCAGCTCGATGGCAGTTTCCACGCGTGGTTTGAAGCCCGCGGGCCCGGCGCTGTTTGATCACGATGGTGGACGACGCCACGAGTCGGAGCGCCGGACGGTTCAGCGAGGAGGAAACCATCTGGGCGGTCGCCGCGGTGTTGCGGCAATGGATCGAGCAGCACGGCCTGCCGCACGCGCTCTACACCGACTGGAAGAATGTGTATGTCCGCGCGGCGACGGCCGCGGAGCAGGGCGCCGGGGTCGTCCCGCTCACGCAATTCGGCCGCATGTGCGCCACGCTCAAGATTCAGATCATTCCGGCCAGTTCCCCGCAAGCCAAAGGGCGTGTCGAACGGAACCACGGCACCCACCAGGATCGGCTCGTGAAGAAACTGCGGCGGCTCGGGATCGCGGCCGATGGGCCGGCCAATGCGTTTCTCGAGACCACATACTGGCCGCAGCCCAATGCGCGCTTTCCGCAGGCGCCGGCGTCGGCCGGCGACTTTCATCGCCGGTGTCCGCCGGCGGCGGTCTTGGACCGCGTGTTTCGCCTGGTGGTCCTCACGAGATGACGGGTCGCTGGTCAGAAAATCTCGTCTCCGTCCCGGCCGGCGCCGGCAATGTCTATATGGAAAAGGAACTCGTGACGATGACCCGAACTTCGACAAGCACCACCGCGCGATGATGTCTTCACTCCACGTACTGCTCGGCGTGCCACACTTTATAGACGACCGAGATGCAGGCCACCCTAGCCATGCCACGCTCGCTACATGAGCACTAAAACACCCATCCGCGTGCTGTTTGTGGATGATGATTCGGCCACGCGAGCGGGATACACAAAGTTTCTCGCACACTTTGGCTACGAGGTGATGCCCGCCGCGACCGGCCAGGAGGCATTGACGCTCGCAAGCACATGCGCGCCCGACGTGATCGTGCTCGATCTTGGCCTGCCCGATATTGACGGGTGGGAAGTGGCACGGCAGCTAAAAGCGGGATCACTGACAGCGGCAATACCGATCATCGCCTTGACAGGGGCGGGCCTTCCGCATGAGCGCGTGAGCGCAATGCGTGCTGGGTGTGACCGATACCTGACAAAGCCCTGCTCGCCGGCTGATGTCGCTGATGCGATCCGACGCTGTACCGAGGTCGGGACTAGCTGAATAGAGCGCGGAAGGTTTCAGTCGGCATCGGGTCCAGACGAGCCACGTGTTAGCCGCGCTGTGATCAGGCACCACTCCAATAGGCGTGGTCGGTGACACCTTCCCGTGGGTACGACTGGGCGCACATTCTGGCGAGCAAGCGACATGCTGTCGTCGGTCGCTGCGAAGGCCAAGGACTCGCGGCTGCTAACGTCACCAGCGGCGTTCACGCCGCCGCATTCGCTTCGCCATCAACAGGCCCTCACCGATCACCTCAAGTTTGTGGTAGTGCCGGGCGTTTTAGCAGGTGGCGGCATCCCTGGCTCGGGTTTCGGCTTCGGATTGGGACGTTGCTTTGGCGTCGGGGGCGCTTCTGGCAACGGCTCGGGACCGGGCTGCTCTCGACCAGGTTCCTGTGGACTCTGAGTGATCATCTTATGACGCCTGGCTTTGAGGTCGTGTTACTGGTCCTCTAAGTGCCGTAGGCCGCTGCTCGGCGGCTGATGCCGTGTGTCTATCGGCGTCTGAAGAAAAATCCGCCGCCGCCAAGGAGCAGAACTACAACGATGATGATGAGGAGAGTGTTGGTGTCCATGATTTGGTGATGTTAGCAGAAACGACCACGAGTGGGGATCGCGCGCCCGTGTTGTCACTCATAAATCGCTGCGCCGATGATACACGTCAGAGGCTTGAGGGTTTTCGCCGTGATTGTCCAGTTGTTCTGCCAGAACAGTTCGCGGTTTTGGACAAACCACAGCGGTGCAGTTATTGCTGTTGACGCGAGGGAAGCACGGCCGCCCGAACGCGGCGGCGTGAATGCGCTGGCTAGTGGGGGTGAGTCCAGAATCATTTTCCACGGCGACCAAGTGTGAACTGCCCGTTACATACCTGTCAGCATTTGATGCTTCGTGCAGAGGCGCTTCGCCCAGGAGATGTGCTGATAGGGCACAACGTCGATAGACGGCTGGCACGCTCCATGAAGACGTAGCGGGTCAGAAAGCTACCGCTCCCCCCTCCATCATTGCGCCCGCGTCGGCACGTGGACGGTGTTGAAACCGCTTTTTCATCTGCGTGGTGGTGCGGCCTAGCCGATGCCCGCCCATTCCAGTTGCGAGGTTCCGTAGATCATTTATGAAGGCAAGCAAGCGCGTTCGGTCCCGTGCGGCACTGAAACCAATGCCGCCCGGTGAGTTGCCGGCTGTGAAAGCACTGATGGGGCTGCCCACGCCGTCGTCAGCCGTCACACCCTCCAAGCGGGGACCCAAGGAGGACCCCAAAAGGCAGCTCGCGCGGCTGATGGGGACAATTATCGACAAACTTCAGATCCTCGCCCTAAGACGACCACGAGCCTTGATCATCGTCGCACAGCTGATCGACGGGCTTCTCAAACAACAGCGGGACGCGCGGGATGATGATTTCGACGGCGAGTCGCACAGCGTCCACAGGGAGGACACCGAGGTCAGCAAACACAGGGGTTGAGTCACGCGCGCCCAACGGGCACGTTCGCTGAGTTTGCGGCCCAATCCGCCCCATTACCGAATCGGTGGACTATCTCAAATTACGAAGTCGGACGTAAACGCGACAGAAGTCCTCCTCACAGCCGCTTTGCGTAAACGCTTCGTCCGCGCGCGCACCACACGTGCCCAACGATGCTCGATGATAATAGGCGTTTTTCATTCGCATATGGGGCCTTTACTGACCGTAACGGCGTGATAAGAAAGCCGCATCTCAGGGTCGCCCGTTGGGGCCTGACGGTATGTGTGTTGCTGCCAGTCATCGCGGTGTTCAGCCACGTCCTACTCGTTGAGCCGGAGGCTGTGTTCGGATCACTCCTTCAGCAGGCGATTTCGGATGTTGCCGACATTTGGTGCGTGTCCGACTTTGCCGCTGCCCGTTCCGCCCTTCAGCAGAGCCCTGTCGACATTCTGGTCACGAACCTGCGTCTTGGGGCATTCAACGGGCTTCACTTGGTGTATCTCGCCCAATTTGTGGCAAGAGGGACTCGGGCCGTCGTGTATACCGACTGGCTGGATACCGGATTGGGACGAGACGTTCAACGTGCGGGCGCCTTCTACGAGACAAAGCGGTGTCTGCCATATACGTTGGCCAGCTATGTGGACGCCGTTCTGCCGCCGAAGGATGGGCGCAACCTCGCCGTTCACGATCGGCGGCAGACGTTTCGCGGGGGGCGCAGGTCCGCTGATCGTCTGGCATTTCACGGCTTGCCATTGAGTGAAGCACGAATAATCTGACAGATCGGACGATCAACTCTTCTCGCCCGCCGAGCATAGCCCTCTGACGCTCATCCCGCTTCATCGACGCTCAACGTAATCATGTTGAGCCGGTAGAACAGTTGCTCCAACAAGACGCCCAGTGACACGAGCGGGAACACGGGGTTGCGTGCAAACGAAAGCACCATGCTCTCGCGGTGCCGTTCTAGCCACCAGAGGAGCATCTGCTGATGGTCGGGCGACAATTCCGCGACTTCCTCGATCACGACGATGGTGGTGGGGTTACGCGGCAGCGTGAACGGCATGGTCCGCTGCGGATGAGACGCGTCCCGGCCGTGGGCGGCGCGAAGCCCGAACAACGCCTCATCGCGTTGTTCAGAGGTCACGGCGCCCAGGATCAGAATATTGAGCGGCAAGCGATCGGCAAACCGCCGAAGTTCCGTCAGCGTCTCCTGCCACATCGAGTTGCTTCCGTTCTGCCAAAAACAAGGCAAACGAATCGAGGTCGCGCTCCTCTGTCTTCGGGTACTGCTACTCAAGGGCCGTACCGCCGTAAGTCGTTGAGCAGAGCGCCGCAACGCGACCGATGCTGGCTGGTGCGGGGGGAAGTTCTGCGGCGGGCCAGAAGTGGTAGCAGCGTCAGGCGGGCAAAGATCGACGGTCTGTCACGTGGCTCTGACCTACTCTGGCTTTGTGCCGACCATTCACGTCTTCAATCGCGCCCAGCAGCGACATACTCGGCTCGTCGGTCCTGGCGCTCACTAGATCGGTGAGAGGCGGACAAATATTCGCGCCTTATCTGAGTGCCGTTATGCGCAACCTGATGCACTCCCAGGAACATAGTAGTGCGGGCTATTGACGCGGCAAACCGCCAACGTCATGTTGAATCGCGGGGCGTTCATCGGAGTTCGGTGTCCGAAACGGAACAGTGCTCTAAGACGACCTGTGTTGAAATAATCTGTATAGAGCACAAGTCGAATTGGTCCCACACGCGTCTGGTATAGGTCAATGGGCAGTTGGGTCTGGATAGCCATCGTCGTGACGGCGCTCGCCGGCATTCTCGGGGTCGCGCTCATTCTTGCCAAGCTCCCCGTCGATGTTGACGACCTTGGCAGGGTCACTGCCCACTGGATTGCGCAAAATAACGACGATTTGCCCTGATCCCTTATCGCGGAGGTGGTAACGTCCGTTGTTATAGTTCGGTACCCTCGACCAAACGCGCGGGTAGCAGTGAGCCGCACACCTAGGACACAACCACATGTGGCGCTGTCTTTACTGGGGATGACCTTCCGCAGGGTGTGGCAGGTTCCAACGGCGTCAGCAGGGTGGCCCAATCAGATCCGTGACCGCTGCTCGTAGATCATCCAGCCGGCAGGGTTTAACTAAATGCCGCTCATGCGTCCACCAGCCGAAACCCTCGTCATCCAGCATGGCTCCGTGACCCGTTAGGATCAGGACCTTGAGCGCCGGGTGCGTCTCGCGCAGCCGCGTGATCAGCTCCTCGCCGGTGCCATCGGGCATCAGATAGTCCGTGATCAACAGATCAACGAACGTGGTGCTCCCCAAGGTCCACGCTTCCGCGACATCGCGGGCGGTGAGGACGCGGTAGCCTGCAAGGATTCTTGTCAGCAGCGTCAACACGCCTCCATCGTCGTCCGCGATGAGGATCTGTTTGGTACCGGGATGTTGATTCACTAAGGTGGGGACATCGGCGCTCGACGCTTCCTGATCGAGCGTTGGGTCGCGCGCCGCCCACACGGCATCGCACGCCGCACACGTAAACCAGGGGAGGTTGGACCCCGCCATCCCGAGTGGCTTCACGGATGTCCCGTGACAGCGCGGACACGCCGGGAGCCTCATCGCCTGATCCGTCTGAGAGTCCGGCAACAGGCCCCGTAACCGCAAGAGGCCCCGTCGGAGCCGGTCGGCCACGTCAGCCGGCACGTCCACGAAGGACACCGCGAAGCCCGATTCCGGTGTGCCGTACATCACTTGAGCGTTCAGGCTGATCCACCCTTCGTCTGGCACATCAATTTTCAAGACGAGCGGTCGACCGACGCGACGTAACTTCTGCAGCGCATTGACGAAGCACCCAGCTTCACTCAGATCGTCGATGCGGACAGGGGTGTTCAGGTACCCAATCCAGGCCCCTTCAAAGGGACCGGGGACCCGCGTGTATCGCCGCTGGTAGGGGGTGTTCAGCACGCATACTCCAGCGGCAACGGGGTGCACGGCGGATCAGCGGCGATGAGCGCATTGGGGACCGTACCCTCAATGGCCGGTGCATTCACATGGACGATTGGCGGAAGCAACGTGCGGACGCGGTTGGCGCTCGCCACCCATTCCGTGGTCGGGCTTCGGAACTCGCGGTAATCGGCGCCGGTTTGATGGGTGGTCAGGAAATTCATAAACCGCTTGTAGTCGTGTGACGGTATCCGAAACAGATCCAACAGACCTCGATAGTTGCCGCGTGTGACGCTGAGCCCGCGCCGCACCAGCTCCCGCATGTCGTGGCGGGTCATATCGCGGCTGAGAAACAACGGATGGATATGGTCCCAGAACGTGTAGTCCCCGCTCACTAACGCCTCATACAGCTCGTCGGACACTTGCCGACGCCGCTCTCGGCTCGGCATAAGCGTCTGTGTCACGCTTCGCACGGCGAGGGGAACCTGTGACAGGCCCACCGGCTGGTCAGATCGTGCCAGGGAGACGATCTGCTCGATGACATTTTGCAGCTCCCGCACATTGCCGGGCCACCGGTACCGCTCAAACGCCTCCCACACCTCGTCGCTGACGGTGACCTCCCGGCCGAACTTCTTGATGAACGCGAGCGCGAGTGGCCTGACCTCATCCTTCCGATCGCGCAGGGGCGGCACGTGGAGATGAATGACGCGCAGCCGGTACAGCAGATCGGCTCGAAACTGCCCGGCGCTGACCATCTCCGACAAATTGCGATTGGTCGCCGCAATCACGCGCACGTTCACCGTCGCTCGGCTGGTCTCCGAGCCGACCGCCTGAATTTCGCCGCTCTCGAGAAACCGTAACAGCAACGCTTGCATCCGCAGGCTCATTTCCCCCACTTCATCGAGGAACAGGGTGCCGCCGTGCGCCCGCTGCAGCATCCCGACTTTGTCACGGTAGGCGCCCGTGAAGCTGCCCTTCACATGCCCGAATAGCTCCGACTCGAGCAGCGATTCGGTCAGCCCCGCGCAGTTGACCGCGACGTACTCGCCGCTGCGGCGCGTCGAGTGGACATGGATGTGCCGGGCGATCAGATCCTTCCCGGTGCCGCTTTCGCCGGTAAGGAGGACCTTCGCATCACTCGCGGCGGCTTGTTCGGCCACCCGCAGCAGCTCGCGCATCTGCGTGTTAGCGATCACGATGACTGGAGCATCGAGCCCTTTTTTGAGGCGGGTGGAAAACAGTGTCGAAGCCGAAGACATCGTATTGGAAGCTCCTTGGCCGCTGTCATCGCCGGCATGGCGGTGGCGCGCAACGCCAGATGTCATCGCAAAGTCTCGGCCCACCAAGAACACTTTGTAAGTTATTGGCTACAAAGACTTTACTAGCTCGCACGAATCTAACAACTTTGGTATATGTCCCATATCGTCACACGGGTCCTGAAGGTTCCCCGCCTAAGGGTCCTAGACACTGCGACTTAGAAAGCATTCCCACAACAGGACACTATATGTCTCATAGTGCACTGTATATGACAGTGTATGACCATACTCCCGATTGCGACCCATCCACTTCGATACATGCCCCCAACTGGGCGTGCCCATGTCGGCCTGAAACGCAGCACTTGGGAATGAGGCCGTGCAAGGTCTGAGGGGAGGTTCAGGAATGCCCGCAACTGTTTGATCGATCCGACACCGAGGGGTATCGGTAGGGCATCCATCCCGCGCATTCGGTGAAAACGGATGGACGGGGGCGGGACTGTGACTGCCCAGCCTTGATTGTCGATCCTGACTGCCTTCCACGTCGAATCTCCCAAGTCAATCCAAATGGCATCGGGTGCGGCGCCCACGCGCAAGAACACGTCGCACTGGGGTCCATCGATCTGTGCCCTGGCTTCGAGCGTGTTCGTGTGCTGGAGATAGTCTCGTGGCTGGGCGGGGTCCGATGTACCCTCATAGAATGCCTTGAGCAACCACCTGCTGAAATCACCACTATGGACGGGATACGTCTCGTGGTGATCCCCCACCCTCACCGGCAGTGTGGAAGAGGTCTCCGCTCGCTTCAGCGAGTTTCAGGAGCTGCTCAGCATGAGGTCGCTCGGCAGCTCGATCGTCCTCCTCTTGACGTGGGGAGGATTGGTCAGCGGCCACGTCCATGTCACAGCGGCCATTGCTGAACGTGCGGTCTTCGGCTCGCGCCGAGGTGGACCCTGGAGCCTCCTGTTCATTGGGCTGCTGGTGCTCTAGACCTCGCGTTATGCCGCCTCGTTCGGCGGTGATCTGTCGGCTACCCGACAGATGTTACGTTCTTACACGGCACATACCCCAGCCAGATGCTGATATTCTCAATGATTCCAGCCCAAATGGTGGCTCCAAGGGTGCATTATCAGACGTTCAAGCGCACCCCGGCGGGCGATCAACAGCCCAGGTGAGTGAGACCTTTGAGGTCGACGAGACGCTGACCCCATGCTGCAACCTGATGAGCCCAGCAAAAGGGGGTGGGAGGCATGCACAACACCATTCTCATCGTGGATGACGACGAGTCGATGCGCACATTCCTTTCAACGCTGCTTCAAAGGGCTGGCTATGGTGTCGTGGTAGCTGATGGCGTCAAGGCTGGCATGCAGGTGCTCGAAGAGACCTCGGTGGACCTTCTGATCGCTGACGTGCGACTCGGCGCTGCGAACGGGCTCCAACTGATCGCCACGAGTCGACGGTTCATGCCTACCATTGCGATAACGGCATTTGCCGATCCTGTTATTGAAGCTCAGGCCCGGCAGTTCGGGGCGATGTTTCTGCTCAAGCCCTTCACATCAGAATCGCTGCTGGCACTTGTCGAGAAGCGATTGCGCCCGTACGCGACCCGCGCATTGCTGGGGTGAAACGGGGAAAGGCACGCCACCGCCATCGGCGCGGCTAGCAAATAATTTACGCTTGCGTCAGTGCCGAAATCTACGCCGTATCGTATCCACTACGCATCCCACTCTGTGAACCGCAAACGACGTATACGGATGAGGTAGACGACAGGTGCCACCACCGTTCGGCGATTACCGCCGCGTGGCGGGCTCGTGCGCACTAAACCCATTCTGGAAATCGCCTGGTCAAGGCGTCCGCATGAAATCGTCGTCATCTTGATAATCGTGGCTACATCGGTAAGCTACCCGACAGACCATTTCATTCCTGCCTAATATGATGCGTGCGCTGGCGAAGAATGCGGAGTGGCAGCCGTCGTGTCCTCAGCGATACCCCGAATCTGACGAGTAGATACACGCCGAACGCCAATCTTGGGCGCCAGCGCCGACTATTGGACAGACATAATGAGAAGCATGGAAGACGTGATCGATCGGCTGCGATCGGAATACCTGGAGATGCCGGGCTTACGGCTCAAGTCCGCGCAAGTGCAACGCCTCTGTGGCATCGAGGGGACAATTTGCCAGCTGGTCCTGGACTCACTGGTGAAGAATCAGTTTCTGACTGTCGATTCGGACGGCGTCTATGCACGGTCATCGGATGGATCCCACGTCCCGGCGAAGACAATCGCCCGAAAACAGCCGGCTTCGGTGAGGAATGGATTCAACTACATCTCAAGATAAGTTTCGACCTTCATAGAAGCGACAGCCGTCGCTTACACCGGGCAACTGCGTCTTCAAAAACCCCATTGCCGGTGGTCCATAGGATGTCATGCCTAACACCCGCCCGGTCTTCAGCGCGCGTTCAGAGTCACCACGTCTCCGTCTCTTGTGCCCTTTCTGCGTAAAGCAACTGATTTATAAGATTAGTCTCGTCAGCAACCGGGACGCTTCTCAACGCTGGGATTACTTTTATTGTCAGCAATGTGAGGGATCTTTTAAGTATTGCCATTTAACGGGAGTTCTGAAGCTGATTGAGGTTGCGGTGGTAGCGCCGACGCGCAAAAAACGAACACCACGCGAATCTGGCATGCTACCCGCGATCTAGTCACTCAGTCTGCTCGCCGCACTGACGGGCAGCTGTGCCTGCCAATAATTTGGTTCCTCTTGCAACGATTGACCTTGCCGCCTTTCGCGGATAGCGTCTTCGTCAATGCGATCTGTCATCGTCTCGCTGATCTTGACTCTGCGCGTGACGCTCCGCGATCGGACTGCCCTGCAGTTTGAGATCCTGGCGTTGCGACATCAGCTCCACGTCATCAACCGTTCACGCCCGCAGCGCCTGCGGCTCACGCATGCCGACCGAATGCTGTGGGTCTGGCTATCCAAACGCTGGAACCGATGGCGCGCAGCGCTCGTCATCGTCAGACCCGAGACGGTCCTCGCCTGGCACCGTCGCGGCTTCCGGCTCTTCTGGACGTGGAAGAGCCGACACCGCGTGGGTCGACCGGGCGTTCCTCCGGACGTCCGCCAGTTGATTCACATGGCGGAGATGAACCCGCTGTGGGGCGCGCCACGCATTCACGGCGAGCTCCTGAAACTGGGGATCGACGTGAGTCAGGCGACCGTTGCGAAATACATGCCCCGGCACCGCCGGCCGCCCTCACAAACGTGGCGCACGTTTCTCACGAATCATATCGGCCAGATCACGGCCGCCGATTTCTTCGTCGTGCCGACCGCCACGTGTCGACTCCTCTTCGTGTTGGTCATTCTGGCGCATCAGCGTCGCCGCGTCGTACACGTGGCCGTCACCGGCCATCCCACGGCGGCGTGGACCGCCCAACAACTCCGCGAGGCGTTTCCAGGGGACGCGGTCCCTCGCTATCTCATTCGCGATCGTGATCACGCCTTCGCGGGGATCGGACCAACGGCGACCGGGATGGGCATCCACGAGGTGCTCACCGGGCCACGGTCCCCCTGGCAGAACGCGTACGCCGAGCGGGTCATCGGCTCGATTCGACGCGAATGTCTCGACCACGTGATCGTCGTGAATGAAACCGGATTGTCTCGCCTGTTGGCCCGGTATCTGACCTACTACCACCAGTCGCGCACGCATCTGTCGCTGGACAAGGATTCGCCACAGCCCCGACCGATCGCGCCACCAACGTGCGGCCCGGTGGTGGCCAGTCCGCAGGTCGGCGGTCTACACCATCGGTACGATCGCCGAGCGGCATAATCACAAGGCTCCCCTACTCGTCGTCAGTTGGCGTAGGAATCGGTCGGCGCTCGTTTCGGCTGTCACGATCCGCGCACGGCGGTCAGGTCCGACGATCCCAGCACCACGACGAGCAACGACGGGGCTGGTCAGGTGACGGCCCCGTACGTTCCGAGCGACCCTACATCAACTCGGACGCGCGGATGGAGTTCTTGATAGGGACACTACCGGACTGGCGGTCTCGGGTCAGGGTGGAACTCTCGTTGTCATGAAGCGGGCGCGCTGATCGTCTCGTCGGGAAACTGAGTTTTTCTGAGTAGATCGGCGCATACGCTGGGAGTTGGGTGGGGCGACCCTCACGACCAGCTTGGGTTTCTTAGGTTTTTCTCTGGGTTATCCGACCATATTTGACAGAATTCGCCAGCAATTTCACGTTTTCAACAAACTGGCGCCTTCGGGAAACTGAGTTTTTCTGAATACCGCTTGGACGTTGGTCGATCGGCGCCACGCTGGTGAGGAGCTCGTCCTGCCCAAATGCATGCGGGGTTTGCCGCCGCTTCCGGCAGACGAAGGAACGCGGGCACGAGGGCTTCGATCGCTTTGTCGCCTACGCGCCGAACGGAGAGACCCGGACGTTCACGGCGACGGCTCGATCGAGGGGGCTGCCGGGCGTGGGGGGCACCAGCAGCGTCCGATAACCGATCCGGATCGTGCCAGCTTTGGTGAGAAACTCTCCTCCGATCGACATGGAACTGAGTTGGTCCGATGGGGTGGTTATGTTCGGCATCTCGGGTAGATGCGTCACTGAGTCGCGGGCCCACGACATGTTCAGCGTTGGATTGCGCGACCCCCCGTGAACCGCGGCAACTGACATCTGCAGTTTGCCGCCACAGACCGACGCGGCTTGTGCCCTTCGGCCGCCGCCTTGCGAGCGGCTGGTGCGCCAATCGACGATCCCGCCACTCACCCGACAAGGGCCGTGGCTGAGCGCCGTGGCGTAATGGTGCACGAAGCCAAACGATCCCGCGTGAGGGCCAGGGTCGAGTGCTTGCCGGAGCTCACGCCCGGCAATGACGCTCAGCTTCGCGGTGGGCTTGAACGTCACGAGTACGCGTTCGCGGTCGGTCGAGGGGTCCAACGTTCGAAGGGCCCCGAACGGTCGAGATGTCGAGCCCCTCCGCACGTACCAGGCGTAGAGCGATACCCATGAACGATCGGCGACCAAGCTCGTGGAGAGGTATGGTTGGTTGGCCCCAAGCCCGGCGACGATCGACGCTCGGACACGCTCGCGCGGCGTCCACTCCAGTCCGCTGATGATCGTCTGCTTGCCTGCGATAAGAACGTCAGAGGCCAGTGCCAGCCGGTGCCTGAGTGTCCGTTTGACGAAGAGGGCGCCTACAGGTACCTTCGTGCGCACCCCGCGCGGTCCTGGCGCGGCGTGAACCGTGGCGCTCGTGCCAACGAACGCAGATCCCGTCGTCGGTCCCCGGGTGACACCGACGCCCACTCCGCGGGCGGCGAACGCCTGATCGGCCTTGAATACGTCGGTAAAAAACGCAAGAGGGACCGTCTCGTCGCCCAGCGACAGAACGAACGTCGGAGACCGCTTCCGAACAGTCGCCCCCACGCGCGTTCGGCCGTCCAGAGTCTCGAAGCCGACCGAGACGTTGGACCCGGTCGCCGCCACGTGCATGGAGGCTCCCTGCTGCTTGAGTACCAACGATCCGCCGGGGAAGTCCACCACCTGACCAGCGGCCAGGGGCACGGCCGCCGCAAACAGGATGTAAGCGCCCGCAAGCACCAAACCCAATCGGAGCGCCGGCCGAACGTTGACGTGCGCCACCCGAAAGCACTCCGCAAGGCGGCTGCCGCTCCCACACGTTCCGCCTCCCGCAGGATTCGCCAAAACGTCCAGCAATGCGCCCTAGGTCGCTTCGAGGACAGGCCGGACTGCTGATCCAGGATGTACGCATCTGGGCAGACGATTACATTACCGGCGTTGTCAAGTGATCCGGAACGGGCGGTAGTTGTGATCTGGAACGGGTTGGAACCGGACCTCACGCCGCGACAACGACGAGAACGCCTTTGCCGCGCGTGACGTCCACTTGATATTTCTGCCGGTCGATCCCAAGTGGGATCCCTACCGAAGCGATCCCGTAATGTCCCATCACTCGGTCGAGCCGATTGACGTCGACGGACGTACACTCACGCGGCCCGCTCGTAGTAATTCAGGAGGCCACCGAGTCGTGGACGCCGACGGATCCGACCCTGGCCTCGATCGGGCACGATACTGGCGATCAGCTTATTGCCTAGCCCTTGATGATTGCGCTCGTGATGATAGTGGACGACGTACTCGGACATGGTCCGCTGGAAGTGCCGCTCGCCTAGGGGAATGACGCGATTGAGACAGTCATGTTTGATCGAGCGGACGAAGCGCTCGGCATAGGCATTCGCATTCGGCGCCCACAAAGGCGTCTGCACAACTCGGATGCCGCCATCGTCCAGCAGCCGCCGTACCTCTCCGCTCCATTTCGTGTCCCGATCGAAAATCAGCACGCGATGCTCGCGCAGTAGCCCGTCATCCGCCGCCGTCAGCGTGCGACCGACTTGCCGCATGAACAACTCGTGGGGATGCGATGTCGACCCGAGAATGTGCGCGCGTCGTGAAGCTAAGTCGATGACAAAGACGGTGTAGTACGTCACCAGGCCACGCCAAGTCCACGCTTCCGTGGTGAAGAAATCCGCCCCGGCAATCGCGCCCCAGTGCGCGCGCAAGAACGTTTGCCAGGAGGTCGGACGCTCGGGTGGAGGCGGCACACCGGTCGCCTTCAAGATCCGGGCAATGGTCGAACGGCCCACGTGATGCCCGACGTTCTTCAACGCCCCTTGGATTCGCGTATAGCCCAGGTTGGATTCTCTTCCGCCATCCGCACCGTCAGGCACCGAATCTCCGTCAGCAGTGCACGTCGGCTCGGGCACCGTCTTGCGGACGTCCACTTCCGGGCGATGAGCTGCCGATGCCAGCGAAGCAGCGTGTCAGGAGTCACGACGGTCGCGATCTCCCGCAACCGTTCACGGCCCAGCCGATACGCTCGGACGGCGAGCCGGCGCCGATCCTCATCGGTCAACTGCAGGCGTCGCCCCTGCAGCTGGTGGCGCAGAACACGATTCTCTTCGAGCAGATACCGAAGGACTTCTCGCTCCTTTCGGTCCAGCCAGCCGGTAAGGAGCGTGAGCAGCAGTTGGAAAGCGGAGGCGTCGATCACAGCCGGAGTCTATATCACGGGCCGCAAAACCGTGGGCCGTCGTCCGACGATCCAGTCATGGGACATTACGGTCACGCGCTGACACGGTGTGGCTCGCCGAACCATTCAGGAAGGCCGACTGGATCGACGTGTCGCAAGGGGCGTTGAGGTTTGGGCTACCGACACGAATCGTGGGACCGATTCTGTCGACCTGGCCCAGCGCGGGATTTCACAAGCGCTTGATTCAACTCTCGCTCAAGCGACTACGGACGAATCCTTTGACGCCATTGCCGATGATGCGGTTGTGAACGGCGAGCTGGTCACCCGCGAAACGTGCCACCAACGGGCACCTCGTCTTGATACTGAGCCCCATCGCTGATGAGCGGGAGAACCTTCGCGAGATGCGCCTTTGCGGCCTCGCTGGCAAACATCTCGGCGTGCGCTTCCTTGGTGGTCCAGCCCTCGGTCACGTGGACGACATCCTTGGTGCTGGCCGATCGCCCGACCAGAAAGAGGGCGCAGTTCTCACTCGTAGCCGGGCCAATGTCGGTCGTCGCGCTGAGCAGGACGTCGACCAACTCGTCGCCCTTGCCAGGGCGAGCGGTCATCGTTGCGTGAAATCCGTAGGTTGCGGTCATATCGACCTCCACGGTCTTGTGAAGCGCGCTGCTCTGGAACTGGACGCGTCTGCTGACTCGCGCTGCACCCGCGCGCATTCCTCGTTCCGTTGACTACACGACCCCTACAGCTTCCAGTCGTGCTGGATAGTCGATTGGCACAGCGATCGTCTTCGTCTCCAGATACTCCTCGAATCCTTCGACGCCCATTTCACGGCCGACGCCGGATTGCTTGTACCCCCCGAAGGGCGCGTTGGCCGCGAAGAAGAACGCTCCGTTGACGTTTATCGAGCCAGTTCGGACCCGCCGCGCCACCCTCATCGCCCGTTCAGGTGAGGCTGAGATGACCGCCCCCGACAGGCCATACGGCGAATCATTCGCGATACGGACCGCGTCATCGTCGTCCTCGAAGGGAATGACCACCAGAACGGGTCCGAAGATCTCTTCCTGCGCGATGGTCATCTTGTTGTCGACATCGGCGAAGAGCGTGGGCTCAACGTAGTATCCCTTTGCGAATTGTGTGGGGGTGCCGCCGCCCACCACGAGACGCGCGCCCTCAGCCTTGCCCTTTTTGATGTAGGACAGCACGCGCTCGCGTTGCCCGGCGTTGATCAACGGCCCCATCACGTTGTTCATGTTGGTCGGATCGCCGTACGGCACATTACGGTAGATCGACTCCAGGATGGCCAGAGCCTCGCTATAGCGTGAGCGCGGGACGAGCAGCCGCGTGGTGAGCACGCAGCCCTGGCCGGCGTTGGAGCAGACGAAGCCGGCGCCCATCAGAGCCCGAGGGAACTCGGCATCGTCGAGGACGATCATCGCCGACTTGCCACCCAGCTCCAGGAGTGTCCTCTTGATGGTCTTTGACGCGCTTTCCATTACGCGACGCCCGGTGGCCGTCGATCCCGTGAAAGAGACGACGTCGACACGCGGATCGCCCGTGAGCATCGCGCCGAGCGCCGCGTCGCCCGCTGAAGTCAGCACGTTGAGCGCACCCGGCGGCAGATCGGCGCATCTCGAGGCGACGCGCCCCAGCATGGTGGCCGACCAGGGCGTGTCATGAGCGGCTTTCAGGACCACGGTGCATCCGGCGGCCAGCGCGGGCACGATCTTCTGGAGGTTGGTTTGCACGGGCGCGTTCCAGGGTGTAATGGCCACGACCACACCAGCGGCCTCCTTACAGACCAGGCGTCGTGCGGGGCCGCCCATGGGGGAGCCCATGTCCTCGATCTCATGCTCGAATGGATAGCTGTCAAGCAGCTTCAGGGTGTAGTCGATGTCGGCCACCGAGCTGTCGAGCATGGGACCGTAGGTGAAGGAGACTGGGCACCCGCTTTCGGCCACGATTTGATGGCGCCATTCTTCGGCAACCGCCTTGAGCCCGTCGCGGAACTGCGTGAGGGCTTTGATGCGCCGCGTCTTGTTGGTGGGCCAATCGGACCCATCGAAGCAGCGCCGCGCGGCGGCAAGGGCGCGATCGCCGTCCGCCGGCGAAGCGGCCGCGACGATGCCGACCACCTCTTCGGTCGCAGGGTTGATGACGCTGTAGGTCTGTCCACCCTCCGCACTCGACCAAAACGCCATCAATGAACAACCGCTCTTCTGGATTGAGTCTGGGCATGTCACACCTCCACATCATCCACTGATCCGAGACGAACGCTCCTGTTGCTCGACGCCCGCGGGCACGCGCAACAGCGCGGCTGTCGAGGCAGCTACCACTCCGCATCCAGTCATGCCGACTGAGCCAGGGCGACGGCGTCAGCACCGGCAGGAAAACGGAGTTGCCCGGACGTGTCGTTCGCTGCGCGATACACCGCCTCCGCCACGTCGGACTCGGTCGTCGCCGTCGTCACTTGCGCGAACGCCGCGAGAATGGGCTGCGCGAAGGCCGCGTATGCATCGGGAAAGAGCCCTTCCATGCGTGACGCGCCGTTGGCGGTAAAGCGGGTGGTCGGGCCATGGCCTGGTTCAACCAGCTTGACCCGCAGGTTGAACGCCTTGAGCTCGTGCGCGAGGGATCCGGTGAACCCTTCGATCGCCATCTTGCTCGCGGTGTAGGCGGCCGTCAGCGGGATCGGCGCTAGCGTCACGCTCGAGGTCACGTTCACCACCACACCCGACCGCCGCGCGCGAAACTGCGGCAGCATTGCTTGCGTCATTGCCATCACACCGAAGGTGTTGGTCTCGAACACCTCGCGCACCGTCGCCATCGGGGTGGCTTCAAAGACGCCGACGACGCCGATGCCGGCGTTGTTGACGAGCACGTCGACGGGCCCGGACATCTCGATTGCGGCGGCGATGCTTTCCGGCTTCGTCACGTCGAGTGGCACGATGCGTAGTCGCTCCGACCGGGGCAGAATGTCTTCGCGCGGCGTTCGCATGGTGGCGATCACGTTCCAGCCCTGCGCGTGAAAGTGGCGCGCGGTCTCGAGGCCATAGCCGGAAGAGCAACCAGTAATGAGCACGGTGTTCATAGTCGACTCCTTTCTCTGAGGTTCACCTGCTGGTGGCGCATAACCTTGTCGCCGACTACTATGGCCGTGACGAGCAGGACTCTCTACCACGCAGCGTCCACATTTCATTTGTGAGCGTCCAAACATGACCGATCCGCTGTCGGAAGTCATCGCGCCTGCTTCAGCCGCGGGCGGTGTTCTCAAGGCGTGTCAGCGGGGCGGGTCGCTGGGGCTTTCGCTACTCGGCCTTCGGCCAGCCGAGCTTCTGCGCCGTGCTCGAAGGCAGCTGCCGATTGGCCGTCGATGGCCACCGCCCCCTGACTTTGGAAGGCGGCGATTTCGTGCTCCTGCCAGCAACGCCGGGTTTCACCATGTCGAGCCTCGAGCCAGGAAGACTCAAGCACTTCGACCCGCACGTGACGTCAAAGGTGCTTGGTGAAACGCGCCATGGGACGCGCGGTGGGCGCCCCGACGTGCGGTGGCTCGGCGGCTGGTGTGTCTTCGACTCGCCGGATATCGACGTTGCTGGTGTCGCTGCTGCCCTCTGTGGTCCACGTGCGCGGCGTCGAACGGCTCTCCGTCCTCGTGCGCTTCGTCAGCGAGGAAGCGAGCGAGCGAAGGCCGGGCCGCGACCTCGTGCTCACCCGCCTCGTGGAAGTGTTGCTCATCGAAGCGCTGAGGGCGACGCCAGGCGAGGACGCGCCTCCTGGGCTGCTGCGCGGGTTGGCCGACGCGCGACTCGCGCCCGCGATCCGCCAGATGCACGGTCAGCTCGCACGATCGTGGACGGTGGCCCAGCTCGCGAGGACGGCTGCGCTGTCGCGCTCGGCGTTCTTCGAACGCTTCACCCGCACCGTGGGCCTGCCACCGATGGAATATCTGCTCGCCTGGCGGATGGCGGTCGCGAAGGATTTGCTCCGTCGACAGGATCTCTCGGTCGGCGAAGTCGCCGAACGCGTCGGTTACGGCTCGGCGAGCACCTTCAGCACCGCCTTCAGTCGGCATATGGGCCGGCCTCCGGGTCGCTACGCGCGCGAGGGTTCGCAGCACGACACGATCCGCCGTGACCTCGAGAGCCGACTCTCCGAACCTCGATTGTGAAGCAGCGAGACCGCTCTCGGATCGCGTCGACCGATTCGCGCTCCTACAGATCCAAAGGAAGTGACCTCGCTCCGCAGCGGCGCAGGAGTTCCCGCCTCCGTCATGACTTCCTATCTTTCTTCTTTTTGTATTCATCCAGAGATTGTAGGTAGTTCTTGTTCCCCGGTACCACGATGTGAGAATGGGCGTAAGCCCGGGCTACTGTATGAAAATCACCCATATAGACCTTGTTGCCGTTGATATGTTCAGAGGCGATGTCCTTGAATTTCATCAATTGTTCCGGGCGCTTCCGGGCGTCGATGTAAGCACCTTCCAGTTCGGCCTTGATGGTGCCATCGCCGTTCCTGTACACATTTGAGATTGCCCACGCCAAGTGCCAGACACCGAAGTCTGCGGCGGTCCTGTCCTTTTCTGCGGCAATTTTGTCGATGTACCCGAAATAGAGCTCGGAAATCGTCCTTGCGCTGTCTGCCGTGACAATCTGATCTCTTATTGCCCAGAGGGTAAGAGGGGCGTCAAAGCCACCTTCCTCGAGCTCAATCCTTGCGATTTCCAGCGTCGCATCAACCTCAACGCCGCCTACCAGAACACGGTCCCGCACGTGGTAGACATAGGGGAAGCAGTTGACTACGGCGAGGAGGGGAACAAATAGCAATAGCTTTCTCAACATGGTGTTTTCCCAACGGAAGCATCCACTTCATGCAATGGCTAGTGGCTGGCGGCTCGAATCAAGTCGTCGAACATCGCCTGGTTGGCCGCATGCAGCCGCGGCGCAAGGAATGCCCGGCCCAGCCACGGGAGCAGCCCGACTTGGGTTTCATGGCTGACCACGACGGTGCTCAAGCCGTCGCGCGTGGGGCGGAGCGTGAAGGTGCGCTCGGCGTGAAGCCCCACAGCGTCCGCGGTGATGTCGAAAGAATGCGGTCGATCGCTCATCACAACAGCGCTGCGCAGTTCGACCGGGTGTGCCTTCCACCGGAAGACGAGCGGTTGGGCCGCAGTACCAGGTGATTCGACACGGACCCACCGGCAGGCCCGATACCACGACGGCCAGCGTTCGACGTCGGTCAACAGATCCCACACGCGTTCGACCGAAGCGCGGATCACTGTCTCGTTGCGAACCTCGATTGGTGGCCGGGGCGCCGTGCTGATCGTCGAGTCGTCCCTCGTCGTAAACCTGCTCATCGCATTGTCTCCTTTCGACCGAAGCGTTGACCCTCGACGGAGCACGGCACGGGCCAGCGATGCGCTGACGCTTTGCTTAGGGACTGGAGGCGTTCGCGACTGGGAGTCGCTGAGCTGGCGCCGAGGTCGGCCCGCGCCCTGTCGAAAACTTGAGCGTGCTTCTATGAGCAGTGTTGTGAGTTCCTCCGGGAGATCCAGCATGACATCGTGGCCGCATGGCACCGTTCGTGTCTGCCAGCCTTTCGCCTCCGCTTTCTCGTAGAACGGCGGAAACGGCGAACCCGGGGTATAGCCGGTAGCAAGGATGAACGTGACGTTCTTGATTTTCTGGATGCCTCCGGTAAGGCTGAGGGGCTGTTCCATCGTTCCTATCGGTTGCATAGTGCATTGCCGATCCACCCATTCGCGGTCGGCGATGTTCACGTTGAATACGGCCGCAGGAATCGGCGGCACCTTCCAGCCCTCCCCGAGGTTCTTCACGCTTTCTCGAAATTGATGAGACTGCATTTCTGTCAGGTGCTGCATCTGATTCTCGCCGTCCTCGAGCACGAAGGCATCCAGATACACCAGCGCGCGGATGTGCTCTGGCATCCGGTCCGCGACGCCGCTGATGACACAACCGCCGTACGAGTGGCCGCACAGCACGATGTCCGTCAGTTCCTCCCACCGGATCAGATTCACCACGTCCTGAATGTGGGTTTCCAGATTGACCACGCGAGAGAGGAGATGGGACCGATCCGCCACCCCGGTCAACGTCGGCGTGAACACCTCATGCCCTCGGGCCTGCAATCCTGTTCGAACACGCTTCCAGCACCAGCTTCCGTGCCACGCACCGTGTACGAGAACGAATGAGCTCATACAAGCCTCCTACCGAAGCATCCAGTTCAGGATGATGTTGGTGAGTCTGCCGAAAGGAGGCCGCAGCAGGGCGCCGCCATTCCATCGCCCCACGTCGAACACCCCCTTCTGGTGACTGAACGCGCGAAACCCCTCAATGCCGTGGTACGCACCAAAGCCGCTTGCCCCGACGCCGCCGAAGGGGAGATCGTCCTGGACGTAGTGCATCAGCGTGCCGTTGACGGTGACCCCGCCAGACGTCGTGTGCTTCAGCACCCGCGTGCGATTCGTCGCTGATGATCCGAAGTAATACAACGCCAATGGCCGTGGGCGCTCGTTCACAAAGGCAATCGCCTCGGTGAGATCGCGATAGGGGACGATGGGTAGCAAGGGCCCGAAGATCTCCTCCTGCATGATCCGCATGTCGTCATGCACGTTGAGGACTAGAGTCGGCGGGAGTGTGTGGTCGCGACGCTTCGCGTGCTCAGGTGACGGTCCGGTTTCGACGACGCGTGCGCCCTTGGCTCGCGCGTCGTCGAGGAGCCCGCGCAGACGGTCATAGTGGCGGACGTTCACGATCGAGCTGTAGTCCTCGCTCGCCGGCCCCTTCGGATAGAGCGCCGTTACTGCTTTTCCCCATGCCTCGACGAACCCATTGACGTCACTCTCCGGTAACAGCAGGTAGTCCGGCGCAACGCACGTCTGGCCGGCATTCGCCAGCTTGCCGTACGCGATGTCGGCTGCGACCCGCACGAGCGGTTGCCCGCGATCGACCAGCGCCGGCGACTTGCCGCCGAGTTCGAGCGTCACCGGCACCAGATGGTCGGCAGCGGCACGCATCACCGCGCGGCCGATCGCGGTACTGCCCGTGAAGAAGAGGTGATCGAACGGCAGGGCCGCGAAGGCGGCGCCAACGGAGGCATCGCCGGTGACGACCGTGGCCTCGTCCTCGGAGAACGTCTCGGCAACCAACGACGCGAGGGCGTCGCTCGTTGCCGGCGTGAGCTCCGAGGGCTTGATCATGGCGCGGTTGCCCGCGGCGAGGGCGGTGGCGAGCGGCATCAACGCAAGCGACATCGGGTAGTTCCACGGCGCCACGATGCCCACGACGCCGAGCGGCTGATACTCGACGGACGCGCGGGCGAAGCGCATCGGCAGCGAGACGCCACGGCGCTCGGGCCGCATGAAGCGCCGGAGGTTTCTGCGCAGGTAGTCGATGCCCCACGTCAGTGCGAGCATTTCCATGATGGCGGTCTCGTGCCGCGAGCGGTGCCCGAAGTCCGCATCGAGTGCCGCTTCCAAATCCGCCCGTCGTGCCAGGACGGCCGCGCGAAGCTTCCTTAGATTGGCCCGGCGCTCGGCGAGCGAGCGGGGCTCGTCCCGAAGAAAGGCCGCGCGCTGCCTGGAGAGCAGGCCGGGGAGCGCCTCCGTTCGCGTGTCGGCGCGCGGGCGAGTCTGTCGACGAACGACAGGATCGGCAACGTTGAGAAGTGCGTTAGTATCGAGCGCTCGCATCGTCATGGCACCCTCACGCGGCGACCGCCGCACCCGCGCGACAGAACTCCAGCAGGTCGGTATTGAGGCGATCCTTGAGGGTGGCCGGGAGTCCGTGCCCCGCGCCTTCGTAGATCTTCAGCGTCGCCTGGCTGACGATCTTCGCGGACAGGAGCGCCGACGCGGCGATCGGCACGATCTGATCGTCGTCGCCGTGGACAATCAGCGTCGGGACGTCGATCTTCTGGAGGTCTTCGGTCAGATCGGTCTCCGAGAAGACCTTGATGCAGTCATATACGGGCTTCAGACCGGCCTGCATCCCGAGAAGCCAGAACGTGTCGCGGACGCCCTGGGACACCGTCGCACCGGCGCGGTTGGCGCCGAAGAACGGCACGCTCAAGTCCTTGAAGAACTGTGAGCGGTCCTTCAGGACGCCTGCACGGATGTCGTCGAACACCTTCAGCGGCAGGCCCCCGGGATTGGCCGGCGTCTGCAGCATCAGCGGCGTGATCGCGCCGATTAGGACGACCTTCGACACCCTCGTTGTCCCGTGCCGGGCGATGTACCGCACCACCTCGCCTCCGCCCGTGGAGTGCCCGACGTGGATCGCGTCTTTCAGATCGAGCGCTTGGACGAGCGCGGCCAGATCGTCCGCGTAGGTATCCATGTCGTTGCCGGTCCACGGCTGGCTTGACCGTCCGTGGCCCCGGCGATCGTGCGCGATGCAACGGAAGCCACGCGAGGCGAGGAACAGCATCTGGTCCTCCCACGCATCGGAACTCAAGGGCCAACCATGGCTGAAGACGACCGGCTGGCCGGTGCCCCAGTCCTTGAAGTAGATCCGCGTACCGTCCTTCGTCGTGAACCAGTTCATCGCGCCCTCTCCTTTCGATCCGAAGCGTCGGCCATCGACGGGAGCACAGCGCGAGCCAAACATGCGCGTGGCGATTTACTTAGAGAAACGAGGCGTCAGCGAGTGTGGGTGGTCGTGCCGGAGTCGAGATCGACACGGGCACTGTCGAAGAACTCGAGTACGTCTGAATGATCCTTTAGGCTGCAACCACGCCGGAAACTGGCATGATCGCCACGTGGTGAGCGATAGGCCGTATCCGGGCGACGATCAACTCCGCGCGGTTCTCGACGCGATGCCGACGTTGGTCTGGCTCGCCGCTCCCGATGGCGCGGCGGTGTACCTCAGTCAGCGATGGCTGGAGTACACCGGCCTTTCAGCTGAAGAAGCGGGCGGCGGAGGATGGACGACTGCCGTCCATCACGACGACGTTGACCGTCTGACTGATTACTGGCAAACCGTGCTCGCCTCGGGTGCGTCAGGTGAAATCGACGTGCGACTGCGACGCTTCGACGGCCAGTATCGTCGGTTCCTCTTCTGCGCAGCGCCGCTTCATGACGCCTCGGGCGGACCGGCCGGATGGTGCGTGACGAACATCGACATCGACAGTCTGCTGCGATCGAGCGGACGGCAGTTCCATGCGATCGTCGACAACATTCCAGCCCTGATTGCGATCCACAGCCGGTCTGGTGAGCTCGAACATTTAAGCCGGGCCGCCCTGGAATACCGCGGCGACGACATGGCCGAAACGAAGGAGTCGCCGCTCCGTAATGTCCATCCGGACGATCTGCCCACCCTGATCGGTGCACAGCAGCGCTCGTTCACGACCGGCCAGCCGCTGGAATGCGAGCTGCGGCTTCAGCGCACGGACGGCGCCTATCGATGGTGCCAGATGCGATCCGTCCTGGTGAGTGATGACTACGACGGCGCCGCTCGGTGGTACACCGTGGGGACCGACATCCACGAGAGAAAGACAGCCGAGGATGCGTTGCGGCGCAGCGAGACCTTTCTGCTGGAGGTGCAGCGACTCAGCCGTTCTGGAGGCTGGCGGTACGACCTGGCAGCGGACCGTGTCGAGAGCTCGCCGGAGATTCAGCGTGCTTATGCCGTTCAGCCTGGCGAGGACATCTCGCGGCCACCATTCTGGTTTAACAGGATTCACCCGGAAGACCGTGCGCGCGTTCACGCGGAGTTCGAGCGATGCGTGCATGAGAAGACGGAGTATCAGGCCGGCTACCGAATCGTCCTCCAGGACGGCAGCATCCGGTATCAGTACGCCACGGGCCACCCCGTGATCAACCCTGCCGGCGATCTCGTCGAGTTCATCGGCGCATCCATGGATATGACGGAACACTGGCTGGCGGCCACCGAGCGAAGTCTTGCCGAAGAAGCCCTGCGCAAGAGCGAGGAGCGGTGGCGGGCAGTCTTCGAGAATTCGGCCATTGGTGTCGCCCTCACCGACCTGAGCGGCCGCTTTCTGGCTACCAACTCCGCCTTTCAGAACATGCTGGGTTACACCGGGGAGGAAATCGGCACCCTCACGTTCCTGGAGCTGACCCACGAGGACTACCGCGAACCCAATTGGCAGCTCGTCACCGAGCTGCTCGAAGGAAGGCGAACGCAGTTTCAGATTGAGAAGCAGTACCGACGCAAGGACGGCAGCTCGATCTGGGTCAGCAACAACGTCTCCCTCGTTCCCGGCACCGAGAGCATGCCTCGGTTCCTGATGGCGCTCTCCGAAGACATCACCGAGCGCAAACAAACGGAAGAGACGCTGCGGAGGACGCAGGCGGAGTTGGCCCATGTGGCACGGGTCGCAAGCCTGGGGGAAATGACAGCGTCCATTGCTCATGAAGTCAATCAGCCGCTGGCCGCGGTCGTCGCCAACGGACACGCCTGCCTGCGTTGGCTGTCCGCGTCGCCGCCGAACCTTCCCAAGGCCGCAGAGGCCGCAGAACGGATTGTCAAGGACGGCAAGGACGCCGGCGAGGTCGTTCGACGAGTGCGCGCCCTGTTCAAGCGGACGGCCATTGAGAGAGTGCGGCTCGATCTCGACGAGGTCATTGGGGAGGTGCTTCGCCTGCTCGACAGCTACCCGGCGCGTAAGCACGTGTCCCTCGATGTGGTGCTGGCCCCCGATCTCCCGCCCGTCTTCGCCGATCGGGTTCAGTTGCAACAACTGCTACTGAATCTCATGCTCAACGCGCTCGAAGCGCTGGAACCGGTCAGCGGCCGCGTGAAGCAGTTGTCGGTGCGATCGACGCGTGCCGAGGGCCAGCGGGCCGCCATCCAGATCTCCGACAACGGGATCGGCCTCGACGATGCCGTTGCGGCATTTGAACCGTTCGTCACCACGAAGCCGGAGGGGATGGGCCTGGGGTTGGCGACGACCGCGGCCAGCGGCTGATTGACTTCATGAGCAATGGACGCTGCCATTTCCCCCAGGCTTGCGATGGCGCTCTCCGAAGACATCACCGAGCGCAAACAGACGGAAGAGACGCTACGGAGGACGCAGGCGGATCGGCCCATGGGCACGGGACCACCGAGCGAAGTCTTGCCGAAGAAGCCCTGCGCAAGAGCGAGGAGCGGTGGCGGGCAGTCTTCGAGAATTCGGCCATTGGTGTCGCCCTCACCGACCTGAGCGGCCGCTTTCTGGCTACCAACTCCGCCTTTCAGAACATGCTGGGTTACACCGGGGAGGACATCGGCACCCTCACGTTCCTGGAGCTGACCCACGAGGACTACCGCGAACCCAATTGGCAGTTCGTCGCCGAGCTGCTCGAAGGAAGGTGTACGCAGTTTCAGATTGAGAAGCAGTACCGACGCAAGGACGGCAGCTCGATCTGGGTCAGCAACAACGTGTCCCTCGTTCCCGGCACCGAGACATGCCTCGGTTCCTGATGGATATGACGGAACACGGCTGGGCAGCGGCGGTCGCCTGACGTCGGTGGACGTGCGAGTGATCGCAGCGACCAACCAGGACCTCGAAGAGATGGTTCAACAACGTGCCTTCCGCGCTGATCTCTTCTATCGCTTGAACGTCTTCCCCGTCCGGGTCCCGCCGCTTCGCGAGCGCACCGACGACATTCCGCTCCTGGTCGCACACTTTGTCCGACAGTTTGCCGAGCGTCATGGCAAGAGGGTTGAGGAAGTCCCGGACGAGGTGATCGCCACGTTGAAGCACTGTTCGTGGCCAGGTAACGTTCGTGAACTTCAGAACGTCATCGAGCGTGCTGTCGTGGCGGCGACAGGTCCGACGTTGCGATTGTCGGAGCCGGAGCGCCGCGTCGACCGCGCAGCCGCGTCGTCGCGCACGCTCGCGCAAGTCGAACGCGACCACATCGTAGCGACCTTGCAGGCAACGAATTGGGTGCTCGGCGGCTGGAACGGGGCGGCAGCGAGGCTGGGGCTGTCCAGAACGACGCTTATCTCCAAGATGCAGCGCCTCGGCATCTCCGCTGGGAGCGGTCTCCGCAAGTCTGTGAGCCAGTCACCAATCTTCCCGTTGCGAAACGAACAACCGCGAATCGTTGGCTGATCACATATCTGGGCCAGTCGCAATTGCCGACCCGACTCGTTCCACTCGCACAGAGTGAGATTCATGGTCACGTTTCCGGCTCAGCCTGCGTGCTCGAGAGTTCGGGCCAGTGTCTGTTTACTGACGGGGCTGATCGCTGTTCTTGCCGACCCCGTAGTGTCTCATTCGTGAGCCGAGCCGTCGCGTTGACCTGCTCGCCGCACTACGCAGCGCGAGAGTAATAACTGAGCAACCCGCCGAGCCGCTGGCGTCGCCGAATGCGGCCGAAATTGCCTGACCCTGTGGCAACAGCGTCGATCAACTTGTTGGCCAGACCTTGGTGATTCCGCTCTCGGTGGTAATGCTCGACGTACTCCGCCATCATCCGGCGGAGATGACGGTCGCCGAACGGGATGACCCGGTTCAGACACTCGTGTTTGATGGAGCGCACGAAGCGTTCGGCGTACGCGTTGGCGTTCGGTGCCTGAAACGGCGTCTGCACCACCCGGATCCCGGCCTCGGCCAGCCGGGCACGCACCGGCGCGCTCCATTTCGAGTCTCGGTCACAGATCAGTAGGCGCCGCTCGACCAGCAGCCCGTCATCGGCGGTCATCGTGCGCACGATTTGGCGCATGAACAGATCATTGGGAAATGGTGTCGAGCCGAGGATCCGTACGCGGCGCGAGGCCAGGTCGATGACGAACACCGTGTAGTAGGTCACCAAGCCCCGCCACGTCCACACTTCCGTCGTGAAGAAGTCCGCACCGCGGAGTGCACCCCAATGCGCCCGCAAGAAAACCTGCCACGATGTCGGGCGTTCGGGTACCGGTGGCACGCCCGCCGCTTTCAGGATCCGGGCGATCGTCGACCGGCTGACCTCATGGCCCACGTTCTTCAGTGCGCCGCGGATCCGAGTGTAGCCCCATGTGGGATTCTCCTCGGCCATCCGCAGCACCAGACGCCGAATCTCCACCAGCACGCCGGGCCGACCGCCGCGTCGCTTGGCGCACGTCCATTTGCGCGCGATCAGTTGCCGATGCCAGCGCAGAATCGTGTCGGGCGTCACAATCGTCGCGATCTCACCGAGGCGACGACGGCCCAGCCGGTGGCCGTGCCTCGCCAACCGCCGGCGCTCCTCATCGGTGAGGCGCAGCCGGCCGCGCACGTGCCCGCGGAGGATGCGATTTTCTTCGATCAGGTAGGCCACGGCTTGCTGCTGCCGCTGGTCGAGCCAGCCGACCAGCGCTGCCAAGAGCCAGCGGAGGGACGTCGCGTTGAGCACGGCGGGAAAGTCTATACCACTGCCGGATCTCAGGGCCTAAAGACCCTCGGCCGAGCAATGAGACACTACGCCATCCGGGACATGGTCCGCGCCGGGATCCCCGAACGCGTCGCGATGAAACTGAGCGGCCACAAGACGCGTAGCGTCTTCGATCGCTATAATGTCGTGAGCGACGGAGACCTGCGGGAGGCGTCGAACCGGTTAGGGCACAGTTTTGGGCACAGTACGGCCTCCGTGACCGGTCGAGCCAAGCGTAACCCGCAAAATCATTAGCAATTTCAATACGGTGAGGTGGCCGAGAGGCTGAAGGCGGCGGTTTGCTAAACCGTTATACGGGCTAAAACCTGTATCCAGGGTTCGAATCCCTGCCTCACCGCCAGTTATCCCCCCGGATTGATTGATCGTTTTTACAACGAACTCCCCGTTGCCAACATATCTCCACAACTTTGATCGCCGGACGGCCGTCTGGCATCACGTTCGCGATCACGGGCCCCTGGCACAAAGGTCCGCTATAAGTCGAGATCATCGAAATCGCGATCCGCATCGCTGCCCCCGGCCGTCATGGGCGGCTGGGAACCTCGTCCCGCGTGGGACCGGCTCCGTGCCATCGAGGCGCCGAGAGACGGGTGTTCGTCTGGCCAACCGCTGCCTGAACGAATCGCTACCTGCTCGAGCGCCGTTTCGCGTTCCTCCTCTCCGAACCGGCTGGCGTGGCAATCATGACCTCCGTCGACTTGATGATCGCCATCGCGTCGTCGCCCCGCCGCAGTTTCAGTGCACGCACGGCGTCGGCGGTGATAACCGCTGTGAGCGACTGATCGCCCACCCGCAAGCGTACCTGCGCGAGCAGACCATCGATGCGCACCTCGTCGATGAACCCGAGGAGACGATTGCGCGCGCTCAGGCCGCCGAGGGACTCGTCAGGATCGGCTGTCCGCACCCGCGGTCGGCCGTCCGGCTGCTGCCGGGCCGTCAGCCGATCGATCTCGGCCTCAGAGACGCGATGGTGGCCGCCCTCCGTCCGTGTCGTCCGCACGCGCCCTGTGTGGACCCATCGCTTGAGCGTCGAGTACCCAACTCCGAGACGCTCGGCCGCCACTCTCACTGTGAGGAG
The DNA here is from genome assembly GCA_963814975.1 of uncultured Acidobacteriota bacterium. GTDB lineage: Bacteria > Acidobacteriota > Vicinamibacteria > Vicinamibacterales > CAVVIG01 > CAVUXJ01. Next base: position 43,219 of record CAWFFB010000013.1, on the reverse strand, counting down.
TGCCATCCGACTCCTTTCTTGTCGAAGTCGGCCTGAATCGTACACCGAGAGTCGACGCCTATCTCGGGGGCGAGACCAGGCGCGCGATTTTCAGAAAACAGGGCTTTACGGTGCCAGAATAGCCGTCCATGGATTGGACGGCCCTCCGGGTCTCGCTATGGCTCGGCGCGGGCACCCTCGCGATCCTCCTTCCGCTCGGCGTCTGGTTCGGGCGCCTGCTGGCGGTGCGCCACTTCCGCGGCAAACTGCTGGTCGAGGCACTGGTCACGGTGCCGCTCGTGTTGCCGCCCACGGTGCTCGGTTTCTATCTCCTCGTCACCTTTGGCGCTCGCTCGCCCCTTGGTGAAGCCTTTCAGGCCCTCGTCGGACGGTCCCTACCCTTCTCGTTCGAAGGGCTGCTGCTGGCATCCGCCATCGCGAACATTCCGTTCGTCGTCCAGCCAATCCAGCGCGGCTTCGAAGCCATTCCGACCGATGTGCGGGATGCCGCCGCGTGCTGTGGACTGACGCCGTGGCAGCGGTTCCTGCGGATCGAGCTCCCGCTCGCCTGGCCCAGCATCCTGACCGCGGCGATCCTCACGTTTGCACACACCCTCGGCGAATTCGGCGTCGTGCTGATGGTGGGCGGCAACCTGCCCGGCGAGACGCGCACCCTGAGCGTGGCGATCTACGACCGCATGCAGGCCTTCGACGATCGCAGCGCGGGCGTGATGGCGGCGACGCTCCTGGCGATCGCGGTGGCCACGCTCATGGCGACCACGGCGTTGTCGCGTCGCGTGAGTCCTCGCCGTGGCTGACCGGCGCCTGTCGGTAACCCTTCGTCAGCCGGGTCCGATCCTTCTCGATGTCGAGTTCGCGTGCGATCCGGGCGACGTGCTGGCCATCTTCGGACCGTCCGGCAGCGGTAAGACGACTATCCTGCGCACGATCGCTGGACTCTATCGACCCGCGACCGCGTCCGTCCGATCGGGTGCCGAGACATGGATGGACACGGCTGCGGGAACCTTCGCGCCGCCGCATCGCCGCGCGGTGGGGTTCGTCTTCCAGGAATACGCGCTCTTTCCACATCTGACCGCCGCAGGCAACGTGATCACGGCGCTCGGACACCGCCCGCGCGCCGAACGCCGCAGTCGGGCTGAAGAGCTTCTGCACCTGGTGCGTCTGTCCGGCCAGGTCACGCGGCGACCTCACGAGTTGTCCGGCGGGGAGCGCCAACGAGTGGCGCTCGCCAGGGCCTTGGCGCGTGAGCCGGCCGTCTTGCTTCTCGACGAACCGTTTGCAGCCCTTGATCGCACGGTGCGCCGACGTCTCCAGGACGAGATCGACGGGTTGCGCCGGACACTCGACATGCCATTGATCCTCGTCACGCACGATTTCGACGATGTGGTCCGGCTCGCGACACATCTGTTGATCCTCGAACAGGGCCGCGGAGTCGCCTGTGGTGCTCTGCCCAGCCTGATGAGTCGCCCAGACTTGACGTGGCTGCGGGAGGCTGTCGGACTGGGCAGTCTCGTCGACGCCGTCGTCGCGCGGACCTATCCGGCGCGTGGACTCGTCGAACTCGTGTTTGACGGCGGCACCCTGTTGGCCTCCGACCCATCGGTATCGATCGGCACCAAGGTCCGCCTGCGGATACCCGCACGGGAAGTCATTCTGGCGACGCGCGAACCGGAGGGCCTCAGCCTGCACAACGTGTTGTCCGGCGCCGTTTCAGCGATACACACCGACCCGGCGATCGACCATGTGATGGTGCAGATCGCGGTGGGCAGAGTCTTGCTTCTCGCCGAGGTCACTCGAGACGCCGTCGCCACTCTGGGCATCGTGGTCGGCATGCGCCTCCACGTCTTGATCAAGTCTGTGTCGATCGACGTGCTCAAGTCCGACGCGATTGACGTCGAGGAGTCTCCGTGAGGTTCCTGTCTTCCCGCACGAGATGTTCGCGGTCGTCGGGTGCAGCCCTCCTGTTGGGCTGCTCATTGCGTCTGTTGCCTTTGGCCCTTCCTGGAGTTCCTGCGCGAGAGAGGCAATCTCTAGAGCGATGGACGCCAAGACTTCTTCCCCTTTCGCGCCACTGAAGCTCGAGAGGGGCTTGGCATCGCGGGGACGCAACTGCATATCGAGGGCTTTACAGCCCAACGCTTCGGCGCCCACCAGCGGCCGCTCACGATCGCACCCCGGCGGTCGTCTCGTGTAACGCGTGTTGGATGTTCGCCTATGCCGAACAGGCACGGTCGAAACGCCGAACATCCAGTTTGCCGCACGTATTTTGCACCAACTCGGCCGGCCCGTCATCGTCTCGCGCATGGACGCGCTCCAGCTCAGAACAACCCTGTCTGCCGGGCAGGAGACCAAGCACGAGTTCTTGGCCGGGCGCGATCGGGTCGGTAACAACCCGAGACCCCTCGTCGATTCCCACTTGTACGGCTCAAGTAACCGCCGCCCACCTGTCTTCAGTAAGCGAGAGAGGACGTAGAGACGTCCCCACTCGCGGACCTGCTTCGTGGCACATGGCAATCGCCCCTAAAACAGGCGCATTTCACGCGGTGACGGATGGCACCCCATTTGCCCTGTTCACAGTCGAACGCCTTCGGGACCGTCCTCACCACAGACGGACGCTCCCGCAAGAACGACCGAGGAGGATGGCGATGTCACGACTTGTTCTCTCTGCGCTTCTTACTCTTGGGCTGGCCGCGCCAGCGTGGGCCGCGGATCCCAACAACCTGACGGTCTTCAACGATGTGTCGAAGGCCGTACAGCGCTACTCGTTCTTCACGATTTTCGATTCGGTCCACGCATCCGTGGCTGACGGCGTCGTGACGCTCAGCGGCAAGGTCACCATGCCCTACAAGGCGAGCGACATCGAGAAACGCGTCGCAAAGGTAAACGGCGTCACTCAGGTCGTCAACAAACTCGAGGTGCTGCCGGTCTCGACGTTCGACAGTCAGCTGCGCGCCAGGATCGCGCGGGCGATCTACTCGAACTCGGCGCTGTCGAACTATGGCCTCGGGGCGAACCCCTCGATCCACATCATCGTCGAACGCGGACATGTCACGCTGGACGGTGTCGTCATGAACAACATGGATCGGCAAATTGCCCGCAGTATCGTCGGATCGTTCAGCACCTTCGGGATCAAGAACGAGCTGAAGACTGATGAGGAAGTGAAACAGGATCTCGAGAAGCTCTAAGACGATTTGGCTTCAGCTGACACTCGACTGAACGATTGGAGCCATGAATGCGTGGATGATCCCACCTTTCCTGGCCTCGCTGCCTGCCTGCGCCTGCATCATCCAAAAGGCGACTTGAAGCCCACCGGGCCGGGCCGCTTCACAAGAGACGCGGCGCCGTTCAGTTTCGCCATCATGCTGCGATATGATGGCCTCCTGAACGAGGTGAGCCACGGCGTCGTTCTTCACTGCCGCCCCGGGGCTCGCCACCTTCGAGCGCCGTGCACAGACGGCGGGACCGCCGTATGTCGCGGAGGATCGGCCCTCTCGCTCAAACTCAAAGGGTAATAGCCACAGCCCGCTCGAGTTGAAAGGCCGAGGCGTGAGTTCCAGCAAGCCGTCCATCGATGAGCACGCTGATCAGGACGAAGCCATATGAGACGAGCGTCCGGCGGCATCATTGTTTGGTTGACTGGCCTTTCGGGGGCGGGTAAAAGCACGCTGGCCGCCGCTGTTCGCGACGCGCTAACCCAGGGCCATGCCGTGGAAGTCCTCGACGGCGACGAAATTCGAGCGCATCTCTCGAGAGAACTCGGGTTTTCGCGACAGGATCGCGAGACGAACGTCCGCCGCATCGGCTTCATTGCGCGGCTCCTGGCGCGCCACGGCATCATTGTCATCGCGGCTGCAATCTCGCCGTACGCATCGACGCGGGACGAGGTCCGGGCGATGGCCCGCGCCGAGGGCATTGAGTTCGTGGAAGTGTTTGTCAGCGCCCCGCTGAGCACGCTCATCGACCGAGACGTCAAGGGCCTGTATCGACGGGCGCTTGCCGGACAGGTCAAGCACTTCACCGGTATCTCGGATCCCTACGAGCCGCCCCTCGGGCCCGAGGTGACGGTATGCACCGACCATGAGTCGATCCAAGAGAGCACGGCGAAGATTCTGAAGGCGCTCGCCGACCGACGAGTGGCCATCAATGTCGAATTGACGGGCTGAGCCGCCTCGGATCGGCCACCACCGGCCAGGGTTCGCGGCACAAGTCTCGCCTTATCGTCACGCAGGCCGATTGAACGCGCCGTCCGGCGACTCGATCTGGATGGCGCCGTCGCAAAGCGCCTCGGGTCGGTTGGGAATCGTTCAGCGCGACGCGGACGGCGGCGCTGGCGGGGTATCGAGCGCTTCGACTTTCACGACAGAGGCGGAGTGGTTTCCGCCTACCCAGAATGCGACCGGCGTCGTCCGGTCGTCCACCCAGGTGCGCCGCCCATTGGTGAACCTGGGCATCGGATACTCGATGAACTCGCCGGTTCTCGTATCGAGCCGCAGCGTGCTGTCGGCAAACTCGGTCGTGGCCCAGAGATGGTCGTTCTTATCGATGGCAACCGAGTACGGGAAGTAACGCGGGTTCGGCGGCACCCATTCCTTGAACTGCTCCGTCCTGGTGTCGAACATCCCGACGACGTTGCCGCGGTTCCCTGCATACCAGAGGCGTCCTTTGTCGTCGAGCACACCGCGCCTGGGGCCCGAATTTGGCGTCGGCGTCTGCCACAACTGGGCCTTGCCCGTCTTCGCGTCGATGCGCCCGATGTGCCCGCGGCCCATGTTGTTCACGTACAGGTTGTTCTGAGCGTCAGAAAAAATCTGGTACGTATTCGTCCGAGGAACCGGGAAGAGCTCGAAGACTTCCCATGTGCCGGTGGCGATGTCCAGGCGCCACTGGGTCCAGGTCGCCGAATCGTTCGCCCAGACCTTGCCGTCCACTTTGCTGTGCTGCGGGCTCGTGAACGTGAACTCCCGGTGAAGTCCCTCAGGCGGGGGCGGGTACGAGTTGAAGACCGTGAACTTCTCGGTCTTGCGGTCGAACCGGATGAGGGCGGCCTGAAACATCGTCGCCAGCCAGAGGTTTCCGTCCTCATCGAATTCCAGATCATTGGTGCCGATGACTGTCTGCGGATTCGGAACCGGCACGTCGTACAGTGTGACCTTGCCGCTCTTCGGATCGATCTTCCCCAGCACGGCGTCGCCGAACGAGGCATACCAGGCGAAGCCTTCCGAGTCGACGACCACATCGTGCGGCTGGTGGGTTCGCTGCGGGCAGGTCGTATTCGGTGTAGATCACCTGCGTCGCCTTCCCCTTCGGACGCGGGAACGTCTTCAGCTCGTACGACCACTGCGGCCCCGAGCTGAGATTCACCGACGCCAGGTAATCGGCGAGCCGGCGCCGGTTCGCGGCCAACTGCGTCTGCCCCTCCGCGGTCTGAGGACCGCATGCCCTGGCGCTGGCCGCCAAACTGCTTCTGGATCTTCAAGGGAAACGACTGCGTCGTGTACTGCCCCATCCGCTGCACCACTGCCAACCACTTTTCGGCGTCGTAGCGTGAGCGGACGACCCGTTCCAGCGTGTGGCAATGCGCACAGCCATGCACCGTCAGCTTCTGCTGGTCGGTTCCCGGGAAGCTCATGATCCATTCCGCGTTGGTGAGCTGGGCGGCCAGGTCGGTCGTCTTCTTGAGCGTGAGGTCCGCGGAGGCACTTTGCCCGGCGGTGACCACTGCGGAGCTCGGACCCGCCAGATCGTACCCGGTTGCACGGATGCGCAGCGTGTATTCGCCGGGTTCGAGCCGCGTTCGAGGAAAGCGATAGCGGCCTTGCGCGTCGGTCACGACAGTGGTCGTGATCGTGGAACCGGCTCTCTTGGCGCTCACGAGCACGCCTTCCATCGCGCCTTCCTCAGCGGACGTGACCTGTCCGATCAGGGCCGCCGCCTCCGGCCATCTGGGCGCGAAGCGGCTCGCGGCCGGTTTCCATGAGCGCAATGCCAAGCGCGGCGACGGCAACCAGCACGCACGGCGTGATCCTCATGGCCACTCCCGTCAGCAAACTGCTCGACCCCATCGAAACCGCCCCCATGCCGAATTCCACCACCGCTACCGTCGATGGCGCAGCAGGTCCTGCCGCGGAGGGCTCCGTCAGGGGCTTGCCAGGTGCCTTATCATAGCGCGGGGAACGGCGTCCCTGGACGCGAATCAACTCGAAACAACTATTCGTGTGGACGCGGCCTGAAGCGCTTCGAAAGTCCGCCGTGCAAGGTGGCGCCCAGGACGGTGCGAGCAGCACCGGCGGTGCCAGCGATGTGAGGTACGAGAGCGCGGTCAATTCCAAAATGGACCGGGAAGGAGAAGACTGTGATGTTGCCGAAACGCCTGGCAGTCGTTGGTGTCTTCGCTTGGGGAATCCTCTTCTGGACGCCGACCGTGATGTTCGCCCAAGGTATCGCCGGAGTCGTGAAGGACACCTCGGGCGCGGTCCTGCCCGGTGTCACCGTTGAAGCGTCCAGTCCCGCGCTGATCGAGAAAGTCCGCACGGTCGTGTCGGATTCACAGGGCCAGTACAGCATCGTTGCGCTGCGACCCGGCACGTACACCGTCACGTTTGTTCTGCCCGGGTTCAGCACCGTCCGGCGTGACGGCATCGTGTTGACGACCGGGTTCACCGCGAATGTGAATGCCGACATGGCGGTCGGCGCGCTCGCAGAGACGGTCGTGGTCACCTCGGCCGCGCCAATCGTCGACACGCGGACCATCACCCAGACCTCCATTCTTACCGACGAGGCCATCCAGGCGATTCCGACCGGGAGGACGACGACCGGCTTCGCCCAGCTCATTCCGGGCATCACCATCGCCGGAGGGCGGGCAGAGGTTCCAGGACGTCGGGGGCCTCGCCGGCGAGGGCAACAGCTTCGTGATTCACGGGAGCCGCGACAACGAGGGGATGTGGTTCGTCAACGGAATGCCGCACAGCAACGGCTCGCGGGCGAACGCCTCGATCATCCGCCTCGATGTCGGCCAGGTGGAGGAGTTCACGCTCGAGACGTCCAGCATCTCGGCCGAGTATCGCGAGGGCGGCGTCGCCTTGAACCTCGTGGGCAAGGAGGGCGCCAACCAGTTCTTCGGCAACATGTTCGTCAGCTATGCCAACGGCGCCATGCAGAGCGACAATGCCGACGATGAGTTGCGCGCGCGCGGCGTGGGAGAGGTCAACAAGCTCGATCAAGAGCTACGACTACAATCCGTCGGTCGGCGGGCCCATCCTCGCGCAATCGGCTCTGGTACTTCGGGACGCTTCCGCTATTGGGGCACCGACAACAAGCTGGCCGGCATCTTCTGGGACAAGGACACCACCGATTTCCTCTATACGCCCGACTTGAGCCGGCAGCAGGTCTGGGTCGAGCGGATCAAGAACGTCGCCGTGCGACCGACGTGGCAGGCCACGGCGAAGAACAAGTTCCAGTTTTATTACCAGCAACAGCCGCGTGAAGGGTTCGCGAGCGAGGTGCTCAATCTGATGCCCGAGGCTCGGAGCCAGCGCGACAGTCTCGGCAACGGCAACATCTACTCGCAGGTGCTGTATAGCTCGCCGCTCACCCCCCGGGTACTGATTGAAGGCGGCTATTCGTACTTCCTGGAGCGCGTTGACGTGCACGAGCGGGAGGGCACGCCGGTCACCGGAGCCAACGCCTTCTGGCCCATCCTCGAGGCGAGCACGGGGAACTGGTACAACTACCCGGGCACGATCGGCCCGATCGGCCCAGCGCGGAACGCGTTTCACAGCTTCAAGGGGTCGGTGTCGTACGTGACAGGCTCCCATGCGCTCAAGGTCGGGCATGACGGACGAGATGGGGAGCCAAGACCTCACGACGTTGTATCCCCGCGACATGACGCTGCGGTTCCAGAATGGCGTCCCGAACCGGATCACGCTGCATGGTCTCACCGCTCGTCGGTACCAGGAATCTGAATCACATGCTCGGAATCTATGCCAACGATCAATGGACCCGGGGTCGGCTGACGCTCAACCTCGGTCTACGGTTCGACTACAAGAATTCCAGCGTGCCGGCCGTCACGCAGCCGGCCGGCCGGTTCCTCCCCGAGCGGACCTATGCGGCGGTAGAGGACGTGCCGAATTGGAAGGACCTCGGACCGCGGCTCGGCGGCGGCCTACGACCTGTTTGGCGACGGCCGGACGGCGCTGAAGTTCGCGTGGAGCCGGTATGTCGGCGGCGGCAACTACACAGGCGAGGCCAATTTCCTGAATCCTCAGACCGCGGCGTCGAACAGCGCCAACCGGGCGTGGAACGACCTCAACGGGAATTTCATCCCCGAGTGTGATTTTCTCGCAGCCCGCGGCGAACGGCGAATGTCGTGTGCTCCAAAACCTCAACTTCGGGGTCCTTGGCGACTTACCTCGAGCCTACGACCCCGACGCCGTCGCCGGCTGGCACGTACGGCCCTACAACACCGAAATGGCGGTGACCGTCCAGCACCAGCTGACCAGTCGCATTGGCATCGATGCCGGCTACTATCGCCGCTCGTACGGTAACTTCCACGTGGACGACAACACCCTGATCGGGCCGCAAGACTTCGACACCTACTGCTTGACGACCCCGGTGGACCCGCGGCTCCCCGGGGGCGGAGGCCAGCAGCTCTGCGGATTCGGCGACATCAAACCCGAGAAGCTTGGTCCGGAATTCACCAATCGGACGCTGGCCGACAAGTTCGGCAGAGTACGAGGATGTGTACGACGGCGTCGATTTCTCCGTGAACACCCGTCTTGGCGCGGGCACGGTCCTGAGAGGCGGATTCAGCACCGGGCGCGAGCGGATCGATCGGTGCTTTGCCGTTGACTCGCCCGAGGGAACATCCCCTGCTTATACCTCGGGCCTGGAGAACGCCCGGCCGTATCCCGCGCACCCCGGGACGACGCCGCATCTCTGCCAGACCAATGCGCCGTTTCAAACGCAAGCGAAGATGATCGCCTCGTTCACGCTGCCCTGGGAAATCATTCTCGCCGGCACGCTCCAGAACTCCCCGGGGCCGCAAATCACGGCGACCTACCAGGTGCGCGCGAGCCAGACGACGCTGGGCCGGCTCTTCGCCGGTGGCAATGCCAACACCACAAAGGACGTGGAGATTGTTGCGCCCGGATCGCTGTTCGGGCCTCGAGTGAATCAAGTGGACATGCGGGTCTCCAAGGTGCTTCCAATGGGGCGCATGCGCCTGCAGGCCAACTTCGACCTGTTCAATATCTTCAACGCCAACCCCGTCCTTCAGCAGCAGAACGTCTATGGGACGGATGGCACGACCTGGCAGAGGCCCACGCTCGTGCTGCTGGCTCGTCTGGTAAAGCTGGGTTTCAACCTGAGCTTCTAGTTCGAATGAGCCGCGACATCTTCTCGCTGATTGTCCTTGCCGACGGTGTTGGTCGGGATGCGGCCGCACTCGACGCGGCCGCTCACGACGTCCCCACCGACGTCCGGGTCCAGGTCTTTGTCAAGCCCGAAGGACAGCGGCTCAACGTCCTGGTGCGCGTTCCGCTCAGAGCCATCTTGGATGTGGACATCCCCAAGCGGGGACCCGGGTACCTCGATCTGACGCGCACCGAGGGCCCGTTGCGCGAAGGCGCGACCGGCTGGATTGCGAGCAGCCTCGAATTCTACGAGGAAGGCTCGCGGCTCACGAACGAGCGGATCGCCGCCGTCCGAGTCTCTCTGCCATCCGACCCATCCTTCCGATCCTACGAAGACGCCCTGACACACATTCGAGGCGCCCCACTCCCGACCAATACGGAGCTGTACCTGGGATCAGGGGCTGCTCGATGTCTGGTTGGATACCCCATCCAGTCGCCCCAGTCAGATTTCTTCATCCGTCCCACCTTCTGGAGGTTGGGTTTGGGTGTCCGGATGACGCTGCTCTTTCTGTCAGCCGCCGGCACCTCTCATCCCTTCGCGCTTGGGGGCGATCCCGGCTTGATCGCGCTCGATCCGAGCCGGCCGCAGGTCGCCCGGCGGTTCCTCGAATCGGGCCTGCTTCACGTCATGGCAGGAGCCAACCAGCTGCTCTTCCTCCTGTGCCTGGTGATTCCAGTCCGGCGGCTGGCCGCGCTCACCCCCGTTGTTGCCTCGTTCATCGTCGGTTATTCCATCGTGCTCATCGGGTCCGCATACGACCTCGCGCCGGCTGGGCCGTGGTTTCCACCACTCATCGAGGTCCTTCTCGCCCTGTCCATCATTTACCTCGCCTTCGAGAACATCAGCGGCTGGCGGCTCGATCGCCGCGTGACCGCCTTCAGCTTCGGACTGCTGCAGGGCTTCGGTTTCTCGTTCGTGCTGCGGAACGGTCTCCAGTTCGCTGGGGCGCATCTGCTTACCGCCGTCCTGTCGTTCAATGCCGGGGTCATCGTCGGGCAGCTGATCATGCTCATCGTCCTCGTCGTCGGGCTCGATCTCTTGTTCCGGATCGGAGTGCGCGAGCGAGTCGGAGGCATCATCCTGTCGGCGCTGGCCATTCACCCGAGCTGGCACCGGACCGCGGAGACTGGCGCGGGGCTGGTTCAGTTTTCGTGGCTTGACGTCGCCCTCCTGAGCAGCGTCATGCGGTGGACGACCGTGATGGTCGCCCTGGTTGGTCTCGGCTGGTTCGTGTTTGGATTCCTGGAGCCGTGGCCGGACAGGACGCGACTGGAGGATCCAGTCGTCGGGGCTGAAGAATGAGAATATTTCTCGCAGCCTTCTCGCCGATCACCGCCCAATCTACGTAAGGAGCGGGCGTGCACCCCCGAACCGCTTCCGTGTCAGCACCGTCAGCTCGATCTCGATCGAGCTGCTCTCCGGGAGTTCAGCGAGAGGCGGATAGCGAGGGGACCCTGACGGAGAGAACGGCATGGCGTTCCCTCCGCGGCCCCCCTTCTCTCTTACAGCTATTCGGCAGCCTTGCCACGGTTGGGATTCACCCAGCCGTCATTCGATGGTCCGTTCTGATGCCAGCGTGAATCAGGGCTGAGGCGGTTGCCGTTCCCGTAGCTGAACGCCGCGTTGCCCCAGTACTTGCCGGCCTGATAGACCGCATCTCGAATACGCGTCAGCAGATCCTGATACCGATCGTCGGAGGCGACGAACCCGGAGAACGACGCGAGGTCGCTGTTTCCCTGAATCACAACGTCGACGCCCGGCTGCGCGGCGATCTCAAGGGCGTTGTTCACGCCTTCAATGGTCTCGATCATGAGAACCACCAGCATGTTGTCGTTCATCGACTGGCGGAAGGTCGAACCTGGCGGGACGACCGGGGTCCACAGACCAACCGTCGGGCCGCTGTTCGAGACGTTACGTCGGCCGGCCGGCGGGAACCTGGCAAATTTCGCCGCGGTCAGCGCTTCGGCCGCATCGTCCACCGACGGGACGATGATGCCGAGCACGCCGAGATCCACAGCGTGCTGGATGATGCCTTCCGTCGCCTCCGGTATCCGCAGCATCGGCGTCGCGCCCGCCCGGGGGCAGGCCTGGATCATCTTCTCGATGTCGGCAAACCACAGCGTGCTGTGCTGCATCTCGAACCAGGTGTAATCGTAGTGCGGCGCCTGCTCGCAGTAGGCCTTGGGGTCGAACCGGGTGATGCTGTGGCCGTAGACCTGCTTACCGCTCAGGAGCTTCGCCTTGGCCGTGTTGTACAGCTTCCGGTTCGGATCGTCCATGAACGCCTTGACCGCCCATCCCCACGGCCGGCCCGGATCGAGCGGCTTGGGAGTCAACGTGCCGTTTGGGTGCTTGGCAGCCGCGGCCGGGGCCGCGCCGGGACCACCGCCCTGCCCCTGCGCCACCCCTGTCTCGACGGCCAGGACCAGCAGCACCGCACACGAAAATAGAAACAATAGAAACATCGCCTTCTTCATAGTCGTCCCCTCACTTGTTCAACAATCGCCTGAGTGTAGCCGTTCTTCACACCTTCGAGCCGGGAAGCCTCCCCGCTCGTCTATTTAGCCACGAAAACACGAAAACACGAAAAGCCCAAAGGTCTGGTTTCCTGAGAAAGAATTTGCGCCAGGTGCGCAGGCAATTTGCCCCACTCTACCATTTCGAGCCCGCCGGATTCCTCGACCCTTCAACCGTGATGTAGACTTTGTACCCGGCGAGCGCCAGGAGGCACAAAGCCCGGCAACCACGAGAAGGAGTTGGAGATGCGAAGAAGCCTTGTTGGATTTGTGCTGTGCCTGATCGTCGTCGCGCTGCCGGCTGCCGAAGCGCCGTACTACCCGCCTCCAGGCAACTGGGCCCATAAGACGCCCGCCGAAGCCGGGATGGACGCGGCCAAGCTGAACGACGCGATCGAGTTCATGAAGTCCCACGAGACCGCTTCGCCCGCTCGAGATTTTTCCGACCAGGAAATCGTGAATGGAAAGCTCCTTGCGTCGATCCCGACCGAACGGGCAGCAACCAACGGGCTGATCATCCGGCACGGATATATCGTCGGTGAGTTCGGCGACACGATGCGCCCCGATCCGACCTACAGCGTCGCCAAGAGCATGCTCTCGACGGTTGCCGCGATCGCGCTGCAACGCGGTCTGATCCCCAGCCTGGATGATCCTGTGGCAAACGTGATCAAGGACGGCGGCTACGATTCTTCGCATAATCGCCTCGTCACGTGGCGAAACCACCTCCAGCAGGAATCGGAGTGGGAAGGTGAGCTCTGGGGAAAGCCCTCCACTTTCGTGGGCGCAGAAGCCTTCGGCCGGGGCGAAATGAAGCCGCGCGCGATCGAGGCCCCCGGCAGCCGCTACGAATACAACGATGTTCGCATCAACCGCTTCGCGCTCTCATTGCTGCGGCTGTTCAAGAAACCGGTTCCTGACGTCTTCCGCGACGAGGTCATGACTCCCATCGGCGCCTCCACGACGTGGAAGTGGGTGCCGTACACGAATGCGTATGTCGAGGTCGATGGTAAGCGCATGGCGTCTGTGAGCGGCGGGACGAGGTGGGGCGGCGGGGTCTGGATCAGCAGCCACGACATGGCCCGGTTCGGTCTGCTGTGGCTACGCGGCGGGGCGTGGCGCGATCGTCAGATTATTCCTCCGGCATACGTGAAAGCGGCGACGACGCCGAGCGCTCACGGTCCGGATTACGGCTTCTTGTGGTGGCTCAATACCACGGGCAAACAATGGCCAGGCTCGCCGACCAACTCGTTCGAAGCGCGTGGTCAGGGCGGCAATATCATCCACATCGATCCCGCGCGCGATCTGGTCGTGGTGTGGCGGTGGAGCGCACAGTCGGCTGAAGGATTCAGGAGAATCGTCGCGGCCATCACGAACTGAGCAGCTCGCCCTCTTATTGCTTCGCGTACTTCACCAACGCCTGGCCGGTGGTCAGCGCGGAATAGAGGTTCCCTTTCGCGTCGGTCACGATTCCCTCTCCAATCCCGTCCGGATACGGCTCCGGGATGAAGCCGGTGACCCTGCCGTCCTTGACGCTTCCGATTCTGATGCCCCTCTTGCCCCCCGGGTTGTTCTTCTCGGTCGAGAGTGAATCGGAGGAATAGAGCATGTCGTTCTTGTCGATATATACGCCGCTCGGCCGGCCGAACTGCTTCCATTCTTCGAGGAAGGCGCCCTCCTGACTGAAGATCTGGATCCGATTGTTCGATCGGTCCGCCACGAACAGGCGGCCCTTTGAATCCATGGCCAGGCTGTGCGGGGCGTCGAACTCCCCATGCGCCGCCCCTTTCTTGCCCCATGCTTTGATGAATTTTCCGTCCTGCGTGAACTTCACGATGCGGGCGTTCGAGTTCCCACCGTGGCCATCCGCGACGAAAATATCGCCGTTCGGCGCGACCAGTACGTCCGACGGCATGTTGAACGTATCGGGACCGTTGCCGGCCACCCCGGCCTTGCCGAGCGTCATCAGGACTTTTCCGTCCGGGCTGAACTTGAACACCTGCTGGCCCATCGGCGCCGCCGACGGAGCGGGTGATGCGACACCGCGCGCCGGTGGCGAGGCAAGCGCATCGGTCACCCAGACATTTCCATCCTTGTCGAGATGAATTCCGTGCGGATACACGAACTTTCCGGCGCCGAAACTTTTCGTGACCCGGCCCGATGAATCAAATTTGAGAATCGGATCGAGATTCGACCCCACGCACGTGCCTTCTTCACGGCCGGGTGTCGACAGCCGATTGGGTGCGCCACATCGCTCGAACACCCAGAGACTGCTGCCGTCGCGATCGACGTCGATCCCCGCTGCCGCCCCCATCGTCCTCCCCGCGGGAAGCTTGAAAAACTCGTCGATGGTTCGGTACGGGTTCGGCGGGACACTGGCCGGCGCGACACTGGCTTGACTGTACGCCCGGCCCCCGCACAAAGCGATCGCCGCTACGATCGCCCCCAGCGTGCCCGTCACCCGCGCGACATATCCCATTCCAGCCCTCCTTACGAAAAGCCCGGCCAACCCTCAGCAACGTGAACTGAAGGACGGATTGGATTATAGAGGTGGCTCTGGGATTTCGGAAAGATCAACCCGGCTCGGGCTGACCGAAGTGTGAAATCTGAAACCTGAAGTCTAAACCAGAATCTGAAGTCTGAAATCTGATCAAGTTTCAGACTTCAGACTTCAGACTTGTAAGGAGAGTCTCTATAGGTCTGACAGGTGTCCCGTGCTGTCGCCGACCTTCTCGGGTGTCGGGATCCCCAACCTGTCCAGGACGCTCAGGAGCAGGTTCGCCATCGGCGTCTGCGGCGCGTAGTGCACATGGCGGCCGCTCTTGACCGTCCCGGCGCCTCCCCCAGCGAGCAGGCACGGGAGGTTCGTGTGCTCGTGCAGGTTGGGGTTGCCGTGGCCGCCGCCGTATAGCAGGAGTGAGTGGTCCAGCAGCGACCCGTCGCCATCCGGCGTGGCGCCCAGCTTCTCCAGGAAATATCCGAACTGCGCGATGTAGTGTGCGTCGATCTTTGCCTTTCTCGCCATCAGGTTCGGGTTGTTCATGTGATGCGAGAGCGTGTGGTGCTGCTCGGGCACGCCGATTTGCGGGAAGGTCTGTCCGCTCAACTCGCGGCCCATGAGCATCGTGACGACCCTCGTGACGTCGGATTGGAACGCCAGCACCTGGAGATCGAACAGCAGCTTGGCACGGTCGTCCCAGAATTCGGGGTTCTCCATGGGACGCTCCGGCAGCTCGGCCGCCGTTTCATCGCCACGTTTCTCGATGCTGGTGATCCGCTGCTCGATGTCGCGCACGGCCTGGACATACTCGCCCAGCTTGCCGCGGTCGCTGGCTCCCAGCCGCTGCTCGAGCCGCGCCACCTCCTGCGTGACCGAATCCAGGATGCTCCGCGTCTTACGCGTCTGGCGCACCCGCTGTTCCGGGCTGCCGCCATCGCCGAAGAGCCGCTCGAAGATCACGCGCGGATGCGTTTCCATCGGCAGCGGTGTCGTCGGCGTCCGCCACGAAATCGTATTCGAGTAGAAGCAGTCGCCGCTGTCGCAGGCTCCCTGAGTCGGCGACTCGAGCGAAATCTCGAGCGAGAGCAGCGGCGCGTCCTTGCCGAGCTCTTTCGCGGCGATCTGGTCGATCGTCACGCCGAGCTCGGCCTTGCCGTCGACGCGGTCGTTCGCGGACCAGGCGTGGACGCCGCTCAACCAGACGGCAGTGGCTCGCGGATGATCGTCGTTGCCGTCGCCCTTCGAGTTGGCTTCGCGGTGGTCGAGGCCGCTGAGTACCAGGACCCGGTCCTGGACGGGTGCGAGCGCTTTCAGGCTCGGCGACAGCTGGTATCCGGCACCCTCAGCCGACGGCACCCACTCCTGCGCGATGAAGCCGTTCGGATGGTAATAGCAGCCCAGACGGCGCGTCGGTTTCGCCGCGGTCTGGCTCATCGCGGTCAGCGCCGGAACCATAGCATCGAGCAGAGGCAGGGCCAGCGTGACGCCCATTCCCCGGAGGAACGTTCGCCGGGGCAGTGCCATCTTCGTGATGATCATGACCGTCTATCTCCTATTAACTATCTACCAATCCGAACCCAATAATAATCAACTATCTGCCATCCCGACGCTATTAATAACCATCTACCCAATCCGACGCACGACCGGGCGAGGCTTCACGGACGCGCCTCGGCCGACAACTGAGCCTGTGAACCGGCGCGCATCTGAAACGGGACACTGTTGATCACGCCCAGCACGAGCGTGGAGAAGCGGTAGTCGCTGCGGGCGGCCTCGCGCACGATGGCGCGAATCGCCGGCGCATCGTAGTAAGCGGCCTTGCGGCCGATGGCGTAGGTGAGCAGCTTGTCCGTCAGGCCGATCACGAACTGCTCCGGACGCCGGGCGAGTTGCTCGCGGAGGCCGGCGATGCCGTCGAACTTCGTGCCATCCTGGAAGACGGCCGACACATCGAGCGCCTCTCCGCTCTCGGCGCGGGTCCGCCACTGCCCCACGGCGTCGAAGTTCTCCATGGCGAAGCCCAGCGGGTCCATCCGCGCATGGCAGCTTGCGCACACCGGATTGGCGCGATGGCGAGCCATCGCCTCGCGCATCGACAGGGCCTTGCCGTCGTCCGCCTTCTCGGCCAGCGCGGGGATGTTCGGCGGCGGCGGGGGCGGCGGCGTGCCCAGAAGGTTGTCGAGGATGTACTTGCCACGCAGCACGGGGGACGTCCTCGTGGCGTAGGAGGTCAGGGTGAGAATGCTGCCCTTGCCAAGCAGCCCACGGCGGGGACTGTCGTCACTGAGGGTGACACGGCGGAATTCGCTGCCGTACA
The DNA here is from genome assembly GCA_963814975.1 of uncultured Acidobacteriota bacterium. Taxonomy (GTDB): domain Bacteria; phylum Acidobacteriota; class Vicinamibacteria; order Vicinamibacterales; family CAVVIG01; genus CAVUXJ01. The sequence goes on along the minus strand of CAWFFB010000013.1, from coordinate 26,481 downwards.
CACCGGGTATCCCATAATGCTTGGCGAGGCGCTCGTTGACAAACGTGTAGTTGGCGTTCAGCAGGTCGATCACGCTTCGGTCTTCCCGCAAGACGCTGTCGACGAACAGATCGGTCTCACGCTCGAAGTCCTGCTGAAGCCCTTTGTCGAAGTCCCGGAAAAATCGAGAATTCGGGTTCTTGTGCTCCAGATCGCGGAGGAACAGCCACTGGGCGGCGAAGTTGGTGACCAGCGACTCCGCACGCGGATCCGCGAGCATTCGACGCACTTGGCGGTCGAGGACGGCGCGATCCTTCAGCTTGCCCTGCTCCGCCACGGCCAGCAGCTCGTCGTCTGGAATACTGCTCCAGAGAAACATCGACAAACGCGAGGCCAGTTCGAGGTCGCTGACGCGGTAGGTCGAATTGGGCCCTGTGTTCCTGTCCGCCTCGACGCGGAAGAGGAACTCGGGGCTGACGAGGACGCGTTCGAGCGCCCACTGAATCCCCGTATCGAATCCCCCTTCTGCCCGGCCCGCGGCATAAAAGGGCAGCAGTTCCTGCACGTCGACGTCGGTCAACGGCCTGCGATAGGCCCTTCGCGCCAGCGTCGAGATGATCTGCCGCGCACAGCGCGTTTCGTCCGCTGTGCCGGAGGGACGGCAGACGAAGACCCGCTTACGGCTGGCTGTTTCGCCGGGACCAGTAACCGTGAACGGCCCCCTGAGGGTGATGCTCGAGATGGCCGGCTGCCCGCCCCTGCCCCGCTGCGCCCGTCGCACCACCTCGGCGCCGCGCGCGGAGGTGTGCTTGAGGAACGTGACCACGATATCTCTCTGACCGGCCTTCATCGGGATGCGCGCTTCGAACCCCTTGTTCATCGCCGCGCGCCGGGCGGCGATTTGATCCCGCATGAACTTGTGCGAGCCGATGTCTTTCAACGTTGTTCCGGCCTGCCCGGGTTTCTCTTGCGGCGGCGGCGGTAGCTCAGTTGACGGAGGCGGTTCGACAACCGTGAACAGGTGCACGCGCTGACCATCCACGCTCGCCTCGAACTGGTCCCCGAGCGTGGCGCCGGCGAGCTCCACTTCGATGCCGTACTCGCCGTCCAATGGAAGCGTTGTGCGGATGACGGCGCCGCCACGAGCGCCGAATGGCGTCCCCTCGATATGCCCGTCCTGCGGGAGATAGGGCGACACCCGGTAGGTATCGAGAATCGGCGGCATCGCCGGATCGCCGACGGCAAGCCGGCTGATCTTGCGAGCGGCCGACAGGTACTGCTCGAGCTGCGTTTCCGAAACGAAGAGCAATTCGCGGAGGTTGTCGAAGCCGCTGCTCGAATTGTCTGCCGGCAGCAGCAACGAAATCTCCATGCTCTTGGGCAGGTCGTCGAGCGCCAGCAAATCGCGGATGGCGTTCTGATATTCGGTTCGCGTGAGCCTCTGGAATGCCGGGACCTTGCCGGGATTGGGAGCGGCGGCAGCCGCGCGATCCAGCTCGGTCTCCAGCCACGTACCGAGCGAGTCGTAGACAGCCTGATCGGGTCGCGGCATCCCGGCGGGCGGCATCGAGCCGCTGCGAATCCTCCGGACGACCTTCTCCCACGTCGCCGCACCCTCACCGACCTTGGTGACGTCGAGCGTATCGAGCATCAGGCCGGCGGTCTTCAATTTCTGGTTGTGACAGGTCACACAGTACTTGTCGAACACCGCGCGCGCGGGGACGTCCTGCGGGGCAACTGCAGCCGGCGCAGTCGCCGCCGCCTGCTGACGCGGGGCCACGCCCTGCGCAGAGCCCGACACAGTGATCGCAACCCAACCCGCGATCAGTGGAAATAACCGTTTCATCCTGCCTCCGACAACCATATGGATAATCGACTCCTCAACCTCTCGAACCGGGCGCCCGCAGCCCGACCTCCGCGTGCCGCGACCAGTGCTATTGCGGTCGCCGCACCGCCGTCCGCGCGGCCGCGGCCGCGCGCTGGTCGTATTGATCCGGGTCCAGATTGCGCTCGCGCATCAACTTCCGCACCAGCTCCGCCGTCTCAGGCCAGGTCTTCTGCAGCGAGCCGCAGACCATCCCCTCCGCCATCATCAGCGGGGTCCATCCGAGCTTGTTCCTCGCATCGAGCTTGGCGCCCTTCTCGAGAAGGAAACGAATGATCGAATGCTGTGAGGAAGCCGTGACGGCGCCGTGGAGCGCCGTGCTCCCGCCCCAGCGCATGTCGCCAAGCGCGGTTTCCGGGAACTCCTCCAGATTGTCGGGATACCGCCTGAGCAACTCGACGCCGTCGCCCACGATCGGGATATCTCCGAAGTCGGTGACCGCATTGACATCGCCACCGAGCTCGTACGCCAGCTTCACGGCTTCGAGCCGCTCGGCCTCGGTCGTGCCGCTCAAGGGCCCGGGGCTTTCCCCTTCCCACGAGCCAAGACCGGAAGCCGCCATGAGCGGCGTCACGTTCTGAACGGTCCCGATCAGCGGGTCGGCGCCGTTGGCTGCGAGCAGACGCATCAGCGCGACATCACCGTTTCTCGCCGCCAGGTAGAAGGGCGTCGCGCCCACATAGCTCAGGTAATTCCGGCCGACGACGATATCGGGCGGCTCCAAGGCTTCTCCATCGTCGCGGTCGAACCGCATTTCCTTCCATGCGATCCGCGTGTTCGGCTTCGCGCCCTTCGCCAGCAGCAGCTTGGCGAGGTCGAGCGAGTCCAGGTTCCCGGTGGGGTTCGGGGCGCCGTAGTCGCGGTTATCGGGCAGGCCAGGCCGCCGCATCCATGTCAGCGCGTGGAGAACCGAGCCGCGCGCGTCGGGCACGTTCGGATCAGCGCCCTTCTCCAGGAGCACTGCGGCGAGTTCGTAGTGCGCGTTGAGCACCGCCAGTGCAAGCGCGGAGGTCGAGACGGTTTCGTTTCCCACGGGGCCGTAACGGCTCGCGAAGGGCTTCCGGATCTGATCTCCCGGATTGGCCCCGGCTTCGAGCAGCGCCTGGACGACGTCGATGTGACCCTCGCGAACGGCGAAGAGCAGCGGCGTGAACTGTGCCTTTTCGCGCGCGTTGATGTCGGCCCCGGCCTTGATCAGCGCCCGAACGGCTGCCGTGTGACCCTCCGAGGCGGCCCACATCAGCGCGGTCTGTTCCTTCCAGCTTTCCTTGGCGTTGACCTTCGCGCCGTGGGCCAGCAGCGCCTGCAGCACGTCCACTCTACCGGTGAGCGCCGCCGTCATGAGCACCGGTTCTCCCTCGGCCGAGGTCGAATTGGGGTCGGCGCCGGCCTTGATCAGCAGCTCGATCATCGCGGCCGAGCCGGTGGTCGCTGCCAGCGTCAGTGGGGTGACGCCGAACCGATTCGCCGCCTTGACGTTGGCGCCGGCGCGCAGCAGCAGGTTCGCCGTGTCGAGATCGTTCTTCCGCGCCGCCCAATGCAAGGCCGTCGAGCCGTCGGGCTCGGCACGCATTGACGTCCGCACGCCGCTTCAACTGGGCGCGCACCGCGGTTGTGTCCGCCTTCTTGACCGCCTCGATCAGCGGCATTTCGGCGGCAGCCGCACCGAGGCTGGCCGCCGCCAGCAACGGCACAACAACCAACCGCCTCGATATGTCACGCCCATGTTTCCTCGTGGATGAGCTTAGCATTCGTGGAGCGCAAGTCCTAACGGGCCTGTTCGTTACAGCAACCCACCCGTCATTATACGTTACTGCGTGCCGGTGGCATAGCTGATGGGCGCCGAGCACCTTTGCAAGACAGTGCGTCGGTCCCAGATTGGGCCAAAAGTCCATGATGGAGCGCGGCCCCTCCGTTCGAAGGGCGACATGAAAGGGCGTGTCTGCTCGTTATTTCTATTTCTTGATCGCCGCGCACGCCGATGCGCGCACCTGCGCCGCCTTCCGGGTCGGTCATCAGGTCATCATGGCCTTCGTGGAGGATGAGCGCGGTGCCGCCCTTCGCGAAAACGGAGTTCGGGGCATCCGCGGCAAGCGTGATGCCCGACGCCGTGAGCGTCGTCTTCGCGGTGCCATTGGCCGCCACGGTAAAGTTCCCCAAATCGCCTGCGTGCGGGCCCTCCGGGTTCTTCACTCCGTGCTTCTTGTTCGTCGGGTTGAAGTGCTCCCCCGCCGACGATAACGAGAACCCTTTGCATTCCGGCACCGCGTGCAGGTGCAGGGCGTGCTCGCCCGGCATGAGGCCGGTCAGTTCAAGCGCGATCGTCACGCCGGCCGGCGCCTGAGTCAGCGTTACCGTGCCGAGCAGTAACGACTCAGGGTCCACCAGTTCCACGGTCAACGGCTGCTGCGCATGCGCCGCGCAGGCGAGTGCTGCCGCAAGGAGTGTTCCGGTCACCGCGTTCTTCATCTGATTCCTCCACATCCACGGCGCTCGTCAATGGATGTACCGCCCGGCGCCCGAGGTTACGGGAGGTGGTTACCTGACATAAAAAGAGCCCGCCGGACGCGCGGGCTTCCTATCCATGAGTGCTCTGGTGCGTGTGGGACGGCGCTGCGAAGGAAACTGCTGGAGCGAGCGGCGATCGCCTCGGGCGGCTCGCCGCTCACCATCGACCTGTGCGCTGACGACCTCGGACTAGTTGTTGGACGTCGTTGCGTTCCCCAATCCCTTGTAAAGGAATCGCTGCAGCCGCTTTCCTTCGTACGTTTCGCCCGTGTACATGTTGCCCTTCGAGTCGACCGCGATGCTGTGCGTCCCGTAGAACTGGCCGGGATAGCGGCCGCCCTGCCCGATGTGTCCGACGACCTGCAGCGTGTCGCGCACGAGAATGTGGACGCGAGCGTTCATCCCGTCGGCGAGGTAGATGAACCGCTGCTGCGGGTCCGCCGAAAAGCCGATGTCCCAGGCCGAGCCTGAACCCAACGTCTTCCTCGCAACAAAGCCTTCCTTGATGAACTTTCCATCCTTCGTGAACACCTGGATCCGATCGCCCTGGCGGTCGCACACATACACGAGATTGTCCTTGGAAAGATTCGAGCAGTGTACCGGGTTACGGAACTGCTGGCCGGCGACCTCCGGGTTATACGGGCCGGGAGGCGTGTCATCGGGCTTGTTGCCGTATGCGCCCCACATCCGCTTGTAGGCGCCGGTGTCGGCGTCGAACACGATGACGCGGTGGTTCGCATATCCGTCGGCGACATACACCTCGTTCGTCGCCGGGTCGACTTCGATGTTGGCCGGTGCGCCCAGATCAACGGTGCTTTGGCTGTTCGGCTTGATGTTCGCGTGACCGATCTGCAGCAGGAACTTGCCCTGCCGCGTGAACTTCAGGATCTGACCGTCAGTCCTGGCATTGCTGCCAACCCAGACGTTGTCCTTGTGATCGACGTAAATCGCGTGCTCACCGTTGGGCCAGTCGTAGCCAACGCCCTTGCCGCCCCATGATGAGACGAGATTGCCGGCCTGGTCGAACTCGAGCACCGGCGGCGCGATGCGGCAGCAGAACTCGCCGAGCGGCGGGTTCGGCTGCAAGTTGATTTCGTTCTTCTCCAGAGTGGCGGGGCGATGAAGCATCCAGATATGATCCTGCGCATCGACCGCGACACCGATGGTCGATCCGATCACCCACGCGTTCGGCAGGGGTTTCGGCCACATCGGGTCTACCTGGAAGACCGGGGCCTGGGCGGACCGTTGGGCCGTCTGAACCGCCGCTCGCGTCAGCAGCGTTTGTCCCAACATCAGCGCCGCTAGGAGTACCGAGGAACCCGACGAGGCCGTATAACTTCTTCTTCTGCTTCAAGCTGCCCCTCCTGTCTGCGATGCAAACAAGCCTTGCCTGCGGGACGGATACGCCGATCTAGGAGTTCCGCCACTGGGGTGGCGCAAATCTTAGCGCGCTGCCAGGGGGATGTCCAGATCCATGATGTTTCGGGCGAGGTTCAAAGGCAAGGGTCCCTAAATCGGTCCCGATTGCCCATAATGGTGATATATGAGCGTGTCTTGCGGCCGGCGAGCGGAAGCAGTTCAGAGTGGGCTCTTTCGCCGTCGCGAGGGTCATGTCCTGCCGATTTCCGCGTTTGTGTGATGCCATGCAGCTCGGCAGGCCACGTATCCTCGCGACGACCCCTGATCGCGTGTCTGGCGGCGATGATCGCGACGGTTGGCGTCCCGTTGCTTGCCCACCAGACGGCGGTCGAGGTGAACACCTTTTTGAAGGTGCAGGGATCCGTGCTCACCGTTCTTGTGCGTCTGCCGGCCAGTATTCTGGCGGATGCCGGGCTTCCGACTGTGAGACCCGGGGGCCCCGAGCAGCGCGTAAATGAAGGCCCGTTGCGGGCTGTGGCAATGGAGGCGGCGAAGGAACTCGAGGTGATGAGCGGGACTACCCGACTGCCGATGACGTCGGCCAGGTGGGTGGTTTCCCCGGGCGGCGATTCCTCCTTTGATTCGTACGAGGCGGCTCTGCAACATCTGGCGGGGCCGCCGCTGCCGCCGGCGGCCGAAGTGTACTGGAACGACGCGTTCGTCGATCTGCGGCTGGATTACGCGATCGCTTCCGCAGCGCCGGACGGCCTGTCGGTTCGCTTCAATGGGTTTCGAACGCCGACCGGCTTCGTGCAGACTCGGACCACGTACTTCCCGGTCGACGACGGCTCGCGACAGTTCACGATCATCGGTCCGCCGCGCCGCGTGACCCTCGAACCATTGGGGCGCGAAGCGATGCCCATGTTCGCGAAGGCGGGCCTGAGGCGGCTGATCAACGACCGGGAGCTGCTGCTGTTCCTTCTTGTTCTGGCGATTCCTCGGCTCCCCCTCCGCACGGCGCTCGGCGCCTTTGGTGCCTTGGCGGTTGGACACGTGATATCGGCACTCGCGATCACCGCGGTCCCCAACCCTCCTGACGTCCTCTTTCAACTGCTGTTCGCGCTGATCGCAACCGTCGCGCTCGTCCTCGCGGCGCTGCAAAACACCGTGGTGACTCGAATCGTATGGGTGCGGGCTGTCAGCCTATGCTTCGGGCTCGCGAACGGCGCCGCCGTCGGCATGGCCGTCCGTGAAGCACTCCCCCTGGCCGGCTCGCACCCGGCAATCGGCCTCGCGGCGTTCATTGGAACGACCGAGATCGCCGCACTCTGGCTCTTGTTCATCGTGCAGCCGGTCGTCCAGTCGTTGTACAGGCTGGGAGTGCGCGAGGGCGTGGTCACCGTCGCGCTCTCGTTGCTGCCGATTCACACGGGCTTGCACGGCATCGTGGAGAACTATCAACAACTCGGAGGCACCAGGCTTGCGGCGACCAACCGCGCCATCGGCTTCGCGTTGGGACACTGGCCGGCCCTCATCCTCGCCCTCGGCCTCATGATCCTGCTGGCCGCGAACAGGCTGTCCCGCACCAGGACGCAGACGCCTCGGCTGACGTGATTGCCGTGAACATCAGACGGATCGATCTCGGCGCACCTTCCTCTGCCGGAACAGCCCGAGGAAGACCAATCGCTCGCGAGCGGTTCACCATTCTTGCGTTCGCCGGCCTGGTCGTGACGATCGTCGGCGGATACCTCATGCTGCGGTCGTCGGCTCTCGGTGATGCCGCGAGTGCTTCCCTCACGCCGTACCAGATGCTGGTCCGGGATCTCGTCGGTCCCGAGCAACTGATGTTCGATCGTCTTCAACAGGGGGTTTCCGACGCCGAGGTGGTTCGCGCGCAGACAGGGCGGTGGCCCGATCCTGCCTCACTCGGCGGTCTGCCTGCCGCCTTCCCTGCCGGAGACGAGTCCTTGCCCTCGCCCCTTTACGCGTGGTCCCGCGCGCAGGAAGGCTTCGTCGTCAACTACCTGGCGCTTCCGTCGAACGATGACGCGTCCGCAGCATGGCTCCTCAGAATTCAGGAGCCCGACCCCAACGCGCCGCTCGACGTCGCACCGAACGACGAAGTGCACCATCGGCTGCCGGACGGAACGGTTCTTCACGTCACGGTCTGGACCCATCGATTCGGGGGACGCCTGTCGCGGGCATTCGTGCTGCAGCCGGAATTGACCGGCTGGACTCAACTATTGATGGCGCCGGTCCGTCCCGTGCCGCCAGGGAGGTGATGCAGGTGACTCACGCACGCAGGCACGCTGCCAGGCTGACGATCATCGCAACCGCGATGATGTGGATCCTGGCGTCCGGGGCGCCGCCCGACGCCATGCAGCCGCAGCCGACGGGGCCTCTCAAGATCGGCGTCACGCTGCATCCGTATTACTCCTGGACCAAGAACGTCGTCGGCACGCTGCCCGGCTACGAAGTCCGTTCGATCCTTCCGGGCGAAATCGACGCCGGCGACTACCAGCCGCGCCCCGAGGACATCAAGAAGCTCATCGATCTCGACGCCATCGTCGTCAACGGCATCGGCCACGACGACTTCATCTTGCCGATGATCAAGGCGTCCGGCAACAAGCGCATCGTCATCATCCGCCCGAACGAGGCGACGCCGCAGATCAAATCGGCGCGCGGGACCGGGCGTCAACTCGCACACGTTCATCTCGTTCACGAACGCGATTCAGCAGACCTACGCGATCCAGAAGGCGCTCGCGGCGCTGCGTCCGCAGGACGCCGCGGCGCTGCAGCAGAACGCCGCCGAGCTACGCGCAGGCGGCTGCGCGTGATCAAGTCGCAGCGCCGCCAGCAGCTGGCCGAAGCGAAGATCACCCGCGTGGTCACGGTGCACGACGGGTACGGCTACCTGCTCCAGGAGTTCGGGCTCGAGGTCGCCGGCGTCGTGCAGCCGGCGCACGGTCTCACGCCGTCGGCCGCCGAGCTGCGCGACATGGTGCGGCTGCTGCAGCGCGAGAAGATCCGGGTCGTCTTCAGCGAGGAGACGTTTCCGCCGCCGCTGCTCAAGGTGCTCAGCGACGAGGCCGGCGTCAAGGTCTACATCATCAGCCACATCGCGTCCGGACCCTTCACCGCCGGAACGCTTCGAGCGCGAGATGCAGACCAACGTCGAGACGATGATTCGGGCGCTGGTCACGGAAGCATGAGCGGACGAGGCCGGTGAGCCGCCGCTCCTCGAGTTCGTCGAGGTCTCGATCCGGCGCAACCGCGAGCAGCTGCTCGCGGCTGTCTCCGCTCGCGGTCGGATGGCGGACCATCCATGTGATCGTCGGTCCCAACGGCGCCGGCAAGACCACGCTGCTCGAGCGCGCTGCTCGGCCAGATCGCCTTCGACGGACGCATCGTCGCGCAACTGGCGCCGCGACGGCCGGATCGGCTACGTGCCGCAGACCTTCGCCGTCGATCCGAGCCTTCCGGTGACGGTCGAGGATTTTCTGGCGCTGACCCGCCAGCGGCGGCCGGTCTGCTTCGGCGTGAGCGCCAGCACGCGGACGCGCATCGCGGATGCTGCTGCACGAGGTCGGGGTCTGCGCGGCCTCGAGCGGCGGCCGCTGGCAGTGCTGTCGGGCGGCGAGCTGCGCCGCGTGCTGCTGGCCAACGCGCTCGACCCGATACCCGAACTGCTGATCCTCGACGAGCCCGCCAGCGGCCTCGACGAAGGCGGCGATGCGGCTGCTCGAGGAACTCCTTCGCACGCTGAGAGATGCGGGACGCACCGTTCTGATGGTGTCGCACGACATCGACCAGGTGCGTCGTGTCGCCGATCGGGTGACGGTGCTCGATCGATCGCTCATCACCGAAGGGCCGCCCGCCGAGACGCTCGCCCTCGACCGGGTGCTCGCGCTGATCCCGTGCGGCGGGCGAAGGGCGCGTCCGCCATTGACCGCTTTCTACAACTGGGTCGGCGATCTCGCGCAGCGCAGGCTGGCTGCCGAGCGACTTCCAGTATCCATTCCTGATTCGCGGCTTCCTCTGCGTGCTTGTCCTCGCGCCGATCCTCGGCGGATTGAGCCATCTCGTCGTGACGCGGCGGATGGCGTTCTTCAGCGCGGCGCTCGGACAGGCGGCGCTCACGGGCGTGGCCATCGGCCTGCTCCTCGGCGAGCCGCTCAACGCGCCGTACGGCGGCATGTTCGGCTTCTGCCTGCTCACGACGCTGGCGATGGTGTACGTGAAGCGGCACGCCACGCTGCCGCCCGACACGCTGATCGGCGTGTTCCACGCGCTCACGCTGGGACTCGGTCTCTGCCTGCTCGTGGTCGCTCACGCGGCAGTTCAACGTGCATCAGGTCGAGTCGGTGCTGTTCGGCAGCCTGCTCACGGTGACCGACGCCGACCTGCTCCTCTTGCTCGCCGTGGGCACTCTGGTGGCGATTGTGCTCGTCTGGCAGTACAACAACCTCCTGCTCGACAGCCTCAGCCCGCCGCTCGCCCGAGTCGCCGGCGCCGATTCGGCCTTCCTCGATTACTTCTTCGCCGTTCTGCTGACGCTTGTCGATTGTCGTCAGCCTGAAGGTGATCGGCGCGCTGCTCGTCGAAGCGCTCGTCCTCGTGCCGGCAGCCGCCGCGCGCAACGTCGCCCGCGGGACGCGCAGGCTACTTCGCATGGAGCGTCGTCGTGGCGTTCCTGGCCGGCGCCGGCGGCCTCGGCGTGTCGACCCAGCTCCTGGTGCCGACCGGCGGCGCCGTGGTGCTGGCTGTCAGCGCGATCTTCTTCCTGACGCTTGCGGCCGGCTCCCTGAACAGGGGCAAGCCACGGCAGGTCCAATCGTGAAGACACTCGAACCTATCAGCTCTCGGCGTCCGCTGTTCTCAGCTGCACGGCGCTGGATGCTGCTGAAAGCCGCCCCTTGACCATCCGCAGCGTCGAGATCGCGCCGCCTTCCGCGAGCACACGAACTGATCGCCGTGGTGCGCACGGCCATGGCCATCGCCGTCGTCACGTGGCTCTACCTCGCGATCAGTCCCTTCGCCTTTTCGAACGATGCCTCCACCCGGCGCAATCTCTGGCCGTACCAAAGCTTGATCCAGGACAGGCCGTCCGACGAGCAGCGGATGTTTCGCGAGCTTCAGGTCAGCCTTCTCGAAGCCGAGACGATCCGGTCGGCAACCGGTGAATGGCCGCTCGTGGATACGCTGGCCGCCGAGGGGATCGAACCGTTCGCGCCGAACCCGGCGCTCAAGGGTCCGAGTTATGCGTGGCGGCTGATTCGAGAGGGCAGATTCATCAGCTATGTCGGGATCCCCGCGACCGCAATGGCATCGACGCCCCAAGACCAAACACGCGCAACAGGGAGCCCGGCCTGGCTGGTGCTTGTCCAGGAACCGGATCCGGCCGCGCCCGAACCATTCGTGGACGACGAAGAACATGACCGCCTGGTCGACGGCTCGGTCCTGCATGTCTCGATCTGGAATCGTCCCGGGGGCACCTCCGTTCCGGCAAAGGTCTTGCGCTCGCCGCAGCTCGATGGATGGATCCAGCTTTACGCGGCTCCTCCACCGACATCGCACGCCGTCATGGCTTCGCCGCCCGCTCCTTGACCTCTTTCGTGACCGTCCAGCGGTGCACCAGCGACACGTCGTCGCTGGTCGGTTCCGCGACCGTTATGGTTTCATCAGGCATCCAGTCGCCCATCCTGAACCGATGCGACACGACCCGGGCGCCCACCTTCAACTGCTTCAAGAGAATCGGACGAAGCAGCATGTCGAACTCTTCACCCATGTACAGGAACACGACGGTGGCTTCGGACAAGTCTTTGATGTCCAGGGCATCACCGCGACGAATCTCGATCCGGCCGTCGAGTCCCGCCGCGCTGACCCGCTTCCGCGAATCGGACACACGCGCCAGGTCCAGGTCGATTCCGACCCCACGCTTCGCGCCCGCCTTGACCGCCGCGATGGTGATCCGGGCGTCGCCGCACCCCGGCTCGTAGACCACATCGTCGCGTGTGATACCGGCCACCCTGATCATCTCGGCAACGATGAAATCCGGCGTCGGCACGTACCGGATTTCGGCGCGGTCGGCCGGGTCGGCCACAGACAGATCGACGGCGACCGCATCGCCGCCTTTGAACTGAACGGTTTTCTTGCGGGTGACGAGCGTGTAGTTGTTCGGCCGCCACTTGGCGGTGAAGACGTACTCGGTACGGGCGACCCCGTTCGAGCGGGGGTGTCTCCCACTCGCGGTTGACGCCGACACCGGTTGTCGTGATCTTCTGGTCGTCGAACAGCAGTTCCGTCTCGAGATGCGGTATCGTCAAGCGGAAGCGCGACACAGCCGGGGCCGCCGCGGCCGCAGCGTTCCCCCCCTGCTGCGGCCGCGAAGCCGGCCCGAGCAACACGGTCGCCTGCCTCGCCCGCCCGGCGGAAACGGAGAGGCGATCGAGGACGGCGGAGCCGTGGTGAGTGGAGGCACCCTGGACGCTGAGACCCATGATCGACAGCGTGAGGAACGTACTCGTCAGCTGCATCGTTCACCCTTCACATGAAATGTCCGGCTCGAGACCACGCGATTCTAGCAAGAACCGGCCCGGCGATGGCACGCGGCAAGTCCTAAAGACGCCCCGATCACCCGCACGCAGCGAGGCCCGCCTTGCCGCTCACGGGGCGCGGGCGCTCGACGCGCCGGAAGGAAGCGTATGGTAGGATTCGTCACCTTTCGCAAGACGGGGAGTGAGCGCACCTGAAACCCACGGCCAGACGCGCGCAGCCGTCCGCCACGCCGCGTCCGGTCCGAGGCCCATGCGTCGTCAGCGGATCTCGCTGAGCTTCGCGGCGGCGAACGCCTGCGGGTCGCTCGAAAATCCGAATCGGACACGGCGGCTACGGTGTCACGACGAGCACGAAGTCAAACCGATCTCATCAAACGCTGAAGAGGCGGTCCGTACGTCGCCAGAAAAGGAACGACCTGCCATGAGTCATACGTCACAGTCAAACAGAGCGTCCGCGTTTTCCATTCGCGCCTCGGTCCTCTCGCCGTGGCTGCTGCTGCTGATGGCGGCCGCCTGTTCGCCCACCTCCGCTCCTCCACCTGCACAGGCGGCCGCTGAGGTTGACCCGCGGTCAGATGGTGCTGAAAACGTGCGGCTGGTGGGATTCCAGGATCTGCAGGGCCGTCAGTCGCTGGAAGTGAACACCCGATCGAACGCGGCCAATGGCAACTGGGCGTACGTGGGCCATTCGCCCAACGACCGGAGCAACCCTCAAGCCTCCGACGATGGGCAGGTGAAGGACGAGCCGATCCTGAATCCGATCACCGGCAAGATGGAATGGAACGGCACGTCGATCGTCGAGATCTCCGATCCGTCCAACCCGAAACTCGTCTGGCACATCCCCAACGAGGTAGGAGGCGTGAACTCGCGCGCGGTGTCGGTCGTGTATGACTACGGGTTCAACTCGAATCCCGCGGGCAGGGACTATCTGATCCGCAGCTACGACACCGGCAAGGACTTCAGGTTCCAGATTTTCGACATCACGACCCGGGATACCGATCCGTCGAAGATTGCGCTCGTCTCTGAAATCACGGGAACGCCGCCGAACTCGTGCGGCCCCGGATGCGGCGGCAAGTTCATCATGCGGGCGCACAAAGGCTACTGGTCCCAAGAGTCGGGCCTCTACTATTCCAGCTCCGGCGAGCCGGGCTTCCGCCAGATCGTGCTGCACATCTGGGATCTCAAGGATCCGAAGAATCCCAAATTCGTCGGCCGGGCCGCCCTGCCGACCCAGAGAAATGGCGCGGACGGTTTCCAAGGGGAGTACGCACACCATCCGATCGTGGACGAGACGAACCACCGGCTCTACGTCGCGTATCGCGGCGCCGGACAGACCACGAGCTGGGACATCACCGATCCCGCCAACCCGAAGCTGGTGTGGCTGGTCGACACGACTCCCCCGGGTCGCGGGCCCCACACGATTTCTCCGATCGTTTACAACGAAGTCCCCAACTTCAAGGGCGACGCGCTGCCACGGACCTATGCGCTCGTCACGGACGAGGCTGCCGGCGCCGCCGACATGAAACCGTGTGCGAGCGGCATTCGATCGAAAGTGTACATGTTCGACATCACCGCGGAGCGCAACCCGTTTCCGATCTCGACGTGGCAGGTGCCCGTCGGGAATTTCTGTGACAAAGGCGGCCGCTTCGGTCCGCATCAGCACGCCGAAACCCGTCAACTCCGAGCTGAACAGATTCGAAGACAAGATTGCCTGGATTGCCTACTTCAACGCCGGCATCCGAGTGCTCGACCTGTCGGATCCGTACAACTTGAAAGAGGTGGGCTATTACATTCCCAAGACGAATGCGAACTCCCACCCGATTTCGAAGGAACAGCCCACGGCGATCCAGATCAACGATGTGGACGTCGATCACCGGGGGCTGGCGTACGCGACCGATCGCGTCGGGAGCGGACTCTTCGTTCTGGAATACACCGGCAAGAAACCAACCACGACAAATTAGCGAAGGGCAAACATGGGTGCATGGCTGGTCGTGCTGCTTCTCGTTCCGATGCTCCAGGCGGAGCCGGCTCCAAACGGCAAGGCCGACGCGGGCAAGGTCTTTTGGCAGGGACAGATGTGCAATTTCTGTCATGGCACAAACGGGGAGGGGGGCTGGGGGCCCGATCTCGCTGGCCGCGCGTTGACCCTCGCGCAGTTCAAACGCGCGATCCGGCAGCCATGGGGCCTGATGCCGTCGTTCACCGAATCGCAGGTGAGCGATCAGTCCATCGCCGACCTCCATGCGTTCCTCACTGCCCTTCCGCGAGTGGCGACACCGGGTCCGCCGCGGTGGAGGCATCCGCCGGCTGACGCACCGGCGGGTCAGCGGATCCAGAGCGCGTTCGGCTGCGGCCAATGTCACGGCCCCGAGATGGCCGTCCCCCGCGCGTGGCTTCTTGCCGCCGACCGGCCAGGTGGCGTCCCGGACGAGAAATTCGGCGTCGGCAAGGACGCGGGCTTTCCGTATTTCGCGAAGATGGTCTATCAGCACAGCGAGAAGTATCCGACGGGCACCATGGGAAACTTCTCGAAGGACCTGCTGCCTGAAGTGCTCTTGCGGGAAGTCTACAAGTTCATGCTCGATGCCGGGTTGCGAGTACGGATGGAGGCCGCTCTCGCGGCCGGCGTGCAGCAGGGGGCAAACACATCGTACACATTGACCGTCGCCAACGTGGGCCGCGCCAAGGTTGGCCCCCCTGTTGAAGACGTGACGATTTTTCTTCGGATCCCTCCCGGCGCCACCCTCGTCAGCGCCACGGGCGCCGGTTACAAGGGTGTCCGGCCGCTTGCACAACTAGGGCTGTCACCGGCCCTGGCGCTTGCACCAGGAGCCTTCACCGCCGAGATCCCGCAGCGCCCGAAGCCCGATCTGTCGGGCGATGTTGCCGTGTGGGAAGTTCCGCGCATTGCGGCCGCGGAAAAACGGGAGTACACCGTGACCCTCGCCGGCGCGACACCTTCGGCTGCGGTCGTTCAAGCATTTGGCGGATCGACCGTCCATTGGGCGAAGCCGGGGACGCGCATGGGTGCCTCTCAACTCGCCTACCGCGACCTTCGAATTCCAGACAAGGGGGACCATCTGCGGATCGCGTTGCCGCCCTCGCCGAAGCCATCGCAGTAATGAACGGTTTCGGTTTGTAGGATAAAAAACCGCGCCCTGTAGGAGAGACGCCGAGAGCCCGTGAGTACGATTTTGACAAGACTACTCATCCTTTATTGGCGCCGCGTCCTTCGCTCCATCTGCCACGCTCGCATTCACCCTGATCAGGCCAGGCCATTCGTCCGTTCAACAGCGAAGCAACGGCTGATGGGGTACTACCGGGCATCAGCCGGGTGCTTCGTTGTCGTCGCCGCTCTCGCCTTGCCGACGCCCGCTGCGGCGCAGCTCGTGATGGGGCCCGGTGCCGGAAGCGACCCCGTCGTGCGCGTGCTCACCCCCACGGACGACCGCACCATACAGGCCTACGACCCTGCGTTTCGAGGCGGCGTCAACGTGACGCTGGGCGACGTCGACGGCGACGGCACGGTGGACATCATCACCGGCGCCGAACCCGGTGGCGGCCCGCACGTCACGACCCAGCTGACGTCAACACGCCGAGTCCCAGCGTGATTCTCGGAGCCTCGGCCGCCCTGAACCTGTACGCAACCTCGGGCGCCAACACGATATTGAATCTGCAAGCCCTGGCCATAGCCGGCGGCGGGTTGCCGCACAACAACCTGCCGCCGTACCTGGTGGTGAACTCATCATCGCGATGCAGGGCGTCTTTCCGCCGCGCACCCAGCCGGACAGCCGACTCCGACGCGATGTCCAGATGGCGGACATCGCATCCTTTTTTCATCACGTCGATGACGATCGCGGGATCTACTCCGCCACGCAATTCGATCACATTTCGCCGCTGCAGCAACGGCGACCTGCCGTTCCTCCGACACCTCTACGGCACGACTCGCGACGACGAGCTGCGCCGAGTCCCATGGAGCGACGAAGAGAAGCGGCAGTTCCTCGACATGCAGTTCACGGCGCAGAAGACGCAACTACGAGCAGTACTACCCCGGCTGCGAGTTCCTGGTGATCGAGCTGGACCAGATGCCGATCGGGCGGCACTATAACGATCGCGGAGACGATGACATTCGGATCACGGACATCGCGCTGCTGCCGGAGTTCCGCGGCCGCGGCATCGGGCGGATGCTCATGGAAGAAATCCTGGAAGAGAGCCGGACGACCCGAAAGCGCGTGACGATCCACGTCGAACACGACAACCCGGCGCGACATCTGTACGACCGCCTCGGATTCCGTCACGTCGATACCAACGGTGTCTATCACCTGATGGAGTGGCGTGCCGAGCCGCTGGTGGAGGGCTAGGTGAACACGGCCTCGTATTCTGTCGCGTCGCCGTCCTGGCCGATCGGGACGATGAATAGCTTGTCAATCGTCTGTATCTCGCCGCGGAACGTGTACATCGCCTGCGGCAGAATCGGGCTCACCGGGCCGAGGAAGTACAGGGAGAACGGCTCGCGTCGAGGCGTCCTCCCTCGCGGCCGGCGGCCCTGGCGCGTTTCGTAGGGCAGGACTTCGTCGAGCTTCATCGGAACGGCCGTGCCATCCGGTAGTTCGACCTGAAACGCGTGGCCCTCGAGTGTCTTCGCGGTTTCGTACGTCAACGCTGCCAGATCCATGGCCGTCACTTTTGACACAGATCAAGACCGGAAGCACGACTCGAGCAGGTCGCGGATCTGAGCGTCGTCGGGAACGTCGAAGCGCTGCTACGCCATTGCCACGTTGCCCAGAGAGGCTGGCGTCACCAGGCAGTGCAGCTGATCGGCCAGTGCGCCGACCAATGCCACGGCCGAAGAGACGCCTACGGGCGTCGCCGCCACGACGCGGGTGGGATTCATCGCGCGCACGGCGCGAATCGCCGCCGCCATCGTCTGGCCGGTGCGCAAGCCGTTGTCGACCAGATGATCGTGCGCTGTTCAAGGCGAGCGGGCGGCCGTGTTCCCCGGCACACTGTGTCACGCGCGACGAGCGCGTCCAACGCCTGGCTGACGAAGGCACCCTCGACCGAGCCTCTGTGCAGCTCGTCGCATCCCTTATCGACGAGGAGGGTTCCGGCCACGCACGCGGCACGAAGCAGCACCCCCGACACGCGGCTGACCAGCGGCCTTACCAACACGAGGTCCAGGGGAAGGTGGAGCGTGCCCGCGACTTCGAAGGCCGCGGGCACTCCTCCTCGAACGATAACCAGCACGACCGCGCGAGGATCGGTGTGGTAGTTACCCAGGGCAGCGGCCAACGACCGATCTCCCGTCCGGAGGTTGGCGAATGACGAGGCGCAGATCGGTGCGGTGAGATCCTCCTGGGCGCTGGACTAGGCTCTCATCGCCGGAACCGGTCTAGAAGAGCAGCGACAACGGCTTGCGCTTCTTCATCGCGGCAGTGCCGAGCGACCGGGCTTCAACCAGTTCCATGTCCACCTCTGTTCGGGACGAACAGAACCCGAAAGGTCTCTCCGAGGTGTGGAGCAAAACTGGCAAGCGTCAAGGTGTCGAGCATGGCGCGTTACGACCTTACTGCGCTCCCACCCTCTATGAGCCGACGACCGGGTTGATCAGCGTGCCGACGCCTTCGTACGTGCACTCGGACCGATCGCCCGGCTTGAAGAAGATCGGCGGAGTGCGGGCGGATCCGGCCCCCGGGAGCGTGCCCGTCGCGATGATGTCGCCCGTACGCAGGGTCAGGATGTTGGTCGCGTAGTTCACCTGCTCCACGACGGTGTGAATCATCTGGGCCGTGGTGCCTTCCTGCAGAACCTTGCCGTTCAGCGAAAAGCGGATCGGCAGCTTCTGGACGTTCGGAACGAATTCCTTCGGTGTGATGAACGGCCCGAGCGGCGCGAACGTATCGTGGTTCTTCAACACCAGCCAGTCCGATCCGTAGCGCGTGTCGCCTCGCCCGCCGCGATCGGACACGTCGTTCTGGAGCGTGTAACCGAAAATGTAGTCGGTCGCCGACGCGATCGGCACATGACTGGCCGTGCGGCTGATCACGAGGCCGAGCTCGCATTCCCACTCGACCTGAGTGCGTCCCGGCGGGAGGCGGATCGCTTCGCCGTGCGCGATGATCGCCGCAGGGGCCTTCAGAAACATGTACGGGTTCCAGCGCGGGTCATTCTCCGTCCGCTCCCAGATCCCTGGCGCGCTCTTGGTCCCGGGGAGCGCGCCGCCCGCCGTCGGCTTGGCCTGCCCCGGAGCGCCCTCGCGAATTCTTGCCATCTCGAGGTCGTGTTCGGCGTAGTTCACCGCGACGTTCATCATCGTCACCGGGATGATCGGCGGCAGGATCTTCAGCGCGGACAGATCGCTGACGTACGGCGGCCGCGCGCCCGTGCCGGCGCTCTCGACGCTCTTGATGATCTCGCCGATGCGCGCGCGCACGCCCTGGTCGTATCGCGAGATGAGGTCCCTCATATCCGCCGGCGCAGCCACCTTCGACGCCGGCATCCCGGGCGCGGTGTTCGCCGCGGCAAAGTCGATCACGATCGATTCACGCAGAACGATGCCGAGAAACGGCTTGCCCTGCCGCTCGAACATGCCGAGCTTGAAGGGTGTCGTCGCGCCTTGCGCCATCGCGAGGGCGGAACTGATGAACACCGCCGCGATCATTCCCAGCCATACACGCTTCATTCCTGCCTCCTGTAAATCACGGTCGTTTCTCGCGCCTCTGGGCGCTTGCTACGAAAGCTTAGCCTACGATTTTACTTCTTGACGTGACTTTCACCAGCCGCCCCGAGGCGCCATTTGAGATCGGCACTTCTCACCGCCGACGCACCAGTTTTTCGAAGCACCGCGTCAGCATCCAGATGCTGGTGCCGTCGCGATCGATCTCGAGGGCGGGCACCGCGCCGAAGGACGCCCTTCGGGGGCAGCAATCTCACCTTGAGATTCGTGGTCTCGTGCGGCATAGTCTACCGCAACACTCGCTAACAGGAGGGAAGCCCATGAAGTCTTTGTGCGCGCTCGCGGCATTGTTCGTGACGGTTGTTTGGTTGACCGCGGTGGCTGCAGCGCCCGGTGGGGTTCCGGCCTCTGTCCACTACATCCCGCAGGCCAAGGTCGCCGCTGTGATGGCGAAGGGCGGCGCGATCATCGAAGACCCGGGATTGAGGGTTCTGGCCCAGCATCGGGGCGCCGGCGAGGCCGAGCTCCATGAGCACACCAACCACATCTTCATCATGGTCTCCGGCGAAGCCACCTTCGTCACCGGCGGCAAGCTAGTGGGTGCCAAGCGCAGTGCGCCCGATCAGATGAGGGCGCCCAGCATCGAGGGCGGACAGAGCCATCACCTCACCAAAGGCGACGTCATCACGATCCCCAAGAACACCCCGCACTGGTGGAAGGAAGTCCCGAGCAAGAACGTCGAGTACTACGGCGTGAACATCGAGAACTAGAGACGGCATGAAGGCGGGATGCGTGCGCGGCGCACTGAACAGGGGAAGCTGACGCGTTCCTGCGCGCGGGTGCGCGCAGGAACGCCAGCCCGCCGCTCGATCTCACAGCGTCTTGATGCGGACGTTCCTGAACTTGACCGTGCCCATCGCAGGCGCCTGCAGGGCAATCACCCCTCGAGGAAGCCGCTTCGCGCTCGCGTCGACCGTCTTCTCTCCGTTGAGCACGATGATCACGCGATCGCCTTGGGCGGTCATCTCGTAGGTATTCCACTTCCCCGCCGTGTTCGGCGTCCCCTTGGCGCTCGTCTTCTGCACGTTGTTCACGCTGCCCGTCGGCCACTGCTCGTGCGGATCGAAGATATTCACCTCGAAGGCGTCGTTCGCGTTGATCGCCCCGGTCTCGGGCGAGCGGAGGAAGATACCGCTGTTCGCGTCCGGATCCGCCCAGAAGTCGAGGCGGAGCGTGAAGTCGCCGTAGGGCTGGTTCGTGACGAGATGGCCGCCCCCGCTGCCCTTCACTGCCACGATTTCGCCGTTCTCGACTGCCCATTTTGCCGCCGGTCTCGGTGCTGGCGCCGGAGCGTTGCCGCGCGCCGGACCGGGAACCCCGGCGCGGGCCGTCCAGCCTGTGAGGGTCTTGCCGTCAAAGAGGGGCTTGAAACCCTCTTTCTGTTCAGCCGGCGAGGGGCCGGCTGATTGGGGCGGAGCCGCCGCGACGAGGCCCGCCGAAATCGCCAATACCGTGAGGAACGTGATGCTTCTTGTCATGGCCAGATTGTAAACCCACTGGTTGTCCCAGCTTCCTCAAATCCTCAGGCCCCGGCCCAATCGTCCTGCTTCCACATCCTGAAATCGCGCGCGAAACGGCTATTGCCTTCTTGAGCTCGGTCGATTCTTTCTAAGGTCGGTGAGTACGACCCCGTCGCCGTCGCCACACACCTCGATGGGGAGGGAATGGCTGAGCATCTCCTCGCGCTTCGCTCGGCCTTCGCCCGCGTTCGCTAACTTCGACGCCGCGACGACAGACAGCTCTACGGGGCTTACGGCCGAGCAAAGTGAGAAGGCGGCTACGCTGATCCATGAGACGAGGGTCGCTCTCACGGGAAAAACGGTAAGCCGAGGGTCTCCGACGTCGTGGCCTTGCCCTGGGCGGGACCAACTCCGTGCGTGGCTGGTAAGCGCAGCCAACCGCGTGAACACCCCGCCACGTCGGATTGCCGTTATTTTTCCCAGGCGCAACTCGCTGATGCGATGGCAGTTCGTCCCCGCACTGAAAAGTTTTTCCGCGGCTGAGGTCGGAGTTGAGCGGTCTTGGAAAGGCTTTCCTAAGTCCCTAATTTGCTGGAACTTGTGCTATCGGTCGTGGCATCCCGGTTGCACCCTGAGTATTCGCGCAGCACGACGTGAGATGCGTGCGCGAGGGAGGACATTGTGGCCACAGAGGACCGCGGATTTGCATCGATGGATCGAAACAAACAGCGCGAGATTGCAAGCAAGGGGGGCAAGGCCGCGCATCAGAAGGGCACGGCGCACGAATGGACGTGCGAGGAAGCCCGTGAAGCGGGTCGAAAAGGCGGCATGGCGAGTCATCGCCGAAAGCAGGATCAGTCTGCCTGGGAGGACACACCCGCGACGGGGCACGCGTCCGAACAGGGCAGCGACCCGGCGCAGCAGGAGCAGATGATCGGCGGACGCAGCAACGAGGATAACGTGATGGACGACGACGACTCGATCCGTTAGTCGTCACCCAGTGCCAGCGCGATGCGCCTTGCTGGCGTGCGTTTGGATTGGCTATAATCGGCGTTTCCCGCCTATCCCGCACGCCCGCTGGTACTGGGAGGTCGTCCAACGGTAGGACACATGGCTCTGGACCATGGTATCGGGGTTCGAATCCCTGCCTCCCAGCCAAACCGTAAACACTGTCTCGTGAGCGACTTACAGCGAAAGAGTGATGCCGTTTCTTCGCCCGTCAATCAGGGACGGGCCTCGTGGTGTGCGGGTTTTGTGCGAATGGTGAACACTCTTCAGCGGACGAACAAGTAGTACGAACTCGCTCCGCTGAAACGTCGGCCACGGCGGGCAACCGTCATCTTCCTGCTAGTCCCCGCACAACTCTGGCGCCCTGTTCCAGCCGACCTACAGGCGTCCGGCGATTACCGCCTTGGCGCGTACCTCGGGGCACCCGTCACCAACAAGATTAATAGGGGCGAATCCCGTCGGTTATTCCTCGTGCGGGCACCCGTCGTCGTCCACCTACCGCAGGAGGTTTTCGTGAAACATGCCCTCGCGACGTCCGTTCTCGGGTTGTGTGCCTGTGCTTGATGTGGGCCTTCAGCTACGCCGGCCATCGCCAAGCCGGCCGAACCTGCCGTCGCGTCGGCCTCTTTATCGCCCGTCGAACAGCGGGCGCGTGTCTTTAGGGCGGTGTACCGCGCCGCGGCCTCGCCGAACTCGAACGAGACGAGCACATGGTCTCGATCGGGCCTCACGAACTACCGTACCGACTGATCCCGACGTGAGGCTTCTTTCGCTAGCCTCCGCAATTGCTGTCCCCGCCGCTCGCGTCTTTTCCTCAACGCATCAATATGAACGTCTCGTCCCCCAAGAGCGTTCAGCACTGTCGCGACGCGGGAATCGTGATCGGACCAGTGACCGCATGAATCTGAAGCCCAGGCGGACGTACGCGTGTCCGAGGAGCGGCTCTCGTCGGCCGCCTCGGTGGACAGCTCAAAACCCGGGCGGTCTCAACCAGTCGACGCAACAGTAAGACAGAATACTTCGGCCGGCTTCTTCCAACCTAAGGTCTGCCTTGGACGGGTATTCAGTTGCCGTGCTACTGAGGCGAGGTCGGCGCGCGTGTAGACGCTGAAGTCCGCGGTCTTCGGAAAGTATTGCCGCAGGAGACCGTTGGTGTTCTCATTGCTGCCCCGCTGCCACGGGCTGTGCGGGTCGCAGAAGTAGACGTCGATGTTGGTATCGATGGAAAAGCGGACGTGCTCAGCCATCTCCTTGCCTTGATCCCAGGTGAGCGTGCGACGCAACTCCGCCGGCAGGCGCGTGAGCTGTCGCGTGAGGGCCGTGCGCACCTGCGGCGCGGTCCGTCCGTCCGGCAGGGGCACGAGCACGACGTACCGACTCGATCGCTCGACGAGCGTCCCAATCGCGGACTTCCCGCCCTTCCCCATGAGCAGGTCGCCCTCCCAATGCCCAGGGATCGCGCGGTCCTCGGCTTCGCTGGGCCGTTCGCTGAGGCGCACCATGTCCCGGAGTCGCCCGGTGCCGGAATGCTCGCTCCGCTTGTGAGAGCGACGCTGGGTCCGCTGGGTCCGCAGACAGGCCGTCAGTTCCTTACGGAGGGCGCCACGGGCCTGCACAAACAGGGTGCGATAGATGGTTTCGTGGGAGACGCGCATGGCCTGATCGTCAGGATAGTCATGGACGAGGCGCGCGGCGATCTGCTGGGGAGACCACCGCTCGAGCAACCGTCGCTCGACTTCGCGCCGTAGGCGACTGTGGAGGGCCAATTTCGATGGCTTCGGCCGGCGGGCCCGCCGCGCCGTCGCCGTTTCGGCGTGGCACGCGCGATAGACCATCCGCCCGCCATTCCGCTCCACCTCGCGCGAGAGTGTCGATACGGCGCGCCTCAACCGTCCGGCGATCTGGCGCAGGGAGTCTCCGGCCACCAACCCGCGGGACAACTCCTCACGATCAGCCGGCGCCAGGCGCAGCGGCGACCGCGGCGGCGCCCGCCGTCCGAGGCCACCCGTCCGCGCGAGCAATCGTTGAATCGACTTCGTGGAACATCCCACCGCGGCGGCGGCGCTCGCAAACGTCTCGCCCTCTGCGACCCGTCGCTGCAGTTCCCGCCGCTCGTGCTCACTCAATCGCCTGGCATGGTCTCCTCGTCGACGCGACATCTGGACTCCTCCAAGATTTCAGCCTGGAAC
This sequence comes from uncultured Acidobacteriota bacterium, assembly GCA_963814975.1. Lineage (GTDB taxonomy): Bacteria > Acidobacteriota > Vicinamibacteria > Vicinamibacterales > CAVVIG01 > CAVUXJ01. The sequence goes on along the minus strand of CAWFFB010000013.1, from coordinate 2,800 downwards.
GTGACCATATGTTGCGTCGACTGGTTGAGACCGCCCTGCCATCAGGAGACACTGCAAGTTGAATACTGAAGAATTGTGGCCACTTTTCGCAAGATGGCGGCGACGCGCGACTGGTGGAAACCTAGAGCGGTTTCGGATTCGTAGTAGGACCCGATCTCTCGAAAAATCGCCCAAATGTGAGCGACACCGGCCGAATTGCCGCTACGTCCAAGGGGAAACTGCTCTAGCAGAACCTAAAACCTAGGTAGGAATCCCCCACTGAAATGGACGGTATTGATAGTTCCCGCGTCGATGTCCGTGAGCAGTCTGATACCAAACCTGAGCCCTGTGGAGGCCCCGCGTGCCGTCAAGGGGATGTGCAATGAGGGGCGCCGTGAGGGGCGCCGGCGCGGAGTTCGAAGAAAGCCGAGGGGAACCAGTTCGGCGACGGAGGGCGTGTCCGGTCAGCCTCGCGTGAGTGTTTACGAGCGCGGGGGCGGTATGCTCGCGGCTGATTTCTTCACGGTGGAGACGATCTGGCTGCAACGATCGTTACGTGCTCTTCTTCATCGAACTGGGCTGGGGTGTTTGTCTTGCAGCACAATTGGGGATGCGTCACCGCCAGATATTAGGCGTTAAGCGCGGCTGGTCCCAGCCGCATCAACTCGTCCGGTTGCACCGCTTCGCCGAAGGCGCCAGCCGCGCGTGCGCTGGCCGCCAATGCGGCGCGCTGCATTGCGCCGAAGATGCCGTGATAGAAGACCACTGGCTGCGGATGGCTGCGCAGGCGCATTGCGGCCAGAAACCGCAGCCCGGCGAGTGGGCCTTCGGTGCTGCGGCCCCAGTCTGAGATCACTAAGTCGAAGACTCCGTGGCCGCTGGTTTCGGATAGTCGCGCCAGTGCCTCGTCGGTGGAACGCACGGCTACCACCTCAATTTGCAGCTTAGCCAGAGCCCTCAGCTCGGCCGTGTTGTTCTCGGGGTGATCGTCCACCCACAGCACGCGCTTGGACTCGGGAAGGTCGATCAGCCGCCGCGCCTGGCTTCGCACCTCGCCCTCGTCTAGTGCCGCGCCGCCCTTGGCAGTGTTGGCTTGGCCGATGCGGTGCGTGAAGTCGTCGACCACATGGGCGAGCAGAGGGCTGTCGATCGGGGAGACGCTATCGGTGGCGACAATGTCGCGACTGTCCGATCGCGGTGCCGGACGGCGCGCGCGGATCTCATTCACCGTGGCGCGCAGGCCGCTGGCTACGTTCGTCCAGGCCTCGTCGCGGTTGAGCCAAGAAGTCACCGGTTTCAGATCCTTCGGTAGGCCCTGCGGCTTGAGCAGATTGACGAATGGCATGTCTGCCGCGTCCTCGGGCTGAAGGTCAACCTGGCGGAGCAGGATTGGAATCACGACCGCGTCGCCCTTGCGCTGGCGCTCCATGGCCAGATGCAGCTCCGCTCCCATAATGTAGTCGCTGGCGATGAAGTCCTTGCTTATGAGTAGCAGCACCACGTCGGCCGTGCGCAGGTGTTCGTCGATCTCTTGGCTCCAGTCGTGACCGGGCACGATGGCGCGGTCGTGCCAGGATCGAACGACACCCCGGCGCTCAAGGATCATGAGGTGGTCTTGGAGCTCGTCACGTAGTGGTTCGTCCTCGTGGGCGTAGCTGTAGAACAGTGTTACCGGCGTGCGTGCGGCAGCCAGGGCGGACGCATTGGGCGTGGACATGGCAGGCCCGAGTATCACGCCGCCGCCCTTGCCGATCAAGGATCGGCACGTGCGACTGATAATAGAGACTCGAGCGTTATCAAAAATAGACCCAAGGAACCTAGAAACCTAAGACCGTGATCACAAGGGGTTGATGGGAGATCGCCCGCGGCGTCGAAAAAGAACCGTCTGTTGCCCCAAGCCAACCCGAGATTTCATCTGAATGGCGTTTAGCTTCCGTCGAAGCCCAAGAATGCCACGACCACCACCGGGAGAGCGCCGAAGATCAGGCGGGCGCTGACCACGGAGGGTCTGAAGAGGGGTGCTGTGGACAGATGCGCACCGGCCGCGCCGGTTGCCGGAAGCAAATCCGGGTCTTCCTCTCAGCCCGCGAGAATCGCGCGGCGATGGGGCTGCGGTGTCGTGCCGGTCCATCGTTTGAAGGAACGATGAAACGGGGCGGGTTCGGCATACCCGAGGAAAAAGGCGACCTCGGCGATGCTCACGTTGGCGTCGCCGAGCAGGGCCACCGCCAGATGGTGGCGAACCTGGTCCTGAGTGTCGCGGAACGAGGTGCCTTCCCCGACCAGCCGCCGGCTCAGCGTCCGCACGCTCAACCCCATCTCGCGCCCGATCGTCCGGACCGACGGTTTCTCCTGACCCATCCCGTCGATCAGCAACCGGCGCACGCGCCCGCGGTTGACGCCTCGGCCGGCCGATCCAGTGTGTCGAGGGCCTTGTCGAGTCGTCTCTGGATGACCGTGGCGAGTGGCGCGTCAGCGGCCTGGAGCACCCGCGCGCCATCGGCGTCTGAAAAAACCATCCCGTTGACGCCGCTGGAAAAGTGGATGGGCGATCTGAAGAACGCATGGTGTTCGATCGAATCCGCCGGAGCGGCGTGGGCGAAGAGGACCTCCAGGGGGACCAGATGCGCCGCGGTGGCCTCCCGAGCCAGGCGCAGGGCCAGCGCCATGCTGAACTCAGCGCGCTGGGGATGCAACGGCCTTTGTCTGCGACGCCCACGAGAAATCTGACGCCCGGTCCCGTGCGCAGCACGTCCACGGCCAGCCGGTCGTTGATCAAACGACCATAGCGCGCGAGTCGATCGAGACCGTCGCCGAGCGT
>CAWFFB010000012.1:0-275094 GCA_963814975.1 uncultured Acidobacteriota bacterium | reverse complement strand
TCCCGAAGCGTTCCCTCTCAACCGGACTCGCTCAGAAGGCCAGTTGCCGCGCGGAACGCCGGGAGATCGTGACCCGACGGAAGAGTCTCGATGAGGTCCCGAGTTGCTCACGCACGGTCTGATCGGGAAATCGACTGGCCAAGGAGTGGAGCGCCCGAAGTTCCAACCAGTCCGCCCCTTGCGCGCTGGCGGTCTCGACGGCACGGCGCAGCGAAGCGGTGGCGGCGTCGGTTTCTCCACCGCGATGAGCCAGCTCACCATCGATTCGCCACAGCTCGGCCTCGAGATAACGCTGGTTGTGGGTGTGTGACCACGAGAGCCCCTCGCGTGTGGCGGCTCGTCCCTGGTCGCACTCGCCGGCCATGGCACGAGCCCGGGCGAGCAGGAGGAGTGTGTATGTGAGGTGGAGGGTCTCCCCGTCGGTACACGAGCGCGCTACTGACCGCGCGATCTTCTCAATGCCCCCGGGCGATCTCTCGCAGACGTCCAGCCAGCCCCGAAGGGCCTCTCCAACGATCATGAGGTAGGGCATCGGCAGACGCTTCGACAGACGCTCGGCGGTCCCGAGGAGCTCAGCGAGGCGGGCGAGATCTTCGGATTCGGCCGCGATGATCGCCGCGTACGTGATGACGTACCACAACGTCATCAGATGATCGAGATCGACGGCCAACTCGAGAGCAGCTCGGGCTGTCTTGTTGGCCCGACCGGCATCTCCGGCCCAGAGCTCGACCCAGGCCAGTCGTACGAGGCACACCGCCTTCGGGTCCTGGGCGTACAACGCCAGATGCTCGTCGCGATGGGACACGTCATAGGCGTCGATGGCGCCATCAAGATAGTCACGGGCCATGGCTAGATCGCCTCGCCAGAACGCGCTCACGCCGAGGAGATATCGGCCTTCCGTCCTGGCAATCGGATCACGACTCTCGTGGTCGAGCAGGGCCTGGCCGAGTTCACTGGCATCGTCGAAGCGGCAGCCCTGCAGCCGGGCGAGGCCGAGACCGCGGAGAATCGGTGGGTCCACGGGTCGGTTGAGCTTGCGGCAGAGCGAAAGGGCTCGCTCGTAGAGTTGGTGCGCACCCTTGGAGCCGTAGCCCTCAAGGGCCACCAGGGGTGATCCGAGGGCGATCCGGATGTCGAGCTCGAGCGCATCGCGGCCGGGTGACGTTGGCACCTCAGCGAGCAGTGAGAGCGATCTCCGAAACATGGTGACGGCTTCATCGAGGGCCGACACCGCCACGGCTCTGGCCCCCGCCATGCGGTAGGCATCGATGGCCGGTTCGACCATGCCGGCCTGATCGTAGTGTGCGGCCAGTTGCGGGGCGGCCGCGTCGATGTCGTTGTGGAGCTCGACGGCGATCGCCGCGGCGACGTCCCGGTGGAGTTGACGTCGATGAGCTGGACTGACCATCTCCAGGGCCACCGTCCGAAGCTTGTCGTGACTGAAATCGTAGGTGAGCCCCTGATCGCGGATGATCCGCCGACGCCAGAGTTCGTCGACATGATCAACGAGCTCGTGCTCACCGATCCCAGTGGCCGAGACCATCAGACCAACCGAGAAGGGCCGACCGATGACCGCCGCCACCTCGGTGAGTCGCCGAGCCCCGTCAGGGAGTTGGCCCAGTCGGGCGCGCAGCACCGCCCGCATCGTCGGTGTGAGCACTGCCTGACTGCGATCAGGGGAGATCCCGGCTCGAAGAACTTCGATCACAAAGAGTGGGTTGCCTTCGGTCTCGCACCAGAGTCGTGCCGCCAGTTCCGAATCGATCGTGTCTGAAGGGCGTATCCGAGCGGCGAGCTTCGCAGTGGTGGCTTCGTCGAGCGGGTCGAGTGGCACGGTGGCCACTGCCCGGTCGTGGCTCAGAGCGAGGACGAGCCGGCCAAGGGGATGATGCTCGGGGAGCTCCTCCGAGCGGACAGTACCGATGAAGAGGATTGGTGCCGTCCGTGCGGAACGGATAACGAAACCGATCAACTCGATGGTCTCGGCATCACACCACTGGAGATCGTCGACGATCAGCAAACGCGGACGGCCGGCGACCACGATGGCCCGGCTCACGGCATCGAACAGCCGTTGGCGCTCAGCCAGGCCGCCCGACTGGCTCGGTCCAGATGGCTGGGGCGCGTCGAGGAGCTCGGGCAGGAGACGAGACAGCTCGGTCCTCCAGACTGCGTCGAGCGTGTCGATATGGCTCCGGAGTGTATCCGATCGGAGCAGGTCAACCACAGGACCCCAGGGCAGTCTGCCCGCAGCCTCGTAGGCACGTGCCGAAGCCACCACGTGTCCCTCTGCTCGAACGCGGCGGCCGAGCTCCTGTGCGAGACGGGTCTTACCGATCCCCGGTTCGCCGGTCACCAACACGAGATGTGCCCGTCCCTCCCGTGCCGCGTTCCAGGCGTCGTTGAGCTGATTCAACTCCAGGTCGCGGCCCACGAACGGCGATTCGGCGACGGGTGCCGGGTCCTCGCTCTGCACGTGGCGCTGTCCCTCGTCGCGGTCGAGGGTGCCAGCCCGGAGCTGTTGGTACACGGCGCCGATCGCCTCGCCGGGTGCCACCGCAAGCTCCCGCTGGAGGACCTCCGCGAACCGGTGGTAGGCGCGCACCGCCGCGGCTCTGTTGCCAAGCGCGAGATGGGCTTCCATCTGAATTCGAACGGCCACTTCGTCGGTCGGCTCCAGGTCGATGATGCGTTGGCCGTACCGGATCGTGGCTTTGTGGTCGTGAAGCCCCGCAGCCGCCTCTGTCAGCCGCATGAACGCCCCATGCGCCTCAGCTCGAAGTTTCGCTCGCTGGTCCAGGACCCAATCGTCATAACAAGCTGGAAGGAGATCGCCCGTATAGAAGCGCGCGGCGAGCTCGAGATCACCAGCCGCCAGGGCCTCACGGAACCTCAGCACGTCGACGTCGGCTGGCCCATTCGGAATCCACCGCACAACCTTGTTGTCGATCTCGACGAACTCACCGGTGTCGGGAAGGGAATGACGGAAGTCGTGGAGCAGCTTTCTGAGGTTGGTGCGCGCCTGATGTTCGTCGGAGTCGGGCCAGAGCTCGAACGCGAGTCGTGAGCGGTGCTGCAGGTCTTTCCGCAACGCGATCAACGCCAGAAACCGTTGCAAGCGAAGAGAGTTGAAGGCGCGCAAACGTCGGCCGTCCAAGACGATCTCGACTCCACCAAGAAGTCGGACTGCTAAGCGCGCCGCGGGGGCGCCACCGACTCCGCTCGTGTCACTCGACATATGGCCGTTCTGGTTGTGGTCCACAGCTCGATCACGTAACAGCGCTCCCGATTCCATGCTCGCACGGCTGCGCCCATTTCGTCCTCGGCGTGAACAAGTAAGACGGTTCTGCCGTCTTGCGACTGGACAACCGCTCGCTTGTTCGCCGGTCTGTCTGGACAATCTCGACGTTGCGCAGGCCGTGCTTCTCCTTCTTCTGCCCGAGTACGTCGAGGAACTCCGGCTGGGGATCCTCAGCGTACACTTGTCCGGTATTGCCCACGGCCTTTGAGAGAAACGGCGTGAAGTATCCGGATCCGGAACCGACTTCGCAGACAACGTCTCCTTCCTTCAGTTTCATGTTCTCGATGATCTGGTCAGGTTTCTGGTACTCGTCGCGGCTTTCGCCTTCGAGCATTTGGAGAGCCGCCGCGCGCCCTTCCTCGGTGGCGTAGCGATCGTTGGCGCCCGGTGCAACGCTCCGTTCCGCCTTGTTCGCGGTACTCTGTGACGCACAGGCAAAGAACACGAGAAGCCAGGCTTCCGGATGGGCGCGGACGTCGATGAGGTCCGACGCGTACGTTTCGTATCGTGGGCCCCCGTTCACGGCGTCGTGCATGACGGCGTGCACCATGGCCAACACGCGTGAGAGTTGGACGGGCGTCGCGGGCGCAGTGCGCGCCGTGGCGTACCACGCCGGGATGACGCGGGCTGACGTGACGATCCCGGATGACGTGAGTTGACCCGACGCTGGAACGCTGCGTGCCCAAACCACCGCTCCCAGAGATATTGCCACGGCCAGAAGTCGACGCGTCATGGTGTGCCTCCAGGCCTATGGCATCGCGAATCGATCCATGCCGCCAAAGACTAAGAAAGCCTGTAATCCATATCTGTAAGGTATTGATTACCGTATGGAGCTTCGACATCTCCGGTAATTCGTGAGCGTGGCCGAAGCCGCCAGCGTGTCGAAGGCCGCGCTCGAGGTGAACATCTGCCAGCCCGCGCTGTCGCGGCAGATTCGCGACCTCGAGACGGAGCTGGGGGTCCGTCTCTTCGACCGCGTCGGCCGCCGCATCCAACTGACCGCCGAAGGCGAAGACCTTCTCAGACGGAGCCGGGAGGTTCTTGCCCAGGCGGAATCACTGGTTGAACGCGCCAGGACCCTGGCGGGTGGGATCACCAGCGTGCTTCGAGTCGGCGCAACCCCGCAAGCCATGCAGAGCGTCATGGCAGGCTTCCTGCCAGGATTCCAGCGAGCGCGCCCCGGTGTGGACGTCCGCTTGACCGAAGAAGGCGGCGTGCGTCTGTACGAGCTCGTCGAGCGAGGCGAGCTCCACTTGGGGCTGGGCGGCAACCCGACCGGCAGCCGATTAGAGAGCCGCCCGCTGTTTCCCATACGTGCTGGCAGTGACGGCGAGCAGGCCGCGATGGAAGGGACGGACCACGGTCGACGTCACGGAGTTGGCGAGCGAACCGCTCCTCCTGTTAAGCAGGACTTTGGATCGCGTCAGCTCTTCGATGCGGCGTGCCGAATCGCCCAGCATGAACCTCGTGTTGTCCTCGACCCGCTCTATGCCTCTCGATCCTCCGTTCGCTATCCCTGTGTCTGATCAGGACGCCAGTTGAAGCAGTAGATCTGTCACTGTGTCGGGCATGGTGATGGCCGCGTGATGGGGCGCCGCCAACTCCCGATACCGCCAGAGCGCGCTGCGCTGGGCCATCTCGGCATGCTGATCGAAGCGGGGGTTCGGAAACTGCCGACAACGAATATAGGCGCGCGACAATTTTTCGGCCGCAGGATTCGTGCGGTGCACGGGGTCTTTCAGATGTCCGAACGGCGTCGGCCCCAGGCGGTCCAGCATCCAGCGCACGTCGTCCTCGTCGGTCACGCCCCACATGTCGCGCACGATCGTTTCCCAGGGAGGCGGCGCGAAGCGCGGCAGGAGCCACCCGTTGCCTTCCGTCCTCACCAAACCCTCCATCATCTGTCGTCTCTCCGGCGTGATGAGATCGAGCACAGCTTGACCGTCTTCAGGCACGAAGGCATCCAGATAGACGACGAGCGCGATTTGCGTTGGGGCGCGATCGGCGACGCCTGTAATCACCGCCCCCGAAGCACTGTGGCCGACGAGGATGACGTCGTGCAGATCTTCGTACTTCAGCACGTTGACGACGTCGGTGACGTGCACATCGAGGCCGACCTCGGCGCGTGCGAGATGACTCCGTTCGCCGAGGCCCGTCAGCGTCGGCGTAAACACGAGGTGCCCTCTCTGCCGCAGGAGCGGCACGACTTTCTTCCAGAACCACGCGCCGTGCCAGGCAGGGTGAACCAGGACGAAGACTTTCGGATTCATACTCTGCTCCGCTGAGGGCGTGCTCATGACAGCGACGACAGCTGCGCCACATCCGGCGGCCCTGAGCAGGTCTCGACGTGAGGGTTGCGGATGCGAGGCCATGGCCGCCATAATGCCGCGGCTGGTCGACTCCTGTCCTGAACGAACGCTGGAGGTTTGCCGGAGAAAGTCCGGAGGTTCCTGGGAGGCCGGCATATGACCTTCGTATTCGGAAACTGCGAAATCCACTGTGACCGGCGTGAGCTGCATCGAAACGGCACCCTCATCCGCGTCGAGCCACAAGTCTTCGACGTGCTGGTTCATCTCGTGCGGCACCGAGACCGCGTGGTGAGTAAGGAGGAACTCATCCGTGCCGTATGGGATGGACGGATCGTGTCGGACGATGCACTCACCAGCCGGGTGAGCGCCGCTCGGCGGGCCATCGGCGATACCGGCACGGAGCAGCGGTTCATTCGCACGATGCCGCGCCGTGGATTCCGTTTCGTGGCAGACGTCCAAGAAGATCCCCACATCAGCCCGACGCCCACTATCCACCTGAATGCGCTGGATACGTCAGGGCTTCAGCAGAGCGTCAGATTCTGCCAGACAGCGGACCGCGTCCATCTGGCCGTTGCGACAGCAGGTCGCGGTACACCACTGGTGAAGACCGCGAACTGGTTAAATCACATCGAATTCGATTGGCAGAGTCCGGTGTGGTCACCTCTCTTCAGCCGACTGGCCGCACAGTGCACACTGGTGCGGTATGACGAGCGCGGCATCGGTCTCTCCGATCGGGATGTCCCAGACTTCTCGTTTGAGGCATTCGTCGACGACCTCGAAACGGTCGTCGACAAATACGGACTTCAACGTTTCGCGCTGCTGGGTATCTCACAAGGGGCGCCGGTTTCGATCGCGTACGCCGCTCGCCACCCCGAACGTGTGTCGCGACTCGTCCTGTGTGGTGGCTTCGCCAAGGGGTGGCGCAAACGCGGCAATGCGGCGGATGTAGCCCGGGCAGAGGCATCGGTCACCCTTATCCGCGAGGGATGGGGGCAGGACAATCCCGCCGCCCGCCAGATGTTCACGTCGCTGATCGTCCCCGATGCCACGCATGAGGAGATGCAGTGGTTCAATGAACTTGAGCGCATCTCCGCATCTGCCGACACGGCCATTCGTCTGCTGCGCGTCCTCGGAGATATCGACGTCACAGAGTTGTTGCCTCGAGTCGAGGTTCCCACGCTCGTGTTCCACAGCCGCGGGGATGCTCGAGTGCCTTTCGAGCATGGGCTGACGCTGGCACGCGGGATCCCCAAGGCTCGGTTGGTGGCTCTCGAGAGTAAGAACCACCTCATCCTCGCTCATGAGCCGGCGTGGCCGCGCTTCATCAATGAGATGTGTGAATTCCTGAAATCGGTGGACGAACCCAGGCAACTGACGGCTGCGGTGTGATAGGGCGGGCTCGGGACTCGGGACGGCACCGTAGTCTATGCATATAACCGCTGGGCGAACAACCGCGTGTTTGACGTCGTCGCCACCTTAAAGCCGAATCAGTTCACCAGGGATCTCCGCTCGCACGATGGGACGGAGTCAAACACGGCCGTACTGTCGCTGCCCGCTGTCCGAACAGAGACGCCGAGGAGTACCTCGCAACACGCGGTAAGTGAGCGAGGCGACTGTGATAGGACTGTGATACGTGGGGTTCAAAACCCCAAGGAATATGGAGGTTTACAGGGGCACACCGAGCGATATTTCGAAGCGGCTAATTCGTTGAGGGCATGCGCGTTGAGATCTCTGCGTGTCGCTCGGCGTCCCTCGAAAGCTTGGCTTTCCAAGCGTGCTCAATCGACCACTCTGACATCTCTCCGTTTAGAATCAACTACTTACAGTCACCAGCGAGTCCAGAACTTGCGGTTGTGATACGTCCCTCAATGTGCCGCGATCACTTACGGGCGCTCTCGAGTATAGCCCTCGCGGACGGTTGAGTGGCGACTCGGGGCGTATCGGCGCTCGGCTGGTCCAAGCTGAGCGGGCTCGTCCGAATCAGTCCCTCGTCTTCGCGATGCCGGGTGCTTCGACGAGGATTGTTCGAATCATCGCGCAAGTCGTGCAGATCGCTCTCGGACACAACCCGAAACGCGCCGACGGTCCCCAGCATGCGGCTCTCGGTGCCGTCGATCTCGTAGACATGGTCGCGCTCCCGAACGGGTCGGCGCTCACGCCCTCGCGGTAGGTCGATGTCTCTCGTGAACACGACGCGCGGGCCGCGTTCCTCGTTCCTGTCACGATCGCCCGTGCTGCCGCGGCCACCGAGGCTGCGGTCCCAGGCGTTGCCACGATTGCGGTCGTCGTTCCGCGGATCGTACCTGTCCCACATGGTTCCTCTCGTTTGCTTCAGCGCGGATCGCCACGAGCGCGACCGGCCAGCTCTCAAGTAATTCGAGTATGAGCAGATGCGTGGGGCGTCGCAATTCATCGTCGGGCCTCGTTGGGTGGTATCTGGTACTGTCGGTGGCTGTGTGTCGCGTGCTGGGCGCCATGATCGTCCCGGCCACGGGCGGGCTCGTCGGCGATGGAGACTGAGGCAGTCCCTTTCTGTGAAGCTGCTATCGGGTCTGCGATTGGGATAGGCTCGCGGTCGCTCTCGTCATTGGAGGCTTCGGTTGAACCGATCGGAAGCCGGCCGCATTATGCGCGGGGCTAACCAGGAGCAGCGAACGATGCGGTCGACGAAGACAAGCGCTGAGAGTTGCGCCTATCTCGGGGTCGACATCACCGATCGGTACTCAGACACGCCTGGTGCGATGGACGTGTGCGGCTCGAGATCAGCGGCGACAAGCTGATTCCGCACTTCTGAGCGTGGTCCTGGGGACCGAGCGGCTCGATCGACGTGACAGCCCTACTACCAGAGATCACGAGAGCGGGCGCCGTCATGCTCGATGGTCCGCAAGGCCTCGCTCGAGTCGGCTGCAGGATTCGGTCTTCCGAAAGGTCACTGGCCGCCGCGGGGAAGACGGCCGACATCCGTCCCCTTCTGACCCAACCCTACGGCGGATTCACGGTGCTGGTACTACTCAGCTACGTGATCGGCCCGACGCCGATGGAACTGCAATCTGGCTGGGCGCAGTTGTGATGACATTCATCGCCACCCCCACCGCGTCGCTCGTCACCAACCGTGGGCGCTCGACGTGGTTGGTCGGCATGTTGGTGCTGATGATCTATTTCATCTTCGCCATGACGCTGTACCTGTTGCCACCGCACGTGCAGTGAAATGGCGCCGGTTGTCGTCCAGCGAGAGCGTCCTTCATGGAGTCCGGTCCCCTGAGTCCGGCCAATCCACCGGTTGGGTCTTGAGATAGCTGCTGACGGCCGCACCCAGGGTCGGGAAGAAGGTCTCCTCACCAAAACGCGCGAACAGCCCGAATCGCTTCAGCTTGTCCTTGACGGGGTCCTTCATCTCGGCAAAACACAACTCGAGGCCGGCCGCGCGCAGGGTTTCGTGCAATTCGGCCAGGACATCCGCGGCAGTGACGTCCACGCTGGTGATCGGTTCTGCCGCCACGACCAGCCTGCGCACCGCCGTAGGCGATGTGGCCACCGCATCCAGCACGCGGTCACGGAATAGTTCGGCGTTGGCGAAGAACAAGGGCGCATCCCAGCGAAACAGCACCAGGCCGGGAACCAGGCGGGCACCGGGGTAGCGCTGGATGTCGTGGTAGCTATCGAGGCCCTCGGGGCGACCCAGAACCGCGGAGTACGGGCGCCAGCCGTCCCACAGGAATTCGATCACGGCAATCACGATCGCCAGGCCGATGCCCGGAATCGCGCCCAGCACCGCCACGCCGACCGTACAGACGATCGATAGCCAGAACTCCCAGCGCTGGATGCGAAAGATTCGACCGAGGTCGGTGACCTCGATCAAGCCGATGGCCGCGGCGATCACGACTGCCGCCAATGCACTGGAGGGCAGATGCTGCAGGAGGTCCGGCGCCACCAGCAGCAGCAGGGCCACGCTGAGCGCGCCCACGACACCGGTCAGCTGGGTTCTGGAACCTGCGGCTTCAGCCACGGGCGTGCGTGATGAACTGCTGCTGATGGGAAAACCCTGAAAGAATCCGGCGGCGACGTTGGCGGCACCGAGACCCACCATCTCCTGGTTGGGATCCACATAGGTCCGCGTCCGCGCCGCATAGGAGCGCGACAACACGCTGGTGTCGGCGAACGACACCAGGGCGACGGCGAGGCCGCCGACTAGAACCGGACTGATATCAGCGTAGGTGATCCATGGGATGGCGAACGCCGGCAGGCCTTGCGGGAGGGAGCCGAGTACCGACACGCCCGCGCGGGCCGCCAGGTCCATCGCACCCACGACGAGGGTTGCTCCAACCACCGCGATCAGGATGCCCGGCACGCGCTTGCTACCCTTCAGCAGCAGGATCACTGCCAGCGTACCGGCGCCGACCAGGAACGCAGTCCAGTTGGCTCGGCCGTCAAGTACGGCCGAGGCGATGGCCACCAAGTTTCTCACCGGGCCGTCGCTCTCGATCGAGAACCCGAAGATCTTGGGCAGTTGACTGATCAATACGGTCAGGGCAATGCCGTTCATGTATCCATAGCGGATAGGCTTGGAAAGGAGTTCAGTGACGAATCCCAGGCGCGCCAGGCCGGCCAGAATGCACACGGTCCCGGATACCATCGCCATCATCCCTGCCAGGGCGATGGCACGCATGGGGTCGCCGCCAGACAGCGGCAGGACGACGGCGAGGATGACGGCAGCCAGGGACGAGTCGGGTCCCAGCACAAGGATGCGGCTGGGGCCGAACAGCGCATAGGCCAGCAGCGGAACAATCGTCGCGTAGAGTCCGTGGATGCCTGGCACCCCCGATGCCACCGCATAGGCGATCCCGACGGGCACCAGCATCGTTGTCAGCACCAGTCCGGCGACAATGTCGTGGCGCAGCCAAGCGGACTGGTAGCTGCGCAGGGTCTGCAGACCCGGCAGCCAGCGTCTCCAGCCCGCCTGATCGCGGCCCCGCTGGGTGAGCGCGATGCGGCCGGGTTCCGGGCTTGGTGGTGAAGGGGCGGAATCGTTCATGCGCTTGCGACAGATCGTAAGAAAGAAACGGACGATACCACGCCACTGGTCATCGCGAAGTGCTGCTGTCTGGCCTGATGATTGTGCCGGTTGGTATCGCGGTCCGCGGCGGGAACGATCACCCGAGCGGGATTCGAACGCATGGTAGCCGAGGTATGTCTGGGCCACGTCGGAGCGGAGGCGGCCCGCGAGGTGTCGCGGTTCGCGCGCAATAGTCGGGAGTGGCAGCAACTAGTGGAGTCTGTCGCGTCATGGATACCGTGCTCATGTGAAATGGAGCGGGCCCGACAGGCGCGGCGCGCCCTCGCGCGCTCGGCACCGTGGTCGCCAGTGCTGTTCAAAGCCTCCCACACCGGCCGCCAGTACCGCGCGGTCGACTCAGGGCAGGTTGTAACGAAGCTGCGCGAAGAACATGAACGCGTCGGCCGACGCCGGCCCATCCCCGCGGGACCATGGCCTTCTTTTGAGCCATGACGTCTGGATCCCAAGCTGCACCGAACCACGATTCTCCGTACTCGCCGCGAGATAGGAGAGTGTTGCGGTCAACTCCTTGATCGTGCGGTTGTTCGCGTTTGACGCGCCGGGAAACCCATAGCCAATGTAGCTGCCGTCCGTGTCGAGATCGAAGTTGTCGTCGATGTCGACGCCACTGTAGTAGCCGGCCAGCGACGCGCGCGACGAGATCCTCTGCTCGATGCCCCCGACCCACGAAGTGCCGCCGATGAGGCTGATGGAGCCGTCCCTGCGGAAGACGACATCGGGAACCAGGCCGCCCACATAACGACCCAGACCCGATCCGGAGGCGATCTGCAGAATCAGCTTGGTGGTGCCCGTGGGGGAGACGCTGACGTTGACGTTCGCCCCGCCGCCGACTTCTCGGAACGACTCATCGTAGGGCGCGAGGGTGTGGCGGAATACGCGCAAGACGCCGCCGACGTCGAGATGGAAAGCCTTGCCGGGGTTTATGGCAACGCGCGTCACGAAATCTGGCATCAGGTTGGGCACGCTCAGCTCGTCGGACCCGGTGTTGTACTGAAGCTCGAGATCGCTGGCGCAACAGTCCGGCAGCGCGACGGCGTTGCCGATCTGCTGCTCCGGGTTTTCGGCGGCGACGGCCCAGTTGAACCTGGCGGAGGGACGCCAGGCCAGACGAAACTGCGGCACCCGCGCCCAAACCATCCCAGCCAGGTAGTTGGTGTCTACCGCCTGCGACATCTCAACATCCGCCGGCCAGATGCTCAACTGATTCTTCGCGGGTGTCATCAACGTGAAAGCCTGCCCGACGGCCAGAAAGAACGTGTCGCGATACTGGACCTCGGCGAAGGCGTGACGGAGGCGAAACCCGACGCTCGAGCTCGTCACTGCCACGGTTCCCGGCGTGCTGCCGTTGAAATCCATCTCGAAATAGCCGGACAGCCGGCGAAAGCGTGGGCCCTCCTCGGGGAGAAAGCGGGAATCCACGCGGATTGACACTCTGGACGCTTGAGCGGAGAGGCGGGTCTCGGACACATTCCCCTGCACCGTGTCCTCGAACGGGATCGCCCCGAACCTGGTGCCGGGGCCGCCGCCGCTATTGGTCGAGCGGTAGATACCGGTCAACCCGAGGTAACCGCCGATCCGAAGCTGGGCCGGACCGACATCCAACGCCTCACCCTCCGGCTGCTCCTTGGCGACTTCCTGCGTCGGATTCAACGGGCGCTGCTCCGCCGGTTCCTGCGGCGGATCAGGAGGCGGCTGCTCTGGCTTCGCCTGAGGATCCGGCAGCTGCTGCGGAGGATCAACGCCTGCTTCCACACCGGCCGGCACGGCGCCTGGCAGCCCGTATGCGGCTGGGGCCGACGCCAAGACGAAACAGAGGAACCATGCTGTCAAGAAGCTACCCTCGCTTTTTGGTTCGCCGTCGGCGACAGACGTGGCCCGGAGACGTCAGGCAACGACTCCCATTATTGGAGCACCGATTCGTGTTCGACCATCGGTTGATAAACCATCTCGATGTACAGCCGCCCGCTCTTAGATGCCTGGAACCGCACGCCAGACATGCCAGCCGCCAGAACGAGAGCGGGCTCCTAACGGACCGGACTAGTCTAATGAGTCGAGGGATTGACTCGAAGGCGTTTGAGACGCTCGGGCACCGTGGTCATCGTTTGCCGCTCCGCCGATCCCTACGGCATCCGGTGCAGCCTCCGAGATGCCGGACCGCGGAGCTGCGCCAGTGCCGGCGACAGGATATTCGAGCCCGAATGCCGCCACTGGTTCCGCCAATGCCGTGGCTACGATTTTGCTCCGTGCGCCAGTCGCCTGAGCTCGTAGCGCGTCTCTGAGCAAGTTGTTCAGGCAAACCTCGTGTGTTCAACGTGCCGGTGGTCCTGACGAGGGTCGAGACCAAGGGCTTCAGCGACTACGTGGCCGCAGGTTCAGGCCGTGTTTCCGAAGCAGGAGCTGCCGGGACCGTTCCAACGGCCGTGAGGAATTCAGAATGAAGCAGACGAAACTTTCACGGCGCGCACTTTTCGTCATGCTTGCTGCGGCGCGTTCGGTCGGGCGGGGAGCTTGGCCTTGCGGCCAGCCTACGCGGCGGCGCAGAAAAAAGCGAGCCTCACTCCAGAGCAGGCCCTGGCCAGGCTGAAAAATGGCAACGTCGATTTCCTGGCCGATAAGGCGGAGCCCTCGCCGCAGGATCACAAACGGCGACTGGAGATCGCTCGCGGCCAAACTCCTTTCGCGGTGCTTCTCGGCTGCTCGGACAGCCGGGTTCCACCTGAACTCTTGTTCGGCGCCGGCCTAGGCGAGTTGTTCATCGTTCGCAACGCCGGAAACACGGTGGATACGGTGGCGTTAGGCAGCATTGAATACAGCGTGCTAGTGCTCGGTGTGCCGCTGATCGTGGTCCTCGGACATGAGCGTTGCGGCGCCGTCGACGCGGCGCTGGCGGTGGTGCAGAAAAACGCCACCTTCCCCGGCAGCATCGGCCAGGTGGTTGAACCGATCATCCCGGCGGCACTTAAGGCCAATAGTGCCGGCGGGCTCAAGGGAGACGCTCTGCTCGATGCGGCCGTTCGGGAGAACGTGCGCCGAACCGTGGCAGGTAACAGCCCCTCAAAGAGCGGCTCTGATACTGTGCCGCGCGATTGGGCCACTCGGCGTCCCCAGTCGTGGGACGTCAAAATGGAAATCCCGTTGGCGGCTTTCCCGATCCTCAGCCTGGCCGAGGTGTGCGATCCATGTACGTGCTTCGGACAAACAACATCGTTCCTCACCGGCACATGGCGCGGCACTGTGACGATTCAGGTCAATCCTGGCGATCCGAATCCGCCGGCACCCATAAGCGGCGACATGTCGTGGAACATTCGAGGTTGTGCCCAACCAAAATGCAGTCTTTGCGCGCCACGATCCGCTCTACCCACCCGTGGCTAACGATGGAGACGACGGGATCGACAGCCCTCTCACCGGGCAACAGCCCGCCCACGCAGATCAGCACCCCTGGCGAGTTCAACTCACCGCGCGGATGTCGAGGGACTTTCGGAAGTGTCGGGATCGAGCCGGATTGAGGCGGACTTCACCGGCACGGATTGTCAGTTCGCTACGTTCAGTGGTGGCCGCGTCGGTGGCTGAAGAGTCATCGCGGAGGCAAGAACCGGTCGCCAGCCCGCCTCCGCGGCTCCGAAACATCGAATTGTGCCAGAAATTGTGTCCCCGGGTTCGACTCGCTTTGGGCGGGTCGAACCCTCCACAGAACCTCTAGCCTTCGCGCTTCATGCGCTCCTGGCGGGCGATCTCACGTTCGCTGGGAGAATCGAGCGCGGTGCCGCCGATCTTGATCTCACCGTCGCGCTCGTAGTGTCCGATCATGATGCCCGTGCTCGAAACGCGCGATCTTGTCAGCTTGTAAGCGTGCGGCGACGAGCCGTCGGCAAACAGCTTTTTGCCGCCGCCGAGCACGACCGGGACGGTGAAGATGGTCATCGCGTCGACGAGGTCGTTGGCCAGGAGCGCATGGACGAGTTCGGTGCTACCTTGGGTGACAAGATTGGGGCCGTCTTCGTCCCGCAGGCGCTTTACGTCGGCGATGTCGCGCAGGAGCACCGAGCCCTGCCAGCTCGTATCGACCCCGCCCGAGCGCGAAACCGCGTACTTCTCGATCTCCTTGAAGAGCTTCGCGATGCCGCCATGGGGAGCGTCTTCGTCGTAATACGGCCAATACGCCGCGAAAATCTCGTAGGTCTTGCGGCCGAGCAGGAGATCGAATTTCTCACTGAAGAGGCGGTCAAGTTCCTCGCCGAACTCCCGATCGAAATAGGGCATCACCCAGCCGCCGAACTTGAACCCCTTGGTCGGATCCTCGGTCGGTCCGCCGGGCGCCTGCATGACGCCGTCCATGGAAAGCTGGGCCCCGACGATGATTTTCCGCATCTTCCGGTCTACGCCGATGCTTCAGAAAAGATGGTCAGCAGGAAACCGCTCGGATCGCTGACCTCGAACGCGCGGCTCTTCCACTCCGTGTCGTGCGGCTCCGACTTGAGCGCGATGCCGGCATTCTTCGCCCGCTTCGCCATCTCGTCGACGCTGCCCGGCGTCGAGATGGACAAGCGCACGCCGATTCCCTTTTTGCGGTCGCGCCCCTTCTTCCAATCGTCCTGGTTCAAGCCGATCTGGCTCTTGCCCGCGCGCAGCATCACGCCGAGCAGCGTCCCCTTCTCTTCCCACCGCTCGTCGATCGCGAAGCCGAGCGCCTCGTAAAAGGTGATGCTCTTCTGCAAATCGTCGACAGTCAAGGTGGGAACGATAGCGTTGATCTGCACAGCTTCTTGCGTTGTCGTCACGATAGCCTCCTTTTGTTTCGTCTTGTTTCGTTCATCCCCAGGCTAGCGGTCCGCGACCGGATCTTCAAGCGCGGCCGTGCGAAAAGAATGTCGAGACTGAACGAGTCAGCGTCCCAGACGTCGGCTTCCACTGCGTGCCCACTGCTCGGGCTGAGCAAGTAGGGCGGCGGCCGGTGGTCACACCGGCCCGTGATTGTCCCTGACCGTGCCCATCGAGGCAATCGTCACCGCGGCGATGGCGAACCATTGAGTCGCGGTGAGCCGTTCGCTCAGGAACACGAGCCCGGCCAACGCCGCGATCGCCGGCTCCAGACTCATCAAGGTTCCGAACGTCTTCGTCGCCAGCTGCCGCAATGCGATCATCTCGAGCGTGTAGGGGAACGCGCTCGAGAGGACGGCCACGGCGAATCCCATCGGCAGCACAGCCGGCGACAGAATGCCGCGCCCGGTCAGGGCCAGGCCGATCGGCACGGTGAAGCTCGCCGCGATCAGCATGCCCCAGGCCGATGCCGCGGGGCCATGAGTCCGGCCGGCCTTCTGGCCGAAGATGATGTACAGCGCCCAGCAGAACCCTGCCGCCAGCGCAAACGCCACCCCCACGGGATCCACCGACCCTTCGGTCCGCGAGAGAGGGAGCAGGAACATCAGCCCCAGAACGGCCAGGGCAATCCAGAGGAAGTCAGTCCTCCGCCGCGAAGCCACCAGCGCCACGGCCAGCGGCCCGGTGAACTCGAGCGCCACCGCGATGCCGAGCGGAATGGTCCTGAGCGCCATGTAGAACACGAAGTTCATCGTCCCCAGCGCGAGGCCGTACACGAGGATGACGCCGAGCGACGACCGCGACGGCGGCGATCGCCACGGCCGCTGAAGGACGCAGACGATCAGCGCCGACAAGCCCAGGCGAAGCGCCGTGGTCGCCGGCGCGCCGATCGCCGGGATGAGCTGCTTGGCGATCGACGCTCCGGCTTGAAACGACGCCATGGCGACGACCAGGCTCACGACGGCGACGGCCGTGGAAGTGGACGAGGTCACGACGTTCATCGGTACTGAAACACAGCGAATTGAGGATTTGGGATTGAGGATTGCCTCAGGGAATCAGGAATACCCAGCCTCATGTGATCACTTATGGCTGACCCTGATGCCCTGGTCCCGCGCGCTTGGGCGGCGCGTGCCGCTGGCGACCACAACGCCAATCGGTTGAGACGGCGACCCCCCTTCCATTCCATGCGATCGCCACGTACTCGCGGCCGTCAACTCCGGTTGATACGCAGGCGCTTGATGGTCGACAGCAGGTCGACGGCCGCCAGTTTCGATACGTAGGCAGATGCTCCGGCCTCGAGGAACGCCTGGCCGGCGTTCGGATCTTCGAGAGCGGTGAACATGATCACCGTCGTCTGGGGGTTCGCGCGCGTAATCTCGCGACACGCCTCCAATGAATTGACGTTCGGGAAGTTCACATCGAGCACGACGACGTCAGGCTGGAGTCGTTGCGCGGTCTCCAGCAGCACGCTGCCGTCTGCGACGCTGCCCACGACCTCGCAGTCCAGTGCCAGCAGCCGGCTGACGGCCTTCACCATGTCAGGGTAGTCGTCCGCAAGCAGCACACGGGGTCGCGTGGACAACAGTGATCTCCGTCCGAGCTATATCGATTCGCGAGCGAGGCGATGGTCGCAGCCAGGATAGTCCCGTTGACGGGCTTCCAGACAAACGCGGCGCACCCGTGTTGCGCGCGCCAGGATCACCTCTTCGTGCCTTGTACTGCGTCTGCGACGGAGGTCGATGCGCTGCGGCGCAGCCTCACCGTAAATATCGCGCCCCCTTCGGGATGGTTGCAGGCGGCGATGGTGCCGCCATGCGCCTCGACGATCGACCGTACGATGGTCAAGCCGATCCCGAGGCCGCGCGATTTCGTCGTAACGAAAGGAGTGAACAGCGTGCCGAGGATATCCGCCGGCAAGCCTGGTCCCGTGTCGCGCACGGAGACGTCGACATCGGCAGTCCTGACGTCGCTGCTGATCGTGACCTGGCGCCGGCCTGAGGACGTCTGGGTCATCGCGTCCATGGCGTTCATCACCAGGTTCACGAATACCTGCTGCAGGAGCACTCGATCGCCGTCGATCACGCACGGACTCGACGACTTATTGACAGCGGCCGAGATCTGCCGCGCGGCCACGTCGTGGGCGACGAGGGCAAGGGTCTCGTCGATGACGGTCTGCAGATCGATAGGTCTCTTGTCCAGCTGACGGCTCTTGAGCATCGACCGATGACGATCGATGATCTCCGTGGCACGGACGCCCTGAGTCTGGATGTCGGACACAATCTCTCCGATCGTGTCGGACGTGGCACGATTCGCGGTGACCATCATTTGGAGCGCCTGGGCGTTGGACATGATCGAACCGAGCGGTTGCCCGAGCTCATGTCCAATCGAGCTGGTCAGCGCCGACATCGTCTCGCGGCGACTCGAGTCGGCGGCGAGCGCAAGACTCCTCAGGCTGTCGCTCTCGGCGCGCTGCCGCGCGCGGCGCTGGTACAGGAGCCCGACGATCAGGAGCGATTGGATGGCGAGCACGCCGAGGGCGGTCAGCGCCGTGCCCCTGTGTGCGCTCCACAGGCTCGGAGCGCGATAGCGGACGACGCTCCCCGGCGGCAGCCGGCTCTCGGGGATGCCCCACCGCCGGAGCTCGCGCCAGTCGAATACTGGTTGCCCTGGGAACTGCAGCGGTATCTTGACTCTTTTCGGCGCCGCGCCGTTCAACAGTCGAGCGGCTGCGTTGGCCGAAGTGCGAATCATCTCGTCGTTGGACATCAGTGATCCGCCGACCGCACCGGCACCCAAGTACGCACTCTGCGCACCAAACAGGGGGGCGTTCGCGGTGGAGCGCAGGTCGGCGAGCACTCGCTCGTCCGCATATGCCCCGCCCACCGCGTCCGTGCCGAACGCCACGTAATAGATCGCAGAGTTGCGTGGCAGGCTCGCACAGCGGCGTAAGAGGTCCGCGAACGAGATGTTGTCGAGCCAGACCAGTGCCAAGCGGCCACGAAATCGTTTCAGCTCCTTATCGAGCTCGCGACGCCAGAATTGTCCGAGCGCCCCGGCTCCCGTCACCACGAACAGCTGCGTGGTCTGGGGCAGCAGTTGCAGGATCTCGTCGACGACTCGGGGAAAATCGTTGCTCGCCGCAGTGGCGGTCTCGTTCTCGCCCAGCGGCTCGCTGCCGAGGTATCGCTGATCGACGGCCGCGAAAAAGAGCGGCGCGTCAGGAAATAACTGCGATCGGTGTCTGCGTGCGAACGCCGACGCTACGCCCGCGACCGCCACGATGAGGTCCGGGTTGGGACGACCGGCGTAGAGGGATCGGATGAAGTCGACGGTCGCCTGATCCGGCGCGGCGACAAATCCCGTCGGCCCCACGACGACCTGAAGGAGATTGACAGGGCGCTCGACCTGCTTATCCAGTTCCACCCGAAAGTTGGCGGTGAAGTGATCGACGATCATGTTGCCGCGGTCGAACGACTGCAGCACCAGTACCTGGCGGGCGACGGGCTCAGCCTCGCTGGGCGCGGCCGCGAGCAGCAGCACACCAGTCAGCACGACGCGCCGGAACCGGCGCCTCGTGCCGGTCTTGCCCACGAATTGCAGAATGGGACCCATCAACCGATTTTGCTCTGTGCGAGGATATATCTCTCGGGTCGAATCATGAAATTACTGCTCGCTGCGGCCCTGATGCTCTTCGGGGAGGCCGGCTCCGCAGCCGCGCAGCCCATGACAACGATAGCCGGGTCCGTCGTCGACCAGACCGGTGCCCCGATCTCCGGCGCTCGTATGACGATTCGGGGTGTCGCCGTCCGCACGACGGACACCGGCGCCGCAGGCGACTTCGCGTTTCCTGACCTCCTGGAAGGCGACTACGAGATTTCCACGGAACTGAGCGGCTTCGAGCGGCAGGAGCGCGCCGTGCGCGTGCGAGCGGGCGAACAGGTCACCGTGTCCTTCACCTTGCGCGTCGCCCTCGTGGAATCCACCATCGTGACCGCCGCCAAAACGGGCGGGCGCGATGTTCAAGCGATTCCCATCGCGATCAGTGCCGTCTCCCGCGTCGATCTCGACCGCTTCGGAGCCCAGACCATCGAAGAGGCGCCGGCGTTGGCCCCCTCGGTGACGCTGTCGCAGAACATCGGCTTCGGCCAACTCACGATCCGTGGGATCGGCACCAACCTTCTGCTTGCCGGATCGGATCCCAGTTCGGCGATTTATCTCGACGGTGTGTACCTCGCCCGGCCTGCGATGGTGTTCCAGCGGTTTTTCGATCTGGAGCGCATCGAAGTGCTTCGAGGGCCGCAGGGCACCTTGTATGGACGCAACGCGGTCGGCGGGGCGATGAACCTCATACCCCGCCCGCCCACCGATGACTTCGAGGCGTCCGCCCGTTTCACCACCGGAGACTTGGGGGAGCTTCGCGCGGACGCGCGGGTGAGTGGGCCGCTGAAACACGACAGAGTGATGGGGTCGTTCGCGATCGCGCGTGGCGTCCAGGACGGTTTCGTCCGCGACCTCGAGCATCCGGACCGTCCGCTTGGCGGCGATGACGGCACGACCGCACGTGGCCAACTGCGCGTGGTGTTCGATCGGCGGACGAACCTGCTGCTGTCGAGCGACTTCGACCACCAGACCGGAATTCCGCTGACCTACAACAAGGTCCTCGTCGCGAAGCCGGGATATCAATTCGCCAATCCCCCCGATTTCCACGACGTGCGAACGTCACTGCTCGCGTCGAGCAACACGCTGCACTACGGCGCGAGCGCCCGTCTGACGATGACCCTGACGCCCGCCACCACGCTGGTCAGCCTGACGGCGTATCGAAACCTGGACTACGAATTCTTCGCGGATTCCGACAGCACCGAACTCGACCTGATACGGACGCACCAACTCGAGCGCCAACATCAGCTCTCCGAGGAGATCACGATGTCGCACCAGCGGCCCGGGCTGACGTGGGTCGGTGGCATGTTTCTCTTCAGCGAATCGGATCACCAATCTTTGTGGGTCGATCAACCCGCCGTACAATCCGAGCGCCGGCTCGACCCACGCGTCGCCGCAACCAGCCACGCCGTGTTCGGACAGGCAACGGTTGGACTGACTTCGCGGCTCTCGGCGACCGCTGGTGTTCGCTACACGCACGAGGGAAAGGACATCGACAACGCTGGTGGACTCTACGGATTCGAAGCTCCGTATGCGCTGATTTCCGGTTCGATCTACGGCTATTCCGACTCCATTGCCAACAGCGCCTGGACGCCCAAGATCGGCCTCGAGATGAAGCTGCCGAGCGGCGCGCTCGCCTACGTGTCCGCGACACAAGGGTTCAAGAGCGGCGGCTTCAACCCGTCCTCAACGGCGCCGGGCCGCGGCTATGCCCCAGAGTGGGTGTGGAGCTACGAGGGCGGGTTGAAGGGCACGCTCATGGGCGGCCGTTCCCGGTTCAGTACGTCTGCCTTCTTCATGGATTACACGAACCTGCAAGTGCAGACGCCCATCGGCATCGGCGTCTTCGATATCCGCAATGCCGCAGAAGCGACCATTCGCGGCATCGAGGTGGAGGGCACGTCGCTCTTTGGCCACGGCATCGAAGCGGGGGGCCATCTGACCTGGCTGGACGCCACCTACGACCAGTACAACGCGGTCGCCGTCGACGGTACCACCGGAGACGTCTCGGGCAACCGGCTGAACAACGCTCCGGAGTGGGCAGGGCGCCTGTGGATCGAGTGGACCGTCGACATCGGCCGCTCGCGTCGACTCTCCTTCTCGGCCGAGTCGACGGCACAGTCCACGGTGTTCTTCACGCCGTTCAACGACAGCATCCAGCGCCAGACTCCGTATGGCCTGCTCGGCGCCCGCGTCGAATACGGCCCTGACCACCGTCGATGGGCTGTCGGCGCCTACGCCAGAAACCTCACGAACACGGACTACGTCACGGGCACCTTCGGCACGCCGCCTACGGCCTTCGCCGGACGTCCTGGCCCCTCGCGGCAGTTCGCGATCGAGTTCACCGTCCGGCGATGATCGTCATGCTCGTGGCCGCGGTTGCGTCGGCCGAACTTATGGCTGCCGCTTCGTAGGAGGTACGTGTCGGTACGTGGCAGTGATCGTCGAGGAACCGATCATCGACACTGTGTCAGAACTGGGATGCGCCCTTGTTCTTCGCCAACGCCGAACTGTTCCATGACCGCGTGCTGGATGCAGTGGCCACATCGCCTACGCCGGTGCGCTGGCTCGTCGTCGCGGCGGAACCGATCACCAGCGTGGACGTCACTGCCGCGGATGTCCTGGCCGAATTGCACGAACCCTGCGCGCGGCCAGCATCGAGTTGTGTTTTGCCGAGATGAAGGACTCCGTCACGGACAAGCTGAAGCGATTCGGGCAGTTGCCTCGTTCCGTCGGCAAAGCGGACGACGGCCTCGTGAAGGCTGGATATGATCCGGGAGGCTGGCACATCTCAAACTGCTCGAGCAGGCCGTCAGGGTGCCTTCTTCTGCCAGTGACGCCACCAGCGAGGTAGGGAGCCTGGATGAACGAAAAGTACACGAGATCACTGTCGCTCGCTTCGAGAGCGTCCGGCGGCGGCCGACGCGCACCTAACGTTTCGCGCCGGCCGCCCGACCACGCGTTACCGCAGCGGCTTGAACGCCGCGCGCAGCTCCGACGCGAAGAGTGCCGGTTGCTCCCATGCCGCGAAGTGGCCGCCACGGTCGACTTCGTTGAAGTAGGCGAGCCCGGGGTAGACCGTCTCAACCCAGCTGCGCGGGGCAGCCCAGAGCTCGCCGGGGAACGTCGTGAAGCCGACGGGAACCGAGACCGGCGGAGGAGCCGCGCCAGCCGCAGAGGCTGCGGCCAGAACCTGTCCGAACTCCCAGTACCACCGGGCGGCGGAGGCGCCGGTTCCCGTCAGCCAGTACAGCGTGATGTTGTCGACGATGCTGTCCCGGGTGAGATGGCCCACGGGCTCGCCGTCGACGAACGCGCGGGAGATCTTGTAGTAGCTGTCCGTGTCATGGTCGAGCAACCAGGCCGCGAGCCCGACGGGTGAATCCAGCAGGGAGTAGCCGATCGTCTGAGGTCGGGTGGACTGCTCCAGGAAGTAGCCGAAGCCACTCGTCCTGAACGCCGCGACTGCGCTGTGCGCTGCCCGTTCCTGCTCCGATTTCACCGGCAGTCGATCGACGATGCCCAACGCCGCCGTGAGCAAGTTGAGGTGGATGCCGAGCAGCCCTTCTGACGCCTGGCGCCCCATCGCATCCGTGACGTCGGAGCCCACGTCGCCCCCCTGGGCGACGTAACGCGTGTAGCCGAGACGCTCCATCAGCTTTGCCCACGCGCGGGCGATGCGGCCTGACTCCCAGCCGAGCTCGGTCGGCTCGCCCGAGAAGCCGTAGCCAGGCAAGGATGGCAGCACCAGATGGAAGGCATCGCCGGGGGTGCCATCGTGCAAGGTCGGGTCGGTCAGGGGACCGACGGTCTCGAGCAGCTCGATGACCGAGCCGGGCCAGCCATGCGTCATGATCAGCGGCAACGCATTCTCATGACGGGACCTGATGTGAATGAAGTGGATCTCCACTCCGTCGATCTTGGTCGTGAATTGCGGCAGCGCGTTCAGTCGTGCCTCGAGCTTTCGCCAGTCGTACTCGGTCGTCCAATAGCGGGTGAGCTCCCGCAGCGTCGCCAGCTGCACGCCCTGCGACCGATCCTCGACGAGCTCCTTGGTAGGCCAGCGCGTGAACGCGATCCTGCGGCGAAGCTCGACGAGCTCCTTCTCCGGGATGGTCACCCGAAACGGCCGGATCGCGGTGTCGTTGTTCCCGGTAGCGACGGACACCTGGGACGCCGCGCCGACCGTCAGTCGTTCGAATGATTCCATGCAGTCCTCCTCGAACGCATGACACCAGACCCGCGGACGGGGATCTATTAGACGAAGGTATCGATGACACGGCAGCGGCGCGTGCCCACCAGCCGCCGGGCGTAGTGCGCGGATGGACGCATCGCTTCAGCGGCGCCATAGCTGAGCTTGCGGCGCCTCGAGATAGGGACGGCGTGCTGCGCCAGGAGGTTTCACGGCATCACGGTCGACCAGTTCGACCTCTGTGAGATCGATAGCGACGACACAGCCTTCCTCTAGCGCAGTGCGAAGGACATCCAGGTCTTCCCCTGTAATCCGACCACTGATGCGAAGAACGAGACCCTGTTCAATCGATAGTCGGTCGATTCTGCAGGTCATGGTCGCTGCGGCCTGTTGCCCGATGCCACACTGGCAAGCCGAACGCCAGCCGTTACTCGCTGAAAGGGCAGTAAAAGCCAGGATCCGGCCGCTTGCAAACTGGTGAATGCGGGGAATCTGGTGAGCCTGGTGAATCTGGTGAATGGTGGGTTCAGCGAAACTTGAACTGCGCTTTGCTGATGTTCAGCGCCTTGATCCGATGGTCGAGTGTAAATGGTGGCACGCCGAGCTTCGCCGCAGCTCCTGACGGCCCGGCGACACGGCCTCGGCACTCGGCGAGCGCCGCTTCGATGATCTCCCGCTCGCTGCGTCGCTCGCCTTGGGATGGGGCCAACGCCCCAACTCGGGGTCGTGGTCGAACCGATCGTGTTGACAGCCACGACTCGTCGACGGTGAACACTTCGCTGGAGTTCAGAATCACGGACCGCTCGATCACGTTCTGCAGCTCGCGGATGTTGCCTGGCCAGTCGTAGGTCTGCAACAAGTCCAGCGTCGGCTTGTCGATCGAGCGGATGTTCTTGCCCGCCCGGGTGGCGTAGCGCTGCACGAAATATTCGACGAGCATCAAGATGTCGTCTTTGCGTTCTCGAAGGGGCGGTACCTCGATCGGGAACACATTGAGCCGATAGAACAGGTCCTGTCGGAAGCTTCCGTTGGCGGCCGCGGCCCCGAGGTCACGATTCGTCGCCGCGATGACGCGAACGTCGATCGGGATCGGCAGCGTGCCGCCGACTCGCTCGAATTCCCGTTCTTGCAGGACACGCAGCAGCGCCACCTGGGTCTCAGGCAGCAGTTCGCCCACTTCATCCAGGAAGATCGTGCCGCCATCAGCCAGTTCGAAACGCCCAAGCCGCCGCTGCGTGGCTCCCGTGAACGCACCCCTCTCATGGCCGAACAGTTCCGAGGAGATCAGCGTCGGCGCAAGCGCGGCGCAGTTCACACTGACAAAGGCCCGTCCGGACCTTTGCGAGCGTTTGTGAACAGCACGGGCAATGAGCTCCTTGCCCGTTCCGGTTTCTCCCGCGATGAAGACGGTGGAGTCGGTGGGAGCGACTTTGGCAATCCGCGAGAGCACGACCTTCAGCGTCTCGGAAGAGCCGACAATTTCCTCGAACATCGAGGTGCGATCCACCTCGTCCCGCAACGCCAGGGTTTCGCGATAGAGTCGATCCTTGAGCGACCTGATCTCCGCTTCAGCGCTCTGGAGTTCACGATACAGGCGGCTCGTCTCGGCCAGGCGCTCCTCGCTGGCGTGCAGTCTCTGCCGCTCGAGTTCCGCTCCGCTGCGCAGCCGCTCTTCGCGTTCGGCAGTGTCGCGGCGGAGGTTCGCCAATTTGAGGTGCGTCTCGACGCGGGCCAATAGCTCCCGCGCCGTAAACGGCTTCACGAGATAGTCGTCTGCGCCGGCCTGCAATCCCTCCACCCGCGACTCTTCGCCCGCCCGCGCGGAGAGCAGGATGATTGGCATGCTGACGAGGCCCGCGTCGTCGCGAATGGCTCGCAGCAGGCCGAATCCATCCAGCTGCGGCATCATGACATCCGCCAGCACCAGGGCGGGCCGCAAGCGTCGTGTGGCTGGCATTCCACCGAGAATCGCAGGCCGGCGTTCTCGATCACGAACGGAACACGCTGGCAACCTCCGCGGTGATGCCGGCCAGGTCCGTCGGTTCATAGACCGCCTGCACGCGCCCGGCCTCAATCCGGGAGAAATCAAGAAGCGTGTTGACGAGCTTGAGCAATCTGAACGCGTTACGGCGGACAGTGACCAACTGCTCGTGACGTTCGGGACTGAGCCGCTCGCGCGCTTCCGGCAGGACTTCCTCGAGTGGCCCGAGCATCAATGCGAGAGAAGTACGGAACTCGTGGCTGACGTTGCTGAAAAACGCGGTCTTGGCGCGATCGATTTCGGCCAGTGCCTCCGCGCGCTGGCGCTCCCGCTCATACGCGCGCGCGCTGGCCAACCCGATGGCGATCTGTTCGGCGATCCGGCGGACGAACTGGCGGTAGGTGTCGTCGAACGCGCGGCCCGGATGCATTCCCAGCACCAGGAACCCTGCCGGCTCGCTGCGTTCGCGCAACCGGATTGGCAGAACCGTCGCTTCCAGCGGAGGTGACGGCCAGCCAGGCATGGACAGTCCCGATGCGCGCTCCGCGAGCGGCACCACGAGGCAATCCTCCGCCAATGCCGCGTCGAATCGCCAAAGTCTCTCTCTGTGGACGTCGATGACTGACGGATGCAAAGCGCCGTCAGTGTCCGCGCTGACGCCGGCTGGGCAAGCCTTCTGCTCGCCTGGCCGATACTCGTATAGAAAGGCGAACGGGACGCTGGAGCGATTCTGGCCGAGGGTTTCCGCGCTGACGCGCCAGACTTCTTCCTCGTTTCGTGCTTCAGCCGTTCGCGACGCCAAATCACGGAGCACCTGCCTGCGTCGATCTTCGATGACCCGTTCCGCCATGTCCAGAGCGTTGGTCAACACGCGCCCCACATGCCCGTTGTCATCCGGAATCGGGCTGTACGAAAACGCGAAGTAACACTCCTCGAGGTAGTTGTTGCGGTGGAACGTGAATAGCTGGTGGGTCAGGGTGCTGATCGGCTGACCCTGTGTAAAGACCGTGTCGAACAGCGGTCCGATGAAGTCCCAGGCCTCGGCAAGCACCTCGCGGCAACTGCGACCCAACGCCCCCGGGTGCTTCGTGCCGACCACCACCCCGTAGGCATCGTTGTAAAGCATCGTGTAGTCCGGGCCCCAGGAAATGAGCATCGGAAGCCCGGAGCCCAGCACGATGCGGACGCAGGCTCGCAGCGACTGCGGCCACTGGTCCACCGGACCCAGCACAGTCGTTGACCAGTCGACGGCACGCATTCGCGCGCCCATCTCGCCGCCGCCGGCGAATACCGAATCGGTCAACTGCGACGTGCTGAGATCCATGGCGGAATCCCTCGACCCAGCATCGGCATCGTCAGACGCGCACAACGGTACTCGGCCCCGCCGGCGGCCAGCGACGGCTGATTCGGCGTCGTGCGCGTTCGTCTCACCTTCCGGCGGGAAACGACACCAGCCGTAGGGTCGGCGAATTGTCTGAACGCCAAATAGGATAGACGAGATCGTCGTCTCGAGGACTGGTGGGCCGGTCATCCAGCTGCGCGTGCAACTGCAGAGGGACGTCGGTGTTGAAGTACTTCCTGTACGCAGCGATCCAATCGACTGCGATGTCACGTTGGGCTGTCTGCAATGAAATCGCACCGTCGCAGACCAAACTCGGCAACAGCCGCTCCAGTTGATCCTTCACGTGGGCGTTCCACGTGCGTGATGCGTATCGCTGCGGCCATAGGTTCTGGACGGTTGGCGCGCCACCGAGTTCCGGGGTGATCAAATAGTCCAGCTCGTATGCATCTACCGGCACGCGCTCCATCCGGTACCCGCGAAGGACCTCGACTCGGATCGCGTCGGACACCTGCCGCTGTCCATGACCAGCAGGCGCGCACAACTCCTCGACCGTGAGGTTCCACGTCGTGCCAGGAGTCAACGAAGCCAGGGGCAGGGCGTCGTTCTCGATCGGAGCGACTGCCTTGGTGTGGAGGCGAACGTCAGACTGTTGCGCGACTCGAACAAGCAGAATGACCGCGATAGCTGCCGCGCCGAGCATGGCCCAGCGCGATGCCCGCGCGACTTGCGGCACGAACCGCTCAGTGAACCAATCGTCCGGCTGGCGCGCAATGTCCGCGAGCTTCACCCGCAGCGTCTCCCGAGACGCTGCGATGCCTTCGGCATCCAGCAGCGAGGACCGAGAGACCGCCGTGGCCAGTTCTGCACCACGACCTAGCTGGATCCGCCGGATCCTGCACCAGGTGCATTCAGTCAGGTGAGCGTCGACTGCAGCTTGACGGCGAACGGGCAGTTCTCCGTCGAGGGCCAACACGAGATCGTGATCGGTCAGGTGATGGTGGCGCATCGATTACTCCATGTCCGCAGCCGAGAGACGACCGATTGCCCGGACGATCGACTTCGCGACCGAGCCCAGCGACACTCCCAACGTCTTCGCGATGTCCCGGTAGCACAGACCTTCAGCGCGCAGATGGATGCATCGTTGGTCGCGTTCGGGCATCAGCCGCAGGACGCCGACGAGGTGCCGCTGTCGCTGCCGCTCCGCAAGATGCTCTTCGGGATTCAGCCCGGCATCCAGAATGTGATCCGCGAAGGCCGCATCCCAGGCACCTTCGATCAGACCTCTCTTCACCGTTCGCTGCCGCTGTTTGAGCGCGAGATTGTGCGCCACCTGAAAGAGCCAGCCCTTGAGATTCGTCGTGGGACGGCCGAGTGACAGATGTCGAAACAGCGCCAGAAACACGTCTTGCACAACGTCTTCTGCGGCGGCTCCTCCAAGGTTGAACGAAGCCACGTAGCGCCGCACTCCTGGCCCACACTCGTCGAACAACGCGAGGACCTCTTCGTGGATCGCCACAGACGCCGAGGGCCTCTCCGTAACGAGGCTCGCAGGGAACGTCAGCTCGATCACGTCTTGAAGTTTCTGACTCGGCATCTCACGCGCCTTCGGATTCTACATGCGCCCGCCGCGACGTCCTATCCAAAGACGCCCGATCTTTCAGCGTGAACAAACGGAGCCTTCGGGGAATATACGAAATAGAGGCTGTATCCATGGCCTGGTCACTGGAGGGTTCGCCAGTCAGACCATTGTTGGTCTCGCGGTTGCCGTGCTCGCTGCGCTGGTCAATCGCGCCGAGCCGTACAGGACGGCGCTCGCCGTCAAGGACCTTGGGGAGTCATCGTCGTCGCTCGTCCCTGAGGACTTGAGCCCTTCGGAGGATTCGCGGTGCATTCACGTGGCGTCGGCCTTGTTCTGTCTGCATTTCTCCTGACCCTTGCACCGGAAGTCAATGCGCAGACGGCAACTGGGCCTGACCAGAGTTCACCCCAATCACCGACGCCGCAGCCTACGACGTTCGCGACCACGGTGACCGTGATCGAGGCGTCACCGCTGCCGGGCGTCGATCTGCCGATTGAGAAGGTTCCAGCGCCAGTGCAGACGGCAACGTCCGAAGAAATCGAGCGCAGCAAGGCCCTCGATCTCTCGTCCTTCCTGACGCGGCGGTTCAACGCTGTGTTTGCCAGCGAGATTCAGAGCAATCCGTTTCAGCCAGACATCAACTACCGTGGATACACCGCCTCGCCACTGCTGGGGACGCCGCAAGGTCTGTCGGTGTACATGGACGGGGTGCGCCTCAATCAGCCCTTTGGTGACGTCGTCAGCTGGGACCTGATTCCACGACTCGCGATCTCCACGACGACCGTGATGCCGGGGTCAAACCCGCTGTTCGGCCTCAACACGTTGGGCGGGGCGCTCGCGATTCAGACGAAAAACGGAGCCATCGCGCCGGGCACGTCCGTGCAGGCGATTTACGGCAGCGCTGTGCGCCGCTCGATCGAGTTCGAGCATGGCGGACGCAAGCCTACCGGCCTGAATTGGTATGTCGCGGGGAATCTGTTCAAGGAAGACGGCTGGCGTGACGACTCACCATCGGATGTCCGCCAAGTCTTCGGAAAAGTCGGCTGGCAGCGGCCTACCAGCGAGTTCTTTGTCTCCGTCGGACACGCGGACAACGCACTCAACGGCAACGGCCTTCAGGAGGTCGGCTTTCTCGACCGTGACTACGCGAGCTTGTACACGAAGCCGGACACGACCGAGAACCGTTCCACATTCCTCAACGTGACGGGCCGCCGCAGTCTCAATGCACGGATATCGGTGTCCGGCAATGTCTACTACCGCGACATCCACACGGACACCTTCAACGGCGATATCAACGAGGACTCGCTCGACCAATCCATCTATCAGCCGAGTGCCGCGGAGCAAGCCGCACTGGCCGCCGCCGGCTACACCGGATTTCCGACGAGCGGCGCCAACGCGTCGAATACTCCCTTTCCGTCGTGGCGCTGCATCGGGAACGTACTGCTCAACGACGAACCCGCCGAAAAGTGCAACGGCCTAATCAATCGCAGCGAAACGTCGCAGCACAACGGCGGCGGGTTCGGGCAGTTGACGATGCGTCACTCGTTCACGGCCGGCAGCAACCAGTTCACGGCCGGCGGTGGGTACGATCGGAGTCGCGCTGGCTTCATCCAGTCCACCGAACTCGGTTATCTCAATCCGGATCGCAGCGTCACGGGTGTCAACGCGTTCGGAGACGGGGAAACGGGTGGTGACGTCGATGGGGAGCCTTTCGACACCCGCGTGGATCTCGATGGGCTGACCCAGACCTTCAGTCTCTATGCGACGGACACCGTGACGCTCTCCCAGAAATGGAATGTCACGGTGTCCGGACGCTACAACCGGACGACGGTCAGAAATCGAGACGCGATCGAGCCAGGCGGCGGCCCGACGTCCCTCGACGGCGACCACGCGTTCAGCCGGTTCAACCCGGCTGCAGGCGTCACGTTCAGCCCCTCGCGCACCCTCAACTTCTATGGCGGCTATAGCGAAGGCAGCCGGGCCGCGACGTCTATCGAACTGGGCTGCGCAAACCCCGACGAGCCTTGCAAGCTGCCGAACGCCATGGCGGGCGATCCGCCGCTCGACCAGGTCGTGACCCGAACGTGGGAGACCGGCGCGCGGGGAGCCTATCGCGGGCTCAACTGGAGCGCAGGTGTGTTCCGTGCGGGCAATCATGACGACATCCTGTTCGTCCTGTCCGATCAGACCGGTTTCGGCTACTTCAGGAACTTTGGCGAGACCCGTCGCAAGGGTCTTGAACTGGGAGCGCACAGTCAGATCGGACGTGTCACAGTTGGCGCTGGCTACACGTACTTATCCGCGACCTACGAGAGCGGAGAGACGGTCAACGGCGAGAGCAACAGCGCCAACGATGCTGCGGAGGACGGGGAACCGGGTCTCGATGGCTCCATCGAAATCATACCTGGAGATCGAATCCCGCTTATTCCGCGGCACATGTTCAAGGTGTACGCAGATATCCCACTCGGATCGAAGCTGTCGGTCGACGTCGACCTCTTGGCCGTGTCCGGTTCGTTTGCCCGAGGTAACGAGAACAATGTGCACGAACCGGATGGCACCTACTATCTCGGTTCGGGCTCCGTGCCTGGATACGCGATCGTCAACCTCGGAGCTGGCTATCGGCTGACGTCATGGATGCAGCTTGTCGCGCAGGTCACGAACGTGTTCGACCGCACCTACTACACGGCGGGTCAGCTCGGACCTTTGGGTTTCACGAACACCGGCTCCTTCATCGCGCAGCCTCTCCCCGCGATCGACGGAGAGTTTCCAGTTCGGCAGGGGACGTTCTACGCGCCGGGGGCACCAGTACGTTTGTGGGTGGGGACCCGCTTCAAGTTCTAAGCACCCGCGTTCTCAGAAAGCTTCGGGCTGATATGGATTGGCTACTCCCGGCGAACCTCGCGTGCCGGTTTGTCGTCGCGCAGCGCAATGAACTTGGTGTGCCGCAGGTGATTTTCGCCCGTCCATTCCAGAAACTCGATCTGCGCCACCAGGACCGGCTTCAGCCACCGACACTCCTTCATTTTCGCGGCCGTCAGGCCCGCACCCCATCGGCCGCTTTTCGCTTCCGGGAGATTCACGAACGGGCAATCCTTGATTTCCAGGCCGCGGAATTTCTTGAACAGCTGTTGCCGCACAACCGGCGTGAACCCGTTGCGGGTGCGTGCGGCGTAGATCAGACGGTCGCCCTCGTAGTATCCAAAAACGAGCGCGTCGAACGTCCTCGTCCCGACGGTGTAGCCGCCAATCACGAATTCCTGTCCGCGGTTGACGCGCATCTTCTGCCAGGCACCCGATCGCAGGCCTGCCTCGTACCGGCTGTCGAGCCGTTTGGCCACCAGGCCTTCAAGCCCCTGCGCTTTCACCGACTCGATAAGCACGGCCAGGTTCGCGTCCAGCGGAGCGGCGTATCGGGCCGGTTCATGGAGCTTCGGCAGGATCCTTCTCTCCAACAGCGCCCGACGGGCCTCGAGCGGCTCGCGCATGACATCGCGACCAGCCAGGATCATCACATCGAACACGAAGTACAGCACCGACGCCTTCGATGACCCGTAGTTCTGCAAGATGCTGAATGACGGCCGCCCCGCTTCGTCGAGCGCGATCACCTCGCCATCGATGACCGTCTCGTCCGGCAGCTTCGCCAGGCCCTTGACGACGTTCGAATATCGGACGCTGAAGTCGTTGTCGTTGCGCGAGCGGAGATGGACCTTGCCGCCGGTCTTGAACGCGATGGCCCTGTAACCATCGAACTTCAACTGGTATTCCCAGCGGTTGGTTTCATTGGGGAGGGCATCCGTCCGCAGAAGCAGCATCGGATCGATGAAGCGGCCCTTGACTTTGACAGCCATCAGGCGAGTCTAGCTGATGGACCACACCAGGCGCTCCATGCGTCCCATGGGCCGGCGCCTGCTGCTTTCACGTGCACCAACCTCACCGTCGCCTGGAGCCGCCCTCGGCACCACCTGCGCCATGAGGGAGTCGAGGCCGCCGAAGTGGTGTACGCGAATCGCCTCATGATGCACCGCCTCCACTAATCTCGTGTGGATCTCGAATACTGGCCGTGGAGCTCTCACGCGGCAGACGATGATTCAGCTTTGGGAAGGTGACATCGCGGCTCAATCGTTCGAGTGAGTGCACGCTGTTCTCCTCGAACACATGAAACCAGACACGCATGGCCGGATCAATCAGACGAAGGAATCGACGACACCTTCGTCCCGGCGCGAAGCCAAGTTCGCGTTGCAAAGCGATACCAAGGTCCAATGGACTCCTCGGACTGGGGCGAGCATCCTGTTGCATGCGGTCACGAGTCGAACGGGAACTGACTCGTCTCGTGCGGTCGCAATCCGAGTCTGCATATGCCCACGAGTGCTGATCAAGTCTGGGCTGCCCTGGCGTGGGGCGCCGTGCCCTCTGTCGGGCTGCTGGTCGGCGCGATCGCCGGGTCATTCTCACGAATGCCGCACCAACGCATTGCTATGGCGATGTCGGTCGGGGCGGGACTGCTGCTCGCCGGTGTGTCTCTCAAAGTGGCTGCAGATGCGATCCGGGTCGCTGGGCCCATCGCAGCGGCGCTGTCACTGCTGCTTGGGGCAGCCGTGTTCAGCGCGAGCAACGCGCTTCTCGCGCGGTTCGGTGCCGCTCACCGCAAGCGATGCGGAGAGTGCATTCAACAGCCGGCCGAGTCGCAGCAGCCTGGCAGTGGAGTCGCCATCGTGCTCGGCAATGCGCTTGACGCGGTCCCGGAAGCGATAGTGTTGGGAGTCGCTCTGCGAGATCCGGTCGTCCCCCTCGCGCTCGTGGTCGCGTTCTCGTTGGGCAACCTTCCGGTGGCTCTATCGAGCACAGTGGGGATGCGGGCAGCCGGCCGCCGTTACGGCTACATCGTTCTGCTCTGGAGCGCGATCGCCATCGGGGCAGCGCTTGCGATCATGGCAGGGTATGTTGGGTTCGGTTCACTCGGTCAGGCGTGGCCACCGCGGCTGCAGGCATTTGGCGCCGGAGCACTGCTCGCGATGGCTGCGGAGACGATGATTCCCGAGGCCTTCCACAACAGTCCGCGCTTCTCCGGCTTGCTCGCCGCCGTCGGTTTCGGCCTGCTGCTGCTTGTAGACGCCACGACACGATAGAGGCTCTGGACTCCTGTTAGCTCAATCGGTCGGTGCGGACCGCGCGCGACGGTTGGGTGACCCAGTAGACGCGCTCTATCTGCGGAATCACCTCGGAGAGCGATCACCGGCCTCGATGAGAAGCGGCTTCCCTTTTTCGACGATATACGTGGCCAGCTCCGCTCCTTTTCGGCTGCCGACGTTCTTCGCCGAGTGAATCTTTCCGGCCGGGATGAAGAGGACATCGCCAGGCTTGAGCGTTACCGGCGGCTTTCCTTCGACCTCGTACTCCAGCGGCGCTCCTTCGAGAACATAGACGATCTCTTCACCGGGATGAGTGTGCCTGGAGGACGTCACCCCAGGGTCGAGTTCGACAATGGCCTGAACGACCTCGCGTCCGGGGACGCTGAGATCGTGCCGCTGGAGATCGATGCGTTTGATTCCTGCCTGCTGCGCCCGCGCGACGTGCAGAACCGGACCGCTCGCGACGATGACCGCCGCCACAACCACCATTCGCGTCGTTCTCATGTGACCCTCTTTCCTGTTGCACACATCCGTGATGAACCCGTTCGCAAGCTGGCTCGGTCTCTCGGGCGTGTGCACGCCGATCACGACCAATCCTTGCCTGTACCTTCTGGCCCCACGCGCGAACATACGGAAGCGTGCAGCCAGTTGATGCACGTATAGGTACCGAACTGGACGAGCAGATTCCCCTGGCTTGTCATCGCACTCCGACGTCCCTTGCCAAGGATGGGCGATGACGTTCACCGTTTCGCGTAGTCAGTGAAGACGAAATCACGCGCCTTCGCATTTGCGGTGTGGCACCCGTGGCAACCCCGTGCGAAAGAGGGGTTGGTCGTGGACGGCTTGAAGGTCTCGGACGATGCGTCGTACTGGAACGTGGCGTACCCCCATCCGTTCGTGTCCGGGAATCGCTTCGCGTCCTTCACCATGAAGGACATCTCGGTTTGCGTTCCGGGCACGGTCACGCCGTAGGGCTTCTCGTCGCGGTCCTTCAACCATTCGATCTTGGCGAGCGCCGCGCCGTCGGGAACGGCTTTGCCGTTCGTCGGAATGCCGTCGCGGTACGCCTGGATCATCGCGGGATTCCCCAGGATCCCCTTCATGCATCCTACCTTCGATGTCCCGCATCCGCTGGCGTCATCGGGCTGACTCGTGGCGATCAGCTGCCAGGCGTCATAGCCTCTGAATTCCGAAAACGCGATGCCGTTTGCCGACTTCAGCGTGAAGCGATCCTGCGACTGTGCCGTCAGGACCACGCTGACGATGAAGATGGAGGTCAAGAGACCCATTAGTTTCGTGACGTGTTGGTGCTGCATGTGAGTACCTCACCTTTCTGTGAGAGCAGCGGCGCTGACACGACGAGCTGTCAGCGCACGCCGCGAATACCAATCAAGTGCTGGTTATGACTGCGCGGCCCGCAGTGATCGGAAGGCGGCACGGAGTTCGGCGGCAAACAGCTCCGGGTGCTCCCACATGGCGATCCAAGTGGCTTCATGCTGTTCTCCTCGATCGGATGAAACCAGAACGCGCGGGTCGGGATCCATCAGACGAAGGTATCGACGACACCTTCGTATCGACTTGAGGCCAATCTCACGGTACCGCCGCGCCTGAGCCGAAACCGATACCAAGGTCTGATAGACGACTGCGCTTCCGCGAGCATTCTTGATCAGATGAAACCAGCACGCGCTGGTGGGATCCATAAGTTGACGCAGGTATTTGACGTCGCCTTCGTAGTCGACTTGAGCGCGAATCGCAGCGTGCTCACGCGCCGCGCGTGAGCCGACAACCGCGTGCCGGCGAGATCTGTGGGCGAGCTCGCGCTCGCGCCGCGCGCATTCCGCTGAAGGCGCTCGCCGACGTCATTCATCCGTTCCCAGCCTTCAACCGGGTGCTTGGCGCAACGCTCGAAGAGCTCGCCGCGAAAACGGCCATGCAACACGTGGCGTGATCCTGATCCATTCACCACCAAACACGGAGGTCACAATGAGCACTCAGACAATCCATGAAGACGCCACCCACATCCGCACCGCCGCCACGACCGATCTGAAGCTCGAGGTCGTCGTCATTCCAGTGTCCGACGTCGATCGCGCCAGGCGCTTCTACGAGAGCCTGGGTTGGCGGCTGGACGCCGATTTCGCGAGCGGTGACGATTGGCGGCTCGTGCAGATGACACCTCCCGGCTCGCCGTGCTCCGTCATGTTCGGCAAGGGGTTCACGCCCGCCGCGCCGGGATCGGTTCAGGGAACGTTCCTCGTGGTCGATGATCTCGACGCAGCACGCGCCACAGCTCGCTGGACTGGGCGTCGATGTGAGCGAGGTGTTCCACTTCGACGGCAGCCTCCTTCGTGTCGCCGGGACGAAGGGACGCGTGCCGGGTCCGGACCCAGAAGGTCGTTCCTATTTCTCATTCGCCTCATTCAGTGATCCCGACGGTAACAGCTGGCTCCTCCAGCAGGTCACGACGCGGCTTCCCGGGCGGGGCCTCAGCCTGGACGTGGCGACTCTGACCGAGCTTCTCCGGGAAGCAGAGAAGCGTCATGGCGAGTACGAACCGACCGCTCCGAAGCATCACTGGTCGGATTGGTACGCTGGATACATCGTTGCGCGCGAGCGGGGACGGAGTCCCGAAGAAGCGGCCGAAGATGGCGCACGCCGCATCGAGCGTAACCGCGACCACGAGCGGGTATAGGGGTTCGTGTGTAACGCGGCCTCGTTCGGGCGTAATCTCTTGCTGACGCGCCTGCGTGTCTACAGGATCTAGAAGGATGATCGGTTCTTTGGCCGGTGGACCCGGCACGGAGGTGCGCCCCGACCAACGGAGGTGCTGCAACGAAGCGATCTCTATTGGAATTCGAGGAGGAATGATCGGAGACGGCGGACGCATGGCGATGCGCTACTCTGTGCGGAGACGCTGGACGCAGCGAACACGCATGGGAGGTCTGACGTGGAGCCGCCGCTCGAATCCCCGGCCGACGAAATCACGCGACTGCGTGATTCTCTGAACGATCTGCGCGGCATCATGGCCCTGCCTGCCGCATGGACGGGCGGCGAGCCGCCTCGAATTGTGAGCACGTCGCTGGACGCGCTGCTTGGCATCGCCAACGAACTCGAGGAACGCCTCGCGCAGCGCACGCGCGAACTCGTCCATAGCCAATGAAACATTGCGCGAAAGCGAGCGCAGTTCGCGCTTAGTCATCGACAGCATCCCAGGCCCGGTCGCACTCTTGACCGCGGCCGGCGAGGTCGAATTCGCCAATCGCCAGATCCTCGAGTACACCGGGCAACCGCTGGAGGAGCTGAAACAATGGGGAACGAACGACACCGTTCACCCTGAGGACCTCCCTCACGTCATTCAGGTCTTCACGCAATCGATTGGCTCGGGCAGCCCATACTCGATCGCGCAGCGGCTTCGAGGTTCGGACGGCGCTTATCGCTGGTTCCAGAACGACGGCTTTCCGCTTCGCGATACAAGCGGTCACATCGTTCGCTGGTGCGTGCTGTTGACGGACATCGACGAGCGGAAGCGCGCCGAGGACGCGCTGCGCGAAAGCGAACGTGAGTCGCGCCTGATCGTGGACAGCATTCCGGGGCTGGTCGCGACCTTTACGCCCGCCGGCGAGGTCGAATTTGTCAACCGGCAGGTCCTTGAGTACTACGGCAAGACGTTGGAGGAGCTGAAGCGCTGGGAAACGACCGATGCCACGCATCCTGAGGATCGTCCACGCGCCGTCGAGCACTTCACCCATTCGATCGCGTCAGGTAACCCCTTTGTCTTCGAAGTACGTACTCGGCGTTTCGATGGCGTCTACCGGTGGTTCCAGTCTCGCGGATTTCCGCTTCGCGATACCAATGGGCATATCGTCCGCTGGTACAACCTGCTCATCGACATCGACGAGCGCAAACGCGCCGAGGAGGCCCTCGCAGCGAGCGAGCGTAATCTCAAGCTCCTCGTCGACACGATTCCAGCACCGGCATGGTCGGCGCGTCCGGATGGATCCGCCGAGTTCTTCAATCAGCAATATCTGGACTTCATGGGCCTTTCCGCGGAGCAGGCGAGCGATTGGGGCTGGACGGCTGCGGTCCACCCTGAGGACATGGACGGCTTGGCAGCCGCGTGGCAGCGCATCTTGGCTTCGGAAGCACCAGGAGAGGCGGAAGCGCGACTGCGCCGGCAGGATGGAGCGTATCGCTGGTTTCTGTTCCGTGCGAACCCGCTGCGCGATGAATCCGGCACCGTCGTCAAATGGTACGGAGTAAACACCGACATCGAAGACCGAAAGCGGGCGGAGGCGGAGCTCAGGCGGGCGTACGACAGTTTCGCCGACGCCCAACGGCTGAGCAAAACGGGCAGCTTCGTCACGGACTTGGTGGGGGACGACCACAATTGGTCCGACGAGGCCTTCCGCATCTTCGAGTTCGAACCAGGGACGAAAGTGACCGTGCAGAGAATTCGAGACATCATCCACCCGGACGACCTGCCGTCGTTCGACTCCGTGATCGCGCGCGGCTTGTCGGGGGTGGACGTCAATTTTGCCTTCCGAATCGTGACCTCCCGCGGCGCCGTCAAACATGTGCGAGGCGTCGCCCATGTCATCGAGCAGATCGAGGGTCGACCGATGTTCGTGGGCGCCCTTCAGGACGTGACAGAGAGCATGGTCGCGGAGGAGGCCCTGAACAGGGCCCGTTCCGAGCTCGCCCATGTGGCGCGGGTCACGACCTTGAGCACGTTGACCGCCTCGATCGCTCATGAGGTCAACCAGCCCCTTTCGGGCATCATCACCAACGCCGGTACGTGCCTTCGGATGTTGGATGCCGATCCTCCGAACGTCGAGGGCGCGCGCGAGACCGCGAGGCGGACCATTCGCGATGGTAACCGCGCTTCGGAGGTGATCATGCGGTTGCGTGCACTTTTCAGCAAGAGGGAGTTCACGCTCGAGTCGCTGGATTTGAACGAGGCGACGCGAGAGGTCATTGCGCTGTCGCTGAGTGATCTTCAGAGGAACCGGGTCGTTCTTCAGTCCGAGCTCGCCGAAGATCTCCCGATCATCACGGGCGATCGTATCCAGCTCCAGCAGGTCATCCTGAACCTGCTCCGCAATGCCTCGGACGCGATGCTGGGTTTACACGATCGCCCGCGGCAATTGCTGATCAGAACCGAAGGGGAGGACGGTGATCGTGTGCGTGTGAGCGTGCGGGATGCGGGCGTGGGCGTCGACGCCCAGAGCATGAATAAGCTGTTTGACGCCTTTTACACAACGAAAAGCGACGGCATGGGTATCGGCCTCTCGGTCAGCCGCTCCATCATCGAAAGACATCATGGCCGTCTTTGGGCAGAGCCGAACGATGGACCAGGCGCCACCTTCTCGTTTTCGATTCCCCGCGCTCCAGAGAGGGTCACGGACGCGGCACCCGTAATGAGGCATTCATGATGGGCAAGCGTTGACCGAGTGCGCCGGGGCAATACCAAAGTCTCATAGACGATCGCCTGCGCAGTGGCGCATCCTGCAATGACGCGCGGCACACCGAGCGGTGATCGCTGCTCATTGGGACGCAGCTCACGATGGACCTGGTGCTAACGTCTCGTTTCCATTCCCCGCGGTCCAGAGCGTCACGGACGCGGCACCGTAATGAGGCACTCATGATGGGCAAGCGTTCACTGGTGTCGGTCGTCGATGACGACGAGTCCGTGCGCGAGTCGCTGCCGGACTTGCTGCGCGAGTGCGGCTTTGCCGCCGAGGCGTTCTCGTCGGCCGAAGCGTTCCTCGCGTCCGATTTCGTCAGCGAGACGAG
The DNA here is from genome assembly GCA_963814975.1 of uncultured Acidobacteriota bacterium. Taxonomy (GTDB): domain Bacteria; phylum Acidobacteriota; class Vicinamibacteria; order Vicinamibacterales; family CAVVIG01; genus CAVUXJ01. The sequence goes on along the minus strand of CAWFFB010000012.1, from coordinate 235,925 downwards.
CTGTCTGATTCTCGACGTCGCGATGCCTGGCATGTCGGGTCCCGATCTTCAAGAGGAATTGATGCGGCGGCAGCAGGAGATCCCGATTGTCTTCATCACCGCCAACGGCGACGAGACGGTCCGTCCGCGCCTGCTCGCGCAGGGCGCAGTGGAGTGCCTGTTCAAGCCGTTCAGCGAGGCGGCGCTGCTCGACGCGCTCAACGCCGCGCTTCGGATGAGGTAAACATGACGACCATGAGCACCGGCAAGATCGGTCGAGAGCCATATACTGTGAGTTCGGCGATCGCCGCTCGATCGATCGAGGTAACGATGCCGCACGACACGTCCATCGTCTTCGTCGTCGACGACGACGTCTCGGTGCGCGAATCGCTGGAGTTGTTGATCAGAACCGCAGGCTGGCAACCCGAAATGTTCGCATCCGCACAAGAATTCCTTTCCCGCCCTCGCGCGACCGTTCCGTGCTGCCTGGTGCTCGATGTGACGCTGCCTGGGCTCACCGGCCTCGAGTTGCAGCAGCAGCTCGCGGAGCGGACCGACATGCCGATCATCTTCATCACCGGACACGGCGACGTGCCGATGAGCGTGCAAGCGATGAAGGCCGGGGCCGTCGAGTTCCTGACGAAGCCGTTCAAGGACGATGTGCTGTTGAACGCCATTCGCGGTGCTATAGAGCGAAGTCGCACCGCACTCCGTCAGGATTCGGAGATGCGGGTCTTGCGGGACTGCTACGCGTCACTCACTCCGCGCGAACGCGAGGTGATGGCATGGGTGGTGTCCGGGCTCTTGAACAAACAGGTCGGTGGCGAACTCGGCATCAGCGAGATCACGGTGAAGGCGCACCGAGGCCAGGTGATGCGCAAGATGAAGGCTGACTCGCTGCCGGACCTGGTGACAATGGCCGCGCGCCTAGGCCTGCGGCCTGCGCCGAAACACTGACAGTCGGCCGACCGTCCGCTCCTTCTGCGTCGGCCGAACGTAAACGCGAACGCTTCCACGCCGGAATCGAGAAACTCGATCGCGAACTGTCGATCAGCGGTCGGTCCCGATTGGCGAATCAGCTGATACAGGCGTGGCTCCCCGGCGCTCAGCTGGTGCCATGATCGAGGTGGAGATCGCGCGCATGAAACCGGTGTGCGATCCGCCCGCCGGCGGCGTTCAGCACGGCAGCCTCTGCCTTCATCGTCCATTCACCGTCACACTCCCGAATCTCTTACCCTCATGCCGAAGCACTCAGCGCACCTGCTCGAACCCATTCCGCAGAGTGAATGCCATCGAACAGGTCGCGCAAGGGCCAGTGTGGGGTCGACATACGAGTCCCGCCCAGCACGAACACCTCGCGCTCGAAAACAGGCCGGAACGCGTCAAGCATCTCCCGCACGCCCGGCGGCGGGCTGCTCAACATCTCCTCGGTCACTCCGAACGCGGAGCGGTGCGCGGCAAGCGCCATGAACTTCCGGTGCACCAGTGAGCTCGTGTCGAACGAGACCGCGACCATCTCGGCCGCTGTTCCGAACACGTCGGGGGCGAGGCCGTCCGTGATACCGCGCCCGCGACTCTTCTCGGCCAGGCCTCGGAACACCTCGAGCAGCATCGCCCCGTAGAACAATCGCTCCGGCGCGGTGCATCCCATCGTCCCACTCGAAAAGAACGCGGCCGTCGTCGCCCGCTGCACCGCCAGATGATCGGGATGGTAATAGCCGCCGTGCGGATCGAACGTGAGGAGGACCTGTGGCGTCACGTCCTGGATGATCCGGCGGATGGCCGCCTCGACCTCGAGCATGTCCACGTTCGCCAAGGCCCGAGAGTCGCCGTGCCGCTGGCGGTCGCCGCGGGCGGAGTCGTGGAAGCCGAGGAGCACGGGCGGCTCGATGCCGAGACGCTCGCAGGACAGTCGCAGCTCTTCGACGCGCAAGGCACCGAGGTCGTCCACCGACCCGACGGATGGATGCGGCTTGCCCGCCTCGCCATTCGTGGCACACGCGAGCGTCACGCGCACACCCCGTTCACTGAGGTGCGTCAGCATGCCGCCATAAAAGATCTCGTCGTCGGGATGCGCGAGGACGACCAGTAAGGACGCGCGCCGTGATGAAGTCATGACAGGATCTCCGTTGAGGTGAGCGGGTATCACTCGACGCGTGTCAGCGTGACCGTGATCGGCTGCGCACTCGGACCTGCGGGCGTGCGGACCGCGGTCAGTGTCAACCTGTCGCCCTGGCGCCGGTAGGTGTAGACACTCGACGCTCCGCCTTGCATCGCCGCGGGATTCTTCGCGACCGTCGCGCGCATCGTGATCACGTCGGTGCCGCTCACTTCGAAGGTGCCCGCTTCGGCGACGAAGGGGCCCCACACCGCCCGCAGCTGGTCGGCGGACGCGGCAGCCGGGTTGCCCAGGAGGGGCCGCGGCTGTTCGGCATGCACCTCAACCCGGCTGTAGTGCCGGCCGTGGAAGATGGCGAGCGTCGCATCGGGCTTGAACGTGCCGCCAGCGGCTCCAGGCACGACGACCTCGAGGGTTCGCCAGACCCCCTGGACCGCCGCATTCGGCTCTGCCGCGGATGGAGCGGCACCCCTGCCGGCCGCCATCGCGACGATTAGTGCCCCGCACGAAATCACGATCTTTGAATGCGTCATCATGGAATCCTCCTTGGGCCTTTCCCACCCAAAACGGGTCGTATGAGCCCGCACCGGCAGTCTCAACCACGGTGCGCCGAGGCTCAAGCGCAACGATGCGCCGACGCGACAATGGCGCGTAATGGCGCACTGGTGCGCTATCCTCAACGCGAGCATGACCCAGCGTCCTGAAGACGGGCCGGACGAGTCCCGGCTCGACTCGTGGAAGGAAATCGCCTCGTATCTCGGGCGGGGTATTCGCACCGTGCAACGGTGGGAGCGTGAGGAAGGCCTGCCGGTTCACCGCCTCGATCACGCGAAACGCGGCAGCGTGTACGCCAGCCGTCGTGAGCTGACGGCGTGGTGGGAAAGCCGCCGCCGGCCGGACTCCGCCCCCGCCTCGACGAGCGCCGCCGCATCAGTCGCACCGCGCGAACCTCGTCCGGAACGCGTGACCGCCACGTCGGCGGCGACGTTCTGGCCGGCGTTGTCGTCCGACGCGCGCATGGTCGTGTACGTCTCCGATGCGGGCGAGGACGGCGAATCACCGCAGGTATGGCTGCAGCAGGTAGGCGGGGCGGCGGTGCAGCTGACATCCGGCCAGTGTGATTGTGCCGAGCCGACGTTTTCCGCCGACGACACCCGAGTGCTGTTTACCGCGACCGGAGAGTCGACGCGAAATGTCTACGAGATACCCACGCTCGGCGGGCGGCTGCGTCTGGTAAGACGTGCGGCCCGGAACGCCAGGTACTCACCAGACGGGAAGTGGCTCGCATACATCGCCATCGGAGCGCGCGACTCGCTGCGAGTAATCCCCACGGACGGTGGCGCAGAGCGCACACTGGCGACAGAACTCGTTGATATCGAGTGCGCAACGTGGTCAGAGGACGGCCGTCACCTCCTCGTGGTCGCGCATCCGGATCCGTCCGTTGAGCTCGACTGCTGGATCGTGCCGCTCGAAGGCGGCACGCCGCTCGACACCGGCGTCATGAGACAAGGCCGGCAGCAAGGCCTCATCGTGATAGCGCAGTCGTCGGCGTGTGACGGCGACTCGATTTTCTATACCGGGGCAGGCCGGCAGGGTGTGCAGATTTGGCGGCAGCGGGTCTCACCGCAGACCTTCGACGCGATTGGCGCACCAGAGGTCATGACACCGGGAGGCGATTACGCGTTCTTTCCGTCGGTGACTCGAGGACGTCTGAGCTTCGTCGGCACTCACGCCGACGTCAACCTCTGGTCGGTCGCGATCGACGCCGCCACCGGCAAGCCCCATGGTCCGCTCCGTCGCCTGACCCGCGGCGCCGGCATCGTCAGCCACCTGACAGTGTCGCAGGACGGCGGGACGCTCGCACATTTCGCGGTCAGCATGACCGGCACTGAGCTCCACGTCAGGAATCTGGAGAACGGTTCCGACGCGAGGATAGAGGGAGAGCCAGGTGTCCACCGCGGATTCCCGGCAATCTCGCCGAGTGGACAGAGGCTGGCGTACAGCGCGGTGGTGCCCGGTCCGCCCGTGCAGCGTCCCCTGTTCCTGACGAGCATCACGAGCGGAGAGACGCGGCTCGTCCGCAACGACTGTGGCGGTCGGCCGAGGCTATGGCTCGATGAACAGACCCTGCTCATCGAAACCTTCGGCTCGGGCCTCAACGCATTTCTGATCGTCGACATGCAGGATGGCGCGCAGCGTCCGCTGCTGTCGGCCGCGACCCGCAAGGTGTCGAACCCGCGGATCTCGCCTGACGGCCGATGGCTGGCGTTCGACGCGACGCAGCCCGGTGGATCACCCGAGATCGCCATCGCACCGCTTCGACGAGACAGCCCGGTGCAGGAGTCGGAGTGGATCGCCATTTGCGGGTCGGCCAGCCATCCCTTCTGGTCACGCGACGGACGCGGGCTGTACTACTCGGCGACGTTCCCGAACATCGATATCCGGAGCCGTGTGCTTGCCCGAGGCTTCGACACGTCGATCGGTCGGGTCGCCAACGAGGCGACTGAAGTTCTCACGCTCCGCGAAATGATCGTTCCGGCAATGGTGACCGGCACCGCGCCTGTTGTCGCACCTGACCAGATCATTTTCGTGCTGGGCGACTTCAGGGGTGACGTGTGGATCAGGGACGTTTGAGTGGACACGGAGCTGTCGTGACCGCGGAGGACCCGCAATTACATCGGAGGTAATGGGCTGCTCGCAGGCCGGGGTAGTGAATGCAGGCGATCGCCCCCAACGCATCTGCCTGGACGAGCAGGGCGGGAGTTCGGCCTGACTAAGGGAGGTCGGTGTTCGATCGAGTGGGCTGACGCGGCGGGTTGCGTGTGATGTCTGGTTCTTGGCTGTCCATTGTGCCTCCGATGGCGGAACACGATCAGGACGGCGGAATCGATGGCAGCGTGCGCAACTAACCGAAAGCGCTGCGGCGCGCGTGCGTGCGGCGTGATATCCCCGCTCGGCTAATCGCGCCTGCTTCTCAAGAGTTAATCGTTCGGGAGCCCGTTGGCAAGCGCGGCGGTACACCGCGCAACCGCAGCGGACACAGCTGATCGGTGGGACCTCGACGCAAGGTTAGTCGTACGAATCAGCACGTCGAACATCGCTCGCCAGACTCGCTGGCAAGTCCGATGGGCAACGTTCTCGGGGCATTTCTGGCGGCCATGCTGTACGACACTGTGGGTCCGGCCCTCCTCGCCACCCTGCGAGCCGACCGGTATCGAGCTGACGCCCGGTGTTGACGAAGTGTCGCTCGCCCTGGTCGCGGACGCGTGGTCACGGAACGTACCGGTCACGCGCGGCGACGTTTTCCCGCACTCGATGGTGCTCAGCAGACCCGCAACGGCCTCCGCGTTCTCCCCGATCAGGTCGCCTCGAACTGGCCGGCCAAGCAGCGGCTTCCGGCGATCGGGGATCGGCAACCGGCCAGAGCCTTGGACGAAGCGCTTCACGGGATCACCGTCCGCTACGGATCGCGCACGACCGACTTCGCCGCCATGCAGCTCGAATACCCGAGGCCCAGCGGATCGCGATGATCCGCTGGAGCACGGTTGGAGCCGTCAGGAAACAAGTACTCGATGTCACCGTGTCGTAGCCGGGTGAATCGTGTAATTCCAGTCGCCGTGGAAGCGATGCCGTTCGAGGCGCACCGTGGCCATCTGGATCTCTGTCACGGCGACGCCGCTCGGATAGTGGCCGCGATCCAGCTCTGATCGGACGCGCAGCCCCGATCGGCTATGCGTCGCGCCAATCAGGCTTACGATCGTAGCGAGGTTCACGAGCGGTGTCCCGCGCCAGTTCATCGCGATGTGTGAGAACAGGCGATGCTCGATCTTGTTCCACTTGCTCGTGCCCGGCGGAAAGTGGCACACCGTGATGGTGAGCCCGGTGCGATTCGCCAGCCGCTGCAGTTCCCATTTCCAGAGCCGGAGGCGGGCGCCGTTACTCCCGCCGGCATCCGCGGTGATCAGCAGCGACTCCGCGTGACGGTATACGGGCCGTCCATTACACGCCACCAGCGACGGATCGCCTGGACCGCGAAACTCGCCGTGTCGTGATCGATGCCTACGCTCACCCAGCCTTCATCGCGCTGCAGATCGTAGACGCTGTACGGAATTGCTTTACCGCCCTGCGTCGCGGTGGCGGGGATCACGAAATCGTGGACGCGGAGCCGCTGGGACGTCTTCGCCGGGCGCCAATCCCGCCCGCCATTCTTGAAGTCGCCGACCAGCTCCTTCTTCTTCGTGTCGACCGAAATGGTCGGCTGCCGTCGTCGTTGCCCCCGGCGAACGACCTGGGCGATGTAGCGAAATTGCGCGTCCCGATCGGGATGCTGGCGACCCTCGCGGGTCTTAACGTTGCCTTGGAGGCTGTAGCCGAGGGCGTGCAGCAACTCCGCGACCACCGCGTGACTGACGTGATGGCCCAGCCCGTCCAGCGCCACGGCCAACGTCCGCACGCTTCGGCTCGTCCAGCGCAGCGGAGAATCCGGATCGCCGGGAGCCGTGGGCGCCACCAACGCGTTCAAGTCTCCGCAGAAGGGTCGGGTCGGTGACGGTCGCCGGCTCGCTTCCGCCCCCGCGCGCCGGCTGCGCGACGGCGGCAGTGGGTGACGCACCTGCAGATCGCGCAGCCCGCGCTGGATGGTCGACTCGGCCATCCCGGTGGCGCGCGCCACCAACGCGATGCCACCGTAACCGATCGCCTGGGCTTCTGTGGCAGCCCAAACGCGGCGGGACCGCTCCGTGAACACCGGCACCAGCGCGCCGTACTTGGCACGCAGGGTGGCCACCTGCATGCCGCACCGTACCGCCTCGTCATTTGCCGATCACGGATTATCCGCTGGAGCACGGTTACCGCCACGTTCACCCCACGAGTGCAGGCTCGACCGGTCCTTCTACGGTCTGCCGGTCACACTGACGAATAACGCGTGCGTCAAATTTGCCGCCGGTTTCAAGGGCCAGAGGTGATCGGCCGCTCCTCAACCAGTTTGTCCCACACTCGCGCCGACAGCTCGTCCGGAGCGACGAGAGGGTCGCCACCCGCGCGCGTCAGCCACATAATCAAGCCATGAGCTCGGTTGACAAACGCGTAGCCGAGGGTGCGGCGGCACTCGAACGCGGAGATTGGACCTGTGCACGTGGCCACTTCGAAGCGAGCCTCGACCGTGAAGAAACCACGGCGGCGCTCGAGGGGCTGAGCGACGCGCTGTTCTGGCTCGAAGAGATTGGCCCGAGCATCGAACGTCGGACGCGGGCCTGCATGCTCTATCAGGAAGCGGGCGATGTCTGCCGCGCTGCTCGGGCCGCGCTGTGGCTGGCGATGAGCTACTTTTCGGCCCTCGGCAATGGTGCGGCCGGGAATGGCTGGCTGCAACGCGCCGAACGGTTGCTGGAAGACGCGGGCCCCTGCGCCGAGCGCGGCTGGCTCGTGCAGCTGCGCGGTAAGATGACGCCCGACGCGGCCACGGCAGTCGACTACGCGCGAGAAGCCCTTGCGATCGCGCGGCAGCACGGCGACCTGGATCTGGAGGTCTGGGCCCTGTCCGAGCAGGGGCGCGGACGCGTGTCACTGGGGGACGTGGACGCAGGCATGGCGATGCTCGATGAGGCCGTGGCCACGGCAACCGCGGGAGGCTGCAATCTGATTGTCGTGGGCGATGCGTGTTGCAACATGCTCTCGGCCTGCGATCGCGCGGCCGACTTTGCGCGCGCCGTCCAGTGGTGCGAGGTCGTGGACGCGTTCGCACGACGCTACAACTCGATGCCGATCTTTCACTATTGCCGGGTCGTCTATTGCGGCGTCCTCATCGCGACCGGTCGCTGGGCCGAGGCCGAGCGCGAGCTGCAGGCGGCGCTCCGCGCCGTCGAGCAGAAGTACCCAGCGGAGAAGGTCCACAGCCTGAGTCGTCTGGCGCTCCTCTGCGTGCGGCGGGGACGGTTCGAAGAGGCCAGCCAGTTGCTGTCTGGTCTCGAGACGCACGGCGTGGCCGCCGAGGCGTCGGCGGCGCTGCACCTGGCGCGCGGGCAGGCCGCCCTCGCTGGCGCCATCCTCGAACGGCGACTCGACGCGCTCGGTGACGGCTTGCCTGCTGTCCCCTTGCTCAGACTGCTCGTCGATGTCCGTCTGACACTTGGAGAGTTCGAGGCTGCCCGGACCGCCGCGGCGCGACTGGCCACAATCGCGGAACGCGCGAAGCAGCCGCCCATTCATGCACAGGCGTGTCTGTCGACTGCCCGCGTCGAGCTCGCATCGGGCGGCGCTGCCGGAGCACTGCTCGAGAAAGCCTGCACGCTCTTCGAAGCCTCAGGGATGCCGTTCGACGCTGCCGTCACCCGTCTCGAGTGGGCGCAGGTCCTCGCCGTCGCCGATCGGGAGATTGCGGCGGAGGACGCCCGGCTGGCCTCTTCCGTCTTCCAACGGCTCGACGCGCGGCCTTACGCCGACCAAGCGGCGGCACTGCTGCGAGAGCTGGGCGCGGGCAGCCGACCGGGCCCTCGCGCTGCGGGCCTGCTGACCTCTCGTGAACGCCAGGTGCTGGACCTCGTCAGCCACGGCCTCGCCAATCTCGAAATCGGCAACCGACTCTTCATCAGTCCGAAAACGGTCGAGCACCACGTGAGCCGCATCCTCTCGAAGCTCGGACTACGCAGTCGAGCTGAAGCGGTGGCGTGGGCCCTTCGCAACCCCTCGACAGAATCCGGCGCGAAATAGGGGTTCCCCCCGATGTGCGCGGCTCGCAGGAGCCGTACCGTGGTTTCTGCTTAGGAAACACGGATCGACGCGGACCTCCCGGTCCCGCGTGGGAGAGGGAAGATGCCACGATACAAAACCTGTAAAGGACTTCTGGTCTTGAGCTGCCTGATGCTTGCCGCCTCGTCTAAACCACAGACCCGTGAGGAGCCAGGTCCTACAGGCAACGTCAGCAGCCATTTGCAGCGGTTGGCCACCGAGAACCTGGTCGCTTCAAGACCGACTATTGATTCGGGTGCCGTGAACGGGGAATCGAGGTTGTCCGTTCGGGACAAGCGAGGACACAGCAATCCCGTCATTCACTGGAACCGCATCGCGAACGAGATCTTTCCCGTCGACGTTGGCCCCATCCTCGACTCGCGCGCGATGGCAATCCTCCACGCAGCCATTCACGATGCCGTGAACGGCATCGAAGATCGCTATCAACCCTACACTGTCGCCCTCTCGTCCCCTGGAGCGTCGCTCGATGCTGCCGTCGGGAGCGCGGCTCGCGACGTGATGCTCGCCCTGACACCCAATCAGCAGCCACGAATCGAGCAAGAGTACGCCGCCACGTTGGCTGCCGTGCCAGATGGCCCCGCCAAAGATCAGGGCGTGCTCCTCGGTCAACAGGCTGCCCGTGCGAATCTGGATCGGCGAGCTGACGATGGCATCCTGCCGAGTCCGTGGCCTCCGCAACAGGGGCCGATTACGGAGCCGGTGTACGTCCCGACGGGCAAGCCCGGCGACTACGACTTCACTCCGCCGTTCGACGCCCCGCCGCTTGGCCCCGCCGCTCTCTTTCCCGGCTGGGGTCGGCTCACCCCGTTCGTCATCGACCGCGCGCGCCTCCGGCTCAACGGACCCGATCCGCTGCGCAGCAAGCGCTATGCAAACGACGTCAACTTCCTCAAGGCCTACGGCAGGCTTCACGATTCGTCGCGAACGCCCGACCAGACCAATACGGCGTTCTTCTGGTTCGAGCCATTTGCGATCTGGAACGATATCGCCACGACTGTGATGCAACGGGAGCAGGTAAATCCGTGGCGCGCTGCGCGCGTGCTGGCGCTGATGAACTTCGCCGTCGCCGATGCGGGGATTGCGTGCTTCGACGCCAAATATCACTTCCGTTTCTGGCGGCCCTACACGGCCATCCGCCGCGCCAGCGAGGACGACAACGACGAGACCGAGGCAGACCCAGAGTGGCTGCCGTTGCTGTGGACGCCCCCAGGCGAGCCGTTGACGTTCCTTATTCCACCGATTCCTGACTATCCATCCGCCGCAGCCATGACGTCGGCCGCGGCCGCCGAAGTGCTGACGGCACAATTCGGCGCCTCGGTTTCCTTTGCCGTGACGAGCGACACACTGCCGGGCGTGACCCGGCGCTTCAGGAGCTTTTCGCAGGCAGCGCGCGAAGCCGGCCTCTCGCGCGTCTTCGGCGGAATTCATTTCGTCCACGCCGTCGAAGATGGGTGGGCGGCGGGAAGGATCGTCGGTCGCGACGTCGCTCGAACCCTTCCGCGGCGTCGGCGATGATCACGAGGAGATCAAGAGTCCAGCGTCCGATGAAGGAGTTGCCAACAGTAGAGGACTGCGGAGATGGCTTCTGCAGCCGGCTGGCCGAAGGGGGCGGGATGAGTCCGGATCATGGCGAGTGCCGAACTCGAGGTGATGGGTGAGAGGAGGAGGTCATGTACGTAATCCGTGAGGTTCTGAACTGCAAGCCGGGGAAGGTCCGCCAAATGGTTGAGAAGTTCCGCGCCATTTCAACGGTCCTCGAAGAAACTGGCCGGGAACCCCTTCGCGTGCTCACCGATGTCACGGGCGAGCCCTTCTGGACAATCGTTGCGGAGGCGAGAGTCGAGAAGATCGATGATTTCTTCGCCGTCGAGCAGAGTCTCATGACCAACGAGACCCTCCGAAAAACCATGGCTGATTATCACGACCTCGTCGACCGCGGTCGGAGGGAGATCTATCGAATTGAGAGCTGAGCGGGCGGGGTCGCCGACATCGACACGCAGCAGTCGTTGCCGCCGGGCTGGGCAGGGGAGAGCAGCGGAGCGATGATCTCCCTTCCCGGTCCGGCGCGAGCGGCATGGTTCTACTGTCTATTCAGATAATGTGTTTCCAGGAATTCGGACCTGAACTCCTGGGGCGGTGTGGGAATGTCTGGACGGCCATCTGGCGTAAAGTCCATGAGATTCCAATACGTCCACACCGTGTCGAGATGATTCGACGTCGATTCAGTTCCCCAGAAGTGAAAGATCTTTCCATCCTGCTTCCTGAACACATGCATCACGGGCCACTGCAAGTCATCAGAGTCTCCCTGGCACCTGTAATCCGCTTGATAGGTAGACTCCGCTCCGGACACCAGCGCGATCTGCGACCATCCACGTTGCCTGGCCCACGCACTGATGCGTTCGGCCGGGGCTTTGGCAATTGCGACGAACGCCGCGTGTCGGGTCACCTGGTACGTGGTTCGATCGAACCCATCGACCAGCGACGTGCAAGAAGGACAGGGATTGTCCCAGTTCGGGCCGTACATGAACGAGTAGAGCAGCAGCGTGTCCTTGTCTCCAAATAGCTCGGAGAACTTCACCGGCTGTCCCACTTTTCCATCGTTGGCCCACTGGAAGACGTAGTCCTCTTTCAATTGCCCGCCGAGAGGCAGGTTGCGGCGTTCCGCGGCCACGGCCCTCACCTTGTCGACAAGCGCTCGTTCGTTCTCGAGCAATGAGTTGCGCGCATCGCGATACTCTCTGCTCTCGTTTGGATATCGCAGCTCGCTCCTTGTTTGTGCCTTGTTCATCTCGAGCTCCTGGATGACTTCCGCTTGATCCACCCTTCCGGGGACCGCAACCAGGTCGCCACCCGGAGCCCAAGGTGACGCTGTTCGGCAGCCGTCCGGTGAGCTTCGCGGTGGCCGCCGACCCAACGATCGCCAGTCCGGACGGGGGAGCCAGCTGGCGGTTCCGATTAGTGGCGACGTTCCTGTTTCCACGGTGACGGCGAGAACCAGGAACAACTCGCCACTTCGACTTCAACCGGACGTGGGGTCACGCCGGAAGAGGTTCGGTCGATCGCGAAGGCGGCCTGCGTCTACGGCGGCTCCGACGTGTTGACTCGTTCGCCTGACACGAATCGCGACGCGTTCGCGACCGAGAACATCGCAGACTGCCAGGTCAAGCGGGTCTGGCGATCACAGCACGCCTCGCCCGTGGCCAGTTCACTTCTTCGCCTTGAACGCGTCTTTGACCTGCTTCTCGATGCTCTTGTAGTTCTTCGAGAAGAACTGCTCTTCTTCCTTGGTCAGGATCCGAAAGGGCACGCGCACGAGGCTGTTCGCGAACTTCACGTTGAGCCAATGCTGGCCATATGCGATACCGCCCGGGATATGGAAATACAGACGACCGAGACAGGCGCGGTCGTTGCTGAGCTCCACGTCGTCGGCGGGAAGCGCCCGAGCTCCCAGGTCGGGAAAGAAAAGAATGGCGCACGCCCGGCTCGCGCGCGTAGGAAAGTAGTTGATCGAATCGCGCTGGACCTTTGCCCGCTGCTGAATTGCCTGGACCTTCCCCTCCCGCTGCTCGCCAACCGACGGCAACGGGATCGTCTTGCCATCAGGCATCTCGAGCGATAGGGCGTCTCGGGTCAACCGGTAGTCCGGCGTCCTGTCGAGCACCGTCATGCCGACCTCGAGGAGCATCCATTCCTCGCCGACCGAACGGTTGGAGGCCTGGTAGCCGAGGATCACGTAGCCTTCGTTGTTGTACGACGCCCGGACGAACTTGCCCTCCATCGTGATGATCTGCGGTACCCCGGACTGGGGTATCTGCACGATCGGCTTCTCCTGGGTCTGGGCATCGCCCTTCGTCTGAAGGGGCATTAGGGATATGAGCCCGACCAAGGCCATTGATAGTGCACGCCTGCTGTTCATATCTCCTCCTTCCCAAGTTGTGCGCCGCCACCGCTGCGGTCGGGGGCTGTCGCGGGTCCGGTGATCACCAACATCGCGCGTCGCTAGAGGCGAATCAAGTCGATTCATAGCGTGAGAAGGCATGGCGCGAAGTGGCCTTGACAGCGCCGTCCCTCAGGCCTTCGCATACCGCCAACGCTACGATGAATCCGGCCCGGCGGCAAGAAGCAAGCTCTGGATCGGGTGAATCCCGGAGGCCGTGCCTCGAAGAGCAGCCAAGCCTTCAGGGCCGTGATCACGCCGGTGGCAGTGCAGTCCGGGCGCATCCTTGATTTGGGAGGTATTTGGGAAACCCCGGCGGTAGACTGTCCCCGAATAACCGTGGACCGCATCCGGGGAGTCGCCCTTGATTCGCCGCCGACCAGTCAGATCGATGCGTGGATACTTGTACGCAGCCTCTGGCCGCCAGCCATCGTCGGCCTGGCGTACTACGTGGGGTGCTTGGCCGGCTTTGCGCTTCGCTTCCCGGCGAGCGGCATCTCCTTATTTCTGGCCTCCGACGGCCGCGCTCACTGCGGCCTTGTTATTGGTCGCTCCTCGAGCGTGGCCGCGAATCTTGGCCGGTGCGTTCGTCGCTCATGCCGTCGCTCACGCCAGGGATGGCGTTCCCATCACCGCATGGCTCATTCAGTTTGTTGGGAACGGCTTTCAGGCCGTGCTCGCCGCCGTTGTCGCCGATCGATGGTCCCGGACTCGGCCGCTGCTCTCGGACATCCGTAGTGTCCTGGCGTTCGTCGCCGGGGCATGTATTGCCGCGCCAGCGATCGCATCGCTGATTCCCGCGGCGGTCTATGTCAGTCTCGGATGGGCGCCCGATTTCTGGGATGCGTGGTTGGCGCGGACCGTCACGAACGCAGTGGCGTCGATGACGCTCGTTCCGCCTTTCGTGGTGACCGGTCAATTTCTTCTCTCCAAGCCGACCAAGGCGCCGCGAGGCGTGGTGGAGTTCTGGTTGTTGCTGCTCGGCATCGGTTCCGTCCACGTGGCCACCAGTTATTTCCCAAGAGCCGATGTGCTCGGGTTGTCGGTGGCCCTCTACGCAGCGACCCCCTTCTTGCTGTGGGCGATCGTCCGCTTCGGCGCTTCAGGCTTGTCCTTCGCGCTCCTTTGGACAACGGTGCTGACCATCATCACGGCGTCGAGTGCTCACGGTCCGTTCATGGCGGCACAGTCGGGCGATACCGTGCTTGGGGTTCAGGTCTTTGCGGGTGCGAACGCCGTCCTGATGATGCTGATTGCCGGGCTCCTCGAGGAGCACCGTACTGAACATGCCAGACTCGTCGACGTCGGCCACGAAAACAGCGCGATCCTGACTCGCCTCCGCGAGACGCAACAACGATACGAGCTCGCGACAGCCGCGGGAGGTCTGGGCGTCTGGGAGATCAATCTTGAAACTGGTGACGTCCACGTCGAAGGCAACCTGAAGGCGCTGCTCGGATACCGTGATGCCGACATCGAAGACAGCGTAGCCGGCTGGATGCGGCTGGTTGCGCCGGCGGACCGCGACGAGGTTAAGTCGCGCCTGGATGCATTCATGAGCGGCGCGATCGGCACCTTCGATGCCGAGTTCCGGATGACTCACCGAGATGGGTCCTTAGGTTGGATCGCGAGCAAGGGAGCCGTCACCGATGGCGGTGGTGGCACGCCGACGCGTCTGAGGGGTACCTATGCTGACGTCACAGAGCGCAGGCAATCCGAGTACGCGCTCCGTGACGCCACCGACGCCACTTGGCCGAACGTGGAGAATTTCGGCGATGACGGAGTTGAGTGCGTCCCATGCGCACGAGCTGAATCAACCGCTCACGGCCATCGTCAGCAACATCAACGCCTGCCTCCGATTGATTGCGGCCGGCACCTCGACAGGCGAAGTCAGGGAGGCACTGGAAGACGTGCTGCAAGACAGCCGCCGTGCCAGCGAGATCATCGAACGTACGCACGCGGTGTTCGCGAACCGCCCGACGGAATCGGCACCGATGGAGCTCAACGACGTGGTGCGCGACATCGTGGAGATTGCGCAGCCGCGCCTTCGTGAACTGCAGATAGCACTCGAGTTGAGGCTTGACGAGCGCCTTCCATGTGTTGTCGCTGACGCTGTGCAAATGCGACAGGTGCTCCTGAATCTGATCGTGAATGCCACCGAGGCGATGCGAGAGCCTCCCGAACGTCGACGAATGCTTGGCATCAGGACCTGTCATTGCCGGAACGTCGCCATTGTCAGCGTCCGCGACACTGGCGGGGGCTTTCTGCCGTGCGACCGGCAGCGGCTGTTCGAGCCGTTCTACACGACGAAAGCAGAACGTACAGGAATGGGGCTCGCCATCTCTCGCTCGATCATGCAGAGCCATGGTGGATCCCTGCACGCGCTCACGAATGTCGGGGACGGCGCGACATTCCGAATCAAGATGCCGGTTGCGGAGCAACCCGTCGACCGTGTTTCCCGCCGTTTCGGCCAAGGCCAGGGAGACGTATTGTCGAGCTGATTGGGCGCCTTCGGGACAGGCGGCGGTGTCCCTTCTTGGCCACGGTCGGGCTGGTCAGGCGATCGTATCCGTAGTGGTCGTCGATGGCGGGCGGCGATTCGCTCGCATCTCCCACATGGCGGTGGCCGCGGTCAGGTTCGTCAGCCTTGGCTAGAACGACAACCGAAGGCCGATGCGGGCTGATCGCGGAAGAGCCGGGTGCGTGTGGACGTCCTCCACACCGTCCGCGGACTCGCCGGGCAGACGGGATGCGTAGAAGTAGTCGATGTCGGCGACCTCGGCGTCGAAGAGGTTGAACGCTTCCAAGACCAGACCTGCCTTGTTCGAAAGCCGATATCCGATGTCGCCATTCCAGATCGTGGTGCTTCTCGAGGTGACACTCCCATCCTCGATCAGTGGACGTGGGCCGAAATGACGGACCCGGAGGCTGCCGAAGAGGGGATTTCGCGGCTCGATCGTCAGGCCCGCCGAAACCACGCGATCCAGTGCGCCGGGAATCTGCGTCCCTGCGGGATCGTCATCGGTGAAGCGCGCGCGTGTGAACGCCAGATCGGCGTCGACCGTGATCCATGGCGCCAACCGCGCATAGTTGGTCCATTCGACGCCTACGCGGCGGCTTGGACGGCCCGCTTCCGTCGTGCTGGCGTCACCCACGAACAGCAGTTCCGAGTCGATACCCAGGTACCATAGCGCCACGGTCGATTGCAGACCGCGTATGCGGACCGTGCGAAATCCGATCTCGCCCCCCTTCGCCCGGACGAGCGGCGTCACGCGATCGACAGGTTCCCCATTCGCTGGATCGACGTTGATGGTGGCGCCTCGTGGATCATTGCTGTGAAAGCCGGTGCCGGCATTCACGTACAGCTCGGTGCCGTTCCAAGGCCCGAGGATCGCTCCGACCTTCGGACTCACCAGACCATCGGAGCCATCGCCCGAGTTCAGCGGGTTATCTGACGTCACCGAAAACTGGTAACGATCCGCGCGGAGCCCGAACGTCGTGCGAAAAGTGCGCGTCCACTCGATCTCGCTCTGCGCATAGACCGCGGCCATGGTCTGGCCGACCTCGTCCTCGCGCGTGGTCGAGAGTCGTTGGCGGGAGGCGGTCCGATACAGCCCCACCGGGTCGAGCCAATCCCGCCGCAGCTGAACGCCGGCAGCGCTCTCGGTGTGGCGCTCAAGGAAGTGGCCGAGACGTCGATACGTCACGCGGCCGCCGGCAGCGACCCGGCGCTCAGCCTGCTCGAATTGGTCGCCATTGTCCGGGTCGTCGAGGAAGTAGGTGAAGTTCGAAAACAAGTTCAAGCGGTTGTGCAGGAGGAAGCCGGTGGCGCGCAGCGATGACGGCCCGTTTGAGCGCTGATACTCGGCAGCGACACTCTGGCGGTTCGCCGTCCCGCCATCACTCGCATCGAGGAGGCCGAACCGTGGAATGAGCCCCGCGGCGATCGCTCGCTCCGGGACCTGGTCGGTCGAATCCCAGTCAGCCCAGTAGCCCATTCCGGTGAGCGAAAATCCGTTGCGGTTGTCGCCGCGGCTGTACCGCAGGACGCCATTGAGCTTGCGATAATCGTCCGGCCGCACCCATGGTCCGTCGTTGTGATTGATCTCGAACGCGCCAAGCAGATTTCCTCCGCCCACGCGCGGTGAGGCGGCGCCGAGCAGGCGCCCCCAGCCATCATTTCCCGCACTCACGCGTACGATGGAGCGGTCGAGTTGATTCACGTAGTTGATGTTGGCCGCACCAGCCGCCGAAAAATCTCCTTCGTCGGCGAAGTAGGGGCCCTTCTTGAATTGAACGCCGCTCACGAGCTCAGGAATGAGAAAGCTGACGTCGGCGTATCCATGCGCGTGCGCGCCCGTGGGTGTGTTGACCGGGACCCCCGCGACTGTCGTCGAGAAGTCCGTTCCGTGATCCAAGTTGAAGCCGCGCAGGTAGTATTGATTCGCCTTGCCCTCGCCACTGTGCTGGCTGACCACGAGGCCTGGCACCGTTTCGAGGACCTCACCGGCGCGCATGATCGGTCGGTCGTCCAGCTGGGCCGCCGTCACGGCGCCTTGGCTGGCCGCAGCCGCGATCCCAACCAGGTTCGCCGCAGGGTCCTCGACGTCCGCAATGTTGCGAAATGTCCCGACCGCGGTAACGATGACGTCGGCGCTGAGCGACAGCGTCAAGACGACGTCGGCAGTCGCCGGTGCACTGCTCGCAACGCTCACCGACCGTCGCAGCACGCCGAAGTTGAGCAGGCGAAATGTGAGCTCGGCGCTGCCGGACGGCACCGCATCGAAGCGGTACGTTCCTGTGTCGTCCGTGGTCGTGGTCAGCTCGCGCTCATTGACCACCAGATCGATTGCCACCCCGGGAAGTGCCGCCCCAGTTTGATCGAGCACCCGTCCACTGACACGACCCGTCGACTGTGCGTAGACGTCGACGCGAACAGACAGAAGAAGAACAGAGAGAATCGTTGCTGGTATCCTGAAACGCATCGTGTGTCCATGCCAGTAGTCGAGTCTAGATGAGCAACCGGTCATCCGAGGTGCGGCATGATGTCGCATGGCTTCAGCCGGTGCGCTGGGCGACGTGCGCCGCGCTGTGGACGGCGCTCGGCGTCCTGTGGCTGTTCCCGCATCTCGATCTCTCTCTACGGGGGGTGCGCGCGCTCGGATTGGCTGCGGCAATTTGTCGCACCTCTGTCTTGCTGGCAGTTCAGCGCCGGCAGACTCCGCCACCTGCTCTGTTCGGCGTGGCGCTGGCGGTCGACGCCTCGCTGCTCACCGGGTTGCTCGACATCACCGGGGGACCATTCAATCCGTTCATCGTGATTTATGCGGTATACATCTGGGTTGCCGCAGCCGCCGTCTCTCTGGGATGGGCCGTGGTCGTGAGCGTGGCGTCGGCGGTCGGCTTCGGCTGGCTGGTGGTCGACCACTTGCGGGCCGGCCTGATTGAACACCATCGACTGAATGACTTTCCGACGCATCTATTCACGATGTGGTTCTCAGGTGCGGGGATTGCGGAACTCGTCGGCCACTACGTGGCCCGTGCGCGGCTCGTCCTCGGACAGCGACAGGCCCAACTCGACGAGGCTCGCGAGCGGGCGGTTCGGAGTGAGCGGTTGGCGTCGTTGACAACCCTTGCGGCGGGGGCAGCCCACGAACTATCCACGCCGCTCGCGACCATCGCGGTCGCCGCAGGCGAGCTTGAGCGGAATGCTGTCCGTGTGAGCGAACCGCCGGCGGTTGCAACGGCTCTCAAGGATGATGCAAGCTTGATCCGATCCGAACTGGATCGCTGCCAGTCCATTCTTGACGGTATGAGCGGACGAGCCGGTGCCGGGGTTCCCACCACACTCGAGCCGATGACACCGGTTTCAATTGCGCGTCTGGTTCAGGAACGCTTGACCGATGCCAGGCGCCAGCGGCTCGCCGTCGAGATCGAGCCGGAGACCCCGAGCCCGGCCGCAACGGGCGCCGAGATGGTGCAGGCTGTCTCCTCGCTGCTCAAGAACGCATTTGACGCGAGTGGGGATTCCGATCGAGTGGTGCTTCGACTCGGTGTTCGTGGACCGATGGTGCGAATTGAAGTGCAGGACCGAGGTGCCGGGATGTCGCCGGACGCGAGACGTCGAGCCGGCGAGCCCTTTTATACGACGAAGGAACCTGGCCGGGGTCTGGGCCTGGGATTGTTTCTGGCCCGCACCTTCGCAGAACGGTCAGGTGGTAGCCTTGAATTTGAAGATACCGAGGGAACAACAGCCATCCTCGAGGTTCCCGCGTTGACTCGGGAGGTGTCGTCGCTCACATGACGGACGCGCGTTCGCTGTTGATCGTCGATGATGACGCCGCGTTTCGCGAACGCCTGGTTCGCGCGATGCGCGACCGCGGGTATGAGGCCACCGGCGTCGGCGATCACCCGACAGCGATTGACGCCGCACGGGACGAGAGCCCTGAACTTGCGCTGGTCGATCTGCGCCTTCCCGGAGAGTCTGGTCTGGCTGTCCTGCGCGATCTCAAAGCGTTGGACTCGTCCACCGCGGTCGTCGTCCTGACAGGCTACGGCAGTATTGCGACGGCCGTCGAAAGCATGAAGCTCGGCGCGGCCAGCTATCTGACGAAGCCTGCGGACGCGGATCAGATCCTCGCCGCATTCGAAGGTACGCAACCGTCGGAAGACGCGCAGGCTCCGTCGCTCGCTCGCGTTGAGTGGGAGCATATTCAACGGATTCTGGCGGACAGCGGCGGGAACGTTTCTCAAGCCGCTCGCGCCCTGGGCATTCATCGACGGTCGCTGCAGCGAAAGCTCGCGAAGCGTCCCGTAACGCGTTAGAACCGATCAGTCAAGCCATCATCGCCGCCATGCGCCATCACCAGGACCATGGAGCATGCAGTGCCGTGTCGGCGAGCTTCGTCGAGCGCTGGACTGGTTCTCGTCCCAGCAATCCAGAGTTGCGTAACTCATCGGTAGGAGCGGCGCGGAAGCGGGCGTGACAGGCGTCAGACGCGGGCCATCAGGCGTTTCATGCCTTGTGGCACCGGAAGCCTTGAGCTGACGATCTCCCGTGTGCCATCCGTCCGTTCGCAAGGCACGCGCCGCTCGTAGTGGTCCGCTTCTTTCTGCGACATCCTCTCGAACGCCGTGGCATCGACAGGGATCCGTTCGCGCGGCGACGCGTCAGAAGGCCGCCGCTCTCCAAGCGGCATAGGGTGTCCGGTTTTCATTGGACGCCGAGCTTGCCGTGAGGCGTCGCCGCTCAAACCATTTCATCCCATGGCATCCGCTTTGCTCCGAGTTCCAGCGTTGAAGTCACTTGAAGAGGACAAGATATGAAAACCCCGAGCGAGCCGAACCATCAGGAAATCAAACCGAATCGCTACCAGCAGGAAACGGGCGCGCTGGGCTATATGCTGCTTTGGGCCATGGGCGTGCCCGCCTCGTTGCTGTTCGTGGTCTTTCTGCTCCGTGGATGCAACTAATGAGAACGGAACTTCCACGTCAAGCTCATGCGTCGGCGGATCACCCTTTGCACTGAACTTCACAAGGAGGAAACATGCTGTTTACGCTCGCGATGATCTTGTTGTTCGCGTGGCTTCTGGGTCTGGTTGGCGTGTACACGATCGGTTCCATTGTCCACGTCCTGCTGGTTGTGGCGATTGTGTTGTTCCTGGTCGGCATGATCAGCGGCCGTCGCACAGTGGTGTAACTGAAGTCTTAGTCGTGGAGAATGACCGATGAACAAAGATGAATTTGACGGGAAGGCCGAGGCGCTAAAGGGAAAGATCAAACAGGCGGCCGGCGATTTGACAGACGACGAGCAGTTGCACGACGAGGGTGTCGTTGACGAAGCGGCCGGCAAGACTCGTGAAACGATCGGGCGTGGCCGCCGCAAAGTGGGCGAAGCCATCGAAGACATCGGCGAAGCGATAAAAAAGTAGCCGATCGCGAGCAGCGCGGCTCTATGGGGGGTATCGCCTCGTAGAGCCGCCGCAAGCAGGGACAGACTGTCCAAGGCTTAGTGGTCCCTGCCTCGGGGAGTCTCAAACCTCGATAAGCCAACCCTGAGTTGTCCCAAGCCTCAACATTCGACAGTCAAATTCTTCCAGCAAGCCTCTGCCGCGGCTTTCAGAATGCTACTGTTCGCACGTCCCCTTCTTCGCGCGGGAAGCAGCGGGCGACGTCCGTCGGCAGCCGGGTTGAGCCGGGCGCGACTACGTTGCTCGCGACGTCCATTTCAACTCTCGAGGTGTCGTTTGAGTCGGGATCGCAGCCTCGCATACGCAAGGAACGCGAACTGCCCGACGACCAGCCCGCTCAGCACCCAGTCGCTCGGGCGCGTGAGTGTCGCCTTCGGAGGTGCGGCGGGGACATCGATGTCGCAATTAGCGGCGAGAGCCGGTGACAGCCTCGTGGGGGCATTGCGTTGGCGCCAGGCCCGCTCGGCCAGGCGGCCGATAGCCTTCTTTTCGCCGGCGACTCGTTCGCCCGGATCCTTTCCGTAGGGAGACGCGTGCTCGATCTCGGCATTCAATTCCGCTCCAACAAGCACCGCCAGGCCCGAGAGGTAGAACCATAACATCAGGACGATGACGCCGCCGATGGCTCCGTATGTGGCGTTGTACGAGCCGAAGTTGGCGACGTAGAACTTGAAGCCCAGCGAAACGACCAGCCACAGCATCGCCGCGAAGATCGACCCGGGGGTGATCCAGATCCACTCCTGCTTCGCGTCGGGCGCGAAGTAATACACGATCGCCACCGCGAGCGACACCAGCCCGAAGATGACGGGCCATTCAGCGACCTTCCAGGCCAGTGCCGCCGCAGGTCCCATGTGCAGCCAGCCGGCGGTCCTGTCGATGAGTGCCGGACCGGCAACGAGGAGCACCATGGACGCCATGATGAAGATGGCGAGGATGATCGTGAGTCCAACAGCCGTCAGACGGACTTTCCACCACGGGCGGCTCTCACGGATGTCGTAGGCCTGATTGAGCGTGTCGATGATTGCGGTCACGCCGGCGGAGGTGCTCCAGATGGTGCCCACCATGCCGAGGGTCAGCAGACCGCCGTGCTGTCCGTTCGCAATCTTCAGCACCTGATCCTGGATGAGGGTGAGCGCTTCACCCGGGGCAAAGCGGGCCAGTGCCGACATGATCGTGTCGAGCAGGTTGACGATCGGGATGAAGCTGACGAGGGCGACCAGAAAGAGGAGCGCCGGGAACAGGGCGAGGACGAAGTAGTAGGCGAGTTGTGCGGCGAGGCCGAGACAGTTGTCGGCCATCACCTCGCCGGCGGTCCGTTTCGCCAGGTCCGTCCATCCGATCGGGATGCGCAGGGCACGCAGCATCAATACGTCGCCGGCTGCCGGGGACTGGCCCCGGTTGTCGGCGTGAACGACGGCGCGTCGCTCGCGGGGAAAGACGCGTCGGAGGCCTCGTGTACCACGTCTTCCCGGTTCCAGGGTGCGCGCTGCAGCACCCGTTCAAACCAGCAACGGGCCTCCGAAAGATCGCCTTCACCGGTCAGGGCCCACCATGCCAGCGTGCCGCCGAGTCCGGCGAGGACACCGCCGCCCCACGAACGTTGCCGAAGGGCCTGAATAGCAAGCGCCCCGCCGCCAACGCCGACCAGCAGCCTCGTGAGGGCGAGGCGCTCGGGTGTGCCATCCCAGCCGCTTCTGTCCCAGACGCTGGCGGGAGCACGGTGGGCGGTGAGGTTGGTTTTGCGAGGAGAAAAATTGTCAGGCATGCCGCAGGACGAATGCAAGTTTGGGGACAACTTCGGCGGCTGATGGGTTTCCTTACATCCGGCGTCACGCGGCGAACACCCCTCAGTGCTCACCGGGGATGCGCCCGGGTGTGACCCGCCGAGCCGTGAAGAAATGGGCGCAATTTCGCGGCATCAGGCCTGGCACCTCGACAGTATGCCGTTTGGTCGCGTGGCATCCCGGTTGCTCCAGAGCTGGCGACCACCTCCCCCAAATCAGACTCCACGGAGATGCGTATGACGCGAGAGCCTGCACGGCGCGACCATAACGACGACCTCCAGCGTGTCCAAGGAGAGTTCCTCGAGATGCCCGGATTGCGGTTGTCGGAGTCGCAGGCTCGCCGGCTCTGGGGACTGGATGCTGAACAGTGCCAAGCGCTGCTCGGTGCGCTGGTCGATGCCAAGTTCTTGCTCAGGACGCGCGACGGGGCGTTCATGAGGGCCGACACCTGCCCACTTGCGTCCGCGCGCGCGAATTCCCGCCGCTTGATGCGGCGAACCGAGTGTTCTCCGCGAGGAACGCCTGCCGGCCGGCTGGCCCCTCAGTCTTGCCAAACGAAATCGTTCGCCAGCCGGCCGAACCACCTCCGCTTCACCCGGGCGGCCGACCTTCGGGTCGCCGCCCGCGGCCAAACACTCCCGCTCGAGTCATCCTGTCAGGTAGACTGACCCGGCGTGTGCCTGACTCCCACCGTCTAGTTGATTCAGAGCGTGCCGCGTCGACGCTCCTTGTGGCCACGACCAACCATGACAAGCTGCAGGAGATTCGACCTCTCCTTTCGGATCTACCGATCGAGTTGGTGACGCTGGCCCGCTGGCCGGATCTCGCTCCGCCCGAGGAAACCGGCCGCACATTTGCCGAGAACGCGCGGCTGAAAGCCCGGTACTACGCGGATGCGACCGGCCTGCTCGACTGTCGCGGAAGACTCGGGCCTCGAGGTCGACGCGCTGGGAGGCGCACCGGGCGTCGAATCGGCCCGGTTCGGAGGGAGGCACACGTCGTACGCGCACAAGTTCACGTTGATCTACGATCGTCTGCGCGCGTGTCCCGCGGCCCCCTCCACCGCTCGGTTCATCTGCGCGCTTGCGCTCGTCGAAGGCGACGCCGTTCTCTTCGAAACGCAGGGCGCTGTCGAAGGACGCATCGCACCGGAGCCGAAAGGCGATGGCGGATTCGGCTACGATCCGATCTTCTTTTATCCGCCGTTCGGATGCACGCTGGCGGAAGCCGGCGATCGCAAGTCGGCGGTCAGCCACCGGGGAGCTGCTTTTCGCGGGCTCCGCGACTACTTCAGGCAGACCCGGACGCTGTGACCGTCCGCGCTTGTGGGGGAGGCACGCCTTTCCAGATCTACGCTAACCTCAACCTCTTTCTCGTTCACTGGATGCGCCACCATGAAGCTTTGCCGGTATGGAAGTGTCGGTTTGGAGAAACCTGGACTCATCGACAGCGATCGGCGCCTGCGCGACCTCTCCGCGGTCGTGGACGATATCGGCCCCAACGAAATCTCCCCTGGCGGTCTGAAGGCGCTCGCTGCGGTCCGTCCGGAATCGCTGCCTCTTGTAAATGGAAGCCCAAGGTTCGGAGTGCCTTATGTCGGGATCGGTAAGTTCATCGCCATCGGCCTGAACTACTCGGACCACGCAAGGGAGGCGGGATTGCCGGTGCCCACCGAGCCGGTGGTGTTCATGAAAGCCATCACCTGCATCAGCGGGCCGAACGACGAGGTCATTCAGCCGAAGCATTCAACGAAGCTCGACTGGGAGGTTGAACTCGGCGTCGTGATCGGCACGGAGGCCTGCTACGTGAAGGAATCGGAGGCGCTGAATCATGTCGCCGGGTACTGCATCGTCAACGACGTCTCGGAGCGTGCGTTCCAGATGGCGACGACTCAGTGGGACAAGGGCAAGAGCTTCGATACCGCGGGTCCGCTCGGACCGTGGCTCGTGACGGCCGACGAGATCCGCGATCCGCAGGCGCTCGGCATGTCGCTCGACGTCAACGGCACGCGGATGCAGAGCGGCAACACGCGGACGATGGTTTTCGGGGTCGCCAGCATCGTTTCGCACGTGAGCCACCACATGCGGCTGCGGCCGGGCGATATCATCGCCACTGGTACGCCGCCTGGCGTAGGGCTCGGCATCAAACCGACGCCGGTGTTCCTGAAGCCCGGTGATGTGATGACCCTGGCCATCGACGGGCTTGGCGAGCAACGTCAGAGGGTCGTTCCGTACGCATGACACCCGGACCTCGTCGACGCAAGAGGCCACGAAGGATTCTCTCAAACACTCTGCGACCCCAGCGATCGCTGCGTCGATCGGGATTCCGCGACCCTTTGACATGACTCCGTAAAGCTCTTGACCTCGCACGAGCAAGCTCGTAAGGTGTGTGATCACTATCTTGCGCCATGATCCGGCGGCAACGACGATAATACGATACGCGATGCGTCGCCGCTCGACCACTCTTGCGGAGGTCCCTTCCAATGCCGAGTCGCTTGAAGAAATCGATTGTTGCGGCCGCCGCTGCGCTCGTGCTCGCCGCCTCATGGCCGCGTGTGACGCCGGCTGCCGGTCAGGCAAAACCGGCAAGTCCGCCACAGACCGCCCCGTATCAGAGCTCCCAGAACCGCCGACGGCAAGCCCAACTTGAACGGGATCTGGCAGGCGCTCAACTCGGCGAATTGGGATATCCAGGGCCACGCAGCCGGGCCGAGCCCTTTTCCTGAGTTGCTCGGCGCGCTTGGCGCAGTGCCACCCGGACAAGGTGTGGTAGAGGGGAATGAGATCCCATATCAGCCCTGGGCGTTGGCGAAGAAGAAAGAGAACTTCGAAAAGCGGCTAGCGCCTGAATCGTTCGCCGATGTCTACAACCGCAACGGTGGCGACCCCGAGGCCCGCTGCTATCTGCCAGGTGTGCCGCGCGCTACCTATATGCCCTTCCCGTTTCAAATCGTTCAGACACCGAAATACGTCTTGATCGCCTACGAGTATGCGGTGGCGAGCCGAACAATCATGATGGACAGCACGGAGAAGAGTCCTGTCGAATCGTGGATGGGCTGGTCGCGGGGGCACTGGGAGGGCGAAACGCTGGTGGTCGACGTGAGCGACTTCAACGAAAATACCTGGTTCGACCGGGCCGGCAATTTCCACAGCGAAGCCTTGCATGTGGTCGAGCGGTACACGCCCACGAGCCCGTATCACCTCCAGTACGAAGCGACCATCGAAGACCCGAAAGTGTTCACCCGGCCCTGGAAGATCAGCATGCCGCTCTATCGCCGGATGGAGAGGAATGTTCAAATCATGGAATTCAAGTGCGTGGAGTTCGCTGAGCCCCTCATGTACAAGAGTCTCCGCAAGCCGGCGACGAAGTGAACAGTCGTTTTCGGGACTGGAAATGCCACTGGGTATCGGGACCCTTGGGCGTCGCGTCGGTCCAGACACTAGTACAAGGGCGAACCAGAGGCGGGCGCCGGCAGTAACTGCCGGCCTGACTCCCTGGTCTCGTCTCCCGAGCAGGCGAAGCGCGTAGCGCTCCGCCCGCCGACGAGAGGTTGCAGCGACGAGAGGGCTTACTTGCCGCCGTCGCCGTCAGTCGGCGCACCGGTACCCGATGATCCCAGGAACAGCTTGCGGCCGTCGGGGAACGTCAAATCTCGACCGTTCGCTCTGTTGGTGCCGTCCTTCGCCTGATATCCGTCGACGACGATGACCATTCCGGCTTTCAGGGAATCCCGGGTGAAGCCGCGCCGCAACAGCGTGTTGGGCGTTCCGCCTTCGATCATCCATCGCTGCAACGTGCCGTCCGGCTGCTTGACGTCGACGTGAATCCACGAATGCGGGTTGATCCATTCCACCTTGGCGACGGTCGCCGTGAATTTCACGGGTCTGTTCGCATCGAATTCAGCCGAAAATGCGTGATGAGCCGACACCGGCGCCATGGCTGCGAGCACGCCGAACCCCACAACCGCTAGTTTCCTGCGCATCGAATGTCCTCCTTCAATTTCTGATCTCAGCTTGGCCGATCTGCCCGTGCGACCATTGGCGGCTGAAGAAGTCTTACCCAGCCTTGCGGAATCATAACAGAGCACCGCCTGTAACGTGCAGGGGATTCTCTCGCGGCCGGTGCGCCGGCGTCAAGGTCCGACCGGGTCGCAAGTCATTCAATCGACGAGCCTTGTGATGGGATGACTGCTCCTTCCCGTAGGCTGGCCCGGATCAGCACCCTCAGGGGCGCCACGCACCTTTCGCCCAGGAAAGCAGGTGATGGTCTCCACTGGTACTCAATTGGCGCTTCAAGATGGTGAATGGCTGAAAGGACGAGCTCAGCCGCGAGATAGCCGTCGGCCGATTACGCGGCCGGCCGGACGACCCGTTTGACGATGCCTTCGAGTCGTTCGAAGATTCGTTCGGATCCCTGTTGCTTGTACAAGAGGTACGCTCGATTGCGTTGGATGATCTCCACAGCTTCATCGTCAAGCGGGGAGTGGGCCGTCAGGATGACGACGGTGAGGTCCAGGAATCGCTCGTCGAGCCGAATGAGCTCGAGGACCTCAAGTCCCGACCGATTGTCATCGAGGTGGACGTCCAGGATCACCGCATCGATGCTCGCGCCGGACGTGCTCAGACGCTTCAACGCGACATCCGGATGGCGGGCGTGGAGCACCTTATAGCCCTGTCCTATAAAGAACTCTGAGAGCATGCTGCGGACCGAAATTGCATCCTCAACGACCAGCACGGCGCGTCCCGGAAGGGTGGAGGGCATATGTCTAACAAGCGGAATGCCATGATGCCAACGGCCTCTTGAGGACAGCCTGTCAAGGACTTACGTCTCGAGAGCGCAGTTTGGCAGCCAGTGGCGCTGTGCTGAAAGGGCACACCCCGCGCCGGGAATGTCATGGAGATGGCGCGCCTGGACGGTCGCCTGGAAAGGGGAGTTTTGGCTGCGCCCGATGGTTGTGTTCTATTGAACACGCGCGCCGGCGCGATTACCTGTCCTTCCTATGTGAACAATCCGCGATCGACCCCCGCGCAGTGCGTCGGCACTGCCGGCTTTCCCGGTCTTCTGACCGACGCGTCGTTGATCAACGGCAGCGACCTTTCATTGGCGGTGCAGCACGCCAGTCACCAGAAGATGCCCCTCGCCGACGCTGTCGTCGCGCTCGGACTTGTCCGGGAGGAGGATAGCTACGCCAAGCTTGCGGAGGCCGGTGGATTCGAGGTCGCGGACCTCGAGCGCGCGGTTTCAAGTGAACTCGCAGTCCGCCTGGTACCGGAACGGATTGCGCGGCGCCATTTCGTGGTGCCGCTCATGGTGGACAACCGCACGCTGACCTACGCCACGTCGCAGCCCTTCAACGCGCAGGCACAACGCGACATCGCGTGCGCGAGCGGAAGCCGGACGCGGATCGTCGCAGCGACACGATCGGCGGTGCTCAACACCCCTCGACCGCTGTTACCCGAAGCTGCGCGAACTCGACGTGCTGGCGACCCGATTGCGTTCGAAGGATGCGATTGTCGAGAGCCTCGCCGAGGGCGATGACAGCAACTCGGACCCGGTGGTGGACCTGTGCAACCAGTTGATCGGCCGTGCGCTTGAAGCCGGCGCCAGCGACATCCGGATCGGGTGCGACATGAAACCTGCTCTGCCACGCCCATCACCGTCCTGTTGAGCTGATGCAGCACACAGCTGTAGTCAGCACAAGCGAAGCCGCGAGCGTGGCCAACCCCTTGCAAAACCTGAGGTCATGACCAGCGAGATGCCGAATTCACCGGCTGACCTCGATACCGTCGACCTGGAGGCTATCAGAAGAGTTCGACCAAACCTGCTGCTGTGCGGACCATCCGCCGCCCTCGATACCACGCTGGCCACTCTGCGACCGTCATTTCAGCAGCCTGTCTACCACTGGACCAGTCACGGTCGCGAATCATTGCCGCATGAGGTCGCCGGCACGCTGATCTTCGAGCACGCGTCGAGTGCCCCCGGCCACCAGCAGCGGTTGCTCCTCGCCTGGCTGCGTAAGCGCAAGTCGCGCGTACAGGTGATTTCGACAACCGAGGAGCCGCTGTTTGCTCTTGTTCAGCGAGGCGCATTTCTCGACAGTCTTTTCTACCAACTGAACACGCTCTATCTGGATGTCGGCTGTCCGGTGTGATGCGTACGCCGAGCGCCAGGAATTGAGCGAAAACAAAGTACGCGCCAGACGCGTGTGAAGGCTCACACCAAGAACCGTCTCAGAGGATTGAGTCCAGCGTTGTTGGCGGCAGAATACGTGGAACCTTCCGACGAACTCGACGACGACGAGCTGGAAGAGGACGACGACCCGGTAGAGGAACTCGATGAGCTGGAAGCCGACGACGAGGAGGAGCTGGAACTCGAAGACGATGCCGACGAGGACGACGATGCAGATGAGGACGACGAGGTGCTCGAACTTGACGAGCTGCCTGCGCTGGACGATGAGCTCGCGGTTGGAGTAGGAGTGCCCGGAGGGTCGGGCATGTCGTCGCCGCAGCCGACGAGAAAAGTGCCCGCTGCGATCGTGGCCGCCCCCGACAGCAAGAGCAGGAACTGACGGCGGTCCGTCACGTCACACTTAGCGTCGGCGTCCGATGCAGTTTTCTCTGCCACGGCCTGGACCCTCCAAAAGGCTTGTTTGTGTTTGAACGCGAACGCCGCGAGACCTGCAAGAACCCCGCCTGACTCATCCATGGGTCGGAGCGCTGATTGCGCCTCCAGCCAGATACAGCTCGATCCGCCGAATCACTTCGTCCGCCGTAATCATGTCCATGCATCGTGGCAACGTTCCGACCACGTCCAGGCAGAGCGCCTCCGGGCGGTCTTTTTCGTCGCCGTCGCCGAGCGGAACGGTGCGCGAGCGCCAGCAACCGCCGTTGTCGCAGCATTGCAGGGCCCCAACCGTATGAATGAATTGATGATGCGGATAGGCTGTCCAGTGCGGCGGCTCGCGTCCACCGGCGATGACAACGCACGGCCGGTTTCGCGGGCCGCCCGGCCTCATTTCAACAGCCGCTGCCAGATGCATCAACAGGCTGATCGGGCTGACAACGCCCTGAGCGTGGTACACCAGCCGGACGAGCTGACGAAGGCTCGTGGCTCCCCGCAGATCGACGGCACCCTCAATGGGGGGATGATGATGGCCGCCTTCGCCCACCTGGACGAAATCAAAGCGATCGCGAAAATAGCGCACGACCCGCCGCATCCGGGCCGGATCCCACCACTTGATCGTGAAGTCATGTTTTCCTCCGGACACCACGAGCCAGAACGGCCGGCCGGTTCCGTAACGGGTCTGCACCCGGTCGAACCAGGCCCGTTCACCGTCGGAAATGTGAATATCGCCTTTGAACTCGGTGACCCGAATCGACAGATCCAGCCGCTCGTTCAGGTATGCCGGGAAACCGTGAAGGAAATGACAGGGCACCTGATTGGAGCGGTGAATGAGTGGGTAATGGCAGTCGATGATCTCGGCGCCCGGTTCATCGTCCGCGATGGGTGTGAGGTGCGGGTTATGGTCCCAGAGTGCGGGGCAGGAGGTGCGGACGTCAGTGAGGAATTCGCCGGGGTGGGCGCGATGGATGTCGCGCACGGCGGCGGTCAGCATGACGATGTCGCCAGGCGACTGGAAGTTCCGAAGGATCAGCTTACGCATGGCCCTTCCATAAGTCGCAACAACCGAACCGCTCGAAGACGGCCGCGGCGGCTGGCAACAGCGGGCTGGTCGCGCTGCTGACGCGTCCGTCGGGTTACGACGGCCGTAACCGCTTACGTAAATGGAGTCCTGGGAAAGGCGGGCCTTGATGATGTTGGCGGCGCCGACACGCGACGTGGGAGGTCACATCTTCGCCGTCAAGTCGGCCGCGGGCCCGGTTTCACCCGAGCCCGCGTTGGGCCTTGCGTGACTGAGGGGACTCGGATCAGTTCGACGACGTTCTCGCCGAGCCGTATTTCTTGATGAACGCTTTCGCCATTTCGACCGCCTTCACCGAGTTCGGTGCAAACGGGTGCTCGTTGACGAAGGTGTGGTGCTCGCCCTGCAGGAGCTGCAGGTCGATGGTGCCGCCGGCGTTGCGATAGGTGGTGGCGAAGCGTTGCGCGAGCTCGACCGTAGTCCATTCGTCAGCCGTGCCCTGATAAACGAGAGCGGGCGGCAGAAAAACCTTTTCGCCGCGCTCGATCGCGAGGGCAGGCGTCGCTTCGATCTGCGTCTGCTCGTCGCGGAAGAAGGTGTCGTGGCTCTTGGCGATGTCCATCTTGCCCTGAGCCTTCGCTAGCTTGTAACGTTCGAGCGGAAACAGAACACCCCAGCCCGACACGACGAACGCGACCTTCGCATCCATCTGTGGCGCTTCCGCGAGCGGCAGGGCCGTGTAGCGCGGATCCGCGGGGCGCATTGCCGCCAGCAGGACCTGGTGTCCGCCGCTCGACGTGCCGTAAAGGCCGACGCGCTCCGGGCTGCTGCCGAACTCCCGGGCATGGGCCTTCAGCCAGCGGATGCCGTAGTTGATGTCCTGGAGCGACGCCGGATACGGCGCCTCAGGCGCGTTGCGGAACTCGATCGAGAGCACCACGATGCCGCTGCTCACCAGATCCATCGCCGTCTGCTGGCCATCAGTGCGGTCCTTGTTGTTCCACGCACCGCCGTGCACCTGGACCACCGCCGGGAACGGACCGGGACCGGCCGGTTGATAGAGCCGTGCCACGCGGTTTTTGCCGCCATTTTTCTGGTAGACGACGTCTTTGACCTGGAACTCGTAGTCTTTCGACGCGCTGGCCTGCGCTGCAGACGCGGCCGGTGTTGCCATCGCCTTCACCGGTGCCGGCGTCGCGTAGAGCGCCAGCACGGTGGCATAAAGGGCAATCATGGATGGGTTCTCCTTCGGTGTCTCAAGGTGAAAGAACGGTCAGATTATACGCGAACGGTGGCTACCGAGGTGGGTTGTCGAGCCCGCTACCAGGAATCCGGTGCCGGCTCGACATCTTAGCGAAGGCCGCCCGGTTGGTGTAACGATCCAACAATGGTCGACACGTCCGCAGGGCGCGAGGGCCCCCCCACGATGGTCGAATCGGCGCTGCGATACCATCGCGTGCCTGTGCTGGTACTGCTGATCGTGCTGCCGCTCGTCTCCTGGATGTGGATTGCGGTCATGGCGCGCGACATGTACGGCCCGATGACCGGCGCCAGCGCCTGGATGATGACCGCTGTCTGGGACCTCCGGCATCTGACGCTGCTGTGGTCGATGTGGGCGGTCATGATGGTCGCGATGATGCTGCCGTCCGCTTCGCCGATGCTGCTGCTGTACGGCACCGTCGCGCGGTGGTCCGCAGCCGGAGCGCCGGCGGCGGACCGCCAGATTTACGCGCTCGCGGCGGGTTACCTGGTGGTGTGGGCGTCGTTCAGCCTCGGGGCAACCGCGCTTCAGCGTCTCCTGGCAGCGGTCTTATTCGTCTCGCCGATGATGAAGGTCACCAGCCCGGTCGTCGGTGCCGCGCTGCTGCTGTTGGCGGGCGTGTATCAACTGACACCGCTCAAGCACGCCTGTCTGCGGACCTGCCAGTCGCCGCTGGGGTTTCTGATGAGACGGTGGCGCACCGGGTTGGCGGGTGCATTCCGCATGGGTCTCGAGCACGGCGCCCTATGCGTGGGCTGCTGCTGGGCGCTGATGCTACTGCTCTTCGCCGGCGGCGTCATGAATCTCTCTGTCATCGCGGCGCTGACGGCGTTGGTGGCATTCGAAAAGCTGACACCGTTCGGCGCGCAAGGTGCACGAATCAGCGGTGTCCTGTTGATCGCCGCGGCGCTCTGGCTGCTCGTGCCGTGAAAGATTCCATACTCAGGCTCGGCGTCCCACACCTCGGATTCGGCGGCGTCATCGGACATTGCGAAAGCGGGGTCAGGCTCCGAACGTCTGAAGGCCGACACGTCACAGCTAGCCGACGTGTACCCGGGGCCGGCGGCTGGCATTGCCCTCGGCTTTTCGCAGCACCTCGCGCGTCACCGGCGCCGTGTCGCCCTCGCCCAGCGCCAGGAACTTCAGCAGGTACGCGACTGGATTGCCTTCCGTCCATCCGAAATACACGTGCGGGATCTTGCCGGTCCGATCGCGGATGTGAAGCAGCAGCGCTGCGATCGCATTCGGAATGGCGGGACTCTTGCAGCGCAGCACGCAAAACTCGTCGACCCGAGCGCCCCGAACCACCAGCACCTCGCTGAACTCCGAGGCGTCGCCTCGCTCGACTTCAAGAAAGAGCACGGGATCGGCGGGGGTCAGGTGATGGGTTTCCCGCGCCTCGCGCAGCTTGTCCTCATATTCGGTCCGGTCTCGGGAGTCCGGCCGGTTGGCGATGATGCTGATCTCGTTTCCTCGGGCCGCCTTGTCGATGAACTGCTCGGCGAGCGGGTCGGGCTCGATGCCGAGCACACGCAGTTCAGTCGATCTCAGCGTGCGGGACACGAGCGAGGTCGCAACGATGCCGAGGATGAAGACCGAGGCAATCTTGATGCCTTCAGGCCGTTCGAGCATGTTCGTCACGGTGGTGTAGATGAAGACGACCGCTATCCCCGTGAACAAGGCCACATGCTTCTTCTGCCGCCATGCCGTGATGGCGACCGCGACGGCCCCTGAACTCATCAACACCAGCACGCCGGTCGCGTAGGCTCCTGCCTGGGCATCAACGTCCGCGCTGAAGGCGATCGTGACGAGGATCCCGATGACCGTAAAGATGACGACGAGGGGCCGCGTCGCGCGCGCCCACTCCGGCGCCATGCCGAACCGCGGCAGATAGAGCGGAACAAGATTGAGCAGACCTGCCAGCGCGGATGCACCGGCGAACCAGAGAATGGCGACGGTTGCCAGGTCAAAGACCGTCCCGAACCCGGAGCCCAAGAGGCTGTGCGCGAGATACGCCAGCGCGCGGCCATCAGCAGGACCGCCGGGCCGGAAAGCCTCGGCGGGAACCAACAGCACCGTCACGACGCTGCTGGCCATGAGAAAGACGCTCATGATCAACGCAGCGGTGGTCAGCAGCTTCTTGGTATTCCGAATTCGGCCGGCGGGGTCGCGTGGCGTATCCGTCGGATCGCCCCGAACCAGCGGCATCACCGCCACGCCGGTTTCAAACCCCGACAGCCCGAGTGCAAGCTTCGGGAACAGGATCACCGCCATCAGCGCCATCATCGCGGGATTGCCATAGCTGGCGAAGAGTGAGGCGTGCCACGCCGCGAGGACCGCCGGGTGCCGCCAGATCTCGAGCGCCGCGACGACGAGAACGACGGTGTTGAGTGACAGGTACGCGATCACGATGACCACTGCCAATCCGATTGCTTCCTGAAATCCCTTGAGAAAGATCGCGCCAAGGAGCAGGAGCAACAGGTTCGTGACGAACCACTGATTCCGCAACCAGGCGGGTGTCAGCGGATTCTCGACCAGGTGCGCCGCGGCGTCGGCCGCCGACAGCGTGATCGTGATGATGAAGCTGGTCGCGGCAAACCCGAGCAGCGTCAGGACCAGCGCCTTGCCCTTCCACTTGGGAAAGAGCTTTTCGAGCATCAGAATGCTGCCCTGGCCGTACGGGCTCAGGTCTGCGACGCGACGGTACATCGGCAAGGCACCGACAAGGGTCAGGATCACCAGCACCAGCGTCGCGATCGGCGCCAGCGTGCCAGCGGCGAGAAATGCGATGCTGGGTTGATACGCGAGGGTCGAGAAGTAGTCGACGCCGGTGAGGCACATCACTTTCCACCAGGCGGTCGTATGCTTGGCTCGGACGCGCGGCCCGACCGGTTCGGTCGTACCTTCCAGGAACCAGGTGTTGAAGCGCTGGTCGAGCGGAGCGGCGTGGGAGGATCGGGTCACCGGCGAAGTGTACGTCAGCTCGCCAGGCGCAGGCATGCCGCCTCGTCGCCGAGAGCCGCATCGCGGTCATCCGGTCCACGCACGTCGATTATCGGAATGGACTGTTCAACGACGAGGACGGAGGGCCATTGCTGCCCCCCGGCGAGACGCGTGGCGGCTCACGACGACTCGGGCCCTCGCGTGTGCCCGAAGAGGAGAAGCGCGACGGCTTGGAGTAACCCATCCTTCGTCACTGGCTTTTCGAGAAACGCTTCTCCTTCCCACAGTACGTCTCGCTCCTCGAAGAGCCGGTCGCTGAACCCGGTGAAAAACAGCACCTTCACGTTGTGGTCATGTTGACGCAGTTGGCGGGCGAGCTCATTCCCGCGCATCCCGGGCATGTTGATATCGACCACGAACAGGTCGAACGGCCCCTGCTCGTGCGCAGTCCGAAGCGCTTCCGGTCCATCACCGGCGACCGCTGTGTCGTACCCCGCGTCTCCGAGCACACGTGAGGCATACCTGCGGATCCCTGCTCGTCATCGACGACCAGTACACGCCCGGGTGATTTGATGTTGCCAGCAACAACAGGCATGCGGTCACTGTATCGGCGACTGCGGTCAGAGGGGTGAGTCCGTCTTCGTCTGACATCTCGCGACGTTTACGACCTTCCGCGAGTTCGCCACGACCCGGCGCTACAGCACGCGGGATGTGAAGCCCCGTCAACCCTCGCCTCGCTGCACCAGCTTCTGCTGGAGCAGTGATCGTGTTTCTGTGTCTGGCATCGAGCACCTGTGAGTCCTGACCAACCCTGTGTGTCGGCTTCGACGTGATGCTTCCACGACCATGAAACGCTTCCGCGCTCGATGTTGCGAAGGTGACGGCCACAAGAAAGAGCGATCGCCCTGGGGTGCGGTCGCCATCTTCAATTCAGCGCAGGCTGAGGCGCCGAACGACGAATTGCTCCGCGGGCGGCGGGCGGTTCGATGGCGGTGGGAGAACCGCACTCTCGGGCACCGTGGTCAAGTAGTACAGCTCGTCCCCGGTGATGGTGAGGGACAACTGGCCCTCCGTCTCGGACACTCGGGGATCGATCACAGCTCCTTCCCTCACGGCCCGACCGGCCGCGTTGAGGTTCAGGCGCACCAGCTGCCGCGTGCCCTCCGGCGTTGTCTGCCGACCGATCAGCGCGCTGCGATGCACACGAATCACGTCGAAGCGCCGCAGGTCGAATCCCAACGGCGCGGTGAGCTCCGCGATCGTTCCAGAGCGCAGGTCGACGCGCGCGATGCCGGCATCATGAGCGACGTAGAGCAGGCTGTCTTCTCGCGCAGCAACACTCTTGGCGTTGGACAATCTCAACGACATCGCCACGGTCATGTCCGAAGCCCCGCGGGCCAGCGCGAGCAGCCGATTGCCAACGGCGTCGAGCGCGATGATGTCGCCGGAGGCCTGAACGGCAAGATCGACCAGCCGTGTGGATCCGATCGCTGGCGAGGTGCGATACGTCCTCAATGGGCGTGCCGAGACGAGCTGCAGACGGTGCAGCGCGCTCTTGCCCTCCGTGGCCTCTGCGGTGGCCACCCACAGATCGCCGCGCTTCTCGTCGATATCGAGTGCGACGACGTCGTCGAATCCCGCGGAATCCCTGTGCACCATGTCCTCTGCGTGGTCGGATACGGCGCCGACGACGATCAACTTTTGTCCGAGGGCATCGCCAATCACGAACCGGCGCGATACGGCGTCGTAGGCCAACCCTGCTGCCAGAAAATTCCCGGTCGAGAACCGTACGGCGTCGCTCGTCTGCGCGGGTTCCAGGGGAAACGGAACGATCGCGAGGGGCGCTATGACAGCCGTGCCCGCCGCCGCTGCGCCGGCGGGGCCGGTTGGACGCGTGGGCGACTGGCCCGGTGAAACGACCACGGGTGTCCCCGAGGCAGAGGCCCCTCGCACCGGCTCGGCACCCGACGATGACGTCGCCGTTCTCGCGCGGGCGATGGCGAGGGCCACCCCTGGCCAGCCTGCAAGCTCGCGTACCGGTCCGAAATCGGGATCGGAGACCGCGTCGGTCGCAATGCCCATGTCGGAGAGCCGCTGCAGCATTACAAGAGCGTCGTGCGTTCGACCGCTCAACACCTGCGCCCGCGCGAGCAGGTACATCAGCCCCGAATCGTTCCTGGGTCCTGTCTGAAAGGCACGCCAGGCCAGATCGTGGAAACGTTCGTACTCGCGCCGCGAAGACGCGTCGAGCGCCAGCTGTCGACACTCCTGCCAGTCGCCGCAGTTCGAAACCTGCTGGCCCTGGACCACGACGAGAAGCGAAGTGACCAAGAAGGTCAGGAGCACGTGGCGCAATGATGGAATGTCCGCCTTAACATAATACGTGGATGGGACGAATACTTGCCCGTCGGTTCCGGGGATCTGGCGAATCAGTCGCCGGGCAGGGAGCAGGCACCGGCAGAGCCCGAAGAGCAGAAGCCCAAGGGACCGTTTGTGCACTTTTGGAAGCTCGTCCAATAGCCCTGGGGCCTGTGCCCGACTCTGCTGCGAATGTCAGAGGTGCTTAATCTTCGTCCGCAGCTCGTCGACCTCCATTTGAATCTGGGACATGCGAACGAGTTGAATCTTGAGCTCGTGGTGGATATGGTCAATTTGGCGCTGGACGCTTGCGATAATGGTGCCCCGCCGACGAGAGGTCGTCCTGTTCTCCTTACCGGTTGCGCCTGTGGCACCGCGCGCGCCTTGGGCTCCTTTCTCGCCTCTCCCACCGGCTCGTCCCTGAATGCCCCGTGACCCGTCCGACCCGGCTGGGCCCGGTGGACCTGGAATGCCTTGCGGACCCCTCGCCCCTTGAGTCTTCGCCATGCTGGCGTACCCCCTCATTGTGTCGTTGAGTATCGCACCGCGGTCAATCCACCGAGCTGTCTGCCAAACTGGCAACCGAGGCAGAGGCCGGAGGCACAGCCGACACGGATGGCGGCTGTCTTAACGAAGGGCTTGTGAGCTGGAGAAGCGCAGTCGCGAGCAAGGCCCTCGTGTTTGGCGGCCCCGTCGATCCAACCCGCCTTATTTCTTGCCAGGCGTGGGCGTCGGCCCCGGCTGCGTCGGCGATGGTTTGGCCTGCGGCACCACCGGTTGCGAGGTCACGTTTGGAGTGGGCTCGACCTTGCCGACGCGACGGATACTGCCGGCGTCGATTGTCACGCCTTTGTCCGTGATCGACTGGAAGTACAACTCGTCGCCCACAACTTCGACAAGCATGAACGCATAGTCCGAATCATTGCCGTATACGGTCAGTTCGGACTTTTTCAAGTCGCCTTTCCGCAGCTTCGCCGACGAGCCGATGATGAAATAGGCGATCCCCTTCTGCGGCTTGAGACGTTCGTAAAAGTGCTCGTGTCCGGTCAGCACGACGTTCACGCCGTGCTTCACGAAGACAGGTTCCAACGCGTCGCGCTGGAGGTCGGCGGAACCATGGGTCGCCCCCGATGAGTAGAGGGGATGATGAAAATAGGCGATCTTCCAGTCCGATCCGCTGGCCTCCAGTTCCTTGTGCAGCCACTCCACCTGTTTGGCGTCGACATAGTTGGAATCCACTGCGAAGAGCCGGACGCCATCGGCCGGCTTGAAGCTGTAGTACTTCTTCCCCTCCATATTGAAGGGCTTGTAGAGAATCTGCCCATCGTCGTCGTGATTTCCGAGGGCGGCGTAGAATTTCACGCCCGCGTCGAGCAACAGCTTGTACGGGAGCTCGAACTTCCGCTGGTAGTCCGTCGGACGTTCGGTGCCATACAGGTTATCGCCCGTCATCAGGACGAAATCAAACGGGAATCGGGCGCGCCAGGCACTCATCTGTTTCGCGATCGCGGTCTGCCCCGACCCTGGCTGGCCGCTGTCGCCTATCACTGCAAACTTTACGGATCGGTTCTGGTTCGGAAGACGGAGATCCTGCGCAACCGCGACCAGCTGCAGACCGATCAGAACGCACGCGACAATAACTAACCGGCGCATCGTGCCCCCTTTAGCGAATCGCATTCGGAATGTAGTCGACGATCAGACCTGCCTCGGTATCGATCAGTAGCAAGTGCTTACCCACGATCCGGTACTCCATCGGTTGAGGCAGCGTGGGCAAGCTGAGCAGCACTTTGGTCGGAACCGTGGGCACCGGCGCGCCCTCCGGGTAGGTCGCGTTCACCTTAAATGGAACCGATCCGGGCGCCGGCGCATCGTCTTTGATCAGGGCCTTGGCGTCGCGACCGTCCTCGCCTTTCAACGGCGGCGCGAGGAGACGCCGAAAGATACTTTGGACCTCCGGCGTAAACATGTCGCCCTGTCTCGCCGTGGGGCGCGCGTCGCGAATGCGCGCTGCCAGCGCATTCTGCGCGTTAATGATTTTCGATGGATCGGCGCTTTCCTTGGGCCTGGCGATTCCCTTCGCGGCCGCCTTGTGGATCTCACCGTACTTGTTGATGCGCACCTGGAATTCCCGAAGAGTTGCCGCATCCGCATTGACGGCGGTCTGACGTGACGCTCGAAGCACGCCACCCGTTCCGCTCGTTCGATCGCTCTGAGCCCAGCCGTTGAGGGAGCACGCCCCCACCAAAAACAACAGTCCCCCAACGTTCATCATTACCTCCACCACTGAACACCCCACACGAGAGCATTCAGGATCCGTGCCCTTCAAGTCGAATCAGACATCAACACAGCTCTGCCGAAGATGGTGATCAGGTACCGCTGAGGTTCTCGTGAACACGCGCGTAGAACTTACATGACAACGTGATGCGCGATCACGGGAAGTTCGTGAAGGGATCGCGGCGATTCCAACTCTTCTCACACAAGTTGGGGTTGACGCTCTGACGAAAATGCAGCACGCAGCACTCGTGGTCGGGATGCGCAATTGTTCTAGCGCCCCCGACACCGGCAGCGTTGGTGTGGCCTGATTCGTGCTCCACCGCCGCTGTTCGCATCAGAAAAGGAGGCTGACACGATGATAGGAAAGCTTACTGTTGCGGCCGGACTATTCGGCACGATGGCTACTCTCGGCGCTCAGACACCGAGTCAACAACCTCCCGCAGACCGCCCGACGACGAATCCACCGGCGATTCAGCAGCCACGGCCTCAACCGAATGAAACGCGGCCGAAAAACGAGGTCACGATGAACGGATGCCTCAGGCCGGGCAGTGCGCCGGGCAGTTTCATCCTGGCAGATGCCGGTGCCGCACCAGCGATGCCCGCGGCCGAAAGCGCCCCGGCTATTTCGAAAGGGACCAGCGGATCGACGAAGCGCTACGATCTCATCGTGAAACCTGGAGAGGATCTCACCAAGCACGTAAACCACAAGGTTGAAGTGACCGGCACTGTGAGCGCCTCACGTCCCCCGAATGCGCCTGCCGCGGAGGCGGCGCCAGCGCCGGCCGCTCCGATCACCGAGACACTGACCGTGCAGACGATCAAGATGGTGTCGGCCACCTGTCCGTAGACTTGGGGCGGCCCGACGCACACGATCGGTCGGAGCTCGGGTCAGGGTTGACCCGGGCTCCGACACCCCAAAATCGGCCTCGGAGAGCGCAGCACCGGAGGGCATGGGCCCGTCGAGCAGCGCACCTTCGACAAACCCTCTTCGGCGATATCGTAGGAATAGCGGGCGCTCATCGTCGAAAGTTGGCGCGAAATCCGCTCACGGATCTGCGCGTCACCATACTCGTTCCGCAGCTGTGGTCTGGGAGTCCTCCAGATCCTACGGGTTGAGTGCCGGCGATTTCATGCACTGAATCTGTAGAACATCATTTAGAAGCAATCACTTACTCATTCTACGATTCAGGTGCGGGTCGGGGTGGAGGTCAGGCTGGCGACGGGCCGTCGGTTGGCGACACCACGTTGTCATTCGAACGGCAGCTTCAGGCGCGCCTCAGATGTATAGTCAGCAGCGCTGGACAGAACGAGGCGTGACGTAAAGCGAGTCACTAAAAAGTCTCTTCTGCAGTCTGAGGGCCGCGTCCGAGGCCGCGGCCTTGTGTCAGGCCGTGGCCGCTCCTCATCAGCAGAGCCCAGCGATGCAATTCGAGCGCTATCGCAGTCTTTCTCCTGCCGCTTGGCGCGGCGGTGGCTTCAACAGCGCCTCTTCTACATCGGGTAAACACACATGGCGCGCCGAATTCTTCATCTGTTCGACTCGTCGGGGGAAGAAGTTGGTCGATCTCGACGCGGCGGTGCGTCGCGTGACGCCGCTCGACATCCCAACTGCCTACTGTCCCGACCGAGAAGAGGCGATCCGGCCGCAGTCGGCGGACGTCCTCTGCGCCAATCGCGACACTGTGGCGCATTAACCCCACGGCACTTCCGGATCGTCGCCACGCTCTGTGTTGTCTTCGTCTTCGCGCTTGCCGCCACGATCGCGGCGATCGCGCCCGAGGTCCTCGTCTCGGTAGACGCTATCCCGGCCCACCTGGCCGGACGGTTCCGTGAATCCCGCGGCTTCAGCCGGGCAGCGGCCGGCCACTTCCTCATCTTCGATCGTCGTGCGCACACGGTGTTCGGCATCGATGAAGCGATGTCCGCCGCCTACCCGATCGTCGAGATTGGCGCCGAGCCGGGCCGCATCCTCGGACCGACCGCGTTCGGCGCAGCGGCTGATGGCTCGTTCCTTGTCGCCGATGCGCCGCGAGGGCAGGTGCGCGTGCAGGTGTTCTCTCCCGCCGGTCACTTACTGCAGCAGTTCCTGCTGCCCGGCCCCGCTCGCACCCGCCTCATGATCGACGGGTTCGTGGGGAGTGGGGGTGTCGGGCTGCACTACACCGGTACGTCGGTGCTCATCTGCCAGCCGGAGTGGGGCGGGCTGATCACGGAGTATTCGCTGCTCGGCCAACCCCTTAGGACCTTCGGACAGCTGCGCGCGACCGGCCACGAGAGCGATCCCGACGTTCATCTCGCGCTCAACAGCGGCCTCGCACTGGCCGCGCCGGATGGTGGGTATTTCTTCGTCTTCCAGGCGGGCCGGCCGGTCCTCCGCAAGTACGACGCTCAGGGCCGCCTGCAGTTCGAGCGTCAGGTGCAGGGACGCGAGATCGATGCCGTCGTCGCGAGCCTCCCCGACCTCTGGCCCCGCGGTGCCGGCGAGCAGCCGATGATCTCCCGACCGTGCGGGCGGCAGCAGTCGATCCGAAGGGACAGCTCTGGATCGCCCTGAGCGTTCCGTACACGTACGTGTTCGACGGGGACGGAGACAAGGTGCGGGTCGTCCAGCTGCGGGCCGGCGGCGTGCTCTCGCCGAGCAGCCTCGTGTTCGGCACGGATGGTCGCCTGCTGACGACGCCGGGGCTCGCGATCTTCGATCCGGCCCTCGTGTCGAATCTGCCGGTCGACACGACGATTCTCGAGCCGGTGACACTGCAGCCACAAACGCCGTCCGGCGGCAACAGATAGCATGTCTTCCCCAGTCCAGCCCGTTGCGGACATCGTCTACGGGGCTGCGATGATCGCAGAGCACTGCGAATTGATTCCGCTCTCGGTGGCAATGCTCGACGTACTCCGCCATCATCCGGCGATCTCAGGGCCCTGGAAGATGCTCGGCCGAGCAATGAGACACTACGAGGTCGCATGATGCGGACGACCTAAGGTCTCGGGTACACTTCGGCGATGGCTCTGAAGACGGGGTTAGTGCTGACCATCGGAGTCCTGCTCCTCACGACGGGCTGCGGGAAGCGTGTCCCTGTCCCAGCGGCTACTGGTCCGTCCGGAACGCCTCACGTTGGCTGGGTGATTATGGCGGGCGACGGCGACAATCCGAACCGACAGTTCGTCTGCCAATCCGATCCGCGCACGGACTGCGTGATGCCGGCGAGCCGGCCTGATAGCCAAGCATTTACCGACGTGCATTTCTATTTTCATCCCGCAACGGCCGATGCTACGTATCGCGGGACCATCCTGATCCCCTTTTTTGAGGGTTCGACCCCTCACGAGTTGAAGTCGAACGTCACGGTGAAGCAGGGAGAGGGTCCTGCGAACAACAGCGTGTCTGGAATCGTCCATTCGAAGCCGGGAACCTATCCCATGACGATTGATGTAGTCGCCGAAAGTGGTGGCGCCACGCAACGGATTCGCGAACACGTGCCAGTCATCGTGAAATAGGCCCGAGCGCAAGGGCCAGGCAAACACGCCCTTGCGTGACAGCTAGTGTGTCAACAAACGAACGTTTATTGCGCCCTTCGGTCCTGCCCGAGCCTTTTCTACGTTCTCGCGAGCCGCAGCGTTTCGCTGATCTGTTGATCGGACGCGGAGGTAAAACGAGCTGAGCCTTTCGGAGATCACGACGCGCTCATCTTCACGACGAGATCAGCGATCTGGCCGAGTGGGTGCGCGGCCTCGACGAGCCGTCCGGTGGGAATTCCAGGGCTGTGTCAGCGTTGAGCTGCGGCTTGGATTGTGACGTGCCCCCTCGAAAACAACGCCGGTGACATCACTGTTGGGCGATGGCTGACACCTGCAGAAAATCTCTTCGGCGATGACGATCAGCGAGGCGCTCGACCGAGGACGCGAGTCATTTGCGCGCCATGCATGGGCCGATGCATACGCGTGTCTTTCAGCGGCCGATCGTGACACGCCGTTACAAGGTGAGGACCTCGAACGCCTCGCGTACTCAGCCTATTTGACTGGGAGAGACGCCGACAGCGAAGGTGTCCTGACTCGCGCTCATCAAGCGTTCCTGAGCCGTGGTGACCCGGAGGATGCTGCCCGATGCGCCTTCTGGCTCGCGTTTGCGCTACTGAACAGCGGCGACTTCGCGAGGGGGAGCGGGTGGATCGCGCGGGCGCAGCGCCTTCTCGGCGAACGGTCCGAGTGTGTCGTGCACGGCTATCTCCTCATGCCGGCCGGAGTACGCCGTGTCATGGAAGGTGATGCTGACGGGGCGTACACGCTGTTTTGCCAGGCCGCCGACATCGGAAGGCGCTTTGCGGACGTGAGTCTGATCGCGATGGCGCTACACGGATGCGGCCGAGCCTTGATCCGTCTCGAGAGAGTGGCCGAGGGCGTGGCGCTGCTGGACGAAGCGATGACTGCGGTGACCGCCGGCGAAGTGTCTCCGCTTGCGGCCGGCGACATCTATTGCAGCGTGATCGAGGCCTGCCATGAAATCTTCGACCTCCGGCGCGCGCACGAATGGACGACCGCGCTCGATCGATGGTGCACGTCGCAGTCAGATCTCATCATGCGCTTCCGCGGTCAGTGCTTGGTGCGTCGCGCTGAGATCTTGCAGCTGCACGGCGCTTGGCCCGACGCGATTGACGAAGTGAAACGCGCCTGCGACTGTCTCGCCGAGCCGCCGCAGCGCGCACGAGGCGCGGCCTTTTACCAATGGGCGGAGCTCCTTCGGCTCCGCGGCGAGTTTGCGAAGGCCGAAGACATGTATCGCGAGGCGACGCAGTCGGGACGAAGCGCGCAGCCCGGATTGTCCCTGCTGCGGCTTGCACAAGGGCAGGTCGACGTTGCAGCAACCACGATCCGCAACGTGTTGGATGAAGCGAAGGATCGTCGGGTCCGCTCACGCATGCTAGGCGCGTATGTCGAGATCATGCTGGCCGCCAACGATCCCGCCGCCGGGCGTGCCGGCGCTGACGAGCTGGTGACCATCGCGGGTGCGCTAGACGCTCCATTTCTTCGCGCCGTCTCGATGCACGCGCGTGGCGCCACCCTCCTCGGTGAGGGCAATGCACGGGCGGCGCTCGCCACACTGCGGGAGGCGGCAGCGGCATGGGAATTAGTCGAGGCACCCTACGAGACCGCGCGGACCCGCGTCTTGATCGCGCGAGCCTGTCAACAGCTTGGCGATTTCGACAGCGCTGACATCGAGTACGAGGCGGCGCGTCACGTATTCAGACAGCTGGGTGCAACGCCCGACCTCACGGCCATGGACGCGGACTCGACCAAGCAGAATCTCGCGTCAGTCAGCGGGTTGAGCGCGCGCGAACTGGAGGTGCTTCGGTGCCTGGTCACCGGCAAGACGAATCGCGCCATCGCCGCTGAGCTGTGCATCAGCGAAAAGACCGTCGCCCGCCACGTCAGCAATATTTTCAACAAGCTCGGCCTCTCGAGCCGGGCGGCCGCCATCGCGTACGCCTACAAGCACCATCTCGCTTGACCGCTACATAGAACTACCCATTTCGCACTCCCGCTCAAATTGGGTGCTCCTCCCGATGCGCCGGAGGCACCTCGCCGGGTAATCTCGTCGACGTGAACCCGAAAGCGAGCGCTGGCAGGATTCGGGTCGCGTGAGCGACCGGCGAGAAAAGGAGAGGGAGGCGTTATGAGCACCCTGCAACTTGAATCCGCACGCGAAGCCTGGGACAATATTGCCGCAGGCTACGACCAGTTCGTCGCGCCCACCGA
Source organism: uncultured Acidobacteriota bacterium (assembly GCA_963814975.1). GTDB lineage: Bacteria > Acidobacteriota > Vicinamibacteria > Vicinamibacterales > CAVVIG01 > CAVUXJ01. Next base: position 191,163 of record CAWFFB010000012.1, on the reverse strand, counting down.
AATCTGGTTGGCAAACGAAGCCCTCAAGCGCACGGGACTCAGATCTGGTGAGCGCTTCCTCGACGTCGCCGCCGGCCCCGGCGGACTGAGTCTACCGGCAGCCCGACTCGGCGCGAAAGTTGTGGCGACCGATTGGTCGCCGGCCATGATCGCCCGTCTCGAAGCGAGGGCACGCGAGGAGAAACTCACCGATGTTTCGGGTCGCGTCATGGACTGTCATACGCTGGAGCTCGACGATCAGACCTTCGACCTCACGGGATCGCAGTTTGGCGTCATGCTCGTGCCGATCAGCCGCTCGCGCTCGGTGACATGGCACGCGTGACCAGACGGGGTGGACGCGTTCTTCTCATCGCCTACGGCGCACCCGAGGAGATCGAGTTCCTGCACTTTTTTATGGGCCCGCTTCAGGCCGTCGATCCGGAATTCGCGGGGCTTCCCGCTTCGTCGCCGCCTTAGGAATTTCAAGTGTCGGATCCCGAGCTGCGGCGTGCTCGGTTGGCAGACGCAGGGCTGACACGAGTGACCGTCGACACGGTGACGGAGAAGCTTGAATTTCGATCCGGGGAGGAGCTCTCGAACTGGGTCCTCTTCAGCAATCCAATCGCGGGCGTCCTGACCGCCCATCTGTCGTCGGAGCAGAGGATCGATGTCCGCCGGATCCTCGACGGGATGCCGCGAACGGTCTGTGGACGGCGGACGAGCGGTCCTGACGAACCCGGTGCACATGGGCATCGGCGTGAAGTGACGCCATACAGGCTTCCAGAGAGGTGCGCCATGGGTGACACTCACAAGCCACATCGTGTTCAGACGATCGTTATCGGAGGAGGCCAGGCCGGACTCTCGGTCGGCTATCACCTGGCGCGGCGCGGTCTCGAGTTCGTCATTCTCGAGTCGCACCGGCGAGTCGGTGACAGCTGGCGGCAGCGGTGGGACTCGCTTCGCCTGTTCACGCCTGCACGCTTCGATGGCCTTGCCGGCATGCCGTTTCCCGCTCCTCCCGACACATTTCCGACGAAAGACGAGATGGCCGACTACCTGGAGGCATATGCGGCTCATTTCAACCTGCCGGTGCAAACGGGCGTCGCTGTCGATCGTCTGACGAGACGAGGCGCTCTCTACGCGGTTTCCGCCGGCGACAGGCAGTTCGAAGCAGACCACGTGATCGTGGCCATGTCGGATTACCAAAGATGTCGCGTGCCCTCCTTCGCCCGCGATCTCGATCCTGCCATCGCGCAGCTGCACTCGGCCGATTATCGAAACCTGTCGCAGCTCCGACCTGGAGGCGTCCTCATCGTCGGCGCCGGCAATTCTGGAGCGGACATCGCACTCGAGGCGGCGCGGGGCGGTCATCGAACGTGGATGTCGGGCCGGGACGTCGGCCACGTCCCCTTCCGTATTGACAGCTTTGCGGGACGTCTGGTGTTGGTCAGGCTCGTGCTCCGAGGCCTCTTCCATCGCGTGCTTACGGTGAAGACGCCGATGGGGCGAACGCTTCGGCGGAAGATGCTCTCGATGGGTGGTCCGCTGATTCGAGTCAAGCCAAGAGACTTTGACGCGGCGGGCGTCGAGCGCGTCCCACGGACCGCCGGCGCACAGAATGGGCGGCCGGTGCTCGAGGACGGCCGCGTACTCGACGTCGCGAACATCGTGTGGTGCACCGGCTTTCATCCTGGCTTCACCTGGATTGACCTGCCGGTTTTTGGAGACGACGGACGGCCGATGCAGGAGCGTGGCGTCGCCATCAACGAGCCCGGCCTTTATTTCGTGGGACTGTTGTTCCTGTATGCCGCGTCGTCCGTGATGATTCACGGTGTCGGCAGGGACGCGCAGTACATCGCCAACACGATCGGTGACCGAACGCGGGTCCACCGCGCCGCCTGAAGATCCAGCGGATGGTCGAGATGTTCAGGGGTGTGCCTGTTGCGGTGCACGAGATCGGCCAGAAACCATTTCAGCTTCTGGCCCCGGAATACGATGGCCGATTATCACGACCTCGTAGACAGCGGCCGGCGGGATCTATCGCCTTGCGACCTAACGTCATGACCACGAACCAACCGCCCGTACTGATGTCTGGACGCCAACAGGCTCGCACGCGGGATGCGAATGCCGTTGAAGTCAGGCAGGTGTATCAGCGCATATTGGCCGGAGCTTCGGTGCGCAGCCGCGACGTGGAGTTGAACGCCGGCGGTCATGTCCATCTCCTGGAAGTGGGCTCCGGGTTGCCGGTGCTGCTGCTCCACGGCACAGGGGATGCGGCAGGTATCTTCCTCCCGATGTTGAACGAACTTCACGGGGTCCGCGCGATCGCGCCGGACCTGCCCGGCCGGGGGCTGAGCGCCCCGATCGATCTCCCACGAGATCAGTACCGGGAGAGGGCGGTCGCATGGGTGGACCGCCTGCTCGACGCGCTGGAGTTGGACGGCACCACACTTGTTGGCCACTCGGGGGCGGCCTGTGGGCGCTGTGGTACGCCCTCGCTCACCCGGACCGAGTTAAACGGCTCGTGCTGATCGGTGTGCCGACCTTGCCGAAGACTCGCTGCCCGTTGCCGCACCGGCTGATCGCCATGCCGGGAGTGGGAGACGCGCTGTCGCGACTGGTACCTCCCAGTCCGAAGTCGCTGCTGCAGTTCGCGAATTTCATGGGCGAGAAGGAGACCCTCGCGCGGCACCCAGATCTTATCGACCTCTTGGTGGCTGGGCGACTCAACCCGGCCGCCAGTCGGGTCGCCAGGGAGGAGTTTCGCCTGTTGATCTCGCCATTTGCATTACTGACCCCGTCCGGGTTTCGGCGTCGTACACGGGTGCGACCCGACGAGTTGCGCCAGGTGACGATGTCCACGCTGGTGATCTGGGGCGATCGGGATCCGCTCGGCAGCGTGTCGGTCGCCCAAGCCGTGACTAATCTGATCCCGCGCGCACGCCTAGAGGTACTGCCCGCGGGGCACGCGCCCTGGCTCGGTCACCCTGCGCAGATCGCCATGGCGGTCCTCGACCTGATGCGGTAACCAGTGCCTACCAGAAAGTCAATCTGGCCGGCGACCGGGATTTTCGACCCGTGCTGCGGACGCCGAGCCACCGTAATTCGTCGTTCCGGCTGAGCATCCCGCCGGACGGACGGATGCTACTGATCGAACAAAAGCCGACTCACTTCGGGCAGATCAGACGTATACGCCGCTGAAGGGTTAGGCGCATTATGAGGGGCTACAGCCTGTTGGGACTAGACGTTGGGACTAACGTTGCTTGGCGAATTCCCCTACTGTCAGAAGGGGACGATCCTCGCGATCGTGACTGTTGGTGACTATGAGGCCGACAGGGTGTGAGAGCAGTTCGTTTTCCCGCCCTGTGCCTGACTTGACCAAATACTTGACCATTTCACCAGACGCCTGCCACTTGAAATAGCCGTAAGTTATTGGTGCGGAAGGGGGGATTCGAACCCCCACGATCTTGCGATCGCCAGCCCCTCAAGCTGGTGCGTCTGCCGTTCCGCCACTTCCGCTTGGGGCGATTTTCGATATCCCGAACTTGACAACACTTGACAACAAATGTGCGGTCGCTCCGAGACTCTAGCCGAGTATATGGCAGACGGGCGGACGCCGACAACAAAAGACGGAAACGCTGGCCACGCTCTACGATGGGGAAACTCAGGCTGGAACGCCGCAACGGCGCCCCGAAGATCTTCGCCCGCGCCTACGTGCAGGGAAAACTGATCGTCCAGAACCACCGGCGAGCAGACGCTCCCCGCCGCGACCAAGGTGGCGACGGACTGGTATCTCGAACTGCGCGACCGCATGCGCAGGGGCGAGCGCCTGCATGGGCGCTCGTTCGCGCATTGCGCGGACGCGTTCCTCGAGCACGCCGACCTGCTGCGCGAGGTCTCGGAGGGCCAGCGGCGAACTACAAGGAGAAATGGAACCTGCTCAAGGAGCATTTTGACGGCGTCAAGGTCACGGACGTCGACACGAAGTTCCTGCTGGACCTGCGCGAAAAGCGCTCAGAAGGCAAGAACAAGAACGGCAGACGAAACGGTCAAGCCGGCGACGCTGAAGAAGGACCTGGACTTCGTCCGGCTCGTGCTGCGCCACGCCAAGTACATTGAAAAGGTGCCTCGACGAGTTGCCGGAATTCCCATCGTTCCGCGGCGAGGCGTGGGAAGTCGTTCCGTCGCCGCGCCCGTTTCTCGACCACGAGCAGTGGGTGAAGCTGCGCAAGCTGGCGAAGGCGCGGATCAGTGAACCTGGCCTGAACCCGCGAACGAAGCGGCAGCGGCAGGAGCTGTACTGGTTTCTGCTGATCTGCGTCGGCGCAGCTCTGCGAGTAGGAGAAGCCTATAGCTTGCGATGGCGCGACTGCGAGCTGATCACACTCAACGACAAGGACAAGACGGAAGCCGTCCACATGTGGGTGCTCGGCAAGCACTCCCGCGGCGGCCGGCGCGAGGAAGCCTACGGCATGTTCGGCGCCGTCAGCGCCTTCAAGGCCATGCAAGAGGCCCGGCCGGAAGCGAAACCCGACGATCCGCTGTTCACCGAAAACCACCGGGAAGGAATCAAGGAGCTGCTGAAGGAAGCCAAGTTGCGCGAAGACGCCGAAGGCCGCACTCGCGACGCCAAGAGCCTGCGGCAGACCGGCATCTCCCTCCGCCTCGACCTCGGGCCCAATCCGGATTACCGCGACATCGCCAAGTGGCCGCAACATCAACAACTGCAACAAGAACGGATTTTCTGGTAGCCACACCTGTCGGGCGCGCCCTCAGGCCGGCTCGAGAAACGACTCGCTTAGCCGCCCGAGCGTCTCCCGGCCACATCGGGACGCCAGGCGCAGCAATCGAAGAAAGACCTGCGCTGTGATAAAGGCATCGCCGCCCGCCGTATGGCGGCCATGCGGAATGACGCCGAACATCTCGCAGAGCGCGTCCAGGGTGAAGTGCCGAATCGGTGGACGGCCCGAGAAGGCACCGTCCTTCTCGAGATGCAGCGTCAGGTCCATCGTGTCGAGGCTCCGGTTCGACATGTGGAAGCCCCAGTGGCGTTCAAAGCCCGCATCGAAGGCGCACACATCGTGGCCGATGTGATGTCCAACGATCACGCCGTCGCGAAGGTAGTCGAGGAAGCGCTGCAGCGCCTCAGGCTCTTCCATCCCCCGGGCGGCCTCGTCTCGGGTCACGCCGTGCACAGTGACGGCGCTGGTGTTGCGGGCGATCTTCAACATGGCCTCGAAAGAATCCTCGATTACGATCTCGCCCTGCTGCACCGCAACCGCGCCGATCGTAATCAGGCGATCGGTCTTTGGATCGAGCCCGGTGGTCTCGGAATCGAGCACAACGAACCGCACGCGATCGATCAGCGTGTCGTCGGTCCACGTGGTATCGAAACACGCCCGGTAGCGGTCGAGAAACGGGAGCCCAGTCACAAGGCCTTGAGCCATTTCCAATCGGCCGTGTACTCGATCAGCCTGAGAATGGACGCGGCGACGTTGATGCGCCAACATGACCAATACGAACAGGAGTCGACACGTGGCGGTAGGCACGACGAAGAAATCGGCGGCCTGATCTGGCCGACATGATTCGTGAGAAACGTCCGCCACGTCTGTGAGGGCGGTCGTCGGTGCCGGGGCATGTACTTCGCAACGGTCGCCTGACTCACCGTGATGCCCAGTTTCAGGAGCTCGCCGTGAATTCGTGGCGCGCCCCACAACGGGTTCATGTCCGCCATCGTGCGAAACAACTGGCGGACGTCCAGAGGAACGCCCGGTCGACCCATGCGGTGTCGGCTCTTCCACGTCCAGAAGAGTCGGAAGCCGCGACGGTGCCAGGCGAGGACCGTCTCGGGTCTGACGATTAGGACGGCTGCACGCCATCCATTCCAGCGTTTCGACAGCCAGACCCACAGCATTCGGTCGGCATGCGTGAGCCGCAGGGCTGGGGCCGCGATCGGTTGATGACGTGGAGCTGATGTCGCAACGCCAGCATCTCAAGCTGCATGACAGCCCGATCGCGGAGCGCCGCGCGCAGAGTCAAGAGCAGTGAGACGATGACAGATCGCATAGATGGAGACGCTATCCGTGAAAACCGCCAAGGTCAATCGTTGCAACAGGAACCGAATTATTGGCAGACACAGGGTGGTGGCGGTGGGGGAGCTGCCGCTAGCACTTAGCCACACTGCCTTCAGCATTCAGCGCGTGCAACAGCGTCCAATTCGCGTTATTCCACCACCCCCACAGCCCCGCCGCGCCGAAATCGATTACAAGATCGCTTCGACCGTTGCCGTCGAAATCCCCGGCCGTGACCGCCTCTGCGTGTTGTGCATGCAGCTGCGACCAGCCGGCGCAGCAGCAGACAGGCGACCTTCGGCTCGGCGCGGAGGTCCCCCTTCCACTCTTCTGTTCGCTGTTCGAGTGCCGAACGAAGGCGGTCGATCGAGATCAGCGTCTCAATTCGACGTCTACCGGATCGGCGCCTTGTGTGGGAACTGGGACGACCGCGAACTGGTATCCCGACTTGCTGACGACAAGGGCTTGGCTCGGTTCCCCTTCGAGGCCGCACACTAGAAATCTGCCGTCTGCGTCGCTCCGGGTATCGGCCAACGTTAGCCCGTCGCCATACACGCCGTCGACCTGTACCAATGCACCCGAAATCGGCAGCCGCGCCGTCGGCAACGCCTCGAATATCGTCCCTGAGAGCACTCGCTCGACCATGAAGTCGGGCCAATCACGCGCATGTAGAATGTGAGACTCCGCCACCAGCCGAATAGTGGCCTCGGTCTGATCGACTCTCACGGTTGTCAGGCACGGTTGGAACAAGCCGTTGGGATGCGCATACAGTCGAACGAGCGCATTAGACCAAGTCTCGAACGAGAATCGCCCCGCGGAATCGCTCTTGACGGATGGGGCGCCCTGCGAACCGCTGGGTAGCTCCAGCCAAGTCCCCACATCGACGTCGGCGAGTGGCTGACGTCCGGTTGGGGAGTAGAGCCACACGGACCCTGTGATGGTTCGTCTCAAAGGCGGTGGAGGCGCTCCTACCGACGGCGACGCACCGGTGGGAGGAACCGCCGATGGGCCACTGCACGCGGCAATCGTTACTACCGCCAGGAAGGAAATGGAGAGGCAATGGTCCGGTGTGGCCACGGGACTACCTCCAGCTGCGTGCATTGTACTCGCAAGCAGGCCCGCAACGCCCACTCAGCTCGCGCGCCCCCAGGGACAAGCAGACTCAACAGGCTCACTTGTCAGCCGTCCACCCGCGTAGAATCTTCTCTGTCTCCTCAAAATGGGACGTCTCATCCTCGACAATGGCTTCCAAGTGCGTCGCAAGTCCCTTGTCTCCGGCCGCTGCAGCCTGTTCCGCTCGGACCTTGTAGTCGGCGATGGCGCGCCGCTCGGCGTCCAGTACATTCAAGAGCATCGCACGCGCATCGGCGGCCCCAGGGACGGGGCGAGGTTCGCGGGTCGGATCTCCGCCAAGGCTGGCGATTTTCTCGGCGAGAAACTGAGCGTGTGCCAGCTCCCCTGGAACTTCCGAGAGAAAGAACTGCTTCAACGTCGGCCGGTGTGGTCCAGTTACCGACGCGGCATACGTCGAGTACATGATTATCGCCTGATATTCACCAGCAAGATCCTCGTTTAGCCTGTCGATGAGATCGCCCTTCGTCATTAACAACCTCCACTGCGGGGTAACCTTCGGATGATAGGCCGACAATCCGCCATTTGCCAACCTGTGCGGGCCGAGGCCGCTACACTACAACCCGTGTAACGCTCTGAGACGTTCTCGGACGTCGGTGAGGACCTCCGACGGCGCCTTCGCTTCAAAGACGACCCGTCGCGCCTCCCAATCGAGACTCTTGACATGGTCCGCAAGGACGACGCCAGCGATCGCGCCGTGGGCCGGCAGGGCGACCTCAAACGGGTAACCCTTCACCTGGCTGCTGACGGGGCACGCGACCGCAAGGCGTGCCTTGGCATTGTAGAGGCGCGGCGACAGGATCAACGCCGGCCGCCGGCCGTGCTGTTCATGCCCAGCTTGTGGGTCCAAGGTGAGCCAGACGAGATCGCCAGCATCAGGCACGTAGCCCCGGGCTACCACAGTTCGCGTCCGACGGGCGTACCCCAAGCGCTCTCTTTGTGCCGGTTGCGCGGGGTGATCTTCGAGACGAGGGTTTCGATCGAATAGGTGGGCCGGGTCGGCCGCACCACGATCGCCCCGTCCTTGACCGACACATCGACGGTGTCGCCTTCGTCGAGTTGTGCCTCGCGCGCGACCGATTTCGGAAGGCGCAGCCCCAGACTGTTGCCCCATTTCGCGATCTGCGTCGATGTCGCCATGTATATACATTGAGTATACTTCTCGGATTTGTCAAGCTTGTGAGGGCCGGCGCGTGGCGCGTAGACAGGATGAAGCGGCTGGCGACCCAGCTGATCTGCTTGTTCCCAAATCAAGCGGTTACCGGACCGGATCCCGGAGGGCAACAGCGTGGCCGTGACGCCGATCCTGGGTGGACTCCATCACAAGAATCTCTCCAGGCAAAGCGGCATAGCTGAATCGGTTCTTGCGGATCACAATAGACCAGAAGGGATCACGAAGGGATAACGAGCTTGACGAGTACCCAAACTGGACCAATAATTCATGGTCTTCTAATTGAGGCCGTCGACGATTCTCCAGTCCCGTCGAACCGTTCCGTTGCTGGTCGCTCGCGCCTCGTCGCTCCATCTTCGGCAACTCAGGAGGGAACAATGAAAACGAAAAGATGCGTGGGCGCGTTGGCGCTGATTGGGGCGGTGGTCCTTTCCTCACCGTTCTGGCGCTCGATGGAGCTGAGCGCCCAGTCGGCGCGACCCGCCCTCAACGGCCCACAGTTCGAGGTCGATCCGTCCTGGCCCAAGCAGTTGCCAGAGCGGTGGGTCACGGGAGAGCTCGGCGGCGTGTGCGTCGATGCGAACGACCACATCTTCGTCCTGTCGCGCGCCAACTTGTATCCCGGAATCGCTGAAATCGCGCAGGCCGCGCCAGCCGTCATGGAATTCGACCAGGCAGGCAACGTCGTGAACTCCTGGGGCGATCGGCAGATGATGGCGGAGCAGCTGCATTCATGCTCTTTCGATCCACAGGGAAATATCTGGATTGCCGGCAACGGCGACGGTTTCATCCAGAAATACTCCCGCGACGGCAAGCTGTTGCTGCAAATCGGCGTCAAGGGCAAGGTCGACTCCGAGGACGGCAAGCTGAAATCCCGCTTCCTGAACGCGAGCCCGGTCTCGTTCTATTCTCCAACCCAGGTGGCCGTGGACCCGGCGAACGGCGACCTGTTCGTCTCCGACGGCTACGGCAACAAGCGCGTGGTCGTCTTCGACAAGACCGGCAAGTTCCTGCGGCAGTGGGGGCGCCAGGGCACGACGGAGGAGGCCGCCGCTGGGGTGGGCGGCGCGTTCGTGAACATCGTGCACTGCATCGTGCTGGCGAATGACGGCTTGCTGTACGTGTGCGACCGCAACGGCGATCGCATCCAGGTCTTCGACAAGACCGGCGCGTTCAAGCGAAATATTCCGACGCCGGTCGTCTTCCGGGCGCCCTATACGGGCAACGGGGGGGCCGGGTCGCTCGCCTTCTCGCGTGACGCCGCCCAGAGGTACATGTACGTCGGGGATTTCAGCGACAAGCTCATTCGGGTCTTCGATCGAGTTTCGGGAAAGGAACTTTCGCAGTTCGGCCGCCCGGGCAGCCATCAGTTGGGGGGTATCGCGAGCCCGCACGCTATTGCCGTAGATTCGAAAGGCAATCTCTACGTTGCAGAGTCGCTGGACGGACGGCGGGTGCAGCGGTTCAAACCGGTGAGCGGCGGAAAGGCAACCGCGGCTCGCTGACCAGGCGAGAGGAAAAAGTCTGCGGAGCCCGCACGGCGCTGGGCCGGTGGGCTCCGACGTCCGAATCACGATCGCGAACGCATAGGACGCTGGCGCGGCGCGCTGGGTCCCAAGACTTGTCCAGGGCTAGGGGTCCGCGCGTCGGCGACTGCGCCATGAGGCGGGCGTCACACCGGTGACTTTCTTGAACGCGCGACAGAACGCCGCCTCCGACTCGTAGCCTACGAGGCTCGCGACTGCGCTCACGGGCGCGGCCCCCGCCGCCAGACGGCTTGCGGCGAGTTGCATCCGCCATCGAGTCAGGTAGAACATCGGCGGATGTCCCACGAGGTAGGTGAACCGCTCGGCCAGCACAGACCGTGAGGCACCGGCCTCGTGTGCGAGCTCCGACAGCGTCCAGGCGCGGGCCGGCTCGGCGTGCAGTCGCGCCAACGCACGACCGACGACCGGGTCCCGTAGCCCACCCAACCAACTGGCACCGTCGTCCGACGCGCTCGTCAAGTAGCTGCGCAGCACTTCGACAAACACCAGCTCCGCGATCCGCAGCAGCACCGACCGGCTGCCCGGACGGGCACGATTGGACTCCGCGAGCGCGAACTCGAGAAGCGCGTTCAGCCGATTTCCGGAGTCAGGGTGAACCCGCACCTTCATCAGCGTGGGGAGCGTCGCCAGGACCGGGTTGAAGGGCAGTGCATCGCAGCCCAAGAAGCCACACACGAGCTGAAGGCGCTCGGGTCCACTTCCACCCTCGGTGACAACGAACGGCAGCTGTCCACCCGCCATCGCCCGAAACCAGCCGAGGGTGTCGTCCACCGACCAACCCGTCCGGAGACCGCGTGCACTCGCGAGTTGGTAGGCGTGTCCATGTGGCACAACGAGCACATCGCCAGCGTCGAGTCGCATCGACGTGTACCCCGGCGACTCACACCAGCAGGCCCCCTGGCTGACGACGTGATACGAGACGACGTGCTGCGCGCGCGGGAGGATCACCGGCGCGAGATCCGCTGACGCAGGCGCTTCGGCCACCCAGGGTGTGCGGGCATCCACGAGGAAGAACAGCGCACCCGTGAGCTTCACCGCCTCGAGCACATCCGACAACGTGTCCGATGGATCGCGCGATGCCTGAGGCTCCGAAGACGATACCGGGATCCCGAACGTGTGCTCATCAGGGAGGCCCACCACGCCATCCTATACCGCCCGCCGTGCGAATCACGGACGATCGAGCAAACAAGCCGGACGCTCGAGGGTGGTCTCGACCGAAGCCGGTGCCTACATTTGTGCGAAGCAACGCAGGCTGGCGCGCGTCGTCATCCAAGACGGCACGGCGGGCGCGTCAGTGGTTGCATCGGAGGAAGCCAAGATGACGAGGACCACGCTTGTATCATCACGTCGCCGCGGACCTTTCGCGATCACGGGGATTCTCGTTGTCTTGCTGGGAGTGGTAGTCGTTGGCACGGAACACCGTCAGCCCGAGCACGGCGGCTGGATCGACGCTGCGTTGGTGCAGCATGGCGTTGGGCGCGGCCACCTGCGTTCTGACGTGATCGTGTCCTGGAACACCCTGGCGCACGACCTTGCCTTCGCTGAAGATCAGTTCCTGACGTTCAAGGGACAGAGGGCGCTCGCCATGATGCACCTGGCGATGCACGATGCCCTCAACGCGATTGTCCCGATCTATCAGTCGTACGCTTACTCTGGCGGTCCTCGTCTCGCGCATCCAACAGCCGCGACCGCGCAGGCCGCCCACGACGTCCTCATCGCGCAGTATCCGGCCCAGCAGGCGAAGCTCGGTGGCGAGCTTGCCCGCTGGCTGGCGCAGGTCTCCGATGACATGCTCCGCGATGGTGGAACCGCAGTTGGGCAAGCCGCCGCGGCGGCGGTCCTCGCGCAACGGGACGGTGATGGTTGGGATTTCCCCGGAACATACGAGTTCCGGCAAGGTCCCGGCCGCTATCAAACGACGCCGCCCTGGGACGGCCTTGTGACCCAACCCGGATTTCGATTCGCGAGACCGTTCGTCCTCGAGTACGCGCAGCAGTTCCGGCCGCCGCCGCCGCCGCCGTTGCGGACCATGGCCTACGCCCGCGCGTTCTACGAAGTCAAAGAGTACGGCGCAGCGCACAGCACGCGCCGTACGGACGACCAGACCACTTATGCCGTTTGGTGGATGGAGTTCGCCGAAGGTTCCGTCAATCGCCTCGCGCGGCAGCTTGCCACCGATCGGAACGTGCATCTCTGGAGGGCCGCCCGCCTGTTCGCGCACGTCGGCGTGGCTCTTTACGACGCATACGTGGCGACCTGGGATTCGAAATACGTCCACGATCACTGGCGTCCGTTTACAGCGATTCGAGCTGCTGAGACCGACGAGAACGCACGCACGTCCTCGGACCCTGGCTGGGAAGCGCTCCGACCAGCACCGCCGTTTCCCGAGTACGTTTCCGCTCACGCGGCGGCCTGCGGCGCCTCCCTTGGCGTGCTGCAACAGGTTTTCGGGGATCGCGTGCCGTTCACGATGGAGACGACGACCGCCCCACCTGGCATGCCAACTCGAACGTTCGCCAGCTTCCAGGCCGCGGCCACGGAGTGTGCGGATTCACGGGTGAGGCTCGGTTGGCATTTCCGCTACGCGACCGACGCGGGGCTCGCGCTCGGGAGGCAAATTGCACGGTATTCGATGAGCCACTCCCTGCGGACGCTGCATCGGCGAGATGCACACGAGAGCAAGCGAGAGCGATCGGCGCGGTGAAGCCGCTCCGCGTACTCGCCAACGACCGACGCCGGCGCCTTCCGGTATGACATGATGCGATCACTCCGGAGCGACATGGTGTCGCTGTTTGCGGTGTGATCTACGCGGGCATTGGCGCTCGAGCTCGCCTCACAGCGAACGGGTTGTGTCCCGAATGATTGAGAGCCGGATGACAGTGCAGGCAATCAACGCGGCACCGAGGAGGCCGGGGGCCGGGAGCCGGCTTCACAGGCCAGACGTGCAGCGTCTGCGATGCAGAGGCGATTGACCATGGAGCATGCCGTCGCCGCCAATTGACGACGCCCTGGTTGCGCGCCTCTATAAGCGGGCGAAGGGGGACGCCTGGCATCTGCCGCAGAGCGTCTTTGCCGACGTTCTGGCCGCGGCCGCCGTCCGGGCCTTCGGCAGTGAAGCGGTGCGTGCGGGCGATCTCGAGCGCCACGTTACCTCGCTGCACCTGGAGGATCTGGCGCTGGCCTGTGCATGCGCCGTGGGTGACGAGGGGGCGTGGGAACACTTCGTGCGTGAGCATCGCCCCCAGCTGTATCGCGCCGCCGACGCGCTTGATCCGACTGGCGGCGCTCGGGATCTCGCCGACTCGCTGTACGCTGATCTCTACGGTTTCCCCGATCGGCAGGGGAAGCGGAAATCTCTCTTCCGCTATTTTCATGGCCGAAGCAGTCTCTCGACCTGGCTGCGCGCGGTGCTGGCCCAGCGGCACGTCGACCGTATCAGGACCGCGCGGCGGCTGGAACCGCTGCCAGATGAAGAGCCGATTGCCCCTCAACTCGAGGCGTCGGACCGCTCCGATCCTGATCGTCCTCGCTACCTGACGCTGATCCAACAGGCGCTCGGACTGGCCGTGGCGAGACTCGACTCGCGCGATCGATTGCGCCTGGGCTGCTATTATGGCCAGGAGTTGACGCTTGCGCAGACGGGCCGCCTGCTCGGCGAGCACGAGGCAACAGCGTCGCGCAACCTCGCGCGGACGCGCAAGACACTTCGCCTGGACGTGGAACGTGAGCTTCGGGCCGCGGCCGGCTTGAACGACGCCCAGGTCGCCCGGTGCTTCGAGGTTGGGACCGAGGACGCCCGGTTCATGGACCTTGCGGACGTGCTCCCATCGGCCGATCGCGCAAGAGATGCGGCTCCTGATCGTTCTACCCCTGAGAGGAAGTCATCGTGAGCCGCGAATCCCCACGCGACCAATCGGTTGAGCGCCTGCTGAAGGATTCCTTTCGGACTCCTGCTCGGCCGCCGCAGTTCGGTCCGTGCCCGGATGCCGAGATACTGGCGGCCTGGCTCGACGGCTCACTCGCAGGGGGCCAGCTCACCGCAGCAAATCAGCACCTCGCTGACTGCTTCGATTGTCAGGCGACTCTCGCCGCGTTTGCGCGCACGACTTCGCCATAAGCTGTCGCTGATCCGTGGTGGCGCCGCGGCCTGAGCGCACGCTGGCTCGTGCCCTTGGCAGCCACGGCCACCGGGATCGCGATCTGGTTCGCGGTGCCCCGCGACAAGCACAGCGGGCAACCCGAACAACCGGCGGCAGCGGTCGAGCAGGTCGCGACGCCGCAGACCGCATCAACTGCGGAGCCTGCGGCACCTGCCGATCGACCGTCGTCTGCGGAGGCCGTTGCGCCGATGCTTCAGCAACCGCCGCCGGAACTCCGGCGTGAGGCGGCGGCAAAGAGAGCCGCGCCAGCGCGTGAGAACGAGGAGCGGGGGGACAATGCCTCTCTCGTCACGGGCAACACCGCTCCAGCACCACAGGCAGCGGCCTCCGACTCCACGTTCGCAGAAACGGCGCGGCTCGGCGCAAGGCTCGGGGGTGTCATTCCGGCCCCGCCGCTGATCGAGATCGTTTCTCCCGACGCCTCGATCCGTTGGCGCATTGGACCCGCCGGCGTCGTGGAGTACTCCGACAACGCCGGGGCTTCGTGGGAAGCGACGCCCACCGGAGTGGGAACGGATCTGATAGCTGGCGCTTCCCCGGCCCGGACGGTGTGCTGGGTCGTCGGACGTGCGGGAATCGTGCTGCTGACGACCGACGGCAGGCCGTGGCAGCGGCTGATGTTCCCACTGGCGGTGGACCTCGCCGCAATTCAGGCAACCGATGCGCGCACCGCCACCGTAACGGCCACGGACGGCCGGCGCTTCACAACCGTTGACGGTGGAACGACTTGGAAGTGATTCTCTGAGCCCATCCCGAGTCCTGATTCCCAGATCCGGAACGTCCTGCTCCGACCCCGCGCAAGATTTCCCCCCGGCTCCGTTCTAAGTACAGCCACCCGGTCCGCCGCAATCGGAACCCGAGAGTGGCCACTCCAAAGGAGCCTGTTATGTTCCGTCCGTTTCCATACATGGCGCTGCTCGCGGCGTCAGTCCTCACAAGCGCGGCGACCGTGGCTGACCGCACCGCGCCAACCGTGTCCGCCCAGGCTGCTCCAGCACAGAACCAGACGACGCTCGAGGACCAGACTGAGCTGGCGCTCACGGTTTACAACTCGGACATCGCGCTTGTCCGGGATGTGCGCAACCTCCAGCTTCCGCGGGGAACGTCAAACCTCCGCTTCATGGACATCGCTGCGACGGTCAATCCGGCCACGGTGCACTTCAGGTCGCTTTCTGAGCCCTCCAAGGTCAACGTGCTCGAGCAGAACTACGAGTACGATCTCCTCGAGCCCGACAAGCTTCTGCGCAAGTACGTCGGCCGCGACGTCACGCTGATCCGTCTCCTGCAGCGAAACGGTGCGACCCAGGAGGAAGAGGTAAAGGCGAGGCTCCTCAGCTACAACAACGCGCCGGTCTGGCAGGTTGGGGGCGAGATCGTGACCGGCCTGCACGCCGATCACATCCGGTTCCCGGAGCTGCCCGGAAATCTGTACTCGCGGCCGACACTGATATGGACCCTCGACAACGGCGGAACGACGCGTCATCGGGTCGAGGCGTCGTATCTGGCCGGCCAGCTCTCGTGGAACGCAGACTACGTGCTGACGGTTGGGCGCGATGACAAGACGGGCGACATCGACGGCTGGGTGACGCTGAAAAACGGCAGCGGCACCTCGTTTCCGAACGCCAAGCTGCAACTGGTGGCGGGAAACCTGAATCGAGTGAAACAGGTGCTGGGCCGGATGGCGATGAACGAATCGAGGGCTGACGTGGCGGCGGCAGCCCCCATGGCACAGGAGGCGTTCTCGGATTACCACCTGTATACATTCGGACGCAAGACGACCATCAACAACAACCAGACGAAGCAGGTCAGCATGCTTGGCGGCACCGGGTTCCCGGTTGTCAAGCGGTACGTAGTCGAAGGACAGCAGTTCTACTATCGGAACGCCCAGCATCCCGGAGCGCCGATCAAGGATGTTGTGCAGGTGTTCTACCAGTTCAAGAACGAGGAGCGGACAGGGCTCGGCATGCCGATGCCGGCGGGTGTTGTGCGCGTCTATCAGTCCGATTCATCGGGCGGTATTCAGTTCGTCGGCGAGGATCGCATCGATCACACCCCGAAGGACGAAATCCTGAACCTCAAGATCGGCAATGCCTTCGACCTCGTTGTGGAGCGCAAGCAGCTTGATTTCGAGAAGGTTGCGGCGAACACCTACGAGGTGGAGTACGCAGGTTGCGCTGCGCAACCATAAGTCCACGCCGGTTGCCGTCGACGTGAACGAGCCCCTCGGCGGGACGTGGCGGATGCTCCGCTCGTCGCACGAGTGGACGAAAACGGCGGCCTGGGCCGCGCGGTTCCAGGTCCCTGTGACCGCCAACGGCTCTGTGACGCTCAACTACCGGGTGCGAGTCACTTACTGACTCCCGCTGCTGCCGCTTCGGCGCTACACGTTGGAATCCGCCCCGGGCGGGCAGCGGCCCGCCCGGGATCGAGGTTACTTCGCCGCCTCGCCTGGTGCGTCCAATCCGAACAGCGCACTTCCATCGGATCAGCCACTAGCGGCGCCCTTGCGGCGACGGTCGATGTGTGAAGGTGAGCATGGCGCCGCCCCGAACCGGTACCGGCATCAAGGCAAAGTTGGATCGCCCGTGACGCCCGACAACCGTCCAGCCGCTGGCAATGCCCAGCGCGCCGCCAAACAACACATCGCTGAGGAAGTGGCGATTATCGTGGAGCCGCGACGCCCCGACGTAGGCGGCGATCACAAATGTCGGCCAGGCAGCGCGATAGCCGTGATGGCGCTCGAGGACCGCCGCGGTCGCGAAGGCTGCCGACGAATGGCCGGACGGGAACGCACAGCATTCGCCCGTCGGTCGATCGCGGCGTACCGCAAACTTGATCCCTTGCGTCAGCGCCTGCGAGACGGCGAGCGCTCGGAGCAGGTCGAACCCAAGGTGAGAGACTTTGTTGGTCCTTGAGGCTCCGTCAGGATGGGGAAGCATGTACCGACCAATCATGTACAGGCTGATGGCCGTACCGGCTTGAACATACACGGAACCCACATACTTGCCGGGCGCGAAGAAGCGCCCGACCGCGTCAGAGCCCACAAGCCGTGCATTGACCTCATCGTCGACACGGGTGCGCGATCGCCGCCGCTGCACCCCCGATTGCGAGAATCACCCAGGTGGAGCGTCGTTGCGGGAATGCCTTGAAGTCTCTGCCGGTTTCGACGAGCAGCGCCTTGAAACCCGTGTGGGCCGGTTCTCCCTGCTGCGCAGCTGGTTGCTGCTCGAAGAAAGCCGGGACACCAGCCGGAACAGGGCGAGAGCCAGAGCCGCGATCAGTTGCGAGCCAGTCAACCCGAGGCCGAGAGGATCTGTCCGGCTCCGGCCGTCTCGGGTCGAGCGTCGCGTCACCGCCATCGACGACCGGCATTGGACGGCCGAGCGGTTTCTCCGCCGGCATGACGAAGCCAGCGGGATTGCCTCCTTCGCCGGACTGTTGACTTGGTATTTCCTGGGCACTGACCGATCCTACGATGACGATCAGGACAAAAAGGGTCCCGACGCATATCCGCCCGCGCCGTTCGACGCTACCGTTTGTCACAGGACACGCTCATTAAGCCAACATCTCGAACTCAAGATGACGTCACGATGACAGCGGCCGGCACGGGCGGCCGAGGTCGACAGACTCCGCATCCTCCTATGCTAGTTCGGCATAAGCCGTTGCGGCGGCGCCAATGTCGACGTCTGGTTCCTTCCTCGCGTCCCTGGCACAATAACCCACCCATCGAGGCTTTGTTCTCGATCACAAAACCCATCCGCGTCGAACCTCAGGACAGTGCGAGTCCCGGCTCGCCGGCCAATCGAGTTGCGAGAAGATTGTCAGGGCAGACTGCGCTTGTGGGCGGAGGCCAGGGTCGAAGATCTATTTGTTTGGACACCAAGATCGACAAGAGACAACAAAGCAGCCGCTCTGGTTGTCGTTTGCCTTTGTTGTCAGGGTTTACTTGGAGGCGGGACAGCGGCAGCCGTCAAGCCTCAAGCGGGTGCGTCTGTCATTCCGCGCCTTCCGCGAGGGCGAGCACGATCTCACTTGGCCGGGGGCGCGGCCGGCTGCCCGGGCGGCGGTGCGTTGCCTGCCGGCGGCGCCGGTGGCTGTTGAGCCGCGGGTGGTGGTTGAGTCGCTGGCGGTTGTTGATCGGCCGGTGACTGTGGCGCCGCCGGCGGTTGGGCCGCACCAGGTGCTTGCGGCGCGCTTGCCGGTGCGCGAGCGGGAGCTGGTGGTCCCGGCGTGCCGCCGACGACCGAACTGGGGCCACGCCGGCCAAGAATCGCCAGGCCGAGCGCCCCGAGCATGAACAGCACCGCGAACGCCGCGGTGATTTTCGAGAGCAGCGTCGCCCCGCCCCGTGCGCCGAAGGCCGTCTGGCTGCTGCCGCCGCCAAACGCGGCGGCCATATCGCCGCCCTTGCCCTGCTGCAACAGGATGACGAGGAGCAACACCAGGCAGACGAACACGTAAAGAGTGGTCAACAGGTAATACAACATCTGGAATATCCGGAAACCTCAGATTATACCGCAGCAGACCGGCTACCGGTCACGATCGCGACGAAGCTTCTGACGTCGAGACTGGCTCCGCCAACGAGCGCACCGTCTACATCGGCCTCGCGAATGAGGTCTCCGATGTTGTCCGGTTTGACGCTGCCGCCGTAGATGACGTGACACTGACCCGCGGCCAGAGCGCCGAACCGCTGGCCGAGCCGATGGCGGATGTGCGAATGCACCTCACCCGCTTGCGCCGCCGTCGCATTCCGGCCGGTGCCGATGGCCCACACGGGCTCATAGGCCACGACGAGCCCCGCGATCTGCTCGGCCGCCAATTGATCCAATCCGTCCTGGATCTGACGGTCGATCACGGCGAAGGTCTCATTCCGCTCGCGCTCTTCGAGTGTCTCCCCGACACAGACGATCGGCGTCAGCCCCGCCTGTGTGGCCGCGACGACCTTCCGAGCAACGGTCGCATCGGTCTCACCGAACAACCGGCGTCGCTCGGAGTGGCCGATGATCACGTACTCGGCGCCGGCTTCGCCGATCATCCCGCCGGAGATTTCTCCGGTGAACGCGCCTTCGTGTTCCCAGTGGAGGTTCTGCGCGGCGACGCCCACGTTCGTGTTGCGAAGCGCCTCGGCCACACCGGCGATGGCCGTGAAGGGCGGCGCCACCACAATCTCGACGTCGCTGATGTCCTTGACGATTGTGCGAAGCTCCTTCGCGTAGAGCACCGCCTCTTGAACCGTCTTGAACATCTTCCAGTTGCCCGCAATGAATGGGATTCTCATAGGACAGAACCTGTTGGCAGGAAAGGAGCTGGCCCGCCCCTCATTCCTTGTTCGTGAGCGCCTCGACGCCCGGAAGTCTGCGGCCCGCGAGAAACTCCAGTGAGGCCCCTCCACCGGTCGAGATATGCGAAATGCGGTCGGCGAAGCCTGCCTTTGTGACCGCCGCAATCGAGTCGCCCCCTCCGACAATCGTGGTGCCCTTCACGGACGCGACGGCGTGTGCTACCGCGTTGGTGCCTTTCGCAAACGCGTCGATTTCGAACACGCCCATTGGGCCGTTCCAGACCACCGTTCTGGCGCTGCCGATCGAGGCGGTATATCCCGCAATTGTGGCCGGCCCAATGTCCACCCCGAATCGGTCACCGATTGTCGTTCGACGGCCATCGTCCAGCGGGATGCCGTGGACGCTGTGAGGAGCGGCTGGAGCTGAAGAGGTCTCGATCGGCAGAACCTCGGACGCCGCGCCGGCAGCCACACGATCGGTCACGACGTGATCGACCGGCAGCTCGAGCCGGACACCGCGGGCCGCGGCGTCGGCTTCGATCGCTTTCGCCGCCTCCAGCTTGTCGTCCTCGACGAGGGATCGGCCAATCGGCACCCCGCGGGATTTGACGAACGTGTAGGCCATCGCGCCGCCAATCAGCAGACGGTCGACCTTGCCGAGCAGATTCGCGATGACTTCGAGCTTGTCGGACACCTTCGCGCCGCCGAGGATGGCGACGAACGGCCGTTCCGGCGCTTCCAGGGCGTGCCCGAGATACCGCAGTTCCTGCTCCATGAGCAGACCCGCGGCTGCGCGGGGCACATGCCGTGTGATCGCTTCGACGGAAGCATGGGCCCGGTGCGCGGCACCGAACGCGTCATTCACGTACAGGTCCGCCAGAGACGCGAGCGCCGCCGCAAAGATCGGGTCGTTCTTTTCCTCCTCCGAGTGGAACCGCAGATTCTCCAGCAACGCGAGACCCACGCCCGAGGCGTGAGCCTGATCGACCGCGTGCCTGGCGCCGTCGCCCACACAGTCGTGGGCGAACACGACCGGACGACCCAGCAATTCCTCCAGTCGCCGGGCGACCGGCTGAAGACTGTACTCCGGGCTGGGCTTGCCTTTGGGACGTCCCAGATGGCTGGCGAGCACCACGGTGGCACCGTGATCGAGCCCGTAACGGATTGTCGGCAGCGTGGCGCGAACGCGCGTATCGTCCTCGATGTGGCCGTTTTTCAGCGGCACATTGAAGTCGACGCGCACGAAGACGCGCTTCCCGCTGAGATCGAGGTCCTTGATGGAGAGCTTTTGCATGACCAACAGGCTGGTCAGAACCCTTTCTTCACCAGTAGCCGAAGCAAGTCGACGCAGCGGTTCGAATAGCCCCACTCGTTATCGTACCAGGACAGGACCTTCACGAAGTCGCCGTCCATGACCTTCGTATAGGGTGCATCGACGATCGACGAGTTGGGATTGCCCTTGAAATCGATCGAGACCAGCTCGTCGGTGGAATATGCGAGGATGCCCTTCAACGGTCCATCGGCCGCCTCTTTCAGCGCGGCGTTGACCTCGTCGCCGGTCGTTTTCTTGTCCAGGATCGCCGCGAGATCGACGACCGAGACGTTCGGGGTCGGCACCCGCATCGCGAAGCCGTCCAGACGTCCCTTCAGCTCCGGAAGCACTTCGCCGACCGCCGACGCGGCGCCAGTCGTCGTGGGAATCATCGACAGCGCGGCAGCGCGGGCGCGGCGCAGGTCCTTGTGCGGCAAGTCGAGCAGCTGCTGATCGTTCGTGTAGGAGTGGATGGTCGTCATCCAGCCCTTCCTGATGCCGAATTTCTGGTGAATCACCTTCGCCAGCGGGGCCAGGCAATTGGTGGTGCACGACGCGTTGGAGATGATCTGATGCACTGCCGGGTCGTAGTTGTCGTCGTTGACGCCGAGCACCATGGTCAGATCGGGCTTCGTCGCGGGCGCCGTGATGACCACTTTCTTCGCGCCGGCGGCCACGTGTTTCGCGGCATCCTCACGCTTGGTGAAAAGACCGGTCGATTCGAACACGACGTCGACGCCCAAATCTTTCCAGGGCAACTGTGCCGGATCGCGCATCGAGAGCACCTTGAATGTGACGCCGTCGACCGATATGCCATCGCCGCTGGCCTCGACCTTCGAGCTCAGGTTGCCGAGCACCGAGTCGTGCTTGAGCAGGTGCGCCAGCGTCACCGCGTTGGTCAGATCGTTGACGGCAACGAAATCGATGTTGCTGTCCCCAAGCGCCGCCCGCATGATGTTCCGGCCGATCCGGCCGAAACCGTTGATGCCAACCTTGACCGCCATCGATTCTCCTCTCGAATTGCCGGATCAAAAAGGATCCGGCGTCACGCCCTCAGGACAGGGAGCGCATTAACTCTAACCCAACGACGCCCGCGTCGCGCGCGACGGCCGGACGCTGTGACTGAAGGCGCCATTGTTGATTCGCCGCACAGGCACGCCGCGAAGAGATCATCATATCGGCTTGGCCGCGTCGGTCCATCGTCCACCGGCGGCGTGGCCGTGCGCTATTATGTGCTCGCCTGTATTATCCGCCCCGAGCCGCTGTTCGACTGACATCTATGGCGCTGGAGTCCGCCTGACGCCGCGTTCGTTGCGAGGCGCATGACATGGGGGCGTCCCGTCATAGCGACCTCGCGCTGGTTCTGAGCGGCGGTGGCGCCCGCGCCGCCTACCAAGTCGGCTTTCTTCGGTTCCTCGCGCGGCAGTTTCCCGACGTCGTTCCGGGAATCCTCACGGGGGTCTCCGCCGGCGGAATCAACGCGGCCTACCTCGCCGCGCGCCAGGAGCCCTTTACCGAGAAGGTCGAGCATCTGGTCAACCTCTGGGCCGGGCTGCACATCGGCGATGTGTTTCGCGTCGACACGCGCGATCTCGGGTCGCGTGTCATCCGGTGGGGCGGCCGGCTCGTGGCCGGCGGCCGGTCGCCGATGCGGCCGGCTGGCAGCTTCGTCGACACCGCGCCGCTCCGGCAACTGCTGGAGCGCGAGCTCCAGGCGGTCGGCGGTGAGCTGACGGGCATCGCCCGGAACGTCCAGGACGGCTGGCTGCGGGCGATTGCGCTCGCCGCCTCGAGCTATACGACAGGCCAGTCGGTGACCTGGGTGCAAACCGCCGACTGCAGCATGCCGATGTGGGAGCGGCCGCAACGCAAGAGCGCCACCTGCGCGCTTCGGGTGGACCATGTGATGGCGACGGCGGCGCTGCCGTTCTTCTTTCCCGCAGTGCCAGTGGACGGGGCATGGTACGGCGACGGCGGTATCCGCCTCGCCGCGCCGCTTTCGCCGGCGGTGCACCTCGGCGCCCGCCGCATCGTCGCGATCTCGACGCGCTACGGGCGGTCGCGCGAAGAAGCGGAGGTGCCCGCGATGAGCGGCTATCCGCCGCCGGCACAGGTCGCGGGTGTCCTGCTGAACGCGATTTTTCTCGACTTGCTCGATGGCGACGCATTGCACCTGCAGCAGATCAATCAGCTCGTTGCCCGCCTTCCGGAGGGGCAGCGCGACGGCCTCAGGCATATCGATCTGCTCGTGCTTCGTCCGTCGCAGGACCTTGGTCAGCTCGCGAACGAGTTCGAGCCCGAACTTCCGTCCACATTTCGATTTCTCACGCGCGGTCTCGGGACTCGCGAGACGCGGTCGAACGATCTGCTCAGTCTGGTGATGTTTCAGGGCAATTACCTGCGACAGCTGATCGAGATGGGAGAGGCGGACGCCGCGGCGCGGGCTGAAGACATCCAGCGGTTTCTGGACCGGTGACGGGCCGATGACGAGCGACTCCTCCGGCGCGGCGCGGTTGTCGTCGCGCTCTGTCTCCTCGCCATCGTCTACGGGTGCGACGCCGGCCACGGCTTCGTCAAGGACGATTTCGTATGGATTGCCAACTCGCGCGTGGAAGGTCCCCGCGACATCGTGCGGCTGATCGCGCCGGCTGCCGCCGGTTTCTTCCGCCCGGTCGTTTCGCTCACCTTTGCCATCGACCACGCGATCTTCGGCCTCGATCCGCTTGGCTACGGTCTGACAAACGTGGCGCTGCTGTTTGGGTGCGTCGGTCTGCTGACCCTTGTGCTTCACGCACTGGGCCTCCGGCGTGGGGTCGCGATCGCCGGTGCGCTGGTCTGGGCATTGAACTTCCAGGCGGTGAACATGGCGGTCCTCTGGATCAGCGGTCGCACCGCTTTGGTGTTGGTGTTATGGGCCCTCGCGGCAGCATACGCCTGGCTCCGCGGCCACCGCGTGCTTGCCGCGGGCTGTGCCATGTTGGCGATGTGGTCAAAAGAGGAAGGGTTCGTCATCCCCGCAATCATCTCGGTCTGGTCCGTCATCGACGGTCGGTCTGCCGCGCTGGCGCTGTGGGCGCGCCTGAGGCGGACGCTCGCCGAGACGTGGATGCTCTGGGTTGCCGCCGCGGTGAGCCTTGCCGTCCGGGCCTGGTCGGGGGCGTGGACGCCCGCCTCAGCCCCCTCCTTCTACCGGTATCGATTCGATCTGACCACGCTCTTGGGGCACACGTATCAATATGCCGACCGTGCCGCGACCACGCCGGTCCTCGTCTTCGTGCTGTTCTGGCTGGTGGCCGGCTTTCCGCGATTTAATCCAGGCACGGATTGGCGCCGACGGGTGAAGGGCGCTTCCTGGCTCGTGCTCGGCTTTGCACCCACGCTGCTGCTGCCCGTCCGCTCCAGCCTGTATGCGCTGTTTCCAAGCATCGGTGTCGTGCTTGTCTTGGGCGATCTGGTGGAGGGGGCAGCTTCACGCCTTTCACAGCGTGCCCTGAATCGGGCGATCGCCTTTCTGGTTCTGCTACTCGTGGCGTTGTTTCCAGTGTACAAGGTGCGGAACCGCCGCTACGTGCGGGAAGCCGAGCTCTCGGCCGCTGTGATGCGCGAGGTGGTGACAATTGCCGGAGAACGAAGCGGCCGCACCGTCGTGGTGATCGAAGATGTCCGCGACGCCAGGCCGACCGCCGAGCAGGCGCTCGGCGGGCTGGCCGATGAAGCGGGTGCGCTGATGACCGATGGGCGGGTCCGCCTGTGGATCGACCCGCCGCCCGCGGATCTCGCCGGAGGAGTGGCGCCCGCCCCAGCCGAGATTTCCGCCGTGCTCATCGTGAAGAGCGGGCAGGTGACACGAACGCGCTGACCAGCGTCAGCTTCGAGCGCTGCCCCCGCCGTGCACATAGGCCTCTTCCCCGTGCAGTGCGACGTCGAGGCCTTCACTCTCTTCGGATTCAGTGGCTCTCAGCGGAATGATCACGCTGATCGCTTTCAAGAGCACGAAGCTGACCACGCCGCTGTAGGCAATCGCCGCGGCGACGGCCATGGCCTGAATGCCGAGCTGACCGGGATTGCCGAACAGCAAGCCGTCGGCAACGCCGTTGAGGGCTTTCTGCGCAAAGACCCCCGTGAGCAACGCCCCGACGGTCCCGCCGACGCCGTGGGCCGCCACGACGTCGAGCGAATCGTCGAGCGAGGTTTTTACCCGCCATTGGAGAGCGAAGTAGCTGGGGAAGGCGGCGATCGCACCGAGCGCGATCGCGCTCAGCGGCCCGACGAATCCCGCGGCCGGAGTGATCGCAACCAGTCCCACCACGATGGCAGTGGCGGCGCCGACCGCCGTCGGTTTGCCGGTACGCGCCATGTCGATGAGCGTCCACGCGACCAGGGTGCCCATGGGAGCGAGCATCGTGGCCGTGAACGCGAGCGCCGCGATCGGACTGGCGGCGAGCGCGCTGCCGGCGTTGAATCCGAACCATCCGAACCACAGTACGCCGGCGCCGAGCAGCGTGAACGGCACGTTGTGCGGCAGCAGGCCGGACGAAGGGTAGTCGCGGCGCTTACCGATGACGATCGCGGCGACCAGAGCGGCGACGCCCGCATTCACATGGACGACAGTACCGCCGGCGAAATCGAGCGCGCCCATGTCCGCAAGCCATCCGCCACCCCAGACCCAATGCGCGATGGGCGCGTAGACGACGATCGACCACAGCGTGATGAACACCACATACGCCGAGAAGCGCATGCGCTCGACGATCGCACCCGAGATCAGCGCGGCGGTGATGATGCAGAACGTTCCCTGATAACACATGAAAAGCAGGTGCGGGATCGTTCCTTGCTCCTCGAGGCCGACGCCACGCAGGAACAGTCGCGACGCGTCACCGATCCAGTTGTTACCCGCCGCGAACGCCAGCGAATACCCGATGACCGCCCAGGCAACGCCGACGAACCCCAGCGAGATGAAGCTCATCATCATCGTGTTGAGCGCGTTTTTGGAGCGCACCAGCCCGCCGTAGAAAAACGCCAGCATCGGCGTCATGAGCAGCACCAACGCGGTCGAGATCAACATCCAGGCTGTGTCGGCTTGGTTCATGAGCATTCCTCAAAGAAGCTCGCGTCTTGGAAAGTGGAGAGCGTCTGCCAAAAGCGACGGGGATTGTCGCACGTCAATCGCCAACCCACAAGAGTACTGTTGAACGTCGGCCGCACGGTCCGATTCCCACGGCCCGGCCGCCGGCACGAACGCATTGTCCACATGAGCACGATCGGCACACGCAGGTCTCAAGCAAGAACGCTCGCAGCAGATGATGGCGGAGTGCAGCCCGTCGGCGGCGACGATCGGCTTCCGCGACATGCGGGAGTCTGGACTCGAGCGCACTCCATGAAATTCGTGTCGTAGCCCAGGCACGACAGAAGCGACACTTATGGAGCCGCTTCAAATAGTCATACAAATATGTCCCTCTTCTGGTGGACCGCGACGAAGCCGGCATCAGACGAAAACGGACGCTCCTTCTGCTTGAACTCTGTTCCGAGCGGCGGCCCGAGACAGGCCGGCCAAAAAAGGGACATTAATGTTGAACGATACCTGTAGACGGACAGAAGTGTCGGTCGTTGGGGTCGGCCGCCACCGTCGATCCCAAGCAAAACAGCGGGCTTTTCCTCGTCAATCTGCCGATTGTTGCTGCCCGCGCCACTGGCTCGACTGGATCTGCTCTTGCACCAAGCCGCTGCAGCGGTTTGGCGCAGTCCGACAATTCCTAGGCTCACTTTGGAGGTGGCGACGTGAAGGTGATGACGATGTTCTACGCGCAAGAATGGGACGCGGGCCCGGGTGGTCCTGGCAGGTGTGTTGGCCGCGGCGATCGTTTCATTCGCGGCCCCGGCTCCCGCGATCGCGCAGGACGATCCCAATCCCGGAGCGCTGACCTTCACCGGCGGCGTCGACTTTCCGACGATCTATTTCTTCCGCGGTATCCGGCAGGAAATCGATCCCAAGCTGACGATGTGGCCGTACGGCGACCTTGGCATTGCCCTTTTCTCTGGCGATGGCGCGATCAAGAGCGTCGGCGTGAACGTGGGCGTGTGGAACAGCCTGCACACCGGATCGTCGGGCAGCAATGAAGATGCGGGAGGACCCGGCTACGCGCATTACGAAGAGGATTTCTACACCACGCTCAATCTGGGATTTGGCGGCGGGTACACCTTGGGCGCGACGTACATGGCGCTGACGAGTCCCAACGGGGTATTCAACACGGTCAAAGAATTTCAGCTCAAGGTCTCGAAGACGCACATGCTCGCGCCCTACGCGTTCCTGGCGTGGGAACTGACCGACGACGGCCAGGCGGACGCCGGCAGCCACAAGGGCACGTATCTCGAGCTCGGCGTGGCTCCAGGCTTTCCGCTCATGGAGAACGGGCTCACGCTGGCCATCCCCGTCAAGCTCGGTCTGGGCCTCAGCGACTATTACGAAGCGCCCACGGGCGACAACTACGACGGGACCACCGAGAACCACTCGTTCGGATTCTTCGACGTCGGCGGCCTCCTCACTCTTCCCCTCAAGGGCATCCCCAGCAAATTCGGCGCATGGAATATTCACGGCGGCGTTGATGTCCTGTTCCTGGGCCACGGCACGAAATTCTTCAACATCAACTCGGAGGATGAGCGGAAGGGCAACAAGGTGATCGGGCTCTTCGGCATCGGCGTCGGGTACTGACGACCGTTCGCGATCCAGGTCGCGTTGAGGCGTCCGCGTCTGCCTCACGCGTCCGCGACTCTTTCAAGACGAAACATGCGCAAGGAGAGATTATGAATCTGGGCAAGCGACAGTTGTACTGTTCGGCCCTCACGCTTGTGGCGTGCTTCGCGTGGGCCTCGACTGCCCACGCCAAAACGGCGGAGGAACTGACGATCGCATTGGACACGATCTGGGTGGTGCTGACGGCCTCCCTGGTCTTTTTCATGAACCTGGGTTTCGCGTTGGTCGAGTCCGGATTCTGCAGGAGCAAGAATACCGTCAACATCTTGTCGAAGAACTTCATTGTCTTCGCCATTTCCTGCCTGGCCTTCTATGTGTTCGGCTGGGGCCTGATGTTCGGAAACGGTACCGGCTTCATGGGGTCCGAGGGGTTGTTCGCCCTGGGCGGCGCGGACAACAGCCCTGCCACCGGCGACGCCTATATGGGCGCCTACAAGGCCATCGCGTGGACGGGCATTCCTCTTAACGCGAAGTTCTTCTTTCAGTTGGTTTTCGCCGGCACAGCCGCGACGATCGTTTCCGGATCGGTCGCCGAGCGCATCAAGTACATCTCCTTCATCGTGTTTTCCTTTCTCCTGATCAGTTTCGTGTATCCCATTACCGGCCACTGGATCTGGGGCGGCGGCTGGCTCGCTACTGCCGGCTTCTGGGATTTCGCCGGTTCGACGGTCGTCCACAGCGTGGGCGGTTGGGCGGCTCTCGCCGGCATTCTGGTCCTGGGGCCCCGCCTGGGCAAGTACGGCCCTGGCGGCCGAGTGGCTCCGATCCCCGCCCACAGCTATACGTCGGGCGTCATCGGGTGTTTCGTGCTGTGGCTCGGCTGGTTCGGATTCAATCCCGGATCCACCATGGCGGCCGACCCCAATGCCATCGCTCATATTTTCATGACCACGAACTCGGCCGGTTTCATGGGGATGCTCTCGGCCACGACTCTCAACTGGACCTTGGACGGCAAGCCTAGCCTGGGGATGTCCATCAATGGCCTTCTGGCAGGCTTGGTGGCCATTACGGCTCCCTGTGCGTTCGTGACGGTCAACGCCTCGCTCCTCATCGGCCTGCTGGCTGGACTGCTCGTCGTCGGCGCCGTGAAATTGCTGGACACCCTGAAAATCGACGATCCCGTCGGAGCGGTTCCAGTCCACCTTTTCAATGGCGTCTTCGGGACCATCTGCGTGGGCCTGTTCGCGGTGGACAAGCTCACCGGAGCGGCGACAGGCAACGGCCTGTTCAACGGCGGCGGCATGACGCTGCTGCTCGCTCAGCTCAAAGGGATCGCGGCGGTAGCCGTGTATACCCTGGCGGTCTCCTTGATCTTCTGGTATGCGATCAAGGCGACGCTCGGCCTCCGTGTCAGCAAAGAAGAGGAAATAGAAGGTCTGGACGTCGGCGAGCACGGCGAGGTCGCCTACGTCGGCTTTGGAACAACCCGCGAGGTCGCTCACACCTGATCGAACCCGCAGGGCGCATACCGATATCGCGCCCTGCGGACCTGACTGCCCCCATGGTCCTTGACGGATGCCGTCGTCTCCACTCTGACTTGCTGCGGAGGCCGATCTGAGCGACGTCGCACCGCCGCAGCCTCCTGCCCCCGTGGTGATGCTGCCGGCTGGCGCATTTCTCGCCGGCTGCACGATGGTCGCAGGCGGACTTCTCCTGGCCGGCCGCGTCCTCGCCCTGCCACTCTGGCTGCTCGGCGCGGAAGTACTCCTGACCATCCTCGGGCTCTTCGTGTTTGGTTCGTTCAAGTACCAAATCCACAAGAACACGCTCACCTACGGGATGCTGCTGATCATCGTCGCGACGTTTGCCGGGCTGCCGACCTCGGGATGGCACACCGAGATTGCCGACCAAGGAGCATGGCATTGGGTGCAGCAACACCTGTTATCGCTCCGAGGTCTGGACGAGCTCGTGCATGCCGACACGATGCTGTTCATTCTCGGTCTGACATTCTTCGTATCCGTCATCGCCCAGACGCGACTGCTCGAAGGCACGACCTTTTTCCTGCTCCGCCGCAATCAGGGCATGATCCTGCCGACCGTCATCTCGGTCACGGCCGTAGTCGCTGTCGCGTCCGGCATTCTCGACGGCGTCTCGATGATTGGACTGACGATCCGCACGCTGGTCATCATCATGATGCTCGCAGCCGCTCCCGCGGCTGCGATCCGGTACGCCGTGATGGTCTGCACCGCGGTGACCACGATATGCGGCATCTGGCTGGCGTACGGAGAGCCGCCGAACCTGATCATGAAGGCGAACCTGTATCCGTACCTCGACAACGCCTTCTTTCTCGTTTACTGCGCCCCGGTCGCCGTCGCCGCATATCTCGTCATCGCCATCCAGCTTCGCGGCAAGCTGCTGGGTCAGCGCGTCAATCTCGAGGAGATGGATGTCATTGACGCCAACATGGCGGATGTGCGTTTTCTCCAGGCGACGCGTCACGGCGAGGTGGTCACGCCTGTTGAGCTCGTGGAAGGCCATGCAGGCCCTACGGACGACTGGGCTCCGCGCGTTATCGCCCGGCTACGAAGCGGCGAGTCGCTCGGCCTCGCCCTCATCCACGAGGATGTTCCCCTGGAGACGCGCCGCCTGCTGCTGGGGCACTTCGTCACCGACGAGCTCGCCGACGGTCTCGATCGCCACTACATCCTCGACGCCGCGGGAGAGTACGAAGCGGCCTTCCGGGCGGAGCTGGCCGTCCAAGAGGTGTTGGCCGCCATGGCCCGGGTCCGCCAGCGCGCGCAGAAGATCGGAGCACTCGCACTGGTCCCGTTCATCGCCGTGCTCATCGTGCACGGGATCTATCACGAGGTGCCCCTGTTCCTGGCGTCGGCTGCCGGGTTCCTGGCAGCATTGCCGGCGGTCTTCGGTATTCCGAAGATGCGCGCGCTGGCGTTACGAGAGGCGCGCCAAGAGTATGCCGAATACTACTTCTTGTTTCCCTTGTTTCTCTCCATGACCCTGCTCACAACCGCGGGGTTCTTCGCAGCGATGCAGGGGCTGATCCTCGGCGGGATCGCCACGCTCGGCCATGCGCACGTCGCATTCGTGCAGTTTCTGGGATCGACATTCCTCTCCGCCATCCTCGACAACAACGTTGTCGCCGATTTCGC
Source organism: uncultured Acidobacteriota bacterium (assembly GCA_963814975.1). GTDB lineage: Bacteria > Acidobacteriota > Vicinamibacteria > Vicinamibacterales > CAVVIG01 > CAVUXJ01. Next base: position 160,653 of record CAWFFB010000012.1, on the reverse strand, counting down.
GTCCCGCGGCCTGCTTGGCCTCGACAGGAAGGTCCTGCACCTGTTCGCCATGGCACAAATCTCGGGCTACGCGCTCGGAGGCTGCTGGACCCATATTGGCTGCGCCCAATCGGTCGTCGCGTTCGCCTTCATTCAGCGTGATGTGGACGAGCACTTCACGCCGGTGCGATGGATCCTGGAGATGACACCGGTCATCGTCAAGATTCTGGCCGTGACGGCAGCGATCATCTATATCGAAAGCGCCCTTCTGCGCCTGCTCTAGGGGAGTCGGCCGCGTGCGAGTGGGCGGCGCCGTGACGTAACGGCTGGCCGACAACGCTGCGCAGCGCCGTCGGTCGGCAGTCCGGCCAATGGTCGCCGGTGTGACCGGCTGTCGGTTTTCCGGCTACGATACGGGACATACGTTAGAGTGTTAGGTCCTTAGCATGGGAGAGCCTCAGCCATCCGCCGTCGCGACCGGTCCCGATCTACGTGGCGTGCGCCGGGCCCGCATCGACGCCGCTCGCGCTGAGTTGTCGGCGGCGAGCGAGCGCGGCGACGGCGGCCGTCAGGCGCTGAAGCAATACTCCCATCGGATGGATGCGATCGTGCAGCAGCTGTTCGCGGAGGCCGGACCGCTCACGCAGCCGGTCGGCGTCTTCGCCCTGGGTGGCTACGGACGCCGCCAGCTGTGTCTCCACTCCGACATCGACCTACTGGTGCTGTTTGCCGGTCCTATCGCGTCGGAGGACGAGCGGTTTCTGCACGGCTTTCTCAACCCCATTTGGGATCTGGGCCTGACCATCGGCCACCACGTGCGCGAGGTCCACGAAGGGGCGCGCCTGGCCGGGGACAATCCCGAATTCCTTCTGGCGCTGACCGACGCCCGGATTATCGCGGGCGACGCCACGCTGCTCGATGAGTTCGCCGGGGCTACCGAGCTCACGCGGATGAGCAGGCGGACGCTCGATGCGCTCAGGGCCCTCATCGTCGAGCGGCACGCGCGCTTCAACGACACGTTCTACCAGCTCGAGCCGGACGTCAAGGAAGCACCAGGCGGTCTGCGCGATCTGCTCGGCGCACAGACGATTGCCAAGGTTACGGATCCTGCCCTTCTCGGACAGGGTGGCTCGGGGCTGCGCGCGCTGGACGATGCCGAAGAATTTCTATTACGTGTGCGTTCCATCCTCCATTTCGAGGCCAGGCGGCATCACAACGTGCTCAACCACGAGCTTCAGGAACGGGCCGCGGCGCGGATGGGGTTTCCGGGATCGACGCCACACCAGCGGGTCGAACGGCTGATGGGTGAGTACTTTCGTCATGCCCGTGCGATCGATCGTTCGCTGCGATGGGCCCTGAAGGCCGCCCCCACGCCGATTGGCCGCAACCTGGTGCGTTCCGGTGATGAGATTCGTTTCGTGGACCTGCGCGCGGCGGCCGACCAACCCGAGACCTGGCTCGCCGCGTTCCAGGCCGCCCTGGACGGCGATTGCGGCGTCTCGGACGATGTGCTCGCGTGCATACAGCAGCACGCCGGCCGATTTGCGCCCCAGGACTTCCTTCCGACCAAGGCGCAACGGGACGCGCTGCTCACATTGCTCAAGCCGCGGCCCGGTCTCTACGCACGTCTCTCCGAGATGCACGACCACGGAATGCTCGGGCAGATGCTCCCCGAATTCAAAGCCATCAGCTGCCGCGTCGTGCGCGATTTCTACCACAAGTACACCGTCGACGAGCACACGCTGCTGACGATTCGCAATCTGGAACGGTTACTGGAAGCCGGGCCGGAGCGCGAGCGCTTTCGGCGTCTCCTGAACGAGCTCGAGGATCCCGAGCTCCTGGTTCTCGCGCTCCTGTACCACGATGTCGGCAAGTGGCGCGACGACAACCATCATCTGGAGAGCACGCGGATGGCCCAGCAGATGTTCGAACGTCTGCAACTCGATGAGCACGCGCGCGGCGTGGTGGAGTTCCTGGTTCGCGAACATCTGAAGATGTCGGTCGCGGCGTTCCGCCGCGACACCGAGGATCCGGAGGTCGTCCGCCAGTTTGCCGAGCTGGTCGGCGTCGAGGAGCGTCTCAAGATGCTCTGCCTAATGACGCTGGCCGACGTCGAAGCCGTGAGCCTCGAGACGCTGACGGCGTGGAGAGAAGACCTTTTGTGGCGGCTGTACGTCGATACCTACAACCACCTGACGCTCTCCTACGGTGACGAAGTCATCGATCCGGGACAGGCGGCGACATCCACGCTGATCCATGACCTCATCACCCAGCGTCCTCCCGATTTGACGGCACGGGAGATCGAGACGTTTCTTCAGGGACTCCCGCGTCGGTATCTGCAGCTGTTCTCGCGGGACGCGGTCTACAGCCATGTTCGACGCTCGCGCGGCCTCGGTCCGGGCGCGATTGAGACGTGGGTCGAACGCAAGGACGCAGAATGGGAGCTGACGGTCATTACACGCGACCAGCCGTTCCTGTTCTCGAACATTTCCGGTGTGCTGTCCTCGTTCGGGATGGACATCCTCCGCGGGTTTGCCTTCACCAAGCTCGACGGCCTGGTCGTCGACATGTTTCATTTCAGCGACCAGGAGCGGTTCCTCGAGATGAACAAGGGCGGTGACGCACAGCTGATCAAGGTGCTGGAGGACGTCATCCGGGGCAAGACCGATCTTGCCGTACGGCTCAAAGGACGCGAGGAAGGCGCGTTCCGCGTGCGCCTGCCAGGATTCGCGCCGGTGGTGCACTGCGACAACGAGTCGTCGCGGCGGTTTACCATCGTGGAAATCGTCGCGGAGAACGCGCTCGGCCTGCTGTACCGTATGAGCCGCGCGATGTCGGAGGCCGGCTGCGAAGTCGATCTCGTGCTGATTGCCACCGAGGGCCAACGTGCAATTGACGTATTTCATCTGACCCGCCAGGGGGCCAAGTTGTCACCGGACCAGCAGGTAGAATTGACCGCAAATTTACAACGCGTTCTGGAGGGGCGCCCATGAAACTAGTCAAAGCGATCGTGCGGCCGAACAAGGTAGATGACGTCAAGAACGCCCTGGAGAAGATCCAAATATCCGGCATGACGGTGACCGAGGTCCGCGGCCACGGCAAGCAGAAGGGGCATACGGCCATCTACCGAGGGCAGGATACAACGTGAGCCTCCTGCCAAAGATGGAGATCGAAGTGGTTCTGCCCGACTCGATCGTGGACGATGCGGTCAAGGCGATCATCGAGGCGGCGCGCACGGGTGAAATCGGCGACGGCCGGATCTTCGTGATTCCCGTCAGCGAGAGCTACAAGATTCGCACCGGGGAGAAAGAAGTGTCCTGACGCCTGATGTCCCGATCGCGTGCCCTTCGCCCCCTGCAGCGGGTCGTCGAATCTCTCGCTCTCCTGCCTGCGGGGGCGGTCATCGCCCTCGTCTGGGCCAATACGGCACCCGCGAGCTACGAACGGTTTGCCGGCGTACTTCACTTCGCGGTGAACGACGTCGGCATGGCTTTTTTCTTCGCCCTCGCGGCCAAGGAGGTCGTGGCGGCGACCGCGGCTGGAGGCGCGCTCCATACCTGGCCGCGGGCCGCGCTGCCGGTCGTCGCCGCGGCCGGTGGCATGATCGGTCCCGCCCTCATCTACTCCGCGGTCGTGCTGTTTCAAGACGCGCCCGAGCTCGCCAGGGGATGGGCGATCCCCTGCGCAACGGACGTCGCCTTCAGCTATCTCGTGGTGAAGGCGATCTTCCGCGATCATCCCGCGATCCCTTTTCTCGTCCTTCTCGCAATCGCTGACGATGCGCTTGGGCTGATCATCCTCGCGCTGTTTTATCCATCCGGACCGGTTCGCATCTGGCTGGCCCTCGGCATGATGGCCGCGGCCTTCGCGGTGCTCTTCGTCATACGCATGCGCCGTGTCAGGAGCTCCTGGCCGTATGTCGTTGCCGGCGGCACGCTCTCTTGGCTCGCCCTCTTCGTCGGCGGCCTGCATCCGGCGCTGGCTCTCGTGCCCGTCGTGCCGTTCATGCCGCGCACCCCCTGCGATGCGGAGCGTCTCCCCGACTCGTCACCGGGCGCAGTCGACACGCTCCGCGAGTTCGAACATCGCTGGACGTATCCGGTGCAGTTCGTGCTGTTTCTCTTCGGTCTCGTGAATGCCGGCATCACGCTCAATCAAGTGGGGCCTGGCACCGCGGCCGTGTTCTTCGGGCTTCTCGCTGGCAAGCCACTCGGGATTCTTCTTGCGGCGGCGCTTTCACTGGCCGTCGGCCTCCAGTTTCCCCGGGGGCTCGCCTGGCGCGATCTGGTGGTGGTGGGATTCTCGGCCGGGATCGGGTTCACCGTCGCGCTGTTTTTCGCGACGGCAGCATTTCCGCCGGGACCGCTCCTCGAGCAGGCGAAGATCGGAGCGCTTCTGAGCGTCGGCAACTCGGTTGCCGCGTTCGTCGTTGCGGCGGGACTCGGCGTGGGCAGGTTTCGTGCGGCCGGCAGGCCCGTAACCTAGCCTTGACTAAGGCTTCAAATCTTTGATGATGAAGACCGTCTCGCCCCGCCTGATGAGACCCAGCTCGCGGCGGGCGACTTCTTCGATGGCGGCGGGATCCTCGGTGAGCCGCCGCGCCTCCTCACGCAACCGCGCGTTTTCGGCCTTCTGGCCCGCGATCGCCGCCGCCAGTTCGTCGTGTTGGCGTCTGGCGCGCAGCATGACGAGGAGTCCCTGGTCGCCAACCAGTGCGTCGACGACGATGACGACCCCGACAAACAGCAGCAGAAACTGTACCGATGCGCCGCGTGCGGGTGGTGTGCCAGGATTCTGACGCCCCGCGCTTGGTTGTGGATCGACTCCCGCTCCTGGCCACGCGCGCGACAGGTACACCAACCGAAGCGAAAGTACAACAGAGAATCGCCGTATTGCCGAGGTAACAGTAAAGTCTCAAGTCTGAAGTCTCAAGTCTCAATGCTCGACCTGACGAGGCGAGACACGCCACTCTTGAGACTTGAAACTCGAGGCTTGAGGTTTTCCGTATGACTGAGGTCGTCATCATCCTGACCGCCGTTCCGGACGGCGATCTCGGAGACACGATTGCGCGCCGGCTCATCGAGCAGCGCCTCGCCGCCTGCGTGAACATTGGTGCGCCGATGACGTCGATCTACCGCTGGCGTGGCACTGTGGAGCGTGAAGCGGAGCGGCAGGTCGTCATCAAGACCACGCGGGAACACATCCCGGCCGTTCAGGCATGCATCGCCGAGGTGCATTCGTACGAACTGCCCGAGTTCGTGGTGCTGGCCGTCGCGGACGGGAGCCCGGCGTATCTGGACTGGGTTTTGGGTCAGGTCACTGGCACAACCTGAAGTCTGAAAGCTGAAGGCTGATCAGACTTCAGACTTGAGACTTCAGACTTGCACATATTTCAGTCTGCCCGCCCGCGATGGCCTTCAGGCTGCGCGCCGCCGGTGCCGGAGATACTCCACGACCATGGGCAGGATTGACACCGCGACGATTCCGAGCACGACCAGCGAGAAGTTCTCCTGGACGATCGGCACATTCCCGAACACGTATCCGCTGCCCACGCAGAGACCGACCCACGCCATCGCGCCGGCGACGTTGTAAAACGCGAACGAGGGATACGACATCTCGGCGACACCGGCGACGAACGGCACGAACGTCCGCACGATGGGGACGAAGCGGGCCATGACGACCGCCTTGCCACCATGACGCTCGAAGAAGTCGTGCGCCCGCGCCACGTGCGCAGGGTTCAGCCAGCGGCGCCAGCGCGGGTTGGTTTCGACCGCTCGCAGCATCCGGCCGCCGGCGATCCGGCCGACCGCGTAGTTCACCGCATCCCCGAGAACGGCGGCGGCAATCAGCGCGGCGATCACAATCCGCGCGTCGAGTCTTCCGACCGCCGCGATGGCACCCGCAGCGAACAGCAGGGAATCGCCAGGCAGAAACGGCGTCACGACGAGACCGGTTTCCGCGAAGACAATCAGAAACAGGAGGAGGTAGACCCATGTGCCGTAGGCGGACACGAGTGCGAGCAGGTATCGATCGACGTGGAGCAGGAGGTCGAGAAAACCGGCCATCAGACGCGCTCGAGGGCCTGCGCGAGGTCTTCTTTCAGGTCCTCGATGTCCTCGATGCCGGCCGAGATCCGAACGAGGCCATCCGTGATTCCGAGGACCTGGCGCTGTGTCGCGGGCACCGACGCATGCGTCATCGTCGCGGGGTGAGAGATCAAGGTTTCGACGCCACCCAGGCTCTCGGCCAGCGACATCAACCGCACGCTGTTCAGGAGCCGCCGGGCAGCCGCGAGCGATCCGAGCTCGAACGCGAGCATCCCGCCGAAGCCGCGCATCTGCCGCGTCGCCAAATCGTGCTGCGGATGCGCCGGCAGGCCGGGATAGTGCACGAATCGGACCTTCACATGCGCGGCGAGGAACTCGGCCAGCGCCAACCCGTTGGCGCTGTGCTGCACCATCCGCAGCGGGAGCGTCTTGGTTCCCCGCAACACGAGCCACGCGTCGAACGGCCCGAGGATCGCGCCGGCCGCGTTCTGCACGAACTTCAGCCACGCAATGTCCTCGTCGCGCGTCGCGATGACGACGCCGCCGACGCTGTCGCTGTGACCGTTCAGATACTTCGTCGTGCTGTGGACGACGAGGTCCGCCCCGAGCTCGAGCGGGCGCTGAATGTAGGGGCTTGCGAACGTGTTATCGACGACGAGCCGGGCGTCACGTCTGTGGGCGACGTCCGCCGCCAGGCGGAGGTCGGTGAGGCGCATCACCGGGTTGCTTGGTGTCTCGACGAACAGCATCCTGGTTGCCGAGGTGAACGCCTGTTCGACGGCGTCGAGGTCACGGGTGTCGACGTAGGTGAAGGAGAGGTCGTAACGGTTCAGGACCTGGTCGAAGAGCCTGAACGTTCCGCCGTACACGTTGTCCGACACGACGACGTGATCGCCCGCTCGCAGCATCGTCGCGATGGCGTTGATCGCCGCCATGCCCGACGCGAAGGCGAGGGCCGCCTTGCCGGATTCCATGGCGGCGAGATTGCCCTCGACCGCCGTTCGCGTCGGATTCTGGGTGCGCGCGTACTCGTAGCCCTTGTGCTTGCCGAGCTCGTCCTGGACGTACGTCGACGTCTGATAGATGGGGATGACGATGGCGCCAGTCGCCGGGTCGGGTTCCTGTCCAGCGTGCAGACAGATGGTGCTGAATCGCGCGTTCGGCTTGAGCTTCACGATCCGCTTACGATACATGTTTTAATATCGCGAAGTCCACGCACCGATGAAAGACGCGCTGCTGCGCACGCTTCCCGGCCGAGCCATTGTCGTCGGCGTGACCGTCAACGCCGCCGTGTTCACGCTTGGCCTGACCCTTGGCAAGGTTCCAGCCGTTGCGCGGGTGATCGATACAATCGCATCGGTCGCGGTCGCGGCCGGCGGTGGGTATTTTCTGTTCCGCGGGCTGGCGCTTGCGAAGCGCCGGCTGCTGTGGCGCGTCCGCCGGAAGCTGATCCTCTCCTACATCTTCATTGGATTCGTTCCCGCGATCCTGATCGTTGCCTTTTTTCTCCTCGGCGGCCTGCTGTTGTTCTTCAACTTCAGCTCGTATCTCGTCCAGAGCCGTCTTCGCGCACTGAGCGATCGCGCTCACGCGCTCGCCGTGATGACGGCCCTGGAGGTGCAACGGCCGAGTGCGCGTGAGGTCCGGACTATCCTCGCCGAGCGGTACGCAGCGGCCGAGCGCGAGTTTCCCGCTGCCGGTGTGTCGTTGGCGCTGGTGCCGGCGAGGTGCGCGAGCACGTCGGCCACGGGCGCGTCAGCCTCGCCGCCAACGGCCGGGACCGGAGAGGTGGTCGGCAGGTGGGCGCATGTCGATCCGCCGGTCAGCGTGCCTGGATGGATCGATTGCCACGGGTTCAGCGGAATGCTCGCCTACACGACAAGCAGCGGGCTCGGAACCACAGCGGCGAGCGGTCCGACGATCGTCATCGACGGCCGGCCGCAACCGCCACCCGTCGAGACACATCTGCTGGTGCGCGCGATCGCGTTTCCAGAGTCGGCCGCGCCGGAATACGCGGTCGTCGTCGATCTCCCGATCAGCGCGGAAGTACGACAGCAGCTGCGTCGTGACACGGGCGTCGAGCTCGCCGGCTTTCGCATCGTCACCGGGGAGGCGGCGTGGCTGGAGGGGCGGGGCGTGGCCCCCGGTGCCGCGCCGGCCGCGCAGGCTCTCCCGCTCACCTCGGTCAGTATTCTCGAGTATCGCGACTGGACTACCGGCCGGGCCGGCCGGCTGGTCGCGACCATGCAGCTGAGCATCGGCGAGATCTACCGGACGATCTCTGGCTCGCAGGGGCTGATCGGAAACCGCAGCTTCGGGGAGGGCCTTCTGCTGGTCCTGATTGTCATCGGCGTGCTGTTTCTCATCATCGAAGCCGTCGCGCTGGCCACCGGCCTCACGCTGGCACGGTCGATCACCGGGTCGATCCACGAGCTGTTCGCCGGGACCGAGCGGGTCCGTCACGGTGACTTCACGCGCAGGATTGCAGTGAAGGCGAACGATCAGCTTGGCGAGCTGGCCCACTCGTTCAACTCGATGACCGCCAGCATCGAGGGCCTGCTCCTCCAGGCCGCTGAGAAGAAGCGCCTCGAGGAGGAATTGCGCATCGCGCGCGAGATCCAGATGTCGCTGCTACCACGGGGCCCGGTCCTGATGCCGGGCCTGTCGGTGACCGCGGTCTGCGTTCCGGCGCGCGAAGTCGGAGGCGATTACTACGACTTCTTTCCGCTCGACGATGAGCGGCTTGGCGTGCTGATCGCGGACGTGTCGGGAAAAGGCACCTCGGCCGCGTTGTACATGGCCGAGCTGAAAGGGTTGTTGCTCTCCCTCAGTCGAATTCACAACTCGCCACGGGCTTTGATGATCGCCGCCAACCAGATCATCGCCGCGAATCTCGATGCGCGCAGCTACATTTCGATGACGTACGCGGTCGTCGATCTCAGGGCGCGCACGATGACCTACGCGCGCGCCGGCCACACGCCGCTGATGTATCTGCCCGGCCCCGGATCCGCCGGGCCGAAGGGTCTCAGGGTGCTGGCGCCAGACGGGCTGGTGCTCGGGCTCAACATCGACACCGGCGAAATGTTCGATCGCCTCTTGCAGGAGGAAACGATTCCCCTTCAGGAGGGCGATTTGTATCTGTTTTTCACCGACGGGATCAGCGAGGCGATGAACGCCGGCGAGGACTGCTTTGGCGAAACCCGTCTGGGGCGGCTGATCGAGGCACATGCGGGCCTGCCCTCCGACGAGCTGAGCGAACGGGTGCTTCGGGAGATCGCGTCGTTCGTGGGCGGCGCTCCGCAGCACGACGACATGACGCTGATCCTTCTGAAAATCGAACAGGTCGCCGCCATCCCCGTCCCGCGAACCGTCACCGCACAGCCGGCAGAGGTAAAGTGATAACACTCCGTGGCTGACCTGGTCGTCATCTTTCGCGCGCAATCCGGCGTCGAAGCGAGCATTGTCCGCGGCCTGCTCGAGGCCAACGGTGTGCGCTCGGTCGTCTCCTCCGCGTTGCTGCACTCGGTGTTTCCGGTGAACGTCAACGAGCTGGGTGAGGTCCGGATCTCGGTCCGGCCCGAGGAGGCGGACGAGGCGCGCCGTATCATCGAGAGCCACCGCACCCAGATGCCGAGCGCGAAGGTCGTCAGGATCCGCGACGAGTTCGACGCGCTCCAGCATGCGATCGACTATCGATTCCGCGATCGCGGGCTGCTCGAGCACGCGATGACCCACACCTCGCGCGCCAACGAGGACGTCAGCGGCGGCGTCGCCGACAACGAGTCGCTCGAATTTCTCGGCGACGCGGTGCTCGGATTCGTGATTGCCGATCTGCTCTATCGTGAGTTTCCGGGGTTCAACGAGGGACAGAAGTCGAAGGTCAAGGCCGCGCTCGTCTCGACGACGACACTGGCGCGGCAGGCCGAGCGCCTGATGCTCGGTGAGCATCTGCTGCTCGGGCGCGGCGAGGAGAAGACGGGCGGCCGCCGCAAACAGGCGCTGCTCGCCGACGGATACGAAGCGTTGCTTGCCGCCATCTATCTCGACGGCGGGGTTGAAGCGGCTCGCGCCTTCATCGTCCGCGAGTTCTCGCCGATGGTCGCCGAGGTCCGGGCGCATGGGCTTCTCGCGTGCGATCATAAATCGGCGCTGCAGGAATACCTTCAGTCGCGCGACCAGTCGCTGCCGGAGTACCGGATCGCCGGCACCATCGGCCCGGATCACCGCAAACTGTTTCAGGTGGAAGTGGTCGTCGGGGGCGAGGCGCTCGCCTCAGCCACCGGCGCGAGCAAGAAGGAAGCGGAACAAGAGGCCGCGCGGTTCGCCCTCCAAAAACTGACCGAGCCACGGTGATATCTGCAATCGACGAGGTGGGCCGGCGTCAATCGATCGGATTGCTCTGAGGTGACCGATCGTCGACCCGAGATCGTCGATCGCCACATCGTCGATCGCAGATGGTCAATCTATCTCGATAATCCCCGATCCGCCTGCCGAGACCATCGCGAATGCTGGTTCGGGAGCGGGTGGCCGCGGAGCAGGATGCGGGAGTCGTGGCAGGGCGTACCCGCGCACTTCCCGCGCCAGGTCATCCTCAGTCGGCCGCGACGCCCGGCAATGCAGCCGAACCCACAGTCGGAGGAGCGGATCGGTAAAGCGATAGTGCTTCTGCTGCGCCGTCACCAGATCCACGTCTTCGAGCCAGGACAGATAGTCTTTCGTGGAACCAGGCGTGCGCTGCAGCCGCTGGGAAATCTCGGTCAGCGTGAGTCCTTCCTCATCGGCCAGGATCTCGAGAATAGCCTTGAGCGCGCCATACCCGCGAGCGCGGTGCAGCCTGAGCTCATAGCAGAAGCCGCACTGCTTGGCCAGCCGGCCCTCAGTGGCAAGCAGGGCGGCCAGCGCGCTGACGAGATCGCTGCCGGCGCGGCCTCCCATCGCCGCGAGCTCGTCGGCGAGCGCGCGCACATAGGCGGGTCGTCCGTCGGCCAGCGCCTGGAGGGTCCGGGCATCGTATTCGCCATCGTGGGCCGGGTCCGGGGTGGCGTCACTGCCCACCGGACCCAGGATGTCGAAGGTATCCTCCACGGTCAGCGGCGGCACGTGAATGACTTCGAATCGCGTCGAATGATCGCGTAGCAACCGCAGCGTGCGGGCGGTGTACCGGCTGGTCAGCACGAACCGGTTGACGCTGGCGGTCACCCCTTCCACGAAGTCGTGGAGCACCCGGCGCAGGCCAGGGAAGCTTTCGAACGTGCGGAGCTCCAGGAACTCGTCGAGCAGGAACGTGATCGGCTCACTGGCGCCCGGGCGGGCGCCGGCGAAGAATGCCAGGACGGCGTCGAAGGCCGCACGGGTGCCAGCCGGTGACGCCTCGTCGATCGGGAAGGGCCCAGCCGCGGCCACGGCGCGCAGAAATCGTTCCGGCGTCGTCGCCGTGCGTTCGACATCGACGTACAGCGACGCGGTCCTCGGAAGGCGATCGCGAAGCTGGTGCAGGAGCGTCGTGCGGCCCGTGCCGCAACCGCCGAGGAGCACGGGAATGCGGGAGGGCGAGGCATCGAGCGCCGCCATCACACGGCGGGTGAGCGTGGAACGAGGCGTCAGCATGCGCGTTCCTCTCGCCAGGTGAGCGTCGTGGCGCGTGAGACTCGGTCGTGGGATGTCGCGGTGGCGGCCATGACGTTCGAATTCTTTCCTGGACCGACGCGAGTTGAGCGACGCGACGGTGAAAGAATAGACCTTAAGAAGCGGCGCGCACGTTGTCAAACTGAAAATGAAAAATTTTTTACTTGACTACCACACCGCACGCGTTTTCGAGCTCGCTCGTGGCGATCAATTCAGTGATCGCGACGATATCGGGAGCTGGCGGGCGATCGTCTTCGAGCGTCGGCACCCGCGAGCGGACGAGATCGCGCGCGCGCGTGAGCGCGACCGACGTGATCAGCGGCGCGAGCAGATCGATCGCCTGGCATCCGCAGAGAATCTCGATCGCGACGACCTCGCGCGCGCGTTCGAGCGCGCGCGCCGCCTTCAGCGCGGCGGCCATGCTCATGCTGACGTGGTCTTCCCTGTTCGCAGAGGTCGGGATCGTGTCGACGCCCGCCGGGTGCGCCAGGGTCTTGAGCTCGGAGGCTGATGCGGCGGCGGTGACCTGCGCGAGCATCAGGCCCGATCGCAGGCCGCCCTCGCGGGTCAGGAACGCCGGCAGGCCGCTCAGCGCCGGGTCCAGCAGCCGATCGGTCCGCCGCTCGCTGAGGGTCGCCAGCGGCGCCAGCGCGGTCGCCAGCAGGTCGGCGGCGAGCGCCACCGGGGCGCCGTGGAAGTTGCCGCCCGATAGGATTTCGCCGGTTTCCACGAACACCATCGGATTGTCGGTGGCCGCATTCGATTCGGTCTCGACGAGACGGCGGACGAAGCCGAGCGCCTCCCGGACCGCGCCGTGGACCTGCGCCGCGCATCGCATGGAATAGGCGTCCTGGACGCGCCCGCACCGTTCGTGGGAGCGGTTGATGCCGCTGCCGGTCATCAGGCGCTCGATATTGGCCGCCGACGCGACCTGGCCTGGAAGCCCGCGGGCCTCGTGAATCCTCGCGTCGAAGGGATGGATCGAGCCCCGCAGCGCGTCGATCGACAGCGCCGCGGCGATATCGGCAGCGCGCGCCAGCCGTGCCGCGCCGTCCAGCGCCAGCGCCAGGACCGCCGTCGACGGCTGCGTCCCGTTGATGAGTGCAAGGCCTTCCTTGGGGCCGAGCGTCACGGGCGCCAATCCCGCGCGCCGCAGCGCCTCGCCGCCCGCCACCGACGTCAACTCGTTCCCCCACGCCTCGCCTTCGCCGATCAGCACGAGCGCGATGTGGGCGAGGGGCGCCAGATCTCCGCTGGCCCCGACCGATCCGCGGGAAGGCACGATCGGGTGCACGCCCGCGTTGAGCATCGCGATCAGCGCCTCCAGTGTTTCGATCCGGATGCCCGAGAAGCCCTTGGCAAGCACGTTCGCGCGCAGCGCCATGGCGGCCCGCACGTCCGGGACGGGCAGCGGCGCACCGACGCCAGCCGCGTGGCTCCGCACCAGGTTCCGCTGCAATGTCTCGAGCGCTTCAGGAGCGATCTTCACCTCGGCGAACGATCCGAAGCCGGTGTTGATGCCGTACACCGGCGCGTCTTCGTGCGCCATCCGTTCAACGACCGCACGAGCCGCGCGGACGCGGTGCGCCGCCTCGGCTTCGACCGCCACGTTCTCGCCGCGGATCGCGATGGCGACCAGTTGATCGATGGTGAGCGACGAGCCGTTCAGGAGAATCATCCTGGCGAGCGCAGGCGTTCTGCGGTCCGTGGTTGACTGGTCACAGGCGACAGTCGAGTAGAATCTTAATCCGAGTGTCGGCCGCTTGCGGCGGTTCCGGAACCTGCGAGCTGCGAGGCAGCAGGGCCATCTCGGCTCCTGCGCCAACGCACTATAACCGGGAACCCGGTTGCGGTCGATACGGGCGACTAGACAAGATTCCCGCACCGATCGAACCGAAGACTATATGAATCTAGCTGTCCTGGGCGCTCAGTGGGGCGACGAAGGTAAAGGAAAGATTGTCGACCTGCTGACGCCGCATTTCGACATCGTCGCGCGGTATCAGGGTGGGCACAACGCCGGGCACACCGTCTACGTGAACGGGACGAAGTTCGTGCTCAGGCTCATCCCATCCGGCATCCTGCATCCGGGCATCACGTGCGTCATCGGTAACGGCGTCGTGGTGGACCCGCAGGCCCTCTTCGCGGAAGTCGACGAGCTGGCGAGAAGCGGCATCGAGGTCGGCGATCGACTGATCGTGAGCGACAAGGCTCATCTGATTCTGCCGTACCACCGGGACCTCGACCTGCTGGCGGAGGCGCGCCGCGGCGATCGGAAGATCGGCACGACGTCGCGCGGCATCGGTCCCGCTTACGAAGACAAGATCGCGCGACGAGGCATTCGCGTCGGCGATCTCGCCGACGCCGAGGCGCTCGCGCAGGGTGTGCGCGACAATGTCGCGGCTCGAAATCGGCTCGTCGCCGATTCGACGATGGATTGGAAGCCGGTGCTGGGCGAGTTGATCGAACAGGCCAATCGTCTGCGGCCCTGGATCCGGGACGTCTCGCTGATGCTCGGCGATGCCATGGCGCAGGGCAAGTCGATCCTGTTCGAGGGCGCTCAAGGGACGCTGCTCGACATCGATCACGGAACGTATCCCTACGTGACCTCGTCGAACGCGTCGATCGGCGGCGTGTGCACCGGCCTCGGCGTCGGCCCGCGCGCGATCGACGGTGTGATCGGGGTGGTCAAGGCGTACACCACGCGGGTCGGCGAAGGGCCGCTGCCCACCGAGCTGTCCGGCGAGATGGGGCACCGCCTGCGCGAGAGCGGAAACGAGTATGGCGCCGTCACCGGGCGCCCGCGCCGCTGCGGTTGGTACGATGCGGTCGCCGCCCGCTATGCCGCGCGCATCAACGGTCTCGACCTGCTTGCCCTGACGAAGCTTGACGTTCTCGACGGTCTCGAGCGTGTCGATATCTGTACGGCCTATCGATCGGGTTCACGCACGGTGACAGAATTTCCGTCGGACGCCGGCCAACTCGCAGCCTGCGAGCCTGTCTACGAATCGTGGCCCGGGTGGTCGACGCCGACGCGCGCCGCGCGCCGCTATTCCGACCTTCCTGAGAACGCCCGCCAGTACATCGCGCGGCTCGAGGAAGTCTCCGGCGTACGCGCCGGGATCGTCTCGACCGGATCGGAACGAAACGACACGATATTCAGGGACGATGTCCTGAAAATGCTGAACGCGGATTTTCAGATGCTGAGCTGAACGCGGCGGGCAGCCCGGTGGCGGCTTCGCATTCCTGGAGTGTCCGCCGACGTGCTGTTGGTTACTTCCTGTGTCTGGCGCAGTACGCGTCCACGGCCGCGGGGTTTGCGTCGATGAACTCGATGCCGGCGCGGTAGCGCGGGACGCTATCGGGCGGGATCTCGAACGAGGCCCACGCCACTGAGGCGTTGAAACGAACCGTCCCCTGCGCGTCGAAGAGCGCCATCCGCACACGCTGACCTGGCTTGAGAACGGTCGCTGACACCAGTTGGGCGCCGAGTGTCGATAAGTCGACCAGCACAGCCTGATTGCCATCGACGAGCACTTCGATCTCCCCCGACATCCGGAAGCGGGGACTCCGCCGCGTGCCGCGCTGATCGAGCGGCTGCACCGACGTCGGCGTATGCGCCGCTGCGACCGCCGCCGCACCGTTGCCGCGGACAGCCTCGGAACTGCGCCGGGGACCCGCCCATGCGTCGTTGTCGTCGTGCGACACCACCCGGATTTCCGAGCCGAGCAGCGACGGATCGGATTTGATGCGATTGATAAGCGCCGCGCCACGCGGCGTCCCCGCGAACACGCGTTCGACCGCGACGACCGATGGTTTGCGCTTGCTGATGACCTCGAGGGCGCGGAGCGCGTCGGCGTCGGTGAAGGTGAGGACTTCGGCAGCGGCCGTGTCCGCACGCTCCTTGAGCGACGGCAGCACATCGGCCGCGCCGATCAGCACGATACACGGCTGGCTCACGGAGTTAGTATACTCGCCGCTGGAACCGGACCTGAGGCGCGAGTGGGCGGCGGACGATCGCGAAAGATTCAGGACGGGTCAGTGGCTTCAGGAGGTCAGAAGATCCTGACGTCCTGTATCGGCCACCAGCGCACCTTGACCTTGCCGACGATGTACTTCTTCGGCACGGATCCCCAATGGCGGCTGTCGGAGCTGTTGTTCCGGTGATCGCCCATCACGAAGTAATAGCCCTGATCCACCACCGTTGGTCCCCAGTCGTCATGGCTGCGGAACTCGGCCGGCACGTAGTCGTCGTGCAGCGCGATATCGTTCACATACACGCGGCCGTCGACGATCCGGACCGTGTCGCCTTCCTTTGCGATCACGCGCTTGACGAACATCTTCTGCGGATCCCGCGGATAGTACAACATCACGATGTCGCCTGGCCGCGGATCCCCGAGCCCGTATACGAGCTTGTTGACGATCAAGCGGTCCCGATCCTCGAGCGTCGGAGCCATGCTGAGCCCGTCCACGCGCGCCACCTGGAACCCGAACGTCACGATGATGGTGGCATACACGGCCGCCGAGAGCAGGGTTCGGGCACCGGCGACGAGCTCGCTCGCAACCCGTCGCCACGTGGTGCCGGCGAGCGACGGATGCACGAGAACTGTCGGATCGCCGACCGGCGGTGCGTCAGAGAGGAGCTTTGCATCGCCCGAAGACGACTCGACGGGGGACTGAGCGTCCGGGAACCACGGGGCTGGGGCGGTTTCCGACTGGACAGATTCTCCAAGGTCCTGTCGTTCCAAGCGGACGAAAGGGTCATTTGAGACAGGTGGATCGACAGGTTCAAATTCGTTCATCGGGGCGTCGGCATCAGAATACCATCGATTCGCTTGCATTTACTGGCCTTGGAGTCTGGTTCTGTCCGCTCCGTCTCATCAGCTCGAGTGGCATCGGGGTTGCACTGCAAAGGGCTAATGAGGAAACCATGCTGAAAAGACCTTTGATCGTGTGCCTGATGTGTCTGTCGAGCTTTCTATTCGCGATGCCAGTGTCCGCCGAAGAGGGCGCCACGCTGGTACTGAAGTCCGGGGAACGAATTAGCGGGAACCTCGTCGATCTCAACGGTTCTGGTTTTTTCATGCGGGTGAACGGCCAAGAGCGGCGGGTCGGCGCCAACGACGTCGCTGTCGTCGAGTTCACGGTGGGTAATGCCAACGCCGACGTTCTGACGAGACTCAGAAGCGGCCAGCAGGTGGTGATGTTGAGAAACGGCCAGGCCATCGAGGGCCGACTGTCCGATGTCGGTGGCACGAATCCACTGCGAATTACCGTGAATACCCCGAGTGGCAATCGCAATTTCTCCTCGAACGACATCGCGCAGATCTTTCTCGCGACACCTCCGGGCGCCGCGGCGGTGGGCACGGCGGGGTCTTCAATAGGAGCGACGACCGGTGTGCGTGTCGATGGGAATCAGGCGTGGGTCGACTCCGGCGTCGACGTCGCTCGCGGCGATCGCATCGCGTTCAACGCGAGCGGCGACATCATGGTCGCGCCCGGCGCGAGCAGCGGCGTGGGGGGGACTCCGGCGCTGAGGAGTCCAGGGTATCCCGTTCCGAATGCCATGGCCGGCGCGTTGATCGGCAGGGTGGGGAACAGCGCTCCGTTCTTGATCGGATCGAACAACCAGCCGATTGTGATGCCTGCCGACGGACGGCTGATGCTCGGCGTCAACGACGACGGCTTCGGCGACAACACCGGTTCGTTCTCGGTGACGATCGTCCCGACCACTCAGACCAGGCGCGGGATCTTCCGTCGCTGAGCTCCGCTGCTGAGCTCCGGCGCACCTGGAGCGCTGCCAATGGCAACGCTCCAGGGTCACTGACACCCTCCTACCTGGACCGTTCCAGAGCTAGTCGGCGTGGACAAGAATCGCCGGGGCGCATTCCCGGTTCACACCATTCGTTTCCGAAATCCGGTATTTCGAACTCCCCGTCAACAGTTGTCAGTAGAAGGGCGGCCGCCGAGCTTCAGCTCGCAGCAGAGCCCTCAAGCTGTCATAACGCCCGGCGAGCCCGCTTACCGGCGCTTCTCTCCTTCGATGTGGCCGGCCGCACGTCGCAGGGTTGAGTCATCGGTCCCTCGAGGACGGTGGGGCAGCAAGGCCCGACCGATGAGGTCTCCAGCCGGGCGAGCCATTGTGTCGCTCCACCGTGGCAGCGCCGGGACCCGTGGCCTCTGCTCCCCCGGGGAAACTCGCGATGAGGACCGGTTCCGCAGGAACCGGCAGGGGTGGAAAAATCATTGCTCAAGGTGGGTGAGCCCAGTCCACACCAGCCAAATGGTACTCACCACGAGCAGCGAGCGTTTCGAGCCAATCGAATCCGGTCGCCGAGGCCGCCACTGCGTCAACCGCACGCGGAGGCGACTTCATTCGCATCATTCTTGCTTCGCTACGGGCGGAGGAGCTCGTCAAGAACCCAGCAGCAGATCATTTCCGATCTTGATTCTTGGGCTGACGCAGGTGAGCCAGGGATCCTCAGGAGGGCGGGGAATGGCGAAATATGGAAAAAAGGCGTCGCAGAAGGTTGAGCGAGCAATGCGCGAGCGCAAACGGGGCACACTGCGCTCGGGGTCGTCAGGCAAGAAAGTGACGAGCCGCAAACAGGCTATTGCGATCGGTTTGAGCGAGGCTCGGCGTGCCGGCGGCAAGGTCCCGCGCAAACAAGCGGGCCGGAAGGCGGCAAAACGCAAGAGCAAGAAATGAGCGGGAAAGATAGTGAAAGCAAGGGACGAAGGATTGAAGTAAACGAGAGAAGTCTTTAGGTGGGAGGAGAATCTCCGCTGTTCGAGGCCTGCAAGAACACCCGATGCAGGAGGCGGACGCCCTCGTCGAGTCCGCGACGCTCGATCATCCAGGTGATGCGGAACGATGAAGTGGCGATGGCGCGCGGCCCGAGTCCCGCCTGCTCGAGAGCCGCCGAACCACGCCGGAGGTTCTCGAACGACGCGTTGATTCCGCTGCCAACCACACTGAGGGCCCCCAGTTCGTCGGTCAGGCGGACGGCGTCGCTGAACTGGGCCGACAGCGAGTCGCGCAGGCTCGCCTCGTCGTGAAGGTTTTCGCGTGAGATGATCAGCGTGAGCCGGTGGTCGACCTGGTGGAGCTGCTTCCCGGCGACGCCTTGTAGGTCGAGAAGCGCCAGCACGTCGGCGCTCGCTCGTTCGCCGTGCCGGATTGGCTCGCCAGTCCGGTCGAATTGGAGGAGGAGCGTGTCCCGCTCACTCGCGACGCCGACGACGGTGCCCGGCATGCGCGGCGCATGTTTACGGACCACGGTGCCGTCGGCGGCGGGATCCTCGCCGGGCAATGGAGAGGCGGTGGCGCGCGCATAAATGGCGATGCCGCGGTCCTTCGCGAACTCCACGGCCTGGGCATTGAGCACCTTCGCCCCGGCCTCTGCAAGTTCCTGCGTCTCTTCATACGACAACGTGCCGATCCGCTGCGCCTCCGGGACCACGCGCGGATCCGCGGTGTAGACGCCGTCCACATCCGAGCAAATCTCGCAGTAGTCGGCGCCGAGCGCGGCAGCCATGGCGACGGCTGTCGTATCGCTGCCCCCGCGGCCCAGGGTCGTGACTTCACGCTTATAGGACACGCCTTGATACCCGGCAATCACGACGATTTTTCCACGCGCAAGCTCGTCCTGCACCCGATACGGCCGCACCTCGACGATGCGCGCGTCGACGTGGCGGTCGTTCGTGATGATGCCGGACTGGCTGCCGGTGAAGCTGATCGCGTCGCCCCCTAGGTCGCGGATCGCCATCGACAGCAGGGCCATTGAAATCCGCTCGCCTGTCGTCAGCAGCATGTCGAGCTCCCGGCGCTCAGGATTCGGAGAGACTTCCTTGGCGAGCGCGAGCAGCGTGTCGGTCGTGTCGCCCATCGCCGAGACGACGACGACCACTTGGTGGCCCTGCCGACTGGTCAGAACCACACGTTTCGCGACCTGGCGTATGCGCGACACGTCGGCGACGCTCGATCCGCCGTACTTCTGCACCACGATGGACATTCAGTTCAGCTTTCGTGTTCAGCTTTCAGTTCTCAGCTCCCAGCCCGCTCTGGGCTTGGTGGAGACTGATAGGACCGCTGATCGCTGGGGAGGTGATGGCTATTCAAAGACAGCCACGACCGGCGCGTGGTCGCTGGTCCCAACGTCCTTCTGCACGGGACACCGGATGGCCTTCGACGCCAGCGCCTCGCTCGCCAGCACATAGTCGAGGCGCCAGCCGATGTTGCGCTCGCGCATGTTTCGCCACGGCGCCCACCAGGTGAACAACCCGTCGTTGTCCGGATCGAGCGTGCGCCCGACATCGACCAGGCCGCAGCCGATGATACGTTCGAGCGCCTCCCGCTCTTCCGGAAGCTGCCCGATCGCGCGAGGCTTTCGCTCTTTGGGATGCACGTCCTGCTCGGTACGCGCGACGTTCAGATCACCGCACAGGATGACGGGCTGTCTTGCGTGGTGAAGCGCCCGTGCATAGTCTTCCATGGCCTGCAGGAACCGCTGCTTGGCCGGGAAGTCCTTTCCGCCGTTCGGTACGTAGAGCGACACGACGGCGACGCCCCCGATCTCGGTCGAAACGATCCGGTTTTCGTAGTCGAATGCCGGGTGAGAGAAGACGGGCCGTTCCGGCGCGACGCTCTTGCTGATGTGCAGGGCGACGCCGGAATACCCTTTGCCGCCGTGCCAATAGCACCAGTAGCCCTCCATCTCGCAGAGGGCCGCGGGCACCTGATCGCTGGCGGCTTTGATTTCCTGCAGGCAAACGACGTCGGGCCGCTCGCGCTCGATCCATTCCTGGACCTGCGCCTGTCGCGCCCGGATGCCGTTGACGTTCCAAGTGGCAATCTTCATTGCAGATTGCGGAGTTCAGATTTCAGATTTGACTCGCCCGATCAATCTGCAATCTGGAATCTGCCGTCTGCAATTTCACGTCTCAATGACTGGCGTGGGCCGCCTGCCGCTCCGCCGCCGGAATGCCCATCAGTTCCGGGTGCGACTCCACGTGCGCCCGGACGATCTCTTCGGCCCGCGCGATGCTGTCGGGATCGGCGTTCCGGTAGATCGCGTTGGCTTCGACCAGGTCCTGCTGGTTCGCCGGCGTCGCGTCGATGCTCTCGTAAATCGCGGCCACCGGGCACGCCGGCACGCACGCACCGCAATCGATGCACTCTTCCGGGTGGATATAGAGCATCGTCACCTGCGCGAATTCAGGTTCGTCCTTCCGCGGATGAATGCAATCCACAGGGCACACGTCTACGCACGCGGTGTCCTTGGTCTCGATACAAGGGTCTGTGATGATGAAGGGCATGCTCGCGACTCTCCGTCGGTCGGTTTTGAATTTTCCCGTGGCGTGCCGGGTTAGCCGAAGGATTATACCTTGAGAACGTGCGAGGGCAATCCCGGCCCCCGCCGTCCAGAGCCGTCCTCGTGCGACCGTGGCGGGCTACGAAGGGTCGAGCGGCGCGCATTATACTCAAGGAATAATGACGACACCTGAGACAGCGGTACGTCGTGGTCCTGAACCGCCGGACATCAGCGAAAAGGGAGGCGTCAAGAACGGCCAGCCGCAGCGATCGAACGACCGCCTCTTCATGCAGTTGCTGGCGTTCGGGGGATGCACCGATACCCGGCCGCTAGCGGACGCGCTCGCCGGTTCCGGGCTGACGGCGGTCCTGTACGAAGACGTCAACGATTCGCGGGGGGTGGCGGTACTGATCGTCGGGCAGGACCCGGCGGTCTTTGTCGATCGCGCACGCGGGCTGCTGAACGCCGCCCCGTTCGGGTCGCTGATACAGAAGCCCGAATACACGATGCTCGGCCGGACCTACTCGATCGGGTACGAGCCCGACTTGAAGGAAACGCTTCTCGACCGGCCGCAGCGCACCGTGCTCAATCCGGCGTGGAACTGGGCGGTGTGGTATCCCCTCAGGCGGAGCGGCCGCTTCGCACAGCTGCCTGCCGACGAGCAACGTGTCATCCTGTCCGAGCACGGCACGATCGGGATGTCGTTCGGCGCGGCCGACTACGCGCACGATATCCGCCTGGCCTGCCACGGACTCGACAAGGACGACAACGACTTCGTCGTGGGGCTCATCGGTCGGGAACTCTATCCGCTGTCGAAGATCGTTCAGGAGATGCGGAAGACCCAACAGACGGCGCTTTACCTCGAGCGGCTCGGTCCGTTCTTCGTCGGGCGGGTGGTCTGGCAGAGCAAGGGCGACGTCTGAACGTCAAACGCCGAACGCCAAACGCCAAACGCTCTACGTCTCGCGCTCTTTGCTGTTCTCCCGAATGGCGACGACGATCGCCCAGACGATCGCGCCCGGCATGAGGGCGGCGCCCAGGAACTGAGCGATTCCCGCCAGCTGATGATCGCGGTGCAGCGCGCCCGACAACTGGAGGATGCGCTGCCAGTCGTGGCCTTCGACCTCTGCTCCGGTCCCACCGCCCAACAACACGAGCTGCAGCGAGCGCGCGTCGTCGATATACATGGCAACGTCCATCAGATTCTCGCCGGCCCACCAGGCCATGACCGCCGCACCGAAGGGATTCGGGCTCGTCGTCAGGAAGGCAATCATGCAGATCACCGGGACCAGGATCTGCGCCAGGCTGCCGCCGAGCGACGTCAGTAGATCGCCAAACGGCGCGACAGCGATATGACCGGCCTCATGAAACGGGATGCTGATCAGGTGCAGAAATGACGATCCGATGACGTCCTGCCGCATCGGGTGCGCAATGAAAATCCACGTCCACCGGACCAGTGCGAGGAGGATGGCGATGCGGCCCGCAAGGACCATCAGGACGCGACGGCGTCGGCAAGCAGGGCGACGCTGAGGGCATACGCGTGGGCGCAGTTGTACTCGAGCAGCGCGTCGTAATTTCCATAGACGAGAAAGTGCCGTGACGAGCCGGACACGAGCGACGCATTCTGGTCCGCCGCCGGCAGTGCGCGGCCGTCCGTCAGCCTGACGCCCAGTTCCTGCCATTCTTTCAACGGGAGCGCCACGGTCATGTCCCTCGTGGCCCGGCACGAGCCCGTTCGCTGCGCAACATCTGACGCGATACGGCCAGCTGCCCCGGAGGACAGTTTCACTTCCCGGCCCCAGCGCCGGTCGCTGACCCAGCCCCGGCCCTTCAAGTAGTTGGCGACCGATGCAAAGATGTCTGACGGGGAGTCCCAGATATTCCGGCGGCCGTCGCCGTCGAAGTCCTCGGCGTATCGGAGGTAGCTCGACGGCATGAACTGCGGCTGACCCATCGCGCCGGCCCAGGAGCCGCGCATTTTCGCCACGTCGATGTCGCCTCGATTCAGAATCTCGAGCGCATCGAAGAGCTCGCCGCGAAAAAATGCGGCGCGGCGCGGATCAAATGCGAGAGTGGCCAGAGCCGCGACGGTTGGGCGGACACCGCTGAATCGGCCGAAGTTCGATTCGATGCCCCAGATCGCCACGATTGTCGCAGGCGGCACGCCATACTTCTCGGCGACCCGATCGAGCACGTTCCGGTAGCGCGCCATCATCTGGCGGCCGGCTCTGATGGTTCCCGGCGTCAGGCGCCGTGCGATGTATCTTTCCAACGGCACCACGATCTCGGCCTGGGTGCGATCGCGTTCGATCACGATTGGCAGCGGTTCGACCACCCCGTCCAGGGCCTCGTCCACGATCTCCTGGCGGATGCCTCGCGCTACCGCTTCGCTGCGGACCCCGGCAAGCCATTCGGTGAAGGAGGGTCGGGGCTCGTCCTGCACGGCAGTGGCCGGCCTGAAGGCCTGCACCACACCCGCGTCTGTCATGACGCGCAGTTTCAGATCCGCCGTGAGGACGATCGCCAGCGCGATCAGAATGCGGCGGTTCATACCTGCAGTTTACAACCGACTGAGACCCTCCGGATCGCTATCATCACTGATATGCGGGCGCTGATCATCGAGGACGATCGGACGATTGCCGACTTCCTGGCGCGCGGACTGCGCGAGGCAGGGTTCGTCGTCGACCACGCCGCCGATGGCGAGGAGGGACTCGAGGCGGCGGTCACGGAGGCCTATGACGTCGCCATCGTGGATCTGATGCTGCCGAAGCGCGACGGCCTGTCTGTGATCGACGAGTTGCGGCGGCGCGGGCGTTCCACGCCCGTGCTCATCTTGAGCGCGCGCCGTGCGGTCGACGATCGCGTGCGCGGTCTGCAGGCCGGCGGCGACGACTACCTTACGAAGCCTTTTGCCTTCGCGGAACTGCTCGCGCGCGTACAGGCACTGGTACGCCGTGCCACACGGGTCGTCGAGCCGACCAGCCTCTCCTTCGGTGATTTGACGCTCGACCTGCTCTCGCGCAAGGTCACCCGTGCGGGTGCCACGATCGAGCTGCGGCCACGCGAGTTCGCGCTCCTCGAGTACCTGATGCGAAATGCCGGGAAGGTTGTCTCCAAGACGATGATCCTGTCGCACGTCTGGGAGTACAGCTTCGATCCGCAGACCAACATCGTGGACGTCCTCGTGAGCCGGCTGCGCGACAAGATCGACCGGCCGTTCGAGATCAAGCTCCTCCACACGGTCCGGGGGGTCGGCTATGTCCTCCGCTGAGCCGGGCTACTTCGGGCTCCGGCTCGGGCTGTGGTACGCCACGCTCTTCGTGCTCGGTTGCATCGCGATTGCCTCGCTGACCTACTACCTCACCGCCGCGTCGCTGGCCCAGCGCGATCGACAGATCCTTCAGGCGAAGCTTGGCGGACTACGCCGCGCTCTACAGGCGCGCGGGCATCCAGGAACTCGCCAACACCGTTCGGGCCGAACAGTCGACGGTGCCGGAACGGCTGTTCGTCCGGGTGGTCGATCGCGGCGCCGATGTCATCATGCTCAGCATGCCGGAGGGGTGGGACGTTTCGACGCTCGAAACCGCAGAGCTGAGGTTCGCGGACGGCACCCTGGTTCAGGTCGGGAAGAGCGTCGAGGCGCGGCGGGATCTGCTGGTGCGATTTCGCGCGACACTCGGCGTGATGACCTTCATGATCGTCGCCATCGCGCTGACCGGCGGCTGGTTCGCCACCCAGTCGGCGCTCCTGCCAGTCCGCCGTCTCACCGCGGCGCTCGGCCGGATCGTCAGCACCGGACGCACCGACGAGCGCGTGCCCGTCGCCGGGCACGACGACGCGATCAACGAGCTGACGATGCTGTTCAACGCAATGCTGGACAGGATCGAGGGACTCGTCACCGGCATGCGCGGCGCCCTCGACAACGTATCGCACGATCTTCGGACACCATTGACGCGGTTGAGGGGATCGGCGGAGATGGCGCTGGCCTCCCCACCCGATATCGTTCGCTATCAGGAAGCGCTCGGTGACTGCGTCGAGGAGGCCGATCGCGTGCTGGTGATGCTGAACGCGCTGATGGATATCTCCGAGGCCGAAAGCGGCGCGATGCCGTTGCGGCGCGAGCCGGTCCGGCTTGCAGACGTCGTCGCGCGCGCCATCGATCTATACCGGGAGGTGGCGGAGGCCAGAGGCATCCGTCTCGTCGCCGACGTCAGTCCCGATGTCGTGGTCCATGGAGATCGCGTGCGGCTCGAGCAGGTGGGGGCCAATCTCCTTGACAACGCCATCAAACACACGCCCCCCGACGGACAAATCGACGTGGAAGTGCTACGCGACGGCCAGCGCGCCGTGCTGCGCGTCCGCGATACCGGATCGGGAATTCCCCCGGAGGAGCTGCCGCGCATCTGGGACCGGTTGTTTCGTGGCGACACCAGCCGCGCCGAGCGTGGTCTCGGCCTCGGACTCAGCCTGGTCAAGGCGGTCGTCGAAGCGCACGGCGGCTCGGTCGGCGTGACGAGCGAAACCGGCCGCGGATCGATCTTCACCGTGTCGCTGCCTCTGTCGGAGCAGGCCAGCCTCTGAGACTGAGCGCCAGGTCTCTTCAGCCGGCGTCACTCAGCGAGCGGAAGGGAGACGGGCCCCGGGGTAATTTCGATAACCAAGGCGGCGCGAGATGTCCCCGTCTCTCTCGCCCTCATGACACGCCTCTTCGAGGAACTCATACGCCGTTTCCTTGAAACGCTTCAGCGGAAAGGCAATCTTCCAGGGGCGCGTGTACACATTCGGGTCCTCGATGCGGACTTCGTAATGGATCGTATCCGGGTCGATGAGTGTGAAGCGCTCGACCATGTGTACGGCGTCACTGTAGAAGTTCGCTGCCTGGTCGAACCACGGCCTGCCGTTCTGGTTGGTGACGTCGACGACCAGGGTATTACCCTCCCAGCGACCACGCGGGTCTCCATTCCAGAGTTTCAGCCTGCCGTCCAGATGCGAGCGGCCGTCGGTCGGGATGAGGCGAAAGGCATGAGCCCGCTCCAGCAGCATCACGAGATAGCCAGGGGGCTGAAGAATCTGAAACACGGTCGGGACGTACATCGTGCGGGGCACGCCGGACAGGAAGCAGATGAGGTTCGGGTCGATGTACTTCCCGCGATTCTCTTTTTTTTGCTCGAGCGCCCACGGGTGGTACGGCACCTTGCCGTCTGGCGGATCCACGATCACACTCTTCCCGCCGTCGTCGTCACCGTCAGGGGTCCGGGGGTGTTCTTCGATGTTTTCAGTGCCGTGGGGTGGACCGCCGCGCCAGAGCCCTCGCATGTCGGGCTTGTCGTCGGGGGTGCGTTGCGGGCGGAACGTCTTCGCCTTTGCCAACGCGCATGGATGAAACAGCGCGGACTCGTCGGGGCAGCCGCGGCGGCCGCAGGCGCCGCCTGGCCGGCGGCCCGGGGAAACGTCAGCCAGAACACGGCCATGAAGGCGGCCGTCCCAATTGCGCAGTCTGAAAGCCGGTTGCTCACCTGAGACCTCCTCGCCTTTCCCTGAACCGCGTCCAACCTGCTCTGAAACGCTTCTGCCGAGCGAATCCACGTCTCCGCTGTCGTCGGCGCAGCTACCAGCCGCATCCTAAGGCGGACCGGCAAGCCGAGCATTCGAAAACGGGACCGCCGCGCCTTCGCGCGCCGTCCCTGATGATAAGGCCGAAATCTCAAAGCTGAGTCTGATCAAAGTGGAGCCTGCTGACTTCAGGATTCCGCACTGGCGGCGGCCAGACTTCGGACTCGAGCCTCTCGCGCCTCGGCGCTCCGATTCCTACACGGTTGTAATCCGCTCGTAACGTCCGCGACAGGCATGGTCCCGTCTAATAAGGGTGAAGCATGCAAGCACAGTCTTCGCACCTGCTTATTTCAAAGGAACACTCAGATGAACACAATAGACACTCAGTTTGGCCGGCGGGTGACCAAGGCCTGGCTCGCCGTCGTGGCGGCGGTGCTGCTCGTCGCAGGCGCCTCTTGGGGGGGCTTGGCGGCCGGCACCGCAGCTTCCGAAACGCAGGCGGTCGCTGCCCAGCAGATGCCGCCCGCGGCACGCGCCCTCGCGGCCGGACGCGACTCCTATGCCGACATCGTGAAAGTCGTGGCTCCCGCCGTTGTCACCATCCGCGTCGAGGGGCAGGCGCGCGTCGCGCCGACCACGATGGTGCCCGACGATGACCTGTTCCGTCGATTCTTCGGCGACCAGGGCGAGCAGTTTGGCTTCGGCGTACCAGGGCAGGGCCGGGGTCAGCGGCCTCCCCGCAGTTACCGGCAGAATGGCCTCGGCTCGGGCGTGGTCGTCACCAGGGACGGCTACATCCTCACGAACCATCATGTCGTGGACGGGGCGCAGAATATCCGTGTCGATTTCACGGACGGCCGGACGTTCAACGCCAAGATGATCGGATCCGACAAGCCGAGCGATCTGGCGGTCATCAAGATTGACGCCACCAACCTGCAGCCGCTCGCCCTGGGTAACTCGGACGCGGTGCAGGTGGGAGATGTCGTTCTCGCGATCGGCAATCCGCTCGGTGTTGGCCAGACCGTGACCATGGGCATCATCAGCGCCAAGGGACGCTCGACGGGTACCGGCGACGGCGGCTACGAGGACTTCCTGCAGACCGACGCGCCCATCAATCAGGGCAACTCGGGTGGCGCGCTGGTCAGCATGAAAGGCGAACTCGTCGGTATCAACTCGCAGATCTTGTCGACTTCGTCGGGCAATATCGGCATCGGGTTCGCCATCCCGACGAACATGGCAGGCAACGTGATGAACGATCTCCGCAACGGGGGCAAGGTCCGCCGTGCGCAGCTCGGCGTGACGATCCAGCCGATGACGTCTGACCTCGCCGAGAGCCTCGGCTTGAAGCAGACCACCGGCGCGATCGTGAGCAGCGTTCAGCCGGGCAGTGCAGCCGAGCGTGCAGGTGTGAAGCGTGGTGACGTCATCAAGTCGTTCAACGGCCAGGACGTGCAGGACACCAACACGTTGCGGAACCGCGTCGCGTCGGCGACGCCGGGGTCGAGTGCGGCCCTCGTCGTCGTCCGCGACGGAAGCGAACGGACGCTGACGGTGAAGCTCGACGAGGTCGAGCCGTCAAAGAACGCGCGCAACGACGCCGACCCCGACGCCAACGACAAGGCGGCCCTCGGCGTGTCGGTTGCGCCGCTGACGCCGGAGGCGGCGTCGCGCGCCGGCCTGCCGCGGGATGCCCGCGGCCTGGTCGTGCAGGAGGTCAATCCTGACGGCCGCGCGGCCGAAGCGGGTGTTCAGACGGGCGACGTGATCCAGGAAGTGAACCGCCAGGCCGTGCAATCGGTCGACGACCTTCGTGCCGCCGTCCGCCGCACCTCGGATCGGCCGGTCCTTCTTCTCGTGAATCGGGACGGCCGGGATCTCTTCCTGACCGTGCGACCTTCGTAACGGACTCCGCGGCGGGGATCTGGGGATTTCACGGTTCCCAGATTCCCAAGCTCATTTCCTCGCTCCCGCATCATTCATTTCTCCCGTACAATTCCCGCATGGATCTTCCGACCTTGCGGACGCTCGTCGACTACCACTACTGGGCGCGCGATCGACTGCTCGAAGGCGTCAGCGCGCTCACCCCTGAACAGTTCACGCGCGACATGGGGAGCAGCTTTCGCTCGGTGCGGGACACGTGCGCGCATACGTACGCCGCGGAGTGGGCGTGGTACTCACGATGGCAGGGCACATCGCCGACGGCGCTGCTTGCGCTGGATCAGTTTCCCGACGTCACGTCGCTGCGGCATCAGTGGACGGAACTCGAGGCCAAGATGCGGATGTTCCTTGAAAGCCTGGGCGAACCCGGCATCCACCAGGTCTTCGAGTACACGTTGCTCAATGGCCAACCCGGCGCGACTGTCTTCTGGCAGATGCTTCAGCACGTCGTCAACCACGCCAGTTACCATCGCGGCCAGGTGACGACGCTGCTGCGCCAACTCGGCGCGGTGCCCCCCAAGAGCATGGACCTCATCGCGTTTTATCGCCTCCGGGCCAGGCCCGAGGCCTAGGCCGGAGGGTATCGGGGGCCTCCTCTTGCAAAGCGGGCGGGCAACAATGGTAGTCTCTGAACAGGCGCGCCCACCGCTTCCGGGCGCTCCCAGGCGACAAGGAGTTTCGGATGGCGACCGGCACGATCAAGCGACTGGCCCGGGACAAGGGATTCGGATTCATCCGCGACAGCGGCGGGCAGGAGTATTTCTTCCACCGCAGCTCGGTTGAGGGAAGCTTCGACAGCCTCAGCGAAGGCCAGACCGTCAGCTTCGATGAGGAGCAGTCGCCCAAGGGACCGCGGGCGACCAACGTCAGGGCCCAGTAGGGCAGGGCGCCCGCTGCGCGGCTCGCGTGGGTGACTGAAGGCGGCGGGGGAGGCCCTCGCCTCTACTTTCTCGCGCTCGGTGTCAGCGTGGTTTCCTTCCGCTGTCCGTCCCGCATGTAGGCGACCTTCGCGGGCTCGCCAATCTTCAAGATCTCGAGCGCGAAGGTGTAGTCATAAACGTTGGCGATCGTCTGCCCGGCGATCTCGACGATCACGTCGCCCTTCTGGAGGCCTGCCTGATCGGCCGGGCCGCCGCTCACCACGCCGCCGAGCAGCAGTCCTTTCACCTCTGTCGCGTAGTCGGGGATCGTGCCGGTAAACACCCGCACGCCCGCGCGGCCGCCGCCGCTTTGGGTTGGCTGGTCGACCTTGACGAAGGCGGGCGGCTGTTCAAGGTCTTCCACGCGCCGCGTAATGGCGGTCGCGAACTCCACGATGCGGTCGAGGCCCTCGTATTGGATCTTTTCCGCCGTGTCGGACGGCCGGTGGTAGTCGGTGTGGGTGCCCGTGAAGAAATTGAGGCACGGGACGCCGGCGAGGTTGAAGCTGGCGACGTCGGTCGGCTGATACGGATCCTGCTGGACGACCAGGTCGAAACCGGCGGCGATGTTCGCCTGTTCGATCAGCCGTCCCCAGGATGGGCTCGTCCCGGCTGCCTGCACGGTGAGCTTGTTGTCCTGCAGTCGGCCCACCATGTCGAAGTTCAGATACGCGGCTATCTGATCGAGCGGGATTGGCGGCGCCTTGACGAAGGCGCCGGAACCGATGAGGCCCAGCTCCTCCCCGGACCAAAACTGGAGTATCACGTTCCGTCGTCGGGGCTGTGAGGCCAGGGTCTCGCCGACTGCCAGCACGGCCGCCGTGCCAGACGCGTTGTCGTCCGCGCCGGCATGCACACGCCCCGCCTCATCTTGCCTCGCCAGAGAGTTCCCCTGATCTCCCCGGCCGAGGTGATCGTAATGCGCACCAAGGCCGATCCACGGTTTCTGGACCGAGCCCGTCGGTCCCGTGGCCGGGAGATACCCGGCGACATTTGCGCCGGTGCGTTGCTCGCGCACGACCACGGCCTTGATGGTGACGGTCAGGTTGGGAATATCGAAGCCGGCGACGTGCGGGTTGCCGCCATCAAACGTCTGCTGCACTGCCTCGAGCGTCTTGCTCTTGTCGCCGAAGCCGTCGAAGATCGCGTTCGCGACCGCGCCGCTGACGCTCGCGGCGACGATGCCAGAGCCGGCGAGCGCCGTGTCGAACGTCATCGGAATGACCGCGCCGGCGTTCGGGGAGCGCGGCCCCGTGACCACGAGCATCGCCCGCGCCCCGCGCTGGCGCGCGGCCATCGCCTTGTAGCGCAGGTCGGCGTAGCGCGCGAGGATTCCTTTCGTCTTCGGATCCGCGTCCTCGGGGAAGTAGCGGAGGACGAGGACGACCTTGTCCTTCACGTCGATCCCCGCGTAACTGTCGTACCCGAAATTCTGGCCGTCGGGCACCACGATGCCGTAGCCGGCAAAAACCAGCGGGCCCGTCACCTCGCTGTTGTCCGAGAACGAGAGTGCCTGGACGTCCATCCTCGTCTGGAACGCGCGAGGTTTCGCGGCCGCCTGCGGGGCGCTCGAGATCGCGATGGTTGTCCCGCCGTCGCGCGTGCCCGCGGTGAACTCGAACGGCAGTCGATAGTCGGTCCGGCCCGGCAGCGGGCGCGCGCCGATCCGCTTCAACTGCGAAATGATGTACTCGCTCGCAAGGCGTTCTCCCGGCGATCCGGCGAGCCGTCCTCCGAGCCGCTCGGCGGCCAGCGTCTCGACGTGGGCCCGCGCTTTCGATGCGGCGGCCTGCGACTGAGCGTGGACCCCGACGGCCGGTGCCGCCACCAGCGAACGCGATCAACCAGACGGCTGGCTTCATTGCTTGCCTACTTTCGAAGGGGTGCGTTCCGCAGGGCTTCGCGGGCCTTTTCATGGTTCCATTCGGCCAGGAACAACTGACCGTTCGTCCCGCCCGAGCGGCTCGATGTCCACGCGAGCTGCCGTCCATCAGGGGAGGGGACCGGCAGACCGTCGAATCCGTCTGAATAGGTGACGCGGACCGGCTCCTTCGTCCCGGCCGCGTCGACGAGGAACAGTTCGAAGTTCTCGAATCCCAGCTTGTTCGACGCGAAGATGAAGTATTCCGCGGACGGGTGCTCGTACGGCGCCCAGCTCATCGCGTGGAAGTTGGTGATCTGTTTCGCGTCCGACCCGTCGGGCTTCATCGTCCAGACGTCGGCAATCAACCCGCGCTCATCGAAACGGCGCCAGACGATGCGCGAACCGTCATGAGTGAAGAACGGGCCTCCATCGTATCCGGGCACGCTGGTCAGGCGCTTCTGGCCGGAACCGTCGGCGCGCATGATGTAGATGTCGGCGAAATAGCTCGGGTCGGTCTCCAACTGCTTCGTCGTCGCCGCGTCGAGCTCGGCGCGAGCATACACCTCGCGCATCGAGGAGAACGCGATCCACTGGCCGTCGGGGGAGTAGCTGGCTTCGGCGTCGTACCCGCGAGCGGTCGTCAGCCGCTTCAAGCCGCCCGATTTCTCACTGTGGGCGTAAATGTCCATCTCCGGGTCGTAATCCCACGCGTAGCGCCGCTCCTTGCCGGACGCGCGCAGCGCGTTCTCCTCGTCCTGTAGCTGCTTCGATCTGGGATCGCCGTGGGTGGAGGCGAAGAGAATCTCGTCGCTCCCGGGGCGGAAAAACGGGCACGTCGTCTTGCCGATGCCAGGCGAGATCCGCTTCACATCACCGGTTGCCATCTCGAGCACGTAAATCTGGTAGAACGGATTGCCCGGTTCGCGCTCGCTCTGGAAGACAAGACGCTTGCCGTCCGGCGACCAGTAGCCCTCGCCGGCCCGGCGCCCTTCGACCGTCAGCCGCCTGATTCGGGAGAGAAAATCTCGCTCCGCCGGTGGCTGGGGCGTCACCTGAACCGAGGCGGCGACGAGGGCCGGGACCGCTGTCAGCGTGAGCCAAAGCCAGGGTATGGACTTCTTCATAATGAGGAGTTCTGACAGCCAGAGTATGCACGTCTTCATATGAGGAGCTCTGCCGGTCTGCGTGGTCAAAGGGCATTATCTCCCATGTTATTCTCGAAAGATCCGGGAGATAAGGAAATGCGTGGAACCAGGCTCTCCGCCCTCGTGCTGCTCGCGTGTCCTCACTGCTTGGCGCCGCGCCGGTGTCCGGCCAGATCGACATCACCGGCACCTGGGAGGTGACATTCGAATCGCCTCAGGGGCCGGCGACCATCGATGTGACCTTCAAGCAAGTGGGTGAGTCGGTTGAGGGCAGGGTCGCCACTCCGATGGGAGCGGTCGATTTTACGGGCACCCTGATCAACAACGCCCTGACGATGTCGTCAATGCTCGACCTGCAAGGCACCAAACTCGACATCGCGATGAAGGCCAAGCTCTCCGGAGACACCATGGCCGGCAATCTCGTGGTCGGCGGCCTTGGCGAACTCCCCTGGACTGCGAAAAGGAAGCCCGGGAGCAGCAGCGCTGGTGGAACGACGAGCGCACCAGCGGCGGCTCCGGCGATTGACGTCTCGGGCAAGTGGGACATCGCGATGGTGATGAGGGGAGGAGCGACGTTTGCGACCATCGCGACCCTGAAGCAGACTGGCGAGCAGATCACGGGCTCGCTGAACGGACAGGCGGGTGACGAACCAGTAACCGGTACGATGGTCGGCAAGGCGCTGACGCTGCACTTCAGGGCGGCGACGGCGCAGGGCGACGCCGCGATCACCATGATCGGCGAACTCGGCGCCGACGGGTTTACCGGCAAGCTCACCCTTCCGGGAGTGGGCGAAGTCGACTGGACAGGCAAGCGGACGAAATAGCCTCGACGACATGTTCCCTGCCCTTCGAGATGCGAAAGCATGAAGACGCATGAAGTCCTGTTGGCAACAGATTCGTCGTGTGCGTCGTGACATTCGTAGTGAATGGATGGTGGAAGGCGATGTTCACGCGGTGTAGGTGGTCGGCGTTCTTGTTGCTCGGACTGCTCGCGTGGCCTGTGCCCTCGCACTCACAAGGGGTCGCCATCAAACTGGCAACCGTCGTGCCGGATGGCTCGGTCTGGGACAAGAACCTGAAGCAGATGGCCGCCGAGTGGAAGCAGACGACCGGCGATCGCGTGTCGGTCACGCTGTTCGGCGGGGGCTCGCAGGGTGATGAGCCGACGGTGCTTCGCAAGATCCGCCTCGATGCCCTGCAGGCGGCCTCGTTCACCGCCGTCGGCCTTGCGGGCATCGATCCCGCCTTCAACGTGTTCAGCGTGCCGTTCTTCTTCGAATCGTACGACGAGCTCAACGCGGTGATGGACAGGCTCACGCCAGTCATCAAGCAGCGGCTGGAGGCCAAGGGCTTCGTCCTGCTGCACTGGGGGCACGGCGGCTGGTTGCAGCTTTTCAGCAAGCGACCGGTCAGTACGGTGGCCGATCTCAAGGCTGTGAAGCTCTGGACCTCGGCCGGCGACGATCGCATGACGCAGTGGTACAAGGCGAACGGGTTTCAGCCGCGCGCGATGGCGATGACCGATATCCTGACCGGCCTCACCACCGGAATGATCGACGGCTTGCCGGCGCCGCCGCTCGCCGCGCTGGCATTCCAGTGGAACCGGCAGACCCCTCACATGCTCGACATCGGGATCGCGCCGATCGTCGGCGGCACGGTGATCGCGACGCGAACCTGGAACCGCATAACACCGTCCGATCGCGCCGCGATGTCCGAGATCGCCCTTGCCGCAGAGAAGCGGCTGCGGGCCGAAGTGCCCAACCAGGACAGATTCGCCGTCGCGTTGATGAGCAAGCAGGGCTTGACCGTGACGAAGGCGGAAGGTCCTGAATGGAAGGCCGAAGCGAATGCCCTCGCCAAGGCCATGCGCGGGGACATGGTGCCGGCCGACATCTTCGATCTCGCCCTGAAAGAGCGCGACGCATTCAGAGAGCGCAAGGCGGCCGGCGCGTCCCGGTGAGCGGCGCGCTCCGCCTCTTCGAAGATCTGGTCGCCGCGGCTGCGCTTGCGGCGATGGTTGTGCTCCCGCTGCTCGAAATCGTGGCGCGCCGTCTGCTCGGTGTCGGGGTTCCCGCTTCCGGTCCCATCGTTCAGCATCTCGTCCTCTGGGTTGCGTTTCTGGGCGCGGCGATTGCGGCGCGCGAGGATAAGCTGCTCGCGCTCGCCACCGGCACGTTCATCCCGCCGGGGCGCTGGCGTCGCGCGGCTGCGATCGTGTCAGGCGCCGTCGCCTCGTGCATCGCCGGCCTGCTCGCCTGGGGCGCCGTGCAGCTGGTGCTCACCGAGCGGGAGACCGGGTCGACCCTGGGCGCGAATATCCCGGTATGGACCACCCAGCTGGTGCTTCCGGTCGGATTCCTGCTGGTCGCGTTGCGGCTCGTGTGGCATGCGAGCCCGACACGCGCCGGCCGGCTCCTGGCCTCACTCGGCCTGGTCGCCGCGCTCGCGATCGTTCGCTCGCCGGCCTTGCTCGAGGGCCAGCCGGCCGCTCTCTGGCTCGCGATCGTCATTCTCGCGGGGGCGCTCGGCGCGCCCATCTTCGCGATTCTCGGCGGAGCCGCCGTCGTCCTGTTCATGATCGACGGCGTGACGCCGGCGGTCGTCCTCATCGAGACCTACGCCCTGAGCGTCTCGCCGACGCTCCCTGCCATTCCGCTGTTCACGCTGGCGGGATTTCTGCTCGCGGAAGGCCGGGCGCCCGCGCGGCTGCTTCGCGTGTTCCGCGCCTGGTTCGGCTGGATCCCGGGCGGAACGGCTGTGGTGTGCGCGCTTCTCTGCACGTTCTTCACGGTGTTCACCGGTGGCTCGGGCGTGACGATCCTTGCGCTCGGCGGGCTGCTGTTTCCCGCGCTCGTTCGCGACGGCTACCGTGAACGCTTCGCGATCGGGTTGTTGACGGCGTCCGGCTCGCTCGGCCTGCTGCTGCCGCCGGCGCTGCCGCTCATTCTCTACGGCATCGTCGCGCAGCTGCCGATCGAAGACCTCTTCATTGCCGGAGTGTTACCGGGCGTACTGCTGACCTCGCTCGCTGCGGCGTGGGGTGTGCGCGAAGGAATCGTCACACGAGCGGGCCGCGCGCCGTTCAGCATCGGGGAAGGATGGGCCGCGCTCCGCGAAGCGGCGTGGGAGCTGGCGATGCCGGTGGTCGTGCTTGCCGCGCTCTTCAGCGGCCTGGCGACGACCGTTGAAGCCGCGGCGCTGGCGGCGCTCTACGCGCTCGTCGTGCAGAGCGTGATTCACCGTGACTTGACGATCCGGCGCGACCTGCTTCGCGTGTTCGCCGAGTGTATCGCCGTGGTCGGCGGCGTCCTGATGATTCTGGGAGTGGCGGTGGGGTTGACGAACTACCTCGTCAGCGCGCAGGTGCCGATGCGGCTGCTCGAGTGGACGCGCGGCCACATCGATTCGCAGTTCACGTTCCTGCTGGGCCTCAACCTCTTCCTGCTCGTGGTCGGCTGCCTGATGGACATCTTCTCGGCGATCGTCGTCGTCGTCCCGCTGATCGTGCCGCTCGGGGTCGCGTTCGGCGTCCACCCGGTGCACCTCGGGATCATCTTCATCGCCAATCTCGAGCTCGGGTACCTGACGCCCCCGGTGGGGCTGAATCTGTTTCTCGCGTCGTATCGCTTCAAGCGCCCGCTGCTGGAGGTCGCGCGCGCGACGCTACCGATGCTCGCGATTCTCGGCCTCGGCGTGCTGCTCATCACATATGTGCCGTGGCTGACACTCGGACTTCTGCAGTGGATTGGCAAATAGCAGGAAAGTCTCGAGTCTCAAGTTTCAAGTCTCAGGGTCGGAAACCTGAACCTGAAGCTCAAGTCCGCCTCAAGGCGGACTCTACGCTACGCCCACGCCCCGAGTCCATCTAACGATGTACGTCCGTGGTGTCGAGCGTTAGCCGGACTCCGATGTCAGACTTGGGAATTCCGGCTTGAAAGTCATCTAGCGCAGCGACCCCAATCTCGTCAAAAGACCAGATAGCAAAGCATCGCGCCGACGACACACATCGAGAGGCCCCACACGAGAAGCTTGTTGAAGAGCGCTCGCGCCTCCTCGATTGGCGCGCCGGCCAGACACAAGGCGCCGATGGTCGAGAGCGGCGAGACGTCGACAAGGTGGCCACCCACGTTCATCGATGACGCGATCGCCACCGGATCCGCCCCCAGTTGCTGTGCAAGGCCGGGCACCATCGGCAGAAATGCCGGCAGCACAACGCCGGAGGTGCTGCTGTAGACCGAAATGATGCCGGTGAGGAAGGCGACGACGGCCGTTACGGTCTGGCCGTTTGCGACCTTCGTGACAAGGGAGACGAGCAGGTCGATGCCTTGAGCCTTCTCCAGCAGGGCGATGAGCACGGTCACCCCGCACACCATCACGATGACCCGCCACGGCATCCGCTTGACCGCCTCTCCATCATCTCCCGAGCGCAGCAGCACCAGCACGACGGACGCCATGAACGCACCCATCCCGACGTTGACCTCGAAGAACAGGACGCTCAGGATGAGCACGGCGATCACCGTCAACGTGATCCAGTGCCGGGTGCGGAACGTGATGTCGGCCGCCGGCGTGGGGTCCATCTCGACCGCCTCGACCGTCGAGCTTCGTGCAAACAGCTTCAGACCGCCCAACAGGAAATAGCCGCCGAAGGCCACGATCGCGTGTGCTCCCAGGTTGTAGAGATAGGTGGGCATCTCGAAGCCGGCCATTCCGGTTCGCGCCATGAGCCCGTTCACGATGATGCCTGTAGGCGCGAACGGCGAGAGCGACCCGGCGTTGGAGCCGTTGCCAACCATGATCGCCATCAGAAACAGCGGGATCCCCGCGCGGACGGCAGTGGCCATGGCCATCGGCGCCAGAATCGCCGCGGTGGCAATGTTGCCCGGGCCGAGCGACGCCAGTATCGCGGCGAGTACGAAGAACATGATTGGGATCGCACCGCGGTTGCCGCGGCACGGCCGGACCGCGTGGTGGGCCAGCCGGTCCAGCGTCCCGTTGCACTGCGCGAGGGTGAAGAGCAGCGTCATGCCGGTCAACGTCAGGAACAGCGCGGTCGGAAACCCTGCCATCACCGAGTTGACCGGCATACCGCCAAAGTACACCCCGATGACCCAGGCGAGCGCCAACGCGAGCACCCCGACGTTCAGCGTGGTCACGCAACTCACGACGATAGCCAAGGCAAGCGCGCAGACAGACAGGACAGCGAGGCTCATGAAGGCTCCTGCAGAAGTGAACGGAGCAGCTCTGCGGGGTGCAGGGCTCTCGTCGCGGCGAAATCCTCAACCTGATGACGGCACGATACTCCGCTTGCGACGAGCACCGAATCGCCGCGCTGCGCTCGCGCCGCCGGCAGCAGCCGCCGCTCGCCGATCGTCCGGGATACCTCGAAGTGTTCCCGCGCGTATCCAAACGATCCGGCCATGCCGCAGCAACCCGCGTCCAGATCGACGACCGAGCTTCCCGGGATGCGCGACAACAACGCGACCGCGGGCGGCAGCAGACCCATGGATTTCTGGTGGCAGTGGCCGTGGAGCAGGATCGTCGCCGGCCCGCTGCGGACCGGCAGGCTGGCGCGTCCTGCCTGCCATTCGTCCTCGAGCAGCTTCTCGAACAGCACGCAGGCCTCGCTCACGCGCTGCGCCTGGCGCTGCTGTTCCCCCCTGAGCAACGACGGAACGTCCTCCCGCAGCGCCGACAGGCAGCTTGGCTCGAAGAAGACAATCTGCGCGCCCGCGGCGGCCAGCGGATACAGCCGGGCGGTGTTGGCCGCGGCCCGTTCGCGCGCCTCCTTCAGCAGCCCCTGCGAAATCAGCGGACGGCCGCAGCAGACGTTCGGCGCCAAAGCGGACGCGATGCCCGCCGCGTCGAGGACGTCCGCGCCCGCGATGCCAACCGCGGGATTGTAGTAGTTCGTGAAGGTGTCGTTGAAGATCAGCACGGGCGGCGACGAGTCGCGCCCACGACCTTCGCCCCCGGCACGCCGGCGTGGCCGGCGCGCCTCGAACAGCCGCGCAAATGTTT
This sequence comes from uncultured Acidobacteriota bacterium, assembly GCA_963814975.1. Taxonomy (GTDB): domain Bacteria; phylum Acidobacteriota; class Vicinamibacteria; order Vicinamibacterales; family CAVVIG01; genus CAVUXJ01. Next base: position 122,253 of record CAWFFB010000012.1, on the reverse strand, counting down.
CGCGCGCCCACGAGGGCGGCTTTCGCCTCCGGTCCAGGCCGAGCACCTGCTCGTTGGCCCAACGGACGGGCGCGCTCTGCGCGATCCAGTTGGACAGCGGGGCCAGGCGGCTGCCCCAGCGCGCCATCTCGTGGACGTGCCCCAGCACGCGAGCACGCGCCGAGGTACCATGACGTTTCCAATAATCGGCGAGGAACTCGCTCTTGAAGCGCGCAACGTCGACGCCAACCGGGCATTCGGCTTTGCATGCGCGGCATTCGAGGCACAGCTCGAGCACCGAATGCACCCCTTCGTCGCCGAGGCCGGATTCGCCCAGGCGGCCGGCCATCGCCAGCCGCAGTACGTTGGCGCGCCCGCGCGTCGAATCCGCCTCCTCGCGCGTGGCCATGTACGACGGGCACATGGTGCCGTCGAGGGTCTTGCGGCACACCCCGAGACCGCTGCACATGTCGACCGCGCCGCCCATTCCGCCGAAATCGGAGTAATCGAAGAACGTCTCGGGCCGTGGTGTGCGATATCCCGCGCCGAACCGGAGGTTATCCGTCTGGGGAGGCGCGTCGACGATCTTGCCGGGGTTGAGGATCCCTTCGGGATCGAACGCGCGTTTGACGGCCCGGAAGGCGTCGTACAGCACCGGCCCGAACATCTTCTCCATGAACGGGCTGCGCACCAGACCGTCGCCGTGCTCGCCCGACAGCGCGCCACCGAATTCCAGCACGAGATCGGCGACGTCGCGCGAGATCGACTCGAACATCCGGACGCCTTCCTCAGTCTTGAGGTTGACCACCGGCCGAACGTGGAGGCAGCCGACAGAGGCATGGGCATAGACGCCAGCCGTCGTTCCATGCGACCGGACAATCGCCAGGAACCGTTCGATGTAGTCGCGCAGTCTCTCCGGCGCGACGGCCGTGTCTTCCACGAATGAGATCGACTTGGCGTCTTCCTTCACCGCCATCGACAGGCCGAGCGCCGCTTCGCGCAGTCCCCATATCTTCGCCTGCGCCGCCGGTTCGAGCGCATGGTGATAGCGATACCCCCATTTATGCGCCGCCAGATCGCGTTCGAGCCGCTCGAGGCGCGGCGGCAGATCCTCGGCGCGATCGGCGTAGAACTCGACGCAGAGCAGCGCCCCGGGCTCGCCCTCGATGAAGGAACGGCGGAGACGATCGAGCGCCGGACTCTGTTTCGTGTTGTCGAGGATCGATCCATCCATCACCTCGACGGCCGACGGCTTGTGCGCGAGAATGGCGGGCGCCGCCTCGAGCGCCTCCAGCAGATCGGCGAACTGAATCGCCAGGACGGCCTTGAATTTCGGCAGCGGGACGAGGTTGACCGTCGCTTCGACGACGACGCCCAGCGTGCCCTCCGACCCCACCATCAGCTTCGCCATGTTGAACGGCTCGCCGGGCCGGACGAAGGCGTCGAGATTGTAGCCGCCGACGCGGCGCAGAATCTTGGGGTACCGCCGCTCGATCTCGGCCGCCGACGCTGCCGCGATTCGCCGGACCTCCCGGTAACAGGCCGCCTCGAGCGAATCGCCGGCGCACGCCAGTTCGAGCTCGCCCGGATCGAGCGCCCGGAAGTGCGCCACCGACCCGTCGGACAGCACCACCTGCTGCGCAATCACATGGTCGATCGTCTTGCCGTAGTACACCGATCGCGCGCCGCTCGAGTTGTTCGCCATCATGCCGCCGAGCGTGGCGCGATTGGCGGTCGAGATGTCGGGAGCGAATCTGAGACCGTGGGGACGAAGCGAGGCGTTCAACTCGTCCAGTACGATGCCCGGCTCCACGCGAGCCCAGCGCTCAGCGACGTTCACTTCCAGCAGGCGATTGAAGTACTTGGCTGTGTCCACCTGAAGGCCGGCGCCGATCGTCTGGCCCGCCTGCGACGTGCCTCCTCCACGCATGGTCAGAGGACAGCGATGCTTGCGGCATATCTGGACGGCGCGAATGACGTCTGCCCGCGATTTCGCGACCACGACGCCCACCGGCTCGATCCGGTACACGCTGGCATCGGTGGAGTACAGCGCACGTGAGATCTTGTCGAACCGCACCTCGCCTTCGATGACGGCGTCCAAATCGCGGCGCAGCGCTTCGCCGTCGAGCGAGCGGATGTGAGCCTGGGGTACCGCTGGGGCCCGTTCGATGGGAACTGGATGCATTTGGGATCGGGCTGATTATACGGTGAGCGGTTCCAGTCGCGGGAGAGGCCCCCTCTGCGGCTCCCCGGACCGCACGAATTGTGCGCGGCGAGCAGAAGGTATTACGATGATGGATCATGTATCAGAGCGGACGTCATTTCCTTCAGGTCCCCGGCCCGACCAATGTTCCCGATCGCGTCCTGCGTGCGTTGGCCCGGCCGACCATCGACCATCGGAGCGCTGAATTCGCATCGCTCGGCTGCGAGGTGCTCAACGGTGTCAAAGCCGTCTTCAAGACGTCCGGGCCGGTCGTCATCTTTCCGGCCTCGGGCACCGGCGCCTGGGAAGCGTCTCTGGTCAACACCCTCTCGCCCGGCGACAAGGTCCTCGCGTTCGAGAACGGCGAGTTCGCCAAGCTCTGGTCCGAGGTGGCCAGGCGACTCGGCCTCGACGTCGATCTGGTTCCCCTTGAGTGGGGCAGCGGCGTTGATCCCGCGATCGTCGAAGCGAAACTGTCCGAGGATCGGGATCACAAGCTGCGGGCGGTCCTCGTCGTGCACAACGAGACGTCGACGGGCGCCACCAGCCGGCTGCCCGAGATCCGGAAGGCGATCGATCGGGCCCGGCATCCGGCGCTCCTGCTGGTCGATGCGGTTTCCTCGCTCGCTTCGATCGACCTGCGCCACGACGAATGGGGTCTCGATGTGACGCTGACGGGCTCACAGAAGGGACTCATGCTGCCGCCGGGCCTGAGCTTCAACGCCATCAGTGAAAAGGCACTTGCGGCCTCGCGCTCCGCCCGGCTGCCGAAGTCCTACTGGGCATGGGAGCCGATGATCAACGCGAATCAGACCGGCTTCTTCCCGTTCACGCCCGCCACCAATCTGCTGTACGGCTTGGGCGAAGCCCTCCGCATGCTGGACGAAGAGGGGCTCGACAATGTCTTTGCCAGGCATCGCCGCCTGGCCGAGGCGACGCGAACAGCGGTCCGCGCGTGGGGCCTGGAGGTCCTGTGCCGGTGCAAAGAAGAGTACAGCCCGGTCGTGACCGCCGTCGTGATGCCCGAGGGACACGATGCCGACCGGTTCAGAAAGGTCACCCTCGAACGATTCAACCTCTCGCTCGGCGCCGGTCTCGGCCGGTTGAAGAGCCGCGTGTTTCGGATCGGCCACCTCGGGGACTTCAACGAACTGATGCTGGCGGGCACGTTGGCGGGTGTGGAGATGGGATTGTCGGTGGCCGGGGTGCCGGTCCAGCGCGGCGGCCTGAACGCCGCGATGGACAGCCTGTTGACGTGACGTCAGGCAAGGCGGAGCGTTCAGCGTCCTTTGAACGACGGCGGACGCTTGGCAAGGAACGCCGCCACGCCCTCCTTGAAGTCGTCGCTCGAATAACACATCGCGACGAGGTCGTCCGCCTCGGCAGCCTCGATGCGACGGCTGGCCTGAATCCGGCGCACGGCTTCCTTGGTGGCCCGAATCGTCAGCGGGGCGTTTGCGGCGATGGTTGCCGCGAGTTCGAGCACCGCCTCGTCGATGGTCGAGGGATCGGCCATGCGGGTGACCAGCCCGAGCGATGCGGCTTCCGTGGCGCCGATCAGCCGGCCCGTGAAGAGCAGGTCCTTGACGCGGGAAGGCCCGATCATGTCGAGGAGACGTGCGTAATTCGCCGCCGAGAGGCAGTTGCCGAGCGTTCTCGCAATCGGTATCCCGAATTGTGCGTCGGCGGTGCAGACGCGGAGATCGCACGCGAGCGCGATGGCGCAGCCGCCGCCTGCGGCGACCCCGTGGACCCGAGCAAGGGTGGCGGCCGACACGCGCTCGAGCCGATCGATGACGTGGTCGATGCGTCGCTCGTACGCGAGGGCGTCCTCGCGTGACGCGAAACGTGAGAACAGACTGATATCCGTGCCGGCGATGAACGCCTTGCCCTCGCCCCGCAGGACGAACACCCGCACCGCCTCCGTCCGGTCCACGCGATCGCAGGCCTCGAGCAGCGCTTCGTACATATCCCACGTCATCGCGTTGCGGGCTTCGGGACGGTTGAACGTCAGAAACGCGATGGCGCCGTCGATTGTAAACAGCGTGCGCGAGGTGGACACGTGAGCGCTCCTCTGAGGGAAGGGAAGGGTGTGACGGCAACCGCGCTCGAGGGAATCCGGGTGTTGGACGTCACGCAGTTGATGGCGGGCCCCTTTTGCGCGATGCAACTATGCGACATGGGCGCGGACGTGATCAAGGTAGAACCGCCGGGAGGCGATTCCACGCGCCGGATGTCCGGCGCGACGGGGAACGACAGCCCGAGCTTCAATGCCGTCAACCGCGGCAAGCGCGGGATCGTGCTGAACCTGAAGACCCCGCTCGGCCAGGAGGCGTTTCGCCGGCTGGCGCGTCGCGCCGACGTCGTGATCGAGAACTACCGCCCGGGCGTGATGCGGAGCTTCGGTCTCGACTACGGCCCGCTGGCCAAGGACCATCCCGGGCTGATTTTCGTGTCGATCTCCGGCTACGGCCAGACCGGCCCCGATTCGGGCAAGGGCGGCTTCGACCTCGTAGCGCAAGGCGTTTCCGGCCTGATGTCGATTACCGGGCATCCCGGCGGGCCCCCGGTCAAGGTCGGCGTGCCGCTCACCGACCTCGGCGCCGGTCTTTTCGCGCTGTCCGCGATCCTGGCGGCGCTGTATTACCGGACGCGCACGGGCCAGGGGCAGTCGATTGACACGTCGCTCGTCGAAGCCGGCGTCGCGCTGTCCGTGTGGGAAGCCTCTGAATATTTCGCCGGCCGCGGCGTACCGCAGCCGATGGGGTCGGCCCACCGGATGAGCGCGCCTTACCAGGCCATCCGGTGCGCTGACGGATACATGACGCTCGCCGCCGCCAACGACCGCCTGTTTCAACGCTTGTGCGAACTTCTCGGGCATCCGGAGTGGGCGGCCGATCCCGACTACGCCGACGATACCAGACGAGTCCGCAACCGCGCCGCGCTCGGGAGCTTGATCGAATCGATCACGGTGGAGAAGCCTCGGAGCCACTGGATTGCGCTTTTCGAGGCCAACGCGCTTCCATGCGGGCCGATCAACACATACGACCAGGTGTTCGCCGATCCCCACATCCGCGCACGCGACATGGTGGTGGACACCGATCACCCCACCCTCGGACATATCCGCACACTGGGGTCGCCGCTGAAGATGTCGGCGACGCCGCCCGTCGTCGGGCGGCGTGCGCCGCTACTCGGCGAGCACACGCGCGAGGTGCTGCGTGAAATCGGCTACACTGAGGAGGAAATCGTGCAATTCGCTGGCTGACCGCACCGACTCCGTGCCACCGGTTATCTCGTCATCGAAACGCCGCTCAGCCCGGAACGGCGAGCATCTGGGCCGAGCGCACCCGTCCCGAACGAGCCTGCGCCGCGAGGAGCAACTGGCAGCGAACGCGGAAAAGTCGTCGCGTCCTGACGCGGAGCGCACCACGGCGCCGAGGGTTCGCGCGGGACCGACACGCGGCGGGGTCTTGCCAAGGGTGAACCCGATGTCCCGGTCATACTGTTTTCCGCGGCGCACGACTGGTGCGCAGCCTCATCAGACCGAAAGGCCTTCCAGGCGATGAACTACTGCGAACACTGTCAGGGTCAGCGGTTCGATCGGGCCCGGGTACTCCGTGCCCTCCGACAGGTCCGTGAGGATCTACAAAACAAGGAGGGCGTGCGCCATGCTGATGAGGCACTGGCTCTGGCGCTCGACGCTGTGAGGGCGCTCGAGATTCCCCACCTCGAGCCGGAGGACGAGAACGACCAGGTCGTCCACTAGACGTCACGACCGCTAAGGCTCGATCGCATCGACCTCCGTGCGTGCACCGGTCACCTCGACCGTCCGCTCGATGGTTCGAATGCCGGCGTACACCGTAAGCGTATAGGTGCCCGGCACGACATCGGGGAACGAAAAACGCCCTTCCGGATCGGCCAGGGTAGCGTACGGAGTTGAGGTCGCCACGATCTGAGCCGACATGCCAGCATGAATGTCGCAGCTCACGTCATACACCCCGGTGCCCTTGAACGTATAGCGGTACAGCTCGCCGGTCGGCACCGCGACGTTGAAGGTCTGCTGATGCGTCACTCCATCCCGCACATTGATGTTATGAAGCTCGTCGTCGCTGTTGCGGAATTCAGCGGCGTGATCTGTCCTGACGAAGAGAATGGGAGGAATGAAGCTACGGGCCACCTGATCCATCACCGGCATGCCGCTCGGCGCAGGCACGTGATCGGTGTGCCGAGGTTCGAGGATTACCACAGCCGGGGTCCCGCTGGTGAGGACAGGAACCCTGCCGGTGACGACCGCCGGCGCTGAAGCGGGAGATGGCGGGGGCGCGACGGGATCGGTCGCCGAATCATTCGAACATGCGGAAAATATGAGAGCCAACACGAGCGCCATGGCCGATGGGTAGAGTGCCTGCATGAGGAGTCCCGCCACGAGTATCCCTTCAGTCCTGATTATCGTCTTTACCGCCAATTGGGTGTTCTGCCCTGTTCCGACAGAGCTGCGAACCGGGGACGAGTTAAGGCTGGGGTGGCCTCGAAGGCTCAGCGGGTCAGGCTGCACGTTCCGCGCGCACGCGACCGCCGCGGGTCGCACCCCAGCAAATAGGGACGGACGCCTGGCCCATCCCGGTGTATACTATTCGTTCACACCGGAACTGAGCCAGCCTGCGTTGATCGTAGCGCCGACCGGTCTTCGGCGCACACACAGGAACGCATCTGAAACAACTTCGACCTCTACGCGCCACACGTCCTCCGAAAGCCGAGGTGTCGATGACTGTAGAAAACGGCAACAGGCCGCGACAGCCGCGCCGCAGCGCGGCTGAAAAGAGCTCGTCGGATCGAGAAACATGCCCGCGGTGCGGACGATCGAACGCGCGGCTGATCGGCCGGTCCGAAACCTTCCCCGTCCTCTACCTGCGGTGCGACGATTGCCGGCAGACCTCGGTCGCCCCCGCGTAAGCTCGGTTCAGCTCGACTCACCCAAAGGAGACAGCATGGCGTCCATGAACGGCACGATCAAGCGGCTTGTCAGCGAGAAGGGCTTCGGCTTTATTCTGGCAGCCGACGGCAACGAGTATTTCTTCCATCAGTCAGCCTGCAATCAGACCGCCTTCGACGATCTGCGCGAAGGACAAGCGGTGACATTCGAACGCGGCCAGGGGCCGAAAGGGCCGCGCGGTGAGAACGTCCGACTCGCCTGAGGAGTAGCGTTTGATTGCCGGGTCGCCCTAGCCTTAGCTATAGGTCGAGGGCGAGGGGCTTTGGAGATCGGGCAACGGCGGCGCCGAAAACAGCCGCTGGCAGGGCTTGGCGATCCAGCGCGCCCACATCGCCGACCGGTTGATGCGGGCGCTGTCGGTCGTGATTCCGGTATTGGCGTACATCTGTCGGTACAGCTTCGAGATCAAGACGAAGGCCAGCCGCGACTTCAGTGACTGGACGCACCGGGAGCGTTTCCAGATCTCGCCTAATCCGTAAAAACGATCCCATACCGCTTGTGTCCGTTGCCGGATTTCGTCCGGTGACATGAGCGGATGGGAGACATAGACATGCGGCCGGTTGCTCTGCGGGATCAACCAGTGGCGGGTCAACGGAATGCCATTGACGCGCGTCGGATCGGTCTGCATTGTCTCTTCCCACGCCGCAAAGTCGACCGTGCCGGGAAACGGGGTCAGCAGCACGAACTGGGCGAACGTGATTCCCGCGCGGGCGGCGACCTCCGCCGTCAGGTCGAACGTTTCGGGCCGGTCGCTCGGAAGGCCGAAGATGAACGACCCCAGCACGTGCACGCCGTGCGTGCGGAAGGCCTGGAGGCACTCGACGAGGTGCTCGCCGCTCGCGTTGAAGTCCTTGTAGACGTCCTTCAATCCCTCCGACGTCACCGCTTCCACACCCACCAGCGCGCCTTTGATGTTCGCGCGCCGCATCGCTTCGAGAAACTCGGGATCCTCGGCCGCTTCCATCGTGATCTGCGTGAAGAACACCATGTCCTTCGGCAACTGGGCGAGCCCGGCCATGAGCGCGAATCGTTCCGAGCGGATCGCCGTCAGCTCGTCGAGCCGGCTGGAATCTTTACGGCGGGCCGCCATCCGCAGGTCGGTCAGCGTCACCGGATAGAAGTTGTCGTCGGCCAGGGCGATGAAACGGAAGCCCTTCCGTCGCAGCTCCACGACTTCGTCGAGTACCGCCTGCAGCCGCCGCTGCCGGGGCCGCTGGCCGTCGGTTCGCCAGACCGAACAGAACGAGCAGTGCTTCGGGCAGCCGCGCACCGTCTGGACCGATGCCCACATGTATCGATCGCGGGGAAGCAGCGACCACCGCGCCGGAAGGAATTCGTCCGCCTCGATCCGGCCGGCCTCGTAGACCCGCTGTGGTGCGCCCGCGACGCAATCGGCCAGCACTGTTTTCCAGACCACGTCGCCGTCACCCTTGACGACCGCGTGCGCCGAGCCCATGTCGTGAGCCTCGTCCGGGTACAGCGTGGCATGAATGCCGCCAAACACGACCGTGGCGCCGCGTCGGCGCGCGAGCGCGCCGATCTCGTAGCCACGCAGGGCGTTGCCGGTGTGAATGCCGATGCCGACGACATCACCCTGCTCGATGGTGCCGGGATCCAGCGGGCTGAGGGTCTCGTCGGTCACCAGCGGATCGCCGTAGATCTCGGGTGTCGCGGCGGCGAGGACATAGAGCCAACGCGGCGTGATGACGCCGACGCCGAACGACAGCGAGCTTGGATTAACGAGGTGTACCCTCATGTGTGTGTGTTCTCCGTGACGCGTGCGATTCGCGCGCTAGCAGAGTAGCGCGTCCCTGCCTGCGATTGCCAGCGATTTCGGGACGAGCCGAGAAAAATCTCGTTCTCCTAATTCTTTAGTTGACCGACCTGTGCCGCGCGATTATACTCGGAGGTCTGAACTCCGAATTGTTTAGGACATCATGGCGCGCAAGCGTTCTCCGACCCTGACCGATGGTGAAAGCCGCCTCATGAACGTGCTCTGGAAAAAGGAGCGCGCGACGGTGGGCGACGTCGTCGCGGCGCTGCCGCGCCGACACGCTGTCGCCTACAACACCGTCCAGACCATGCTGCGCATTCTCGAGGCGAAGGGCTACGTCGGTCACGATCAGGTCGGCCGCGCCTTCGTCTACCGACCGCTGATCGAGCAGAGCACCGCCCGCCGGCGAGCGCTCGGACATCTCATCAAAGCGTTGTTCGATAATTCGCCGAGCCAGGTCGTGCTCGACGTCCTGCGCGACGAGCGGCTCGATCCGGAGGAGATCGAGCGGCTCAAGCGACTGATCTCCGAGGCCTGACGCGGGGCACCTCATGCACGTGTTGCTGAACTGGCTGGTGCAGGGAATGGCCGTGACGGCCATCGTCGCACTCGGCGTTCGCGCTCACGGCACGATGACTGCCGCCACCCGCGAGCGCATCTGGTGGGTCACGATGATCGGCCTGACGCTGATGCCGGTCGCCTATCTGCTCGCCGATCTCGACGCAACCTCGCGGACCTCGCTGCTGGCCGCCGCCGCGCGGCCCGATCCCTTCGTGACGGTGGAAGTGCTCTGGAACCGCTGGGCGGCCCTGGCCGTGGCGATCTGGGCCGCATGGACCCTGGTGCATCTGGTGCGGGTCGGTGTCGCCTTGGTGCGCCTGCAGCGGACCAAGCAGTCGGCGGGTGTGTTCCCGCGCGATCGGGAGGCGCGCCTCGCGATGTGGACGACGATGGGGCAGCGTGGCCGCCTGGCGGCGCTCGTCACTTCGCCGGACGTGTACTGCGCGGCCGTGCTCGGTCTCAAGACGCCGCTGATCGCCGTGGCGCCTGATGCGATCGATCGCCTGACCGACGAAGAGCTCGATCAGATCGTGCTTCACGAATACGCGCACATCCAGCGCCGGGACGATCTGGCGATCGTGGCGCAGCGGATGATTTCGGCCGTCGCGGGCCTGCACCCTGCCGTCTGGTGGCTCGACCGCGCCTTGACGATCGATCGCGAAGTCGCCTGCGACGACTGGGTCGTCACCTACGCCGGAGCGCGCACCCGCTACGCGCAATGCCTCGTCAAGCTGGCGTCCGGCGTCACATCGCACCCAAGGACTCTCGCACCGGGCGCCCTGGTTTCAAGCTCGCAGCTGTCGATCCGGGTGGCCGCGCTCCTCGATTCCCGGCGCCGCGTGTCGGTGGTGCCCTCCCGGGCCACGTTCCTCCTTGCTCTGCCTTCCGTGCTCGCGCTGGTCGTCGCATGCGTGGCCATGCCGCTGGTAGGCGTCACCGGGGCTCGTGCCCCCCAGACCGCCACGCCGGCGGCAACCGGAGCCGGCATCCAAGCGTCCCGTGTCGCGGTGCCGGAGGCGCCTGTGTCCGTCACCGCACCGGCCGCACCGGATCGGGGGAATGTGCAGCCGCGAGGACCGGCCAGGTTCGGCCCGAGCCATCTACGCCCCCTTCAACAGGATTCCCCGACCGCGTCCGCTCTCCCGCCGCCGGTAGAAGAAGAGGCGAGTCCGGTGGTCGACCCGCAGCCGCTGCCTACGATTTCTCTGACGCATCTCAGTCTGGGCGCCCCGCCAGCCGGTGCTCCTGGTGGCGCACTCGACGTCCCGTCACGAGATGCGCCATGGCGGGTCGCGGCTGAGGCGGGCCTCGCCATCTCATCTCGCTCGCGGTATGCCGCGGTGAAGACAGCCGCGGCGTTCTCCAGGTTCGGCAAGTCGTTCACCAATCTTAATCCCAAATAGGAGCCAGACATGCGAACCACGTCTTGTGCTGTCGTCGTCGCAGTCGGCTTCGTCACCTGCGGAACCTTGGTCAAGAGCGCCGAAACGCCGGCCGGTGGCCTTACGCTCTCCGACGCGCAACGCGAGTTTTACAACGCTCGCTACGACACCGCCGCCGCGCAGACTCTCGAGCTGCGAACGTCGGATCCCGAAGATCTCGCCGCGCACGAGCTCCGCGCGTCAGCCTTGCTCTTCCAGCTGAAGAATGCGCTGGGGCGTTCTCGAGACAAGCAGAAAGACTTCAAGGTGTGCGCGCCATGCTCCCAGTGGATGACCGCGTTTCTCGAGGACACCGCCAGCGGCCAGGCGGTGGCGCGCCGAAGGTTGGCTGCGGATCCCCAGGACGAATCGGCCCTGTTTTTCCTTGGCAAGCTCGATCTGAACTACGTGTGGCTTCACCTCGGGACGCTCGGCCGCAAGACCGGTTGGGACGAGTATTGGGAGGCGAGACGATCGCTCGACGCCGTGCTCAAGGTCAATCCCCAGCATGTGCGAGGTCGCATCGCGCGTGCCTGGATTGACTACATCGTGGACACCAGGATGCCGAGGGGAACGCGCTGGGTCCTCGGCGGCGGCAGCCGGAAGCGGGCGCTGATCGCGGTCCGCGAGGCGGCCAACACCGAATCAGAGTTCTATGTCCGGGCCGAAGCTGAGTTTTCGCTGTGGGACATGCAGGTGCGTGAACGGAACATCACCGAAGCTGTTCAAATCGCCCAGAAGCTGCTCCGCGACTTTCCGGAGAATCGCGATCTCGTCGCCTTTCTGGCGAGCGAGACCGTCGCCAGTTCCCAGAACTAAACCGAGACGAGCGCCGGCTCGGGGTCTGTCGCCGCAACGAGCGACCGCGGCGCGAGACTGGCATCGTAGATGTTCACGATCTTGCCGGAGGCGACCTCCCACTGGGCGGTCGTCGTGAGCTTGTGCGCGCGTTCCACTTTCGGAATGCATCCGCGCATCAACTGAGCGGCTCGCAAGGCGGAAAGTACGACGAACTCGAAGGCCCCGATCGCGGGAGGACGCCGCGTCAAAGCGAGCCGCCGGGCAAGCGACACGCGCAGGTCGTAGAATTCGCGCGCGGCGCGAAACGACAGACGCACAAATAAATCGGCAACGTGCCCTCCCGGATCTTGCTTTGGTGAGGGCTGATGGCCGGAGCGGCCGCAGAGCTCAGAAAAGCGGACAGCCCAAGTATACTCCCAAACCGTGCTATGCTCTTGACTCTTGGAAGCTTAGCCCGCCGGTTTACCCGCACCCAGAGCCGACCGAGCAGTAGTGCCTCGCTCCTCATGTGTGTCCGTCGAGCCAGAGCGATTAGCGCTCCGGACCGAGTTTCCTTTCAGCCGCCCATGCCGGCGCGAGTGCGCCAGGGAACGCAGGAGTCGAGAAGATGAATAAGAAACTGTATGTCGGCAATCTCGCGTACGAAACCGCGGAAACGGACCTCCAGACGCTGTTTGGCCAGGCCGGGACCGTGGAAACCGTGCGCGTGATGCGTGACATGGCGACGGGACGAGCCCGCGGGTTCGCCTTCGTTGAGATGGCGTCGGAAGCGGAGGCCCAGGCCGCAATCGACCAGTTCAACGAGAAGGAATTCGGAGGCCGCAGCCTGACCGTCAATGAGGCGCGGCCGCAGGAAGCCCGCTCCGGCGGGTTTGGCGGCGGGCAGATCCGATCGCGGGGGGCCGCGCCGGCGCTCCGAGCCGCGCTGGTAAGAGCGACAACACCGACGACACGATGAACCGGGGCGCGCCGCGGCGTGCCCCGGTCCTTTCACGTACAGCCTCTCCCCTTGTCAGAAACCCTCGACCGGCGGCAACATCTATGGAGCTCAGGTTTCATCGCGAAGGGGGAGTCGATGCCATGACCGGCTTATATCAGACAGGCTTGCGCCGGATCCGCTTGCACCGCATTGTCGCGTTGGCTGCGGCCGCATCGCTAACCGCTTGCTCGACCCAACCGGCGCGCTCGGCCGGACCGAAGGCGCCGCTCTATGACAATCTGGGGAACCACCATTTTCCCGTCACGACGTCCTCACCAGAAGCCCAGAAATACTTCGATCAGGGGCTGACGCTTTCCTACGCGTTCAACCACGCCGAGGCCATTCGCGCGTTCCGGCAGGCGGCCGCGCTCGATCCGGCATGTGCGATGTGCGATTGGGGGGTGGCCTTCGCGTTGGGCCCGAACATCAATGCGCCCATTACGGAGGAAGCGGCGACAGAGGCGTTTCGGGCCATCGGGCAGGCCCGCAGCAAGATGAGCGGCGCGTCTGACAAGGAGCGTGCGTACATTGAAGCGCTGGCCAGGCGATACGTGCCCGATCCCAAGGCGGAGCGCGCTCCGCTCGATCGTGATTACGCCGGTGCGATGCGCGACCTGGCGAAGCGGTTTCCAGACGATCTCGACGCGGCGACACTGTTCGCGCAGTCGCTCATGGATACCTCTCCCTGGAACTACTGGAACCTCGACGGCAGTCCGCGGGAGCTCACGCCGGAAGTGCTCGCGACGCTCGAGTCGGTCTTGTCACGGAAGCCCGATCATCCCGGTGCGATTCATTTCTATATTCATGCGGTTGAAGCGTCCCCGAATCCAGGCCGTGCCGAGGAGTACGCCGACAAGCTTCCCGCGCTGGTGCCGGGGGCCGGACATCTCGTGCACATGCCGGCGCACATCTACCTTCGGGTTGGACGCTACCACGAGGCCTCGGTCGCGAACCAGGACGCGATCAGGGCCGACGAGGCCTACTTCGCGGGCGATGCGGTCGCGGGCAACATGACGTATCAGGTCGGCTACTACCCGCACAACATTCATTTTTTCGTCACCTCTGCGTCGATGGAGGGACGGCGGGCCGATGCGCTCAAGGCGGCGGACGACGTGCGCGCCCGGATGCACACGGACATGCTCCGGGACCCGTCGATGGGCGGGATGGTCCAGCACATGAACCTGACGCCGCTCTTCACGAAAGTGCGGTTCCGGCTGTGGAGCGATGTGTTGGCCGAGCCGGCGCCACCCGCGGACCTTCCCTACATGGTCGCGACGTGGCACGCGGCGCGGGGCATGGCGCACGCGGCCGAGGGCCGCCTCGACGAGGGGGAGAAGGAGCGCGCGGCTCTCGCCGCCCTCAAGGACGATCCGGCGTTGAAGACGCTGGCCATCTCCAGCGTCAACGTCGCGGCGAGCGTCGTCGCTATCGCGCACGAGGTCCTGGCGGCGGAGCTGGCTGCAAAGCGCCAGCGCCCCGCGGAAGCGGCACGTTACCTTGCTGCCGCCGTCACAATCGAGGATGGGATGACGTACATGGAACCGCCCGACTGGCCAATCCCTGTCCGTCAACTCCAAGGAGCGGTGCTGCTGGCCATCGGGCGAGTGAAGGAAGCAGAGACCGCGTTTCGCGACGACCTGAAGAAGTTTCCGCGTAACGGCTGGTCACTCTCCGGACTTCAGGCGACCCTCGAACGTCAGGGCCGCACGCGCGAGGCCGCGGCGCTCAAGGGCCAGTTGGACGCGAACTGGCCGGTGGACCTGGAAATCAGAAAATAGCGATTAGTCGCACACGCGGGTCGACCGATCGCACGGTCGAATGAGGAATCGGGATGCTCACTCACATCCCGGTCCTGGTGCCACGGGCTAGTTCATCAGCCGAATGGATTCCGCCACCCGCTGGAATGCGGATTGATAAATTCCGAACTCGTCCTGCGGCGCCACGGCGATGACATACATCAGGTTGCCGTCCTGCATCAACGTCGTCACGACTTGGATGGCTTCGGTTTTCCCGGTTGCATCGGATACATTGCTCAGCGTGGTCTGCAGGCCAGGTCGGCCTGCCAGGGTCGTTCGGCGGAAGTTCGACGGACGCGACATCTTGGGGTTACCTTGGGCCAGCGAGTCGATGAGCTCCTCGGTAGCGGTCTGCAGATTGTGCGATTCGTTCCGCGCAATCCCGATCTCGGTGCCGTGTGTGAACACGCTCTGGCCGTTCACCTGTCCGTATGCACCGTCTGGCGCGAAGGTCACCGCGCTCGACCCGCCCATTTCACGCCAGTTGGAGGGTACGCTGACCTGGAAGACATCGCCCTCGTTGTACTGGGTATAGCGCGATGACGGGGGCTCGACGCGGGTCGCGATGGTGCCTCCGTCACGGCGCGGCAAGCCGCCGCCCCGCTTGGCATTCTTGGTCGCCTGCTCGGTCGTCGGCGCCGCCGGCAGCGAGCGCAGGTGGGCTCGCACGCGCTCGAAGGGTCGCGCGTCCCGGTTCACGCTTTCGACCCGGATCGCCGCTGCTTCCCGCGTGATTAACTCGACCCGGTTCCCCGGGTTGGGATGATCGCTCAGCCACTCCGGTCCGCCGCCGCCACCTTGTTTCTCAATTGTCTTGAACATGTTCGCCATGTCGCGCGGATCGTAGCCCGCGCGCGCCATGATTTGGGCGCCTTCGATGTCGGCTTGCCGTTCGTACTCGCGGCTGAACCGGAGGAACGCTGTCCCGAGGCCGAACTGGGCGCCTTGAGCCACGACGTCTCCAACGCGGCCACCGATTACGGCCCCGATAACGGCGCCGGCGATTGCCCCGAATTGATACTTTTGCGCCTTGCTCGCTTGGGCCGTGCCATGTCGCAGCGCGACATGGCTGATCTCGTGAGCCATTACCCCGGCGACCTCGCCCTCGGTTTGGGCTGCCTCGATCATCCCGCGGTTGACGAACATCGGTCCGCCCGGCAGGGCGAAGGCGTTGATTTCTCGCACGTTGACGACCTCAAAGGTGTAACGGAAGCCGGCGTGTTGCTGATCTGACGGGATCCCGCTCACGAGCCGCCGCCCGATGTCCTGAACGTAGGACGTCACCTCATCGTCCCGCATGATGGGAAGCTGCTTCTGCACCTCAGCTGCAGCCTCGCGGCCGAGCTGGATGTCCTGCTCGACGGAATAGCTGTTCTTCGGCGGCGTTATCTTGGTTTGGGCGGTCAGCATCGACGCCAACACCAGGACGAACACCGCGGTTGCGTTCACGTGGTTTCTGAGATGGGCCTTCATAAAGATGATGTGTTGCAAGAAGCGTCCCCAACCAGCTGGACAAAAAAGCGGACCCTTGTTTGCACTCGACCTGAACGGCGGGATTTCGCTGGCGTTCCGTCCGGGTGCCGGCCTTGATGTCTACTCTGGGCCGCATGCACCGCTGTCGTTCCGAGCCGGCAACTACGACCATGCCGAACAATAATCGCTCGAGCGTTCGTCGGGGCCGGGCGGGGCGTCCCCCTGCCGGTGCGCGAGACGGGGAGAAGGTTAAGGACTACCCACAGCTCAGTGTTCGTGTCCCCACGGAGATGAAAGCGCGATTGAACGCCCTCAGCGCGGTCACTGGAATGTCGCAGTGGCGCGTCATCGTCGAAGCAATCGAATGCCTCCTCCACGGCCTGTCGCCTACCGATCGCGCACTGGTCGACGGCCTGAGCTCGCGCGCGATGCGCGCCGGCTGACCCGTGCTTCCGGGAGGGCCGGGATGCACGGATCCCGGCCCTCAAGCTATAATCACTCCACGATGTGGACGAAACTGATGGGCGGGCCCCGAAAAAAGGCGCCCAAGACGATCGCGGTCATCGACCCCGATCTGTGCTTCGGTGCGTTTGCCTGCTCGATCTGCCAGGCCGCCTGCCCGGTTGCCAGCTGTATCGTTGAGGAGCCCGATCGGGACGGTCGTATGGTGTGCGCGGTCCGCGCCGACCTTTGCATCGGATGCGGGCTGTGTGTGACGCTCGGCAATCCGACCGCGCCGCAACAACGCGAATTCGGGTGCCCGGCCGATTACGACGCCATCAATATGGTGCCGTTCGAGGACGTCGTCAGGGTGCTGCGCGAGGACGAGCTGCCTGCGCGTACCGCGACGCCAGCGGGTGGCCAATTCGGTCCGCAATAAACGCCGTCGCGTCCGACAGCATCGGAAGCGACACGCCAGTCTCGATTCTCAGGCCGTTCAGCATGTAGACAAGATCGTCGGTGGCCAGGTTGCCCGCCGCTCCCGGGGCATACGGGCAACCGCCCAGGCCGCCAGCCGAGGCGTCGAAGGTCGCAATGCCGAGTTCCAGCGCGACCAGCACGTTGGCAAGGGCGGTCCCGCGCGTGTCGTGGAAGTGCAGAGCGACGCGATCGATGGCGGTCCGTTTCAATACCTGCTCCAGCACGAGCGGTACCTGGCCGGGATGTGCTATCCCGATCGTGTCGCTGATCACGACCTCGTACACGCCGAGCTCGATCAGATTCGACGCGAGAGTCGCCACGGTCGAGGGCGGAACCTCCCCTTCGTAGGGGCACCCGAACGCCGTCGACAGATATCCGCGAACACGGAGGCCCGTCGCCAGCGCACGCTGGCACACCTCCTTATACGTGACCAGCGAGTCGCCAATGCTTTGATTGATGTTCATCCGGCTGAACGTCTCCGAGGCGGCGGCGAAAATCGCGATCTCGCTGACGCCGGCGGCCAGCGCGCGATCGAGGCCGGCCGGGTTGGGCACGAGCGCCGTATATCGGATGTCCGGTCGCCTGGCGATGCCGGCGAACACTTCGGCCGCGTCCGCCATCTGCGGGACCCACCTCGGACTGACGAACGCGGAGACCTCGATGACCGGAAGGTTGGCCGCGCTCAGGCGGTCGACGAACGCAATCTTGTCGGCGGTCGAGATCGCGGCGCTCTCGTTCTGCAGTCCATCGCGCGGACCGACCTCGACGACGGTGACTTTTCGTCCGCGCAAACGGCTCAGGTCCATCGGGTGATCAATGACAGGTAACAGTCAACACTCCAACTCTCAAGTGGGCTCGCTAACAGCCGTCAGCGATCTCCACAAGTACCGTGTCTGGCTGAACGAGCTCGCCCTCCCGGCAATGGACCGCCGTGACGATGCCGTCGCGCGATGTGCGGACGGTCAGCTCCATTTTCATCGCTTCGAGAATGATGACGGTGTCGCCTTTTTTCACCTGTGTCCCCGCAGTCACGAGCACTTTGAGCACCGTCGCCGGCATCGGCGCCGCCAACGACAGAGCGGCAACCCCTTGTGCAGGCTGAACGCGACGCGGTGCGTCCGCGTTCATGCTGCTTCGAAATATCCGGCCGTTCCAGAATGCCCACCTGTCTTCGCGCGATCCGGCGACATAAACGATTTCGCTCCGGCCTTCGTATTCGACCCGGTAAAGACCAGGGCCGATCCTGGCCGCGGCAAGTTCGCCGTGCTTCACGCGCGCCACCCGGCACTGCCACGCCACGGATCCCATCGCGAGTGCAGCTGGCCGGCTGGGGTATCGGAGTTGGCTGAAGCCTCGCTGTGTGCGGCCATTGCGGCCATGACAGGCGGCGGAATTGAGGTATCGGGTGGTTCGGCCATCGTCTCGTCTTCACGCTCGAGAAAGCCCGTGTCCACGTTGCCGCTTCGAAATTGCGGATGAGCGAGAATCCGCAACAAATAAGGAATGTTGGTTCTGATGCCGAGAATCGGGTACTCGCGCAATGCGGCGACGAGCCGGGCGATGGTCAGGTCGCGCGTCTCCGCAGAGGCGATGACCTTCGCGAGCAGGGGATCGTAGTGAACTGAAATCTCGTCGCCTTCGACGAAGCCGCTGTCCACCCGAACGCCGGGACGGCGCGGTTCCCGGTAGAGCAGCAGGCGTCCTGCCTGGGGCAGGAATCCGCGGGACGGGTCCTCGGCATACACCCTGGCTTCGATGGCGTGACCGCGCTGGGCCAGCACACCCTGATCCCATGGAAGGGGTTCGCCCGAGGCGACCATCAGCTGCGCGCGCACCAGGTCGACGCCCACGACCTGCTCCGTCACGGGATGCTCGACTTGTAGCCGCGTGTTCATCTCCAGGAAGTAGAAAGGGGCACGGTCGATGTCAGCGCCACCCAGATCCACCAGAAACTCCACTGTGCCCGCGCTGCAATAGGACACGGCACGGGCCGCGTTCACCGCCGCTGCCGTGAGACGTTCGCGCAGCGCCGGCGTGATCGCAGGCGACGGGCTTTCTTCGATCACTTTCTGGTGCCGTCGCTGCACCGAGCACTCGCGTTCGAACAGGTGCACCAGGTGACCATGCCGGTCGCCGACCACCTGGACTTCAACGTGATGAGGTCGTTCGATCAACCGTTCCACGTAGAGCGTGCCATCGCCGAATGCGGCCACTGCCTCCCGCCGCGCCGCTTGCACCGCGCCCGCAATCTCGCCATCCGTGAACACGCGATGCATACCTTTGCCGCCGCCGCCAGCAGAGGGCTTGACGAGCGCCGGCAGGCCCACCCGCTTGATGAGGGCGCCCAGCGCTTCGTCTGATTGATCCGGTGGCGACTCGCCCGGGACCACAGGGACGCCGGCGCGCTCCATGATCCGCCGGGCTTCAATCTTTGAGCCCATCTGTGCGATGACGTGCGAGGGTGGACCGACGAACGCGAGTCCCGCCTGCTCGCAGGCCTCGGCGAATGCCGCGTTCTCTGAGAGAAAGCCGTACCCGGGATGGACTGCGTCCGCGCCGGATTCTCGCGCGGCGTCGATGAGACGTGGAACGCTGAGATAGCTGTCGGCCGCGGCCGCGGGACCAATCGAGACCGCACGATCGGCCACCATCACCTGCAGCGCCCGCGCGTCCGCGTCTGAGTACGCCGCCACGCTCTCCACGCCGAGCTCCCGGCAGGCCCGCGCGATCCGGACTGCGATCTCGCCTCTATTCGCGATCAGCAGTCTTCGAATCATTCCCACGAAGGCTTCCGCTTTTCGAGAAAAGCGGTCAACCCTTCCTGGCCTTCGGCCGACACCCGGCGTGCGGCGAGGGCATTCGCGGTGATCGGTCCCGCGGCCTCGACGGACCGTCCGTACACATCGCGAATCAGCGCCTTCGCTGCGGCGATGGCCTCGGGACCCGCGGTGAGGAACTCGCCGGCGTATATCGCGACAGCGGCGTCGAGCTCGTGTTCCGGCACGACCGCATGGACGAGGCCAATTTCCCGCGCGCGCATGGCCGAGAAGCGGGCGCCGGTCAAGAACAGCTCCCGCGCCGCCGCGCGCCCGATCTTGGCCAGTGCAAACGGCGAGATGATGGCCGGGAGAATCCCGAGCTTCACCTCCGTAAACCCGAAGACGGCGCCCTCTTCGGCCACGACCACGTCACAGACCGCGGCAAGCCCGGCGCCGCCCCCGAGCGCCGCACCCTGCACTCGGCCGACGAGCGGCACCCGGAGGTTGTCGAGAAGCCAAAACATCCGCGCTGCCGCCTCGGCGTCCGCGAGGTTCTGCTGTCGCGTATAGCGGACCGTTCTCGCCATCCACTCGATGTCCGCACCCGCGCAGAACGCCTTCCCGGCGCCGCCCAGGACGACGACGCGCACGTCGCGCGGATCCTGCATCGCTTCGGCCCATTGGACCAGTTCGGCGATGAGGTGTTCATTGAAGGCGTTGCGGACCTCAGGACGGTTCAGCGTGAGATACTCGACCCGCCCATCCCGTCGCGTGGTTAGAAATTGGTAACCCATCGAAGAGTCAACCATATCCTTCGTGTTGTTCGTGACGTCGTGGCTTCTGTGTCGTCACATGCGGAAGATGCCAAACTTCGATTCAGGAATCGGGGCGTTGTACGCGGCCGACACCCCGAGCGCCAGCGCCTGCCGGGTCTGCACCGGGTCCAGAATCCCGTCGTCCCACAGCCGGGCGGTGGAATAGTAAGGAGACCCCTCGTGTTCGTACTGTTCCAAGATGGGCTGGCGCACTGCCTGCTCGTCCTCCGCCGAAAAGCTGCCTCCCTGTCTGGCGAGTTGTTCGCGTTTGACGGTCGTCAGCACGCCGGCGGCCTGCTCGCCGCCCATCACCGAGATGCGGGCGTTGGGCCACATCCAGAGCAACCGCGGGTCAAAGGCCCGTCCGCACATACCGTAGTTACCGGCCCCGAACGAGCCGCCGATGATCACGGTGAACTTCGGCACGGCCGCGTTGGCGACAGCATGCACCATCTTCGCGCCGTCCTTCGCAATGCCGGCGCGCTCGTACTGGCGCCCCACGATGAAGCCGGTGATGTTCTGTAGAAAGATCAGCGGGACGCCCCGCAGGCTGCACATCTCGATGAAGTGCGTGGCTTTGAGGGCCGACTCCGAGAACAGCACGCCGTTATTGGCGATGATCCCGATGAGGAAGCCGTGGAGCCGCGCGAAACCGGTGACCAGCGTCGCGCCATACCGTTCCTTGAACTCGTCGAAGCGCGAACCGTCGACCAGCCGCGCGATGACTTCTCGCACGTCGTAGGGCTTGCGGCTGTCAGCGCTGACGATGCCATAGATCTCGGCCGGGTCGTAACGCGGTTCTTCGGGGGCCGCCATGTGATCCGGCAGGCGCTTGACATTCGTGAGCGTCGATACGACCGTGCGGCACAGGCTCAGGGCGTGCGCATCGTCGTCAGCGAGATAGTCGGCGACGCCCGAAATCCGCGTGTGCACATCGGCGCCGCCGAGCTCTTCGGCCGTGACTTCCTCTCCAGTGGCGGCTTTCACGAGCGGCGGGCCGCCAAGGAAGATCGTACCGGTGCCGTTCACGATGATTGTCTCGTCGGACATGGCCGGAACGTAGGCGCCCCCCGCAGTACACGAGCCCATCACCACCGCGATCTGGGGAATCCGCTTCGCCGACATGCGCGCCTGGTTGAAGAAGATCCGTCCGAAGTGCTCACGATCGGGAAAGACCTCGGCCTGAAGCGGAAGAAAAGCGCCGCCGGAATCGACCAGGTAGATGCACGGCAGGCGATTGTCGAGCGCGATTTGCTGGGCACGGACATGTTTCTTGACGGTGATTGGGTAGTACGTGCCACCCTTGACTGTGGCGTCGTTGGCGACGATCAGGACCTCGCGATCCGACACACGGCCGATGCCGGTCACGAGCCCGGCCCCGGGCGCCTCGTCGTCGTACATGTCGAGTGCTGCAAGAGGCGAGAGCTCCAGAAGCGGCGAGCCTGGATCGAGCAGCCGGTCGATCCGCTCTCTCACGGGGAGCTTGCCGAGCGCCCGGTGACGTTCGACGTATCTGGGCTCCCCGCCCGCACGCGCGCCGGCCCACGCGCTCGTGCAGATCGGCCACAAGGAGCTGCATGCGTTCGCTGTTTGCCCTGAAAGCCGGGTCGGAAGGAACGATGTGAGTAGGGAGGACGTCCATTTGGCTTCCGGCTATTAGGCTTCCGCCTCACGAGTGGACGGCCCGGGTCTCGAGTTCAGCCCACGGCGCCGAAAGCCCAGAGCCCAGGGCCCAAAGCCTCGAGGCGCGAGTTACCATCCGCAGCAGTCGGTCTTGAAGCCGCAGACCGGGCAGCGCCACACGGCGTGCATGCGGTACATCTCGGCGTTGCACCGTTCGCAGAGCATCCTCTCGTTCCTGATCGATGGCGTGACGTCCGTCAGCTTGGTGATAGTCGTGACAGACGCCGGACGGGCAGGGGCGGGCTGCGGACGGTCGGACATTTCGGGGATTATCGCATATGGGTGAACCGGACTGGGCCAGGGCACGCGCCGAGATGGTAGCCAGCCAGCTCGAACGACGCGGCGTCCGCGAGCCCCGCGTGCTCGACGCAATGCGTCATGTGCCGCGACACCTGTTCGTGCCGTTGAATCAGCGGGCGGTCGCTTACGAGGATCGCGCGCTTCCAATCGGGAATGGCCAGACGATTTCGCAGCCGTACATGGTGGCAATCATGAGCGCCGCGATTGGGCCGGTGGCCGGCGCGCGTGTCCTCGAAGTCGGTACCGGGTCAGGCTATCAAGCAGCCGTGCTCGCTGAGCTGGCGGCCGAGGTCATCACCATCGAGCGGTGGCCAGAGCTGGGTGAAACGGCGCGACAGACTCTCGCGTCTCTGGGATTCACCAACATCACGGTCATCGTGGGCGACGGAAGTCTTGGCCACCCGGTCTGCGCCCCGTATGCGGCGATCATCGTCACCGCCGGCGCTCCCCAGGTGCCGGCGAGTCTCAAGGCGCAGCTGGCGGACGGCGCGAGGCTCATCGTACCGGTCGGATCCCAAGAGCACCAGCACCTGCTGGTGATCGAACGCGCCGGTGACAGGTTCGTCGAGACGCGCGCCGAGGCGTGCGTGTTTGTTCCCCTCATCGGGTGCGAAGGGTGGGACGCCCGCTAGGTGAATGCTCGCAAGTCGCTGTTTGCGTTGTAGTTCCGATACTCCGCTCGTCAGGGCGATGTGTAGGAATCGGAAACAGGAATGTGTCTAGTGTATTGACTTGCTGCGCACTTTTAATACATTCTCAACTGATGAGTCTTAAACGCAAGAAGCGGGTGTTGGCCATCGATGATGAGCCGGCTATGACCGAGTGGCTGAAGATCCTGCTCGAGCATGCGGGTTATGAGGTCAAGACCGCTCTCATCGGCACACGCGGCGAGGAGATTTTCAGGACCTGGCGGCCCGACGCCGTCGTGACCGACATGATGCTGCCCGACGTGGACGGCATCGAGCTGGTTCGCAAGTTCAAGCAGCTCGATCCGGAAGCGGAAGTCATCGTGATCACCGGCCAAGGCAACATCCCGCGATCGGTCGACGCGGTGAAAGCCGGCGCGTTCGATTTCCTCGAGAAGCCAATTGACGCCGAGCGACTGCTCGACAAGCTCGAGAAAGCCATCAAGCAGAAATCGCTCATGGATGAAAACGTCCAGCTCAAGCAGAAGCTGCAGGACCGGTACAAGTTCCAGAATGTCATCGGCAAGAGCAAGAAGATGCAGGAGCTCTTCGAGCTGGTCGAGAGCGTCGCGGCGAGCGAAGCCAATATCCTGATCCAGGGCGAGAACGGAACCGGGAAGGAGCTCATCGCCAACGCCATTCATTACAACAGCAAGCGGTCCAAGGGGCCGTTCATCAAGATCAATTGCGCGGCGATCCCGAAGGACCTCATCGAATCGGAGCTCTTCGGCTACAAGAAGGGGGCCTTCACCGGCGCGGCGATGGACAAGGAAGGCCTGTTCGAGATGGCCGAGGGTGGGTCGCTGCTGCTCGACGAGATCGGCGAGATGCCGCCCTATCTGCAGACGAAGCTTCTACGTGTGTTGCAGGAGCGTGAGTACCGGCCGATCGGCAGCGATCGGATCGTGCACGTCGATTTCCGACTGATCTGCGCCACCAACGCCGATCTCGACACGGCGCTCCGCGAGGGCCGCCTGCGGGAAGATCTGTACTTCCGGATCAATACGATCACGCTCCGCGTGCCGCCGCTTCGCGAGCGCACCGAAGACATTCCGCTTTTGTGCGACCACTTCCTCGACAAGTTCAGGCAGCGCTACCAACAGAACGTGAAGGCGCTCGCCCCATCGGTCTATCACCTGCTGATCCGGAACCGCTGGCCGGGGAACGTCCGCGAGCTCGAAAACGCGATCGAGCGCGCGGTCCTGGTCGCCAAGGGCACCGAGATCACGGTGGTCGACTTGCCCGAATCCATTCGCGAGGAAACGACGAATTCGACGGACTTCGTGATCCCGCCGCATCGGACGCTCGCCGAAATCGAACGGATGGCGATTCTGCAGACGCTTCAGCGGACCAACTGGAACAAGCAGGAAGCGGCGCAGATTCTTGGGTTGTACCGTCCGACACTCTACAGCAAGATGAAGAAGCACGAAATCCGGGACGGAGGCAAGTCCGGACGCCCGGCTCCTTCGACCGGTACGACCTACGCCGACCACGACGACCTGAGCCTCAGTCAATCTCCCGACACCGCGGCGGTTTGGCCGTCGCGTTTTCCGACGCGACCAGTGGCACGCGGGTGGCATAGCGCCTTCGCGTGGCGTTCTCGCCTGCTCATCCTGGCACACAATTTGTAGCTCAAACACGAAGCAACCATGAACGGGAGGGCGTCGTGACGGATAAAACGCGCGCGTGTGCGGCATCAATGGTCGGGGCGGTCATCGGCGCCGCGGCAGGCTATATGTTCTTTACGGATCGCGGACGGGAGCTCCGTCGCCAGCTGGAGAAAGCGCTGGAGACCTTGGGGCCAGAGCTCAGCCATTTCAGCGGGACCGTTAACCGGACGGCTGGTGTGGCCAGCGAAGGCTGGAAGCTTCTGAACGAGGTGCTCAGCGACAGTTCGAGGGCGCCGCGATATGTCAACCCGCATCAGACCAGTCCATTCTGAGGTCAATGATGCAAGGCAATCTCGACACGACCAACCTGTTTCTCGGCATCATGGCTGTCGTCAGCCTGCTCGAGGCCCTGCTGCTCATCGGCGTCGGCGTGGCCGGCTTCATGGCCTACCGCCGCGTCATGGCGCTGGTCAACGGCATCGAGGAGCGGCAGATCGCGCCTGCCATGGCGAGGGTCAACTCTATTCTCGACAATCTGAAGAATGTAAGCGCGACGGTCAAAGAGGAGACCGAGCGTGTCGATCACGCCATCCGGGCGACGATCGATCGCGTCGACGACACCGCCGATCGGATGCGGTCGCAAGTCCGCGCGAAAACCAGCCGCGTTGTCGGTCTGGTGCGCGGGGCCCGAGTTGCGATCGAAACACTGCTGGAGGGGAACGGGCACGCCAGCGGAACGGCGCCGCACGTGTCGAAAGCAAAGCTCTAGAAGGAAGACGCGGAAATTTGGAACCTACAACCTTGAACGGAGGCGCCATGGCTGACGGGTACGATCGCTACGGACAGGAAAACGGGGATGGAGGCAGTTTCGTAATGGGCTTGCTCACGGGCACGGTGCTCGGCGCGGGCCTCGGCATGCTGTTCGCGCCCAAGGCTGGGGCCGAGCTGCGCGGCCAGCTGTCCGAGCAGGCCGGCAACATCGCTAATACCGCTTCCGAAGGCTACAAAAAGGCCAGCGAGGCTGCCTCCGAAGGCTACAAGAAGGCGAGTGAGGCCGCCTCCGACGGTTACAAGAAAGCCAGCGAGGCCGCCAGCGAGTGGGCGGGGAAGGGCCGCGAAGCGGGCCGCGAGATGTACGACCGTACCAAGGGTGCGGTAGAGCGCGGCAGCGAGGAAGCGCAGCGGTACGTCCGCGAGGCGACCGGCGCGGGCGCAGGATCGTCGATGCCGGCGACGGCCGGCGGACCCTCCACCTCGTCCTTTGGAGCAGAGAACATTCGTTCGGCGGCTCATGAGGAAACCCGTGGCAGCCAGTCGAGCGGGACGCCCGGCACCTCGTCGGGGCCGAGCGGAACGCGGCGGAGCTAAGTGCAGTGACCAGGTCGTCCTCACGATTGGTCGCCAACCTGGTCATCATCTCAGCCGGGGCAGCGGCGGCGTATGTGATTGTCACGACGCCGCCGCTCAGGCGTCTTGCGGGCGTGGTCACTCGCCGTTGGCTGGGCGCCAATGTTCCGTTGTTTCTGGTGACGCAGGCGCGCCAGGCGTGGGTGGAATCAAAAGCAGCCGATAATTAACGCGTGACGAGCCCCGGCAGCATCGGTTCCCGGGCGCGACGAATTGCGCTCCTGACCGCGCATGCCGCCTGGCGGGGGCTCCTGGGATTCTACAACCGCGATAACCTGACCTACGCCGCGTCGATCGCCTACTACGCGCTGCTGTCGCTGTTCCCGTTTTCGATGCTGGCGCTGGCCATGCTCGGCAGCGCCACGGCCGATCTGGCGGCCCGGGACGCCGTCCTCGAATTCGTCCTGCGGTACTTTCCGCAACAGTTCGAGTTCATCACCATCCAGCTCGATTCGTTCCGCGACAGCCCCCTGACGTTTGGTATCGCCGGATCGCTCACGCTCATCTGGGGCTCGCTCGGCTTTTTCGGGGCGATCAGCACCGCCGTGAACTATGCCTGGGGTGTCGAGAAGGCACAGAGCTTCTGGAAACACAAGTTCGTTTCATTTCTCATGCTCATCGTCGCGGGACTGATCCTGCTGATTGCCCTGCTTCTGGTCTCGGCCTCCGGCGTGGTCGGCGCGAGCTGGTTCAGCGTCGTTCTCCGGAATTCTCCCGGCCTGGCCGTGCTGCAGAGTCTTGCGATCCGGAACGCGGCGACGGCGCTTTTCATCCTCGTGGTCGGGCTGATCTATTACTTCGTGCCGAACGCGAGGGTGCGTTTTCGCGACGTGTGGATTGGCGCGCTGCTGACCGGACTGCTCTGGAAGCTGGCGCTCGAAGGCTTCGCGTGGTTCATGCGTGATATGTCTCGATTCACACGCGTGAACGGATCGATTGCGGCTGTGGTGGTGTTCCTGCTCTGGGTGTATGTCCAGGCGGTGATTCTGCTGTACGGCGTCGAGTTCACCGCCTCGTATGCGCGCCTCTTACGCGGGCGTCCGGAGGACGTTCCAGCCGCGCCCGCGCCCCGCGTGTAAAGGCACAAGCGATCGCCGCAGAACTCGCACTCCTCGCGGCCTTCGTGGCTTCGGGCTTTTCTTGTCAGGGCGTCGCTACGCGCGAGAGCGCCCGGATAATCGCGTCGCTGAACACCGGCACATCGTCAGGCCTGCGCGAGGTGATGAGATTGCCGTCTTCGACGACGGGCTTGTCGACGTACAAGCCGCCGGCGTTCTTCACGTCGATCGCGATCGAGGGCCAGCAGGTGAGCGTTCGCCCGCGGAGCGCATTCGCCGAGATGAGCAGCTGCGGTCCGTGGCAGATCGCGGCGACCGGCTTGCCGGCCTCCATCGTCTCCCGCGCCAGATCGACCATCGCGTGGCGCATCCGCATCTTGTCGGGTGCGTGGCCGCCGGGAATGACGAGCGCGTCGAAGTCGCGGGCCTTGGCGGCACCGGCGGAGAGGTCGGAGGTGACAACGGCGTTGCCGCGTTTGCCGCGGTACTCCGCGCCCGCCGTTGGGCCGACGATCGTCACCGTGGCGCCGGCCTCCCGCAGCGCCTCCAGTGGACCAACGAGTTCGCGATCTTCGAAGCCGTCCTCGACGAGCATCGCCACCCGTTTGCCCGCCAGCGCGAATCCACTCATCCGGGAATTGTACTTCAAAGCAAAATCCGAAATCTGACATCTGAAATGTGCAATGTCATAATGCGGCGATGAATCGCCTCGCGCGCGAACGCAGCCCCTATCTTCTTCAGCACGCCGACAACCCCGTCCAGTGGTATCCGTGGGGTGACGACGCGTTCGCGAAGGCACGCGCGGAGGACAAGCCAATCTTTCTTTCGATCGGATACTCCACGTGCCACTGGTGCCACGTCATGGAGCGCGAGTCGTTCGAAAGCGATGCGATCGCGAACGTGTTGAACGAGCATTTCGTGCCGGTGAAGGTGGATCGCGAGGAGCGGCCGGATGTCGATCGGGTGTACATGGCGTTCGTGCAGGCGACGACCGGGTCGGGCGGCTGGCCGATGAGCGTCTGGCTCACGCCCGAACTGAAGCCCTTCTACGGCGGCACGTATTTCCCGCCCTCTTCGAAATGGGGGAGGCCGGGCTTCGTCGACATCCTGCAGGAAATCGTCGCAGGTGTGGGAAGGACAGCGGGACAAAGTCCGCCATTCAGCCGAGGCGCTGACCGACCAGCTTCGCGGCCACGATCGTGCGAGGCCGGCCGGCGGGGTGCCCGGAACAGACGCGTTGGAGCGCACCGTCGATCAGTTCCGGCAGTCCTTTGATGCCAGGCGCGGGGGATTCGGCGACGCACCGAAGTTCCCGCGCCCGAGCGAGCTCCTGTTTCTGCTGCGGGAGCACGCGCGAACCGGCGACGAGTCGGCGCGGACGATGGTGCTCGCGACGCTGCACGCGATGGCGCTCGGCGGCATGCGCGATCATGTCGGCGGCGGGTTTCATCGCTACTCCGTGGACGGCGCCTGGCGAGTACCGCACTTCGAGAAGATGCTGTACGACCAGGCGCAACTCGTCCTCGCATACGCCGAAGCGGCGCAGGCGTCCGGCGATCCGTTCTACGGAGAGGTCGCCGAGGACACGCTGCGGTACGTCATGCGCGAGATGACCGACGAGGCCGGCGGCTTCTATTCGGCCGAAGATGCCGACAGCGTCCCGCCGGAGCACGCCGGCGACTCTCCCGCGCACAAGGCGGAGGGCGCCTTCTATCTGTGGACCGCGAGCGAGCTCGATGCGCTGCTCGGCGCGGACGCGACCGTGGTGAAGCGCCGATTCGGTGTCGAACCGGAGGGCAACGCGCCGATCGATCCGCAGCAGGAGTTCACCGGCAAGAATCTTCTGTACGTGGCGATGTCGGTCGCCGAGCTCGCCGGCGACACCGGTCGCACCGAGGCTGAGATCGTCGAGATTCTGAACCGCGCGCGGCTTGCCATGTTCGGCGCGCGCGGCTGAGCGGCCGCGGCCGCATCTCGACGACAAGGTCCTGACCGCCTGGAACGGATTGATGATCGCAGCGTTCGCGCGCCTGGCGCGCCTGATCGCCGTGCTCGGTCCGGAAGGGGGGAGGCTGGCCTGCCGTACCTGAAGGCGCGCAGCGTGCGGCGACGTTCATCAGGGAGCGGATGTGGGACGGCGGAACCGGCACGCTGCTGCGCCGCTATCGCGACGGCCACGCGGAGATCGACGCGTACGCGGAAGACTATGCGTTTCTCATCTTCGGCTTGCTCGAGTTGTTTCAGGCCGATCCGGATGCCGGCTGGCTGAAGTGGGCCGTCGCGCTCCAGCGCCGGCAGGACGAGCTGTTCTGGGACGAGTCCGACGGGGGATGGTTCAGCACGACCGGCAGCGATCCCAATGTGTTGATGCGCATGAAGGAGGATTACGATGGCGCGGAGCCGACGGCCAGCTCGATCTCCGTGCATGAATCTTCTCGTGCTGTCGCACCTGATCGAGGACCGGCAATGGACTGAACGTATCGAGCGCACGCTCAAGCTGTTCGGCGCGCGGTTGGACCAGGCCGGACGCGCGGTGCCGATGATGGCCGCGGCCTTGTCCGCTCACACCGCCAGCACGCAGCAAATCGTCATCGTCGGCGAAACCGGCGCCGGCGCGCTCGAGCGGACCGCGGTCGTGGGCTACCGCCCGTTTACGATCACCTTGGCGTTGACGCCGGAGCACCAGCAGCGGCTCCGCGATGTCATGCCGCTGGTCGCTGAGATGAGACCAGTCGACGGCGCAGCGGCCGCCTACGTCTGCCAGAAGTTTGCCTGCCGCGCACCGGCAACGACCGTTGAGGCGCTCGAACAAACGCTCGGCGCCGCTCATGAGTCATGAAATTGCCGATGGCAGATTCACTCTACAATCCGAAATTCAATCGGCAATCCACAGTCTGCAGTATCAGGATTCATCGATGACCGTTCACGTCGACGTGTGGCTGAGAGGTCAGGACTTCGCGACCACCCAGGCGATTGAGGGGCTGAAGCGGGAACCCTCGTCGTGGACCGACGATGACGTCCGCCTCGTGCTCGAAGGGATGCTTCAGGCGATGCATCGGTTAAAGCATCCGAACGATGCCGAGAGGCCGATCGCGTTGCGCGGCTTGAGCTGGATCGTCAATCCGTACGAGGACGGCGGTGTCGTCATCGCGATCGAAATCACGATGGGGGCCGCGATTGCCGGGCCGTTCGATATCGATCAGGCCGCGCTCGAGACGATGATTTCCCGCGTGCTGGTGGTCCCCGTCGCGCCTCCGTCAAGCCGCATCCACTGAGCTGCCGGTGACGAGCTCGAGTGCGAACCGGGGGGCGGCGAACCGCGCGTTCCGCCCGCGAAATGGGCGTTGCGAGCAGCTCATTCCATTCAGATGATCGTCGAAGATTGGCGATCGCGGTCGCGTTCGGGGGGGACGTTCGAATCTTCCCGCCGCACGATCTCGGTGTAGCGCTGCACGTCGGGTTCCGGAAATGAGAGGCCGAGGAGCGTCCGCCGGACGATTTCGACTCCGCCTTCGAGCTCGGGCCGCACGATCTCGCTGACGCCGGACTCCTCGAGCCTGCGCGCCCCCTTCCAGGTGGAGGCTCTGGCAATGATGTGCAACGACGGGGCGAGCCGCCGGGCCGCCACAGCGATCAGCACCGCGTCGGTATCATCGGAAACCGTGATGACCAGTGCGCGGGCCCGCCCGAGCGCGGCATGACTGAGGATCTCGGAATTTGCGGCGTCTCCAAACAGCACCGGGATATCGAGCTGATGCAGCCGTTCGAGGAGGCTCGCGTCGGCTTCCACGACGAGCCGCGGGACCTTCATCCTTCCCAGCACGTCGGCAACGTGCCGTCCCACGCGGCCGCAGCCGACGATGACGACGTGATCCTGCAGCGTTCCGGCGGGTCTGAGGACCGTCGACCCGTGGCGATTGAGCGCCGCCGAGAGCCGCGGGTGCCGCTGGAGCATGCGCTCGATCGGATCGATCAGGCGGAGCATCCCGGGATTCAGCGTGATGGAGACGATCGCGCTGGCCAGAATCAGTGAATACTGCGTGTCGTCAAGCAGGCCGAGCCCGAGACCGCTCTGGCCGACGATGAACGAGAACTCGCCGATCTGGCTGAGCCCGGCCGCCACGACCAGCGCCGTGCGCGCCGGATACGAAAAGGCGACGGTGATGAGCGCCGCCATTACCGACTTACCCGCCACGATGAGCGCGGTGAGGGCCGCGACTTGACCCCAATGCGAGATCAGGTAGCCGGGATTCACCAGCATGCCTATCGATACGAAGAAAAGCACCGCGAACGCTTCGCGGAACGGGAGGAGATCGGCGTTGACCTGGTGGCTGAACGGCGACTCGCTGACGACCACGCCGGCGACGAACGCGCCGAGTGCGAGCGAAACACCGAACCAGGCCGCGGAAGCCAGCGCGATGCCGAGCGCAGCCGTCAATGCCACGAGGACGAACAGCTCCCGTGATTGGGTCGCCGCGACCCCCCTGAGGATCCTGGCCACGATACGGTTGCCGGCATACAGCATCAGCGCGACGAAGAGCAGCGCTCGCCCAATCGCCAACGCGGGCGCGAGCCACCCGCTCGATCCGCCGCTCGACACGAGCGCCGGCAGCAGCACGAGGATGGCGACGGTGGCCAGGTCTTCGAAGATCAGCCAGCCGACGGCAACCTGCCCGTGCAGGGTCTCGAGCGCGCCGATGTCCATCAAGCCGCGAAGCAGCACCACGGTGCTCGCTACCGAGATTGCGACTCCCAAGACCAGCGCCGCAGCCGGCGTCCACCCCCACCAATGGGCCAGCAGGTAGCCGAGCGCGGTCGTCAGAGCCATCTGGAGGAGAGCGCCCGGAATGGCGATGCGACGTACCTGCCACAGATCGGTGAACGAAAAGTGGAGCCCGATGCCGAACATCAGGAGGATGACGCCGAATTCGGCGAGTTGCTGAATGGCGCCGATATCGCCGGTAAAACCCGGCGTGAATGGACCGAGCGCGACACCCGCGAGAAGGTACCCCACGATGGTGGGCAGGCCAATGCGTCGCGCGACAAGGCCGCCAGCGAGCGCGTAACCCAAGGCTAGTGCGACATTGACGAGAAGCGACAGGTCGTGCACGGGCTGGTGCCGGATCTTCGTGATGGAGCGGATAACTCGATGAATGTGGCTGGTCGTGGAGGACGTGCACAGCGAAGCGCGGCGACGAATCGCCGCGCTTCGCCGCGATCGAGCTATTTAGCCGCGAAGCAGTAGAAATACCCGTTCCCGCCCGTGGCGACGAGGTTCGGCTGGCTGCAGCCCTTGCTCGGGTGCGCCGAGTTCCACGACGCGTTGCCGCCGCCCGTTCTGTCGAAGTGGCCGACCTGCGCCGAGCCGGCGTCGCCGCTCGTCCAGTTGTTGCAGGTGCGGTCTTCGCCAGCCGGGAAGGCGCGGCCGGCTGCCGTGGAACCCGTGAGGATGTCGTGCTGGTTGACCGGAGAGCCAGCGCCCGGGATCGGCTCCCCCTTCTCTGTCATGACGGTTTGCCGCGACAAGTTGCTGCCGAGCTGCGCGAGCTCGAGCGTGTCGCCGTGCAGTTGAGCGAGGTCCTTGGCCACGACCTGTCCTTTGACGTTCGCCCATGGCCCGGCACCGATTCGGTCCCGCGCGTTGACCGCGTTCGGACCTTGCGTGCTGAGATAGGCTCGCCACTCCCTTCCGCCCGCTCCGGGCGCGCCCGACGCTGCCGCCAGTTTTTGGCAGATTGCGTCGGCTCCCGCCAGGCCGCCGAGATTCGCGCCGTTTCCGGAGCCGGCGCTGGTCACGAAGAAGGTCATGGGGGCTCCTGGGGGGGAGCCTGCGCCGTGACGGCGATTGCTCCCGCCACGATGGCTGATACGGCCGCTAATACGAACAAACTTCTCTTCACGCGCCCTCCTCGTAAGTCGCGGGGTCTGGCCCCGCCGTTTCCATGGTTTGTCTGATCGTGCCCAGTACCGCAAAACGATAACACAAGCTCCGTGTCGGCGGGGCGAGATCCTGCAGGGGGTCCACCCAGGTGGTCTGAGCAAAACGGGGGGCCAGATCCCCGACAACTGATCGAGCAGCCGGCGACCGCCGCGTCCATCCGCAGGTCACCCCGATTCAAGATGCCCAGTCACACCAACGATATAGGCGGCGTGTCACTGGCGTGCGGCCCGGGGAGATCCCCGCCGAGGCGAGCGATGTGCGTTGAGTGAAGCCTTGAACAACCTCTCGTCAGCGGCGATAATCGCCGCCAAGAGGTACATCATGGTCCACCGTTCACGGCGACTGGGCGCAGCGTCCATCGGCGCGCTGCTCGTCCTGATGGCGTATTCGTATCACCCTTCGCTCGCGCAGTCTCCCGCCGGCACCACCGTCGCACTGATCGGCGCCCGGGTCATTGACGGCACCGGCCAGCCACCGCTCGATCAGGCCACCATCCTCGTCGTTAACGGCCGAATCGAATCCGTTGGGACGGCGGCTGCCGTCAAGATTCCGTCCGGCGCGACCAAGGTCAATCTGGCGGGCAAGACCGTGATGCCGGGCATGATCAACGCCCATGGGCACTCGGCGAACGGCGACAAGAAACTGCCGGTTCGCGACCAGTTGGTCCAGCAGATGCGGCTGTACGCGCAGTATGGCGTGACGGCCGTCGTGACGCTGGGCGACGACGGGAAGGAAAGCGTGAGAGTGCACGACGAAAACGCGAGCCCGTCGCTCGATCACGCCCGCCTGTTCTCGGCGGGTCCGGCGGTGGTTGCGAGAACCGCCGAGGAGGCGCGGCAGCTCGTCAACGCCAACGCCGACCTGGGGGTCTACGTCATCAAGACCCGGATGAATGGCGTCCCGAGCGACATGACGCCGGAAGTGTACTCGGCGGTTATCGACCAGGCGCACAAGCGCGGGCTGCGAGTCGCCTGTCATCTCTTCTACCTGCACGAGGCGATGGGCATGGTGAACGCCGGCCTCGACGTCATCGGCCACAGCATTCGCGATCAGGACGTCGATGCATCCTTCATTGCCGAGCTCAAGCGCCGCGACGTGAGCTACGTCCCGACGCTCACGCGCGATCTCGCGGTGTTCGTGTACGAATCGACGCCGGCATTCCTCAGCGACCCGTTCTTCCTGAAGGGCGTGACATTCGCACGCGGGCAGCTCGATCAGGTCAAGGATCCGGCGTTCCAGCAAAGGGTGGCGCAAAGCGGCGAGGCTCAGATGATCAAGAAGGCGCTCGATCAGGCGTCGCGCAATCTGAAGATCCTCTCGGATGGCGGTGTGAGAATTGCGATGGGCACCGACAGCGGAACCCAGGTCGGCCGCTGGCAGGGCTACTTCGAACACGTCGAACTCGAGATGATGGTGAAGGCCGGGATGACGCCGATGCAGGTGCTCGTCGCAGCGACCAGCGGCTCGGCTGCGGCGATGAAGCTCGACCAGTTAGGGGCTATCCAGCCTGGAAAACAGGCCGATCTCCTGGTGCTCAACGCCGATCCGCTCAGCGACATCAAGAACACCAGGCAGATTCACTCGGTCTGGGTCGGTGGGCGAAGACTCGCGGCCGCCGTCGGAACGAACTAAGGGACGGCAGGACGGCAATTCCGAAGATACGAGGTGCCCGCGAGGCGAACGGCCGGGGCGGGCACCTCGACGATTGCTACTTCTTCATTTCCTTCCACAGACCCAGCGCCGCGCCCGTCGGATCGAGGATGATGCTGAACCATCCCATCCCCGGCACCTCGGTGACGTCTTTCATGACCTGGGCGCCGAGCGATCGGGCCTTTTCGGTTGACGCCTTGACGTCGTCGACCAGGACGTAAGCCAGCCACGCTGACGGCGCACCGGGTACCGGGTGCTTCTGATGCCGCCTCCGGTTCCTTCACCTGGCTGCACCATGGTGTACATGGCACCTGGTCCCATCGGGACGTCTTCCATTTTCCAACTGAACAACGACCCGTAAAAGGCCTTCGCCTTGGCAGGGTCCGTCGTATTCAGCTCAACGTGGACGAATGGATTCGCCATCGCTCTCTCCTTTTTATAGCCAATCGAGCTCCTTTTTATAGCCAATCGAGCATTCTTATGGCACGCGTGATACCGGCTGTTGAAAACGTGGCAGCTCGCCCTGCGCGTCGAGGGCCAGTCGTCAATAGCGCAGCCGGCGCCTGTTTTCGGGCAGGCCGAGGAAAGTCATCGTATTCATGAATAAAAGTCTCCCTGGCGAAGGTCTTTAAATGCCTGAGATTGCGGAAAACCTGCCGGTTAGCTAGGAGAATCGAACGCTGCCCGCTCCTCACAGCCACCTCAGCGTTGGCATGACATTGGCGTTCACCGGGACGCTTCAGACCAGGCGGACGTCCGAATTCGTGATCGGGTAACCCAGGAAATAGTTCCATGCAACCACATGCGCGCATTGATACGCCTTTGGCGTCGCGAACCGTCGCACCCTCGTCTGAGACCGCCGCTGTTCCGACACGCCGCTCGGTGCCGGATGGGTCCCATGGCGGACTGAAGTCCCGTGGGTGGTTCAGCCGTCTGACCGGCGGCCTACCCAGCCAGACGACAGCGGTGGCTTCCTCGGTCGGCGCTGATCCACTGCTGGCTTTTGCAGCGGAAGGTGCACCCACGCCCGACACGCCAGGCGCCGGCAGTGGTTCGCCGCGACCGACGAGTCGCAGGATGGCCGCGGTCGCGATCGCCTTTCTGGTCGGAATCGCCTGTCTCGGAAGCGTCGCCGTGACCCGGATGGTTCTGCTTCGCGTGCCGGTCCCCGAAATGCGCCCCGGTATTCTGAAGGTGGAGACGCAGCCGCCCGGCGCCCCGGTCCTCATCGATGGAACGGTTCGCGGCGTGACGCCATTGACCTTGTCGCTGAATCCGGGCGCCCATAAGATGACGATTGGCGGGGGAGTCGACGAACGGGTCGTGCCGCTGACGATCGCTCCTGGCGATCAGATTACCCAGTACTTTGACCTGAAGACATCGCCCATCACGGCCACTGGCCTCGCGGTCGTCACCGATCCGCCGGGGGCCCGCATCAACGTCGACGGCATCAACGTCGATGGGCACGCGCGCGGCGTGGCTCCCCTGACGATCTCCGACCTGAAGGCCGGTGAATACCGAGTGACCGCGACAAGCGATAGCGGGTCTGCGGAACGGACGGTACGCGTGGAACAGGGCGCGGTCGCGTCGCTCGTGTTCTCGCTGCCGAAGGTCGCGGGGGCGCTTGGCGGCTGGATATCGGTGAGGGCCCCGTTCGATGTCGACGTTCTCGAGAACGCGGAGGTGATCGGCCGCGGCGATCTCGCGAAGATCATGCTGACGACGGGCCGCCACGAGATCGTCCTGGTGAACCGCGCGCTCGACTATCGCGAGGTTCGGCGGGTCGATGTGGCGGCCGGATCGACCACCGCCGTACGCATCGACGCCCCGGCGGCGATGGTGAGCGCCAACGCACGCCCGTGGGCCGACATCGCGATCGATGGAAAGAGCGTCGGCCAGACGCCGATCTCGAATCTGCAGGTCCCGATTGGCGTGCACGAGGTCGTCTTTCGTCATCCGCGGCTTGGAGAGCGCCGGCAGACAGTGACGGTGACCATCAACGGACCGAATCGTTTCGCCGCGGATTTTGCGAACTGAAGACGAGGGATTGAGCATGAAGGCGATCGTCATAGTCGGACTGCTTCTGGCTGCCGTGCCTGCGGCTCTCGCGGCTCAGGATCCGTTGCTCGCCGCCAAGGATCTCTATGCCTCGGCCAGCTACGAGGAGGCGCTGACCACGTTGGCGGGCATCGAGTCGCCCGCCGGGGAGATTGCTCGACAGGTTGATATGTACCGCGCCTTCAGTCTGTACGCCCTCGGGCGGACAGCGGAGGCCGAGACGGTGGCGGAGTTGCTCATTCGACGCGAACCGCTGGTGGAGCTCGAAGAGGCGGCGCCGCGGATCGAGGCGATGTTCCAGAACGTGCGCAAGCGTTTGTTGCCTGTGTTGATCCGCAGCGAGTACAGGACCGCCAGGGCGGATCTCGACGGGAAGAAACCGGAGAGCGCGAAGGTCCATCTGAACGACGCGCGCCGGATGCTCGCCAGCGCTCAAAAGCTTGGGGCGTGGGACGAGGGACTCGCGGACCTTCAGGTGCTCGTCGACGGTTTTCTCGATTTGACTCATGCAGCTGATCAAGTGTCGCCGCCCGCACCCGCGCCTGTCGTGAGCCCGGTGGCATCTGGAGCTGCGCAGCCGATCGCTCCCCCCCTGCCGGTTCAGCGTGTCGCAGCGTCGTCGAGCTACGGACCGGAAGACGACGGCGTGACGCCGCCCTCGATTGTCGATCAGCGCACACCGGTGATACCGGGGCAACTCCGGCGTATTCTGAAGGGCCAAACCGGAACAGGCGTGTTCGATCTGGTCATCGACGAGACAGGCAACGTCCAGCAGACGACCGTACGGACGTCAATACACCCAGTCTACGACGCGTTCATCCTCTCGGCGAGCCGCAACTGGAAATACCTGCCGGCGACCAGAAACGGGACTCCTGTCCGGTACCGGAAGAGCATCCAGATCACGTTGAATCAGGAATAGGGGTGCTGCACCTGGGCTATTGCGCTAGGCCGACGTCCTTCTTCTGATTCCACCTTCGGCGTCTGCCTGCGGGCGGACGCATTTCAACCGTTTGCAGGTTCGGGTTGTTCCTCGTTCTCGGCGCGAAAGCCGTCGCGGGGGTGTCTCAGAACTGGAGTGGCATGGCATCCCGCCGAGCGGGCCTGTCGCGCGGGTCCTCGGGCTCCAGTCGTACCCAGCCTTGAGAGTCGCCGACCTCGTCGGGCGCACTCACAAGGCCGCGGCTGATCGTGAAACTCCCTTGTGTGGTGTGCACGATTCCCCGAATCAGATGCGGATGCCGAAACAGGCCCATGGTCACGTCCTCCTACGCAGATTGAACCACCGACGGTTGTGGATAGCGGCCGGCGGCCGCTTCTCCGTGCTCGACTCCGATCGATGCCGACGGAAAGGTGAGCAACTGACCGAACAGCGCGGAGCGCTCGAGCGGCAGCAGTTCCGTCCGATGCGCGCAACGGTCGCAAACAAAGAGCCACCGATCGGCGTCAGCGGTGGCTGTCGCGATATATCGGTGAACGCACGTGAATCTCGTCGCCGCTTGAATGATCATGAGGAGCTTCTATCCCTTTTCCTTTCACCGATCCGACAGCAAGAGCGGAGCCGCAAAGGACGAGGGTTGCTAACCCGTTGAACAGCAATCAGTTCGCGTGATTACATGTGTGGAGGCGAATCGGTGTCTGTTGCGTCTGTGTTACGTAAATGAACACGCCGAGCCAGTATCAGCACCACTTTGTCCTGTAAGTATGTGCATCCACACAATTTGCTTCTCATGCTTCATATCGACACATTAATGAGCCATAATATGACTCAAGACACCTTTATGTCTAAATTGTCCCCAACCGACCGGAGCTTTTGACTTCTGGCCAATATCCAGGCCGCACCTTCCGTCACCCGGGTCATAATCGGCAGCGGGATAGCCGACGCTTTCCGCTGAACGGAGGTCCACGTGAGCGCTCTGATTCCCGCATCGTCAGCCGCCGTCGTCCTCACGC
This sequence comes from uncultured Acidobacteriota bacterium, assembly GCA_963814975.1. GTDB lineage: Bacteria > Acidobacteriota > Vicinamibacteria > Vicinamibacterales > CAVVIG01 > CAVUXJ01. The sequence continues at coordinate 83,435 of CAWFFB010000012.1, read as the reverse complement.
TTGTTGTGGCAGTGGCCCCGCTCCTGGGCCAGACGACAAGGTCCGCCGGGCAAGGGCAGAAACCGGCTGTAACAAGGCCTTCGGTTCCATCCCGCACGCCGGATGGGCAGCCCGACGTGCAGGGATTCTGGGCGATGTCTGCGTCGGCGCCGCCGTTTTTTCAGAACATCGAAGAGGGATCTGAGCCGACACACAACAAGATGGTCTCGATCAAGCCGAGGGCGGGATCGGCGATTGTGGATCCGCCGGATGGAAAAGTGCCGTACCAGCCATGGGCAGCCGCGGTCCAGGAGGAGCGGTTCCGCAATATCTCCAATCCCAATCCGGAGCTTCGTGATCCCGTGGTCACGCGCTGCGTGATGCCCGGAGTCCCACGGGCACAGTACGAGGGCGTGCCGCCGACATTCCAGATTGTGCAGAGTTCCGGATTCTTCGTGCTCCTCTTCGACCGGCTGCACGCGGCTCGTGTCATTCCGGTCGACGGACGACCGCATGCCGCCGCCAATATCAAGCTGTGGATGGGCGATTCCCGTGGCCGCTGGGAGGGAAACAGCCTCGTCGTCACCGTCACCAATCACAACGACAGGCCGTGGCTGGACTGGGCCGGCAACTTCCACAGCGACGGGTTGAGGGTGCTGGAACGCTGGACGTTCGTCGACGGTGACACGATCAACTACGAAGCCACGATGGAGGACCCGAAGGTGTATTCGCGGCCCTGGAAGATGGCGTTCACGTACTCACGCATCAAGCAAGAGGGGTTTCAGCTGCTGGAGGACTCGTGTTACGAGGGCGAGCAGCTCGATGCTGACGACAAGAGGATCCCGGTGGCAGACTCCGCGGACAAAACCGCCAAGCCGCCCCGGTGACCGTGGACCATTTTTCCGCGCGTAGCGTCCGCCGCCCGAGGCGCGGGAGCCTTGTAGCGCGCCTGCTTTCCCGGGCTACTCCGAATCGGAGGGCGGCGGCGACGGCAAGACCGTCGGCGTGAGTCCGGCCGACGCTCGGGGCGTGAAGAACGGTCTGGCTGGCATCCCTAACGGCGCCGCGGGCCGAAATTGCTGGACAGATAGTCGAGCAGCTTGCCTCGATCCTCGTCTTTCACGTTGGCGCCCCAGCCGATCATCTTGTTCAGTTCGGCATCCCACTGAGCGCGCGTGAGCCGCTGTTGGCGAATGACGTCGTCATCGTGGCACACAACGCACTCGCCAGGTTCGTTGCTCTGTCGAGGGCTGGGGTCGAGCGGGCGCGCCGGCGGGGCGATGTCGGACAGCGCTTTGACCACGGTGACGCCAACGCGCGGGTACCACGTTCCATGCATAGCCGGAGGGGTTCCACTCCTGGTCCAGCGGTTGAGTGTTGCCTGCCGCATCACGGGCCCGCGACAGGATGCGTATGGTACGCCTCCCGAGACGGCGTCCAGCTGTATTCCCACTGCCGCCAGCCGAACGGGGTGCGCTGGTTGCGATTCAGGTTTGCAGGTCTCCAGCTGCGCCCTCGATCGGTGCTGACGTCGACGGCTGTCACCGGGCCCGCATCACCGCTCCAGGCCGCACCGAAAATTCTGACCGGTCTGCCGACGACCACGTGCGATCCATCGAGTGGCGCAGCGATGACGCTCTTGACAGGGAGGCTGGTGACCGGCTGCATCTGTTCGAGGGGGACAGCCGTCCCCGGCTGAACGGGTCTTCCGGGATGCCGGTACGCGCGCTTCATCCAGAACCCCTCGTGCTCGCTGCCGAGGACCGAAATCGACGGTCAGCCATTTGATCCATGAATCGCCCGCCCAGCCGGGCGACACGACGCGTAGTGGAAAACCGTGCGCCACGGGAAGCGGCTCGCCGTTCAGTTCGAAGGCGAGCAGCGTATTCGTATCGAGCGCTTTCTTGATGGGGATCGAGCGCTGGAAGTCCGGCATCGTGCCAATCGGCACATCCGCGCCGTTGAAGAGGATTTCTCTCGCTGATTCGTTCACCCCGACCCGCCTGAGGACGTCGGCCAGCCTCACCCCTCGCCAGCGTCCGTTCCCGACGCCGCCATGTCCCCATTGCAGGCCTGGCATCGAGGGTTCGTAGAACCCACGTCCGTTGCCGGCGCACTCGAGGACGCTCACTAGTTCGACGGCAGGAAGTTGTTTCAGCTCTTCCATCGTCATCGTCAGCGGGGTGGCCACCCCGCCGTCGATCGTCAATCGCCAGTCGTTCAGGTTCACGCGCGGCGCATAGACGTGGGATCGGACGAAGAAGTGCTCGATCGGTGTGATGTAGTCGGCGAAGCCGGAAAGCGGCATCTCCAGGTCCTCGGGTCGAACCGAGCGCACCAGCATGTTGCGCTTTGGGCGATCCACCGTGGGCTGAAGGAAGGCGCCGGCGACGAACAGGAAGAATTGTCTACGCGCGAAATCCATGAGGCCTTCCAGCTTGCGGGATTGCAAATCCTGCAGACATACCCCGGAATCGGGTTATTCTGCGGCACGACCGCAGGGCCACACGGCCCGCGAATCCGAAAGGAGATCGTATGTCATGGGGCGGACGAGGCGAGCGAGCCAGGCAGATGTTACTCGTTGCGTCCATCATCGGCATTTTCTCGGCCCTGGGAAGCGTGGCCGCACAGAGCCGTGCGCCGCGCGTCCAGTCGGTACGACTGTATGTCTTCGACTGCGGCGTGCTGGTCCGCGGAGAGCCGACCACCTATAACCTGACGCGCGAACAGGTCGGAGACACCAATTTCGCCGATGCGTGCTACCTGGTCGCGCATCCGAAAGGGACGCTCCTGTGGGACGTCGGCATCATTCCCGACGCCCAGATCAAACCAGGAGGTGTGGACCTTCCTGTGGGCACCGCGGGCAATCGCAACAGGGCGCAACGAACGCTGAGCGGGCAGCTCGCGGAGCTCGGATACAAACCGTCCGATGTGACGTACCTTGCCGTCTCGCACGGTCATGCCGATCACGTCGCGAATGCGAACGACTACGCGGGATCCACCTGGCTCGTTCAACGGGCCGAGCGGCAAGCGATGTTCAGCGCCCAGGCGCAAACGACCGCCGCGTTTCCCACCTACAGTGCCCTTGCCAACAGTCGCGCCCTCGAGCTGACCGGCGACCACGACGTGTTTGGCGACGGCGCCGTCATCATCAAGTCGACCCCCGGCCATACGCCTGGCCATCAGTCGCTCTTCGTCAAGCTCCCCGTGAGCGGCGGAGTGGTGTTGACCGGCGATCTGTATCACTACGCGGCCGAGCGGGCGCTGAAGAAGATTCCGAACAATGACAACCAGGAACTGACGCAGGCCTCCCGGGCAGCGATCGACGAGTTTCTCCAGAAGACCGGCGCCCAGTTGTGGATTCAGCACGACATCGGCGCGAACGCCCGCCTGAGGAAGTCGCCGCTGTACTACGACTGAGGTTTCCGGCTCGCCGGGGCCGCGGAGACCGACGTCCTGTGTTACGAGTCAGTCGGACATCAACGCGAACGTCCAGACCGAACCGCCAAGGGGCATCTTCGCCGCCGCGTAGCGGGTGGCAAGGGTGCCGCCGAGTCCCGACGCAATGCTCACAAATTGACGGCCTTTGTGCGTGTAAGTGATCGCCGTCGAATTGATGCTCGAGCCCGTCTTGAACTGCCAAAGCGTCTTCCCTGTTTTCTCGTCGAGCGCCAGGAACTCGCCCGTCAATTTGCCGGTAAACAGCAGGCCGCCCCCGGTCGCGAGCATGCCAGCCGAGCTTGGCAGATCGCCCAACGGGACTTCCCATTTCTTCTCGCCGGTCATGGGATTGATCGCCGCGAAGTACCCGAGAACTGCCCCCGGCTTGATTTCCGGGAACCTGGCCACCACGCCGGTCGAGAGCCCTCCGATGACGGGTGGTTTCGGCTGTGCGAGGCGCTGTATGCGCGGCACGTTCCACGTGCTCGCGTAGATCAGGCCGGTATTCGGATTGAACGCGATCGGCACAGCGTTCGTGCCCCGCGACGGCCAGATTTCGACCTCTTCGCCGGACGCGAAGCGCTTGTAGATGTCAGTCAACACCGGCCGGCCGGTCGTCTGGTCGATATGCGTCGCCCAGTTGACCTTGACGTACGGCTGCGCGGCGATCAATTTGCAGTTCGTGCGATCCAGGACGTACAGGAAGCCGTTCTTGTTGGTCTGGATCATCACCTTCCGAAGCTGGCCGCCCACCTGGATATCCGCGAGGACATTTTCGTCGGTGGCGTCCACGTCGTACACGTCGTTGGGTGTGTATTGAAAGTAGCAGACCATCTCGCCGGTTTTCGGCCGGATCGCGAGCACGCTGTTCGTGAACAGGCTGTCCAGAGCTTCGCGAGGTTTGGGATCGTACGGCTCCGCGTTGCCCGTGCCCCAATAGACCAGATCGAGCTGGGGATCGTACGAACCGGAGCGCCACGTCGGACCGCCTCCTTGCGTCCAGGCGTCGGTGTTCTTCGGCCAGGTCTCGGAACCGGGCTCGCCGGGTGCCGGGATGGTGTAGGTGCGCCACAACTTCTTTCCGGTGTCGGGATCCCATCCATCGAGGAACCCGCGCGTGGTGGACTCTCCGCCGGCCACGCCGGAAATCAACACGCCGTTGGCAACGATTGGCCCGCCAGTGGCGTAGTAGCCCTCCTTGGCGTCGGCAAATTTCTGGTTCCACAGTTGTTCGCCAGTTTTCATGTCGAGCGCGAGCACATGGTTGTCGATCGTCACGCGAAACAGCTTGCCGTTGTAGATCGTCGCTCCTCCTCTGTGGAAGGCGGGCCGGTTGATTCCCGGCTCCAATTGCACTGGCGTGCGCCAGATCTGCCTGCCGGTTTCAACGTCGAGGGCGAAGGTCCACTTGCCGTTGATCGTGTACATGACGCCGTTGTAAATCGTCGGTGCTGCCAGCTCACCTTGATCGTTCATGAGGCTGGTGCTCCAGATTGGCGTCAACCGCTTGATATTGGATGTATTGATTTGCTTGAGCGGACTGAAGCTTTTCCGGTCGTAGCCCATGCTGTGAGTCGTGACGTTTTCCGTGTTCTTGCCGTCGTCAATCAACTCTTGCGTCGTTTGGGTCAATCCCAGCTCGGCCCAGAGACCGAGCAGCGTCGCACACAGCAAAAGTTTCTTCATGTTCGGCCTTTCCCTGCTTCACCCACACGATCAACGCGGCGCGGCGCTTACTTCAGCTTCGAAAAATCCAACGGATCCATGAACACCGAGACAACCTGCGTCGTCAGCGCACCGTTCACCTCGGATGCGGTTCTGGCTTTCACCCACTCCGGATCCTTGCGGAACTCGTCCCAGCTCTGTTTCGCTGTTTCGCGATCCTTGTGCGACAGCACGTAGATCAGTGTGTTCTTTGCGAGCGGCACATCCTGGGGCACGAAGTAGCCGACGTTGGTCATCCCGTGTTTTTCGAACAGCTTCACGGTGTGATTGCGGAAGCGGGCGTGCAGATCGGCGAGCTTCCCTTCGGGCGTGGTGTAGGTCCTCAGCTCGTACACCCGGCCTTTTGATTGGGCATCGACCCTGCCCTGAAAGAGCCCTCCGAGCGCGAAGCCACAGACGAATACAAGGGTCACGACGGCGAACTGCCCGAGCCTGGTTGCGGTCATCAAGCGCTCCTTCTGCAATGAATCGTTGGCGAGACGGCATCTTAGCATCACGTCGCCACAAACTCGCAGAGGCACAGCAGCCATGGACGTCATGGCGTCGGCGCCCCAATCCGACGGCGTTGCAGTCATCTTCGCCGCGCGAAAACAGGGTCGTCAAGAGGCGGACGGTTGGCAGTGTCGCTGTTTGCGCGCGCCGCCGACAACGCATCGCGGCGGCGTCTCACGACCGGCAATCCGGCGTGGGAGCGATCGGGATCGAAGGAGCGGCGCGGTCCCGGGGGCCGCTCGGAGACACGGCGTCCGCCAGCCTCGCGAGGTACTCCTGGCGGGCTATGGCGACCGCGCCGAGCGACGCGAGATGATCCGTGCACCACTGCACGTCGAGCAGCGTCATGCCGCTCGTCCGCATCAGGTCGACGAGCGCCATCAGCGCGACTTTCGACGCGTCCCGCTCGAGATGGAACATCGATTCGCCGGCGAAGAGCCCGTCGATGCGGACGCCGTAGAGCCCTCCAGCCAGCCGACCGTCACGGTCGAACACCTCGACGCTGTGCGCCCATCCGAGCTCGTGCAGTCTCGTGTAGGCCGCGATGAAGTCTTCGCTGATCCAGCCGTCTTCGCGCGACGGATCGGCGCACGCGCGGATGACGCGCGCGAAACAGGTGTCGACCCGAACCTCGTAGCGCTTGGCGCTCTGCCGCATCGACCGCGTGACGCGCAGCCGATCGAGCGGCACGATGCCCCGCGGATCCGGCGACCACCAGCCGAGTCACGCCCGGCAGCCCGCTCACCTCCATCGGGAAGATGCCCCGGCGGTAGGCGTTCACGATCGTCGAGGGCTCGAGATCGCCGCCGACGCGTGACGAGATCGCCGTCCGGCAGCTCCGACGGCAGCGGAAAGCGCCATCGGCTTTCCTCGACCGGCTGCGGTTTCGTTGCCCAGTCCGTCACGATTCCTCTCGGCTGGCCGGCTAGGCGGCCCGCTCCAACCCATCGTAGCGCGCGAACAGACATGCGCTACTCTGTAAGTATGGCCGACAGAGTGGGTGGCCGAGGGCCAGACCGGCGGAGAGGTCAAGGAACGCGTCCGGGACAAGACCAAGGAGCCGACGCTGTACAGCGTCGTCCTGCTCAATGACGACTACACGCCGATGCAGTTCGTCGTCGACGTTCTGGAGACGCGTGTTCCAGAAATCGCCCGCCGAAGCGTACCGCATCATGATGCAGGTGCACCTCAACGGCCGAGGCGTGGCCGGCATCTATCCGTGGGAAGTGGCGGAAACGAAAGTCGACACGCTCCTGTCGCTCGCGCGCGAGGCCGGGCACCCGCTGCAGGCGACCATCGAAGACGCGTAAGGGGATCGAGACCCGTGTTTTCACCCGCTCTTGAAGTCGTTCTCACCATCGCGCTCCGCGAAGCCGTCTCGCGGCGGCATGCGTATCTCACGCTCGAGCACCTGCTCTACGCCCTCGCGCACGATCCCGACGGCGAGCGGATCCTCGCGGCCTGCGGCGCGGACCTGCCGGCGCTGCGGCGCGCGCTCGGCACCTACCTCGACGAGTCGATCGAGCGACAGCGCCGCGGCGTCGGAGCGGGAGCCCGAGCAGACGATGGCGTTTCGCCGCGTGCTGCAGACGGCGATTCTGCACATCCAGAGCGCACAGCGCGACGAAGCGAACGCCGGCGACATCCTCGCGGCGATCCTCCAGCAGCCCAAGAGCCATGCGGCACGGCTGCTGACCGACCAGGGCATCACGCGTCTGGACATCCTCAACTACATCTCGCACGGCATTGCCAAGACGCCGCTCGCCGCCGGGGTCCCCGTGCCGGCGGCGGTCAGCCGGCGACGGCGCCGACGCGGCCCCCGCGCCGGCCGATGCGCTCCTGGCGTACTGCGTGAACCTGACCGAACGGGCGCGTCAGGGGCTGCTCGATCCGCTGATCGGGCGCACCGAGGAGCTCCAGCGGACGATCGAAGTGCTCTGCCGCCGCCGCAAGAACAACCCGGTGTTCGTCGGCGATCCCGGCGTCGGCAAGACCGCCATGGCCGAGGGCCTCGCCGCGCGGCTGCTTCACGACGATGTGCAGGGGGCGCTGAAGGATGCGGAAGTCTTTGCGCTCGATACCGGGGCGCTGCTGGCGGGCACGCGGTATCGCGGCGACTTCGAGGAGCGCTTCAAGGCGGTCATCGCCGCGCTCGCCGCCCGGCCGAAGCCGATTCTCTTCATCGACGAAATGCACTCCACCGTCGGCGCCGGCGCGGTCACCGGCGGCACGATGGATCTGGCGACGCTGCTCAAGCCGCTGCTCACGGCCGGCGATCTTCGGGTGATCGGCTCGACGACCTTCGAGGAGTTCAAGCACATCGAGAAGGATCGCGCGCTCGCCAGGCGCCTGCAGAAGATTGCCATCGAGGAGCCGTCGATCGAGGAAACGGTGAAGATCCTCGCCGGGCTGCGCGAGCCGCTACGAGGAGCATCACGGCGTCCGCTACACCGACGCGGCGCTCGAGGCGGCCGCGAAGCTGGCGTCGCGCCACCTTCGCGATTACCGGCTGCCCGACAGCGCCATCGATCTCATCGACGAAGCCGGAGCGGTCACGCGAATCCAGACGCGCGGCGGCGGCAGCGACACCGGCGGACCGACGTCGTCGACTCGGCCCCGGTCGTGGACGCCCGGGAGATCGAGCGCGTCGCGGCCCGCGCGGCGCGCATTCCCGATCAGCAGGCGACCTCGTCCGATCGCGAGCGCCTTCGCACGCTCGAGGAGTCGCTGCGGCGTGTCGTCTTCGGACAGGACGAGGCGGTGCATGCCGTGGCGCAGGCGATCAAGCGTTCACGCGCCGGCCTGGCCCAGCCGGACCGGCCCGGCGGGCTGCTTTCTGTTCACCGGGCCCGACCGGCGTCGGCAAGACCGAGCTCGCCAAACAGCTCGCCATGCTGCTCGGCAACGAGTTCATCCGCTTCGACATGAGCGAGTACATGGAGAAGCATGCGGTGGCGCGGCTGATCGGCGCCCCGCCGGGATACGTCGGATTCGAGCAGGGCGGATTGCTCGTCGACGCCGTTCGGACTCACCCCTACAGCGTCGTGCTGCTCGACGAGATCGAAAAAGCGCATCCGGACATCTACAACGTGCTGCTGCAGGTGATGGATCACGCGACGCTGACCGACAACACCGGGCGGAAGGCCGACTTCCGCAACACCGTGCTCATCCTGACCTCCAACGCCGGCTCGCGCGAGATGAGCGCGCCGTCGATCGGATTCGCCGAAGGCGCGGCGGGCCCTGACGACGAGGCGCGCGGCCGCGACGGCGGCCGGCAAGGCGAAAACCGCCATCGAGCGCGTCTTCAGCCCGGAATTCCGCAACCGGCTCGACGCCATCGTCACGTTCAAGTCGCTGACGCCGGAGGCGATGGAGACGATTGTCGACAAGTTCATCCTGCAGCTCGAGAGCCAGCTCTCCGACCGGCACGTCGCGATTACGCTGACGCCGGCCGCGCGCACCTGGCTGGCGACCGCCGGTTACGACCGGGTGTTCGGCGCGCGCCCGCTCGCGCGAGTCATTCAGAAGGAAGTGCGGGACGTGCTGACCGACGAGATTCTCTTCGGCGCGCTGGAACATGGCGGCACGGTCGACGATCGATCTCGCGGACGATCACCTGACGTTTGCCTACGCCCATACCAGCAATCCTGAGCAGACGCGGAGTTGATTCCGTGCTGGACGTCTGCCTCACCCGGTCGGCGGTTAAGCTGACGGGAGTGATCCCGTTTGCGCGCAGGTCCCGTCCGTAGGATTGACGCGTTTCGCGCGGTAACTTCGGGCCGGACGATCGGATCGCGCTCACGATTCCGCTGGCGGACGGCGTAGATCAAAGGCGCCAAAGACACCGAGAACCCGGTAGTGGCTCGGGGGCGCCCATCAAGACGTGCTCGTCGAGCGGAGCCGTGGCATAATTCCCTCCGATACCGGAGGAGGAAGCCTGTGACGCGCCATCGTCAGCTTGTCAAGTCCCGAGTTCGTCGCTTTGCCGCGGCCGTGGCCGCCGTCAGCCTGTCCGGTGTGCTCGTCGTGTGCCTCTCCGCCCAGACTGCCGAACGATGGGATCCGGCCATACAGAAGTTCGAGGAACAGGACAAGGTCTCGCCGCCGCCGCAGAACGGCATCGTCTTCATCGGTGCGTCGAGTATCGTCCGCTGGAACCTCCCGGAGTACTTTCCGGAGCTCGGAGCTCACGCCATCAATCGCGGGTTTGGCGGGTCACAGAGCGTCGACGCCGTTCGCTACGTCGAGCGCGTGGTCGTGCCGTATCGCCCGCGCATCGTCGTCTATTACGCGGGTGACAACGACGTCGAGGCCAACGTGCCGGCCGTGGAGATCGCGCGCCAGTTCGAGCTCTTCAATCAGAAGGTCCATGCGGCCCTGCCGCAGACGAAGATCATCTTCATCTCGATCAAACCGAGCATCCGCCGGTGGAAATGGATGGACACGATCAGGTCGGCGAACGCGATGGTGAAAGCCTATTGCGCGAAGGAGAAGCATCTGGCGTTCATGGATATCGAGCAGCAGATGCTCGGCGCCGATGGGAGGCCGAATCCCGATCTGTTGGTCGCCGATGGACTGCACATGACGCCGGCTGGCTACCGGATCTGGACGGCCGCGCTGATCCCGCTCCTGAAGGAACGGTAGCAGTTACCTGTTGAGGCACCTACTTCCTCTTCTCCACCCCTTTCAGCTTCGCCCAACGGGCCTTCTGGGCGGCTGAAATCTTGGCTCTCGCCGCCGCCGACATCTTCCGGCGCTTCGGGAGAGAGCTCGACGCTCTTCCCTGAACAGGGCTGCGCTTGGCAGCGCCGAGCGATCGCCCCTTGCGGGCTATTTGCTGCGCCTGGTGACCGAGATCGGACAAAAGCTTCGATGCCGTATCGCGGATCCCTTCCAAGGACTTCGCTATCTGCGTGCGTTGGCCCAGCCATCCTTCAGCTTTCGCTCTGGCGGTGCCTAGGAGCTTGCCAAGTTCGTCCGCGAAATCGTCAATCTTCGATTCCTTCGTTGCCATCTAACCTCCCGTTGACCGAATGCCATGTCCAGGATCTATTCAAGGATTGATCCGAATCGCACGATGCTCCGCGGACCAGGCCCGTGGAGCCGCAGGCTTGCATCCTCGAGGACGTGACGGTTCCCTCACTGAGGACGACGGAAGAACCCCAGATAGACGGCCTTGCCGAGAATGTGACCCTGAATCGCCTTCATCAGGTTTGTGCGGGTTTCGAATGCGTCTGCCGTCGGCTGCACATCGAGCTTCGTGTCCAAGGCAAAGATTTCAAAGACATAGTGATGCGGCGGACCATTTGCTGGAGCACCGGGACCCCTATAGACCTGACCCGTCGCGCTGATTTGATAGCTGCCATCCGGCAGTTGAGCACCCCGCGGCTGTCCCTCGGTCAGCCGGCTCGACGTGCCCGGAATATTCCAGACGAGCCAATGAACCTGATCGTCCGTAGTCTTGTTGCGGGCGAGTTCCATGTCATGCATATGAAGCACGAAGCTCTGTGTCCCTGCAGGCGCATTGGTCCAGGCCAGTGCGGGAGAAGTGCCTTCGCCCGGTGCTGCCCCTTCGGCGGCCTGACTGAATTTCACTGGAATCTGCCCGCCATCGGGGAACGCCGTCGAAGTCAAGGTCATCGGCGGAGTCCCTCCGCCCGCTCCTGGGGCTGGAGTGCTTCCCCGTTGCGCCGCGGACCGCTCTTGAGCGTACACGGAGAAAAGAAAGACGAAGATGACCATGACAGGAAAAAACAATCGTCCGGATCTCATGCGGTTCCTCCCAAGGCCTGCATTCAGCCGAAATGGCTAACGAGTTCCATTTGTCGGCCTGCTGCAAATCCAGTTTCCCTCGCCGGCGTGACCCACGCGTTTGGCGCAAGCGAGGCTGATAGTGAAGTAGTGTAGCGTGATTGGGCAGCGGCGCGCTCGGGAGGGCGACGCAAGAATTGAGCGCTAAGGCTTGAACTTGTATCCCACGCCCTGCACCGTTAGGAAGAATTCAGGCTGCTTTGGGTCGCTCTCCAGCTTCTGACGCAAGCTGGCGACGTGGACATCCACGGTCCTGGACAATCGCGTGGAGTCGAATCCCCAGACCTCCCGTAGCAGTGTCTTACGCGACAGGGCGTCCCGGCGTGCTCGATGAAGAATCGCAGTAGTTGAAATTCGCGTGCCGACAGATTCACTCTCTTATCGTTGCGGGTCGTTTCCGTGCCTCGGAGGTCCACACGAACCGTTCCGAAATGGCACGTCACGAAGCGGCCTGTTGGATTGACCGGTGCGCGTCGGAGCAGCGTCTCGATCCGAGCCACGAGCTCCTGCATGTTGAACGGCTTGGTGACGTAGTCATCGGCCCCGATTCTGAGGCCGAAGACCTTGTCCTCTGATTACGCCGCTCGGAAAGTAGACCAGTCCGCCGCTCAGAAAATGAGCCACCTGGAGGGCGGTTCATTCTACGCGGATTTGCTGCGACGACAAGAAAACTGACCCTTCCTTTCGTTCTGTCAGGACAGCGCGAGCCGGCCTCGGCCGGCGAGCGCCCGCAGAAGCCTGCGGCGGTGGACGCGTCGACCGAGGCGGAGTCGTGTCGACGGCTCATTCGGGCGGCTCGCGGCCGCGGCGCTTCCGCATGCGATAGCGCTTTCCTTTGGTGGTGATGACGGTGGCGTGGTGCGCGAGGCGATCGAGCAAGGCGGTCGTGAGCTTCTCGTCGCCAGCAAAGACGGTGACCCATTCGGCGAAGGCGAGATTCGTCGTGACGACGATCGCGCGGCGCTCATAGCGGTCGGTGAGCAGATTGAAGAGCAGCTCGCCGCCGCCGCGGTCGAACGGCACGAACCCCAGCTCGTCGATGATGAGGACGTCGACGCGGAGGAGCCGCTGCTGCAACCGCGTGAGCTCGCGCGTATCGCGGGCTTCGAGGAGCTGCCGCACCACATCGGCCGCCCGGGTAAAGAGGACGCGACGTTTCTGCTTCGTCGCCTCGACGCCGAGCGCAATGGCCAGATGCGTTTTGCCAGTGCCGATGGGGCCCGCGAGGATCAGATTCTCGGGGGCGGTTACCCATTCGCCACGCGCGAGGGTGTGGATCTGGGTGGCGTTGACGCCGTCGGCGGCCGCAAAATCAAACGTGTCGAGCGTCTTCACCTCTGGGAAGCGCGCCTCGCGCAAGCGCTGGCGGATGACCGACTCGTGTCGCGAGGCCTCCTCGGCGCTGAGGACTTCGTGCAGATAGTCCGCGTGGGGCCAGTGGCTGTCGCGGGCTTGCCGGGCCCAGCGTTCGAACGAGCGCGCCACCCCGGGCAGCTTCAGCGTCCGCGTATGGGCGACGACCAGGTCGCGGACGACCGGAGGGGCGCTCATGCGCCCACCTCGGCGAGCCAGCCGTCGTAGTCGGCGGCACAGCCGCTCACGACGGCGATGTCCCGGAGCGAGGCCGGCACCGTGTCGGGCGCGCCACAGACGAGCGCCGAGCGCGCCGGCGTCAGAGCGAGCAGCAGCGGCGTCCCGGCCGCCAGCGCGACGGTCAGCGCGGGCACGACGACCCCCGCACCGTAGGTGTCGAGTTGCCCGAGGACCTTGGCAAAGAGCCGGGCGGCTTCACGAGGGCCGTGCGCCCCGTGCAACTGATGCCAGATTGCGGGAAACGGATCGCCCAGATCGCGGAGGAGATCGGGCAGCACCTGGCGCACCGCCTGCGGCTTCCGCGCGAGCTCCGACAGGTAGTGCCGGTAGTCGATCGACCGCTGCCCCAACCGCTGGCGCGGATGCAGAATCCGCGTCCCGTCGCGGCCGACGATGGTGACCGTGGTCGCGCCGATGCGCACGACCAGGTCGAGCCCGGCCCAGCGACTCGGCACCGAGTAGACCGCCCCCTCGAGCCGGACCAAGGCACGCGGCGAGACCGTGGCGAGCGTCGTCGCCTCCGGCGCGAACGGCGTTGGCACGAGGCGGAAGTGGCGCTGCTCCTCCGCGAAGCGCACCCCGATGGTCTGGCCGGCTGCATCACGCGTGGTGTCGAGGCGCGCGTCCATCTGGGCCAGGAGGGTCTCGGTGATGACCGCGAGCGTCGGGCCGACGGGAATCGGCACGAGCACCTGCTGCCGCACCGCGTTCCCGCGGGACTCGACGCCGCCCTTATCGTGGCCCTCGCCCGGCCGACAGAAGCACGCTTCCAGCAGGTAGTGCGAGGCGAGCGCCGCGAACCGCGGCGTCAAGGTGCGCGCGCCGCCGACCAGGATCCGGACGACCGCGGCCCGCAGATTGTCATACGCGACTCGAGCTGGCACGCCATCGAAATGGGCAAAGGCGCGGACGTGCCCGTCGAGAAAACTGATTTGATCCTGCCGCTCGTAGATCCACGCGAAATCGCGGCCCGAGTACATCAGCCGCATGAGGAAGCGCCACGCCTTCCGACGGGTCCCGTCGACGTCGACGAGCACCTCGAAGAAATCGACCTCGGCCAGCTCACCCGGCCGATACGTCAGCGGCACGAAGACCTCGCGGCCCTGACGCTTCCACTCGGCGACCGCGTCCTTGACGACGGTCACGCCCACGCGGTGCCCCTCGGCCACCAGCAGCCCGTGCAGCCGCGTGGCCGTCAGTCGCTGCTTGCCGCCCGTCCACCGCACCGATTCGGCGCGTAGCAGCCTCACCCGCTCGGCGACCGCATCCCAGACCGGCCGGGGCCGGGCAGCCTCCACCGTCCGCACCGGTGCCGCTTGGCCCACATACTTGCCGACGGTCGTCCGCGAGAGACCCAGCTCTCGCGCCACACGCCGCTGCGTCCGCCCCTCGACGAGCACCTTATGCCGTACCACATGCACGAGATCCATCCTGAGCATCCTCTCAGCGGACCCCAGATCCCTCGATCCGGCAAGTCCACCATCAGGCCCTCAGGTGGCCTACTTTCCGAGCGGCGAATGGCCTACTTTCCGAGCGGCGCGCCCATCCTCAACGCCCGTCCGGGCCGTCAGCATCAGAATCGGCGTGCCCAGGCTAAGGCGTCTGAGGTTGCGACACACCGCCAGGCGCCATCACGATCGGGCAGCATGACATCACAAATGTTCGAAAGCGGAAACAGCGCTTGACCGAGCTCAAGGTCGGATATATGCTCCTCAAAATGAAAGTGAGACTCAATATCAGTTTATTTTATTGGCGGCCTCGCCTGGTGCGGTAAACACGGGGGGAGCTGACTGACGCTAGGTCGATGCCATGGCCATGCGCCGATTTACAACCAGGACGATGCTGTGGGATGACTTCGTTCGCAACGTGTCATGCGCGGCGTCAGTGCCTTTCCGCGCCGTCGACAACCTTATCGACAACCGGATCCCGAGACAGGACTGCCGACCTCAGGATCCGCCGCGACGTTTTATCGGCTCGACTCCGGCCGGACAGAGCGCGTCGGCGTTCGGCTGTCGTGGACGCAGTGAACACGAGGTGGGCAAGTGACACATTCAATGACGAACCAGCGGGAGACGGTCATCGACCCGGACCGGGAGTGGGCGGTGTACCGCTGTTCCCACGGATGTCTGCACGTGGCGCTCAACCGTGTCACGTTGACGTTGACCGAGGAAGAGTTCCACGCGATGCACCATCTCATGGGCCGCACCTGTCAGAGCCTCGACCGAGGCGAGACGCTCCAACGACCCGGCATGCGGGCACATTGATGCGACGTCCACGTTGTTCGAGGGAGTGACGTTGATGATTCGCATGGTGCTGTTGGTCTTCGTGGCCAGCTTGTTCTCGGCCCCGTCCTTCGCCGAAACGGGAATTCTGCTGCTGGCGCACGGTGGCAGCGCCGAATGGAACACCCGCGTTGTCGAGCTTGCGCGCACGATCGACCGGACCAAGCCTGTGGAGGTCGCGTTCGGCATGGCGACGCGAGGCAATATCCAGGCGGCCGTCGATCGACTCGCCGCTCGCGGGGTCGCCGAGATTGTCGCCGTGCCGCTGTTCGTGTCTTCCTGGAGCGCGGTGGTGACGTCGACCGAGTACCTGCTCGGGCTTCGCGCCGAGATGCCGCCGGCGCTCGCCCTGTTCGCGAAGATGGAGCATTCCGATCCCCTGGCGTCGCCAACGGGCGCCTCGCTCGTGGAGCACGATGCCCAAGCCGCCAGCCACGGCACGACGCCTGTCATATCGAAAGTGCCGATCAGGCGCATGACACCGGCGCTGAACGAGCATCCACGCGTGGCCGAGATTCTGACCACGCGCGCACGCTCGATCAGCCGTAATCCGGCCGAGGAGAGCGTGGTCATCGTCGCGCATGGTCCCTCGTCGGACGCGGACAACAATCGCTGGCTTCAGGACATGAGCGTGCTCGCCAGAGCGATGGCGAGGGCGGAGCGGTTCGCCTCCGTCGACTACCTCACGGTTCGAGACGATGCCCCTGCGGTGATTCGCGATACGGCGACGGCGCAACTTCGTGCCCTTGTCAGCGCCCGTGCCGGCGAGGGGCGCCGTGTGTTGATCGTGCCGCTGCTGCTGTCGTTCGGCGGGATCGAGCGGGGCATTGCCGCGCGGCTCGAGGGACTGCCGTACACCATGGCCGGTGCGGCCCTCATGCCCGACGACCGGCTGGTCACGTGGGTGCTCGAGATGGCCGACCACGCGCCCTAGCCAGCGCGGTCGCTCGTAGGCTTCGCGTTGAGCTCAATGGCCCCAGACACACGCTCTGTCACCACACGAACGTCTGACGAAACAGGATAGCTTCGCTGCGCGTTCTGAGAGGGTGGGACAACAGGGCCCGTCGCGGCGGAGACTTCAGCCCACGGTGTGGTGCGCCGGCTCGCACGGCAGATTTCCACACGAGACCGGCCAGAACATCAGCTTCTCAGCCTTCTCGGAGTCCGTCCGCCAGCAGGTCTCGTCCTGTTCCAAGAACGCACAGCCATGTTCCATTGTGCGAGATTGCGACTAACAACAAGCGGGTCAGTTATATAGCGACTCAACGTACGCGAAAGCTCATGATGGGATTCCAAAAGGGAACACGCCGTCAAACTACGCGAACTTGATCGCGCTGGATTCCAACCTAAACACGCCGCGTTTCGCTCGCTGAAACGACCCCCGCGGATGGCGCACACATTTGCCACGTTAATGTGACAGAACGTGACAAAAATGAACTAATACGACATGAATCGATGACGGCAGTTGCCACGACGCGAAGGTAGTTTCACAAATGGGACGTTTCTGGAGGAACTGTTCTACTGACGGTCAGTATCGCGATGTGCCGGCTGATGACGAAGTTGCGTGATCGACCAGTGCCGTGGCGCGCTGCGCCCTAGACGGTCGGTGATGGCGCATGTGTCCGCAGGCGAGAGACTTTCTAATTGATTGGCCAGACACCATGAGGACGCTACGTTTCCGTATTCTTGCCGTTGAGCCCGATCCAGCGTGCGGCGAGATGCTGAGGCAGCTGATCGACGGACGATCGAATGCTGAGGTCGTTGTCGTCAATTCGCCCGAGGCGGCCGTCGGCGTCCTGTCGTCGCCGCTGCCAGATGTCGTGCTCCTTTCTTCTCTACTGCCTCCGATCGGCGAAGACCAGGTGATGTGGCAGTTAAGGCGAACCGATCCCGAGCATCGAGTACCCGTGCTGATGATTCCGCCCGTCGTCCATCTGGTGGAACCGGAAGTCACCGCGCGCCGCTTTGGTTTGTTCAAGCGTCGATCGTCGCCGCGACGGCTCGGCACCTATGATCCGGTCGCACTCGGCACGCGGATTGTCGAGGCCCTCCAACAGTCGCGTTCAGCGTGCACGACGTCGTCCATGTGCGATCATGAGTTGGCGGCACAGGGCGGTTCAACCACCGTCGTCAAGGGGAGGCGTGGAAATGACGCCATCGTGCGTCAGCGTCCGAGTACCGCTGCGGCGCCGGACGTCCTGATCTTCAGTCCTCGGTCGAAGACCAGAAGTGGCCGCGCGCACCGGCTGGCCGCGGCGGAACTGCCGTGGTGCAGCCTCAAGACGCGCGACGGTACTGAAGTGGATCTGCTCAATATTTCGAACAGCGGCATTCTCATCGAGTCCTCCCTGAAGTTTGCGCCCCAGAGTACAGACTGAGTTTCACTTGTTGGGTCCTGACTCAACCCTGATCCTCCCGGCCCGGTTCGTGCGCAGCAGAGTCGCGGCCGTCGACACAATCGGCGTGCGCTACCAAGCCGCTGCGGTCTTCAGTCGCAGGATCGAGCATTTCTCGATCCTGGGCGTCGCGACGCCGACCCAGCAGCGACCCTTCAAGAGCTTGCGCAGCTGCTTGTCCGAGTGACGAGCGAATTCACCGACAGCGGGGTGGGTGGCGATTTTCGCACAACGTTCGAGCAGGGTATGCGGCAGCTGGTGCCGGGCTGCGAGATCAAACTGCGGAACACGCCGATGATTTCGAGCGACGGCGGCGACTCTATCTACTTCACCGTGCCCACCACTCTGGGGACGGGGGCCATTCTGCAGGCGACCTTCGACCCAGAGTACGAACCGGCCCTTGACGAATTCAAGCTGCTGTGGGCCGCCGCGGCGATGGCCGCGGTGATCGTGCGGGACAGGAACCCGCGTCGCCCGCGGGCGCTTTCCTCAGAAACGCCGCACGGTCGCTCACTACCGATGCCAGGACGAGCTGATAGCGCAGCAGCGCGGCAGGCTGACGGTCGCGTATGTGACGGGCTGGTGCGTTGGAAGCGAGATCCTGCCGCTCGAGTCGCGTCGCAGGGACAAATCACGCGGACAGACGCCAGCACGTAAAAGGCCGGATGCCAAGCCACGATCTGCGGAAATCGTTGTTACGATAGGGCGCTCATCCAGGCCGGGGTGGCGGAACTGGCAGACGCACAGGACTTAAAATCCTGGGTCGCGCAAGCGGCGTGCGGGTTCGATTCCCGCCCCCGGCACTCTCGATCAGCAAGAAGTGGGATCCTCGATTCAGTGGGTCGGCATGCAGGCTTAGCGGTCGGTCTTGCGTCGACGGCGCGATGTATCCGCGGCGGTCTCCGCGCGTGGTGGTGAGGACGACTTCGAGAGGGGGGACAACGACGTAACGGACGGATTGATCGCAGGATGTCCTTCGATCGCGAGTTCGGCCCACCCTTCAGCGAGGAGGACGTTGGCTAACGATAATCCAATGTCGTAAACGTGTCCCACCTGGAACACTTCCAGCTGTATGCCATCGATGCAACCTTTAGGGCGGCATGTAATTCTTAGATGCACGGGCCGATCGCACGGGCCATCTTCATCCGGGGAAGCCTTACTTACTAGCAAGTATTCAGCCGAGCGCCGGGCGGAAACGGCAACTCTGGGATAGGCTGCACAGTAACCTGGGCCGGTGTCGCTCTGATCTGCTGGCGGCGCGCGCGTGCGCGCCGCCCGACCGGTCATATGGAAGCCGAAGTGGCGGCGCACTCCAGATCTCACATGTTGGACTAAGCTTGACGTCGACGTGGCGCAGGGCTGCTGACATCGCACGGTCGTGTCTGACGGAGTGACCATCGATCTGGGTGTGTTCGACTCGGGCGTCGGCGGCCTGTCCGTGTTGCGCGAGTTGCGCACCGTCCTCCCGCACGACAACATCGTGTATGTCGCCGACTCTGCGAACGTGCCCTACGGCACCAAACCGCCGGCGTTGATTCGCGCGCGGTCGTTGGCGATCGCGCGGTTCCTCGTGGAGAAGCGACAGGCGCGCGCGGTCGTCGTCGCATGCAACACGGCCACGACCTACGCAGTGGATCTGCTTCGACAGACCTTTTCGAGCGTCCCCTTCGTCGGGATGGAGCCGGCGATCAAGCCGGCTGCCGCCGCGACGCGCAGCGGCGTAGTCGGGGTGCTGGCAACCGACGCGACATTGGACGGCGAACGCTTCGCGAGCTTGATGAAGCGTCACGCCAAGGGTATCGAAGTTCTCACCCAGAGCTGTCCCGGTCTCGTCGAGCAAGTGGAGGCCTGCGAGCTTTCCGGGCCGCGCACAATCGAACTTCTGCAACGGTACACGGCACCCCTCCTCGCCGGTGGCGCCGACACGATTGTCCTCGGATGTACCCATTACCCGTTCCTGAGGGACACCCTTCAAGATCTGGTTGGGCCAGGCGTGGCGCTGATCGACACGGCGGAGGCGGTCGCGCGTCAGACCGCGAGGGTTCTGGCCGACGGCCGCGACGGGGTTGCGACCGGTGCGGCGGGTCGAGTGCTTTTCTACACGAGCGGCGACCCCAGTGCTATGCGTACCTCGCTGGAACGTCTGTGGGGAGAACCCGGGGTCGAGGTCAATCGGCTCGAGGTGTGAGGCGGCCGTCGCTGGCCTGCAGTTCGGCAAGGGTGCTCGCTGCGTTCTGCCGCTCGTCTCGGGCGTGTTCCCATGCCTGGCGAGCTCGCGCTTCAGCCGCAGTGGCGCGGCGCAGGGCGGTCTCCGCCTTCTGAATGGCCGCTTTCTTCTGACGCTCGGCCGCGGCCCGCTTGCGTTCGCGCTCCCTGGTTTCCGCGACGCGCACGGCTGGCGCAGGTGTGACAAGAGTCGGGCGTGAAGGCACTGCGGAAGGCGCAGACCCGACCGGCGCAGTACGCAGGCCGCTCGCGCGCAACCGGCTTGATGGCGATGCCCGCGAGCGCTTCGAATCCGGGAGGCGCGAATGGCTGTACCAGCCGGCCCGGAAGTTCAGGCGGATCGGGTGTCAGAGAGACCGATTCGAACATTCTCGCGAGTTCATCGGCACCCGGATGCGCGTCGGCACGAGACGCCAGGCGCATCCCTTCGGCGACGGCCTCGGAAATCGCCTTACGATGCGCCTCGTTCGCCCCTCGTACGTTCGCCGGGCGGCCGCTCAGCGCCGCGACCTGCGCACTTCGGAGTGCGGCGCCGCTCTTGGCGAGGCGATCGTAAACGGGCCGTGCGTGCCAGTACACCTGGTTCACGGCCCACGGCACCACCGTCGGCTTCTTCAGCGCCTTCACGCGCTGGGCTTCGGGGCCAGTGAGTGTCTTGGCCAGCCTGGTGCGCTCGGCAACGAACTCGCTCAGAGGTCGTTTATAGAGGTCGTCGATGCTCGATTCCACGGGCGCCATGACCCATTATCTCGTGGGAGTAAGATCACGACGGCCATGTCCTTGATTTCACGGCGTTCGCTAATGCAGGCGCTGGCCGCCCAGGCCCTGGCCGGGCGAGCTGCCTTTGGGCAACCCCGCGTTCATCGAAAGCCGAAGCCGTTATCGAAAGAGGCGGTGACCCACGACTGGCCGGCGTTTCTGGGGCCGTCGCACAACGCGACGTCGACCGAAACAAGGCTGAGCCGGATGCTGCCGCCGCCGCTCGTGTGGGAGTTCCCCAAAGGTTCGGGGTACGCCTCGCCGGCGGTTTCGGGCGAGCGCCTTGTGTTCCTCCATCGACTTGGAAACGAGGAGGTCGTGGAGTGTTTGCACCCGGAGACGGCGTCAAGCCAGTGGCAGTTTCGGTACCCCACGGCCTTCGAGGATCGCTACGGCTACAACAACGGGCCACGATCGAGCCCGGTCATCGACGAGGGCAGGGTGTATGCGGTCGGCGCCGAAGGGAAGATTCACTGTCTCGATCTTGGATCGGGCAAGGTGGTATGGAAGCGGGATCTGCGGGCCGAGTACAAAGTGCCGCAGGACTTCTTCGGGACCGCATCCACGCCGTTGGTCGAGGGCCGCTTCCTGATCGTCAACGTCGGTGCACCCGGAGGACCCTGCGTCGCCGGGTTGGACAAGGCGACCGGACGCGAAGCATGGCGTGCGGGCAAAGAATGGGGGCCGAGTTACGCCTCGCCGGTGCCGGCGGTAGATGCACGGCAGGCGTCGCGTGTTCGTTTTTGCAGGTGGCGAATCGAGCCCTCCGACGGGCGGGCTCATGTCGATCGACCCGGCGGACGGCCGCGTGGATTTCGTCGTGCCGTGGCGCAGCCGCACGCGCGAGTCGGTGAATGCGTCCTGCCCCGTGGTGTTCGACAACAAGGTGTTCATCTCGGCGAGCTATCGCACGGGAAGCGCGCTCGTCGAGGTGCGGCCCGACTTCACGCACAGGGTGCTGTGGACGACGCAGGAATTCGGCCTGCACTTCAATACCGCGATATATCGCGATGGCTATCTTTACGGGTTCGACGGTCGGAACGAGCCGGACGCCTCGCTGGCGTGCCTCGACGCCGCAAGCGGCAAGGTGGTGTGGCGTGAGACTCCGGAATGGACGGAAACCTTCGAGCTGCGCGGCAGCAGGCAGCAACAGGTCCTGGGAACGCTTCGCGGATCGCTCTTGGCAGCGGACGGCCAGTTCCTGGCGCTGGGAGAGTTGGGGCACCTGCTGTGGATGGAGCTGACGCCGAAGGGCTACCGGCAGGTGTCGCGGGCTTGGCTGTTCCCGGCGCGTGAATCATGGGGGCTCCCCGTGCTCAGTCGCGGCCTGCTGTACGTCGTGCAGAATTCGCGCGATCTGCTGGGGCGGGACGGTCCACGGCTGCTGTGTTACGACCTGCGAGCGTAGTCGTCTCACGCGCCGAACCCCAGACGCTGTTACATTATGATGCTGTTCGGGAAACAGGACGAGCACCCGGGTTGAACCGACATGACCAATCGACGCTCCATGATCGGGTCAGTGATAGTCGCGCTCGCCCTCGCGGCGACGCAGACGGCCGCCGACGACTGGCCGCAATTTCTCGGCCCGGATAGAAACGGTGCCTCTCGCGGCCCGGCGCTCCTCGAGGCGTGGAGCCCCGGCGGCCCGACGGTGGTCTGGCGGAAAACGATCGGAGCGGGATTGAGCGGTCCGGTCGTGGCGCAGGGGCGTCTGATCCTCTTTCATCGTGTGGCGGGTAGTGAGCTGGTTGAGGCGCTCGATCCGCGCTCGGGAGCGAGCCAATGGCGGTATTCGTATCCGACGTCGTATCGCGACGACTTCGGGTTCGACGAGGGGCCGCGGGCAGTGCCGGTCGTGGCAAACGGTGTGGTCTACACATTCGGCGCCCAGGGGCAGCTTCACGCGATCGGGCTCGCCGACGGCAAGCGCATCTGGAGTGAAGACACCGCGGCGCGATTTGGCGTCTCGAAGGGTTACTTTGGCGCCGCCGGTTCGCCGCTCGTCGAGGGCGGCGCGCTGCTCGCCAACATCGGCGGCAAGAAAGCGGGCATCGTGGCGTTCGATGCGAAGAGCGGCAAGGTGCTCTGGACGGCCACCGACGATGCTGCGAGCTATTCCTCGGCGACCGGCGCGACGATCGGCGGACGCCGATACGCGATTTTTCTCACCCGGAACGGTCTGGTGGGGCTCGATCCGGCAACCGGCACCGTCCAGTTTCAACGGCCGTGGCGGGCGAGGCTGGCCGCGTCGGTCAATGTGGCGACGCCGCTCGTGATCGGAGACCGGATCTTCGTATCGGCGGAGTATGGGCCGGGCGCCGCGGTGCTGCGCCTGGAAAAAAGTGCGCTGGTCGATGTCTGGGCGTCCGACGATGTGCTCTCGAATCACTACGCGACGAGCGTCTACTACGACGGACATCTGTACGGGTTTCACGGCCGTCAGGAGTTCGGGCCGAGCTTCCGGGCCGTGGAGCTGGCGACGGGAAAGGTTCGTTGGAGCGAAGATCGGTTCCGCGCCGGCAGCGTGACGCTGGTTGGCAACCGATTGCTGATCATGCGGGAAAGCGGCGAGCTGCTTCTTGTCCCAGCGTCGCCCGAAGCGTTTCGACCGCTGGCGCGGGCGCAGATCCTCCCGGCGACCGTCCGCGCGTACCCGGCGATCGCCGATGGATTCGTTTACGTCCGCAACGACAACACGCTTGTGTGCCTGGATCTCCGCCGATGATGCGTCACCTGTTCCTCCTCTGGGCGATCTTCGCGCTTGCCTGTACGGCCCAGGCGCAGCCCGCGGCAGAGCGAGCGCTCGCCCGGGCTACTGCGCACTTTCAGGCTGGTCGTGTGGCGGAGTCGGCCGCAGAGTTCGACAACGTCGTGAAGCTCGCGCCGGATTACGCGCCCCAGCTTTGGCAGCGGGGCATTGCACTGTATTACGCCGGCCGGTACCGCGACTGCCGCGCGCAGTTCGAATCCCATCGCACTGTGAACCCGGACGACGTTGAAAACGCAGCGTGGCACTTTCTCTGCGTGGCACGCGCGGAGTCCCCCGAGCGCGCCAGGGCGGCCTTGTTGCCGGTGGGCCCCGATTCGCGCGTTCCGATGCGCGAAGTCTACGAGATGTTCAGGGGCACGATCGGTCCAGAGAAGGTGCTGGCGGCAGGAGGTGGGAGCCCGGCGTCGGAGTTTTATGCCCATCTCTATGTCGGGTTGTATTACGAAGCGACCGGACGGAAGGCCGACGCGCTCACCCACATGACAACGGCGGCCGCGGACCGGTACGCATCGGTCGGCGGCTACATGAACCGGGTTGCCCGTGTGCACCTGGCCATTCTTCAGCGCGGCGGCTAGGCTGATTGTCACGTCCGCGGTGCGCGAATAGATCAGGAACCCGGTATGTTAGAGGCCTTCGGGCGCACCATCCCTTTCGCGTTCGCCTCCGGCATCAATCTCTATGCGACCGTCGCCGTGCTGGGGCTGTGCTCGCGCTTCCACATCGTCGCGCTGCCGGATCAGTTCAGGGCCTTCGAGCATCCGTTGATCATCACGATCGCCCTGGTGATGTATGTCGTCGAATTCGTTGCGGACAAAGTGCCCTGGTTCGATTCCCTCTGGGACACGGTCCACACGCTCGTGCGTCCGCTGGGCGGTGCGCTGGTCGCCGTGACGGCCCTTGGCGACGCCTCGGCTGAAGCGCAGATCGCCGCGGTTCTCGTCGGAGGATCGGTGGCGATGACGACCCATCTCGGGAAGGCGGGGACGCGCGCTGTCGCGAACACGAGCCCGGAGCCCTTCAGTAACTGGGCCCTCAGCCTGGTCGAAGACGCCTTCGCGATCGGCCTGACGTATGCGGCGATTCAGCACCCGCTGCTGGCGCTGGCCGTGGCGATCTGTCTGCTCGTTGCTATCATCGCCTTTGCGACGGTACTGATCCGAGCAGCGCGCAGCCGCTTGGGGCGCCGGTCATCTCACGTGTGATGTCTCAAGCCTCCAACGTTGCTAGCCCCAGATGACAGCTGAGAGCCGAACGCTGAAAGCCGAGAGGAGCTGAAAGCTGAGAGCTACAGACTTGAGGGCTCAGGTATCCGCTTCGTAGCGGACGATCAGTGCCGTCACGTTGTCGCGGCTGCCGCGTGCCATCGCCGCCTCGACCAGTTGGCGCGCCGCGCCTTCCACGTCACGTGCACCGAGGAGCACGTCCCGAACGGCATCGCTGTCCATCACACCATGTAACCCGTCGCTGCAGAGCAGGATGACCTCGCCCCCCTTCAAGTCACGCTCGGTGATGTGGATGTCGACATGCTCCCGCGCGCCCAGGACGCTGGTCAGCACGTGGCGCATCGGATGTCGTGCGATGTCGGCCGGGCCGATCTCCGGGTCCCGGGCGAGGACGGTCGCCACCCACGAATCGTCTTGGGTGACCTGCTCCAGCTTCCCGCCGTCGAACACGTAGAGACGGCTGTCGCCTACGTGGCCGATCGACATGCGCGACCCGTTGACGAGCAGGCCGACGATGGTGGTGCCCATCCCTCGGTACTCGGCGTTTGTCTCCGATGCACGAAAGATGTGGCGGTTGGCCAGATAAATCGCCGAACGAAGCCGGTTGCCGTCGAAGGACAAGGTTCGATCGATGTCGCACGGCCACGAGAAATCGGTGTTCTCGGCCGATCGCCGGATGAATGCGCTGACGGCTTCAATCGCGAGCCGCGACGCCACCTCGCCGGCGCCATGGCCGCCCATGCCGTCGGCGACGGCGAACAGCCGCACGTCCGGATCGGCGACGAACGCATCTTCGTTCGTCTTGCGCACGCGACCGACGTCTGACAGACCACTTGCGCGGACCAACGCCAGGTTCCTTTTACGCGGCGAACAATCGCTGGGAAATTCGGTGGGAACCGCGTCGCGTCGAAATGCCGACTCTCGGGCGCGCGGAAAGTACGACAATATCACTTAAGTCGCGTGGCAGGAATCACCCGACGGTGGCCGCATCGCATCTCCCTATATAATGCGGCTGCCGATCCTCATCGTCCACGGACCTCCCATGCTCACACCGCTCGCCGCCGGCGTATCGTTTCTCGATCTCCAGTTTCAAGCGACTCCTCGGATCATCGCCACGGCGGTACTTCGTGGAGCCGGAGGTGTCGCCCTGGTGGATCCCGGCCCCAGCAGCAGCCTGCCAACACTCTGGCAAGAGCTCGGTGCCGCCGGGATTTCGAATAGCGACGTCACCGCAGTGCTGCTGACGCACATCCACCTGGACCACGCAGGCGGCGTAGGCACCATGGTTCGACAGAATCCGCGGCTGCGGGTCTACGTGCACGAGAGGGGAGCCGCGCACCTCAGCAATCCCGAGAAACTATTGGCCAGCGCGGCCCGGCTGTACGGTGACGCGATGGAGCGGCTGTGGGGTGATGTGCTCCCGGTGCCTTCGTCTACCATCATGCCGTTGGCGGGTGGCGAGCGGGTGACGGAAGGCGGACGCACCCTGGAGGTGGCATACACGCCGGGCCACGCATCACACCACGTGAGCTATTTCAGCGCCGAGACCGGGATCGCATTTGTCGGTGATACGGCCGGAGTCAAGCGGCGGCCCCACGAATATGTCCTGCCACCGACGCCCCCGCCGGACATCGACGTCGACCTGTGGCGCGGCAGCCTCGCTCGCATCGCGGCCTGGCGCCCCGACACACTCTTTCTCACGCATTTCGGGCCGCACGGGCCGAGCGATCCCCATCTCACCGAGATGAGCGAGCACCTCGATTCCGTCCTGAACATCGCACAGGCGTCGCTTGCGCGCGAGGAAAGCGACGAAGCGCGCGAAGAGTTTTTCGTGGCGGCGCTGCGCCGGGAGCTGTGCCGCGGCATGGACGAAAAGGAAGCACGTGCCTATGAGCTGGCAGCTCGATTCGACTTGAGCTGGCGGGGGATTGTCAGGTTTTTGCGCAAGCGGGGGATTTGATCACCTGGTCATCGAATCATCCGGTCCGTTGATTGACCCAATGACTCGCTGACGGGAGATCCTCGTCAAGCCGTCGCGCGCGTCTGGACCACTTCCTCGACTTCCTGGCGCTTGGGATTGACCATCAGTCGAAGCGCGATGCCTTGCCGGACGGTAGAGGGCTTGGCCGAGGTGATGCGATAGACAGCCGACAACACACGGCCGTGGCGGAGCGAGGCCGGCAGCGCGTCTGACTCGCTCACGTCGCGTTCGAGCTGGAATTGCACAAGGCGGTACAGAGGAATCGACACCGCCGTCTGGCATTCGATGAAGACCCCATGCTCGCTGACATTGCGCGTGACAACGCTCGCAAACCGGGTCGCGCCCCGATGGTCCTTCCAGGTGATGCGTGCCGCGAGCGTCAGGGGACGTCGCTCGGATGCGCGTTGAACCTTGCTGCCCGTCGATGCGGCGTGCGCAGAGTCGAGACGAGTGTGCTTCACGTCGGATCCTCCTTGAGAGTGCGTAGGACAAGAACCAGTATCAAATTGGGGGCCGTCTGATGAGCAGGGCGACCCTGCCGCGTGGCTATTCATTAAGTGGCCTATTTGCACAGTTTTTGGGACAAGACAGCGCTGATTGAAAAGGAAGGTGTGGCTACCAGGTATCCATCGAGGACATCAACTGGATATTATGTATCCAGCTAGACTGCGTCCACCTCAGATTCCGATCGCGATTCGAAACCCAGCCGGCGCAACTTCAAGTACAACCCGCGCCGTGTGAGGCCCAGCGCACGGGCCGATTCTGAAATGTTTCCGCTGCTCCGGTCGAGGGCGGCCTGGATGAGCTCCCGCTCCACCTGTTCGATTGCCGTCGCCAGGTTCGCTGGCGCCGCGGTCGAACGCCGCGACGCGGGCGCGATTCCCGGCAGCTGCGTGGCGCTGATCTCGGAGGACAGGTGCGTATCTTCGATCGTGCCGCCTGGCGCGCTCATGGCGACCGCGCGTTGGATCTCGTTCTTCAACTGCCGCACGTTCCCCGGCCACCAGTACTGCGAGAAAGCGTCCAGCGCTTCCGAGCTGAGGTGAATGTCGGGCTTGCCAAGCCGCTCGGAGGCCTCGCGGAGGAAGTACGTGCTCAGATGGGGGATCTCTTCGCGGCGTTCCCGGAGCGGCGGCACGTGGATGCGGATGACGTTCAGCCGGTAGTAGAGATCTTCCCGGAACTTGCCCTCCGCCACTCGCTGCTCGAGATCGGCGTTGGTGGCTGCCAGTACACGCACGTCCACGCGCTGCGGCCGGGTGTCGCCCACCGGCATGATCTCGGATTGTTCCAGGAACCGGAGCAGCTTTGGTTGAACGTCCAGAGGAAGGTCGCCGACTTCGTCCAGAAACAGCGTCCCGCCGGCCGCCGAGCGCACGAGCCCAGGCTGATCCGATACGGCGCCCGTAAACGAACCGCGTCGATGGCCGAACAGCTGGCTGTCGGCAAGATCGCGTCCCGTCGTCGTGCAGTTGTAGGGGAGGAACATGGCCGCGCTGCGGTGCGATCCGAGGTGAATGGCGAGGGCGACAAGCTCCTTGCCCGTCCCGCTTTCACCGGTAATCAGCACGGTGAGGTCGTTGCCTTGAAGCCGCTGAATCTGCTCGACGACCCGCGCCATAACCGCGCTCGCGCACAGAAATCCCGGGAGCAATGGCTCGAGCGAACGATCGACGGCTGGACCGACGGGCCCGGCCGATCGGTCGCGCGCAGCGCAGAGGGCAAAGCCCTGACGCGCCACGGTCATGATCATTCGCAGTCGCCGCATGACGGGATGCCCGATGGGCCGCGATGAGGCGAGCAGCGCGAAGCGCGGCCCCTCCGGATCCCTGCCGAGCGGCTCGACAACGATCATCCCGCGCCCGGCGGCATGCCCGTGCGGCGTGGAGCGCGCGAGCGCCAGCGCGGTATCCGGGTCACACCCGGCGGATGCGATGACGCGCATGCCCCCGCCTGCAAGCGTCACGAACAGGACGGCGCCGTCGCCGCCCGTGGCCTCGATCATGGCGGAGGTGGTCTCGCGCCCGAGTAGATCAGGAAGAGCCGCTGCATCGACGATCCGGCGCACGATCGCATCGTCGGCATCCGCGGGCGACATGACGTACTCACCGGATCCGGTTGTGGTCAGCAGCTGCCGCGCCGCCACCGTGTCGGCGAGGTCGCGCTCGGCACTGAGCTGCTGAAACACCGCGAAGGCCTTGTCGAGATAGCGCTCGGCGACGGAACGAGCACCCGTCTCGGCGACCAGACGCCCGAGTGCAAGATGACTGAGCGCGGCTTGATAACGCTCCCCCAGCAGATCGAGGAGCGTCGCGCTCTGCGCGAAATCGTGGTAGGCATCGGCCGTCGCCCCGTTCTTTCCGTGCAGCGCCCCGCGCAACCGCAGATACTCGCCCCAGGTCGCCGGGGCGACGCGTGGATCCAGCGTGTCGGCTGCGGAGGCGAGGCGTTGTTGAGCGTCGGTCAGACGCCCGGCCGCGATCAGGGCTTCAGCGGCAATGAGGGTCGCTTGCAGCATGTCGAAAGGGGGAGCCCCGGCTCCCTGGATTTCGTCGGCGCGGGCCAGCGCCTCGTCGAGGGCCCCGCGCCGCAGCGCCAGCCTGGCGCCCAGCAGCCGTACTGACCATTCATACCAATGACTCGTCTGCCGGCCATACGCGCCGTACGCTTCTTCGGCGCGCGCGAGAAACTCGCTGGCGACCTCGTAGCGACCTCGTATCAGGTGGATCTGCGCCAGGGTGTCGAACACCGCGCCAGTGGTTTCGTGAAATTGAACGGGGCTGCGCACATCGAGCGCGCGATGCAGCGCGTCCTCGGCGCGGGCAAGATCTCCGAGACGTACGCAGATCTGTCCGAGCGTGGCGAGCGCGACCGCCAGGCCGTGGCCGGAGCCGCGTTCCTTGTGAAGAGACACGCTGCGTTCTGCCAGGGCAAGCGCCTGCTCGTAACGATGCTCGAGCACCATGACGTTGGCCTGATTTCCGCAGACCGTTGCGAGCACGTCGTCGGCATGGACGAGGGAGGCGAGCCGCTCGGCGTGCCGTAACGCCGTCATCGCCTCTTCGTACCGCCCGAGCTGCGCCAGCGAAATGCTCGACAACGAGTGCACGAGCGCAAGGTGCCGGCGATCGCCGGCAGCGTGCAGGGCTGATGCGGCTTTGGTGATGTGCTCCCGGACAATGGCGATGTCGCCAACCTGGCGATAGCACTGCCCGAGCTCGTAGTGGGCCAGCCCGATCGCCCGGGAATCGTGGGCGATCTCGGCGTGCTTCAAAGCGCGCCCGTGGAGCGCGATCGCGCGCGATTGATCGCCGCGGGCGGACGCCAGGCGGCCGTGCAGGCGCCAAAGCGTCGAAAGACGGCCGGAAGAGATGGTGTCGCGAAAGGTGTTGGGAGGACGACCGAGGCCGGAGGTCGCCTGCTCCAGGTCGTCCTGGAGGAGCCACGACTCGGCGAGCGCAGCGCGAACATCGAGCTCGTCCTCCCGCGTCATCGTCGAGGAGCGTAGGGCCGGCGCCAGCAGCTGCGCGGCTTCGAGGCCACGGCCTCGCTCGAGCGCGGCAGCTGCACGCGCGAGCAGCGCCGGCATCGATGCGGAGGGCACGAACGGCAGTATAGATTCAAAAGTTGGAAGTTAGAACGTCGAAGTAAACGGGCGTCCCTTGGTCGCGAGGCGGGCTTCGAGGCGCTCGCTGCAGTCGCAGTCGCAACAGGCCCATGGTTCAGTACCGGTCAGGTCGCGGCACCGCGCGCGCGAATGAGCGTCCTGTACTTTTTCCAGGACGAAAAACTCTTCCCAGTACTCGCGCTCTTCGAGTAGCGGCGTCGGGCAGAAACACACCTCGACCCAGCGTACGCGCCCATCGTCGCAGGCGCGGGCGTTCGACATATTGCGAAGGTATTCGTCGCCGGCGACCGAGCCCTGGCCTAGCGACCCCTCGTCGACGGCGGTGCGCAAGTCGGCTGCCTTGCCGGGTTTCAGGAGCGCGGTCACCAGATAACGCACAACTCTTATTGTGCCAGAACCGCAGCGGCACGTACGGCAGTGTGAAGGGCCGGATCCGGTCCAAGGCTGCGCAGCTCGGCCGCGACGCGCTCCGGCTCGGTCTCGCGTGGCAGGACGACCTCGAAGGGCGTCTGGCTTGTGCCTGTAACTCTCACCCGTTGGCCGTCCATCCACGTGCTCACCGTCCAGTTGTCGCCACTCAGTGTCGCGCTGAGCGCATCTGCCGAATCTCCGTCTTCCTCGATCCGGAGAGCGTCCGCCGAGGACCATTCCAAGCTGCCGGAGAGCCATCCCGCGAGTAACAAGGCTGCGGTCCGTTGCCTCGCCCCATGTCTGATCTCGACCCCGGCCGCGCGCAACTCGAGGGCAGCGGGGTCGAATTGGAGTCCGTGCACAATCGCGCGACGTATCGGCGCCAGCCGTCGCCAGTTGAGGTCCGCAATGTCCGGCGCGTGCGGCTCAGCAAGGATGGCAGCCACGACGCGAAGACCCCCGCGCGGGTCGAGCCAGGATGCGCTGTCATATAGAAACTGCCGGCCAAGAGTCGTCATATGCTCAGGCGGCGGATTCCGTGACAGATCGTCAATCCACCAGACGGCGGTCGGTACGCCGCCCCGTGTGATGCGGGTGACGATGGATCGGAGCGAGGCCTCGGGACACGCGGCACGAATCGCGATCAGCTCGACACCATAGCGCGCGGCCGAGGACCCGAACGTCCGCAGGCCGACACGCGCCGCGCTTGGCGCATCGGGCGTCTCGATGCCCGGCGTGTAGTCCAGCAGGATTGCACGCACCGGATGGCCTTGGGCGACGGCTCCCGCGAGGGCCTCGAGCGCGGCCGCGCTCTCCGGGGGATCGTCACCTGCCCGAATCACGATCAGATTGGCCATCAACGCACGCGACAGCGGACCCTCCCGCGCGGTTTCGCGCCAGAGAGCCGCGAGATCCCGTTCGATTGCCTCGGCCGACGACGGCCGCCACACGCTTAGAGCGTCCACCATTGGCGTCCCGTGCTTTCAATGAGGCGATCGGCTTCCGGTGGCCCCCACCCGCCGGCGGCGTACGTGGGCAGCGGCGCGGCGGCGTGCTCGGACCAGCGCTCCAGAATCGGCATGATCCAGCGCCACGATGCCTCGACTTCATCGCGGCGCATGAACAAGGTCTGGTCGCCGGCCAGCACGTCCAGAAGGAGGCGCTCATATGCTTCCGGAGAGCTGGCGCCGAAGGTGCTGCCGTAGTCGAAGTCCATGTTGACAGGATAGATCCGCACCCGCGGTCCCGGCACCTTCGACGAGATTCCGAGCGCGAACCCTTCGTCGGGCTGAATGCGGACGGTCAATACGTTCGGATCGAGCCGCGCCGCCGGATCCTTGTTGAACAGAATCGGGGGCACGGGTTTCAGCTGAACTGAGATCTCGCTGGCGCGTTTTGGGAGGCGCTTGCCAGTCCGCAGCAAGAACGGCACGCCCGCCCAGCGCCAGTTGTCGATAAAGACCCGCAGCGCCACGTAGGTCTCGGTCGACGATCCTGGTTTTACGCCAGGCTCGTCCCTGTAGCCAGGAACAGGGGTGCCCATCTGATATCCAGCCGCGTATTGCGCGCGCACCGCCTCGGTGTCGACCGCCGCGCCTTCGATCGGCCTCAGCGACTTGAGGACCTCGAGCTTCTCGTCGCGAACGACATCGGCCTCGAGCGAGTAGGGAGGCTCCATGGCGATGAGTGCAAGGAGCTGTAACATGTGGTTCTGGACCATGTCGCGCAGCGCGCCGGCCTGATCGTAATAACCAGCCCGCGTCCCGACTCCCTCTTCCTCCGCAACGGTGATCTGCACGTGGTCGATATACTTTTGATTGAACTGCGGTTCGAAGAAGCTGTTCGCGAAACGCAGGACCAGGATGTTCTGAACGGTCTCTTTTCCGAGGTAGTGATCGATGCGGTAGATCCGGCGTTCGTCGAAGACGCGGGCGATGGCGTCGTTGATGGCCATCGCACTCGCGAGATCGAGGCCGATCGGCTTTTCAACGATCACTCGAGCGTCGGGACCGGCGTCCGGCGGTCCGACAAAGCGCGCCCGCGCGAGCTGTTCCACGGTGGTCTTGAAAAGGCTCGACGGCACCGCGAGGTAATAGACGCGATTGCCCGGCAGACTCCGCTCGTGCTCAATCGTATCGAGTCTCGCGCCGAGCTTCGGGAGCGCCTGCGGGTCTTCGAGGTCGAGGGCGACGAAGAACAGCACACCGGCGAACGCCGACCATTGAGCTTCTTCGATCGGCCGCCGCGAGAATCGCTGCACGGCCTCGCGTGCAAACGCGCGGTACGCCTCGTCGGTAAACGCGTTGCGGCCGGTAGCGATCACCGCGATGCGAGGCGGAAGCAGCCCATCGAGATGGAGGTTGTACAGGGCCGGCAGCAGCTTGCGCTGCGTCAGATCGCCGGCGCCGCCGAAGATCACGATGGTCGCCGGCTCGACGGCGACCTGGGCGCTGTCGCCGGCGGCCAGTCGCTCGGCCAGCGTCTTAGCGGCCACTGCGTCGATCCGGCGCTCCCGCCGTCTTTACCGCGTGGCCGCCGAATTGCTGGCGCAGCGCGGCAAGCAATCGATCGCCGAAAGGGTTGTCGTCGCGCGAACGAAACCGGGTAAAGAGCGCCGCAGTGATCGCGGGGAGCGCGATCCCGCGTTCGATGGCTTCCTGCACCGTCCAGCGTCCTTCGCCAGAGTCTTCGACGTAGGCGTCGATGCCGGCGAGATCCGGGTCGCTCTCGAGGGCGCGCGCCGTCAGCTCGAGCAGCCACGAACGCACCACGCTGCCGTGCAGCCACAAGGAAGCGACTTTGCCGAGGTCGACGCCGGTACTCGCTAGCGTGCATCAGCTCGAATCCCTCGGCATACGCCTGCATGAGCCCGTACTCGATGCCGTTGTGAATCATCTTCACGTAGTGGCCGGCACCGACCTCGCCGACTCGTAGATAGCCCTGCGGCGGCGCCAGCGAGGCGAAGATCGGTTCGAGTCGGCAACACACCGCAGCGTCGCCGCCGAGCATGAGGCAGTAGCCTTCTTCCAGGCCCCAGATGCCACCACTCGTGCCGGCGTCGACGTAATGGATCTGGCGCGCCGCCAGCACCTCCGCCCGGAGTACATCGTCGTGGAAATTCGTGTTGCCGCCGTCGATGATGACGTCGTCGGCTGCGAGCCGTTGGCCGAGGGCCGTCACGGTGGATTCGGTGGGCTCGCCTGCAGGTACCATGATCCAGACCGCGCGCGGCGTGGTCAGGGCTTCGACGAGCGCGTCGAGCGAGGAGACCCCTCGAGCCCCCGCCGCCGTGCCGCGAGCAACGGCGTCCGCGTTGCGGTCGAACACGACGAGGTCGTGGCCGCTTCGCGCCAGCCGCGTCACCATGTTGAGGCCCATCTTGCCGAGGCCGACGAAGCCGAGCTGCATCCTCATCCCCCATGTCCTGTGGACCCTCAGGTCCGGCCGGTGGCAGGCCCCAGACCTGCAGTTCGATCGATGGATCAGAAAGTGGTAGCACTACGAATCGAGCCGTAGTCGCTCGATAAGTGTGTCGGTCAGCGACTGGAGCAGCCGCGGGTCCGGCTCCGGCAGGTGCACGTGAACCGCGCGGCGGGCGGCACCGTCGAGCGACGTGAAATCGCCGAGCGCCTGGGCGAGCTCCAAGGTGCCGAACGAAAACGCTTCGCCCGGGATCGGCAGGTCGACACGGGGCGAGGCCGTGATCAGCAGAAAGACGCCGGTGTTTGGACCGCCCTTGTGCAGCTGGCCTGTCGAGTGCAGATACCGCGGGCCGTAGCCGAACATCGTGGCCGCACCCGTTCGATCGCGAACGGCGATGCGAAGGCGATCTATTCGAGCGGCGAGCTCGGCATCAGGGCCGAGAAAGGCCAGCACGGCGAGATAATCGCGCGGGTGAAGCAAGGTGAGGAGAGCCTCGGCCTCGGCACCCGCGAGTTGCTGTCGCGCGGTGGTGCTGAGAGTTATGGCGACGCCGGCGGTCAACGTCCGGTCGGGTGGCGGTATCGGCAACGCTCCCTGCGCCTTGTACCGATCCAGCAGGACTCGCGTCGCGTCCTTCGCCTGCTGCACGTTGGGTTCATCGAAGGGGTTCACGCCCAGACACGCCCCGGCGATCGCCGTCGCCACTTCCCAGCGGACAAACTCGGCCCCGACCGCCGCCAATTCCGGGAGCTCGATCGTGACGACCGGCAGGTTGGCGGCTTTCAGGGCGCCGGCTTCGGTGGCCGCATCTGTCCTGCCGCGCACGCACACGAACAGGCGGTCATCGCCATAGGCGGCTGGCGGCGCGGCCGCTTCGCCAACGATCGGAATGACCCCGACGCCCTGTTTTCCGGTGCTTTCGGCCACGAGTTGCTCGATCCAGAGCCCGAAGGCGCCGAGTTCAGGTGGCAGGAGCACCGTGAGCTTGTCGCGTCCGGCGCGGGCGGCGGCGGCCATGGCGAGGCCCAACGCCACGCCGGGATTGCTGACGATGTCGCCATTGGGCGCGGACGCCGCGAGCATGGCCGCACCCCAGCCAAGGAGTGCCTTGAGGTCCTGTCCCATCAGTGCGGCGGGCACGAGACCGAAGAAGGACAGCGCCGAGTATCGGCCGCCGATGTCGGAGGGATTGATGAAGATATCGCGGAACCCCTCGGCGCGCGCCCGACGGGCAAGGCTCGTGTCTTCGTCAGTGATCGCGACGAAGTGGCTTGCCCAGCGAGGCACAGCGGCCTCCTCGAGCCGGCTTCGAAAGTACGCGGCTAGCGAGTTGGGTTCAATCGTCCCCCCCGACTTGCTCGCGAGAATATAGAGAGTCTCAGCCGGAGGGGTGGTCGCGGCCTGCACCGCAGCGGGATCGGTCGAATCCAACATCTGCAGCGCCGGCCGGCCTGGCTGAACCCCCAGGACGCCTCGGAGCACCTCCGGCGCCAGACTCGAGCCGCCCATGCCGAGCAGCACGACATGCGTGAACCCGTCACGTCTGACGCCTTCGGCGAATGTCTGGAGGCGGTCCAGCGATTCCACCATGAGAACGGGCGAGGTCAACCAGCCCAGCCGGTTGGCAATCGACTGTTGTACGACCGGATCAACGCTCCAGACTGAAGGATCGCGCCGCCACAATCCCACCGCTGAGCGCTCGGCCGCCTCGACGTGCGTCCGGATGCTCTGTGCGAGCGGGCCTGGCGATATCTCCAGGGTGTTCTCGAGTCGGACGAGCCTGGCGGCCGTATCGAGCGACGGCCAGCGCGTATGCAGCTCCTGCGCACTGTGCATGACGGTAGAATACTTCAGGGGCCGGTTCACGGCTGACAGTTGACGATTGACTTTCAGGATGGGCGCCGGTTTCGAATGTGCTGCTTCGACCCATCTGAACCACCAGCGAACGGTTACGGAGGGAACGGTTGTTAATCCGTTTCCTCCGTGCTCTCCGTTCCCTCGACCTGTGATTGGTCGATAGTGAACTCAATGAACTCCAGAAGGCTTCTCCGCGGCGCGTGCGCGTTATGTATCGCCGCCGCGGCCTGCGGACCTGGCGACCGGATGGCGGGTGTCAATGCGCCGCCCCCATCTCCGCCGAGGGTCGAGGAGACGCCGCAGACGATCGCGGTACGGCCGAGGATCGTGGCATTCGGAGACAGTCTCACCGCCGGCCTGGGAGTGCGTCCCGAAGAGGCGTATCCGGCGCTTCTTCAGCGGCGTGTCGACGCGGCCGGGTTGAACTACGAAGTCGTCAATGCCGGCGTCTCCGGCGAAACGTCGGCCGGTGGCTTGCGGCGACTCGATTGGGCGCTCGAAGGCGACGTACGGGCGCTCGTCCTGGCGCTGGGAGCGAACGACGGCTTGCGTGGCTTGCCGCCCGATCAGCTGCGCCGCAACCTCGCTCAGATGATCGAAGCCGCGCAGGCGCGAGGCATCGCGGTCGTCCTCGCGGGCATGGAGGCGCCGCCGAATTTTGGCCGCGCTTACGTCGTCGAGTTTCGGGAGATTTTTCCAGCGCTCGCCAAGCAGTATCGCACCGCGCTGGTGCCGTTCCTTCTCGAGGGAGTGGCCGGCCGCCTGGCGATGAACCAGTCGGACGGCATTCATCCGAACGCCGAAGGTGCCACGCTCGTGGCCGACAACGTGTGGGCCGTGCTGCGGCCCGTTCTGGAGAAGGCCCCTTCTCCGCGGCGAACGGAAGGCCCTCCAGGTTCATGATCGAGCTCCGCGAGGTTTCAAAAACGGTGACTGAGCGGCAGCGAGCCGCTCACGATTCTCCAGCCGCTCACGGCCGCCATCCCGCGTGGCCAATTCATCGCGATTGTCGGTCCGTCAGGCAGCGGTAAATCGACGCTGCTCGGGCTGATTGCCGGCCTCGATTCGCCGACCTCGGGCTCGGTGGTGATCGATGGCGTCGACATCACCAGACTCGGCGAGGACGCGCTGGCGAAGCTGCGGGGCGAGAAGATCGGATTCGTGTTCCAGTTTTTCCACCTCATCCCGTCGCTGACCGCGCACGAGAACGTGGCGGTTCCCATGGAGATCGCCGGCGTCGCGGATGCCGGCCCGCGCGCCAAGATGCTGCTCGACGAGGTGGGGCTCACCGGACGGGCGCACCACTACCCGTCGCAGCTCTCGGGCGGTGAGCAGCAGCGAGTGGCGCTCGCGCGCGCACTGGCCAACGATCCGCCGATTGTCCTGGCCGACGAGCCAACCGGAAATCTCGACAGCGCGAACGGCCGGCACATCATGGATCTGCTGAGGGACATTCACAGGACGCGAGGCACGACCCTGGTGCTCGTCACCCATGACGCCGAGCTGGCCGCGCAGGCGGACGCCCGGATGGTCTTGCGCGACGGCCGTGTGGTGGACCGATGAGGTTCGTGCTCGCCATGGCGCTGCGCGAAACGCGCGCGTCGTGGCGGCGGTTGCTGTTCTTTTTCGTGTGCATCGCGATCGGGGTCGCCGCGATCGTGGCGCTGCGGTCGATCATTCAGAGCGTGCGCGTCGTGTTCGGGCGCGAGGCGAAGGTGCTGATTGCCGGTGACGTGTTGATCTCGACGACCCGCGCATGGACGCCGGCGGCGCGGCAGGTGATCGAAAGCGGTCTGGCCGAAGCTGGCGCCGTCGAGCGAACGGAGAGCATCGAGACGCCGACGATGGTGCGGCCCGCCGATCCCGATCGCAGCACGGCGCGGATGGTCGAGCTGCGAGCGGTGGAGGGTGCGTTCCCGCTATACGGCACGGTTCTCCTCGAAGGCGGACTGCCGTACTCACATGGGTTGCTCAAAGACCGCGGCGCGCTGGTCCGCCCCGAGCTGCTGACGGCGCTGGCATTGAAGGTCGGCGATCCGGTTGTCATCGGTCAGAGCACGTTCACGATCCGCGGGATCATTTTGAACGAGCCTGGCCGCCGGATTGGCGGCTTCAGCCTCGGGCCCCGCGTCCTCATCGACTCGGCGGATCTTCCCGCAACGGGCCTCATGAG
This sequence comes from uncultured Acidobacteriota bacterium, assembly GCA_963814975.1. Taxonomy (GTDB): domain Bacteria; phylum Acidobacteriota; class Vicinamibacteria; order Vicinamibacterales; family CAVVIG01; genus CAVUXJ01. The sequence goes on along the minus strand of CAWFFB010000012.1, from coordinate 45,265 downwards.
CGTCGGCAGCCGTATCCGTCGGGTTCTGGCCGTGCGTCTGCCCGAAAACCGCATCGAACCGTTGGTCACCTCGCTGCGCGACGGCTTCACCGACGAGTTCGTGACGGTCCGGTCGTACCGGGGCACCGACGACGAGGTCGGCCGGGACTTCGAGCGCGCCGAGAATTATCTCAGCATGGTCGGCCTGGTCATCGTGATTCTGGGCGGGATCGCGGTGTCGAGCGTCACGCGCGTCTTCGTGCACCAGAAGATGCGCAGCATCGCGGTGCTCAAGTGCGTCGGCGCCCGCAGCCGGCAGATCATCAGCGTCTACATGCTGCAGGTGATGGCGCTTGGCCTCGCGGGAAGCCTGCTTGGCGTGGCGCTGGCGAGCGTGGCGATCGCCGCCGTTCCCTTGGTGATCGACCGCTCGACGCCGCTGCTCGCCGAGGCGGAGTACGGGGTGAGCGTGAGCGCCGCGGCGCAGGGCGTCGGGATCGGCGTGCTCGTCTCGCTGCTGTTTTCGGTGGTGCCGTTGCTGCACATCCGGCTCGTCAAACCCTCGCTGCTTCTCCGCGACGAACCGGCGCCCGCCCGTTTCGATTGGACGCGCATTGCCGCGATGGTGTTCGTGACGGCGGCCCTCGTCGCGCTGACGGCCTGGCAGGTGTCGTCGCTTCGCATCGGCTTGATCGTCTGCGCGGGCTTCTGCGGGGTCGCGTTCGCCCTGCAATCCGCCGGCCGCGGCGCTGATTCGCGCCATCAGGCCGCTGGCCAGGGCCCGCTGGTTTCCGCTCCGCCACGCGGTGCTCCACCTGTCCCGTCCGGGAAATCAGACACGCGTTGTCCTGTTAGCCGTCGGCCTCGGCGCGTTCTTCATCGTCGGCGTCCGGTCGCTCCAGGCCAGCCTGCTGGAAGAGTTCTCGGTGCAGGTCGGCGAAGAGGCCCCCGACATGTTTCTGATGGACATTCAGCGCGACCAGGTCGATGGCGTTCGTACCTTCCTGGCCGACACCGCGCACGGCGCGGGACCCTTCCGCTTGCTGCCGGTCTTGCGCGCGCGCGTGACCGGCGTGAGTGGCCGCCAGACACAGCTCGAGAGCTTCGAGGATGTGCGCGCCCGTGGCTCTCTGGCCCGCGAATACACGATCACCTACCGCGACCAGCTGGAGGCGAACGAGCGGGTGACCGCCGGGTCTTTCTGGAGCGGTCCGTCGCCGGAAGCCGAGGTGTCGGTGGAGCAGAGCGTCCACGAGCGATTTCGCATCAATGTGGGCGACACGGTCCGCTTCGACATCCTCGGCCGGACGATCGCCGCGCGCGTGATGAGCATCCGGGATGTGGACTGGAGGGATTCCAGAAGCGGCGGGTTCATGTTCGTGTTTCGCCCAGGCCCCCTCGACCAGATGCCGCACAGCTATATCGCCCCGCTCAAGGGACCAGTCGGCGTCGAGGCGCGCGCCCGCTTCCAGCACGACCTGGTTGATCAGTTCCCGAATGTGTCGGCGATCGATTTCCGCGAGATTCTCGCGACCATCCGGGACGTGATGTCGAAGGTCACCGTGGCCATCAGCGTGGTGGGTGGGCTCGTCCTGTTCAGCGGTGCACTGATTCTCGTGGGCGCAGTGGCGATGACGAAGTTCCAGCGCGTGTACGAAGCAGCCGTCTTCAAGACGCTCGGCGCGAATACCCGCCTCATCGCGCAGATGCTCATGCTCGAGTACGGCGCTCTCGGCCTGCTCGCGGGCCTCGTCGGGTCGCTGGGCGCCGTGGTGCTCACGTGGGGCATCAGCCGCTACGCGCTCGACATCCCCTGGCGGGTGGCCGCCGGCGAGCACGTCGGCGGGGTCGTGGTGACAGGCATTCTGGTTGCCGCCATCGGCGTGCTCTCGAGCCTCGATGTCCTCCGGCACAAGCCGCTCGGCACGCTTCGGGCGGAGTGAGCGTCCTTCGCCTGCAAACCTGAAGTGTAAAACCTGAGCAGATCGGACTTGAGACTTGAAACCTCAGACTTGAGACTTGCACGTCTCAGTCTTTCGTGTTGTGGTGGCGGCCCTCATGACGAGGCGGTCGATTGCCGTGCGAATGCATCTGCTCGAACGATACTTTGAACTATCCGCGCACGGGACCACCGTCCGGACAGAAGCGATCGCCGGCGTCACCACGTTTCTGGCGATGGCCTACATCATCTTCGTGCAACCCGCGGTCCTCGGCGCCGCCGGCATGGACCTCGGCGCGGTGCTGGTCGCCACCTGTCTGTCGACCGCGTTCGCGACGACGCTCATGGCGCTGCTCGCCAACTACCCCATCGCCGTGGCGCCGGCGATGGGGCATAACTTCTTCTTCGCCTACACCGTCGTTCTTGGCATGAAGGTGCCGTGGCAGGTCGCGCTCGGAGCGGTGGCGGTCGCCGGCGCTGTTTTCATAGTCACCGCCGGCATCGGCCTTCGCGAGCAGCTGATTACCGCCATTCCGGCGTCGCTGAAGCACGCGATCGCGGCGGGGATCGGCCTGCTCATCGCCACCATCGGCCTCGAGTGGGCGGGCGTGATCGTCGCCGCGCCGGGAACGCTCGTCGCACTCAGCGATCTGCACAGCCGGCCGGTTGCGATCGCCCTCGCGGGTCTTACTGTGACCGCCGTGCTGACTGTGCGCCGCGTCCCGGGCGCGATGCTGTGGGGCATGCTCGCGAGCACGGCAATGGGGGTACCGCTTGGAATCGTGCGGTACCAGGGCATCGCCGGCGTCCCGCCGTCGATCGCGCCGACGTTCCTGCAGCTCGACGTTCTCTCCGCCGTGCAGCCGGCGATGATCCCGGTCGTGCTTGTGTTCCTGCTCCTCGCGTTGTTTGACTCGGTCGGAACCCTCGTCGGCGTCGGCGAGCAGGCGGGGTTCATACGGGACGGCACCCTGCCGCGGGCGCGGCAAGCGCTGCTTGCGGACGCGGTCGGCACCGTTGCTGGAGCGATGCTCGGTACCTCCACGGTGACCGCCTACATCGAAAGCGGAGCAGGCGTGGCGGCCGGGGGCCGGACGGGACTCGCAGGCCTGGTGACCGCTGGTCTGTTTCTCTTGTCGCTGTTCTTCCATCCGCTGGTCCGGATGATCGGCGGCGGGTACGCAGTCGGCGCAACGACCCTCTATCCGGTCGTCGCACCGGCGCTGATTCTGGTGGGGACGATGATGCTCGGCGGCCTGCGCCATGTCGCCTGGGAGGATCCCGCGGAGGCGATTCCAGCGTTCCTGACCCTGATCCTGATGCCACTCGCGGTCAGTATCACGGAGGGTGTGGCATTCGGCGTGATCGCACATGTCGTCCTGAAGAGCGCCTGCGGACTGCGCCGCGAGATTCACCCGCTCCTGTTCGTGTTTGCGGTGTTGTTCCTCGCGCGCTACGCGTTTCTCAGATAAGAGGGGAATGCTATGATAGTTTGTTGTGATGACCCTGGCGGTCTGGCCAGGACAGGAGCCGAAGGCGACGATGCACGAAGCGGTAAGCTACAAAGACGCTCTCCTCAAGAAGCGGAGCGAGATTCTCGGGACCGGCGGCATCAAGCCGCTGCAGGCCTCGATGGAAAACAACACCCGCCAGGGCGACATGGCGGATCAGGCGAGCGGTAACAACGAAGTCCACATTCAGCTGAAGCTGAAGCAGACCGACGCGAAGATTCTGCAGGCCATCGAGGAAGCGCTGGTGCGCATCGAGAAGGGCACCTACGGCATCTGCCGCGACTGCGGCGAGCCCATCGCCGAGGCGCGCCTGAACGCCATTCCCTGGACACGCGTCTGCATTGCGTGCAAGGAAAAGCAGGGCTAGTGAACGAACTGGCCGGGCTGCTGCAAGAGTTCTATCGCGACAAGCTGGTCGAACTCCTGCGGCATCAAGCAGGCGCCAGACACATCCGCCTCTACGATCTCAACAACGCGTATCAGTACTTCCTCAATCGCGACGAGGTCCACCTCACGTGGGTCGGGGCAGCGATTGCCGATCTGGGCGCCTTGGTGCAGTCCGACGGCCAGGAACCCGGCATCACCCCACTCGGAAAGGATCCGGAGGCGTGGCGGCGCGTGGTCGAGGCCGATGCGCGAGCCGCTCAGGCGTTCGTTGACCGCTGGCGACCGCGGGTGGAACAGATGAAAAATGCGCGGCATCGCGGGATGCTGCGTGTCATCCTCGGCGAAGTGCTCGAACAGCAGCGCTCGTTCGAGCAGGCATTGGCCGGCGAGCTCGACCTGCTCGGCCGAAGGACCCCGGACGTCGGCGCACGCGTTGGGGGTGTTCTGCCGACGCGGTGGATCGAGTAGCCTTGACCGCTGGTTTTCAGCAATCGCGCGTGCTATCGTCAGCGGATGGACAAGCCCTCCTCCATCCACTCGCGCCATCACGCCGTCCAGTTCTACGAGAACGACAGCAGCTTGTTCGCGACGGTCGCCGGCTTTCTCAGCCAGGGCCTCGTCGAGGGACACCCGGCCATCCTCATCGCCACGGCAGAGCACACCGCGGCAATTCTCGAGCATTTGAACGGCCGGATGATTGATGTGGAGAAGGCACGGGCGCTCGGCGAGTTGAGCGTCCTCGATGCGCACCGGACGCTTGCCACGTTCATGGTGGACGACAAACCGGATCCCGCCCTGTTCGAAGGCAGCATCGGCCGGATCATCGGCGATCTCCTGAAGGGTCGATCGGATCGCACGCTCGTCCGCGCTTATGGCGAAATGGTCGACGTGCTGTGGAAGGACGGCCGCGAAGATGCGGCTATTCAGCTCGAGTTGCTGTGGAACGGTTTGGCTAGCCGGTACGGGTTTGCCCTGTTGTGCGGCTACGCGATGGGAAATTTCTTCAAGCAAACGGATCGCTACGAAGAAGTCTGCCGGCAGCATACCCACGTCATTCCGGGTGCCGAACTCAATACCCAGCCCAAGCGCGACGGGGTGAACTGACCGCGCGGCCCCGCGCGGTTTCAGCGCGTGCCCCCGTCCCGTCCCGCCGAAAGGGGTCGGACTTGTCGCTTGCCGCCGTTGCCATCGGCTCGAACCTCGGGGATCGGGAGGCTCACGTGGCGTTCGCGCTCCGGCGGTTGCGCACGCTACTCGGGGGCGTTCGCGCGTCCTCTTCCTACGAAACCGCACCGGAAGGGGTCGAGGGGCAGCAGCCGGCGTTCCTGAACGCGGCCGCGATCGGGGAAACACATCTGTCGGCGCGGGAACTGCTCGATGCGCTGCTGGCCATCGAAGCCGAGCGGGGGCGACAGCGTCCGTTTGCGCGCGCGCCTCGCACGCTCGACCTCGATCTGGTGCTGTTTGGCGCTGAGATGGTCGACGAGCCGGGGTTGACGGTCCCGCATCCGCGTTTCCGGCAGCGGCGATTCGTCCTCGAACCATTGGCTGAAATCGCCCCCGCGCTGCGCGATCCGGCCACACGCAAGTCGATCGCGGAACTGCTCGACGAGCTCACGCGCTCGACGCGAGATCGCGAAGAGCTGCGCCGGTGAGCCGCTGCACGGTCCACTCGTTCATGGAGCGCGCCCCGATCTTCCGGTACACGCCGAGCGCCAGATCGTTCCAGTCCAGCACCGACCATTCGAGGCGTCCGCAGCCGCGTTCGACGGCCACGCGCGCGACATAGGCGAGCAGTCGCCGGCCCAGACCGCGGCCGCGCCAGCCGGGCACGACAAAGAGATCTTCCAGGTACAACCCGCGGCGTCCGAGGAACGTGGAAAACGTGGGGAAATACACGGCGAATCCCGCGGGCTCGTCGCCGGCATAAGCAATCACGACTTCGGCCGCCGGCTGCAACCCGAAGAGCGATTCACGCAAGTCCTCTTCGGTGGCGACCACTTCGTGCGCCAGTTGTTCGTACGCCCCGAGTTCTCTGATGAATCGAAGGATGAGCTCGAGATCACCTTCGGTTGCCGGTTCGAGACGGAATGCCGGCTGGCTCATGCGGTGGCTTCTTCAGGGAGCGTCTTGAGCTCGTCTTCAGCCATCCGCCGTCGCTTGACCGTCTGGTCCGAGACGATATGCCCGTCGCGGAACGAAATCACCCGGGTGGCGTATTCGGCGATATCAGGCTCGTGGGTGATCAGCAGGACCGTAATGCCGCGCTCGAGATTCAGCCGCTGAAAGATGCCCATCACCTCGACGCTGGTGCGGGTGTCGAGGTTGCCGGTCGGCTCGTCGGCGAGCAGAATCGACGGTTTCGTGATCAGCGCCCGCGCGATCGCGACGCGCTGCTGCTGGCCTCCGGACAGCTGATTGGAATGATGGCCGCTGCGGTCCGCGAGACCGACCTCAGCGAGGGAGTCCATGGCCAGCTTGTGGCGATCCGACGCCTTCATCTTGCCGCCATAGAGCAGCGGCAACTCGACGTTATCGAGGGCTGTTGTGCGCGAGAGCAGGTTGAACCCCTGGAACACGAAACCGATCTTGCGGTTCCGCACTTCCGCGAGCTGATCCTTCGTCATGTGCGAAACGTCGCGGCCGTCGAGCAAGTACGCGCCGGCGGTCGGCCGATCCAGACAGCCCAGGATGTGCATCAGCGTGGACTTGCCGGAGCCGGACGGTCCCGTGACGGCGAGGAACTCTCCAGGCTCGACATCGAGCGACACACCGCGCAGCGCCCGCACCTCGACCTCGCCGACGGTATAGGTCTTGACGAGGTTGCGGACGGAGATGACTGGGGGCATGGTGGACCGTGAATCCGCTATCTGATCTTCGGGTTATCTGCTTGTTGATTGGCCAATTGGCCAGTCAATAACCAGATGACGCGATAACCTGATAACCAGAATTCATCGTTCACTCGTAGCGCAGTGCATCGATGGGATCGAGGCGTGCCGCTTTCTGCGCCGGGTAGAAGCCGAAGAAGATTCCGGTCGCGGCGGCGAAGCCGAAGGCCATCACGACCGCGTTGGCTGGAACCTGTGTCGGCCACGACATCCACCGCGACATGCCTTCGGCCAGCCCGAAACCCAGCGCGATTCCGATACCGCCGCCGAGCAGGCTGATCGCGATCGCTTCGACGAGGAATTGAAGCAGCACGTCGCGGCCCTTGGCGCCGATCGCCATCCGGAGTCCGATCTCTCGCGTGCGCTCGGTAACCGAGACCAGCATGATGTTCATGATTCCAATGCCGCCGACGATGAGGGAGACGCCGGCGATGCCGGCGAGCAGGGTCGTCATCGTGCCCATCGCCTCGGTGCGGATGTCAGCCATCTCTTCGAGCGTCCGGATCATGAAATCGTCGCCCTGGCCGGGCACGATTTTATGACGGGCGCGCAACGCAATCGCAATCCCATCGGCGACCCGGCTCGTCTCGCCGGCCGAGGCGGCCGAGATCGTGGTGTTCTGGATGTACTGAATACCCAGCAGCTTCTTCTGCACGGTGGTATAGGGCACCAGGATCTGGTCGTCCATGTCTTCGCCCATCCCCTGGCCCTTGGACGCCATGAGGCCGATCACCTTGAACGGCTGATTGCGGATCCGGATCACTTGACCGACCGAATCCGAATCCTTGCCGAACAGCATTTCGTTGACCGTCGATCCCAGCACCGCCACCTTCGTCGCGCCGGCGACGTCCTGCGGGCTGAAAAACGTGCCCAGGCGCGTCGGCCACGCGCGAATGAGCGGGAGGTCGACATCGGTCCCCTGAACGCGCGTGTACCAGTTCTGGTTCCCGGCCACGACCTGGGTCCGGGTGGACACGCCGGCGGCGAGATATTGCACGCCAGGGACATCCCGCCGGATCGCTTCGGCATCGTCAACCGTCAGCGACGTCGCGGATCCTGAGCCGCCGCGCGCCCCGCCCAGCGTGTAGTTACCGGCATTCACGGTGATCATGTTGGTGCCGGCGCCTTTGATCTGCGCCTCGATCACCGCCTGCGCACCGTTGCCCATCGCCACCAGCGTGATGACGGCCGCCACCCCGATGATCATGCCGAGCATCGTGAGGCCCGTCCGCATCTTGTTGCGGCTGAGCGCTTTGAACGCGATGCGAAACGTCATGACAGGTGACATGGGTGGCGACCGTTGCTAGAATCCGCGGCCTCCGCCACGGTTGCCGCCGCCGGCGCCTGGCGGCCGGCCGCCGAGGAAGGTGGGAATACTTCCGGCGGGGGCGGGCCGCGTGGTTTGCGCGCCAACCACTACGTTGGTGACGACGTCGGCGCCCTCCTGGATGTCGCCTTCGATCAACTCCGTCGCCTGGCCATCCGTGATGCCGAGGGTCACGCGAACCGGGTTGAGCTGGTTGGCAACATATCGCCACACCCGGCCTTGAGATTCGGAGGGCGGAAGGGGTCCGAACAGCGCGTCGATTGTCGTCGCGTGCGAATTGCGTCCGCTGGCGGACGGAGCCGTGGCACCCTGAGGCTTACCTCTGGACGGTGACGCTTCGACATGTGGCCCCTGGCCATCGAGGGACGCAGGGTCGACGCCGCGCGCCCGCAGCCGCTCCAGCATCGCCTCGCGTTGCTCCGGCGGCAGACTCCGCAGACGGTCCCTCGTCCTGCGGACGCGCTCGGCATCGGAGACATCTGACCCGCCGCCGCGTTCACCTCCAGAGCCGCTTTGGTCGCCCGAAGCGCTGCGTCCGTTCCCTTGCGGTGACCCGCCGCGGATTGGCGAACCGGCCCGCGGTTGAACGGCGGGCGATTCCGTTCCCGCGGTCGCAGCCGCGCCGACGCTTGTGCGCGCGGCGTGGCGGCCGGAACTGCGTTCGGCGTCAGGTGAGGTCTGGCCCAAGGCCGCGAAGATCTCGCTCGTCGGCCGGAAACGCAACGCGGCGTTCGGTACGCGCAGGACGTTTTGCCTACGTGCGATCTCGATGTTGACGTTGGCGGTCATTCCCGGCTTCAGCTTCAGTTCGACGTTCGGCACGTCAATCACGGTTGCGTAGGTCACGACGTTCTGCTGCACGATCGGCTGCAGCCTGACCTGTGCCACCGAGCCGGTGAATTCGTCGGCCGGATAGGCATCCACGCGGAACGACACGTGCTGACCAGGGCGGATCCGTCCGACATCCGACTCGTCGAGGTTCGCGACGACTTGCATCTTGGTCAGGTCGGCGGCGAGCACGAACAACGTCGGGGCCTGCATGCTTGCGGCCACGGTCTGGCCCACGTCGACATTACGCGAGATGACGAGCCCGTCGATCGGCGCCTCGATGACGGTGTGTGCCAGGTTGACCTGGTTCTGGTTCAACGACGCCTGTGCCTGGGTGACCTGAGCGTCCGCCGAGCGGATCTGGGCGTCCGCCGACCGCACGTTTATGTCGGCGGCTTCCAGCTCGCTTCGTGGAATCAGCTGGCGGTCGGACAGCTCCTTGGCTCGCGCCAGCTTGGTTCGTGCGTCGTCGAGCGCCACTCTCAGGCGGTCGAGGTCGGCCTGGGACCTGATGAGGTTGGCGCGCGCCTGTTCGATTTGGGTTTGAAAAAGCGAGGGGTCCAGCCGCGCCAGGACCTGGCCCTTCCTGACGATCGAGTTGAAATCCGCGTACAGATTCTGGATGGTGCCGGAAACCTGCGTGCCGACCTGGACCGTTGTGACCGCCTGAAGCGTGCCGGTGGCTCCGACCCTGTCCACAATATCGCCGCGAATGATCGGCGCCGCGGTCACGGTCGGGGCGGGCGCAGCCTTGCTGTGTCGATAGTACGCGTAACCGCTTCCGCCGATCAGCCACGAGAACGAGGAGGACGACGACGGCTTTCTTCATGTGGGCTGGTTCGGACGGCGCCTATGCCTCTGATGGTTTGGACCGCCGCCAGAGCCCGGAGATACCTTCTTCGAAAATCGTGTAAACCGTGGGCACCAATACCAGCGTGATGAGCAGGGACGTCGTCAGCCCGCCGATCACGACGCGCGCCAGCGGAACCTGCATCTCGCTGCCCTCGCCGATGCCGAGCGACATGGGCACGAGACCGAGCGCCGTGGCAATCGACGTCATCAGAATCGGCCGCAGCCGAGTTCGGCCGGCCAGCTCGACGGCTTCCCGGAGCGGCAGGCCGTCGCGCCGGCGCAGCACGTTCGTGTAGTCGACGAGCAGGATGCCGTTGCTGACGACGATGCCGGCCAGCATGATGATCCCGATGTAGGCCTGCATGTTGAACGAGGTGCCCGTCAGCTTCAACGACAGCACGACGCCGATCGCGGCCGTCGGCACCGAGAACATGATGATGAACGGATCGCGCAGCGACTCGTACTGAGAGGCCATCACGGCGTAGACGAGGATCAGCGCCAGGATGAGAACCATCCGCAGCTGCGCGAACGCCTGTGCCTGCTGTTCCACCTCGGCCCCGAAACCGATGCTGAAGTCCTGCCCCATTGTGCCGCGAAGCGCCGGCAGGCGCTCCTCGATGGCCTCCACTGCCTCGCTGAGCGTCGTCTCCGGTTCGGCATCGACGTACGCGATCCGCTGCTGGTTCTTCCGCTCGACCGAAACCGGACCCACCGCGCTTTCGACGTTCATCAGGTTCTTCGCCGGCAGCACCTGACCCTGCGCCGTGCTCACGAGCACATCTTCGACGTCGGTTACTCCCTGGCGCTCGTCCTCCCGCAGCCGTACGACGATGGGGTACTCGTTTCCCCCTTCGCGGAACATCGCGGCCTGCGTGCCGGCGACGTTCGTGGCAATCGTATTGGCCACACTCGTGCCAGTGAGGCCGAACAGCGCGGCCTTGGCGCGATCGATGCGGACGGCGAACTCCGGGCGGGCATCGTCACGCGCGAGACGCGCGTCGGCGATGCCGGGCACGCTGTCCAGAAGCTCTTTCGCCGCGCGCGCCACCCGTGTCGACTCGTCGATATCCTCACCGCGAATCTCGAGCTGGAGCCTCCCGGCGCCGCCTCCGCCTCCACCCCCGCCGGACAACAGGCGATTCAGCTGCTGGTTGCCTCCAGAGGCATTCGCGCGGATGATCGTGCCGGGGACGCCCGACAGCTGCCGGCGCAAGTCGATGGCGATCTGCTCGCTCGTTCGCGTGCGTTCGTCCTTCGGCGTGAGCAGAATCTGGAACTGCCCGCGGCTCATCGATTGAGCGCCCCCGCCACCGCCCCCCCCAAAGCCCACGTTGCCAGCCTGAACGATGACCGCAGTCGCTTCGGGCACGCGCTCGTTCACCATCGCCTCGATCTGGCTCAGCACGGCATCGGTCACCTCGATCCGGGTGCCTTGCGGCAGCTCGACGTTCACCCGAACCTCGCCCTCGTCGGCCTGGGTCGTGAACTCGCTCGGCAGCGTGGGGAAGATCAGCGCCGCGGCGACGACCGACGCGGCGGAAATCGCCACGACGGTCGGCCTGTGCCGGAGCGCCTTGTGGAGGAGCCGCCGGTATCCCTCGTCCATCCCGTCGAGCATCCGCTCGCTCATCGTGTACAGGCGCCCGCCGAGACCCTTGCGCTGGTCGCGGGGCGGCGGCAGCACGAGCAGCTTCGAGCAGAGCACGGGGACGAGCGTCACCGCCACGAACAGCGACATCAGCAGCGAGAAGACGACGACGACTGAAAGCTGCCGGAACATGACGCTCGAGACGCCCGTCAGGAAGAGCAGCGGGACGAACACGGCGACGTGCGTGAGGATCGACGCCAGAATCGCCGACCAGACCTCCTCGCTGCCCTCGATCGCCGCGGTCAGCCGATCTTTCCCGTGTTCCTCCATGTGGCGGAACGAGTTCTCCAGCACGACAATCGCGGCGTCGACGATCATGCCGACGCCGAGCGCGAGGCCCCCGAATGTCATGGTGTTGAGCGTCAGCCCCGAGAAGTACAGGAGCGCGAACGTCCCGACGACCGAGATCGGAATCGAGGTGGCGACAATCAGCGTGGATCGGAAGTTCCGCAGGAAGAGGAAGATGATCAACACCACCAGCACTGATCCGATCATGACGTGCTCTTGCACGGCGTGGATGGATCGCTCGATGAATCTCGCGTTGTCGAAGAACATCGTGAGCTTGATGCCGGGCACTTCGCGGTTGATGCGTTCGACCTCCCGGCGCACGCCTTCGGCAATCAGCACCGTGTTCGTGCCCGACTGCTTCGTGACCTGCATGCGGACCCCCGGGCGTCCGTTGATCCGCAGCACCGATCGACTGTCTTCGGTCCTGTTCCGCACCTCCGCAATGTCCGTGAGGTACACCGGGACACCCGCTCGCGTCATGACGACCAGCTTCCTGATCTGGTCCAAACTCTGGAACTGGCCCTGGCTGCGGAGAAGATATGCAAGGTCGCCCCGGTAGACTTCGCCGAGCGGAATGTTCTGGTTCTCGGTTTTGAGCAACTCGACGACGCGATCGACCGAGAGGTCGAGGGCGGTGATCTTCTCCTTCGACAGCTCGACGCGCACCTGCCGGCGCACGCCGCCCGCCACGGTCACGGCCGCCACTCCCGGAACGCGTTCCACACGCCGTGACAGCACGTTCTCGGCCAACTCGCGCAACTGCACGCGGTCGAGCGAGCCGTCGATGCTCTCGACGGCCATCCCCATGATCGGGAAGGCGTTCGAGTCGAACTTGTAGATGATCGGCGGATCGGCGTCCTCGGGGAGACGGGCGCGCACGCGATCGATGCGCGAGCGGATCTCGTCCATCGCCTCGTTCAGGTCGTGGCCCCACGTGAAGTTCATGCGGATGTCGCTGATGCCTTCGTCCGAGGTGGAGGTAATCTGTTCGAGCCCGGCGACCGCGCTCAACTGCTGCTCGAGCGGCCGGGTCAGGAGCTCCTCGATCTCGAGCGGTCCGACGCCCAGGTACGTCACTCTGACCGTGATCGTGGGCCGCGAGATGTCCGGCAGCAGGTCCACGGGCAGTCGAGACAGCGAGATTCCCCCGAGCAGGACGACGATGCAACTGATCATCGCCATCATGACCGGGCGCTGGATGGCGAACCGCGGGATGCTCATACGGAACTCCTGAAGGTGCGTTCGGTTGCCGGGATCAGAACCATCACCCCATCGTTGCTTGCGTCGAAATCGTCAGGATCCGCTTCCGCCGGCGGTCGGCGGACCGCCTCGTCGACCGCTCTCGGAGCCTCGCGGCCGAGGATTGCCCGGATCCGGAGACACTGAGGGAGACGCGCCGGAGCCGGCCGCTCCACCACGGCGGCTCCCGCCCGTGGGGCCGTCAGCCCCATCCTGCTGGTTCACCAGCACGACGCGGTCGCCTTCGCGCAGCGCCGCGGCACCGGTGGTGATGATCCGCTCACCCTCAGACAACCCGGACACCACTTCCGCGTTGACCTCATCTGACAGGCCCGCCACAACGGACTTGAACGTCACCACGTCGCCCTGCTCGCCCTTGTGAGGCTGGAACACGCCCTTCTTGCCTTGATAGTCGACGATGGCGTTGACGGGCACGACCAGCGCATGGTCGCGCCGTCCGACCGTGAAGTTGACGCGCGCATACATGCCGGGCTTCAGGCGGAAATCCGAGTTCGGGATTTCGACCTCGACCTGCGCCGTCCGCGTGGCCGGATCGAGGACGGGCGCGATATTGGCCACGCGTCCGGTGAACTTCTCGCCAGGGAACGCATCCACTTCGACTCGGGCCTGGAGGCCCATCGGAATGCGCCGCAGGTCCCTTTCGACAACGTTCGCGACGATACGCACGCTGGAGATGTCGACGACCGAGAGAAACACGGAGTTGGGCGTGACCCATGCGCCCTGGTCGAGCGTCCGCTTGCCGATGAAGCCATTGACCGGCGAGGTGATGACGGTGTTCGACAGGTCGATCCTCAGTTCGTCGATGCGGGCCTTCGACTGCTGGTGCTGCGCCTGCGCGAGATCGACTTGTGCCTGCGCCGCCTGATGCCGCGCCTCGGCGTCGTCGAAGGTCTGCCTCGGGAGCAACTGGCGCTCGTAGAGGTTGCGGGATCGATCGAGGTTCGTGCGCGCCGCCCCCAGGTCGGCCTCGCGCTGACGGATGGTCGCTGCCGCGACGGCAAAGGACGCCTCGGCCTGTTTGATCTGTTCGAGCAGTTCGCTGTCTTCAATCTTGGCAAGTCGCTGGCCGCGCGTGACGCGATCGCCGAGACGGACCGATACGGTTTCGAGGCGGCCGTTCACCTTCGGCGTCGTCTCGACGGTGGCCAAACCGATCAGGTTGCCGACGACCATGATTTCCTGAGACATGTCGGCGCGCGTGACGGACGCCAGCTCGACCGTCATCGGCGGCCGCACGCCGCCCTGGCGCCCGAACCCGCCGCCGCCCTGGCCGCCTCCGCGGCCGCCCCCCGGGCGCGCGTCGCTCTGCGCTGCTTCGGATGCGCCGCCGCCGCGCAACAGGGAGTACGCCCCGGCGGCCATCGCCGCGATGATGACAATAATAATGATCGATCGCCTCATGATGACCTTTTCCGCCGCCTCAAGCGCGAGGGATGAACGCGGAGCGCTCAACGGCCGATCAAATTACCGCCCCCGCCACCCCCACCACCGCCGAAATTCTGTAGCGCCACGTTGGCGCCGCCGCCATTGCCACCCTGCGTGGCAGTGCCATCACCGCCGCCACCGCCGCCACCCTGCAGCACAGTAATGTTGGAGCTCTGGAGCGTGGTCTGCTGCAGGCGCTCGAACTCCACGAGCGCCTTCCGGTAGTTCAGGACCGCGCGCAACTCGCTGTTGCGTGCCTCGTTCAGATCCCGCTGCGCCTGCACGACGAAGTAGTTCGTCGACATGCCGACCTCGAACTTGCTCTGCTCGGCCTCGAGCCGGCGCTGTGAGAGATCCTGGGCCACCTGCGCCGCCTCCACCGCTTCGGCGGTATTCCGCAGCTGAATCCCGGCATTGGTCATTTCAGTGGCGACCTGCAGCTCGATCTGTTTGATTTCCGCCCCGACCTGGTTCAGTTGCACACGCGCGCGCGCGACCGCCGCTTCCTGCGTGCTCGTGCCGAGCGGGTATGACATGTTGAGCGCCAGTGTCCAGCGCGGATAGTTCCTGTCGAACAGACTGCGGAAGGCATCGGCGGCGCCGCCGGGAACCACCGTGGTAATCTGGCTGCCCAGAACACCAGAGTTCGAGCGGATTTGCTGCATGCCACCAATGCCCGAAAGGCCATAGGTCACCTGCGCCTCGACGTCGGGCAGCGTCTGGTCTCGGAGATATCGAAGCGTGGTGGTGTTGTTTTCGACCGTCTTTTTCGCGATGGCAATGTCGGTCCGCTCGCTCAAAGCGCGGCGAATGGCCCCTTCGAGATCGACCGGCTCGGGACGGAATTCCGGCCGCTCGACGGCGTCGAGCGTGGCCGTCCACGTCGGATCCTCGGTGCCGGACACGATCAGACGCTTGAGAAACAGTTCCGCGGTCCGTCGGTTGTTTTCGGCGTTGACGAGGGCCTGCCGTCGCGTCGCCTGCTCGGCCTGTGCCTGGACCACGTCGATCGGGGCCATCGTGCCGATCTCGACGCGCGTCTGGTTGTCCTCAACAAGCTTGTTGGCGAGATCGAGCGATTGTCGGGCCACGTCAAGCGCCTGCGTGGTGTAGACGTAATCCCAGTACGCATTCCGCACGTTCGACACGGTGTTTGTGACGGCCGCGCGAACCTGCACCTCCGAGATGTCGCGATTGACCGCCGTGATCTGGAGCTGTGTTCGCTGGGCGTCGATCCGGAAGCCACGCATTAACGGCTGGCTGAAGACGGCGGTCCAGTTCGAGTTGAACTGGGGATTGAACAGGGCGTTGTTGCTGTCGCTCTGGAACCTCCCGTTATTGAGCGTGGCTGAGAGCGTCGCGCCGCCCCACCGGAAGTTCTGCACGATACCACCATTGACGGCGAGCTGGTTCTGCGTGACCCCTCTGCCCCCACTCGAGAGCTGCAGCTGATTGCTGGGGGTGCCGGTAGCGGCCGCACGGGCGAAGGTGGAGGTCACCAATGGATTGTAGAAGGCCTGCGCGCTGGCCATGGCGATGTCTTGCAGCTGCGGGATCAGCCGCTGGACGACGATGTCGAGGTTGCGCTCGAGCGCAAGCTTCACGGCGTCGTCGAGGGTGAGCGCGAGGGTCGGCCCCTCGCCGGGGACGCGCGCGACAGGCGGCGTCGTCACCTGCGTCGCGAGCTGCGACGCCTGTTTCATCAGCTCGCGAATGCGCTCGTCCGAGGCCTGTGCGCGCGCCGACGCGCTCGCGATCACGCTCGTTATCAGAACGACGACAGAGACGGTTACCCACTGGCTGCGCTTCATAGCGATCCTCTACCTCGATGATGCCGGCCTAGAAGTTCGGCCGTTTGTGTGCTTCGGTTTCCGGTTTGTTGCCGCCGGGACTTTGCCGGGACTGATCGGGCACCTGCCGGCGCTCGAGCTTCAACTGCAGCGCCTTCAGCCGGACCCGTTGATCGGCCGTCAGAACCTGCCGCATGCGCCAGAGCATCAGCGACCGTGTCTTGTTGGCGTTGGCGCGCGCCGTCTCGACGCGATCGATCTGCCGCGCGAGCCCGGCTTCGTCGAGCGTGTCGCTTTCGATGAACCGCGACAGCTTGGCTTCCAGGCGATCGAGCTCGTCGTACTCCTGGCGCAACTCTGGCCGCATGTCCTGAAAAATCTTGCCGATGCGAACCGACTGCTCGGCCGTCAGGCCCAATTCCTTCACGATCTCTTCTGACCTCCACCAGAGGGGCGGATGGCGTGGAGGCGCGGCCGAAGCCCAGCCGCTGAGCATCAAGAGGAAAACACCCGCCAGCAGCCCGCGCGGTATTGAACCTGTCATGCGTAACCTCTGAAATTCCAAGATTAGGGCTCTTCCAGAACTACGATGGCTCGCGGAGATGTGTTTATCATGTCGCGGCCTTTTCTTCGGTTGCGGACGACGGGCAGCCTCAGGCTGGTATCGTAATAAGACGCTTGTTGTCTATATCTTATCAGCTTCCTTGCTTTGGGCGCAGAACGCTTCGAGCTTGGCAATCGCGGCCCCTACGAGATTGTCGGGCGTGGAAGCCCCGGATGTGAGGCCCACCGACCACGGGTCCGGCCGGAAGCCAGTGTGCCGTCGTCACTTCGGACTTCGTGCCCGAGGGCCGGTGACGGATCTCGAGAGCCGATACCAGACAGTCGGGGTCGGCGATGTGGAAGGTGGGGCGCGACGCTGCACAAATCCGCGCCAGATTACAGGTATTGCTGCTGTTATATCCTCCGATCACGACCATCAGGTCGATCGGAGTGTCGTGCAGCAGCGTGACCACGGCATCCTGGCGGTCCTGCGTCGCACTGCAAATCGTGTCGAACGCCTGGAAGTGGCACGCCAGATCCTGTGCTCCGTAGCGTTCCAGCATCGAGGCCTTCAACATTTCTCGCGATGGTCGAGCGATTCCGACATCAGCATCGTCGTCTGATTGGCGAGGCCGATCCGTTGCAGATCGCGGTCCGGATCGAACCCAGGCGATACCTGCCCCCTTGAAGCGCGCCAGAAAGGCGTCGCGGTCATCCGCCCCGGCGAATGTAATCGCAGACCAGGGCTGTTTCGCGATCGTCGAACACCACGAGAAAGCTCCCGCCGGCTTCGAGCGCTTGCGAGGCAGTCGCCTGCGTTTCCTCGTGCCACACCTTGCCGTGGATGATCGATGTGTATCCGCCTTCGGCATACCGCCGGACGTTTTTCCACACATTGAGGACCGACCCGCAGGTCGTGTCGACCAGCGTGCAGCCGCGGTGCTCGAGCTGCTGGAGCATGGCGACCGTGACGCCGAACGCCGGCAGGATGACGACGTCTTCCGGCTCGGAGTCTGCTCGATTGCGCCGGGGCTGTCACTCAGGAACCGGACCCCCATCGCGCGAAGCTTGTCGTTGACGTGAGGGTTGTGGATGATCTCACCGGTGAGGTGCACGGCTCGATCGGGAAACCGCCGGCGCGTCTGGTACGCGTAGTCCACCGCCCGGTCCACGCCGTAGCAGAAGCCGAACTCGCGCGCGAGGTGGATGGTGAGCCGGCCGGCCCGGTGGGTGAAATCGTCGGCCTTGATGCGCTCGACGATCTCGCTGTGATAGTTCTCGGCCAACATGCCGGCGACGGCACCCTTCAGGTCGAGCCCTTTCCGGAAAATGAGCGAGGGCAACTTATGGGAGTTGGGTGCTGACGCGCCTGGACCCGCGGCGTCAGGGCATCGAGGGGCATCAGTTCCAGGTTGCGCGGTCCGCTGAGCGCCATCTCGAGATCGGAGAGGAACGTGTCATCGTCTCCGGCCGCCGGCGGATTGTTGACCGGGAGGGCCGGCGACATCACCAGGGGAATGGCCGCCATCGGCGCAGGCACCGCTTCCCGTTGCCGGATCGATGAGCGTGCCGACGCCGACGCCCACGAACAACCCCGCCGCGGCCGCGGCGATCGCCCAGCGTGGGGCGATGCGTGATGCCGTGCGCACCATGCGCCGGCCCATCAGGCGCGCCGGGAAACTCAGCACGCGCGCCGCGTGACCAAAATGCTCGAGGCGGTGCAGGATCTGCTGCTGCTGGTTGCGAAGACGCTCCGGCGTGAAAATCGCATCCGTCTCGGTGTCGGCTTCCGCGCGAAGTCCGTCCATGAAGTCGACCAGTTCACGCAGGTGCGCGGCGCATGCCGGGCACTCGGCCAGGTGCGTGGCGACGACATGGTCCACGGCCGCTCCGTCGAGCCCGGACGAGATAACACTCGAACAGACGGTCGTCCTGGAGGTGGTGCGCGCGACTGATCACGGCTTTCCTCCCAGCAGGCCGCGCAACTTGCGCGCGGCCCGAAACAGATGGACACGCACGGTCGATTCGTTCAACCCCGTGACCGCGCTGACTTCGCGCGGCGTGCAGTCGCCGTAGTGGCAGAGCATGAAAACCGTCCGCTGCCGCCCGTCCAGCCGGTTGACCGCGTCATCGAGCCGATCGCGGCGCTCGCGCGCGAGCAGCCGCGCTTCGGGATCCAGATCAGTTGTGCCGCCGAACGCACGCCGCGCTTCGTCGGCCCCTCTGGCTTCCTCCGCCGGCACGAACCAGCGGTCGCGACGGAGGCGGGCTTTACGGCGATCGAGGCAGCCATTGATGAGGATGCGTGTGAACCAAACTTCGAACGGCCACGTCTCCCGATACGAATCGATATGGGCAAAGACCTTGACGAAGGCGTCCTGGACGGCCTCGTCCGCGTCGGCGCTGTCTCGCAGATACTGATACGCGATCCGCACGGCGCGCCGTTGATGTGCGGCGACCAGCCCGCTGAAGCGTTCGCGTGCTTCATGCACGTGGCCGCGTGCCACGAGCCCGCGAATCTCCACGGCGAGCCTGCTGTCGTCGGACAGCTTTTCCGGCGCGGCCCGGCGTTCCGGCAGCTGAGCTGCGACTGCAGGCGCACCTGACGACGCGGGATACCGGACAGGACCAGGATCACTCATAAGGTCATTACGATGCGGCCGGCTGGCTGCTTACAGTTTACTCCAGGATCGCCGATAGTTGACGAAAGCCAAACCCGCCGAGTACCATCCTTCGCTTCTGCCTATGTCACTGACCTCCCACGTCTTAGACATCATCCCCGGCGCCCGGCTTCGTTGGAACCTTGGCGATGCGGCGCTCTACGAAGAAGCTGTGAAGCGCGGCGAGGGTCTGATCGCCGAGGGCGGGCCCCTGGCCTGCCTCACGGGTCAGCACACCGGCCGTTCTCCCAATGATCGATTTCTGGTGCGCGAGCCCTCGAGCGAGCACGAGATTGCGTGGGGCGCGGTGAACCGGCCCATGGAGCCCGCGCAGTTCGATCTGTTGCATCAGGACCTCCTGAAAGCACTCGAGGGTGCCGAGTTGTTCGTTCAGGAGCGCTCGGCTGGGGCGGATCCCGAGTTTTCCCTGCCCATCCGGGTGGTCAACGAGCACGCGTGGCACAGTCTCTTCGCGCGGTACATGTTCAGGCCCGATCCGAATCCGCCGGCGGCCGCCTCCCTCGAACCGCGGTTCACGGTGATCGATTCGCCGAGCTTCAAGGCTCAGCCGGCTCGCCACGGCACGAGGTCGGAAACGGTCATCGCGGTCAGCTTCGCCAAGCGGCTGGTGCTCATCGGGGGAAGCAGCTACGCCGGCGAGGTGAAGAAGTCGATCTTCAGCACTCTGAACTATCTGCTCCCGGCCCGCGGCGTACTGCCGATGCACTGCTCCGCCAACGTCGGGTCGTCAGGCGACGTGGCGCTGTTCTTCGGACTGTCGGGAACGGGCAAGACGACGCTGTCGAGCGATCCCGAGCGGAAACTGATCGGCGACGATGAGCATGGCTGGACCGATCGCGGCGTGTTCAACTTCGAGGGCGGATGCTACGCAAAAACAATTCGGCTGTCGGCTGAGGCCGAGCCGGAGATCTTTGCCACCACACGGCGCTTCGGCACCATTCTCGAGAACGTTGTCGTCGACATGGAAACGCGGGCGCTCAACCTGGACGACGACCAATACACGGAGAACACCCGCTGCTCCTATCCTCTCTCGTTCATCGCGAACATGGTGCCGTCGGGACAAGCTGGTCATCCGAAGAACATCGTCATGCTGACGGCCGACGCGTTCGGGGTCCTGCCTCCGATCGCGCGGCTGACCCCGGAGGGGGCGATGTTTCACTTTCTCTCGGGATACACCGCGAAACTGGCGGGGACCGAGAAAGGGGTGACTGAGCCGAAGGCCACGTTCAGTACCTGCTTCGGCGCGCCGTTCATGCCGTTACCGCCGGGCCGGTACGCCGAGATGCTGGGCGACAAGATTACCCGCCACGGCGCCCGCGTCTGGCTCGTGAACACCGGCTGGACGGGTGGTGCCGTCGGCGCCGGCTCGCGGATGAAGATCCAGCTGACGCGAGCGATGATCCGCGCCGCGCTCACGGGGGCCCTCGATCGCGTCGCCTACGAGCGGGATCCCGTGTTCAACGTGGACGTGCCGGCCAGTTGTCCCGGCGTGCCGCCCGAGGTGCTGAAGCCCCGCAACACGTGGGCGGACAAGGCCGGCTACGACCTGCAGGCCGCCAAGCTGGCGCGGATGTTCGCGGACAATTTCTCCACGTGCAAGTTCAGCGTCACCCCCGAGGTGCTGGCGGCCGGACCGAGAACATGATCGAAGCGTTGGTGAGTTGGCGGATTAGTGAATTGGTGAACGCACAATCCAGTCCCTAGTTCAGCAACGCACCAATTCTCCAACTCTCCCATTCGCCAACCTCGGATCTTGTGTATGCAGTTCGAGGCCGTCATCGGCCTGGAAATTCACGCGCAGCTGCAGACCGCGTCGAAGATGTTCTGCGGATGCAGCACCGCGTTTGGCGCCCCCCCCAACACGCACGTGTGTCCGGTCTGTCTGGGGCTGCCAGGCGCGCTTCCCGTGCTCAACCGCGCGGCCGTCGACCACGCCCTCTGCGCCGCGCTCGCGCTCGGGTGCCGGATCAACGAGACGTCGATCTTCGCGCGCAAGAACTACTTTTATCCCGATCTCCCCAAGGGCTACCAGATCTCGCAGTACGAACAGCCGCTCGCCAGCCGGGGCGCAATCGAGTTCGGCGTCGACAGTTCGGCGCGGCGCGTCGGGATCACGCGCGTCCACCTCGAAGAGGATGCGGGCAAGTTGCTGCACGAGGGCTTTCCCGACTCCGATCGCAAGTCCTACGTCGACTACAACCGGAGCGGCACTCCGCTCATCGAGATCGTCACCGATCCCGATCTGCGATCGGCGGCCGACGCCGCCGACTGCTTCAGCCGGCTGCGCGCGATCCTCGTCTGGCTGGGCGTCAACGACGGGAACATGGAAGAGGGCAGCCTTCGCTGTGACGCCAACGTGTCGGTGCGGCCCGCGGGCGCCGACGTCCTCGGGACGAAAGCGGAGGTGAAAAACCTCAACTCGTTCCGCTTCCTGCAGAAGGCGCTCGAGCACGAAATCGACCGGCAGATCGAGCTGCTTGCCGAGGGTGGGCGGGTCGTGCAGGAGACGCGATTGTGGGATGCGGCGGCCGGCGTGACCGTCTCGATGCGGAGCAAGGAGGAAGCCCACGACTACCGGTACTTTCCGGAGCCCGACCTGCCGCCGCTCGTCGTGGACGCCCAGCAGGTGGCCGCCGTCCGCGGCGCGATGCCGGAGCTGCCGGACGCGCGGCGCCAGCGGTTCGTGACGGTTCACGGGCTGCCTGAATACGACGCGTTGCAGCTGACGCAGTCGCGGCCGCTCGCCGAGTTCTTCGAGGAGGCCGTCGCGGCCGGCGCCGGGGCGAAGGGCGTGAGCAACTGGATGATGGGCGAGCTCGCCCGCGCGCTGAAGCAGTCAGGGCAGGACGTCTCAGCGTCGCCCATCCGGCCCGCGCAGCTCGCCGAGTTGCTCCGCCTCATCGCGGACGGCACCATTAGTGGCGCGATCGCGAAGGGCGTCTTCGAAACGATGTTCGCGTCCGGTCGCGCCGCCGGCGAAATCGTCCGAACCGAAGGGCTGACGCAGCTCGACGACGAGGCTGAGATTGTTCAATCCATCACGGCAGTGCTCGGCCGCAACACGGGTGCTGTCATGCAGTACCGCGCAGGTAAGGCTGCCGCCTTCGGTTTCCTCGTGGGTCAGGTCATGAAGGCGACGGCGGGAAGAGCCAACCCGAAGCGCGTCAACGAGCTGCTCAAGCATGCGCTCGAACACGGGGAGGCAGGAAGAGCTGGATAGGTGGAAGGCTAGTGGGGCCGGAAGGGGAGGGGGCACGGACTTGCACCGACCGGACAGACTGGCGAGGTGCTATACTGAAATGCTGCGATCCAACTGAATGCATGGCGCAAAACTGAGCGCGTGGCGGCCGTGAGTACACACGCAGCGTGATAGAAACCTATCACCTCTCGAAGCTTTACCGTCGCGGCGTCTACGCGCTGCGCGATCTCTCCCTCACCATCGACAAAGGCGAGTTTCTCTTTCTGACCGGTCCGAGCGGAGCCGGCAAGTCGACGCTGCTCCGGCTTCTGCTGCGTGAAGATCTGCCGAGCGAGGGACGGCTGAGCGTCGCCGGACGCAACCTCAGCCAGCTGACCCCAGGGCAGGTCCAGAGCTATCGCCGATCGGTGGGGTTTGTCTTTCAGGACTTTCGACTGATCCCGCGATTCACGGTCTTTCAGAATGTCGCGTTCGTCATGCACGTGCTCGGCGTGCCGCAGACGATTCAACATCGAAAGACCTTTCAAGTGCTCAAGTGGGTCGGTCTGCAGCACCGGATCAACGCCTTGCCCGAGGAGCTGTCCGGCGGCGAGCAGCAGCGGGTCGCCATCGCGCGCGCGCTCGTCAACGACCCGCAGCTGGTCCTCGCCGACGAGCCGACCGGCAATCTCGATCCCGACCTGTCGCTCGAGATCATGAACCTGTTCCGCGAAACGAATGCCCGCGGCACGACCGTGGTGGTGGCCACCCACGACCGCGAGCTGATCCGTCGCGTCGATCGCCGGGCCGTCACCCTCGATCACGGCCAGATCGTCGAGATCACCTGATGCGCGCGCTCCGCTATGCCTTCGACGAAGCGATCGCCAGCCTCTGGCGTGGACGGCAGTCCGGGATGCTCTCGACGGCGACCATTGCGGTCGCTCTCTTCGTGCTTGGCGTTTTTCTCCTGGCGACCTCGAACCTCGAACGCCTGAGCCGCGACTTGAGCCGCACCGCTGAATTGTCGGTGTATCTGGATGACGCGGCGACGCCCGAGGATCGGTCGGTGATCGAGCGCTTGGTGGCGCCAGGACCTCTGGTCGCGGGCCATGAATACGTCTCGAAAGCCGAGGCGCTGACGCGCTTCAAGCAGACTTTCGCTGACCTCGCGACCCACACCGACGCGCTCGAAGGCAACCCCATGCCGGCCTCCTACGAAGTGCACCTGAATCCGGGCCTCGGTGCGACCGGGCCGGTCGAGGAGCTTGCCGTCACGCTTCGGCAGAGTCCTGGAGTCGCCGACGTGCGCTACGACCGCGAATGGCTCGACCGGCTGCAGTCGGCTGTGACGGTGATTCGTGGCGTGGGTTTGGCGTTGAGCGCCATCCTGACGATCGCCGCGGCGCTGACCGTGGCCAACGTCGTGCGGCTGGCCCTGCATGCGCGGCGCGACGAAATTGAGATCATGCAACTGGTCGGGGCTCCCACCGCCTATGTTCGGGGCCCGTTTGTCATGGAAGGGGTGCTGCAGGGGGGCATCGGCGCCGTTGTCGCGCTGGCACTCCTCGGTGCGTTGTTCGTCGCGGTCAAGGCGCAGTACCTGGCGCCACTGTCGACGACCCTCAACCTGACCTCGGTAGGGTTTCTCCCGCTCGGACTGTGCGGGATGTTGCTGCTGGGCGGCATGGCCGTCGGATGTCTTGGCGGACTGGTGGCCGCGGGGCGGACCTGATGACGTTTACAAATTCTTGACACGGGTTTTGGGCCGGCACTACACTAACTGAACCGCATCTTTTTCCGAGGATCTGCATGCCACGCATCGTGACCGATTCGAGGCCGATTAGCGCGCAGCACGCTGTTACTGAGTTCTACCGACAAGAGTTCGTGAAACACCACCGTTGCCTTCAGCATCACCGCCCCTACTACTCCGAAACCGCGATCACCGACGTTGAAGCCGCGCTCACACGCATTCTCGGAGACCTCGAGCAGCTGTGCACGAAGGACAACGCCGACGAAGTGGTCAGCTCGCTCCTCAAGAAGTTCGACATCGTGACCGGGCTTTCTGCCTGGTCGGATCCGAAGCACACGCACTGACATCCCCTCTCGCCGATCTGCGATCCGATCTCCTGTCAATTGTCCGGGCGGGTGTTGCTGCGGTTGACGCCGGCCGCCTCACCACTCAAGCGCTCACTCCCGGTACCGGGCCGATCCGTGTCATCGCGGCAGGCAAAGCGGCGCCGGCCATGGCGAGGGCGGCCCTCGACGTCCTCGGTTCCCGGGTCAGGGCGGGCCTCGTCGTCGGCGTCGAATCCAGTCCCCTCGTCGCGCCCCTCGAAGGCATCGTGGGCGGCCATCCGATGCCGTCGCCCGCCAGCGAAAACGCGGGGAACCGGGCGCTCGCGATTGCCGGCGGCGGCGCCGGCACGGACGACGAGTTGCTTGTGTTGCTGTCGGGCGGCGCCTCGGCGCTCATGGCGGCGCCTGCCGAGGGCCTGGCGCTCGACGACAAGAGACGGGCCACCGACACCCTTCTCCGCGCCGGCGCCGACATCCATGCGCTCAACACGGTGCGCAAGCACCTCTCCAGAATCAAGGGAGGACAGCTCGCGGCGAGCACGCCGGGTCCGTGCCGGACGCTCGCGATTTCCGATGTCGTCGGCGACGATTCTGAGCTTCATCGCGTCGGGTCCGACAGTGCCCGACCCGACGACGTTCGAAGATGCTCTCGACGTGCTTCGACGGTTCGGGGGCGTCGATGCGTATCCGTTGCCGGTGGTGGCGCATCTCACCCGCGGGGTGAGCGGACAGCTGCCGGAAACGCCAAAGCCGGGCGACCCGCGCCTTGCGCGCGCGACGTCAGTTGTCATCGGCGGCCGTGGCGACGCGATGATTGGTGCCGCAGTCCGCGCGCGGGCTCTCGGGTATCACGTCGTCGTGTGCGACGCGCCGGTTGTCGGAGAGGCGCGCATCGCGGCGCAGTCGCATCTCCGGTACGTCGAAGCCACGGCGCAAACTGCTGGGCGTCCGCTCTGTGTTGTGTCGAGCGGCGAGACGACCGTGCGAGTACGCGGCTCGGGACGAGGCGGCCGCAATCAGGAGTTTGCGCTGGCGGCGGTGGAACTCGTCTCCTCGCTCGGCCGTGTGGCCGCGGCCAGCATCGGCACGGACGGAATTGACGGACCGACCGACGCGGCAGGCGCCGTGGTCGATTCCACGACGCGTGACCGCGCGCGTGCCGGCGGGCTGGATCCTGCGGATTTTCTGCGCGACAACAACGCCTACGCTTTCTTCGCCGGGCTCGGCGACCTCATCCACACCGGGCCGACCGGGACCAACGTCGGCGACCTCCAGGTATTTCTGGTAGCCTGATTTTTCATGCTGTCTCGCGACCACGTTCTCGCGTTGATGCGTGAGCGGGTGCATCATCCCGCCGGCATCCGCGAACTGCTCCAACTGCTCAAAGTACCGCGAGACGAACGCGCGGCCTTCAAGCGCCACATCAATGCCCTTGTCGCCTCGGGCGAGCTGATCCAGGTTCGGGGTCAACGCTTTGGCCTGCCCGAGAAGATGGACTTGTACGTCGGCCGCCTGCAGGCGCACCCGGCAGGGTACGGATTCGTGACACCTGAACGACCGCTCGACGACGGCGGGGACATCTACATCGGCGGGCCGCATCTGAACGAAGCCATGCACGGCGATCGCGTCGTCGTCCGTATCGAACGGGTCAAGGAAGGCGGCCGGTTCGAGGGGCGTATCATCCGGATCCTCGAGCGGAAGAATTCGTGGATCGTCGGTACATACGACCGCGACGAAGAAGGCATGGGCTATGTGGTGCCGTTCGATCGGCGCGTGCTGATGGATGTGTTCGTGCCCCTCGGGCAGGAAGGCGGGGCCACGCCGGGCGAGATCGTCAACGTCGAGCTGACGAAATGGCCCACCGCGACGCGCGGCGCGATCGGCCGCGTCGCCGAAGTGCTCGGCGACATCGACGCTCCGGGCGTCGACACCGAGCTGATCATCCGCAAGTATGGGATTCCGGACGAGCATTCTCCGGAAGCGGTGGCTGAAGCGGTCCGGCTGGGCACGGCCGTATCCCAGCGCGACCTCGAAGGCCGCAGCGACTTCCGCAGTCTCGTCACCGTGACGATCGACGGCGAGCACGCGCGGGACTTCGATGATGCGATCACGATTGACAGCCTGCCGAACGGGCACTTCTGGCTGGGCGTGCACATCGCCGATGTCTCACACTACGTGCAGGAAGGGAGCGCGCTCGACCGCGAAGCGTACGAACGCAGCACGTCCGTGTACTTTCCGGAGCGCGCGGTGCACATGTTTCCCGCGGAGTTGGCGACCGGCCTCTGCAGCCTGAACCCACACGTCGACCGCCTGGTCCAGTCGTGCTTCATGGAAGTGGATAAGCGCGGCGCGGTCGTCCGGCACGAGTTCCACGACGGCGTGATCAACAGCAACGAACGGATGACGTACACGGCGGTGCACGGGATCCTGACCGATCGCGACCCGGTGCTGATCAAGCGGTACCAATCGCTGATCCCCGCCTTCGAGCTGATGCGCGAGTTGTTCCAAGTCCTGAACGACGCCCGCCGCCGCCGCGGCTCAATCGACTTCGATCTGAACGAGGCTGAGGTGATCATGGATTCAGGCGGGATGGTGGAGGCGATCAACGCGCTGCAGCGGAACGTGGCGCACCGCCTGATCGAGGAATTCATGCTCCTGGCCAACGAGACGGTCGCCTCGTCCCTCGATGCACAGGGAGCGCCCGCGCTGTACCGGATCCACGAGGAGCCGGATATTCTGAAGGTTGCCAAATTCGAGGACTTCATCGCGGGATTCGGCTTCAGCCTGGGCGTGCCGTTGACCGCGCTCCGCCCGCGTCATTTCCAGAAGCTGATCGAGCGCATCCAGGGCAAGCCTGAGGAGAAGCCGATCGCGTTCCTGATGCTGCGCACGATGCAGAAGGCGCGCTACGCGCCGGAGAACCTCGGGCACTTCGGCCTCGCCGCCTCGAGCTACACGCATTTCACATCGCCGATCCGGCGCTATCCCGATCTGGTCGTGCACCGCGCCCTCCGGGCGGCGCGTCACGGCTCGCTGACCGAGGAGCGGCGGGAGGAGTGGACGGAGGATCTGCCGGAGATCGCGCGGCATACCTCCGAGATGGAGCGTCGCGCTGCGGAAGCCGAGCGCGAGCTGCTGCAATGGAAGAAGGTGAAGTTCATGGCCGACAAGGTCGGCGATGACTTCGAAGGCTACGTCACCGGCGTCGCCGCGTTCGGCTTGTTCGTCGAGCTGATCGAGCACTTCGTCGAAGGACTGGTTCACGTCTCGACGATGGCGGACGACTACTACCGGTTCATCGAGACCGCGCATGTCCTGCGCGGCGAGAACACCCAGAAGGTGTATCGGCTTGGCGACAAGGTGAAAGTGCAGGTCGTCCGCGTCAACATGGAGGTGCGGCAGATCGATCTCGGCCTGGTCGAAATCCTCGATCGCGTGCGCGAGGGCGAGCGAGGGCCGCGCCGCTCCAAGGCCCGGCCGAAGCACGAGCAGCGGCGCGCGAAAGGCCGGCCCGGGAAGCGCGAGCGCGGCATGCGGAAACGCGGCAAGCGCTGATTGGGCACCGCGGGTGCGATGTTGACGCGGAGGATCACCACCACGCCGACATTCGCCACCTGGTCGCGAACGACACGAAAACCTCATGAAAGAAACAGAGCTTGGCGGGGGTCGTCTCGGCGAGGGTGCCAGGGCATCGATGAAGTCAGTCGTGGTGGGAACGGCAGGCCACATCGACCACGGCAAGAGTGCGCTCGTGCAGGCGCTGACCGGTACCAATCCGGATCGGCTCAAGGAAGAACGAGAACGCGGCATCACCATCGATTTGGGGTTTGCTCACCGCGAGCTCGGGGATAGGAACTTCGCCTTCGTCGACGTGCCGGGCCACGAGCGCTTCATCAAGAACATGCTGGCAGGCGTGGGCGGCATCGACCTGGTCCTGCTGGTCGTCGCGGCCGACGAATCGGTGATGCCGCAGACGAGGGAACACTTCGACATCTGCCGCCTGCTCGACATCCCGGCGGGGATTGTCGCGCTCACGAAGGCGGATCTCGTCGATGGGGACGGACTCGGCGTCGCCGAGCTCGAGGTGCGCGAGCTTCTCGCCGGATCGTTTCTCGCGGCGGCGCCGATTGTCCCCGTGTCGTCGCGGACCGGCGCAGGGCTCGACGAGCTGCGCGCGGCGCTGATCGCCGCGTCGAGCCTCGCCCGCACGCGAAGCGTCGATGGCGTCACCCGTCTGCCGATCGACCGCGTCTTCACGATGAAGGGATTCGGCACCGTGGTCACCGGCACGCTCGTGTCGGGGCGTCTGCGCGTGGACGAGGAGCTGCTCCTGGAACCCGGGGGGCGGGTGGTCGCGGTGCGCGGGATTCAGGTGCACGGCCGCCGGACGATCGAAGCTGTGGCCGGCGAGCGGTCGGCGGTCAACCTTGGCGGGGTCGACGTGGCCGATGTCGAGCGCGGGCAGATGCTCGTCGCGCCCCGGTCATTCGAGCCGACGCGTATCGCGGACCTCGCCGTCGAGATGCTGCCGGACGTGAAGCCGCTGAAGCATGGTGCGCGCGTCAGGTTTCACCACGGCACCGCGGAAATTCTCGGACGTGTCTCGACGATCGGGCCGGTGGATGCGCAAGCGGAAGCCATCGTGGCCCCCGGTGCGCGTGCGTTCGTGCGGCTGCGCCTCGAGCGTCCGGCCGTATTGACGAGGGGCGATCGATACATCCTTCGGGCGTACTCGCCGCTCAGGACAATCGCCGGTGGCCGGATTCTCGATCCGCATCCGGTGCGATCGGCAGTCCGTACAGACCGCGGCGCTCGAACGGTGCGCGCGTCTCGACGTTCAACCCGCCGCGGGCCTGGAAGCGGACCTTTCAGCTGCCGGCGTGATGATCGAGGAGGCAGGTCCGGCGGGGCTGCCGGCAGCGGCGCTCGTTTCCAGAGCCGGGATCGAACCCCGATTGGTCGCCGGGCGCATAGAAGGACTTCGCCAGCGGGGGCATGTCGAGCGTGTCGGCGACGTCCTGGTGACCTGCGCCGTCCTGGAGCAACTGAAGTCCGCGGTCCTCGAACTCCTCAAGCAGCACCATCGGACGCAGCCGCTCTCCGAGGGCGTGCCGCGGGAAGAGGCCCGTGCGCGACTCTTCGCGCGCGGGCACCCGGCCGTGTTCGAGCGCGCGCTGTACGACCTGGAGCAGGGGGGCGCGATCGTGGCCCGCGATCGCCTGATGCTCGCCGCGCACCGGGTGGTGCTGTCGCCGGAGGAAAAACGCGCGCTCGACGCCATCGAGGAGGAGCTGCGCCACGCAGGACTCAAACCGCCAGACGTCGCGGCTTTGGCGACACGTCTCGGCGTCGCACCGAGTGTGGCCGACCGGGTGGTACAGCTGCTGCAGCGTCAGAAGCGCGTCGTGAAAATCGACACGCTGCTGTTCCACGACGAGGCGCTCAAGGCGCTCAAGGCTGAAGTCGCGGCGTTGAAAGCGGGAGGGAAGCCCGAGGATGCGAAGATCGACGTGGCGACGTTCAAGGCCCGGTTTGATGTCAGTCGCAAGTTCGCGATTCCGCTGCTGGAGTATCTCGACCGTGAACGCGTCACGCGACGTGTGGGTGACGCCAGGGTGATTCTATGACTTGTGGTCCGCCGTATCGTCTTTGATCCCTTCCTTGAAATTCTTGATGGCGCTGCCGATCCCGCGCCCGAGCTGGGGCAGGCGGTTCGCGCCGAAGATGATGATGACGATGGCGAGGATTACCATCAGCTCGGCAAATCCGACTTTAGGAATCATGAGTCTTTCTCCCCGTCAAGGAGCCCGGCCCTGCAGCCAGGGACGCGCCTCCGCTGAAACAGAACCAAGGCTGATTGTACTCCCTCCGGCACAGGAAAGGCTCTAGGGCTTCTCCGTCATCATCCGCCACAGGAGACCGGCCTCGAGCGTCCTCGCCAGCCGCCATTTCAATCCCCTGTAGCTCTGCCTGCCGGCGATGAGGTCGGCCATGACCGCCCGGATCCGGGGGCTCTTGCCGACTGCGTCGATGAGCAGGCGCGTAAAGCGCGGCCGGAAGAATCCCGCCTTGATGCGCGCCGCCCGCGCGAGGTCGGAAGCAATCTGCGCCTGCACGCGATCGTGATAGCAACGCTCCGGCCGCGAGCATCCGGATGCCAGCGTCTCGGCCGCGAATGCGCCGGACTGCAGTGCAAAGAAAATCCCTTCGCGAGTGATCGGATCCACGAGGCCCGGCCGCGTCGCCGACCAGCAGCCAGCCGTGGCCGGCCACCTCGAGCGTCCCGAAATCGCGTGGGGAAAGCGACGGGATGGGCCACGAGTACGGCTCGAGCGGTGCGCCTGACGCGATACCGGTCACGCGAATCCACTCGGCCACACGCGCGCGCAGCGCGCCGGCGGTGACACCCGCGTCAGCGGCTGAGCAGATCCCAATCGCCAGGTGATCGGGACGTGGAAACGACCAGATGTAGCCGGGCGGATCGCCGACCAGTTCCAGCACGATCTCGTCGCTGGAGATGCCGCGCGCGAAGAACCCGGTCGCGATGGACAACTGGTCGCGTCGAAAGGGCCGCGCCAGCCGTCGGCGGACCACACTGTTGGCGCCGTCCGCGCCGATCACCCAGCCCACCCGCTGGGCCTTGCCGTTGGCGGTATCGAGCCGGAAACCGCCGTGCTCGATCTCGATATTTGTCACGCGCGATGTGACCAGCGCCGCGCCGGCACGTGTGGCCGCCGCCAGAATCAGCCCGTCGAACTCGGTGCGGCTGGCCACCACGAGCGCCCCGGTCAACGTCCCTCCGTCGAGCGGCACTCTCGCCGTCGTGGCCGTGGCGGTGTCGATGAACCGGGCGGTTCTGATGCTGACCGCCGGCAGCCGATCGAGGGCCAGCGATGGTTGAACCAGCGCCAGCGCACGTCCCGTGACGCCGCCGCCACAGGGCTTCTCGCGGGGGTGCGAAGGATCGGCGAGGATGACACGGGCACCACGGCTCGCAAGAACGTAGGCGGTCCATGCGCCCGCCGGGCCCGCGCCGACCACCGCAACGTCATATTTCATCGGGGAATGATCATGAGCCGCCACGCAACCGCAGAAGGCGCGAAAGCAAGAAGATGGGCCACGGAAATCCCACCTTCCGCCCGGGTCTCGTGGCGGGGATGGCGGCCCATGATAAATTACAGACCATGGTCGAAGTCGAAACGGGACGGTTCACGGTTGGCGTGTTCCAGGATATCGCGTGGGCGCAGAAGGGGGTCGACGCGCTGAAGCGGGCAGGTCTGCCGGCTGAGTCGCTGACGATCATCGCGAAGGAGAGCGACGACCTGCGGTCGTGGATCGAGCGTGCTCTGGGAGGCGGGCCCGATCGTCTCGAGCTGACCGGACTCGGCCCTGTTCTGGCCCGGGGTCCGATGGTAAAGACGCTCCAGGGACCGGCGAACGATCTGCCCAAGGTCGGCTTGTCGGGAGCGATGCGGCGGGTCGGTTTTCTGACTCACGACGGCGTGATTTTCGACACGTTGACGGCACGCGGAGGCGTGCTCGTCGCCATTCACAGCGAGCCGCGCGCCGCGGATGCGCTCGCGATTCTCCACTCGTATGGTGGAGGGAACGCCGCGATCGGCGCATGGACGGGTCGTGTCTAGCTAGCTCCGGCGCCATCCTTATCGCCGGAGGTGGACAGCCGAATCAGACGTAGCGGATCCTTTCGCCAAATACGCACGAGTTCCAAGGTACTCGTTTTGCAGTTGCAGCTGCAGACGCCGTGCGCCAAAATACCTCTACAGGCGATACTTCGTTCCCGATGGCAAATACCACCCCTCCAGCCGGTGGGCGCGCCAACCTTTCGGCCGGGCATCTTTCGGTGCACGTCGAGGGCGCGCACCCCGCCGAGGTACGGTTCCTCTTCGAGGAGCAGCAGAAGCGCATCGGGCCGGCACTCATCGTGTCGTTCGTCTACCATGCCGCCGTTCTCGTGCTGGTCCTTCTCGCGTTCCGATACGGTGCGGACTCGACGGTTTCCGCAGTGCTCCCCGAACAGCCAAACAGCAACATCATCTGGCTGAGCCAACCGGGGCCCGGAGGCGGCGGAGGCGGCGGTGGCAATCAAATGAAGGAGCCGCCGCGGCAGGCGGAGTTACCCGGCAAGGACAAAATCACCGTCCCGGTGATCAAGCCGCCGAAATTGGAGGCGCCCGTCGAGGAAACGAAGACGCCGCCCCCGGTCGCGCAGCTGAATATTCCGGCGCAGACGCTCGCGGCGGCGACCGAATCGCTGCCCGGCGCCATCGAACCTCCGCCCGGGCCGCCGACCGTGTCCCAAGGACCAGGGACGAGCGGCGGTGTCGGCGCGGGGGCCGGCAGCGGTGTCGGACCCGGGACGGGCTCCGGGCTCGGCCCTGGGTCCGGGGGTGGCACGGGCGGTGGCGTCTATCGGCCCGGCAGCGGCGTCACATTGCCCACCAAGCTTCGCGAGGTGAAACCGGCGTACACCTCCGACGCGATGCGCGCCAAAGTCCAGGGCACCGTGCTGCTGCAGTGCGTCGTGCGGCCCGACGGCACGGTGGGCGACGTGGAGATCGTCAAGTCGCTCGATTCGGTCTTTGGCCTCGATCAGGAGGCCGTGAAAGCTGCCAAGCAGTGGCTCTTCCGGCCGGGCACACGGTTCGGCGAAGCGGTTCCGGTCCTGATTACCATTGAGCTGACGTTTACGCTTCGATAGAGGGTCGTCCGCGGTACACAAGCAAAAGCCCGCGAGGCGATCAGCCTCGCGGGCTTTTGAGTGATGAATTGAGGGTTGGAGTTAGGAATTCGTCCGAGTTCTTAACTCTCGTTCATTCCTAACTCCCGATTTGTTCTCTTGAGGGTCAGTACATCCCGCCCATGCCGCCGCCACCGCCACCCGGCATCGGCCGGCGCGTCCTTCTTCTCCTCGGGAATCTCGGAGATGAGGGCCTCGGTCGTCAGCAGCAACGACGCGATGGAGGAGGCGTTCTGCAGCGCAGAGCGCACGACCTTCACCGGATCGATGACGCCGGCCTTGACGAGATTCTCGTAGGTCTCCGTGAGCGCGTTGAAGCCTTCGTCCGGTCCCATCTCGCGGACCTTCTGAACGACGATCGAGCCTTCCTGGCCGGCATTGGTCGCGATCCAGCGCATCGGCTCTTCGATCGCCCGCTTCACGATGTTCACGCCAATCTGCTGATCGCCCGGAAGCTTCA
Organism: uncultured Acidobacteriota bacterium; assembly: GCA_963814975.1. Classification (GTDB taxonomy): domain Bacteria; phylum Acidobacteriota; class Vicinamibacteria; order Vicinamibacterales; family CAVVIG01; genus CAVUXJ01. Next base: position 11,447 of record CAWFFB010000012.1, on the reverse strand, counting down.
GGGAGTCGAGCACGCGGGCGGCGCGCAGCAATGCCACGCCTCCGCCGGGAACGATCCCCTCTTCGACCGCTGCTTTCGTGGCATGCATCGCGTCTTCGACGCGCGCCTTCTTCTCCTTCATCTCGGTCTCGGTTGCCGCGCCGACCTTGATGACCGCCACGCCGCCGACCAGCTTCGCCAGCCGCTCTTGCAGTTTCTCGCGGTCGTAGTCGGAGGTCGTGTCCTCCACTTGCGCGCGCAGCTGCTTGACGCGCCCCTGGATGGAGGTCGAGCTGCCGGCGCCCTCGATGATCGTGGTGTTGTCCTTGTCGATGGTGACCTTTTTCGCCTTCCCGAGATCTTCCATCTTGATCGACTCGAGCTTGATGCCGAGATCCTCGGTGATGGCGCGTCCGGAGGTGAGGATCGCGATGTCCTCGAGCATCGCCTTCCGGCGATCGCCGAAGCCCGGCGCCTTCACGGCCGCGGCCTGCAGGGTGCCGCGCAGCTTGTTGACGACCAGCGTGGCCAGTGCCTCTCCCTCGATATCCTCCGCGATGATCAGCAGCGGACGGCTGAGGCGCGCCACCTGCTCGAGCACCGGCAGCAGATCCTTCATCGAGCTGATCTTCTTCTCGTGGATCAGGATGACCGGATTGTCGAGCACCACTTCCATGCGCTCGGGATCGGTCACGAAGTAGGGTGAGAGGTACCCGCGGTCGAACTGCATGCCTTCGACGACCTCGAGCGAGGTATCCAGCGTCCGCGCCTCTTCGACCGTGATCACGCCGTCCTTCCCGACCTTGTCCATCGCTTCGGCGATGATCTTGCCGATCGTCTCGTCGTTGTTCGCCGAGATGGTGCCGACCTGCGCGACCATGTTGCCGCCGACGTCCTTCTTCATCTTCTTCAGCTCGGCCGTGATCGCCTCGACCGACTTCTCGATGCCGCGCTTGAGGTCCATCGGGTTCGCGCCGGCGGCGACGTTCTTCGCGCCTTCACGGTAGATCGCCTGCGCCAGCACGGTGGCCGTGGTGGTGCCGTCACCCGCCGTGTCCGACGTCTTGCTTGCCACTTCGCGGACCATCTGCGCGCCCATGTTCTCGAGCGGATCCTTCAGCTCGATCTCCTTGGCGACGGTGACGCCGTCCTTGGTGATCGTCGGCGATCCGAATTTCTTGTCGAGCACGACGTTCCGGCCCTTGGGGCCGAGCGTGACTTTCACCGCGTCGGCCAACTGGTTTACGCCGCGCAGCACGGCCTGTCGTGACTGCTCGCCGTATACAATCTGTTTTGCCATCTCTTCTGTCTCCTGTAGCTCTCTGAGCGGTCAGCCTCCAGCCCTCAGCCCGGGGGCTGAAAGCTGTCAACCGAAGGCTTCCTGGTTACTTCTTCTTCTTGGTGACGGCGGCGGCGCCGCTCTCGATGACGCCCAGAACTTCATCCTCGCGCATGATGATGTATTCCTCGCCATCGAGCTTGATTTCCTGTCCGGAATACTTGCCGAACAGGATGAGGTCGCCGGCCTTCACGTCCAGCGGGAGGCGCTTGCCGTCGTCTTTCGCCTTGCCGTTGCCGGCCGCGATGACCTTGCCTTGCTGGGGTTTCTCCTTGGCGGTATCGGGAATGATGATCCCGCCGATCTTCTGTTCGCCTTCTTCGAGGCGCTGAACAATGATGCGGTCGTGCAGCGGTCTGACGTTCATGCTCTGTACTCCGTCTGTCGTAAGGTTTGGGGTCCTTCGGATTGTCCCGATCGCCGGCTCGGGGCTGGCCTGCTGTGAAAAATCGTGGCTGCGGCTGTCCTGGCGCTTAGCACTCGCCAACAGCGACTGCTAATTATATGTCAGGCGTTGGCACTGTCAAGGCGAGAGTGCCAGACCCGCCGCGCGCCGATTACTGCAGCGCGAGGCCGGTGATCCGCTCGAACGCCTCGACATATTTCTCCCGGGTCTTCGCCACCACCTCGCCGGGAAGGGAAGGGACCGGCGGCTGCTTGTTCCACCTGATCCGTTCCAGGTAATCACGGACGAACTGTTTGTCGAAGCTCGGCTGCGGCGCGCCCGGCCGATAGCCGTCGCGCGGCCAGAAGCGTGAGGAATCCGGAGTGAGCATCTCGTCAATCACGATGAGTCGTTCTTCGACCGGCTGTGAAGGGGCAGCGGGCAGCAGCCCGAATTCGAACTTCGTGTCGGCGACAATGAGACCGCGTGCTTCCGCATGTGCGGCGCCTTCGGCGTAGAGGCGGATCGTCAGCTCGCGCGCGCGTGCCAGGACGTGCCCGGCCGACGATCGCCGCCGCTTCGGCCTCGCTGATGTTGATGTCGTGGCCGCTCTGCGCCTTCGTGGCTGGCGTGAAAATCGGCTCAGGCAGCCGCTCCGACTCGCGCAGTCCGGGCGGCAGCCGGATGCCGCAGACCTCGCCTGACGCCTGATAGTCCTTCCAGGCCGACCCCGACAGGTAACCGCGAGCCACGCATTCGATCGGCAGCGGCTCGGTTCGTCGCACCAGCATCGAACGGCCCGCGAGCAGCGCGCCGGCCTCGCGGGTTTCTGCCGGGAACTGGGCTGGATCGGTCGTCACCACGTGGTTCGCGACAATCGCACGCGTCCGGTCGAACCAGAACGCGGAGATTTGCGTCAGGACCTTCCCCTTGTCGGGAATGCCGGATCCGAGCACGTAGTCGAAGGCCGAAATGCGATCGGTTGCGACGATGAGGAGCTGGTCGCCGAAATCGTAGATGTCGCGGACCTTTCCCTGCCGATCCGGAGAGCGCCGGGCAATTGAGGTCGTGAGAATTGGGGCAGCGAGCGCCAAGGAAGTCCCCGAGCGGCGGAGCCTCGCATCTTACAGGGATGTGCGCGCGGCGACAACAACAACATATGGCGGCGGGCCCGCTCCCGTGCCCCTGGAGCTGTATCATAGGGGCGTTCACCCGCATGCGACCGCATCTTCGTACGCTCCTCGTGCTGGCGCTGGTTGTCGCCCTGCTCGCGCTGTTCCTCCACAACGTGGATCTTTGGGGGGTCGCCAGCGAGATCACCAACGCACGCCCGGACTGGCTGGCCCTGTCGCTGGCCTCGATGTTCGTGAACCTGGCCCTGCGTGCGTGGCGCTGGCAGTATCTGCTCGAGCCGCTGGGGTCCGTCTCCTTCAGGAACGCCTTCCGCGCCACGGCGGTCGGATTTGCCGCCAGCAGCGTGCTGCCGGCGCGGGCGGGCGAATTCATTCGCCCTTACTTTCTGGCGCGGCACGAAAGAATGAGCGCGACGGGCGCCTTCGCGACCATCATTCTCGAACGGCTGTTGGACACCATCACGGTGCTCGTCCTTCTGGCCGCTTACGTGTTCGTCTTCGGGCGCGGGCTTGACGCGGCGAATCCCGTCGCATTCGAAGCCGTGAAATGGGCGGGTGCGACCGCCGCGGCCGCGGCCTTCGGCGCCCTCGTCGTCCTCTTCCTGATGGCCGGCGATCCGGTGCGGCTTGGACGGACGTTGGCGCGGCTCGGCCAGTCGCTGCCGTCGACCTTTGCCAGCCTGGTCGGCCGGGTGGCCGAGAAGTTCGCGACCGGGCTGGGCGCGATCCGCCGGCCCGGTCGCCTGTTCGTCGCCCTTGCGCTGTCCTTTCCCTTGTGGTTGAGCATCGGGGTCGGAATCTGGGCCGCCGCCGTGGCGTTCCATCTCGCGGTCCCGTTTACCGGCTCGTTCCTCCTCATCGCGATCCTGGTGATCGGCGTGGCGGTGCCGACACCCGGGGCCGTGGGCGGATTCCACGAGGCATATCGCATCGGGACGACGATGTTTTTCGGTGCGTCGAACCACGCGGCGGTCGGTTCGGCGATCGTGCTGCACGCGTTTACAGTCGGGCCGTCCTTGCTGCTCGGCCTTCTCTTCGCCGCGCAGGAGGGGTTGAACATGGCCGGCATGCGACAACTGGCGGACCAGGCGGAGTCCGGCCCCACGGTCTAGCGGACGACCCCATGAAATGTCCCTACTGCGCCCACCTGGGCGACAAAGTCGTTGATTCGCGCGAGAGCAAGGAAGGTGAAGTGATTCGCCGGCGTCGCGAATGTCTCGAATGCGGCAAGCGCTTCACCAGCTACGAGCGCATCGACGAAATTCCGTACATGGTGGTCAAGAAGGACGGCACCCGTGAGCGCTTCGAGCGCCAGAAGCTCATAGGCGGCTTGCTGAAGGCCTGCGAAAAGCGCCCGGTGACCGTGGCGGCGCTCGAGGCCGTCGCCGATCGCGTCGAGGGGACGCTGCAAGAGCGCCCCGAAAAGGAGATTGCGACGGCCGAAATCGGCGCGTTTGTCATGGAGGAGCTGAAGAAGCTCGACAAGGTCGCTTATGTGCGGTTCGCTTCCGTGTACCGCCACTTCCGCGATATCGGGGAATTCATGAACGAGCTGAAGGATCTGTTGAGCGTCAAGGAATCGTAGCGGGGCAGGAACGACTCACAGTTGACAGTTGACAGGTGACAGGTGACCGACTGTCCCGGAGCTGTGCGCGACTGTAACTGTGAACTGTCAACCGTGAGCTAACAGCGCCCAGGATTTCGAAATGCCTGCTACCGTCACGCCGATCACGCCGCGACGCGCCAGCGGGCCGGCCCCAGCGCCCCCGCCTTCGGGGAGACGCCAGTTTCGTGACAATCCGAAACTGATCCTGGCCGGTATCGCCATGCTCGTCACCGCGCTGGTGGCGATTGTGACCGTCGCCAACCGCAGTGCGCGGTTCTCGCCGGATTTTCTGACCGAGTTCGTCCTGTACGCGCTGTCGGCGGCAGATCTCACGATGCTGCTCGCGCTGGTGTTCGTCCTGGCGCGCAACATCGTCAAGCTTCTCGTCGAACGGCGGCGCGGCCTGCCCTTCGCGCGGTTTCGCGCGAAGCTCGTGGCGCTGCTGCTGGGCATGACGCTCGTGCCGACGATTGTCGTGCTCCTGGTCGGCAGCGAGTTGATTCGGACGAACATCGACCGGTGGTTCAACTCTCCGATGGACGAAATCCTGACGGGGGCCAATCGGATTGCGAGCGACTACTACCACGAGCGCCAGCAGCTGGTGACCGATCAGGCCAACCGCATGGCGCGGGCGCTGGCCGGCGTCGACCTGACCGCCACCGACGTCGGCCCGATCCGCGATCGTCTCGCGCCGGACGTCACGCAGCAGCGGGTGCAGATGGTCGAGGTCTACAGGGTTGGCGCGGGGCCGCGGGCACGCCTCGCGCCGGAGCCGATCGTGAACGTCGCGGCCCCGACGCTGCCGCCGGAATACAGCCGCGCGGCGGCAGACCGTCTGGCGGCGCAGACGCTCAGCGGCTCGGTCGAGACGCGTTCGATCGAGACGCTCAGAAGCGGCGGCGACCTGCTCCATGCCGCGGCCCTCATCCGCGGTCCGGACGGCCGGCCAAAAGGGGTCGTCGTCGCGACCGACCATCTCACCGGGGAGCTGGCCGAGCGATCCCGCCGCATGACGCAGGCCTTCGAGAGCTACAACCAGCTCCGTGTCTTGAAGCGTCCGATGACGGGGCTGTACCTCTCGATCTTCCTGATGGTGACGCTGTTGATCCTGTTGGGCGCTATCTGGATGGGATCGTACCTGGCGAAACGCATTACGCGGCCCGTGCAGATGCTGGCCGCAGCCGCCCGTGAGATCGGCGCCGGCCGCCTCGATCAGCGGATCGAGCTCGAAAGCCACGACGAATTCGGCGGGCTGACCGAAGCGTTCAACGCGATGGCGGGGGAGCTCGCCAGCAGCCGCCGCAAGGTGGAACGATCGACGATCGAGCTCGAGCGCAAGAACCTCGAGGTCGACGAGCGCCGCCGATACATCGAAACGATTCTCGAGCGCATCGCGACCGGGGTGGTCTCCGTTGACGCCGCGGGCGCGATTTCGACAATCAACGGCGCCGGCGCGCGCCTGCTCAGCCTCGACCGCGCCGTGGTCGGGCGAGCGGCGGACGCCGTGTTCCAGCGCGCCGACCTCCAACCGGTTCGCGCGCTGCTGGCGGGCGCGGGACGCGCAAAGACCGAGGCCGCCGCGCAGGAAATCGCGGTGCTTCGGGAAGGCCAGGAGCTGCACCTCGCGGCAGCGGCGACCCCGCTCGTGGGCGACAGCGGCTCGGCAGAAGGCGTGGTGCTGGTGCTCGACGACGTCACGCCGCTGATTCGCACCCAGAAAATTGCCGCGTGGCGAGAGGTGGCGCGCCGGCTGGCTCACGAGATCAAGAATCCGTTGACGCCGATCCAGTTGTCCGCCGAGCGGCTTCGCCGCCATTTCGCGGGCGGTCCCGCCGGCGCGCGCGCGCTGGTCAATGAGTGCACAGGCACGATTGTCGGAGAGGTCGAATCGCTGAAGGGGCTCGTCGACGAGTTCTCGCAGTTTGCGCGGATGCCGTCGCCCCGCACGTTGCCGACCGACCTGCATCAGCTTCTCGCCGATACGCTCGCCCTGTACAACGGCATCTTCGCCGATGTGACGATCGAGCCGCGGTTCGCGCCGGAAATCCCGCTGGTCGGCCTCGATCCCGAGCAGATCCGCCGCGTCATCATCAACCTCGTGGACAACGCACTCGAAGCCATGGATCGCCGCGGCTGCATCGTCGTCGAAACCGTGCGCGATCGGACGAACAACGTCGTGCGGGTCGTCGTCGCCGATGACGGCCCGGGCATTCCCATTGCGGAACGGGAGAAACTCTTCCTCCCGTACTATTCGACCAAGCGTCGAGGCAGCGGCCTCGGGCTCGCGATCGTGCGCCGGATTATCGCGGAGCACGGCGGCAGCATCGACGTCGGTGACAATGTTCCTCGGGGCACGCGCTTTACAATCGAGCTGCCGTGCTGACGACGTTGTCCGCTCTCCGTTTTCCGTGCTGCCGTGCGCCGTTCAGCGTTCACGGGCCGGTCGCATGTGGACGGAGAATGTCGAACGTCGAACCCAGGACGCAGAACGTATGAAATCTACCATCCTCATCGTTGACGATGAGCCCGGCGTGCGCAGCGCGCTGAGCGGCGTGCTCCGCGATGAGGGCTACAACGTTGAGGCCGTCCCCAGCGGCGAGGCGTGCCTCGACCGGATCACTCGCGGTGGGATCGATCTGATCGTGCTCGACGTCTGGTTGCCGGGAATGGACGGCCTGGCCACGCTCGCACGGCTGCGCGAACGGCAGGTGGACGCGCAGGTGGTGCTGATCTCGGGTCACGGCAACATCGAATCGGCGGTGCGTGCGATCAAGATGGGCGCCTTCGATTTCGTCGAGAAGCCGCTCTCGCTCGACAAGACGGTCCTGGTCGTGCGAAACGCCTTGCGCCAGCATCGGCTGGAGGCCGAGAATCGCGCGCTGCGCGCCAGGGTCGATCGCAAGCACGCGATGGTCGGCGAGAGCTACGCGATGCGTCAGCTCAAGGAACAGGTGGCCATGGCGGCCCCCACCAACGGACGGGTGCTCATCTACGGCGAAAATGGGACCGGGAAGGAGCTGGTGGCACGGGCCATCCACGAGTCGAGCCGCCGCCGCACGGGCGCGTTCGTCGAAGTGAACTGCGCTGCGATCCCCGAGGAGTTGATCGAAAGCGAGCTGTTCGGGCACATTCGGGGCGCGTTTACCGGGGCGGTGGCCGATCGCCGGGGCAAGTTCGAAGTCGCTGACGGCGGGACGCTCTTTCTCGACGAAATCGGCGACATGAGCCTGAAGACCCAGGCCAAGGTCCTGCGGGTGCTCCAGGAACAGACCATGGAGCCGGTGGGCGGCACGACGGCCATCACGGTCGATGTGAGGGTGCTGGCCGCCACGAACAAGGATCTCCAGACCGAAATCCGGACCGGACACTTCCGCGAGGATCTCTACTTCCGTCTGAACGTGATCCCGATTTTCGTCCCGCCGCTGCGCGAGCGGCAGGAGGACATCCAGCTGCTCGCGGATCACTTCATGGCGGAGCTCGCTCGGGAATACGGGCGCCGGCTCAAGACCTTCGAGCCGGCGGCGACCGCGGTCATTCAGCGGTACGCCTGGCCCGGCAATGTCCGTGAGCTTCGCAACGTCATCGAACGGCTCATGATCATGGTGCTGGGCGACTCGATCTCTGCGGCCGATCTGTCGTTTCTCGACCACGGAGTGATCACGCGCGCCCGAACTCGCCGAAGCGACCGCCGAGCGCCTGACGCTCCACGAGGCGCGCGATCGATTCGAGCGCGACTTGATCCTGCGCACGCTCGGCGAGCAGCAGGGCAACATGTCGCGCACCGCGGAGGTGCTGGGCGTGGAGCGCAGCAATCTGTACCGCAAGATGCGGACATTCGGCATCGCGCCCTCCCGGCGCGTCGAAGGGGAAGAAGAGGCGGTTTAGACGCTCAAGAACCCAAAACCTGAAATCTGAAATCTCATCGTCTGAAACAGGCTTCAGGCTTCAGGTTTCAGATTTCGAGAATCCAGGTCTTTCAGCCGGTTCTCGAGAATCTGGCTGGCGCTGAAGTCCTTGATTTGCAGGTAGGACGCATCCGTGGCCGCCAGGGCGGCCTCCGGAACCAGACCCACGATTTCGCTCTCGACAATGTGCACGCCGTATCGAGCCGCCTCGCGCTTGACGGCCTCGAAGACCAGCGCCATCGGTGTTTTCGAGTAGTTCGTGAGGTTCATCGAGACCTGCACGATCCCCCGGCCTGCGAGTGGCACCCCCATCGCTTTCACGTACTGGTATCCGCCGCTGCTGTGTCGCACAGCCGCGGCAACTTTCTTCGCGACATCGAGGCGATCGGTCGCCAGATTGATGTTGTACGCGATCAGCGGCATCCGCGCACCGACGACCGATACGCCGGCTGTCGGATGCGGGGCGCCCGGCCCGAAGTCGGGCGCCCAGCCGTTCGATGCCATTTTCTCCGCGAGTCCCTCGATCTCGCCGCGTCGGATGTCCTCCAGATTCTTGCGCGTCGGGCTCGAGGCCGCCTCTTCGTAGAGATATACGGGTATCCGAAAGCGTCCGGCAATGGCAGCGCCAGCTCGGCGTGCGACCGTGGTGCATTCAGCTATCGTGCTGCCGTCGATCGGCACAAACGGGACGACGTCCACGGCGCCGACGCGGGGGTGGACACCGCGGTGCGTCCGGAGGTCGATCGCCTCAACCGCCACGGTGTAGATCGCCATCACGGCTTGCTCCACACCAGCCGCGTGACCGGCGAGTGTGAACACGGAACGATTGTGCGAGACGTCGGAGGAGTAATCGAGGAGCCGCACGCCGTTTGTACGGCGGACCGCATCGGCGATCGCGTCGACGAGGTCACGACGCCGCCCCTCGCTGACGTTGGGCACACACTCGATTAGAGCCATAAGGAATGGACCACGGTCACGAAGGTCACGAACAATCTCTTACACAATGCCTCTTCGGGCGACTGTGTGCTCTTCGTGTCCTCGTGGTGAAGACTGGCCTCGTGGGAAACTGATAGACTGCGAGTGTTCGAAACCGGGACACCTGAAAACTCCAATTCAATCCGAAATCTGCAACCTGGAATCCGCAGGCTCGATGCTATAATTCCCCCGCCTCGAATACTGATCTTATGTCCGACCCGCTTCGCCACGACCCAGCTCATGCGCTCGACGAAGCGTCGGAACCGGATCGGGATGCGAAGATCGAGCAGCTCCTGCTGACGGGTCTTGACCACTACTTCGCCGCACGAACACGAGCAAGCCATCAACGTTTGGACACGTGCGCTGTTTCTCGATCGGAGCCATGCCAGGGCGCGGGCGTACATCGAGCGGGCCCGGAGCGCTCTGGCCGAACGGCAGCGGGAATCCGAGGAACTGCTGCAGAACGGTGTAGCGGCCTTCAATCGTGGCGACGGCGGCGAGGCCCGTCGTCTGCTGCAGGCGGCGATGACGCAGGGCGCGCCTTCCGACGAAGCGCTCGCCGTGCTCGATCGGCTCAACCGGCTCGAACTGGGAAGTGCGGCCGTACGCCCGGCCATGCCGGCCCGCCACGACGCCAGCGGTCAAGCATCGACGCCACGGCGTAGCGGCGAATCGTTCCCGCTGGTCGGAGTCGCGGTAGTGTGCGCGCTGGCAGTGATTCTTGTGGGCGCCGCCGCGTTCCTCAGCGTGCGCTCGACGCCTCTCGAGTGGCGGTCGTTCTTCACGCTGCAACCACCGCCTCTCGCGCCGGTGGTTGCCTCAGGCTCCGACCAAGGGCTGCCTGTTCCCCGTCGGGGTGAGATGGCGCTGGCGCGGGCGCGATCCTTCGCCGCCGGGGGCCACTTGCGCGATGCGCTCAGGTCCCTCGATCTGGTGCGGCCCACCGACCCGCAGAAAGAGGACGCCGATCGTCTGCGCGCCGACATCCAGCGGCAAATCATGGTGCTCGGCGCGTCGGACGCGCTTCCGGCGGAGCGGCCTCCGGCAGATGCGCCCGCGAACGGCCAGCCTCATCGGCCATGAAGTGTCCCAAGTGCGGCTATCTTGGGTTCGAGCCGGTCGAACGATGTCGCAACTGCGGATATGACTTCTCGCTGGTCCCGACGATCGATCTCCCGGAGTTGCCTATCCGCGACCAGGGTGCGCGGGACGTCAGTCCGCTTGACGATCTGGCGCTGCTCGATGCCGCGATGTCGTCGGCGCAGTTGCTGCCGTCGCCAGGGGCGGCGCTGGATCTCGGTCGCGTGACCGGCGGACCGGAGTCGCGGCCAGCCGCCGATCTGCCGCTGTTCGGCGCGGGGAGGAGGGGCGACGACGAGCCGCTCATCACCAAGGCGTCGCCGCCGCGGCAGCCGCTGGCCGTCCGTCGCGCGACACCGGATGTCATCAGACCGCGGAGCATGCCGGTCCGGGCCCCCCTGCTCGATCTCGGGAGCGCCGATCCGGGCGCCGCGGCACGATCGACGGCGCAGGCTGCGCCGGATCCGGCGGAGGGCCCGGTTGGCGCCGACGGGGAAGTGGCCGGATTGTTCGCGCGTCTCATGGCCGGGGGGATCGACCTGATCATTCTGGCTGCGATCGATCTGATGGTGATTTATTTCACGATGCAGATCTGCGGTCTCGAGCTGGCGGACGTGAGGATTCTGCCGAAAGGCCCGCTCGTGGCGTTTCTCCTCGCGCAAAACCTTGGCTATCTAGTGGTCTTCACGGCCGGCGGCCAGACGCTGGGGAAAATGGCCGCCGACATCCGGGTCGTGTCGGCGCGCTCGAACGCGTCGCTCGATCTGTCCCGTTCAACCGTGCGGACGCTGGTGTGGCTCGTTCTCGCAGTCCCCGCCGGGCTGGGATTCCTGACGGCGCTGTTCAGCCACGACCGTCGAGGCCTGCACGACCGTTGCGCGGGCGCCCGCGTCGTTCGTGCGTCGATCTAGACGCCCTTCGCGAGCGCGGAGAGCGGCGGCTATGCTACCATTAGGTTTCCTTACGTGACGCGGGGTGGAGCAGTCCGGTAGCTCGTTGGGCTCATAACCCAAAGGTCGCGGGTTCAAATCCCGCCCCCGCAACC
>CAWFFB010000011.1:0-70148 GCA_963814975.1 uncultured Acidobacteriota bacterium | reverse complement strand
GACCGCCGCGATGACGAGCAAAACACGACGAAAACCGTTTGATGTAAGCTTTGGCAAGTCGGATGCTCCCATCAGGAGCCGTCGGCTGTCTTCGCGATAGGGCAGACCATTACTCTCAATCTAGAGGAGCGTGCTCATGCGGAAACTGTTGGTGGCGCTGTTCGGGCTTCTGATCATGTCGGCACCGGCTGGCGCGCAGGACAAGCCGGTCAGCATCAACATCGGGGCGGGTGTCTTGATGCCGCTCTCCGGCCTCAACGATGCCTTCGACACCGGCGGCGAACGGTGGGATCGGCGCGACGTTCAATGTGTCGCCGACTTTCGGCCTTCAGGCGGAGTACACTACAACTGGATGCCAGGACCCGAGAAGACGATTCTCGTGTCTCCGGATCCCGGGCGGAATAAATGCCTCGTCCCAGTTGATCGAGAGCAATCACAACATTCATTCGGTCACGTTCAACGCCATCTACGCGTTGCCGCGAACCGCGAAGGTTGGAGGATACGGCATCGGTGGCCTCGGCTATTATCATCGGACGGTACACAGCTGACGTCACCCGCCGTCGGGTACACTAACGGTCTGCGATCCGTATTGGGACCCTGGTGCTATCCGGCGGCGGTGTCGGTTGACAACATCCTGGTCGACCGATTGTCGAACGACTTCGGCATCAACTTGGGGGGTGGCGTGACGTTCGGCGGCGAGTCCGCGAAGTTTTACGCCGAATTCCGCTATCACTACGTCTGGGGCCCGGAGGTCCGGGCGCAGGGTGCCGTGGTGTCGGGTGGTCCGTGCGAGCAGGGTTGCTCAACCAACGCACAATACTCCGAAATCAACTTCGGAGTCCGCTTTTAGCCACCCCGAGGCGGTCATTACCTTTTCACAGCCCGGGCTCTGAGTCGAGCGCCGGGCTGTAGGGGCAACGGACGAGTCGCTGGGATGATATCCGCCAGGCTTCGGACACTTGCGGGAATTGCGATCGTAGGATTCGCGATATGCGCCATGCTCGTTGGGCTCAACGGCTGAAGCTATAACCCATGCGGTTGAAGCACCCGACTGGTGCCGCGCCGAAAAGCGGCTTGACTGCAAACTGAGGGCTCTTAGCAAGACCTTCCTGACGAACGAAGGCGCAGCTTGGGCTCAGAGTCTGACGAAAGCGCCCGCCAGACCTCTTGTCCTGTGCGTTTGTCGAGAGCCACCAGCTTGGCGTCTGGCTCTCCGCCGACCAGGCAGATCAAGCGGTCCCCATCGACGAGCGGAGCACCGGCCATGCCCCAGGCTGGCACCGATGCGCCGAAATCCCGCACGTAGTCCTTCTCCCACAACACGCGCCCGGTCTGGACGTCGAGAGCCAGCAGGTTGCCCATCGTGCCCAGAACGAACACGGTGTCGCCGTCCACAGTCGGCGTCGCCCGCGGTCCGATCGCATAGACACGAACTGCAGGCCGCTGTAGTTGGTCTGCCATTCGTGGATCCAGAGGATCTTTCCGGTGCGCTCGTCGAGCGCCAGCGCCCGCTCGGTCCTCTGATTTCGCCTGGACGCGACCGGCTCGGCGTCTGTCACGAAGACGCGACCGTTCGCAACGGATGGTCCGGCGTATCCCGCGTGGATCTGGGTGCGCCACGAAACCGGCAGTCCTGTGTCAGGGAATCGTTCGACGATCCCCGTCTCGTTCCAGACAGCGAGACGCCCCTGACGCGCCACTGCGGCCAGTCGTCGGCCGATAGCTGTAGAGCGACAGTGATATTGACCCCCTCGCGACACTAATTCTGACCCCCTCGAGAGGAGGGTCGAATGGAGCTCGAGAGGGATGTGCTGGTATCTCCTGCTACGGAGGTGCCGGTGGTCGAAGGTGAGCTGGTCCTCGCGATTCGCGCACTCGCGGATTGCGGCGTCGGCAGCAAGGCGATTGCCCGCGCGGTCGGGGTGGCGCGGAATACGGTCCGGCGATATTTGCGGCAGTCGATCGAGGCGGAGGGCCAGATCCGCCCCGCCGCGCGGCGGCTGACCGACGAATGGCGCCTTGAAGCGCGGACGCTGTACGAAGGGCCGGCGGGCGGGAATGCCGTCGTGGTGCAGCGTTTGCTGGCCGAGCGTGGGCTGACGGTCAGTGTCCGGACCCTGGAGCGGGCGGTGGCCGACCTGCGACGCGAGCGCCGGGTGGCGCAGCTCGCGACGGTGCGCGTCGAAACGGCGCCGGGCGACCAGCTGCAGATCGATTTCGGGCAAAAGCGCGTGCAGATCGCGGGCACCTGGGTGCGCGTGTTCCTCTTGGTCGCGGTCCTCAGTTATTCCCGCCGCCTCTTCGTGAAAGCCTTCCTCAATGAGCGCCAGGACGACTGGCGCGAAGGGATCGCTGGCGCGTTCACGCATTTCGGCGGCGTGCCGCGCACCCTGCTCGGGGACAATGCGCGGGCGCTAGTTGTCGGCCGCGATCGCGGGACGGGGACGGTCATCTTTCATCCGACGTATCTCGCGTTCTGCCGCGATTGGGACGTGCAGCCGCGTGCGTGCGCCCCCTATCGGGCGCGGACGAAAGGGAAGACGGAGGCCGGGGTGAAATTCGTGAAGCGCAACGGCCTCGCCGACCAGGCCTTCGACTCATTTGCGGCGCTCGAGGCCCACCTGGCGGCGTGGATGACCACGGCCGATGAGCGCGAGCACGGGACCACCCATGAAGCCCCGAGCGTTCGCTTCCAGCGCGCCGAGCGGCCGATGTTGCGGCCGCTCCCGGCGCGCGCGTTGCCCTGGCGCGAGCAGCGGCTCCGGCGTCGGGTGGCACACGACGCGTTCGTGGACGTCGACACGGTGCGCTACAGCGTGCCGTATCGGCTCGTGCGGGATCACGTCGACGTCGCGATTGACGATCAGATCGTCCGAATTTTCCACGGGCCCACGCTCATCGCGACGCACGCGCGGTCGCGGGAGCCCTACACCCGCGTCATCGATCCGACGCACTTCGCCGGGTTGTGGCGGCCGGCCGGTCCGCCGATCGGGGTCGCCTCAGCCCAGTTGACGGCGCTCGGACGCGATCTCGCCGACTACGCCGCCGTCGTGGACGGTGGCCAATGAGCGTGGTCATTCACGCGCGCGTCGTCGAGCAGCTCACGCGCCTGCGGCTCCGGTATGTCGCCGACCGTCTCGATGCGGTGCTCAATGACGCCGCGCGGACGGAGCCGACCTATCTCGATTTCCTCGACAGCGTGCTGCGGCAGGAGGTCGAGGCCAAACAGCGGACCCGCGTCGCCATGGGACTCAAGATCGCGCATTTTCCCACGGTGAAAACGCTCGACGATTTCGACTTCAAATTCCAGCCCTCGGTCGATCAGCGGCTCGTGCGCGAGCTGGCCACGGCTCGATTTCTTGCCCAAGCCGAAAACGTGCTGATCTTTGGTGCGCCGGGCGTCGGCAAAACGCATCTCGCGATTGCCCTCGGCCGCGCCGTCGTCGAAGCGGGCCACTCGGTTCTCTTCACGAGCGCCACGGCGCTGCTGGCGGCGCTGTCGAAGGCGGAAACCGACGGCCAGCTCAGTGATCGACTGATGTTCTACACGAAACCGAAACTGCTGATCATCGACGAGCTCGGCTACCTGCCGTTCGAGCGCCGCAGCGCCCACCTCTTTTTTCAGCTCGTCGCGCGTCGCTACGAGCGCGGCAGCCTACTCATCACCACGAACCAGCTCGTCACTCAGTGGGGTGCCGTGTTTGGCGACGACGTCCTCGCCGCGGCGATCCTCGATCGGCTCCTGCATCACAGTCACACCCTGATGATTCAAGGCGAGAGCTATCGTCTCCGTCAGAAAAAGAAGGCAGGCTTGCTCGGGCGCGCGCATCGAAACGACGGTTGATATGAATCGATTCGCACCGTGCCAGCTTCGGGTTTCTCCTGGCGCTCGCCGGCGTGGCCGGCTCGCGCTGTCGTTCAAGAACGAAAACACCAGATCAGAGGGGGTCAGTTTTAGTGTCGGAAGGGGGTCAGTTTCTCCTGTCGCTTGACAATAGCCCGGCAACCGCACCGGCCAGCATCAATCCGAGGCAGAGAGCGGCGGACAACGGCCGCGAGCGGAAGGCACGTCGCAGAAGCACACGTTGTCGCATGAGCCACCCGGTGAAATCCAGAGTTACCGTGTGGGCCTGATTATATGCCGCTGGCGGCTTCGTCGTCTGACTCAGAAATACTCAGGATCCTTAGTCGGCCTATTGTCAAATTAAGCGAAAGCGGGGAAATAGGTGAATTGTCGGCCGCTTTGCCGTGACAGGTTACTGGGCAAAACCTAAGCAGAACCTAGAAGTCAGCAAAACCCAAGAACCACGAAACCTAGAGAAAGCGGCCCCTGATCCTCGACCGCGATCAACTGTGCGGCGAAATCGCGCGCGGGATATATCACGCGCACGCCGATTTCGGCCGTCGGATCTGCATTGCAGGCACTACTTCTTACCTGCGGCCCTTAGCTTCGCCCAACGGGCCTTCTGTGCGGCTGAAATCCTCGCCCTGGCGGCTGCTGACATCTTCCGGCGCTTGCGGAGAGGATTACTGGACGCCGTTGATCTATCCCGGCGTGTTATTCGCTGCGCCTGATGACCGAGATCGGACAGGAGCTTGGTTGCCGTATCACGGATGCCTTCCAAGGACGTGGCGATCTGTGTGCGCTGGCCCAGCCAGCCTTCGGCCTTGGCCTGAGCGGATCCCAATAGCTCGCCCAGGTCCTCCGCGAAGGCTGTTATTGTCTCGCTGGTTGTTCGACCACTAGGATGTTCATGACCATCCCCTTTGCTGATAGGACGCTTTGCCATCTATCCTCCAAAGCAACAATATTACTGCACGCGAATGAAGGGGGACATGGTTCGCTGATGAACGGAATGGC
The DNA here is from genome assembly GCA_963814975.1 of uncultured Acidobacteriota bacterium. Taxonomy (GTDB): domain Bacteria; phylum Acidobacteriota; class Vicinamibacteria; order Vicinamibacterales; family CAVVIG01; genus CAVUXJ01. Next base: position 65,287 of record CAWFFB010000011.1, on the reverse strand, counting down.
CTGCACATAAATCTGCGGTTGTCCGGTTTCATTCGAGGCATAGGCCATCCATCGCCCATCCGGCGAGAACTGGCCGTTGGCCTCGTTGAACGGCGTTTGAAGATAGGGGACCGGCTTGCGGTCGCCGTCGAGAGGCAGCAGCCACAAATCGGAACCCGCCGCGCCAGACTGCATCTGGTACACGAGCAGCTTCCCGTCTCCTGACCAGTCGAGAGGGATGGTGTTAACGCTGCCCTGGAATAGCAGCTCTTCTGTGCCGGTGGTATTCGCCGGCTTCCGATACAGGGATCTGTTGTTGTCGGAATTAAAGACGACGCGGGTTCCGTCCGGGGACCACACACTCGCGAGTGAAGCGCCAGGTCGGAAGGTGAACCGCGACCGCACCCCGCGTGCCACGTCGTGGTCGGTCTTCAAGAATTCGCGTCGGTTTTGCTCCACGAGATCCTCCTTCATCCCCGAGCTGTCGCGTGCAGGTGGGCTCGCGATGGCAGTGTGGACTACTGCGAGAGCCGCGTCGCCCAACTATGAAGAATCCGCCGGTCACCTCGAAACCCGAACGCCGTGTCGAGCTAGACAGTATGACTTCGGCAACAGCACACGGCTGACCTCCGGTATCGTCGCGGGTTAGCCTGTGTCGGCCAGAGCCGCAGCGCCGCATGGACCGCAGCGCTGTGTTCCCGGAGGTCAGCCATGGCACAGCCTACTCCGATTTTCGTCGGTCTCGACGTCCACAAGGATTCGATCGCGGTGGCCCACGCGCAAGGCGAGTGCGCCGATCCGCCCGTGTTCGTCGGGGCCATTGGGCCCCGACAAGCGGATCTCAATAAACTGATTCGGCGTCTGCAGGCGAAGACGTCGAACCTCGTGTTCGCGTACGAGGCCGGCCCGTGCGGCTACGGGCTGCATCGCTACCTGACCGGCCAGGGTTTCAGCTGTCAGGTCGTTGCGCCGTCGCTCATTCCCAAGAAGCCCGGCGACAAGGTGAAGACCGACCGGCGCGATGCCGTCGATCTCGCACGATTGCTCCGGTCCGGCGATCTGACGCGCGTATATGTGCCGACGGTCGAGGATGAAGCGATCCGTGATCTCTGTCGGGCCCGCGACGCCGCGCGCCTCACGCGCAAGAATGCGAAGCTCCGACTGCAAGCATTCCTGCTCCGGCTCGGCCGCCATTATGTGGGGCGAGCCGACTGGACCGACGCGCATCGTCGGTATCTCGCGAAAGTCGTCTGTCCGACCGCTGCGCAGCAGATCGTGTTCCAAGAGTCGGTGCGCGCGGTGGACGAACAGGTCGACCGGCTCCACCGGCTCGAGGCCGAGCTCCTTGAGCGCGGTCCGGCCTGGCGGCTCTATCCGGTCGTGCAAGCGCTGCAGGCGTTGCGCGGCGTTCAGTGGCTCGTCGCGATCACCGTCGTCGCCGAACTCGGCGACCTGACGCGCTTCGACTCGCCGAGGCAGTTAGCGGCGTTCGTCGGCCTGATTCCCTCGGAGTACTCGAGCGGCCCGGCCCGTCGCCAAGGCGGCATCACCAAGGCCGGCAACGGCCGCGCGCGGCGCGCCTTGATCGAAGGGGCGTGGGCGTATCGGCATCCCGCCAAGGTGTCCGAGCATCTTCAACGCCGCATCGGCGGGCTGCCCAAACCGATTCAAGACATCGGCTGGAAAGCGCAGGTCCGGTTGTGCAAGCGCTTTCGTCGCCTGACCGCGCGTGGTAAGCATCCGAATGTCGCGGTCACGGCCATTGCGCGCGAACTCATTGCCTTCATGTGGGCGATTGCCAAGGAGGTGCCGTTGACGGCGTAAGCCGAATCACCCACACAATCTCGGGTCGGCGTCGAGGTGCGGCCCCGGTGTAGACGTCCTCAGCTTGTCGGTGATGACGTTCCAGCGCGGGACCGCGTTGAACATCGCCAGGTTCGTGCGGCGGCTACGTCCCGGTATCCCAGTCGTCGTTGGCGGCCTCGCCCGCCGGGACATTCGGGGCACGCTGGAACGGCTCGTGCGCGAGCAGCTCCCCGGGCGCCAACACGCCCCCGAATTCGATGCTGCCTGATGAGGGCAGCGCGTCCCGCGAGCAGGCGCGTCGCTTGGTTCCTGTTCCCAGACCGTCATTTCCCTTTGGCATTCCCGCCTATTTGGCGATAATCGGCCGCAGACAAGGCTTTATGCACGTTGTCGTGCGGGTGGAGGGGCTGAGAACGGAGATTATGCCCTAATGTTTCCTAGCGTCTGCCTTCGTCGCCATGCACCTGCCGATGCGCTACGTCCTTCGCGAGATCCCTGCCGAATGGCGACAAGCCGGCAATCAAGATTTCGGCATTCGAGGCGATCGACGGTGACGAGAAGGAGGGCACGCTGAGGGCGCGATCGACCTCAAGGCAAAAGGGCAAGATCCTGTGACAGCAGAAGACGGAAGAGCCGCTACCGCTCGCCCTAATCGTGACAGCCTCGCACACGGAAAATGACATGAATGATGCCTCTGAGGCAAAGGCCCGGCCTTGAGCGAGCTCGGCCGAAGTCGGGACAAAGCGTCGTGGGTGTCGTGGCGCGACACCTTGTTGAGCGTGCTAAGGGCGTGGAACCGCCACCAAGTCCCGACAATCCTGATCGCTATCGTGGTGATCTGGATCGTCAGCGGCACAGCACTCCACTTCGCGGAGCGTGGCAGGAATCCTGCGTTCGAGACGTTGGGCGAGTCTCTCTGGAACGTCTGGGTCATCCTCTTCAGCGGGCTCGAAATCGAGGTCAACTCTCCTGTTGGGCGGCTCGTGGTTTCCGCCGTGCTTGTCGTCGGTGTCGCCCTGGCCGGTTTGTTCACGGCCAGCGTGGCGTCGATCCTGATCGAACGCGCACTAAGGAGTCGTGAAGTGCCTAATCTTGAAATGTCCAACCATCTGGTGCTGTGCAACTGGTCGCCGCGAGCACTTGACTGGATACGCGAAGTGCACAGCGGTATCGTCACCGACAAGCGGCCAGTCGTGATCGTCCACGACACACCCGATGAAGTCGTGCTGCCTGACACACTGGATGACGCCGCCTTCAACGACGTCTATATCGTCAAAGGTGACCCGGCCAACGAAGTGATCCTGCGCCGCGCCAAGGTTGCGCAAGCGCATTCCGTCGTCATCTTGTCGGATGACCGCCAGGCGCAGCACGCCGACGGAAAAACCATCGTGTGCTGCATTGCCGTCAAGAACGTTTGCGCGCACGAGCGCCAACCAAACATCGTGGCTGAGTGCCAGGATCCGAAATACCGGTCCCACATGCGCAAGGCGGGTGCCGATGAAGTCATCTCGGCCGCCGACTTCGGCTTGCGGCTGATGGCACGTGCCTCGCTCTTTCATGGCATGACGCGCGTCTATCAAGAACTGCTATCGGTGCGGCGCGACGCCAACGAGATGTACCTGGTGCCCGTGCCTGCTCAATTTGTCGGGATGGATTTCGTCGCAGCGGCAAGCGTGTTCCTGCCCGATCGCACGGTGATGAAGGCTTGCCTTCTCATCGGCCTGTACCGCGGTGAAACAATGATGCTGAACCCGGTTGGCGGGGAAGCGGGACCGTTGCGTGAAGGCGATGAGCTGATCTTGCTGAGCCAGACTCTGCCGGATCTTTCGCGGTTGCAGCCGCCCGACGCCGCATAGCTTCTGCACCGTCGCCGCCAATTTGTGGGGTCCCAATGGTTAGCGGCGATCATTCGACCCAGAACGCACCCTCCTCAATAAACTTGCGTTCCTTCTCAGTCGAGTGCTCGGCCCATTAACGCAGATCGAGCCTCCGATCGATGACGAGTTCGCCCTCCGCCTAGCTCAAGCCTGCGATGCCAGTCGCGCTTCGTTTTGCTGAGGCGGAGCCGTGCTCGGCGCTGCTCGATGCCCGGGAACCGTCTGTTCTATGGCGACAACCTCGACGTGCAGAGGCAGCACCGTCAAACGCAATCGCTTGAACACGTGGAACTCACCAACCGGACCCAGCTCGTCTCGTCGGAGAGCGAGCCCGAGAACGCGATCCGTCACTTGACTGCATCGCGTCGTCGATCCTGCCGTCGGTCCTGGCTGCGATCGGTACCGGGGGCATCGACGACCTTGTCCCTGTCGTCGACCGCATCCTCAGCCTTGTCCTTCGCATCTTCCTTTTTCTCGTCCGCTTTCTTCTCCGCTTCTTTCTTTTTCTCTTCGCGACTCTTGTCGTCGCCCTCCTCCTTTTTCTCCTGCGTGAAGGCGATCAGGGGGACGCTCAGCATCCCCACCCCTGTCACGAATGCTCGTCGACTGAAGGTGCGCGGCATAACCTCTCCCTTCGGCGCCCCGTGAACCATGCCGAGCGCCAAGCAGAATCTACCGCAACGAAGGCGGCGTGGCCAAACCCCGCCCACCGCAGCTCGGTTCATCACAAACCTCAAGGCGATCTGATAGCAGGCCAACGACACCGAGTATCCAGCTCGACCTTTCAACGAACCGCAGTTCTCCCGTGATCAGCGCCCGGCCGTCGAGACCATGGCGCCCTCAGCGAGCGGCCTGCGCGCCCAGCGTGGCCCGCGGCGTACGTTAAGCGGCAAACTGCGTGCCCGAGCGTTGTGACAACAACGTTGGATTTATCGGGGTTTTTGAGGTGTCGCCGAGAACAAATCGAGCCGCGCCGGGCGGTTCGTCCGAACTGTTAGAGAATGCCCGGAATACCGGAGGGACCCGGATTAGGCTGATGCTCCGTGCCTACAGTGCGGTCCGCTGGGGCTCCCGAATTCAGTTCGTCACATGGTTCACTCATCAGCCTCCCCGAACCGGAAGTTCGACACGACAAGTCACGGCATATACCTGGCCACCGCACGAGTTCGTTTGGGACGATACGTGAGGAGAAGGGGAGTCGCTGACTCTGGCTGGATGCATTCCCGTGGTGCGCGCCGCAAGCTCCATGATAGCGGCGCGCACGTGAACCAGCCCTGCTCATCTTGCCTCGCCAGCGCGTGCATCCCGTGAATTTACCATTCACGCAGGTAGTGAAGGTCATATCTCGTTGGGGAACCGGGGCGGGAGAGCTGGCCCGCGGCGTCTCGGTCCGGTCCTGATCGCGGGGAGCACGTCGCCGCACGCCCGAGGATTGATCCGAGGCCAGCATTGCAATGGCTCTGCGTGTCCGACATGCACGTGGACGAAGAGTCCAAGCCGACACGCAAAGCTCTTGCGATGCTGAATGCGCCAGGACAAGTCGTCGACCAACGGGTTGACGTCCGTTTTCGGGTAAGTAGACCCACCAATCAAGCTGATCGGTCCCAATCCTGCGCGCGCATATAACTCGTCACCGTTCGCATCGAATCCAACGGGAGAAGCGAACGGGCTTGAAGAGCCACGTTGCATTTTCGAAAACGGTTCCTGACACCACGAGACCTGTCCTCGAAAGGGGTCCCTTCACGTTCGCCGCTCGCCCCTATGGCATCGAGTTTGCTCTTTCGGCGAACTCTGGTCATTGACCGTCGCGAGGGTGCGTCCGGCCCATTAATCACGACCATAAACGATCGCCGGTGGCATGCAGCTGAAATAGCGTAGTGCCCGGTGGTCTGGCAGGGATCATGGCCGCCTGCAAATCTGCTGGTGCGAACGGTAGCGGAGCCGGGCCAGTCGCCTGCTCGCTCACAGGAAGCGAGTCCCCACGCTCGGAATGCTGGCGCTCGCGGCGCAGATTGAGTACTACCTGACCGATGGCGCCGGTGGGGATCGCTTCGGCTCGCTTCAGCCGGTCGCCGTCGAATCTGCTCGAAAGATTCGAGCCGAGGTGGAGAACCGGATGAGGTTCGTCGCCAGACGGCCGGATGTCTTCGAGCAAACCCTGGCACAAATCAACGCGTGGACGCGCGAGAATCCGATTGCCGGGCCGTCCGTTTCGTCGCGCCCATCAATCTCCCCGTTCCTCGTGAAGATGGCTGGTACGGGGGACCGGGACGTGTTCGGCATCATCGGCGACATCGGCGGCTCTGTCGCCGATATTGCCACGAGACTCGACATCTACTCGGGGTATCTCCCGAAGGCGGCGCGCTGGCAAAGCGAGCTCCTCGCCGACGATTTGGCCGCACGGGACGAAACACGCCTGGTAATTTCAACGCTCGAGTCGATGACGAGCCTGATCCACCGCGTCGACGCGCTCACTTCTCCCGAGTCGATCGATCGTGCCACTGCGAGCGGAATCGCTTCCGTTCGCAACGAGCGTGTCGAGGCAATCGACGCGCTGGACAGAATTGTGGCGGATGTCCTGGACCACCTTACCAGCGAACGTCAGGCCGCGTTGGCCACCGTCGACGAGCAGACCCGGGCGGCGCTCGCCGACATAAACCGCCAACGGAACCTGATGCTGGAACAGGTCGAAGATCTCCGCAGTAAGGTTTTCGACGCCGCAAATCGGATGCGCATGCAGACCATTGCGGACCTCGACGGCCTGGCGACCCTCGTTATCCTCAAAGCGGCGCTTGCCCTTGCGGCGCTGCTGGCGCTGGCCACGCTGCTCGCCGTTCTCGTGCGGAGGACGGCCGCGTCAAGTCCGACGTCGGTGCGCTGATATTGAAAGACCGATGTCCAGGGCACGTTGTGTTGCTTCGGCTTACCGCGTGCGGTCAGTCATTGATACCGACGAGGCGGCGCGCGATCCTGGCGCGGCTGGAGCGTGCGCCCGACGAATGGATGGTGGGCGATAGTGCCACGCGGCTTCGACTAGGACCCGACGGAGACGGGCGTTACCGGTCTTGGCGATCGCTTCCCGCGCCGACTTGGTGCCGCTGGAGTGCTCGCACGGAATGAGCCGACGAAGGCCATGAGCCTGGGCGCGCTGGCGAAACGACGCGGATCGCCGAGCTCGGCCGCGATCGTGTAGCACTTCCTGCTGTTCACAGCTTCCTCGACTAGTCTGCCCTTGCGCCCGTTGACTGGGGAAACTCTAAATGCGCCTGACACGGGTCATGCTCTCGTTCCTCATACTGCTGGCCGGGATCGTCCTGGCCGCGGCTTTCTCTTTTCAGACGTCGAGTCAAGGACGCACCGCCCCGGGCTCCTCGTTGTTCGAAGGCGCGCGGCTGATCACCGGCGATGGCGGTGCGCTCATTGAGATTCTGCATTCATCGTCGAGAACAATAGCTTCGTGCGGATTGTTGTTCGCACTGTCACCGAAACAGCCGGACGCCTGAAATTCGACACGCACGGTTCGACCGAGAGTAGGAAACCGCAGCCGGTACGTCACCGGTGCGAAACATGGCGAGTCACGTCGTACGACGCAGTCATAGCGGTTCGCCCGAGACCATTCCCAGCCGGAATCAGAAGTGTCTTAGGAACGAGTGCGTCCGGTCACCGGCGGTTCCTCGACTGAGCCTTCGAGAACCGCCTTGTATGCGAAGCCGGCGATTGCGGCACCGATCACCGGCGCACCCCAGAACAGCCAGAGCTGCTGAAGGGCCCAGCCTCCGACGAACACCGCGGTCGCCGTACTGCGCGCCGGATTGACCGAGGTGTTCGTCACCGGGATGCTGATCAGATGGATCAGTGTGAGGGCGAGGCCGATGGCGAGGCCCGCGAATCCAACTGGAGCGCGTTTGTGTGTGGTGCCGAGAATGACGACCAGGAACATGAACGTCATCACGACTTCGCACACGAGCCCCGCCGCAAGCGAATAGTCGCCCGGTGAGTGCGCGCCGTAGCCGTTGGACGCGAACCCGCCGGCGAGGCTGAAATCCGCGCGCCCGCTCGCGATGAGGTAGAGCACGGCTGCGCCGGCGATGCCACCGAGGACTTGCGCCACGCTGTAAGGCAACAGCAGGCCGGCGGGAAAGCGACCTCCTGCCCATAGGCCGACGGTGACAGCGGGGTTGAAGTGACCGCCCGAGATTGGGCCGAGCGCGTACGCCCCCGTTACCACCGTGAGACCGAAAGCCAGTGACACCCCGAGCAATCCGATCCCGACGGCGGGAAAGGCGGCCGCGAGGACCGCGCTGCCGCACCCTCCGAGAACGAGCCAGAACGTGCCGATAAACTCCGCAGAGAGCTTAGAAAACACGGCGCACTCCTTTCATGCCTGTCATGCCTGGAATCGAGTTCAGTCGTCGGATTCAACGAGGCGCTCCGGGGACCCCAACGGTATTTACGTGCCTGGCTCGAGCGACACCATCACCGCTTCTCCATCCGAGAGCCACGTCCGCGCCGGACGGAGTTTCTTAGGAAGCCGGTCTCACCAACCCGAGCGTCTAGGACAAGGGTCTCGAGCTGCGTCACGGTCCCCGGCGGCAACCGAACCATGACCTGATCGTCATTCAACAGACCGAACCTGGTTCTTACTTGTGACTGATGCGCCAGGAGAAGTCGTACCGGAAACCGATTGTGAACACGCTATCACCTGAAGCTCCCGTCGCCGTCACGCTGTCGAGATCGATCTTGCTTTCCGTGTAGATCTTGGCCGTTCGAGCGACAAACCACTCGCCTCCCAGGATTAGGTACTGGGTTTTGAAATCGGGATCGACCAACGGGTCGTTGACGTCCGGATTCTGGTAAGTAAACCCACCAATCACGCCGATCGGTCCCAAGCCTGCGCGCGCATACAGCTCGACACCGTTCGCATCGAATGCCACGGGAGTGTTCAGGTTCCCGATTGGGACCTGCACCATGTCCCCATGTTTCTGATGAGAGTAGACAAGTCCCAGTTCGAGGATCCGCCAGTCGATGCGAGTACCAACGGCTGTATAGTCGGCATTTCCGCCCAGGCCCTGGACCAAGTCCTGCGTCGTCGGTGACCAGTTGGTGTGAGTGATTGCGCCGCCGACCTTCACTCCAGGGAGGATTGTGAGCTGGAGCGAACCGCCGACGCCATTCGAGTCAGTGCCGCGGAACTGTCCCTGGATCCCGACCTCGAATATCTTGAAGATGGTGTTCCGGTAGTTCACCACGCGGTCGGCAAAGCCCGTACCTGACGCGCCTCCGTCAGTACCTGCGACGTAGGTTGATGTCCCCTGGCCGCCAAACACATTGAATCGATCGGTTGTGTAACTGGTGACGTCGTAATGGACGGCGGTCTGTTTTCCAATGGCGACCCGGCCCAGCGGTCCAAAATCTATTCCGACAAATCCAAGTCGTGCATTGAACACTGGATTGGTTTGCGTTTCTACGACTCCAAACTCTCCAGGCCCCGAGGCGGAGAGGTTGAATTGAGTCGAGCTTTTCACCAGGTTCACTCCCCACTCGGTGCCGACGAACATATTGATTGCGCCGCGGGTTCGGAAATTGATACCGACGCGGGTCGCATTGTCCTGCACCTCCGCAGTGTCATTGAACGCGGCCAGATGATTACGCCATTGACCGTATGGCTCGAACGTTCCAACAAAGTCGCTCCCCCCGCTCGCCTCGCTGGTCCCGCCGACAGCAAATTCGCCCCCGCAACCGTCGGACACCCAAACGCCCGCGTTGTCATATCCCCAGGTCTTCCCCAGGAGGCAGCTGGCGTCGCCGGTCGAGCGCAGCAACGCCACCCCCGCCGCCGTATCGGCCGCACACACTTGGCGTTCTCCCGGCTTGGAGACGCAGGGTATGACCTGCGCTACGGATTGGCTTGCCGGTGCCTGTTGCGCCAAAGCGCTACCGGATAACAATGCACAAGCGTAGATGAAGACCGCGCTCATTCGAAACACTGAACGCGATACAAGAACACTTTGGACAGTGTGGTGCATGGCATTCCTCTCTGTTGCGGTCCGTGGCTGGTGATCCAGTGGCCGTGTCCGGTCACCTTCAAGGCGATCATGCTTGACCATGTTTCGGGACCTCAGTTCGCGGTCGCGTAGACGCGGGACGGTGAGAACCTTCCTGGGCCTGATCCGATTCGCTGGAGGTTGCAATGTGATCGCATGGGTCGGTGCTCTTCTCCAGTGGAAAGAGATCGCTCCGGGTCACACGGCCCGGCGGGACGACGTGGACATGAATTCTTTTTTCGAGCTGACCAGATCCCAGCCCCGGTCCAGCCACGCTCGAACCGGACTGACTACTCGGGGTTCGCGGGGACCCTGCACAGCGCTGCGACAGCGACGCAGGGCCCACCGGGCGTTCGACAGCACGCACCGTGCCGGGTGAGGAGAGGCTGAAATAGCCAGAGCATTGAAGATTTCGCCGGTCTCGCAGGCAAACCGCCGCCGCAGCCTCACCCGGCCTGACGGAGGGCGCCTCCAAAATACCGTGGGCGCTCAGGCGGCAAGGCAGGCGACCTCGCCACGCGTCAGGCAACAGCTGACCACACTCGGATGCACCCCTAACGTCATCCAAGCCTGACCCGCAATTCGCGCAACTGGTAGCGGCGCTCGTCGGACAACTGGCCGCGGGACTACACCCCCGCGCCTCGCGCGCAACGCTGCAGGAACGCCAGCGTCTTCACGGGGGTTAAGACAGCGTCAGGCCCGGTTTCGGAACTGAGAGTCCGCGCCGTCTGCGCACTGCCAGCCGTCGTCGCTCCAGACACGCGAACACCGACTCTGGGCTCTCCGGCCTCCACCGATTTCCCGCCACGCTCAGCGTTGGTAATTCTCGACGAGTTCGAAACGGCTTCAACCGTGGGACAGCGGCGCTGGACCTTCCGAAAGCCGTCAATGACGCGGCGCCAAAGCGGGAACATCTCGCCGAAAACGAACGGGAACGTCCCGGCCAAGAAGGTGCCGTCGACGGTCGACTGATCATGGGCAGTGGCGGCTCACGCGGCAATGAGCAACGTAGGTGTGAGCCACGGCGTGGTATGCCGCGTACGTGTCGAGCGCCGTTTGCCCGCGCTTTCGTCAAGACGTGGAAGCCGGTCCGCGAAATCAGGTGACCGACGGATGGGAAGCGGCTCATGTCCCGTGCCAATTTCCGCGATCAGGACGCGCGCGGTGGCGTCGCTGAGGCCCGGCATGGGAGAGGAAACAGGTGACTGTTAGGCCATTGTTTCAAGAGAAGCCGTGACAGGTTACTAGGCAAAACCCAAGAAACCTAAGAACCTAGAGAAGTCAGCAAAACCCAAGAACCAAGAAACCTAGAGAAAGTGACAACGGAAGGTCAGAAGACGGAGTTCAACTCGCCGATTGCCTTTGCCACCGCTCTGTCGACCGCCGTTTGCGTCGCACTCGTCGACGTGAATCCCGCGCATCCACCCGTCCCTTCGACAGACCGGGACGCTTCACGGGGCCGGCTCGATTCGCAGGAGCGCACCGTCGTCTTCGTCTGTGAGCAAGTACAGGAACCCGTCGGGTCCTTGGCGCACTTCACGAATACGTTGCCTGAGCTCCCTTAACATCGACTCGCGCCGCACCTCCTCTGTCTTGTCGTTGAACACGACGCGTTGCAGGTGGCCCGTGCCGGGGATGCGGCCCTCGGTCATGGCACCGACGAACACATTGCCTCTCCACGCCGGAAACTGGTCGCCGGTGTAGACGGCCATGCCGGCGACCGCGATGGCGGGCAGCCAGACGACGAGCGGCGACTCCGTCCCCTCGCGGGTCGGATGCGCGGAAACGCGGGGGCCTGAATAGTCGCGTCCGAAACTCACAACCGGCCAGCCGTAATCTCGCCCCGGCAAGATGATGTTGATCTCGTCGCCCCCGTTGGGGCCGTTTTCGTGTTGCCAGAGCATCCCGGTCTGTGGGTGGACGATGAGGCCCAGCGTGTTGCGATGCCCCAAGCTGTAGATCTCCGGCCGATAGCCTGCCCGGCCCACGAAGGGGTTGTCGGGCGGTACGGAGCCATCCTCGTTGAGGCGCAGGACCTTGCCGCGCAAGCTCATGGGATTCTGCGCAACGTTGTCAATGTCGTTTTGCGACCTGCCGCCGGTGGACATGTAGACTTTACCGTCACGTCCGAAGACGACGCGGCCGTTGAGACCGGAGTTGCCCGCGTACGTATCGGGGACAAAAAGGTCTCGGACGTCGACAAGCGCGGCGGCCTCGAGCCGGCCCCGCGCCAATGCCGGAGCGCCCATGCCGTTTCCGACCGGCTTGGTGTACGTGAGATAGACCAAACGATTCTCGGTAAACCGGGGGTGGAGAGCCACATCCATGAGACCACCGTTGCCGTCGGTCCGGACCTGGGGCACGCCGGAGATGGGTTTTGGGTCGAGCACTCCGTCTCGAACGACGCGTAGCCGACCGCCCCGTTCGGTGATCAGCATCTCGCCACCGGGAAGGAACGCGATGGCCCAGGGATGCGACAGTCCTTTGGTCACAACGCTGACGCGAATCTTGTGCTGCTCGGCCGTATCGAACACCCATGGTCCCGCCCCTAGCGGCGCTACCGGTACGCCGATAGGCGGTTGCTGCTGCGCGTAGCTGAGCGCAACAATGCCGAGCAGCAACGGCACGGCCCATCGAACGGATTGTCTGACTCGCATGCGAACCTCACTTGTGAGGCGAATTCAGCGGTAGTTCGCCCAAACGCCGCCTGCACTACGCGCCGTCCGAAGCCTTTCACTTGGCCTCGCACGAAGCTTCGTGCGCGTCTTGGCCGTTTTCTCACAGTCGGCCAAGAGTTGAAAGCCAATTCGTCTATCGGTCTAAAGTCGGCTCCGCCGAGTTCTCCCGCATCTGAGCGCAAAAACACCGACCAAGTCCCCGCGGGGCAGGAGATACCTGCATCCAACGAAACGGTCCCGATTTCCTCGCCCAAGGCAGCCATCGCTGGCCCCAGTTCTTGCCGGACGGCCGCCGATTCCTCTTCTCGATGGCGACGGGTCAGGTGGACACACACGGCGTCTATGTGGGCTCGCTCGACGAGGGCCAGCCGACGCGTGTCATGCCCGCCGAAACCGCTGCGGTGTATGCCGCACCCGGCTATCTCCTGCTCGTGTCGCAGGGGGTGCTCGCCGCATATCCCTTCGATGCCGCGCGAGCGACCGTGGCTGGCGAGCCGGTATCGGTGGCGCAGGCGGTTGGGACGGACGACGGAACGTTCCGCAGCGCGTTCTCGGTATCGGCAGCAGGAGTCTTGGCCCATCGCACGGGTGCTGGCTTCAGGCGGCAGCTCGTCTGGGTCGATCGCACCGGTAAGGTGTTAGATGCCATCGGCCAGCCAGACGACAATGCGTCGGCGCATCCTGAACTCGCGCCGGATGGTCAGCGGGTCGCGGTCGGCCGCGTTGTGCAAGGCAACCAGGATGTGTGGCTCATCGAGGTAGGCCGGGGCGTGCCGAGTCGCTTCACGTTTGATGGCGCCATCGAGAACAACGCAGTCTGGTCACCCGACGGGAGTCAGGTCGTGTTTCGGTCCACTCGCAACGGCGTCTCCGACTTGTTCGAGAAGCCCGCAAGCGGTACTGCTGACGAGCACCCGCTGCTCGTCACGTCGCAAAGTAAGTCACCGCTGGACTGGTCGCGGGATGGCCGCTTCCTGCTCTACAGCACGCAGGACCCGAAGACCCGTCAGACCTCTGGGCCTTACCACTGATGGGCGAGCGCAAGCCGTTCGCTGTCCTGGAAAGCCGCAACGAAACTCCTCGCTCCGCAGGTTGGTATCGGGGTAGCCACCGTTGTGGTCTGAGTGTTGTCGATGACCGATACGGCGAACGGCTCACAGCGAATAGGACTCATTTCTGCTCTCGCGCAGAGCGTAATCTGGTCGGAGCCAGTTTTCGTACAGTGTCATGCACGCCGGTGCATAGGACGCGGCGGTCCTCCTCTTGCGTGATAGCGGCGCATGGAGAACCGGCGCGAGGTTGGTGACCGACGACAAGGCCCCCGGTATGGGCGCCGCGCCAAGGACGTGCCCCCGAACGAGAACATCTCCACGGAAACTGCGCGTGAGCTTTCACGTCTCCGAATGGTCGTGCAGGTCCTCGCCGACGCCGTGCAGACGCTGACGGCATTGCTGAAAAAGCCGTAATTCGTGCGCCTTCGTGCCGGCTGAACGCGGACCCCGATTGTTTGCGCTCAGCTGTTTAGCCACACAAACATCAAGCGGAACTCCTAGGGTTCCAGAGGAGGACAACGTGACACCAGATTATGTCTTCGTCGGCGGGAAACGCATTGTGGTTCGGTGAACGGGGAGTCGGCGTGGCGCTGTGGCGTTGGACCCGCTGGCCCGACGAGCAGCCGGTGAGTCTCGACTGGCTCATCGACCACGACCGCCGTGTCTGGGCTCAGGCGTCGATCAACCCGCGGTCCTGTGGCCGATCAACAAACTGAGGCACGAACTCGCGTCGTTCACCACGCATCGACGACGGACGCACGGATAGCCATTGAACCGCTCCGGACCCGGTCACGCGGGATATCGGGTTTCTAGCCGACCGTCCCTGACACTTCCCAAGCCGATGGTTCGCCAATACTGTGGACGGTCCGCCCATGAATCTTGATACTGGTTGATCGTCCTAACGTGGATGCTCATCGACTGCCGTCCGGGCTGCCCGAAACCCCAATCCATTCAATACTCTCGGAAAATTCTGATCTTCCGCTGGCTTGGCGTTATGCTGCAGGCCTCGCCGTGTCGGCCGAGATATGCTGGTCAGCCTACTGTTATTTTAGCCAGACAGAATGCGGCTCATTCGTGACGCTAGCCCTGAGAGAGTCAAGCACACCTCGATCACTCGGCATTAAACAGGAGACGTCCACATGGCATCGATTACGAGTGTCGCTGAAGCCTTCTTCGCAGCCTGCGAGACGGGGAAGGGATGGGAGGTCTGCCGCGCCTATTGCGTGCCCAACGCCACATTTCCGCCCAGGCTGAGCCGTTGCTCGACGTGAAGACACTTGCTCAGTACACCGACTGGATGAAGGGCATCATGACGGTTCTGCCGGACGGCCGCTATGAGGTGAAGTCGTTCGCGACGGACGCGGCGCGGAACAATGTTGCCGCCTACGGCGTGTTCCAGGGCACCCATACTGGCCAGGGCGGCCCGGTTCCGCCGACAGGACGTCGCACCAGCACCGACTACGTCTATGTCATGCAGTTCGATGGGGACAAGATCGTCCACATGACCAAGATCTGGCATGCCGGCTTGGCGATGAAGGAACTCGGCTGGTCCTAGACGGCGCCGGCCATGGTGGCACAGGCGGCCCAAGGAGCCACGACCGCTTTAGGCGCGCTTTGGCCCTCACCCATCACCAAAGCGGCCCTGAGGGTCGTTCACAGCCCACGTCCGCCGGAAAGGACGCCATCAATCCGGCTGACGTCTGAATAAAATTCTGGGCCACCACCGCGATAAGTCTGCCCGCCTCCAGAATCTTGGCGTCCCACCAATCGAGCTCGCATCTCGCGCCACGCTGCTAATCGGTTGCCGCCATTGCGGTTGGAACGACAGCACCCGCCCCAATTGTCGGCGGACCGGCCGTTGCAGTATCCGTGGGGCAGCAGGGAGGACTCGAAGTCATGGTGACCTACTATCCCCACCGCGTGACGTCACGCGACAGGGTCGAAACCGACAGCGACGCGCAACCGACGGACGATGGCCTAGGCACGAGGGTCCTGAACCATCTGCGGCAAGCTTTCTGCGGCATGGCTGGTCACGATACACTGCGGCACTTTGAACGCAATCGGATGTCTCTGAAATGCGTCTCCTGCGGACACGAGTCGCCGGGCTGGGCGCTCACTCGGGCCGCCGCGGCGCCAGCTCGCCCCGCGTACAGCAGTTGAATCCGTTAAGCGTCCGCGTCCACCCGCACCACTTCGGTCAACAAGGCAAAGTGCTGCGCCGCCATCTGCACATACTTCGCGCGGTCCGTCAGCCTGACCTTGACGACGGTCTCCGTGTGCCCATCGCCCGCCCCGGCGTTCCTCATTACCACCTCAAAGCCGGCAATCAAGGCCGCGTCGTCCGCCCGTAGCTGGTTAATCGGAATCAAGTTGCCGTCGGCGTCGAAGAGGTTCCGGATGTCGCCGACGACCTGTCGGCGAATCGCCGCGAGCGTCAGGGCCGCGCTCAAGTCTAGCCGCTCGAGCTGCCGGGCCGTGGCCGCCCGGACCGCATCCTGCACCATAACATTTGATAACAACCGTGAGGCGGCCGGTTGCGCCGTCTTGGCGCTGTAGCCGCAGCGAATCGCCGCCTGGGTGGCGTTCAGGTCGATCACGTATTCCGCCACAAACCGGGTCTGCTTGGGCGTGAGCATTGAGCCTCCGTCTCCATTGTCTCACCCTGCTCGCGTGGCGACCGCATGGGGCGTCACTGTTCCGACCCATTCAGCGGTCAACTTCCCAGGAGACAACACGTTCGTCATAGATGGCAACGTCACAGGAGGCCGATCCACAACACTTGACAATTGCCGACGGCGGGGTCGTCACGAGCGGAGGTCTAATCTTTAATCGCCATTTTCACAGCCGCGTCGGTCGATTCAACGGCGTGTCTGCCTTCGGCATGGCTCAGGCCAGGGAAGACCCCCGACCTGAATACCTACTGCACCGGCTTCATGAATTGGTGAACGGCATACGCGGCGATCCTTCGTCCGTGGTGAACGCCTCTCTCGACTGCTTTCCGGAAGTGAATGCCGATGTAGATCCGCGACACCGCGTTCTCGTCCGCGGCCTGCGAGAAACTCGAGTACGAGCGGATCACCGGCGTCGCGTCCGTGCACGTCCCGCCAGGCCCGACCGTCGTGCTGCACGCCGTAAACGACACATCGTCGGTGCCGAACACGTGTTTCAGGATCTCTGCTGCCACGCCGCCCTGCACCGCGTGCCCCGAATCATGATCGGGTATCGGGTAAGTTGGTTGCAGGGGTGTCCAGGTCGAGTCGCCCTGGGTAGCTGGATTGCCGTCGTTATCGCCCTCCCGGATCGCCGTGATCGGGCGCCAGAAGCTGTAGTGATACTTGACTTCCCATGACGCGATGTACCCGTCTGCCATGGCCGTGTTCAACAACCCGAACAACCGTGCGTTCTCCCACAGATCGAAACCTCGGTCGACCGAAACCGCGCGCGCGAGGCGATTCCACGCCAACGGTGAGCTCTCGATCCAGAACACCCCGATTTCGGTCTGGTCCGGGGTTCGTGTACTCGGCGTGGCGATGCCGTCGCCGCCAATCAGCTTGATCTCGTTGTAATCGTCTGCGTACCTTTTGCTGCGGAGCGGGTACGGCGGCCCGGGCCAGAACTGCCCGCTGTGCTTCAGGACGAACGGCTCACCTGCCATGGTCTGCGCCGCCACGGGCAGATCGACGCGCGAGCCGCCGCGTCCGCCTCGCTTCCCCTTCGTGGTCACGCGCGCCGCCTCCAACCAGGACCGAGGTGATTGGCCGGCAGATCCACCTGGAACCCCCAAGTGCGCCTCTCGGCGCCTGGAAGGAGAGAGCGGCGTCGGCAAAGAGCTGGTGGCACGCTCGCTCTGCCGCTTCTCGCTCCGCCGCGACAAGCCGTTCGTGAAAGTGAACTGTGCCACGCTGCCGACGGAACTGTTGGAATCGGAGCTGTTCGGCTTCGAGCGCGGCGCGTTTACCGGCGCGGTCAAGCACAACCCCGGGAAGTTCGAGTTCGCCAACAGGGGCACCATTTTCCTCGACGAGATTGACGGGATGAGTCTTGGACTCCAGGCGAAGCTCCTGCAGGACGGCGAATTTTCCCGGCTTGGCGGCCGTCACGACGTTCGCGTGGACGTGCGCATCATCTCGGCCACCAATCGCGACCTCCAGAAAGCAGTGGCCGACGATCAATTCATCCGCGAGCTCGAGGATCTGGTCAAGCGCGCAGCCGTGCTCCGCGACGAAGCGGCGCTTCGGAACGACGTGTCCCACCGTGTGGCCATGGCCGCGCAGCGCAGCATCGCTCCGCTCGCGCCCCTGGTTGCGGAGCCGACAGCCGCATCCACCGGATCGCGCGCCCCCTCGGTCGCTGCCGCCATCGCCGCCGCCGCCGCCGACCGCGGCAACTATTCGCTGAAGGACATCTCGCGCACTGCCGCGCGCGAAGCCGAGCGTGAGCTCATCCTCAGGATGCTGCAGCAGACACGCTGGAATCGCAAGGAAACCGCCAAGAACCTCGGCATCAGGTACAAGGCCCTTCTCTACAAGATCAAGAGAAGGCGGCCTCGACAAGGCGTCATAACATGTCGAGCAATTCGTTCTACGAAGAGGGCTCCAAGCTCCTGACCGCCGGCGCCTTCGAGTTCGTCCTGGACAGCGAGCTCAAGCGCGCCGTCCGGTCCCAAAAGTTACCTCACGCTGGTGGTCGTCGAGGCACGCCGCGAGTGGGAAGGGATGACCGTCACCGCCGACAACGGTACGATGCAGGAAGTGGCGCTGATTGTCGGCCGGGAAATCCGCGATACGGACATGCTCGGACACACCGATGAAGGCACGCTCGCGCTCGTGTTGCTGGACTCCGATTACGAGCACTCGACGCGCGTGATCGACCGCGTCGTGTCGCGAATGGAAACCATGAATTCCCGACCGCGCTTCGGATCGCGGTTGGCGCCGCCTGTTATCCCACCCATGCCGTCGACGCCAGCTCGTTGAAGCGCCAGGCTCTCTCTCATCCGCTTGCCAGCTGGCGCGTCAAGCAATCGGGCGACCCCGCGATCCACTGACGACCTCCTTTGGGGCCCTCGCCCTTGCACCCGCGTGGCAGTCAACTAACCATCGACGACAGAGGCACACTCTCGTACCCGACCGGCCAGTCCGCTGGGGCGGCTCAGAGCCTGAGACATCTCAAGCCTGATCAAACTTCAGGTTTCAGACCTTCGAGCAGTCCTAGTTGACGTCGCGCCAGCTTCGCCCTGCCAACAACTGGCGCGCAAAACAGGCTCGAGCCCTGGCGTACGCCGTGCTGAGCGCGCCGATCGATGCTGGATGCTCGAGCTCCGCGTCGCCTGGACAGGAGGCCGGCGTTTGCCGCGAAACGGTCATCAACGGGCTCCCCTCGGTTGGCGCTGTCGCCGGATCCGCGTAGTGGACGGCCGCGCCCTCTCGCACCCAGAGCCGCCGATGGCTGAGGATCGCATCGGCCAGCACGTGCACCAGAGCGTGACGCACGGACCGTTCGAGGCCCCCGCGGTCGCGCAGGACTGCCGGCGGCAGCAAGTGAATCTCGTCGTTCCTCACCGCGGCCGACGTGAACCAGGGCTGTCCCGTGGCCCGTTCATAGGCGCCGGTGGTGGGATGAAAACGCAACGACACCCGCGAGGGCGCGGGAAGGCCGAGGGTCTTCGCCAGATTGTCGCGGGCACGGACGGTCAGCGCGATGATCGCGGCGCGCTCGCCCTCAGAGCCCTCCGGCAGGGAAACGAGCACGTCGGCGCCCGAAGAAACCGGCGAGGGTGAAGGCGAGGTCGCACGCTCTGGCGATCGCGGTGCCCCGGTGAGCTGCGGAACCGCCGTCCCCATCGTCAGGCCCGGAAAATAACGTGCGAGGATCTCCGCTGCGCTTCGCCCCTGAACCGCGAGACGGCCCGATCCGATCACGCACATACCGACGCCGTGTCCCGAACCCCGGCCGGTGAAGCGGTATGCGTTGCCGGCGCGCCGGAGCTCGAACGTCGTGCTCTTGATGTGCTGCCAGCCGAGCGTGCGACCGACTGCCATGCGCAGGTCCTGTCCCGAAATCTCCGCCGGCGTCAGCCCGTCGAGCGCGAGCCGCGCGACCCTGCGGGAGCCGGTATAAGAGGCAATCCGAACATCACGGAGGACCCCGCGGAAGCCGACCGCTTCCAGCGCCCGCCTCAAGTCCGCCGCGGCGATCTCGCTCGTCCAGGCCGGGAAGCCTCCGCACGCATCGTCGTCGCGGGAAGGAAGAAAGGGGGGATCGTCGGCGCCGGGCCAGACGGCCGACGGAATCTCAGTTCGCCCGCCGCACGAGGCGCTGTAGTAAATCGACGCCGGTGCCCCTCGATCGAGCAGAACCTGCCCTGCCGTCGCCAGAGCCGCGCGTTCGGTCGCGGGCGTGGCGGTACGCAGGACCTGACAATGCGTCTGATCGCACACGTCGAAGCCCTCAGATCGGTGACGGCGCAGGTTCGCCAGCGCGTAGGTCCGCACCGCGATGGCCAGCGCTTCGAGCGCCGCCGGCTGGCTGTCGGGAGACGCCTCGCCGGCAAGCACCCGCGCCACATAGGGCTCGAGCGGCACAGTCGTGACGGCGTAGCCGTTTCCGCGCGCGATGCCGACGCGGACCTCTGCCACTGCCCATCCCGCCGCCGGCTCCTGTTCGAAACCGACAGCAGGAGGCATCCTCGGCGCTGCCGCGGCAAGCGCGCCCAACACGAGGAGATTCGTCGTCACGCTCCTCATTCGATCAACCCCAGAAATGCCTCGACGTCATTCCAGATTCTGGGCAGGCTTGCGACGAGCTGATGATCGTCGTCGAGCAGAGACAGGGTGACGTTCGGGCGCGTCCGCGCGAACCGCTCCACGGTGCGGTGGTCCACTGACGTGTCTCGCACGCCTTGAAAGATCAACGTCGGCTGCAACACATTTGCGTCGTACGCATCGTAGCGCGCTGTGTCCTCATAGAACGCGAAATCGAGAAGGCGCTCTTCGTTGTAGCCATAGTGGAAGAACGGAATGGCGCCTTTCCGCCGCCATTCCTCGATCCGCTCGGGCGACAGCAGGTGATGGCCGTCCTTCGCGAACATCACGGCGGGAGCGAGCAGCACCAGTCGGTCGATGCGGTCGCTCAGGCGTGAGGCGGCGAGAATGGCCAGGGTGCCGCCCAGACTCGATCCGATCAGCGTGATCCGTTCGCCGCGCAGCCCCGCCGTCTCCGACGCCAGCTGATCGAGCATGCGCGTCATTGTCAGCGACGCGAATGCCGGAAGGTTGAGGTCCGGACACCGGAGCGCGACACCATGGGCCCGCAGTCGGTCGGCGAAATAGCCGGCCTTCGCCGACCCCGCCGAAGAGGCAAACCCGTGCAGGTAGAACACGGCGCCCGGCCGGGCAGCCGGACGGGTCACAAGAGGGTCTGGCATCCTGCGACGCACCTGCACATGATCAGCCCCTCGCCATCGGTGTTGTAGTGGTACGTGAGCTCTTCGCCTCTGCGAATCGTGCGCGACGCCCGAATCCAGATGATGCCCTTCTTGATGTCCACGTAACAGTTCGGCTGGCACGCGTGGTTGATGTACCGGGCGATGTTCCCGCCGACGCCCGCATCAATCACCGTACGGTTCGTCAGCTTGAAGCACCAGATATGGCCGTTTCTGATGTAGCGCCGCTCCCGGCGGAGGCTTTCCCGATTCGAAATCTTTTCACCGGCGTAATGGATGATGCGCGTGTTCTTCGGAATCGTGGCGGTCGCAAACACGCCCCATCGGTGGATTCGGGATTTTCGGCGCTGGATCATCCCTTCTAGGATACACGGTCGCGTTTTCCGAAACCTCGGCCGTCACTGTTATAGTTGACAGCAAATGAATGGGATCATCACAGCCTGGGGCCGTATTCTCACCGGATATGTGCCGTCGCTCTCGATTGAAATCACCCGTGAATGCCCGCTGCACTGTCCCGGCTGCTATGCATATGGCGAGGACCATCTCGGCGGCGAGGTGACGCTGCGCGAGGTTCGGGACTTCAAGGGCCAGGCCCTCGTGGACGGCGTGATGCGCTTGATCGACCACCATCGCCCTCTCCACGTCTCCATCGTCGGCGGCGAGCCATTGGTCCGGTACAAGGAGCTGAACACCCTGCTTCCCCTGGTGATCGCCCGGGGCATCCACGCTCAGGTCGTCACGAGCGCGGTCCGCGAGATTCCCCGGCACTGGAGCAGCTTGCCGCGATTCACCCTCGTCGTCTCGATCGACGGGCTGCAGCCTGAGCACGATGCGCGGCGGACGCCGGCCACCTACGCCCGGATCCTGAAGCATATCGAGGGCCAGAGGATCACGGTTCATTGCACGGTTACGAGACAACAGATCCACCGGGCAGGCTATCTCGAGGAATTCCTTCGCTTCTGGTCCGCCCGGGAGGAGACGGCGAAGATCTGGATGAGCCTTTACACTCCCCAGATCGGAGAAACCTCGGCGGAGCGGCTGACGCCGGCCGACCGGCAGCGCGTCGTGGCCGACCTGATGGCGCTGCGCCTCAAGTATCCCAAGCTGGAAGCACCAAAGGGCCTGCTCGACGTCTACGCGAATCCGCCGTCTTCCCCCGAGGACTGCGTGTTCTCGCGGACGACCACCACCATCTCCGCGGACCTGAAGACGCTCATCACCCCCTGTCAGTTCGGCGGCGCTCCGGATTGCTCCAATTGCGGCTGCATCGCCTCCGCGGGTCTCGCGGCGGTCGCCAGGCACCATCTGCTTGGAGTCATTCCGGTGGGCTCGATCTTCAGCGGCTCGATGAAGGTCGGAGAGCGCATCCGGCGACGCCGCCTCGTGGAGTCGCCCGCCTGATGCGCCGGGCGACCTTCGGCCGCAAGGCGCGATCGCTACGAGCATTCGCCCGGGGGCTCGTGCACACGGCACATCCGCTGCTCGTCCAGATCATTCCGATCCGGCGGTGCAACATCGACTGCGGGTATTGCAACGAGTACGACAAGGTCTCCGCGCCGGTTCCTGCCGACACGATGCGCCGGCGTATCGACAAGCTGGCGGACCTCGGCACTTCGGTCGTCGCCTTCAGCGGCGGTGAGCCGATGCTCCACCCGGATCTCGACGCCCTGATCCGCCATATCCGCGTCCGCGGCATGATGGCCGGCCTGATCACGAACGGGTACTTTCTCGTCCCCAAGCGGATCCAGGAATTGAACCGGGCCGGCCTCGACTTCATGCAGATCAGCATCGACAACGCCGAGCCCGATGAGGTCTCGAAGAAGAGTCTTCGGCTGCTCGACAAGAAGCTCGAGCAGCTCAGGGATCACGCCACCTTCGACGTGAACATCAACTCGGTCTTGGGCGGAGGCATCAAGAACCCCGAGGATGCCCGCCTCATCAACGCGCGGGCACAGTCGCTGGGCTTCTCCACCTCCATTGGCATCATCCACGACGGATCGGGACGTCTGAAACCGCTGGGGCCGGCCGAACGCAAGGTGTACGACGAGGTATCTGCAGCCATCAGCGGCCCGTGGCAGGTCTTCAAGAATCTATACTCGGGGATCACAAACTTTCAGGACAACCTCGCGGACGGCAGGCCCAACGAGTGGCGGTGCCGCGCAGGGGCGCGGTATCTCTATGTCTGCGAGGACGGGCTGGTGCACTACTGCTCGCAGCAGCGTGGCTACCCGGGCGTGCCGCTCGACGCGTACACGACCGCTGATATCCGTCACGAGTTCTCGACGCCGAAGCCGTGCGCACCGTATTGCACCGTCGGCTGCGTGCACCGCGTGTCGACGATGGACTTCTGGCGAAGCCCGCAGCGCCAGGACACCGCCACTCTCCAGACCGGCCCGAGCCGGCACGCCTGAAGACGGAGCGCTAGGCGACCGCGCGCTTCTCGTATTTCCGCACGACTCTGTCGGCTTTCTTGCCGGCTTTCCTCTGGAATTTCCCGGCCTTTTCGGCCTTCTTCGCCTCCTTCTTGGCCATCTTCGCGGCTTTCTTCTCGGCCTTCCTGGCCCTCTTCGCGGCTCTCTCTTCCGCCTTCTTATAAGCTTTCTTGTCGGCCTTCTTAAGCGGCGCCTCGCCGGCCTTGGCTCGCTTCTTGGCTTCCTTCCGCCCGCTCTCTGTCTGCGCCCAATCGGTCTCGAAGATGGCTTTCATCTCGTTCACCACCTTGGGGTCGACAACGATGAGGCCGACTTCCCGGCGCTTCTCGAGCTCGAGGCGGCGAAGGCTCTGGCTGCCGAGGAACCCGCGCAAGCCATCGCGCACGATCGCGCGGATGTGGAGCCGCTTGCCCGGAAACTTCTCGGACTTGATATTCCACTTGGCTTCCACGCGCCCGATCACCTTGACGTCCACACCCGCCTTCTGTCGCTCGACCAGGATGCGGAGAATGGCATCGTCGCTCACTTTCGGATCGTAGATGAGGAGCTCGCGGCGCGCGCCCTGGATGAACTTCGTGAGACGCTCGCGACCATTTTCAGGGCTCACGACGAAACGGCCGGCGCCGGGTGCATAAGACTGTCGGTTGAAATCGGCCTCGAACAGCTTGCTCGCTTCCTGCACCAGCTTCCGGTTTTTCGTCACGATCCCGAGGCTGCGGCTCTGGCCCATGTCGCGGCCGGTGAAGTTGAAGCCGTATACGTGCAGAATGGCGTTGTCGACGATCATCATCTTGCCGTGATACCTCAGCAGATCGTCAGCCGTGCGCGAGACGGTCACCCCGCATTGGAGCAGCTCCAGCTCGAGCTTACGGAGGTTCTTCTCCCCGCCGCGATTGGTATGTGCCGTCAGCGCCCGGACGTTGATGCCTCGGGCCACGGCTGCTTCGAGGGCGCGCGCCAGCTCCGCTCGGTCGAGTCTGAAAATGAGGATGTCGATCGATTTCTTGGCCTGCTTGATTGCCGTGATGACCGGGGCTATGCCCGCATCAGGCTGAACGATGAGCTTCATCGGAACGTTCCTTGGGCGTAGGTGAAGCGTGGCATTACTGGAGAGCTGCAGCAAATTTGTGGCCAAGGCTGAGTCTCCTCGTCGGCGTCCTCTGCCCGGCTGGTTGGCGCGGCCTGGGGAACGTGTGCCAAAACCGCAGGCAGGTGGTCTGACATGGCACACGCGCCCGTGGCCGCACCGTGCAGACCCGCGCACCGATGGGTAGGCATACCGCTTGCGGTTGAGGTTTCACGATGTCGAATATCTTCATAGCGGGCGTGGACCTCATACACTGGGAGCTGACCTCTCTTGGTGCTGACGGCCCGTACCGGCTGACGATGCAACATCCCCACGGCTCGATCGTCGAGTACTTCCGCGCCTTGCCGGAGGCGCTGACGCGCGAAGCAGAGCTCGAACATCTGATGACCACTGCGTGCAGGGCGAGATCGAACCGGACAGAGGTCGCCGTATGAACACCCCGCCGAGCAGAGTCCTTATTATCGACGACGACGAGGCGACCACCCAAACCTTCGCACGGGTGCTGCGCCTCGAGGGACACGAGGTCCGGACGGCCCTCGACGCCGAGGCCGGGCTGCGCGAAGCGCTCATCGAAACGCCGGACGCCATCATCGTCGACCTCCGGATGCCCCTGATCAACGGCTTGGGATTTCTCTATCGACTACGCGCTCAGGAGCAGTATTACGACACGCCTGTCGCGATTGTAACGGGCGACTACGACCTCGACGACAGCATCGCACGGGAACTGAACGAGCTCGGCGCGGAATTGCGCTTCAAGCCTCTCTGGTTCGAGGATCTGATCGATCTCGCGCACTCGCTGCTTGCCTCCAATCGAGGCAGCCATCCCCGTCCCCTCGCGCAGATGCACTAAAGAGGTACTGAGGTTCAGGGTGCTAAAGGTGCTTGAGCACCAAGGGTTCGTTCGGCCTGCAGAATCCTAAGCACCCTTAGCACCCTCGAACCTTAGCACCTTTGAACGCTTAGAACCTTTCGTCAATAAAAATCGTGAGCGTCGAAATCGACATCCAGCCCGCGCATGGCGTGTACCGCCTCGGCCCGCACTGAGGTGACGCCCTCCTGATTCTGGAGCACCCCTTCGACCATCAGAAATGGCTCTTCGACAATGATCAGGCGATCGCGTGCGAAAAGATCCGGCTGCACGATGATGTTGGCGATGCCGGTCTCGTCCTCGAGGGTGAGGAAGACAAAGCCTTTCGCCGTTCCCGGGCGCTGCCTGGTAATGACCATCCCCGCGACGCGGATGCGGCGGCCCTGGCGAGCGGTGTGCAGATCGATGGCGCGCATCACACCGCGCGTCGCCAGCTCGTCGCGTCTGAGCGCCATGGGATGGCGGCCCACGGTGAGACCGGTACCCGCATAATCAGCGACCAACCGCTCCCCCTCGGTCATGGGGGTGAGCGGACAGTCCATGTCAACCGCCGCGGCCGCCGAGCATGCAGCGTCCTCACCGTCGTAAGGCCCGGCGTGCCCGGCGTGCCCGGGGTGCTCCGCTGCGATCGTGGTGAAGAGCTCGCCGGAGGGGCGTACGGCACGTTCGGCCTGCCATAGCGCCGACCGGCGGTCGTACCCGAACGAATTGAGCGCGCCGATATCGGCGAGCGTGATGACCTCGGTGCGGCGCAGGCCGGCCGTCGCGATGAGATCGTCGAGCGACGCAAAACGGCCACCGGCGCGAGGGAGACGCTCCGGCCGGAGCCAGTCGTGCGAGCAGTTGTTGCAGAACCAGCTCCTCCGATCCACGCGTTCGAGCATGGACGGATCGTCGCAGGCGCATTTCGGGCAGATCGCGGGACGGGCGCCGTCGTCGTCCAGCCGGGGGCGGATGGGTCCGCGCGCGATGAGTGTTCCCGCCTGCTCGCGCAGTCCATTCACATATCGCAGTCCCAATCGGATTGACCCGTCGGCCTCCACAATGCAATCCCGCTCCGACACCTGGACGTCGATGGGCTGAAACCGGACGCCCCGGCGCTGCGCGTCCTTGACAAGTGTCGATGGATGGTAGAACCCCATCGGCTGGTTGTTGAGGAGCGCGGTATAGAACGCGGCGGGGTAATGCGCTTTGAGGTACGCGCTGGCATAGGCCAGCAGGGCGAAGCTCGCGGCGTGCGATTCGGGAAACCCATAGAGCGCGAACGACGTAATCGCCGTGATGATCTGCTCGGCGGCATCGCCGTCGATGCCCTGTCGAGTCATTCCGTCGCGAAGCTGCCGCTCGATCTGCTTCATGCGCCGCGCGGATCGCTTGAACCCGAACGCGCGGCGCAGATCCTCAGCCTGTCCGCCGGTAAACCCGGCGGCCACCATCGCGATGCGGAGCAATTGCTCCTGAAAGAGCGGCACGCCGAGCGTCCGGGCCAGGATCGGCTCGAGCGAGGGATGCGGGTAACGGACGGCTTCCCGTCCCGCGCGCCGGTTCAGGTAGGGATGCACCATCTGGCCGACGATCGGACCCGGGCGGATGATCGCCACCTGCACGACGATGTCATAAAAACAGGCCGGCTTGAGACGCGGCAGCGTCGCCATCTGGGCGCGCGATTCGACCTGGAAGACCCCGACCGTGTCCGCGTCGCACAACATGCGAAACACCGCCGGGTCGTCCTGAGGAAGGTGAGCGAGGTCAACACGACAGGGAGGAAGGGGTGAAGTCTCAAGTCTCAAGTCTGACGGCTCAAGTCTCAAGTCTGAAGAGGCCTGCTTCGAGGCGTCATCCTTGAACCTTGAGCCTTGAGCCTTGAGCCTTGCGCCCGGTCCGTTCACCAGGGCGAGCGCGTCCTGGAGCGCCGCCATCATCCCGAGACCGAGAAGATCGACCTTCACGATCCCCATGTCGGCGCAATCGTCCTTGTCCCACTGCACGACCACGCGGCCCGGCATGCTCGCGTTCTCGAGCGGCACGACGGCGTCGAGCTGACCCTGGCAGATCACCATGCCGCCGGAGTGTTGCCCGAGATGGCGCGGCAGGTCCTGGATTTCCCCCCAGAGGCGCGCGAACAGCCGGACGCCGTCCGAGTTCAGATCGAGGCCGACCGACGCGAGATGCCTGGGCAGCGTATCGGCCGGATCGGTGAACTCGAAGTTGTTCATCACCTTCGCCAGGCGATCGATCTGCGCCGCCTCGAACCCGAGCGCCTTCCCCACTTCGCGCGCGGCACTCCTGCCGCGGTAGGTGATCACGTTGGCGGTCATCGCTGCGCCCAGCCGGCCGTATTTGTCGTACACGTGCTGGATGACCCGCTCCCGCCGGTCGCCGCTCGGCAGGTCGAGATCGATGTCCGGCCATTCGCCGCGCTCCGCCGACAGAAACCGCTCGAACAGGAGATCCATCCCGACCGGATCGACGGCGGTGATGCCGAGGCTGTAGCACACCGCGCTGTTGGCGGCCGACCCGCGGCCCTGCACCAGGATGTCGTGCTGGCGGCAGAAGTTCACGATGTCCCAGACGATCAGAAAATAGCCGGCGAGATCGAGCGTCTCGATGAGATCGAGCTCGCGCGCGATCTGGGCGCGGGCCCGATCGTGATACGGCCGATAGCGATCGCGCGCGCCGACCTCCGTCATCTGGCGAAGAAACGACGCCTGGGTGTCGCCGTGCGGCACCGGATAGGCGGGAAAGCGGTAGCCGAGATCGGCCATCGTGAATTGAAGCCGATCGGCCAGTTCCGCCGATCGGGCGATCGCGTCGGGACGATCCGCGAACCGGGCCGCCATGGTGTCGCGCGAGTGCAGGTACCGCTCGGCATTCGGCGCCAGCCGCCGGCCGGCATGCGCGAGATCGGTGTGGTGGTGGATGCACGTCAGGACGTCGAACAGCGGCCGCTCGGCTGGCGTCGCGAAGCGGACGCCGCCGGTGGCGACGACCGGCACCCGGAACGCCGCGGCCAGCGCGGCCAGCGCCTGGTTGTCGGCTTCCTCGTCCCGGCGGGCATGCCGCTGCAGCTCGACGTACGTGCGATCGCGGCCGAAGAGACCGACGAGGCGATCGAGCAGGCCGCCCACGCCGAACCGGCGTGTATCGAGCGCCGCGCGGCCTGCCAGCGCGACAAGGCCGGTGGTGAAGCCGTCGAGCTCGTCGAGCTCGAGGGCGCCCTCGCCTTTCGGCGAGCGCAGTTTCATGCGGGTGACGAGACGGCAGAGATTGCGATAGCCCTCCTGGCTTTCGCAGAGGACGGGCAGGGTCCAACGAAAGTCTGAAGTCTCAAGTCTGAAGTCTGAAGTCAATCTGGAATCTGACGTGTCAAGTCTCGAGTCTGAAGAAGGCTTGCCGCGGACGTCTTTCTTGGGACTTGAGACTTGAGACTTGAGGTTTCCCGTCAGGGTAAGTTCGGCGCCGATGATCGGCCTGATGCCCGCGGCGAGAGCGGCCTTGTGGAACCGCGGCGCTCCGTAGACCCCGTCACGGTCGAGGAGCGCCAGCGCGGGGTAGCCCAGATCCGCGGCGCGGTCCACGATCGCTTCGGGCAGCGACGCGCCTTGAAGAAAGCTGAAGGCAGAGGCAGTGTGGATCTCGACGTACGAGGACACGGAATTCCGCCGTCAATCAACGATGGCGTCGATGAACCAGCCGTCGGTTTCCCGATCCCGGAAGATCCGATACACGGCCCCATCGCTGAGCGCCACATCCCACTCGTCGCGGTCCCAGGAGGGCACTGCCGCTCGAGAAGTCTGAAGTCTCAAGTCTGAAGTCTGAAGTTTGAGATTTGGGACTTGAGACTTGAGACTTGAGAAGTTCCACCACGCCCCCGACGTGCGCCAGGGACCGGCCGATTGGAGCACCGCGCCGCCGGTGAAGCTTCGACGATCCGTCGTGACGCGGACGGGACGGCCGGCGGCGACCGCCACACGAGCCGGTACCGGCTGGCGACAGCGTCGGAGAGACGACACGACGGCCACCCCCTCCCTCGACTCGCCCGGAATGTGATTGTGTCCAAGGGCAGAATCCGCAGCGGACGCGTCTTCGACGCGAAGGCGGCTGCCGTGCTCGTCGTGGTCGTGCTCGGTCGCGAAGGGCCGCATCTCGAACGCGCCGGGACCGTAAGAGTCGACGCGGGCAGGCGCACCGACCCGGTCCAGCCCCATCAGCGCGCCGAGGCGCGCCAGCAGCGTGGACAGCTGCTCGGGCGTCGGGTGGGTCCGCGTGAAAAGCCCGTGCTGCAGCACGCGGCCGGGCGTCGGATCGATCACGACGGTGACACCATCGATGGCCGCGGGCGGCGGATGCGATTCGAGATCGAGCAGCGCCAGCGTGCGGAGCGTCCGGACGTCGCGGATCGGCGCCGGCAGCTCGAGGCGGCGCGCGTGATTCTCGCAGGGTTCGACCGCCTCCCCATCCCCTGCGCCGGCGCCGGCCGAGCGGGCCGACGGGCACGTCACGAGGCGAAGCACCACATGCAGGACCGCCGCACCGCGATCGCGACGCTCGAGACGCATCGCGAGCGGCTCGAGAAGCCGTGTCAGCACGAACGACAACGGCTCGAGTCCCTCGATGGGCCACTCGAGCTCGACCGAGGACTCGAAACGCTCCTCGGGAACGTCCGGCACCAGCGGACGCGTGTCCTCACCGCGCGCGATCGCCCGCCAGAGCAGCCCCTCCAGCCCGAGCCGCGCCGACAGTTCCGCGGGCGGAAGCGCCGCGAGCTCGCCCAACGTTTGCACACCCCAATGTTTGAACGTAGAAACCACGCTCGACGTCTGACGCTTGAATCCTGAAGCCTGAATGCCGGGCCCAGACTTCAGACGGGAGAGTTCAGCCTTTTCGAGAATCCCGATCGGCACCGACGCCAGCGCCGCTCCTTCTTCGCCAGGATCGACCACGGTGAGGCCCGGCCGCGCCTGCGCCAGCACGAGCGCCGCCATCCGCGTCGCCGCGACCGCGACGTGGACCCGCGTTCCGCGCGCCGACGCCTCGCGGCGGATCTCTTCTCCGATAGTGCGCGGCCTGCCGAGCAGCCGCTCGAGCCCGCTGACGTCGATCGATACCAGATCGTCGCCGTGCCGCTCGTAGCGCGGCGAGAACTCTTGCGCGATCGCCACGAGCGACGGCACGACATGGCTCCGAGCCGCGTTCGCGCCGAAGGCGCGCGCAGCCTTGGCGGAGGCTGGGTGGCGCGCCTCGCCGGAGGTCGTGCGGAACAACGCCGGGCGGACGGGGGAAGTCGCCGGGCCCGCAGAGTCTTCCAAGAAAAGCGAACTGTGGACCCAGCGTCCATCGCGATCATGGACGTGTCTCCCCGCAGGCGGGCGATAGAGGCAGGCATAGCAGGGCGAAGGGCGGGAGTCGGAGATCGAGGCGTGGAGATCCGGGATCGGGGAGTGCGGATTACCCATGGTGGCACACGGTCGTGCGAATCACGACGGTCGTATCCTCGCGAACACGGGCGCGCGCCCTGATCACGCGTGCATGGATATCGAGGCCTTCGAACAATCGTCCGGCAAACCTGCTCCCTGCCCCCTGCTCTCTCATCCCCATCCCGATTTCCTGTTCCTTCATCCCTAAACGAAGCGTGAGCCCGGCCGAGCTGCGCGCCATCCGCTCGGCGCCGGCCAACACACAGACCGTCTGACGCCCCTCCACCATCCGCTGCAGCCGGAGCCAGGTCGTGAACGGGAGACGCCGCAACGCCTCGGCGGGCGCATCCACGACATCGAAGACGATCAGCCCGAAGTTCCCCGCCTGCAGCACGAGCGTGAGCGCGCGGACCGCCTGCTCCATGGCGCGCTGGTTCATGTCGTGGCACATCCCCGGGTTCGCCACGACGAACCCTCGGATCCAGAGGAGGCGTGCGAGATCGACGCCGGCGGCCGCCGCCGACTCGACATCCAACATGTCGAGCGCGTCGACCAGCGCCACCAGCTCGCCGCGCGCGGTGGCGGCAGCCAGCAGCCGCAGCAACAGGCTCGTGCGTCCCGACGAACGCGGGCCGACGAGCTCGGAAAGCTGACCGCGCGGGAACCCGCCGAGAAGCCGCGCGTCCAGCGCCGATACCCCCGTGGGGCCGGTGGCGTATTCGTCCAGAACTCCTGCCGATGGTGGCGCCTGCGTCAGAGTGCCAGCCAGCTGGCGTGCCTGCAGGAGTGATTCGAGGTCAGCGCGTGCGAGGGCCATGATTATTGCCTGTTAGTTTCGTCTTATCTTCGCTATCCGGCGAAACTATAGCCCACACGGCTCCCGTCGATCAAGCGGGCAGGTGTTAAGATACGTCCGCAGGCGGAGCGCAGGACTAAAGCCCTGTGCTACATTCGTTTAGCCACTTTCATTCGAGCCGTTTCACGCCTCAGGATTACCGATTGGCCGATTCCGCCCAGGTTGAACCAACCACGGTCGAAACCGCCCTTGGCGCAACATCGCAGGCGAGTCATCCTCGAGGCCTCCGCCGTACGCTGGCGGCCTTCGCCTATCGCGATTTCCGCGTGCTCTGGTTCGGGGCCTGCACGTCGAGCATCGGGACGTGGATGCAGGGCCTGGCCGAAAACTGGCTGGTGCTCGCACTGACCGGGTCGGCCACCTTTCTCGGCCTCGATGCCTTCCTGCAGCAGCTGCCGATCATGCTGTTCACCCTCATCGGCGGCGTGCTGGCCGATCGCCTCGACCGCCGCCGGACGCTGTTGATGTCGCAGTACGTGCAGATCACGACCGCGGCCACGCTGGCGGTGCTCGTCTACTTCGGCTACATCCAGATCTGGCACATCCTGGCGCTGTCGTTCATCACCGGTTGCGCCCAGGCGTTTGGCGGGCCGGCGTACCAGTCGCTGATTCCGTCGCTCGTCGACAAGCGCGACCTGACGAACGCCATCGCGCTCAACTCGATCCAGTTCAACGTCGCGCGCGTGCTCGGACCGCTGTTTGCCGGCGCCGTGCTCTCGTTATTCACGACCTGGGGGTTCAGCGAATCGAGCCCGCAAGCCATGGCCGCCTGCTTCACGCTGAACGCGCTGTCGTATCTGGTGGTGATCTACGCGCTCGTCTCGCTTCACGTGAAGCACATCCCGCCGCTGACGACGCAACCGATGCTCGACGATCTGCGGAGCGGCCTGCGCTACGTCAAGGACACGCCGGCGATTCCTCCGCTCATCATGCTCGCCTTCGCGACGACGTTCCTCGGCATGCCGCTGCTGACGCTGCTGCCCGTCTACGCGCGCGACATCTACCACCAGGGCGTCGGCGAATACAGCCGCATGATGGCGTTCGCCGGCGCCGGCGCCATCACCGGCTCACTCATCGTCGCGTCGCTCGGACGCTTCAAACGAATGGGCGTGACGACCCTGTGCGTCCAGATCGCCTTCGGCTTTCTCATCGCGCTGTTCGCGGTGACGCGCCTCATCTACGTCAGCTACGCGCTGCTCTTTCTGACCAATGTCGCGCTGATGATCGTCTTCTCGACCGTCACCTCGCTCGTCCAGCTCATCGCGCCCAACGAGATGCGCGGCCGCGTGATGAGCATCTACATGCTGGCGTTCCGGGGCGGGATGCCGCTCGGCAGCCTGGCGAGCGGCTATCTCGCGAGCGAGTTTTCGGCGCCGGCGGTCCTGGTCGTGAATGGGGGATTGATGATGGCCGTCGCCACGTACTTCCTGCTGCGGAGCCATGGGTTGCGGGAGATCTGAAAGAAAGTCTCAAGTCTGAAGTCTCAAGTCTGAAGCCTCAAGCTGAAGTCTCAGCTCCGAACCCTCAGACTTCGGAGACGCGACACTGGCTCCCCCGCCAGGGTGGTTTGCTATACTGGGGCTGCCAACACGTCTCCAGCGGCACCGCGCCGTATTCGTGAGGGAGCAGTCACCATGCGGATCCTCGGCATGATGTTCGCGTCGCTGCTGTTGGGCGGAGTCCTGGCGGCTCAGGCCCCCGGCACAACACGCGCGCAGACCGCTGCTGCGACGTCGGCACAGGCGCCCGGGGCCAAGCCCGAGGCGGCAGTTCCCGCGCCGCACGTCGGGGGGACCCTTGCCCAGATCATGCGTGCGAACCTGTTTCACAATTCGAATCTGTTGTTCGCGGCGCAGACCGCCGACCCCGCCGATCCGCAGAAGCCGCTCGATGCCTCGTTCGGGATTTTCGCGAAGGTGTATTACGGGTGGCCCGTTATTGAAAACGCGGCCATCGCGATGATCGAGGCGCCCGACTGGATCCTGAAGCCCGGACGCTTCTGTTCGAATGGCCGCCCTGTTCCAGTGGAGCGTCCCGATTTCAGGAAGTTCGCCGAGGATCTCGCCGTCGCAGGGAGGTTTGCCCTCAAGGCCGCGCAGTCCAAGAGCATGGAGAACATGCTCGAGGCGGGCAGCAGAGTCTCCGACGCATGCGGGGCATGCCACACGGTCTATCGCGACAATCCCGATCTGGACGACCTCGCGGTCCCGAAGGAGCTGTTCGAGGCGACGCTGAGAAAGCAGACGGCCAGCCGGTGCGTGGGGTATGTCGTCAATTGAGGATCGGTTCGGCGGTCTTTCCTTTCACGCCGGCGGCGTCGGTAAGTAGCCTGCGGCCGATCCGCCGGCGCTCGCTCAGAATCAGCCCGTATTCAGCGGACCGCTTCCAGACGCGGTTACCCATCTCGGTCAACTGGACCGCCTTCACTCCGTAGTACAAGAAGAAACCGCCCACCAGCCCGATGATCCCGTAGCGCAGCAGGTCCACGCCCAGCGTCCCGAGGCGCGGGGCGAACGTGCCGAGGAACTGGTAGGAGAGAAATCCGGCGACCGCGATGAGCGGCGTCATCACCGTGCGCGCGCCCCACGACGCCACCCGGGACTGTTTCTCCATCAGCGCGCTGACGGTCTGCAGACGATCGACCGCTGCCTTTACCCGATCGAGGTCGCTGGCAAGGAGGACGTCGCGAAGGGCGACCTGCGCCCGGCAGGCGGTCGCGACGCGGTACTCGCCGCGCACGCGCGAGGGGTGCACCACCCGGACGGTGTAGCCTGGGAACCTGGTTCTCAGGCTCGCCACCAGGCGTTCACGCGATTCCAGCGAGCACTCGCCCAGCGTCGAGACAACGTCGATATCGACCCGCCGCGTGGCGGGCACGTACACGACCTCGTGAAGATCGCTCGAGGCGTCTTGAATATACGCCGCGGCGTGCGGGGCGATCCGCTCGTGCAGCATCGCTTCATGATCGAGACACGGCAGGATCGGCACCGGCGGAGGCGGATCGAGATGCAGGCGGTACAGCTTGATCGCGAGCACCGTGGCGAACGTGCCGAGCGTATCGAAGAATTGCCGGCAGTCTGCCTCACCGTCGCGGACCTGTTCGCGTGCCTGCACCGGCCCGCACGATATCACGGGCGCGCGCCTGGACGCACGGACGGCGGAGTGCGGATCGTGGAAGGGAGTCGCCGAAAGAGAATACTGGCGGAACCGCCAGGACCTCCCGAGCCGACGCTTTCAGAGCGACAGCTGGCAGAAGGTCCTGGCGATGAGCGATCGACCCGGCGCGAGTCTACTTCTTGTCGGCATCCGGGGTCGCGCCCGGAGCGGACCCGCCGAGGAAGAGCCGGCGGCCGTCGTTGAAGGTGAAGTCCCGGCCCACCGCCTTGTTCGTGCCGTCCTTGGCCATGTACGCGTCGATGAGGAGCTCCGTGCCCACGGGGACGGAATTCTTCGTCACGCCCATGCGGATCAACTGGTTCGGGCTGCCGCCTTCGATCATCCAGGTCGTGACCTTGCCGTCGGCGTCCTTGACGTCGACGTGGAACCACGAGTGCGGGTTGATCATTTCCCACTTCACCAGCGTGCCCTTGAGCTTCAGCGGCTTGTTCACGTCGAACTCCGCCGAAAAGGCATGGTGCGCGCCTACCGGCACGCCCACCCACAGCATTCCCACGCCGAGCACCATCGCCGCTAGCTTCGTTCGCATTGGCATCCTCTCCTTATTCCGACGATCGTCTTGCCACCGCGTGTCCGATCTCGACCGCCCGCCCGGTAGTCAGTTCGACCCTTTTTTCGCCGCCGTCTCGGCCGCCCGCTTCTCCAGGACTCGCGCGTTCGTCAGCATGTTCGCGATCGAGTAGTTGCCTTCGTAGCACGCGTGCTCGAAGAACGGCCCCTGCGGATCCATCCGCTCGAAGGGCACTTCGGCGGTCCAGGACCGCGTCCAGGTCTTCGGATCCTCGACCGTGAAGCGGTAGTCGATCCGGTCCGGCGACATGCGCGTGAAACGCTCCGTGATCTTCATGTCCTCGGTTGCGCCCGAGAAGGTCTGGCCCGTCATCGGCCCCTGCGCCGCCGCCTGCACGCGGCCGTTCGAGTTGCGCGTCTCGACCACGAGCGTGTTGCCCTCCCAGTGGCCTCGCGAGATGCCCACCCAGCTGCGCACCAATCCTGGCGGGAACGGGCGATTGTCAAGCGGGATGATACGCGCGTCGTGCAGCCGCTCGACCAGAATCGTGACGTATCCCGGCGACTGGATGATCTGGTAGTTGGCCAGGTAGCCCGGGCTCACGAGCGGCGGCGGCACCGCCGCCATCATCAGACATCGGGTGTCGATCTTGATGCCGTGCACCGAATCCAGGTTCCCGCCCCGGATGTCGTTGGCGGTAAACCCGGGGGGCGGCGTGCCCACCGTCCGCGCTTTGGTGATCGCGTCGTTCCGCCGCACGGCTTCCTCGGTCTGCGGCGGAAGCCGCCCGTCCGGCGGGTCCACGATCAGGGACGTCCGAAGGTTGCGTGCATAGGTCGACTGACTCCGCGCCAACCCGAACTGACCGTCGTCGTAGTGCACGTCTTGCTGGGTGCCTGGTACCGTCTGCTCGTCTTCGCGCGCCTTGGCCGCCGCCTCCATCTTGTCCATCTCTTCAGGAGTGTAGAACTCCTTCGTGACGCCCTTGGGACGCTGCAGCGGAATGTAGGTGGAGTTCGTCCAGTACCCCGACAGATCCGGCTGGCCATCTGCCGTCTTGGGCGGCGCGTACGCCTTCGCGGCCGTGCCGTTCGCTTTCGCGGGAGTCGGCGCCTGGCCGGCCACCGTGACCGTGGCGAGCGCCAGAACCGCTCCCACTCCAACCAAACCAAGACCTCGATACATCATCGACAGACTCCTCCTGCGTAATGGACGCGACGTGATGGCTTCCTGTTGCTTCTACTTCGCGCCTGGCTTGCGAAGATGACCGTACACCGCGTCCTCCGCAAACTCGATGCAGCGATACTCGACGAGCTCCGCATTCCGCTCCACGCGCCGGTAGAGCGGCATGCTCATCTTCCAGGGCCGCGTGAATACCTTGGGATCGTCGACCGTCACTTCGTACAGCAGCGTGTCGGCGCTGCGCGGCGTGATGCGTTCGACTGTATGCAGCACGTCGCTGTGGAAGTTGCCCGCGCGATCGAACCATGTCGTATCCAGGTAGCCCGTGGTATCGATGACCAGCGTGTCGCCGTCCCATCGGCCGTTGGACCAGCCCATCCAGCTGTCGGCCGGCGCCTCGATCTGATCCGCCTTGTCCATGTAGACCGTGCGCACGGCGCCCGCAAACTCATGGAACATCATGAGGTGCTTGGGATTCTGCGCGATCTGAAACGGATATGGCATGTACATCGCGCGCGGCACGCCTGGCAGATAGCACTTGACCTCGGGATCGAGCTTCAGCCGGTTCGTGAAATTCTCGTTCCTCTTGGCCAGCGCCTCGGGGCGATACGGCAGATCACCTTCGACGACTCCGTTGCCGCCCGGGATCGAATACGCCGCCCCCAGTTGCTCGTTCAGCACGCCCGGCGCCGCCGAGTGTGCTTCGATGTTCCAGTGGGCCGAGTTGATCGCCTGCCAGATCCCGTTCAGATTGGGCTTGCCGTCAGCCGTCCGCGGGGCTCGATACGGTCCTTGGCCGCTGACCGTCGCCACGGCCAGGCCGAACGTGGCCGCGATCGTCATCACCCGTGCATACCGGTTCCGCATCGGATCGGCCCCTGTTTCGGAAGGTGTGGGTTGGTCTGGAGACTGAACTTTCCCGCAGCAGATAGTCCTCTTAAATCACTCAAATGTCAAGGGTTGACATCGATTCACGACGGGATCGCACAGCCGTTTTTGCCTGTCTGTCGAGACGATTCCCACGGTTACGGACGGCGCCGGCGCCGCTCGCCGATGCGCCGCGACGCACGCTTCCTGTCGTCGCGGTTTCGAACGAAGATGCGCCACACCGCATCGTTGGAAATGGTTCAGCGGGCACTGATGTCGAAGCACATCAGTCGGTCCTGCTCGCGCACGTAGAGCCGCCCGTCGGCGATGACCGGTGGCGCCCATGTGGGGAACTGACCGCTCGGGATCTCGAACCGGGACACTTCGCGGTACTGATCGGCTCGCGCCTCGGCCAGCCCCAGCACGCCATCCTCGCTCAGCAGGTACAGAAACTTGTTGGCGACGATCAGCGAGCCCTTTCCGACGCTGCGATGGCGCCATAACACCTCGCCTGTTCGGAACCGCATGGCCGTCAGAATGCTGTTGTTGAATCCATACAATACGTCGCCGACCAGCACCGAGCTCGAGTAGTGATTCATCATCTCCCGCGTGAAGTACACCTCGGAGGCGCCGCTCGCGCCAAGTTTCAGCAGCGCGGCGCCGGTCCCATAACCGGTCGACAGGAAGACGTGGCCGTCGCGGACGATCGGGGTCGCGATGTTCGCCGTGCCGTTCGAGACCCGCTCGTACCGCCAGAGCACCTGCCCGTTGTCTACCCGAACGCCCAAGGCGCTCGCCCCGCTCAATGCGATGACCTGTCGGACACCCTCGACGTCGGCCACAATGGCAGAGGAATAGCCCGCCTCATCGCTGCCGGCTTTCCACTGCAGCGTGCCATCGAGCTTGTTGAGCGATACGAGCGAAGCGCCGGGACCGCCCGGCATCACGATCAGCCGATCCCCATCCACCAGCGGCGATTCGCTGAAGGCCCACGGAATCATCGGGCCGCCGTACTTCTGGGCGACGTTTTGCGACCAGAGGATCTTGCCGGTGGCCGCATCAAGCGATGCGACGGTGCCGTCGGCGGCCATCGCATACAGCCGATCCCCATCGACGGTCGGGGTGCCGCGCGGACCGTTGCCGCGCGACTCGCGGAACGACCGCGTGGAGGTCGGCGTCTCCCAGATCTTGGCGCCGGTCTTCACATCGAACGCCATGACCAGCTGTTGCGATCCACGCTGGCCCTGCGTGTAAAGACGGCCGCGAGCCACGGCGAGCGAGGCATAGCCCTCGCCCAATCCGGTCGCCCGCCACACCAGCGGCGGACCGGCCGCGGGCCACGCGGCGAGCAAGCCGGTTTCAGCGGAGATGCCGTCGCGGTTCGGACCACGCCATTGCGGCCAGTCGGCGGCGCGCGGCTCTACGGAAACGATGACGAAGCACAGAAGAAATGCGGATACCCGCGCCATAGCGATCCTCTGCTCCAGCAAACGCACGTCAGTCCCCGGACATGTAGTTTTCATGGCAGGCCAAGCATGCGCTGTACATCTCGCCGCCCACGGCAAACAGCCGATCGGCATTCCTGGCCTCCGCTGCCCGCACAGCGGCGCTGCTGGTCTCGATGAGGGCCTGCGCCGCCTTCATCCATCGGCTGCCGTCGCTGGCGCGAGGAGACAGCATCAGCTGGTTGCCTCCTTTCACAATCGTGAGCGCCGCGTTGCGGACCTTCGCCCATTCATCGTCGGACTGGGGCCGCAGTTCCTCTATCCCTGCAGTGGTCACGACCGTCGAGACCGCGCGCCAGACGACGCCGGCATTCGGATTGAGGACCGACTGCATCAATTCCCTGGTGCCCATTACCGGCTTGAAGGGCGCCGGCACGTCCGCTGTGCGACAGCCTGTCGCAAGGACCACGCACAATGCGGCGAGCCACTCCCCTGTTCCCATGTCATTCCTTTTCAAGGCCGCCTTCAGCCTTGAGACGTGGGCTTCGAGACTTTTCGTCCCGGCCCTGTGCCAATGTTACACCACCAAAAACCAGGCCTTTGGCCGCTCCCCTGGGGTTGCTGAGGTCTCTGAACCGTCTGGCTGCCGGCCCAGGACCTGGAGGCTCCGCCCGATCTCATCTTCCGCGGCGCTGATCCCCGAAAGAGCCTATAATTCCTTGCCGTAATCGGAAAGAGGAGCCATGAGATCACAATTGAGACTGTTCGCCATGTTGCTCGTACTTCAGTCGGCGCCCGTCTTCGCGCAGGCGGGACCGCCTCCCCCGCCCACGCCCACTGAAACCACGACGCCGGACATTCCCGGGGGTCGTCGCCGCCGGCACGCGCGTTCAGCTGGTGGCCCAGGGACTCCGCGGGACCGAGGGCCCGATCGCGGCGCCGGACGGCAGCCTTCTGTTCACGGAACAGACCGCCAGCGTCATCACCAAGGTCGACGCCCAGGGGAACCGCACCTCCTTCCTCGAGAAGACCAATGGGGCCAACGGCGTCACGTTCGACTCGAAGGGCCGGCTGATCGCCACCCAGCCTGCCACGAAGGAGATCGCGATCCTCACGCCGACCCGGACCGTCCTCGCGAGCGGGTTCGAGGGCCAGCCGTTGACGGGTCCGAACGATTTGATTGTCGACAAGAAAGGCGGCGTGTATTTCACGGATCCCGGCCCGAACCCGGGTCCGGGAGTGACGATACCTCGCCCTCCGGCGGTCTTCTACATCAGGCCGGACAGCAAAGTGATCAAGATCGCCGATGGCATCGCGCGACCCAACGGGGTCATTCTCAGCCCCGACGAAAAGACCCTTTACGTGGCGGATACCCTCGGGGAAGCCGTCATCGCGTTCGATGTGCAAGCCGACGGCGGCGTGAGCAACAGGCGCGACTTCGTCAAGCTCGCAGGCGTGACCAAGACCGACATCGGGATCAGGAGTGGCGCTGACGGCCTCGCCGTTGACGACTCGGGCCGCCTGTTCGTCGCCACGCAGGTCGGCGTGCAGGTCTTCAGTCCGCAAGGCAAGGCGCTCGGTACGATTCCGATTGGCGTGACCGGCGGGCCGCAGAACCTCGCCT
Organism: uncultured Acidobacteriota bacterium; assembly: GCA_963814975.1. GTDB lineage: Bacteria > Acidobacteriota > Vicinamibacteria > Vicinamibacterales > CAVVIG01 > CAVUXJ01. The sequence continues at coordinate 24,944 of CAWFFB010000011.1, read as the reverse complement.
TTGCCGGTGCCGACAAGAAAACGCTGTACGTGGTTGGACGAGGGTCGATGTGGAAGATCGCGACACAAACGCAAGGCCCCAAGGGACGCGCGAAATAGTCACCAATTGAAGGAGTGTTGCCATGGAACGAATGAAGGCCTCCGACTTCCCGCAGGAGCTGCTGGATCTGTTTCATCTCTACGTCCACGGCGACGTGAGTCGCCGCGCGTTCCTGGACGGCGCCGCCAAGTATGCAGTCGGGGGACTGACGGCGGCGGCCATCTTCGAGATGCTCAAGCCCAACTACGCCTGGGCGCAGCAGATCCCCAAGGACGACAAGCGCATCAAGACCGAATATGCGACCGTGCCCTCGCCAAAGGGCAACGGCTCCATCAAGGGCTATCTGGCCCGTCCCGCGGCCGGTGGAAAGGTCCCGGCGATTCTGGTGATTCACGAGAACCGCGGCCTCAACCCGTATGTCGAAGACGTCGCGCGGCGCCTGGCCACCGCGAATTTCATGGCCTTTGCACCCGACAGCCTCACATCGCTCGGCGGATATCCGGGCGACGATGAAAAGGGCGGCGCGATGTTTGGCAAGTTGGACCGCGAGAAGATGACCGAGGACTTCGCGGCGGCAGCCGCCTGGCTGAAAGCTCGTCCCGACGGCACCGGACGCCTCGGCGTGACCGGATTCTGTTTCGGCGGCGGCGTCTCGAATACGCTGGCCACTCGCATGCCGGATCTGGCCGCGGCCGCCCCGTTCTACGGCGCGGCTCCCCCGCTGGAAGACGTTCCGAAAATCAAGGCGGCCATGCTGGTCCACCACGGCCAGCTCGACACCCGTCTTGTCGAGGCGTGGCCCGCGTACGAAGCCGCGCTCAAGGCCAACAAGATCCGCTACGAGGGATATGTGTATCCGAAGGCCAACCACGGCTTCCATAACGACACGACGCCGCGGTACGACGAAGCCGCGGCCAAGCTCGCCTGGCAGCGCACGCTGGATTGGTTCAACAAGTACGTCAGGACGAGCAGCGTCTCGCAGTAAAGAAGGAAGAAGTTAAAACGAAGAAGTTAGAAGGACTTCCCTTCGAACTTCTAACTTCTAAGTTTTAACTTCTTCAGATGTGTGCGGTCAGCGGATCGTGCGTCCGCTTGCCGGCCTCGAGTGACATGAGCACGATGTCGGGCGTGACCGGTGCGCGCCGAAACACGTCGACCCCCACCGCGTCCGCAATCGCATTCATCACGGCGGCGTAAGCGGCGCCCACCGGCGGTTCGCCGACGCCCTTGGCGCCGACCGGCGTCTCTGGATCCGGGATACCGAGCGCCTCTCCGTGCATGCCATCCACCGGCATGTCGAGGATGGTGATGGGCTTGGTCTGATAGAAGCGTTTGGCCAGCGGCACCCCGTAGTGCTGGTCGTACACCCACTTCTGCATCAGCGCGTGGCCGATTCCCAGGCTGCTGCCGCCCAGAATCTGGCAGCGGATGCTGCGCGGATTGATCACCGTGCCCGAATCCGTGACGCCCAGGTACTCGACGAGGCGGACGCCGCCGGTTTCGACGTCGACTTCGACTTCAGCAAACCCCATGACGAACCCGTACGTCACGCCGTCGCGCGGATAATTGTCCTTCGCCACTCCCATCAGCCCCAGCCCGGCGAGCGCCCTGGCCGACGCGGTCGTCACTGCGTGGATGTCCTCCGGGAGTTCGTGTCCGTCGTATTTTCCGCCCAGCTCCAGGGCACGCCGCGCCACCTGCGCGTAGCCCAACCCGCGACCTGGGCTGCTCGTGCTGAACACACGCTCGTTTCCAAGCGTGTAATCCTGCGGCGAGCCGCCGAGATCCTTCGCAGCAATCTCCTGGAGCTTCAGCCTGGCGTCGTTGGCCGCCGCAAAATTCGCGCGCGACATCGCGTGCGTCGTCTGGCTGCCGACCGAGGGACAGGACCACGGCAGGTGCTTCGAGGTATCGCCCCAGATGACCTCGACTTTGTCCCAGGGCATCGCCAGCACGTCGGCGGCGACGCGCGCCAGATCGATCATCGAATGCGTTCCCAGATTGCCGACGCCCGACTGCACGTACAACTTGCCGTCCGGCCGAATGGTCATGATCCCGTCGAAGCCGATCGATCCGGCCCCGTGGGGTCCGACGGCCACGCCGATTCCGCGGATCTTCGATCCTTCCCGTTTACCCGCCCGCGCCTTGCGTTCGTCCCATTTGAACAGCTCCGCCCCGCGATCGAGCCCTTCCTTGACGAACGAGGCTGTCACGCGCTGACCGCGCCCCGCCGACGCCGGGGGGGCCGAACGGTGCCTTCCCTTCGGGCGCGTTCGTCCGCCGGATCGCGACCTGATCGAGCCCGAGCAGCTTGGCCGCCTTCGTGACCACCGGGTCCATGATCGCGTTGAGCTGGGCCGGCCCGGGCGACCGCTGCTGCTGCCGCGGAGGCGTGTTCGTCAGGACGTTCACGCTGCGCCACCGCATCGCCTCCGGCTGCCAGATCAGCGACGCCGCGTTGGCGCCCGTACGCGAATCACCCATGGGTCCGTACGCGCCGTTGTCCTGCACGATGAACAGGTCGATCGCCGTGATGCGGCCATCCTTGCGGAAGCCCACCTTGGCGCGGCCCACCATCCCGGTGCGCGCGCGGCCGATGTACTGTTCTTCCTCGCGGCTGATGCGCATCATCACCGGCGCGCCAACCTTCTTCGAAAGCAACGCCGGAATCGCCATCGAGACCGCGCCCGTGCCCTTGCTGCCGAAGCCTCCGCCGCAGTATTCCGAGATGAGGACGACTTGCGATTGCTCGATCCCGACCCAGCGGGCGACGTTCTCCACGGTCCGGATCACGCTCTGCGTCGAGCCGTAGAGAAACAGCTTGCCGTTCTGCCAATAGCTCATGGCGCTGCGACTCTCCATCGTCTGATGGCTCGTCGAGGGCACCACGAAGGTCTCGTCGACGACGATCGCGGCGTCGCGGAAACCGGCGTCGAGATCGCCGAACGACCACTCCTCGGGCGCCTCGCCCATCGGCAGCCGGCCTTCGCGTTCCTCGGCGAAGGTCTCCGCGCTCCACTTGAGCGTTCGAATCGACGGGGCGGCCGGGCGGACCTTGAGGCGCCGCTCCCTGCGGAAGCGGCGCCGGGTACCAGACGTTGCCCTGGAGACGCGCATTCGAACCGTTCGGCCGCAGACTCTCAACCGGATCGACGACGAACGGGAGCGCCTCGTAGTCCACGGTGATCCGCTCAATCGCCTCAACCGCCGTGAGCTCGTCGACGGCGGCCAGCGCGAGAATCGGCTCGCCCTGATAGAACGGCTCCATCGTCAACGGACGCTCGGCGGACGCGAACGCCGCGGGGACGGGCGGCAGGTCGTCGGCGGTGAGAATGCCCTTTACGCCCGGCATCGCGAGGGCGGCGCTCGCGTCAATGCGCCGCACGCGCGCGTGAGGCATGGGACTCAACAGGAGCTTGCAGAAGAGCATCCCTTCAGCGCGGTAGTCCTCGGCGTACTTGGCGCGTCCGGTGACCTTCGCGACGAGGTCGAGCGGCGTATAGTTCTGCCCGATCAGCTTCTGATCCGCCATGTTCAACTCCGCAGACATTATGCACGCCCCGAAGGTGGGATGCCAGACCGCGCCCCCGCCAGCAATCCGAGCGGAGAATGCTCGGAAATGGGGCGATACGCTTGACTTCGCGTGATGCGGTGCCTACGCTGCCTCAAGTTCTCCATGATTCGTTGGCGAAAAGGGTGGCGGGCCGAGAACGCGTCTGCCGAGAGAGATCCCGATGGCACGTTGGTTGTTGGTCTGGACGATGATGGCGGCGGCCCTCACGGGCGTCTTCGCGCTGGCGACGCCAGCCGCGGGGCAATCCCAGCCCCCAGCCGTTCGTCGCGACGCGCTGCCCCGGACCGCCGACGGCCACCCGGACATTCAGGGCGTGTGGCAGAGCGTTCCCATCGGAACCGGGTCGATGCGCCGGCGGCCCGAACGGTTCAGCCTTGAAGACATCGGCCTCCAGGGCACCAGCGGTACGGTCAGGCGAGGGATCAGCCGGGTCGTCGAGCCCGCGGACGGGAACATTCCGTACCAGCCGTGGGCCGCCGAGCGTCAGAAGAAGATTTTCGCGAACCACTGGAACCCGAAACCAGAAGACCTCGACCCTCAGGCGCGCTGTTTCCTGCAGGGTGTGCCGCGGGTGATGTACTCCAGCGACGTGCAGATCCTCCAACCCCCTGGGCACGTCGTCTTCCTCGCGGCATTCAACCATTCCTATCGTGTGGTTCCGCTCGACGGGCGCCCGCATCTTCCGGAAAACGTCAAGCTCTTCATGGGGGATTCGCGGGGCCGCTGGGAGGGGAACACCTTGATCGTCGACGTCACCAACAACAATGACAAGACCTGGCTCGACGTGATCGGAAGCTTCCATAGCGACGCCATGCACGTGGTCGAGCGCTTCACGGTCGTGGACGCCAGGACCATGAACTACGAAGCCACCATCGAAGACCCGAAGGTGTATACCCGTCCCTGGAAGCTGGCCCTCGTCCTCGAGCGGATCCACGAGCATTTTGAGCTGTGGGAAGAGGCATGTCTCGAAGGAGAACGCGACGTGCCCCACATCCTTCGTCGCGCCGACCAGCCGTGACGGCCACTGAAGCCGACAGACCTTCCGCTCACTGACCCGAATCCGTCGGCCCGCAACCCGAGGGCACTATGCGCGGGCTCGCCCGCCGCTTGGGCGAAAATCCCCCGGAGATGCTACAATTCTGAGGCCTCTTCTTTTCATCATCGGGGCGGACCTGGCGCACCGCGCACGGCACTCAAACGCACGTAGGGGCTGGTTTCTCCATAATCGTTTCCGGTTTTCTTATGTCTCGAGGATCTTTCGCAGACTGGCAGACGGCCGCGCTCGTCGCCTTCGCCTGCCTGTTCCTGACCGCCTGTTCGAAAGCACAGGAGGCCCAGGCTCGGCCCGGCGGAGACGCGGCGGTCCCCGTTCAAGTCGAACAGGTGCGCGAGGAATCGATCTCGCGCGCCATCGACGTGGTAGGCACGCTCGCTGCTGAAGACGAAGTCACGATCTCCGCCGAAGCCGAGGGTCGCGTTGAAAGTCTTCTGGCGGACCTTGGCGATAGCGTTCGTGCAGGGCAGGTCCTGCTCGAGCTCGATCGCGAAAAGGCGCAGTACAACGTCGATCAGCAGAAGGCCACCCTCGCGCGCGCGCTCGCCAGCTATGGCGCGGCCGACCCCGACCATCTACCGGCGATGGAGCGAACGCCGGAGGTTCAGAAAGCGCAGGCCGAGCTCGTCCAGGCGCAGCAGTCGTTCAAGCGTGCCGAGGAGCTGAGCCGGCGGCAACTGGTGTCACGGCAGACGCTCGACGACGCCGACGCCACGCTGCGCGCCAGGGAGGCCGCGCACGCGTCCGCCTTGCAGAACGCCAAGAACCTGCGGGCGGACATCGACGCCTCGAGGGCCGGCGTGCAGCTGGCCGAGCGGCAGCTGCGCGACGGGAGCATTCGCGCTCCGTTCGACGGATACGTTCAGAAGCGTCTGGTCGCACTCGGCGAGTACGTCAAGACGCAATCGCCGGTGATGAGCGTCGTGCGCGTCAACCCGCTGAAGGTCACGGCCGAGATTCCGGAACGCATGACGCCGTGGGTCAAGGTCGGCCAGCCTGTTCAACTGCAGGTCGACGCCTATCCCGACAAGGCCATCTCCGGCAAGATTTCCCGCATCAGCCCGGCCGTCAACACCAGCACGCGGGCGTTTTCTTTCGAGGCGCTGGTCCCGAACGACGATGCGCTCCTCAAGCCGGGCACCTTCGCCCGGGTCCACATCGAGAGCGGTCAGGTCGATCGGGTGCTCACGCTGCCGTTCAAGGCGTTGCAGTACCGATACGGCGTCAATCGGGTATTCGTGGTCGCGGGCGGGCGCCTCGCCTCGCGCGAGCTGACGATCGGCGAGCGGATCGACGACCGGGTCGAAGTCATCACCGGCGTCAAAGCCGGCGAACCCGTGGCGATCAGCGACGTCGATCGGCTCGTCGACGGGATGAACGTGTCCATCGCCGGCGCGGCCGAGTAGTCACCAGGTCCACTGTCGCTCCAAAGGGAGTAACGCCGCATGCTGTCTGAACTCTGCGTCCGCCGTCCGGTGTTCGCGACGATGCTCGTCATGTCGCTGGTGGTCCTCGGCGTCTTCTCGTTCCGGAATCTGGGCGTCGACCTGTTTCCCCGAGCGGACCCGGCGACGGTCAACGTGAGCCTGACGCTCCCCGGCGCCAGTCCCGCCGAGATCGCGACCTCCGTGGTCGAGCCGATGGAGGACGCCATCAGCGGCGTGGCCGGGATCGACGAGATGTCGGCGCGCATCACCGAGGGTCGGGCCCAGATCACCGTGCGCTTCGTCCTGGAGCGCGATCTCAACGAAGCGGTCAACGACGTCCGGGAGAAAGTCGCGAGCGCGATCAGAAGCGTGCCGCCCGAGCTCCTGCCGCCGGTCATCACCAAGGTCGATCCCGACGCCGCGCCCGTCATGACGATCATGGTGTCGTCGCCGGTCATGAGCCTGCGGAGCCTGACCGAGCTCGCGGACAAGCAGATCGCGCGGGTCATCCAGTCGGTCAACGGTGTCGGCGACGTCACGATCAGCGGCGGGCGCGCGCGCGAGATCCACATCGTGGTCGACCTCGAGAAGCTGAACTCGCACGGGTTGTCGATGGCGCAGGTGCGCGAGGCCATCGCCTCGGAGAACATCGAGATCCCCGGGGGCGTGGTCGAGCAGGGGAAGGGGCAGCTCCTGCTGCGGACGCTCGGCCGGCTCGACGCGGCCGCGGACTTCGGGAACATCACAATCGCCACGATGAACGGGACGCCGATCCGCGTGTCCGACGTGGGGTACGCGGAAGACGGCTTCGAGCGTCCGACCTCCGCCGCCTGGCTGGGCAAGGACCCCGCCGTCATGCTCGATATCCGCCGGGCCATGGGCGAGAACACGGTCACGGTGATCGAGGGCGTTCGCGGCCGGCTGGAGACGATCAGGCGCTCGCTGCCGAAGGACGTGGCCCTCACGCTGACCCGCGACGACTCCCGGTTCATCTACGCGTCCGTCGCGTCGCTCGAGGAGCACCTGATCTTCGGCAGCCTCTTCGCCGCCGTCATCGTGATGGTGTTCATCCGCAATATCCGGGCCGTCCTCATCGCCGCGCTGGCGATCCCGACCTCCATCATCTCGTCGTTCACGCTGATGAACGTGATGGGCTTCACGCTGAACAACATGACGCTGCTCGCGATCACGCTGGCGGTCGGGATCGTCATCGACGATGCGATCGTCGTGCTCGAGAACATCTTCCGTCACATCGAAGAGAAAGGCAGCAGCCCCTTCAAGGCGGCCATCGAGGGCACGCGCGAGGTCGCCCTTCCCGTGATGGCGACGACGCTGTCGCTCGTCGTCATCTTTGTGCCGATCGCGTTCATGGACGGGTACGCGAGGCGCTTCATCAACCCGTTCGGCTGGACGATGGCGTTCGCCATCCTCGTGTCGATGCTCGTCAGCTTCACCCTGACGCCGATGCTGAGCTCCAGGTTCCTGAAGCTCGCGGACGCCGAAGCAGACCACAAGGCGCAGGAACATGGTTTCCTGCACTGGCTCGACACCTGGTACACGCGGCAAGTCAACTGGGCGCTCGATCATCCCGGCCTCGTGATCGGCCTGTCGGTCGTCACGTTTCTCCTGGCCTTCCCGCTGAACCGCATGGTCGGCCGCGAGTTCGTGCCGACCGAGGACATGGGGGAATGGACGGTTCACATGGACGCGCCGGAAGGCACGTCGCTCGAAGGCTCGAGCGAGATCGCGTTCAAGCTGCTCGACGAACTGAGCGGCATCGAAGGCGTCGCGCACATCGAACCGTCGATCGCGGCCTCGGGGTTCGGCGGCGGCTCGACGCATATCCACTTCGAATGTCAGGCGCTGCCGATCGACGCGCGGAAGAATTCCCAGAGCCAGATCATCACGGAGATGCGGCGGCGGCTCGCCTCGTATCCGGCGTACCGGCCGAGCATCCACGCTCGCAACGCGCTCGGAGGCGGCGAAGGCGCCGGCGGGGTCGCGCTCGCGGCCAATATCATGGGGCCGGACCTCGACCAGATTGCCGCATTCTCGATGAAGGCGCTCGCCGGCATGCAAGAGCTCCCGAGCCTCATCGAAACGAGGATCGGCCTGAGCATTTCCAACCCCGAGGTCCACGTGGCCGTCGATCGGCGGCGAGCCGCCGACCTCGGCGTGCGGATGTCGACCGTCGGCAGCACGCTGCGCCTCGCCGTCTCCGGCGACGACGAGATTTCCTTCTTCAAGGAGGGCCAGGAACAGTATCCGGTGAAGATGCGGGTGCTCGAGAGCCAGCGGCGCGACCCCGCGCAGATCGGCCGGCTCACCGTGCCTTCGATCAACGGCCCGGTCCGGATCGACAACATCGCGCGCGTCGAGCGCGGCCTCGGGCCGAGCGCGCTGAATCGCTCCGACCGGCAGTTCAGCGTCTTCGTGTCGGCAGACGTCGCGCCCGGGTACGCGCTCGACCAGGCATCGAACGATCTGCGCGCCATGCTCGCCGGTCTCGGCATGCCCCCCACGATGTCGTTCCGGCTGAGGGGCCAGTCGCGCATCCTCGACGAGACGACCGCGAACATGATCATGGCGATCGGCCTCGCGATGATCTTCGTCTACATGGTGCTCGCGGCGCAGTTCGAGAGCTTCGTCCAGCCGATTCTGATCATGCTGGTGATCCCCCTGTCGGTGCCCTTCGCGCTCTTCACCCTCTGGGCCACCGGCCGGACCCTCAACCTCTGGAGCGCCCTCGGGATGCTCCTGCTCTTCGGGATCGTGAAGAAGAACTCCATTCTGCAGGTGGACTACGCGAACAAGCTGCGCGCGGAGGGCGTGCCGCTGCGCGAGGCCGTCGTCGGCGCGTGCCGGACCCGGCTCCGGCCGATCCTGATGACGACCTCCGCGATCATCGCCGGCCTGATCCCCACCGCGCTCGGTCTCGGCATCGGCGGAACCGGCCGCGCGGCCATCGCGGTGACCATCATCGGCGGGCAGGCGCTGTGCCTGCTGCTGAGCCTGCTGCTCGTGCCGGTCGGGTATATGAAGGTCGACGAGCTAGAACAGTCGCTCGCGAACCAGCGGCTGAAGTCCTGGCTGGGCAAGGCTGTGGGCGCGACGCTCGGACGGCTGCGGCCCCCCTCAGGACCTGTGTCCGATCAGACCTGAGTTGTGCCGGGGCGTGACGGGTCCCCCCCACGCCCCGGTCCGAGTGATCAAGCTCCAGCCTGTGGCCGTCATCGGTGCTTCGTTCAGTTCCTGCCCGAAGAAAAGCAGCGGTAGTTTTCCAGCCAGACAGCTATAAATATCAGGGCAGGATCCGCGAAATTTGGACGTACCCTGCCAGGACTTCGATATTTTGTCGCGGGCAGCCTCACCCTATTCAGCTTGTGTCGGCCGTGACGGTCGATATACGCTCCCTCCACTTTCATAATCGTCCCGACTTCATAGACGCGTGCGACGCGGCGGCTCTTCATATCCGGGGCGGCTGTCATACTCGAAGATGCTCTCATACCCGCGAACCAGGTCAGCGTACCGCTCGGTCGGAAGTCGCGCAGGCGCTTACACGCCAGCAACCGGAAAGTCCCTGCCCCAGGGAATTCGCCGGTCACGTCAATATCCATCAGTCGAAGCCCGGAGGACACAACTTATGCGAAGCAGCGCGTCGTGTAATCGATGGGCAGTCGTTTTAATACTTGTCAGCTTGGCCTCATTCATCGGTTCGGCAACGGCATCCGCGCAGACAGCCACGATTCTCGGTCAGGTGACCGACCAGAGCGGCGCCGTGCTCCCCGGCGTCACGGTGACGGCGACCAGTCCGGCCTTGCAGGTGCCGGAGATGACGGTCGTCACGAACGAGGAGGGCGAGTACCGCCTGGCGCCGTTACCGATTGGCGTCTATCCAGCTGGCGTTCGATCTCGCGGGCTTCCGGCCGGCCCAGCGCCAGGATGTGCGGCTGGGCGTCGGCTTCACCGCGAAAATCGATGTGGCAGCTGGGGCTGGCCACCGTCGCCGAGTCGGTCACCGTGTCCGGCGGCGTCGCCGGTGGTCGACGTCTCGTCGACCGCCGCCGAGCACGCTGCTGACGAAGGAGTTCCTCGAGCTCACGCCCACGACCCGCAACGGGACGATGAGCCTGTTGACCCTGGCGCCCGGCGTGCGCAGCTACCTCGATATCGGAGGCAGCCAGCTCGCGGAGAACTCGCAGACCGCGCGCGTTCGGACAGGGCGGCCAGGTGTGGTTCACGCTCGACGGGATTGCCGACGACCAGACCTGACTGAAGGCGGCGGCAGCGGCTCCTTCTGGGACTCGCAAACGATCGAGGAAGCGCGGGTCCAGAGCCTCGGCACCGATGCGGAGGCCGCCGACGCGCGGCGTGCAGGTCTACGCCATCGTGAAATCCGGCGGGAACGATTTCCACGGCAGCGGCTTCTTTGCCGGAACGGAAGGACAATTTGCAGAGCCGACAACCTCGATGATGAGTTGCGGGCCGAGGGCTTCACGGTCGGCAGCACCGTCGACCAGCCAGTACGACATCAGCGGGGACCTGGGGGGCCGCATCATTCGGAACAAGCTGTGGTTCTACGGCGCCGCCGCGGCGGCGCCTTCAGCGAATTGACCATTTGTCGGACGCCTTCAAGGCGGATGGGTCGCCCGGCCAACGATCAGGTCACGCAGAACTACGTGCACACCCAGAAATTCTCGTACCAGGCGAACGCCTCGAACCGGTTCATCGTTTTCAACATGTAGTCAGAAGGGGCGCGAGAGCAACAAGCAGGACGACCTCCGGTCGTCTATGAGTCGCGGGAAGACAAGGACAATCAAGCATCCCGCTGTGCCAAGGTGGAGTGGGAGGGCGTGCGCGGCAACTCGATGATCGCCTCGGTCCTGTACGGGCGCTGCGGCAGGATTCGACGGCGAGATGTACCTGCGGCGGCGACCGGGTCGGGCGAGAGGACCTCGAAACCGAGCGTGGTCACGGGCGAGAACGTGGTGAACGGGGAGCGAGTCGACGGCATACCGTGAATCACACCAAGGGCACGCGTGACGTTCTTTCAAACCGAACTGGTGCGCACGGGAACCACGAGTTCAAGGGAGGCGTCGAGTACTTCACGAACTTCAACAGCCGGTCGCTGGCAACCGAAGCCCTTCAACTATCACCTGCTGTACAACGACGGGGTGCCGTTCGAGATCGCGTTCTTGAACGCGCCGGTCTATCCCGAGCAGAACGTCGCAACTACCTGGGCACGTACCTGAGAGACAGCTGGACCGTCGGCGCGCCGGCTGACGCTGAGTCTCGGGCTTCGGTACGCTCGCGGCAGACGGCGTTTGTGCCGGAGCAGTGCCGCGAGGCCGCGAGCCCGCCCTCGAACGTCATCTTCCCGGCCCAGTGCTTCGACCGGGTCGACCTCGCCACCTGGAACAGCGTGGCACCGCGCCTGCGTGCGGCGTTCGACGTCGCGGGCGATGGCAAGACCGTGATCAAGGGCGGCTGGGGACGCTACGACCACATGCGCAACGTCGACGCCCGACGCGCTGCGGATGAACCGGAACAGCATCGCCTACGGCATCTTCGATGTGGCGCGACCTGAACGGGAACAACGACTACGACACCGGGGAGGTCAACCTCGATCCGAACGGGTCCGATTTCATCCGGACCACCGGCATGGAGTTCGAGGCGATTATCCACCGACGTTCCAGGTCGAACCCGGACGAGAAGCAACCCAAGCGTCGACGAGTACTCGCTCTCGTTCGAGCACGAGCTGGTCGCGAATTTTGCCGTCCGCGTCACCGGGCTCTACGTCCGCAACGAAGAACGTCATCCGGATCGAGAACATCCTGCGCCCCTTCGCGTCCTACAACGTTCCGATCACGAATCGGGACCCCGGCCCCGATGACGAGCTCGGGACCGGCGGACGACGGGGGCCCGTTCACGTACTTCGAGTTCCCGGAGTCGCTGGCGGGCGCGCAGAATCGAGCGGTTCTTCACGATCAACGACCCGAACGCCAATCAGACCTTCAAGAGCATCGAGTTGTCGGCGATCAAGCGGCTCGCGAACCGGTGGCAGTTCATGGCCTCCTACTCGGCCACGAAGAAGGACAGTCCCCGATCACGACGGGGCTGGCTCCGCCGCGACTTCGGGGATGCGTTCAGCACGATCCACGAGGTCGGGTTCTACACGCCCAACGACAAAATCAACCGGGCCGATCGGACCTGGGAATGGGATGCCAAGTTCTCGGGGTCCTACATCTTCCCGGCCGACGTGCTGGTGTCGGCGAACTTCCACCACATCAGCGGCGACGTCGTACGCGCGGACGGTGCAGTTCAGGGACGGCGTGACCATTCCGTCGATCCGTGCTCAACGTGGAGCCGATCGGCAGCATCCGGTCGCCGAACATCAACAACCTGACCTTCCGGGTCGAGAAAGATTTCCGGCTGAGGACGGCGCAGAAGCTGGCGGTCCGGCTCGACCTCTACAATGCGCTTGAACGCGAACACGGCGACCCGGATCGCAACCGAATTCCGGCGACACGTTCCTGGGAACCCAGCGACATCATGTTCCCCCGCCTGGCGGAGATCAGCGCGTCGTACACCTTCTAACGACCCCGCACGAGTGAGACCGAGGGCCTCCTGCCGCGAAAGCGGCAGGGGGCTTTTTCATGCGCAAGTCTCAAGTCTGAAGTCTCAAGTCTCAAGTCTCTCGTCAGAAGGCTGAAAGCAGGCGGGCGTGCGCTGAGTCGCCGCCCGTCGTCAGGTCCGGCTGCCCGACACGGGCAATGTTTAAAGTCGTGCCGGGCTTGGGACCCCGCGGGTCGGCCTGACCTGCACACATCGGCAAGAATCTGGGCAGACCGTGAAAGCGCATCTATGGGTCCGCAAACATCACTCGTGATGGAGACAAATTTTGGCACACGATCCGGAAACTTGGATTTCGATTGGAATGACGCATTTTACTGGCCGTCTGGAATTTCGAGCCTTGTGTGCGACGCGAGGTCTGTGATACTTACCTGCATTATTCTTCATGAATTCACATAGGCGTTGATCGTTTCATACCCGTTGACGCGCCGATATCCGTAGACCGCCGACCTTTCATACCCGCTGCTACGGCTCATACCGCCGTTCCCTTCATACCCGCGGATCCTTCGTACGCGCGGCCTCTTTAACGTACCGAGCTTCGTCGGAGCCTTAGTCGCGATTTCGCACTGCAGTGGTCGCTGTATCCCGCTCGCGCCGGACCTGCTGATGGCCGCACTGACCGCGGAAGCTTTCGCCGAAGGGCGATAGCCGGCCAACCCGGCACTGGCATCGGTTTGTCGTCGCGTGTTTTGCGTGGTCCTGGAGAGATTTCGAGCCTTGTCCCCGACGCGAGGTCGGTGATACTACCGCATTATTCTTAATATTCTAATATTTAGCCTTGATTCTTCTTACTCGTTGATGCGCCGATACTCGAAGACCGCCGACCTTTCATACTGTCGTTACGGCTCATACCGTCGCTCTTTCATACCCGCAGATCGTTCTTCGTGCGCGCGGCCTCTTCAACGTACCGAGTTGGCCGACTTTAGTCGCTTCGTCGGAGCTTTCGTCGCGATTTCGCACTTGCTGCCGTACGGCAGTGTCCGGCTCGAGCCGGACCTGCTGATGGTCGGACTGACCGTAGGAAGCCTTCGCCCGAAAGGCGGAAAGCGGCCACTCCGGTGTTGGGAACGGCTTGTGGCGCAAGACGCTTTTGATCTCGCACTCAGTCGGTGTTAGAGGAAGCGGAAACGCAGCGCTGGCGAGGTTCTCCCCCCGGGAATCCGCCGGTGTCATCACACATCGTGGGGCCGGAGGAGCTAATCATGCACAGCAGCACGTGGCGTACTCGATGGGGGTTCACCGTTGCCAGTGTAATAGTCGTGAGCCTGGTCTCATTTGTCAGCCCCGCTGCCGGCCAGGGCGGGGACGCGAGCATCATCGGCCAGGTCACCGACCAGAGCGGCGCCGTGCTCCCGGGCGTGACGGTGACGGCGACCAGTCCCGCCTTGCAGGTACCGTCGGTGATCCGACGTCACGAACGAGCGGGGCGAGTACCGCCTGGCGCCGTTGCCGGTGGGGACCTATCAGGTGACCTATGACCTGTCGGGCTTCCGGCCGGGCCAGCGCGAGGCCGTGCGGCTGACCGTCGGCTTCACCGCGCGCGTCGATGTGGCGCTGGGGCTCGCCACGGTGGCCGAGACGGTCACCGTGTCCGGCGCCGCGCCGGTGGTGGACGTCACCGCGACCTCCGGGGCCTCGCTGTTCACGAAAGAAGTCCTCGACCTCACGCCCTCGACGCGGAACGGGGCGATGAGCCTGCTGACCATGGCGCCCGGCGTGCGCAGCTTCATCGATATCGGCGGCAGCCAGACCGAGGAGAACTGCGGGCGCGAAGGCGTTCGGGCAGGCCGGCCAGGTGTATTACACGCTCGAAGGGGTGATGGGGAACAACTGGACGGCCGCCGGCGGCAGCGGCACCTTCTGGGATTTCCAAACCATCGACGAGGCGCGCGTCCAGAGCATGGCCACCGACCCGGAGTTCCCGACGCGCGGCGTGCAGATCAACGCCATCGTGAAGTCGGGCGGGAACGACTTCCACGGCGGCGGGCTGTTCGCTCTCGAAACGGAGGGGATGCAGGCCAGCAACCTCGATGATGAGTTGCGGGGCTTTGGCTTTGAAGAAGGCAACTCCATCCGCCACCAGTACGACCTCAGCGGCGACCTGGGGGGCCGCATCATTCCGAAACAAGCTGTGGTTCTACGGGGCCGTGCGCTACCGCGACATCCACCGGACGGTGTTGGGCGCCTACAGCGAAGCACCGCTTGACGAAGACCTGGACAATATCGTCACGGCGAAATACATCACGCAGAAATACTCGTATCAGGCGAACAACGCGCACCGGTTCATCTTCTTCAACCTGTGGGAGCGCCTGCGCGAAAACGCCAAGATGGACTCCCTCCGGTCCTGGGAAGCGCGCGAAGACAAGAAGACGGCGCATCCCATCATCAAGGGGGGGTGGGAAGGCCAGTTCGGCAACGCCATCGCCGCCAATTTCCAGTTCGGGTATGCGCCCCACGATTCCCTGGCGCCGTTCCTCAATACCGGGACGCCCCAGGAGATCGGGCGCACGGACCTCGTCAACGAGATGGTCACGGGCGAGAACGTGGTATGCGGCGAGCGGTCGCGGCACTTCCTGCACCAGACCAAAGGCGCCATGACCTATTACAAGCCGAATTGGGCGGGCGGCAACCATGAGATCAAGGTGGGGGGCGAACACGCCCGCACGAAGAACTTCCGGTCGCTGGACCTCAAACCGGTCAACTACCACCTGCGCTACGACGGATGCGAAGTCAACTGCGCCAAGGGCGGCGTCCCCTTCGACGTCGTCTTCTTCAACGCCCCGGTCTATCCCGACGGCCGCCAGCACACGACGAGCTTCTTCGCGCGCGACAGCTGGACCATCGGGCGCCGGCTGACGCTGAACCTCGGGGCGCGGTTCGCCTCGGTTGCCGCGTTTGCGCCCGAGCAGACCCGCGACGCCGCGAGCGGGCCCTCGGCTCCCCTCTTCCCCGCGCAGACCTTCCCGCGGGTCGACCTCAACACCTGGAACAGCTTCGAGCCGCGCCTGCATGCGGCGTTCGATGTCTCGGGCGATGGCAAGACCGTGGTCAAGGGCGGGTTCGGGCGCTACCACCATATGCGCCTGCTCACGCCGGACGTGCTGAACTTTGTCAAGAACAGCATCACCTACTCCATCTATCAGTGGCGCGACCTGAACGGGAACAACGACTACGATGATGGGGAAACCGACCTCAATCCGACCGGGCCCGACTTCCTCGAACAGACCGGCATGGAGTTCGACGACCTGCCCCCCAACTTCGTGAACAACCCCGACGAGAAGCAACCGCGGACCGATGAGTGGTCGCTGTCGCTCGAGCGGGAGCTGATTGCGAATTTTGCCATCCGGGTCACCGGGCTCTACACCCGCTCGACGGACATCTTCCGGGTCCAGAGCTTCTTGCAACCCTACGATTCCTTCAACATTCCGGTCACGAATCGGGACCCGGGACCCGATGGGGAGCTCGGGACCGGGGACGACGGGGGCCTGGTCACGTACCATGAGTTTGCGCCGGAGTTGACGGGCGCCGGGAACGCTGCAGAACTTCAACGACCCGAAAGCCGGGCCGCAGACCTACAAGAGCATCGAGATCGCGGGCGTCAAGCGGCTCGCGAACCGCTGGTCGTTCATGGCCTCCTACTCGGCCACGAAGAAGAACAAGCCGATCAATGCCGGGTTGGCGGTCGGCGCGTTCGACAGCTTCAACACGGACCACGTGGTCGGGGACTACAATCCCAACGAGGAAATCTTCCGGGCCGACAATACCTGGGACTGGGACAGCAAGCTGCTGGCGTCCTACAACTTCCAGGGCGACGTGATGCTGTCGTCGAACTTCCATCATCAGAGCGGCGAAGCGTACGCCCGGCAGGTGCGTTTCGAGGGCGGCGTGACCATTCCGGATATCGTGCTGAACGTGGAGGAGATCGGCGACCCATCGCTTGCCGAGTGTCAACCTCCTGACCTTCCGGGTCGAGAAGGCGTTCCGGTTGCAGGGGACGCAGAGGGTGGCGCTCCGCCTCGATCTGCACAATGCGCTGAACGCGAACACGGTGATCGAGAACACGCCCCGCTCGGGAGCGGATTTCCTGCAGCCCAGGGCCATTATCGGGCCCCGCATCGCGGAGATAAGCGCGACGTATACCTTCTAGCACAGTCGCTCGACGACGTCAGTTGCTCGAAGGGCCCCGTGCGGGAATCGCATGGGGCCCTTCTAAGTCTGAAGTCTGAAGTCTGAGAGCAGGCAGGCGTGCGCTGGGTCTGCCGACCGTCTGGCGGGCCGCGAGAACTGCCGTTCACTGTCCGTGATACGTCGCGTCCGGCTTCAGCGGACAAGGTGGGAAGGTCCGCACTTCATCAGGCCGACAAATTTCGGCACACGATCCGAAAACTTGGACCCGAGACGGGATCTGAATATTTTTCGTCGCGTCGGCATCCTTCTGAGCGTTGCATCAGAAGCGACGGCTATGATACAAGCTCCGTACTCTTCTTAAAGCGCCCGGATTTTTTCACGCGAGACGCGCCGACTCAGACCCGTCGTTCCATACCCGGCGTGACGTTCATAACCGCCCCTCAGTTCATACCCGCGAGTCCAGTCGTCCTCCGCGAATACTAGCGTCGCGCTCCGATACCCGGCGCCGCTCATACCCGCTCCATTTCATACCCGCCAGTCATTCATACCCGCGAATCCCACGTCGCGCTCTGATTAACTCGTCGCCGCTTTCATACCCGCCGCACTTCATGCCTCGCCACCACTTTCATACCTGGCGAGCACGTTACGTCGAACGCTCTTATTCGACTTTGATGTCGCGCTCTAGTCGGACGTTCGCGCAGAGCAAGGAGCAGTGCCCGGCGAGGTCTCTTCCCCAGGGAACCCGCCGGTCGTCAACACATCGTGGGGGCAGGAGGAGACAACCATGCGCCGTGTCGCGTTCGTTGCCGTCGTCGCCTTCCTTTCGGCAGTCCCCGCCTTTTTTCTCTCCGCAGTCCCCGCCTTTGGCCAGGGGTTCGCGACGGGCGAATTCAACGGGAGCGTGGTCGACGTGTCAGGGGCCGTTCTTCCTGGTGTGACAATCACGGTCACCGACGAGGCGACCGGCCTCGTGCGGACCGTCCCCACCAGTGAGACCGGCCGGTTCGTGCTCCCGGCCTTACAGCCCGGCCTTTACACCATGAGGGCCGAGCTGGCCGGCTTTCAGACGCAGACACGCACGGGGATCAGGTTGGGCGTGGGCCAGGCGGTCACGATCGCGTACACCTTGCCCGTCGGGACGCTGGCCGATGCCATTACGGTGACCGGGGCCTCGCCGCTCATCGAGGTGACCCAGACCACCATCGGCACCAACATGTCGGCGCAGGACATCACGAGCCTGCCCACGCAGGGGCGCGAGATGCTGTCGTTGATGGTGTTGGTGCCGGGGATGACGCCGCAACTGGACAGCGGGAATTTCGAGGGGGCGTACAGCGCGAACGGCCGCGAGGACCAGAGCAATCTGTTCCTGGTGGACGGCGTCCACAACAAGGACGATCGCGGAGGGGCGTTTACGCAGGTCAGCATGACCATCGACGCCTTCTCCGAGTACAACGTGATGACGCACGATTACGGGGCGGAATACGGCGGGGCCTCCGGCGTCATCGTCAACGCGGTGACCAAGAGCGGGACCAACCAATTTCACGGCAGCGGGTACTACTACGGGCAGGACGACCGCTTCAACGCCACCAACTACTTCACGAAGCAGGAAGGCCGGCCCAAGCCGGAGAGCGGCAACGATATCCTGGGCGCGAGCATCGGCGGGCCGATCTTCCGGAACAAGGCGTTCTTCTTTTTCAACACCGAGCGGCAGTGGCTCCAGAACGCGCTCGACCTGAAGTTTCCCGCGGAGGCGGCGCCCCTGGCGACGTCCTTCGCGAACATCTACGACGTCAACCTCACCAAGTACTTCGGGCGGGTGGATTACCAGCTGACCCCGTCGAAATAACTTCAGTTTCCGGACGATCTGGAACCCGAATACCGGGGTGGGCGAGTTGGCCGAGTCGGAGCAGAGCATCGCAGGAGAACTTTCGCTACGAGCTGGCGAAAGAGGCGATCAACAACTTCCAGTGGACCTCCGTGCTGAACAGCCGGATGCTCAACGAGGTCAAGGTGAGCAGCACCGTGGAGCACCTGAGGCAGGCCGCCCGCGATCTCTTCGGTGGCGCGGACGCGTGGGTCGATCCGTTCGACCCGGAGGCGCACGTGATTACCGGCTTGAACGGCGGCGATCCGTTGGACTTCGGGGCGCAGCAGCAGCATCCCAGCTACCGGGCGGGCCCGCGGGCGGCCACGGCCGGGCACTACTGGAACACGATTGCGTTCACCGAGCAGTTCACCTACACGCCCGGCAGGCACACGTGGAAGTTCGGCTTCGGCGCCAGCAGCAACGGGGGGACGACCTTCACGGCGCCCGCCGGGGTGGGGGGGCCCTTTGGCCAGTTCAACTTTCTGAACGGACGCAAATTTCAACCCGGCGGACCCCTTCACCTATCCAACCCGCTTCCGGATTCGCGTGGGCGACATGTTCTTCAAGGTGGACGACTGGCGCATCAACGGCTACGTCGCGGACAAGTGGCAGGCGACGGACAAGCTGACGCTGAACCTCGGCTTGCGGTACGACTACTCGAACATCGTGCCGGACTCGAAGGACGCCATCGCGCCCCGGCTGGGGGTGGCGTATGCCCCGAGCGACAAGATGGTCTTCCGCGGCGGCGTCGGCAAGTTCTACGAGCCGGCGCGGAACCAGTTCATGTACCAGGTCTTGTCGAGCGCGGTGATCGGATCGGCCTATACGTTCGATACCGGGACCGATCGGTCGCCGACGAGTGGACTGCTTCCGGCGCATCCCTGCTTGAATCCGACGGGCGACGGCGCCGGGCGCGCGGTGATCAGCCCTGACTGTCGGGCCATGCTGGTGGACCTGCGCAACCGGAACGCGGCCGGTGGCGTGTTCCTCGACATCCCCTTACTCCGCGGGACCCCGAGGCTGGGGTACCTGTGGTCCTGGAGTATGGGCGTGGAGCGTCAGGTCGTGCCGAACGTCGCCGTCACGGTCGATTACGTCGGCAACGTCGGGCACGATCAAACGGGCACCGATCGACATCAACGAAGGGCCGCTCGGGTGCCGACGGGGAGGTGACCTACCAGGGCATCGGCGTGTTCGATCCGACGGGCACGAAGATTCCGGCGGCGGCGCGCGGCGTGGACTTCCGGCGCGTCCTGGAGTATCAGACGCTGGACGCCTTCAACACCGACTACCAGGCGCTGGAGCTGAGCATGGTGAAGCGGATGGCCAACCGCTGGTCCGCGCGCGTGAGCTACACGGCGGCACGCGCGCGCGACGTCAATGTCATCACCGGGAATGCCAATACCGTCTGGGACCGGCGGGTCAACGACGATTACGGCGTGACGAGCGGGCTCAACCCGCGGGCGGACTACGGCCTGTCGAACCTGGCCAACCGGCACGCGTTCTCGACCGGCGGCAACTGGGACGTCGGGCGCGGGCTGGGCGTCGGGGCGACCTTCGTGTACTACACCGGCAATCCGGTGAATGAGCTGCTGGGGGACGACGTCAACAACGACCTGGACGACTTCGACCGCCCGATCAAAGGCCGCGATGACGCGGAAATGCCGATTCTGTCGGAGGTCGACGCCAACGGCTACGCCAAGCACAATACGATGCCCGGTCATTCCGACTACATGGCGCTGAATCTGCGGGTGCAGTACGAGATCCCGATGGGCGGCGCGGCGCGCCGGCTCGGCCTCTACTGGGAGCTGTACAACGCCACGAATCGCACCAATTTCGGCAACCCCGACAACGAGCGTAACAGCGACGCGTTCAATACCCTGTTCATCGGCGGCTCGCCCCGCACGATGCAGCTCGGACTGCGCTACTCGTTCTGATAGTGAGGATGATGCCGGGTGCCGGGTGCTCGATGCACCCGGCACCTCGGCACCCGGTCAGTCAGGCTTCGCACGCGTGGAAACAACATCCGGATCACGTGTTTGCATGTCGTCGGCGATTTCCAAGCCTTGCATCCGACGCGACGCGCATGACATACGCTCCGTACTCTGAATAACGCGCCGATACTGTCGTACTCGTAGACGCGCCGATTACTTTCGGATCCGCCGCTTCATACCCGCCGCTCCTTTTTTGCCCGCGAACCGTTTTGTACCCCGCAACTGGTAACGCCGCGCTCCGATTGAACGTCGACGCGTTCATACCCGCCGCGATTCTCACCCCCGCTCTTGCGAATTCTTTCATACCCGTGAAGCCGTAACGTCGCGCGCTCATCGGACTCGCCGCCTCCATACCCGCCCTCACATTCATATCCGCCACACTCTTTTCATACCTGCGAATCTTTTTCGTCCACGACTCCTTGACGTCACGCTCTCATCAGACTCGCCGCTTTCATATCCGCCCCTGCGTTCTTACCCGCAGCCGCGTGTTTCATATCCGCGAATCCTTTCGTGCTCGCGAATACTGACGTAGCGCTCTCATAACGTAGCGCTCTCAGTCGGACGTTCGCGCAGGTGTAAAGGGACAGCGGCCGGCGGTTCTCACCCCAGGAATCCGCCGGGAGTCAACACATCGTGGGGCCGGAGGAGACAATCATGCGCAGCAGAACATCGGGTGTTCGATGGAAGCTCGTCGTGATGATCGTCAGTCTCGGAGTATTCGGCGGCTCCCCAGCCGCCTTTGGACAGGGGTTCGCCACCGGCGAATTCAACGGGAGCGTGGTCGACATGTCCGGAGCCGCACTTCCCGGTGTGGTGATCACGGTCACCGACGAGGCGACCGGCCTGGTGCGGACCGTCCCCACCAGCGAGACCGGCCGGTTCGTGCTCCCGGCCTTACAGCCCGGCCTCTACACCATGAGGGCCGAGCTGGCCGGCTTTCAGACGCAGACACGCACCGGGATCAGGCTGGGCGTGGGCCAGGCGGTCACGATCGCGTACACCTTGCCCGTCGGGACGCTGGCCGATGCCATCACGGTGACCGGGGCCTCGCCGCTCATCGAGGTGACCCAGACCACCATCGGCACCAACATGTCGGCGCAGGACATCTCGAACCTGCCCACGCAGGGGCGCGAGATGCTGTCGTTGATGCAGTTGGTGCCGGGGTTGACGCCGGATACTGGACAACGGGAATTTCGAGGGGGCCACCTACAGCGCGAACGGCCGCGAGGACCAGAGCAATCTGTTCCTGGTGGACGGCGTCCACAACAAGGACGATCGCGGGGGGGCGTTTACGCAGGTCAGCATGACCATCGACGCCTTCTCCGAGTACAACGTGATGACGCACGATTACGGGGCGGAATACGGCGGGGCCTCCGGCGTCATCGTCAACGCGGTGACCAAGAGTGGGACCAACCAATTTCACGGCAGCGGGTACTACTACGGGCAGGACGACCGCTTCAACGCCACCAACTACTTCACGAAGCAGGAAGGCCGGCCCAAGCCGGAGAGCGGCAACGATATCGTGGGCGCGAGCATCGGCGGGCCGATCTTCCGGAACAAGGCGTTCTTCTTTTTCAACACCGAGCGGCAGTGGCTCCAGAACGCGCTCGACCTGAAGTTTCCCGCGGAGGCGGCGCCCCTGGCGACGTCCTTCTCGGACATCTACGACGTCAACCTCACCAAGTACTTCGGGCGGGTGGATTACCAGCTGACCCCGTCGAACAACCTCAGTTTCCGGACGATCTGGAACCCGAATACGGGGGTTGGCGAAGCGGCCGAATGAGGACCAGAGCACCGCCGAGAACTTTCGCTACGAGCTGGCGAAAGAGGCGATCAACAACTTCCAGTGGACCTCCGTGCTGAACAGCCGGATGCTCAACGAGGTCAAGGTGAGCAGCACCGTGGAGCACCTGAGGCAGGCCGCCCGCGATCTCTTCGGTGGCGCGGACGCGTGGGTCGATCCGTTCGACCCGGAGGCGCACGTGA
Source organism: uncultured Acidobacteriota bacterium (assembly GCA_963814975.1). Lineage (GTDB taxonomy): Bacteria > Acidobacteriota > Vicinamibacteria > Vicinamibacterales > CAVVIG01 > CAVUXJ01. The sequence continues at coordinate 2,242 of CAWFFB010000011.1, read as the reverse complement.
TTACCGGCTTGAACGGCGACGATCCGTTGGACTTCGGGGCGCAGCAGCAGCATCCCAGCTACCGGGCGGGCCCGCGGGCGGCCACGGCCGGGCACTACTGGAACACGATTGCGTTCACCGAGCAGTTCACCTACACGCCCGGCAGGCACACGTGGAAGTTCGGCTTCGGCGCCAGCAGCAACGGGGGGACGACCTTCACGGCGCCCGCCGGGGTGGGGGGGCCCTTTGGCCAGTTCAACTTTCTGACGGACGCAAATTTCAACCCGGCGGACCCCTTCACCTATCCGACCCGCTTTCGGATTCGCGTGGGCGACATGTTCTTCAAGGTGGACGACTGGCGCATCAACGGCTACGTCGCGGACAAGTGGCAGGCGACCGACAAGCTGACGCTGAACCTCGGCTTGCGGTACGACTACTCGGACATCGTGCCGGACTCGAAGGACGCCATCGCGCCCCGGCTGGGTGTGGCGTATGCCGTGAGCGAGAAGACGGTCTTCCGCGGCGGCGTCGGCAAGTTCTACGAGCCGGCGCGGAACCAGTTCATGTACCAGGTCTTGTCGAGCGCGGTGATCGGATCGGCCTATACGTTCGATACCGGGACCGATCGGTCGCCGACGCGTGGACAGCGGCCGGCGCATCCCTGCTTGAATCCGACGGGCGACGGCGCCGGGCGCGCGGTGATCAGCCCCGACTGTCGGGCCATGCTGGTGGACCTGCGCAACAAGAACGCGGCCGGTGAGGTGTTCCTCGACATCCCATTACTCCGCGGGACCCCGAGGCTGGGGTACCTGTGGTCCTGGAGTATGGGCGTGGAGCGTCAGGTCGTGCCGAACGTCGCCCTCACGGTCGATTACGTCGGCAACGTCGGGCACGATCAAACGGGCACCATCGACATCAACGAAGGGCCGCTGGGCGCCGACGGGGAGGTGACCTACCAGGGCATCGGCGTGTTCGATCCGACGGGCACGAAGATTCCGGCGGCGGCGCGCGGCGTGAACTTCCGGCGCGTCCTGGAGTATCAGACGCTGGACGCCTTCAACACCGACTACCAGGGGCTGGAGCTGGGGGTGGTGAAGCGGATGGCCAACCGCTGGTCCGGGCGCGCGAGCTACTCGTTCGCACGCGCGCGCGATGTCAACGTCATCACCGGGAATGCCAATACCATCTGGGACCGGCGGGTCAACGACGATTACGGCGTGACGAGCGGGCTCAACCCGCGGGCGGACTACGGCGTGTTCAACCTGGCCAACCGGCACGCGTTCACGACCGGCGGCAACTGGGACGTCGGGCGCGGGCTGGGCGTCGGGGCGACCTTCGTGTACTACACCGGCATTCCGGTGAACGAGCTCCTGGGGGACGACGTCAACAACGACCTGGACGACTTCGACCGCCCGATCAAAGGCCGCGATGATGCGGAGATCCCGATTCTGTCAGAGCGTCGACGCCAACGGCTACGCCAAGCACAATACGATGCCCGGTCATTCCGATTTCCTGGCGCTGAATCTGCGGGTGCAGTACGAGATCCCGCTGGGCGCCGCGGCTCGCAGGCTCGGCCTCTACTGGGAGCTGTACAACGTCACGAATCGCGCCAATTACGGCAACCCCGACAACGAGCGCACCAGCGACGCGTTCAATACGCTGTTCATCGCCGGCGCGCCCCGCACGATGCAGCTCGGACTGCGCTACTCGTTCTGATAGGAAGGATGATGCCGGGTGCTGGGTGCTCGAGGCACCCGGCACTCCGCAGCCCGGCAGTGAGCTTCGCCCGGTCCGGCTGCCGCCTTCGCGCTCGAAGCACCCGTCGGCGAGCCTCGCCGGCTGCCCTCGGTTCAGCTCAACGGACTCTTGCATTAGTGAATACGTACCGGCCCAAGCTACAGAGACTGTCGACCGGCGGGCGCGACACGATGTGTGACGGCTTCTTCGCGCGGACATGCGCTGACGACATACGGTGTGCCGACCTCGCAGCGCCCGTATTCGCGAACCCTTCAGTGCGTCATTGCGTACACGATCGCGTTGACGCCAAAGGCGCACGCCTCGACCGAGAGGTCAGGAAGTAACTCGTGGCTCTCGCTTTCGCGCTCCCACGAATCGCCGAAGTCGGTATTGTGCCTCATCAGCATCATGAGCCGCCCGCGTTCGTCCGTGATGCCGCGGATGTGCGGTGGCCTGCTATTGGCGCCCCTGCGAATCTGTCCCTTCCAGTTGTCCCCCGTGCGCTGCCCGCAACAGCGATGAATGA
>CAWFFB010000010.1:0-308221 GCA_963814975.1 uncultured Acidobacteriota bacterium | reverse complement strand
TAAAACCGCTGCGGGTCTCACCGAGCTCGTTCGACGCCGAAATCGCCAGCGTCGATGCCGCCGATACTCGGCCGCGCATTTCGTCTGGTGTGTGCAGCTGAATCAGCGACTGGCGGATATACACCGAGAACATGTCGGCGGCGCCGAGCAGGGCTAGCATCGTCAGCGACAGGAAATAGGATCTCGAGATGCCGAACACGGCCGTGGCGGCTCCGAAAATCACGACGGCCGTGAGCATCTTCACGCCGACGTTGGTCTTGAGCGGCCGGACGGAGAAGAAGATCGCGGTCAGCGTCGCGCCCAGGCGGGCGCGGCGCGCAAGCGGGCCCAGCCCGTCCGCGCCGACGTGCAGGATATCGCGCGCATATAGCGGAAGCATCGCTGTCACGCCGCCGAGCAGCACGGCGAACAGATCCAGCGTGACCGCGCCGAGAACGAGCCGGTTTCGCCGCACATAGGCCAGGCCTCGACCATCTGCTGCCACGGTCTGCCGGGTTTCAGCGCCGTTCGGGCAACGGTCCGATGGTGAACAGGCACAGCGCCGAAAAGGCGAACAGCCCCGCGCTTAACGCATAGGGCAGATGCGGCATCACATCGTAGAGAATGCCGCCGATCGCCGGGCCGGCAATGGCGCCGGTCTGCCAGGCGGTCGAGCTCAGCGCGATGGCGTTGGGCAATATCTCGCGTGGGACGAGGTTGGGCGCCATCGCGCCCAGCGCCGGGCCGGCAAAGGCCCGCGCGACGCCGAGCAGGGCCGCGACCCCGAACAGGATCGGCAGGCTGATGTACCCGCCCCAGGTCGCGCCGAACAGGATCAGCGCGCAGAGCAGCTCCAGCAAAATGACCGCCCGGGCGATCTGGCGCCGGTCGAGCCGGTCCGCGCGCAGCCGCTGATCGGCGTCAGCACGAACAAGCGGCACGAACTGGACCGAGGCCGATCAGGCCGAGCTGGAACGCGGCCTCGCGGATGTCCATCGTCTCGCGGGCGATGTCGTAGACCTGCCAGCCGATGACGATGACCATCGCCATCTGGCCGATGGTGGTGGTCAGGCGCGCCAGCCAGAAGGCTCGAAAATCGGGGATGCGGAGCGGCTCGGGGATCAGGGCCATGCGCCGGCGGTAGCGTCGGCAAACCGCTAGGCAACCGAGCGGCGGATCGTTAGCTATCGCTCTATGGCCAAGCTTAAATGCCGATATATTTGCCAGGCGTGCGGATCCGAGCAGCATCGCTGGCAGGGGCAGTGCCCTGACTGCGCGGAATGGAATACGTTGGTCCAGGAAGCGGCGAGCGCCCGACGGTCTTTTCGGCCAAGCATTATTTCCGCACCGGCGGCCGGGCGGTCGAGCTGGTCGGACTGGACGCGGTTGTCGCCCTGCCGGAGCGAATGCGGACCGGGATCAAGGAATTCGACCGGGCGATTGGGGGCGGGATCGTGCCAGGATCGGCGATGCTGCTTGGCGGCGATCCGGGCATCGGCAAATCCACCCTGCTGTTGCAAGTGGCGGCGACGCTGGCCGCGTCGGGGCACAGGTTGTCTATGTTTCAGGGGAAGAAGCAGCCGATCAGGTTCGCCTGAGAGCCATCCGGCTGGGGCTGGGCGGGGCGCCGGTTCACCTGGCGGCGGCCACGTCCGTCCCCGTTGCCGACGCCACAGCCATCGCGATGGCGGCGACCGACACGCGTGGCCGGCTGATCGCCAGAAACAGCAGCACGGGGGCGACGATGTACTGCTTGAGGGCGGGCAGAAGCAGAAAGGCAATCGCCTGAGCCGCACCGCCCGGCGCGCGAGTGGCGAGATAGACGAATGCTGAAACGACCACTACCAGCAAGGGTTCGTTCCATCCGAAACAGGTAAGCCACACGCCGCGTGGAAACAATAGAAAGGCGAGCGTCGTCGCCTCGATGAACGTCGAATCGAGGCCGAGCTGGCGCCCGGTCGCGCGATTCAGGGCGATCGTGACCGGAACACAGAGCGCCAGCATGACGCGGAAATCGCCGAACAGCGCGTAACCTGGCGCAAATGCCACGAGCGTCAGCGGCATATAGGGGTACAGGGTCGCCGTAGGGCCCAAGTCATACACGTTGGTAATCAAATCAACGACATCCACGGTATACGGATGGACGCCCCGCAGAAGCGCCTCAAGGCACGCCTGCGTCCAGATAAAGACATCGATGTCCGGGGTGGGAACCGCAACCAGTGTCACGAGATGGAGCGAAATGGCCGCGACCGTGAGGGTCCCGACCGCCCGTGTCGTCTGCCGCGCCGAGCCGTAGCGGAACACGCCGACCACGGCGAGCCCGAGCACAAAGTACGCGCGCTTGGCGAGGTCGTACCACAACGGCCCGATCGTGGACGGCGCGGCGAGGCCGACCACGGCCATGACTGCCAACCAGAGACAGGTCTTCGGCAGCCACGGCGACCGCCGGCTGAGGATCGGGCGATCGACAGCTGATGAAGGGTGTGCGGCCCCGACGCACCACATGACGCGCCAGGCGATAGCGAAGCCGGCGAGCAGCACGGGTAATCCGAGAAGGAAGAGCAGGTGGCCCCTGATGCACGACCCGATGCCCACCCACAGGCAGGCACGGAGCGTCTCGGTGGTGACACTCGGAACGTCGGGTCCGGGCTCCGGGGCGGTTGCGGTCACCGCCACGAATCATAGTGCGTCCGGCTTCAGGTGTCTCGGGCGTTCGACGGGTTACGCGATCGAGGTGGACACAGCCACACACTAGAAGTTTGGCGTCCGGAACGGGGCTGCCCGGCCCACGCCCCGTTCAGTCGGCTGCCGCAGAGCCCAAATTGGCCGGGAAGGGTGTATGCTCCCTAGGTCCGATCTGGGCCGGCGCCCCGCCAGCTCGAGGACGGGGGTTTGAGGATGATTCGCAAGCTGCTCCGCGTTGCAGCCGTTGCCACCCTGCTGCATTTTCTTGCGCCCGCGATCTGCGGCGCTCAGGAAGTGGCGATCGACGGCACGTACCGGTCCGAAGGCGTCAATCCGGACGGGACGAAGTATCGAGGCACCGTCGAGATTGCCAAAGACGACGAGACATACCTGGTGCGCTGGCTGGCGCGCCAAGTCACCTCAATTGGGATTGGCATCGTCCGTGGCGATGTGCTGGCGGTCAGTTATTACACCGGCACGAATATCGGTGTCGCCCTGTATCACATCGAAAAGGGCCCGCGGCTGACTGGCGAATGGACGGTGTTGGGGGCAGACGGCCAGCGCTATCCCGAAACGCTCACGAAGATGGGCAGGGACGCGCGACAGGAGGATCCTGAGGTGCTTCCCGACGCCGCTCCACGCGAAGTGAGCACGGCGGAGAGCCGCTAGATAAACAGGCCGTCCTCGTCTTCCGCGCGTGTCCGCGCCCGGCCCGCGCGCATGTCGCGAATCACCGACAACGCGGTGCGGACGCCTGCCAGGATCGCCGCGCCCTCCCGCGCCGTTCCAGCCACGGCGGCCTGCACGGTGTTCATCAACCCTTCGACTCGTTGGACGACATCGGCGAACAACCGGTCTGCGCGTTCGACCTGGGCGGCCGCGAGCGACGCTGCGCGAGACGCATCCCGTCCAATCGCGTTCACGTGCTCGAACAACGGGGTCAACTCCCGATCGATCCTGTCAGTCAACCGTGCGATGCGCCGCGCCAGCAGTCCCGCGGCGACGAGCACGCCCACCTGCGTGATCGCCGTCACCAGCGTAGCGACAGCGATCACACCGAGAAAGAGCTCGGCCCAGTCGGTCACACGGTCTCCCGCGTGCGCGCCTGTTGATAGGCTTCGCGGCCCCGCTCGATCGCAGTGGTCAACGTCTCGCGGCCCTTTTCGATGGCCTGACGTCCCTTCTTGGCGGCTTCCGTCGCTGTCTCGCGTCCCTCGCGAGCTCTCTCGCTGAGCAAGTCGCGCGTCTCGCGGCCAGTTGTCGGTGCGTACAAGAGCGCCACTGCGGCACCGCTGACGGCCCCGAGGAGGAACGCCAACAGAATGTTTCCGGCTCCAGCGCTGTCGTCCCGTGCCATGTCACCCTCCAGAACTGCCAAATGCCAGGTGCTGAATGCTAAGTGTCAGAAGCCAAGTGCTGAATGCAAAGCGCTGAACGTGAAGTGCCAAACGCCAGGTGCTGAATGTGACATGCTACGTGCTACGTGCTGCCTGAATCCCGAGATTCGAGCCTCGAGACGTTCAGAAGATGCTCACTTTTACGTTGAGGTACTTCTGCGGGTTCTTCGTGATCTCTGCGATCAGCGCAGACAACGCGATGGTCACGTTGTTCATGTTCTCATATAACTGCTTGTCTTTCAGCAACTGTCCCGCCGTGCCCTCGCCCTCGTTCAGGCGGGTCACGAGCAGATCGAGCCGTTCGGCCACCGAACTCAGCCGGTTGAAGAGCACTGGATCCGTGATCAGCTTGCCGGCCGTGCCCTCCCCGCGATTCAGCCTGCCGACGATGGTGTCGAGATTGGTGGTGGCGGAGGTCAGCGAGCGAGAGAAGCTCTCGTCGTTCAGCAGCTTCCCCAGACTGCCTTCGCCCGCATTCAGACGGCGCGTCAGATCCTCGATGTTTCGCAGCGAGGCTTCCAGCGCGTTCGCGCTTCGAGGATCGTTCAGAAGCTTCCCCAGCGTGCCGCGGCCCTGCCGCAGCCCGTCGGTGAGGTCGCCGGCAGTGGCGACGAATCGCTGAAGCTCCGTGTACAGCTGCTCGTCGGTCAAGCAGCTTGCCGACGGTCCCGCGGCCGGATCGCACGTCATGAATGAGGCTGGTGAGCTCAGCGATGCCCTGGCCGGCCTGATCGGTGATGTCCGATAGCTGCGCCGGGGCGCGCCCGGCCGTCACATAGCCCCACTCCGGAATCGGCGTCCCCGTTGCCGATGGGGTGATGTCGACCGCGCTCTCGCCGAGCAGCGAAATCGAGCCGAGCTTCGCGACCGAACCGGTCGTGATCCGGCTTTGAACCTCTTCGTTCACCTCGAAGACCACCTCGACTTCGTCGCCGGCCAGTTCGACTTCTGTGACCAGGCCCACCTCCTTGCCGGCGACGCGCACGGGCGACCCGGCCTTGAGACCGGCGACGTTGGTGAACCGCGTCTTCAGGTTGTAGCGCTGCCAGAAGAAACCCCGGCTGCCGGTCAGCATGAAGATGGTGACGGCAGCGATCACGACCGCGATGATCGTCAGGACGCCGACCTTGAGCTCGGCCCATGCGAGTGAACGGGTGCGGGGCATATGACTGTTCCTCCAGCTCACAGCCCACAGCTAACCGCGAGCTGAGGACTGAAATCATCGTTTGTTCCCTACGACAGAAACTCCCGGATGTACGGATCGTCCGAGTTCCGCAGCGCGTCGGCGTCGCCCTCGAACGCCAGCACGCCGTCGCGCAACATCAGGAACTCGGCCTCGCGCTCTTTCTTGTCGTCGGCGGCGACGATGCTGATCTCGCCCTTCTCGTCGCGCACCGCGGTATGTGTCGCGACATAGAACGCGTCACGCAACTGATGCGTGACGATGATCGAGCTGACGTTCTCCAGATCCCGCAGCTTGATGATCTCGTCGTCTACGGTCGTCGCGGTAATCGGATCGAGGCCGGTCGTCGGCTCGTCGTACAGCAGAATCCTCGGCTTTGACGCCATCGCGCGCGCGATCGCCACGCGGCGCCGCTGCCCGCCGGACAGCTCGGCCGGCATCCGGTCGATGAACTCGGCCAGGCCAATGAACCCGAGCACCTCCCGCACGCGCTTGTCGATCTCCTCGAGCGGCATGTCGGTTTCTTCGTAGAGGCGATAGCCGACGTTCTCGCGAACGGTCAGCGAGTCGAACAGCGCGCCTTCCTGGAACACCATCCCGACGTCGGCCCGGACGACCATCAGGCGTTCTTCGGGCAGCTGGTCGACGCGCTCGCCGTTCACCCAGATCACGCCGCCATCAGGCTTGAGCAGTCCCAGGATGATCTTCAGCGTGATCGATTTGCCGGCCCCGCTCGCGCCGAGCATGATCTTCGTGTGGCCGGACAGCAGGGTGAAGCTGACGTCCTTCAAGATGACCTTGTCGTCGAATGCCAGCGACACGTGGTCGAGCATGACGACGGGCGCCCCCGGCTGACTGAGAACCTCTTTCACCGCTTCCCGTTCAGCTGCCTCTTGGACCATCGCTCGTACCTGAATCTCCAGTTCTCGGCGATCAGCCGTCGGCTGATCGCTTCGCCATCTCTGTCAATACATTAACGAAATCAAGACGCGCGTCACGAAGAAGTCCACCGCGATCACCGCCACCGATCCCGCCACCACCGACATGGTCGTCGCCCGGCCGACACCCTGCGTGCCCCCGCTGGTGCGGAGCCCGACATGACAGGCGATGGTCACGATGACGAAGCCAAGCGCGAACGGCTTGATCAGGCCCATCCAGAGATCCTGCATATACAGCGCCTGAAGGATCGAAGACCAATACACGCCGCTCGACACCTGCAGCTGATACCTCGCGACGATCCAGCCGCCGCAGATGCCAACGAAATCGGCGACCACCGTCAGCACCGGAGCCATCACGATGCCGGCGAGCATGCGGGGCACGACCAACTTCCTGATCGGATCCGTGCCGAGCGCGCGCAGTGCGTTGATCTGGTCGGTGACCACCATCGAGCCGAGTTCGGCCGCAATACCCGACCCGACCCGGCCGGTCAGCATCAGGCCTGTCAAGACCGGCCCGAGCTCCTTGATCATCGACGCGCTGACGAGACGGCCAACGACCGGGCGGGCGCCGAACTGGTCGAGCGTCAGGCCGCTTTGCAGGGCGAGCACGGCGCCGGTGAAAAACCCCGTCAGGAGAACGACCGTCAGCGACTTCACCCCGATCGCATCGAACTGCTCGACGATATCGTAGCGATAGTAGGGCGGCGTGAACACACCACGAAACGCGGCGAGGAGCAGCCGGACGTACTCCTGCACCTCGAAGGCGGCGTTCTTGAGGTAGCGATCGATGATCACGCGGAGTCTAGCGATCCGCGGTGCAACTCCAGCGTTGCACCGAGAGAGGCAAGGCGCCGGGATCGCCGGAAGCGACCCGCCTCCGCCAATGCGTCGGCGTGGCCTCGCCGACGCTCGCGGTGAAGCCTGGCGAACGACGGCGAGCGACCGGGAGTATCGAGCATACGCGAGGGGACACCCAACGCACTCCGCTCCAGGATCTCCGCCGCGGCAGCCGCGTTGGGGTGGAGGAGGGATGCCGTCGAACGCAGATGGAGTGGCATCACAGGCGACTACGCCCTCCGGGCCTGGCGCGGCAGCCCGAGATCCGGGTTGCGCAAGCGCTTGATGTCGTCGCGGAAGGCGGCTGCCTTCTCGAAATCGAGATTTGCCGCCGCGGCCCGCATCCCCTCCTGCAGCGTCGCGATGTGGGCGTCGAGTTCCGCCTGGGTCCGGAACACCTCGGTGCCGTCGACCCCGACCGCCGGCGTCATGTAATCGCGCTCGAACACGCTCGACATGACCTCGTCGATCTGTTTGACGATCGACTGCGGCGTGATGCCGTGCTCCACGTTGTATGCGTGCTGCAGCGCACGGCGGCGGCCCGTCTCCGCGATCGCGGCGCGCATCGAATCGGTCTCCCGGTCCCCGTACATGATCACCGCGCCGTTGACGTTCCTGGCAGCGCGCCCCGAAGTCTGTATCAGCGAGCCCCCCGATCGAAGGAAGCCTTCCTTGTCGGCATCGAGAATCGCGACCAGCGAGACCTCAGGGAGATCGAGCCCTTCACGAAGCAGGTTGATGCCGACCAGCACGTCGAATTCGCCGCGGCGCAGATCGCGCAGAATCTGCACACGCTCGAGCGTTTCGATATCGGAATGGAGGTAGCGCACGCGGACGCCCAGCTCCTGATAGTACTGCGTCAGGTCCTCGGCCATGCGTTTGGTGAGCGTGGTGACCAAGACGCGCTCCCGCCGTGCGACCCGGGCGCGAATCTCCTGCAGGAGATCGTCGACCTGGCCTTTGACCGGGCGGACCTCGATCGGCGGATCGATCAGCCCGGTGGGCCTGATGATCTGCTCGACGACGACCCCCTGAGACTTGGACAGCTCGTATGGCCCCGGCGTGGCCGACACGAACACGACCTGGTGGACGCGCGCCTCCCATTCCGCGAAGTTCAACGGACGGTTGTCGAGCGCCGACGGCAGGCGGAACCCATACGCCACCAGCACTTCCTTCCGGGAACGATCGCCGTGGTACATGCCGCGAATCTGCGGCACCGTCTGGTGGCTCTCGTCGACGATCAACAGCGCATCGTCCGGCAGGTAGTCGAGGAGCGTCGGCGAGGGCTGCCCCGGCGCCCGCCCGGTCAGGTGCCGCGCGTAGTTCTCGATGCCGTGGCAGTAGCCGATCTCACGGATCATCTCGAGGTCGAACATCGTCCGCTGATGGAGCCGCTGCGCCTCGAGCAGCTTGCCTTCCGATTCCAGCTTGGACCTGTACCAGGCCAGCTCCGCCTTGATGGCTTCCACCGCCCGTTTCGTCTGCTCGCGCGGCGCGACGAAGTGCGACTTCGGGTAGACGGCGATCTTGTCGTGCCGCCGGAGCGTTTTGCCGGTGAGCGGATCGAAGGAGGCGAGCTCGTCCACCTCGTCGCCGAACAGCTCGATACGCAGCCCCTGTTCTTCGTACGAGGGATAGACCTCGATGATGTCGCCGCGGACCCTGAACGTGCCGCGCCCGAAGTCGTGGTCGTTGCGCTCGTACTGGATCTCCACCAGCTTCCGCAAGACCTGCTCGCGGCCGATCCGCTGGCCGCGCTCGAGCGGCAGCAGCATGCCGTAGTACGCCTCGGGCGAGCCGAGGCCGTAAATGCAGGAAACGCTGGCGACAATGATCACGTCGCGGCGCTCGAAGAGCGATCGGGTCGCCGACAAGCGCATCCGGTCGATCTCCTCGTTGATCGTCGCTTCTTTCTCGATGTACGAATCAGTCGCCGGCACGTAGGCTTCCGGCTGGTAGTAGTCGTAGTAGCTCACGAAGTACTCGACGGCGTTGTCGGGAAAGAAGCGGCGGAATTCCTGGAACAGCTGCGCCGCCAGCGTCTTGTTGTGCACCATGACCAGGGTCGGGCGGTTGACCCGGGCAATGGTGTGCGCCATCGTGAACGTCTTCCCCGAGCCGGTGACGCCCAGCAGGACCTGATGCGAATCCCCGCGCGTCAACGCTTCGGTCAGTTCGGTGATCGCCTGCGGCTGGTCGCCCGCGAGCTCGAAATCGGACACGAGGTTGAAGCGGTCGTACAGCGAAGGCATCTGAACCTACCATCGTACCAGAGGCTGAATGCTAGGGCTTGTACGGGGCGAAGTACCCCTTGCGCGCGCGGATTCGAAGGCCCCTGCTGGCGCCCGGCTTGCTGACCTTGACGTCAACCTTCCGCCAGCCGCCATCCCGCTTCTCGTTGGTGGAGAGATACCCGATCGTGTACTGGGCGCGCAGCTCCGCCAGCACCTGGTCATAGACCTTGTCGAGCTCCTTGACGCCCGCCGGGAAGAACGCCTGGCCACCGGTGACCTCGGCAATTTGCCGCAGCACCCGCTCCTGCGGCAGCCGGCCCGACAGCGACGGCTGAGTCAGAGATCCGATGGCGTAGACCGTGACGTTCGACGCCTTGAGCAGCTCCATCAGCTCGGGCAGCGTGAGCGAGCTGCGCGTATCACCGCCGTCGGTGTACAGCAGCATGATCGTCCGCCCGTCCCGATCGGACGCTCCGTCAAGATAGACGCCGATCGCGTCGTAGAGCGCAGTCAGCCCGCTGACCTTGCGCTGGCGGATCCGCTCCACCAGCCGCGGAAAGTCACCCCGGCTGAAGCGCGCGACCCGGACCTCGGTGTCGAAATCGACCACGGTCATGTCCGCGGCCTCCTCCAGGGCGTTCAGGAACTTGATGGCGGCCGTTCTGGCGAAGCCGATCTCTCCGGCCATACTCTCGCTCACGTCCAGAAGCACCCCCACGTGGAGGCTGGCCCCACCGACCTGATCGCCCGCGAGGAAGTAGCTAATCGTCTGTGTCTTACCGTCCTCCCGGATCTCGAAGTCCTCCCGGCCGAGATCGGCGATGAGTCCCCCCATGCGGTCGGTGACGGTGACGCCGACATTGACGAGGTCGATGCCGGCGCGGAATGCCGGCACCTGCGGCGCCATGGCACGCGGCATCGCGGCCAGCACGATCCCCGCAGCGGCGCACGCGTGGGTGACGACCCAGGGGAGGCTCACGGATCTGCACTTTACTATATGCGCTGGAAGCGATTACGGGCCAGAGGACGGAGCTCGGCGGGGCGTATAATTGGAGGTTGGTGCTTTGATGCGGTGCCTCGCCGTCTGTCAGGACGAGCTGCTCATCAGGATCCTCGACGAGATCCTGCTCCCAGGCTTCGAAGTCGAGTTCATCGTCGAAAACCGGCCGGCCGCGCGGCGCCTCCACGAAGCCGGCATCCAGGTGATCGCCGGCGATCCGCGGCGCATCGACACGTACGTCAAGGCCGATCTCGGGCCGAGCACCTGCGTGATCGTCGAGGACAACGCGCGCCGCAATCCGAAGAAAATCCTCGAGGCCGTGCGGGACGCCGGCGGCACGCTCGTCTACGTGCTCGGCGTCGGCACGGAGGCCACCGAGCGGCGCGCGGAAGAGTTTCGAGCCGAGTTTCCGGACGTGGCCTACCTGGCCATGTCCGAGCTGTTCGGCGGTCCGCTCCTCACCGAGTTCAGCCGGTCGCTGACCCGCGCGCGGGTGCAGCAGTACCAGCGGCTGTTCAGCGACGCCGACCGCGTGCTGATCTTGCTCCACAACGACCCCGATCCCGACGCCATGGCCAGCGGGCTGGCGCTGCGCAATGTGCTCAGACGGACCAAGGCGACCGCGATCATTGCCGCCATCCAGGGCGTGACGCGGCCCGAGAATCTGCGGATGACCAACCTGCTCGATATCCATGTCGAGATCATCCCGGTGAGCGCGGTCAAGGAGTACGACCGCGTCGCGATGGTGGATGTGCAGCCCCACTATTTCGGGGGACTCATCGACCACGTGGATCTGGTCATCGACCATCATCCCGAGCAGCCCGGCTACACCGCGGTTCACAAGGACATCCGCTCCGATTACGGCTCGACGTGCACGATCCTCACCGAGCACCTGCGCGCGGTCGACGTCAACATCTCGGAGCGGACCGCGACCGCGATGCTGTATGCGATCAAGTCGGACACGCTCTTCTTCAACCGGCAGGCGAACCGCGTCGACATCGAAGCGTTCTCGTACCTGTATCCGCTGGCGGACGCGGCGCTGATCCGCAAGATGGAGGGCGCGGAGATCACCGACGAGCGGCTGGAATACGTCCTGAAGGCCTATCGGGGCGGGTCACTCGTCGATCAGGTGTTCTGCGGCTTCCTCGGGACATCGCCCCGAGAGGATTTCATCCCGTACGTCGCCGACTTCTTCCTCCAGATCGAGGACGTGAAATGGACTGTCGTCGCCGGACTCGTCAACGAGTCGCTGATCATCTCGGTCCGGAACCTGGGGTACTCGAAGAACGCCGGTGAATTCGCCCGCCGGTTCTTCGCCGACATCGGCAGCGCGGGCGGTCACCGCGCGATGGCCAAGGCGGTGGTGCCGATGAGCGCCTTCCGTGAGAAGTTCGGCGATTTCAACCTCGAGGAGCTCGCGCCCAAGCTGCACGAACTGATGGCGCAGTTCTTACATGAGCCGCCCCGAGAGAAGGACAAGGAAGGTAGAAGTCACAAGGCAGAAGGAAGAGGTGAACACGAGGAAATCAAGACCCGTTAGTGACACCTTCTAACTTCCCAACGCCTGATCCAGGTCCGCGACCAGATCCTCCGCATCTTCCAGACCCACCGACAGCCGCAGCATGCCCCTGGTCACGCCCGCCTGACGCAGCTGGTCGTCGGTGTAGCCCCACTGCGATGTCAGCACCGGCATGCTGACCAGGCTCTCGACGCCGCCGAGGCTAGCCGCGCGCTTGATGACCTTCAGCCGATCGTAGAACCGCTCCGCCCGTTCGAAGCGGCCGTCGAGATCGAAGCAGACCATCCCGCCAAATCCGGTCATCTGCTGCTTGGCGATCTCGTGATCGGGATGCGACGGCAGACCCGGGTAGTACACCTGACTGACGCGCCGGTCCTGGCTCAGAAACTCCGCCACGCGGTGCGCGTTGGCGTTGTGCCGTGCGATGCGCAGCGGCAGCGTTTTCAAGCCGCGACCGAGCGCATAGGCCGGGTACGGATCCATCACCGTCCCGATCAGGCGCCGGATCCGCTCGATCGGGTCGACGAGCGCCCGCGGCCCGGTCACGACCCCGCCGGTGACGTCGCTGTGCCCATTCAGGTATTTCGTCGCGCTCTGCATCGACAGATCGACGCCGAGCGCGAGCGGTTGCTGGTTGATCGGGCTCGCGAAGGTGTTGTCGATGACCGACAGCACCCCTCGTCTCCGGCACGCCTCCGCAATCGGGCGAATGTCGACGCAGCGCAGCGTCGGATTGATCGGCGACTCGAACCAGAGCAGGCGGGTCCGCGTGCCGATGACGCTGTCCGGGCGCGCCAGCTCCTCGAGCGAGACGAAGCGCGTCACGAGGCCGAACTCGGCTCAGCAGGTCGTTCAGCAGATGCAGCGTTCCGCCGTAGACTGCCGCGCTGCAGACGACCTCGTCCCCGGCGCTCGCGTGCGCCATCAGGATCGTCGCGGTCGCCCCCATCCCGGACGAGAACAGCAGCGCCGCTTCGGCCCGGTCGAGCGTCGCCAGCTTGCGCTCGACGCTCACGACCGTCGGGTTCGCGTAGCGCGAATACAGGTACTTCGAGGAGCGGCCCTTCGTTGTAGGCGACGACTTCCTGCGTGTTCTCGAAGACGAACGTCGCCGTCTCGTAGATCGGCGTCGTCAACGGCACGGCGGTACCCAGATCCGTCTCGCCGGCGTGAATCAGCTCCGTCGCAGGCTTCATGAGACCCCCTGCCCCACACGCTCGCCCGAGGCGCCGACCACCGGCTCGATGAACTGATGGTAGGCGTCTTCGTAGCCGCGTGTCATCAGCTCGGCGAGCGGCTGCACGCGATCCGAGCGATCGTCGAAGCCGCCTGCAAAATCGAACGGGCCGATCGGATTGTGCGGCGGGCCGTATCGTGAAAATGCGCGGCCCGCCCTCGACCGCGCGCCGCGCCACGTCGCGGACGGTTGCCGCTTCCGACGACTGCAGATACTCGCCGATGCGGCCCCGGCCGTCGAGCCGGGGCGGCGCCAGCGCGTGCGGGCCCGGCGATGTCGGGCGCGGCAGACACCAGGACGATCTGCTCGGCCCCGAGGATCGCGAGCTCTTCGACCAGCCGGAGGAGCGCTGCCGGGTCGATCGCAGAGCCGATGGGCTTCTCCGCGCCAGTAGGCATCGGGCGCAAACCGGATCGTGTGCGGCTCGGTCGCCAGCGGGACCGCCAGCGAGGCGGCGATCGCGTCGGTCAGGTGGCCGCGAGCCACGCCCGAGAGATCCAGGAGCTCGGCCCGTCGCGTTTCGGCTTCCGCGGCGGTCGCCCGCCTCATCAGATCGCGGCGTCGTGCTTCGCCGACGAGGGCGAAGATCAGATCGCGGTGGGCGTCCACGTCGTGCACCGCGATCAGGAGCTCGCGGAAGCCCGGCTGTCCGAGATTGTCGACCAGCAGCTCTCCGTACCGACGCCCCAGGTCGTCGGGAGCCGGCTGCTCCAGCACTGCCGCACCGCGTACCAGGTCCCACATCACCGCCCAGCAGTGGTTCACGACCGAGGCGGTCGACAGCGGCGCACGCACGACGCGCCACCAGGCGCTGCCTCGGTGACGCCGCCGGCTCCGTTCAATCCAGCCTGCGGCCACCGCCGTGATGCCCGCCACCCCCAACACGATCAACACCAGCCGGGGCAGCCACGTCGGCAACCCGGTCGGCGCGAACGCTGTCTCGGCAAACTCCAGGTATCCCCGCACGAGGCCGCTTGCAGCGGATACGCCGAGCATCTTCAAGGCGAAATCGATCGGGAAGACAACCAGGCCCGCGGCCATCACCACGAGCGGCACGGCCACGAGCGCGAGCGCCACAACCAGTGCACCGACGGTCAACTGCAGCACCGGCCGCCACGGATAGAGGCGGCTGACGGCGGGAGCGCGCCAGAAACCCTTCTCATCCCACAGTCGTTGCGCGCCATCGACCGCGGCAAACAACGCCCCGACGCTCCCGATGCCGCGGCCCGCCACGATGTCCAGCTTGACGCCGGCCTCATGAAGCGCGCGCAGGACGCCCGCGTGATAGGCGCCGGCCGTACCGGTGCCGGTCAGGATGAGCGCGGTGCGACGTTGGGGTGAGTAGGGATCAGCGAACGGGGCCCGGCCGCGCTCGGTCATTCCGTGGCTTCGTCGTGAATGGTTTGCAGCTTGACGATTTCGAACTCGCGCATCCCGCCGGGCGTGACCACCTTCACGAGATCGCCAGGTTCCTTGTTCAGAAACGCACGGCCGATCGGCGAGGTGGTCGAGATGAGCCCTTTGGCCGCGTCGGCGTCTTCCGGCATGACGAGCTGGAACACGAGCTTTTCACCGTTCTTCTCCTGGACGTGCACCGTCGAGCCGAAGCCGGCGCGATCGGTGGGGATCCGATCGACGTTGATCAGCGCGATCTCCGACACGCGCTTCTGCAGCATGCTGATGCGCGATTCGACCAGGCGCTGCCGCTCCTTGGCGGCAGAGTACTCCGCGTTCTCGCGAAGATCGCCCAGCTCGCGCGCACGCTTGATCTCTTTCGGCAGCTCCAGCTTCAGCTCGCGATCGAGCGCGTGAATCTCGGTCTCGAACTTCTTGATCAGCCGGTCTTTCATCGTCTCGGACATGGATCGCAGAATCCGATTATCGGGTCGGCGTCGAGTCGAGCGGGCGGCATTCACACGTCATGGTGCTAAAGAGGCAATGGTACCACAGTGCTATGCTTCCAGGCCGCGCGGTCACCCGCCTCACGCAGAGTCCGGGGAACGCCGCCAACCCTGTTCAATGGTCCCGGCGCTCGTGTTCTCGATGCGTGAAGCGCTGAGCGGCCCGACCGACTGATATGAAGCGGATCACCAGCCGGCAGAACGCGCTCGTGGCGAGCTACCGGGCGGTCGCGAAGGGCGCCGAACCCGGCCTGATGTTGCTCGACGGCTTGCACCTGATCGCCGCCGCCGGAGCCGCGGGGATCCGTCTTCGTCACGTCATGATCGCCAGCGACGCCGTCGATCGGCTCGACATCCAGACGCTGATCGCGCGCATCGCGCCACACGGAGCGGATATCGCCGCGGCGACGGCGTCCGTCATGGCTGCCGCCAGCCCGGTTCGATCGTCCAGTCCCATCGTCGCGATCGCCGAACGTCCGCCTCACGCTGAAGATCGCCTCTTCGCGGGCCCGGCGCCGCTGGTGCTCATCGCCTGCGACGTACAGGATCCAGGAAACGTCGGCGCCATCGCGCGCGCCGCCGAAGCGGGTGGCGCGTCGGGAATGATCGCGGCCGGGGCATGCGCGGATCCGTTCGGGTGGAAGGCCTTGCGGGGATCGATGGGCAGTTCGCTCCGGCTCCCGATTGCGATACGGGCGTCCGCCGACGAGGCGGTCAGTCAAGCGCGGCAGAGCCGATGCCTCATCGTCGCGGCCGTGCCTCGCAACGGCCGATCCATGTTCGAATCCGACCTTCGCGGGGCGCGTGGCGATCTGCGTGGGCGGCGAAGGCCGTGGACTGGCGCCGTCGGTGATCGACAACGCCGACCTGCACGTCACGATTCCGATGCGGCCGGCGGTCGAGTCGCTGAATACCGCCGTCACCGCGGCGCTGCTCGTCTACGAGGCGCACCGCCAGAGGCTTGCGCCTTCGCCTTAGCTCTCCTTCAGAAACGCCAGCAGCGGCGGGTAGAACTTCTCGGGCGCTTCCATGTGTGGCACGTGACCAAGACCAGGAATCAGGTGCAGGCGCGCCTTGCCGCCAGGGACCGTGCTGACAAGGGCCTTCATACGCTCCGGGAAGTTCGGTGTCAGGCTGTCTTCCGACCCGCCCAATGCGAGGGTCGGCGCCTTGATGTGCGACCAGTCGTAGACGACAGGGTCGGCGTACTGCACCTGCGTCAGCAGTGTCTGCACCATCGCGTACCGCGGCCAGTCGCCGCTGAGCGTCCACGCGTATCGAATGCGAACATAACGGTCGAACTCCGGCTTCCACGCCGTGGGACTGTGAGAGAAATATCGGGAGATCGCCGTGTAGTTCGTCTGGTAGGTCGAGGCCAGGGTCTGCTTGTACGCCTCGTCGGTGCTGCTCCACGGCCGGGCGTACCGTCCGTCGACCAGCCCGATCGGATTGTAGATGACGAGGCGCTCGGTGATGTCCGGATACTGCGTCGCGAATCGGGTCGCCAGCATGCCACCCATCGAGTGCCCGACGACCACCGCCTTCGCGATCTTCAGATGATCGAGGACGCGCTTGGTGTTCAACGCCATATCGTTGAAGTTGTAGGGAATGATCGGCTTCGAGGAGCGGCCATACCCGATCTGGTCCGGGACCACGACGCGAAAGCCTTCCTTCCGGAGCACGTCGATCGGACCGCCCCAATAGAAGCCGGCGAAGTTATTTCCGTGAAGCAGGACGACCGTGCGTCCGTTTGGCTGACCAGACGGCGGCACGTCCATGTAGGCCATGCGCACGTCCTGTCCATACATCGTCAACGGCAAGTACGACACAGGCTGCGGGTAGGGCACGTCCTCGCACGTGATGCTCCCCGGCTGGACATCCTTCGGGGTCGGCGGAAGCGGCAGCGATCCGGCGCCAGGCCCCTGGGCGGCAAGGCGTGAGGTCATCACACCGGTGAACGCGGCAACGATGAGAGCGGCGAAGAAGCGAGTCTTCATGATGAGGTGATTGTACCAGAGGACCTTTTCGACGGCGTGCGTACAATGAGACACTTAGATAGACTCTGAAAATCCGAAATCTGAAACCGGAAGCCTGAAATCCGACATTCAATCTGCAATCTGCAATCTGAAATCCGTGGATTCCCTGTTTCCAGAAGAACTTCTCCCCGAGACGCAGGCACCGGCGCCGCTGGCGCAGCGGATGCGGCCCCGGACCTTCGACGAGTTCGTCGGCCAGGAAGAGCTCCTTGCGCCCGGAAAGCCGCTTCGCGAGGCTATCGAGCGCGATCTCCTGCAGTCGATCATCCTGTGGGGGCCGCCCGGCACCGGCAAGACCACGCTCGCGCGCATCATTGCCGACACCACGAAGGCACGGTTCGTTTCGTTCAGTGCGGTCCTGTCCGGCATCAAGGAGATCCGGGACGTCATGGCGGTGGCCGAGCAGCTTCGCCGGACGCAGGGCCGGCGGACGATCGTGTTCATCGATGAGATTCACCGGTTCAACAAGGCACAGCAGGATGCCTTTCTCCCCCGCGTCGAAGCCGGCGACATCGTGCTGATCGGCGCGACGACCGAGAACCCGTCGTTCGAGGTAAACGCGGCGCTGCTGTCCCGGTCCAAGGTTTTCGTGCTTCGCGGACTGACCGCCGACGAGATCGCGGCGATCGTGACACGCGCTCTCGAGGATCCACAGCGCGGCCTCGGGGCCTCGCACGTGGCCGTAGGCCCTGACGCCATTCACGCGATTGCCATGTATGCGAACGGCGACGCACGGGCGGCGCTGAATCTTCTCGAGCTGAGCGTCGCGGCTGCCCCGGACGCGACCGGTGAACGGCGTGTCGATACCGCCCGCGTCGAGCAGGCCATCCAGCGCCGGGCGCTGCTCTACGACAAGTCCGGCGAGGAGCACTACAACCTGATCTCGGCGCTTCACAAATCGATGCGCAACAGCGATCCGGATGCGGCGGTCTACTGGCTCGCGCGCATGCTCGAGGCAGGAGAGGATCCCATGTACATCGCGCGTCGACTCGTGCGGTTCGCCTCGGAG
The DNA here is from genome assembly GCA_963814975.1 of uncultured Acidobacteriota bacterium. Classification (GTDB taxonomy): domain Bacteria; phylum Acidobacteriota; class Vicinamibacteria; order Vicinamibacterales; family CAVVIG01; genus CAVUXJ01. Next base: position 290,266 of record CAWFFB010000010.1, on the reverse strand, counting down.
GATATCGGCAACGCCGATCCGCAGGGTTTGACCGTTGCGGTCGCGGCCAAGGAGGCGGTCCATTTCATCGGGATGCCCGAAGGCAACACCGCCCTAGCGCAGGCAGCCATTTATCTGGCGACCGCTCCCAAGAGTAACGCCGTGTACGAGGCGTACAACCAGGCGGCGGCCGATGCGCAGACAGATATTGCGGAGCCCGTGCCGCTCCACCTGCGAAATGCGCCCACGAAACTGATGAAGGAGCTCGCGTACGGGAAGGGGTACGCGTATGCCCACGAAGAGGCGGAGGGTGTCGCCGACATGACCTGCCTGCCGCCGGCGCTCGAGGGACGGCGCTATTACCAGCCGACCGAGCGGGGCTTCGAAAAGGAGATCAAGCGCCGCCTCGACGGCTGGGAGGCAATCAAGAAGCGCCGATCCACGCCCTGACCTTCGTGCCGGGGAACGACAGGGGCACGGCGCCGTCTTCGAGGACGCGGTCGGGTCAATGAAAAATCAATGGACCAGATGACCCGGTGACCAAATGACTGGATTCCACTGCCCAAAACCTCCCGCATTTGCGGCGAAGCTACCGCACCGCCACGACGGGGGCCGGAGCCGGGGCGAGGATGTGGATCGCAGGAATCTTCCGGAACATCTCTGCGCGAATCGGCAGGATGAACGAGAAGCGGTAGTCGCCCTGCATCCGGCCGATGGGGATGCCGACGAGGTCGCCTTTCCGGTTCAGGACGCCGCCGCCCGACACGCCCGGGTGGCCGTCGGTGAGGCACGTGACCAGGCCGTTCGACGTCCGCTGCCCGACGTACCCGGTCGAGAGAATGATGCCCTTCGAGTAGTCGTTGCCGAGGCGGAAGATCGGTTCGGCGAAATCGTACCCGAACGAGGTGTCGGGACGCAGCGCGGGCAAGATCGAGCACTTTGCGTCTTGATGATCGCCCAGTCGCCGCTGTGGACCTCGACGTCGGCATCCCCGGCGTCGATGAGCGTGGCCGGAATCTCCTTGCCTTGATAGAGCACCTTGATCGACACGATTCGCCGGGAGCCGCTCCGGCCCTCTTCGTCATCGAGCGCGACAACGGCATGCTTGACCGTGACGAAGTACCCGCCGCCCAGATAGCCGGCCGTGCCGTAGCTGCTTTTCCCGGCGTTGTCGGCTGTATACAGTTCCACGAAGCTCGTCCGCCGGTCGCGCAGCAACTGGAGCGGAAGGAGGCCCATCTCGTTCTGAAGCTCCTGCTTGATCTCGGCGACCATGGTCGCCCTCGTCGCTTCATTCGGCACCGGCAAGGGCGCATCCCAGGTGTTGCCCCCGGTGCCGGCCGGAAGGACATCGCCGCGACGGGTCTTCCCCAGCTGGCTCTTTACTTCGGCGCGGATGGCGTCGAGCTTGGCGTCGTAGGCGGCGCGGTCCGCTGCGTCGCCCGCGCGCGCATGGAAGACACCGAGGAGGAAGAAGGAAGCGGCAGTGGTGATGACGGCGATCAGAACCAGGAAGCGTCGCGAGATCATTCGAGACTCCAAGTTCGGCAGCGAATCATCTCACGACAATGCGACGCCTGCCGCCGCGGATCAGCTTGCGCCGCGGATCACGAAGACACCCGCAGCGAAGACGGCAAGCCCTTTCGTCGGAAAGGGATCGGCTATGAATTGTCGGAACAGCTGAACTTTAGCAGCGAACTCTTGCGCAGTCAAGCGCGGAAAGGCGCAGAAGCGCTCACAAGGCCCTGGACGCAGGCCGACACGCAGACGGGCGCTACTTGACCCTTCGGCCGTCAAATTTCGTGAGCGTCCACCCGACGAGAAACACGACAACACCGGCCGCGAACAGCCGGGGTTGGGCCCAGCGGACCGGCGGTAAAGACGTCGACCAGCAGCAGCCACATGCCCACCAGCTGGCAACACCGCCCGACGTAATAGCTGACGACGCCCATTGTGATTGCGGTTGCAGCGGATGTCGCGAGCGGTTCAGCCGATCACCGCCCGTTCGATCGGGTTTCTCAAATCCGGTCGAAGTTCTTCTCGATCTCGCGCCGGGTCAGACGCAACATCACGGGGCGGCCGTGCGGGCAGACCGTCGAATACGCCGTCGCCCTCAGCTCCTCGAGGATGTGCGTCATCTTCTCGTAGGTCAGCGGATCGTTGGCCTTCACCGCGGCGTGGCACGCGGTGGTCGCGGCAATCCGCCGCAGCGCGTCCTGCACCTGCGCGCCGCGGTCGAGTCCGTCGAGGTCGGCGGCGAGCGCTTTCAGCGCCTTCGCGCTGTCCTCCGTCTTGAGCAGCGCCGGCACCGCCGTCACCTTGATCGTGTTCTCGCCGAACTCGTCGATCTCGAAACCGAAGCGCTCGAGCTCGCTTGTGCGGCCGACGAGCGCCTGATGCGCGGCCGGTGACATCTCCAGCAGCAGTGGCACCAGCAGCCGCTGGGACTCGAGACGGCCGGCCGTCAGCCTTTCCATGACGCGCTCGAACAGCACACGTTCGTGCGCCACGTGCTGATCGATGATCGCGACGCCCTCGTCGTCAACGGCGATGATGAAGGTGTCGCGGAATTGCCCGAGCGGAATCATGGGCCGGATATCCGGAGCGGTGCGGCTGAAGGCGGACACCATTGCCGCCGTCGTCGCCGCCATCGTGCCGGCCGATTCCGGGGTCGCCGTCCATCGGTTCGGAAAGGCACCGCCGCCAAGCACGCCGGGGATCGTCGCGGCAAACGGCGCCGGCGCCGCGTGTTCCGGCCGCAACTGCAGTTGCGGGCGCTTCGGCCTGCCCCAGCGCCTCCCTCAGCGCCCGTCGGACGACTTCGTGCACGAGCGACTGGTCGCGGAACCGCACCTCGGCTTTCGTCGGGTGCACGTTCACATCCATCGCGTCCCGGAGCCATCTCGATGAACAGGTGGACCTCCGGGCTTCGCTCCTTGATTGACGCGACGCTGTATGCGTCGATGATCGCGTGGGCAATCGTGCGGTCCTTCACGATGCGGCGGTTGACGAAGACGTTCTGAGGCCCTCGCGTGGGTCCCTGGTCCGCGAGCGCGGCGACGTACCCCGTGACGCGCACGCCGCCCGCCTCCTTGGCGACCTCGATGAGATCCGGACGCTCGCCGTAGAGCTGATACAGCCGATCGCGCAACGATGCCGCCGGCGGGCTCTGCAGCACCGTCCGGCCGGCGCTCGTCAGCGTGAACCCGATCTCGGGGTAGGCCAGCGCGAGCTGGGTCGTGATGCGCGACACCTGCGCTGATTCGGCAGCATCGGACTTCAGGAACTTCTGCCTCGCAGGCAGGTTGTAGAAGAGATCGTTCACCTCGACCGACGTCCCCTCGGCCGCCGCCGCTTCCACCGTCGACGCGACGACACCGCCGTTGACCCTGATCTCGGTGCCGCTCGGCCAGCCGCGCGCGCGCGTGCGGAGCACGAAATGCGAGACCGAGGCGATCGACGGCAGCGCCTCGCCGCGGAACCCCAGCGTGAGGATTGCCGCGAGATCGTCGGCGCTGCCGGATCTTGCTCGTCGCATGGCGCTCGATCGCGAGCCGCGCATCGTCCGGCTCCATGCCTTCGCCGTCGTCCTCGACGCGCACCTGGCTCTTTCCGCCGAGCTCGACGTGGATCGCGATGCGGCGGGCGCCGGCGTCGATCGCGTTCTCGACGAGTTCCTTGACGACCGACGCCGGCCGCTCGACGACCTCGCCGGCGGCGATCTGGTTGGCGAGCTCCGGGGACAGGCGCGTGATCGTCGACATGCGCCCCTCAGACCCAGTGCTTGCGGCGGAACATCACGAGCATGCCGGCGACGATGGCGGCCATGATCCCGATCAACCACCAGAACTGCGCGCGGTCCGTTCCTGGGAAGTGCGGCAGCGGGATGTTCATGCCCCATAGGCCCGACAGCAGCGTCAGCGGCATGAAGATGGTCGTCAGCGACCGTCAGCACCTTCATGACCTCGTTCAGCCGGTTGCTGACGTTCGACAGGTGCGCCTCGAGGATGCCGGTGATCCGGTCCTGGAACATCGCGGCATCGTCCGCGATCCGTACCAGCTGATCGTACACGTCGCGGAAGCGGAACGACGATCTCGTTGCTGACGTCGACGAACTCGCGGCGCGCCAGCCGCGCGACGACGTCGCGCTGCGGCGTGATGATTCGCCGCAGGCTGGACACCTGGCGCTTTTCCACGAGAATGCTCCGGACCAGATGCCGCGGGACGCTCTGCGAGAAGACCGTCTTCTCGATCTTCTCGAGCCGCTCCTCGAGCTTCTCGACCTCGGGACGATAGTGATCGACCATGGCGTCCACGATTCGATGCAGCAGCGCGACCGGCCCCTCGTCCATGATCTTCGCGCCGGCGGCTCACGCTATCCTGCATGCTCGCGGATCGATCGGGAATGGCCGTCGTGGACCGTCACGAGATAATTCGGCCCGACGAAGAAGTCGATGTCGTGCGTGGCAAACCCCTTGTCGCCCGCGTGAAAGTCGATCCGTGCAGGATCGACGTACAGATAGCCGTCGTACGCTTCGATCTTGGGATAGTGCACCTCGGCCATCGCGTCCTCGACCGACAGCGGGATGGAACCCGAACGTGTCGGAGAGGATCAGCGATTCGGGAACAGAGGGCGCGGCCAGATCGACCCAGACGACGACGCCCGAGGCCGGATCGAGCCAGGCGCGATCGATGCTCGGCACCTGCTCCGCCTTGCCGTCGCGATACACGAAGATAGTGACCATTCAGGAATCGTGAACCGGGGTCAGGTGCAGGGATGAACAGTCCCTGATCGCTGACCCCGGTCCCCACACGGCACTCAGTCCCCGACCCTGACCGACAGCGCGGCCTGCGCGGCAGCCAGGCGCGCGACAGGGACCCGGTACGGCGAGGAGCTGACGTAGTCGAGACCGACCTGGTGGAAAAAGTGGATCGATGCCGGGATCGCTGCCGTGCTCGCCGCAGATCCCGAGCTTGATGTCGGGCCGCGTCTTGCGTCCCAGCTGCACGCGCGGTCCGCACCAGGGAGCCGACACCCTCGACGTCGATCGAGGCGAACGGATCCTTCTCGAGAATCTTCCGCTCCAGGTAGATCCGGATGAACTTGCCGATGTCGTCGCGGGAGAAGCCGAAGGTGAGCTGCGTGAGGTCGTTGGTCCCGAACGAGAAGAACTCCGCTTCCTGGGCGACACGATCGGCGGTGATCGCGCCTCGCGGGATCTCGATCATCGTGCCGACCAGGTATTTCACCTTGACGCCCTGCGCCTTCATCGTCTCGGCGGCCACGCGATCGACGATGGCCTTCTGATCGCGCAGCTCCTTCACGTCCCCGACGAGCGGAATCATGATCTCGGCGTCGCCGACTTTCGCGCCTTCTTTTTTCAGCTGGCACGCCGCTTCGATGATCGCGCGCGTCTGCATCTCGGTGATCTCCGGGTAGGTGATGCCGAGCCGTGCGCCGCGGTGGCCGAGCATCGGGTTGAACTCGTGGAGCTGCTCGACACGGCTCAGCAGCCGGCGCTTCTCCTCGAGCTCTTTCGGGTTCTGGCCCTTCATCTCCAGCCGCACGATCTCGACCATGAGCTCCTCCCGCTTGGGCAGGAACTCGTGCAGCGGCGGATCGATCGTCCGGATGGTGACCGGCAGGCCGCGCATCGCCTTGAACACGCCGTAGAAGTCGCCGCGCTGCAGCGGCAGCAGTTCGTCGAGCGCACGTCGCCGCTCGGCTTCGTTGTCGGCCAGAATCATCCGCTGAACGATCGGAATCCGGCCTTCGCCGAAGAACATGTGCTCGGTGCGGCACAGCCCGATGCCTCTGGCGCCGAACGCGTAGGCGACCTCTGCCTGATCCGGCAGATCGGCGTTGGCGCGCACGCCAAGGCGGCGGACCTTGTCGGCCCAGGACAGCAGCTTCTCGAATCGCTGATAGATGTCCGACTGCTTCGCCGTCAGCGTACCGGTCACCACCTGCAGAATCTCGCTGGGCTTGGAGCCGATGCGCGCGATCTTCACTTCACCCGACAAGCCGTCGAAGGAAATGTAATCGCCTTCCTTGACCGTCTGGCCGCTCACCTTGAATTGCCTGGCCGACTCCTGAATCTCCAGCCCGCCGGCGCCGACCACCGACGGCTTTCCCATCTGGCGGCCGACCACCGCCGCATGCGAGGTCATGCCGCCGGTGGCGGTGAGGATGCCCTGCGAGACGAACATGCCGTGAATGTCGTCCGGCACCGTTTCGCGCCGGACGAGCACGACCTGTTTGCCTTGTTGCGTCCACTCCACCGCGCTGTCGGCTGAAAACACGACCTGGCCGCTCGCCGCGCCCGGCGAGGCCGGAATGCCTCTCGTCGCGGTCGGGATCTTCCGCCACTCGTCCGGATCGAAGCCCGGCGCCAGCAGCTGGTTGAGCGACTCGGGATCGACCAGCAGCACCGCCTCCTTGGGCGTGACCAGCTTCTCGGCGACCATGTCGGTCGCGATGACGATCGCCGCGTAGCCGGTGCGTTTGCCGCTGCGCGTCTGCAGCATGTACAGCCGCTCGTCCTGAATCGTGAACTCGAAGTCCTGAACGTCCTTGTAGTGCCTCTCCAGTCGCGTCGTGATCTCGCGCAGCTGCTTGTAGGCCTTCGGCATCACCTTTTCAAGCTCGCGGATCGGCTGCGGCGTTCTGATGCCGGCGACGACGTCCTCCCCTTGCGCGTTGATCAGGAACTCGCCGTAGAACTCCTTTTTTCCGGTCGCCGGATTCCGGGTGAAGCCGACCCCCGTGCCGGACCGGTCGCCGGTGTTGCCGAACACCATCATCTGGATGTTCACGGCCGTGCCGATATGGTCCGGGATGTCGTAAATACGGCGGTATTCCTTGGCGCGCGGGTTCATCCAGGAGCGGAACACGGCGTCTCTGGCCATCTGGAGCTGGACGCCCGGGTCCTGCGGGAACGCGCGGCCGGCGCGCGCTTTCACGATTTCCTTGTAACGCGAGACGACATCGCGCAGCGCCTGCTCGTCGAGATCCGTGTCCAGCTTCGCGCCGTGCGATCGCTTCATCGCTTCGAGCTCGTGCTCGAACGCCTCCTTCGGGATCTCGAGAACGACGTTGCCGAACATCTGGATGAACCGGCGGTAGCTGTCGAAGGCGAATCGGCCGTTCCCGGTCCGTCGCTTCAGCCCTTCGACCGCATCGTCGTTCAGTCCGAGATTGAGGATCGTGTCCATCATCCCGGGCATCGAGAACTTCGCCCCCGACCGAACGGAGACGAGCAGCGGCCTGTCGGTCGATCCGAGCTTTGCGCCGGCGGCCTTCTCGAGCTTCTTCAGGTTCTCGTCGATCTCGCGATCGATCGCGGCGGGAATTCTTCGCCTTCTGCTCGTAGTAGATGGTGCAGACGTCGGTCGAGATCGTGAATCCCGGCGGCACCGGCAGGCCCGCGTTCGTCATCTCGGCGAGACCCGACCCTTTGCCCCCGAGCAGCTCTTTCATCGTGCGATTGCCGTCGGCCTTTCCGCTGCCGAAAAAGTAGACGTGTTTCCGCTTCTTGGCCATCTCAACTCCGCGAATCTGGTAAGTGGGTAACCCGGTGATGAACAACGCTCAACGCAGCGGGCATCATTCTATCTTCACTGGCTCTCGACTGGCGTTCCCTTCGGCCTCATGCCTGCTCGGGGGCAAGCCCGGAGATGTTCCCGAACTCCGAAATCTGGTCGCGGACCTCCGCCAGCAGCGCGAGCCGCGCCTCCTGAAGCGCCGGATCGTCGACCATGACCCGAACCTCGTCGAAGAATCTGGCCAATTCGGGCTGAATCGACGCAATGGCCGCCAAAGCCCGCGCGGGATCCCTCCTTTCCAGCGCGGACCTGATATCGGCGCCCATGCGCTGCATGGCTGTCCGCAGCTGGATCTCGGCGGGCTCCTGCAGCCGGTCCGCGCGCAGTCCCCAGGCTGATTCCGTGTCTGCCTCGAGCCCCACGCGGACTCGACGATGTTGTTCGCGCGCTTATACGCTTCGGCGACCAGGGCAAAGGCCGGGGTGTTTCGGCCTCTGGCCAGCTCACGCACCCGGTCCTGCAAGTCGGCGGCGTTGACCGAATCGATGAACGAGGCCTGCCCGGTAATCGCCTGGATTTCCTCGGTGCCCAGCCCTCTGGTCTGCATCAGGTGCCGCAGCCGCTCCATGAAGAAGAGCCACAGCTGCTCCTTCTCCTCCTGGGTCACGGGCGCGAGCTTCAGCTTCTCGACCAGCTCTTCGCGCGCCCTCCACAGCATCGGACCAAGCGCCGGCCGCATGGGTCAGCCCTGTCAGCGGCTCGATGTCCACCAGGAGTTTGATCACGCCCTGCGCCGCGCGGCGAAGCCCGTACGGATCGCGCGAGCCGGTGGGCTTCTCGCCCGCGGCGAAGAGGCCGACAATCGTATCCAGCTTGTCGGCCAGCGAGACGGCGGCCCAGCTGACGGCAGCCATGTCCGAGCTGCGCTCGCGAGGGCGGGGCGTCGGCTTCGACACCCACGGGCAGATAGTGGAAGTAAATCGCCTTCCAGACGGCCTCGGGAAGTCCCTCCGCCCGCGCGTAGATGCCGCCCATGATCCCCTGGAGCTCCGTGAGCTCGCGCACCATGTCCGTCGTGAGATCGGCTTTGGCGAGCCGCGCCGCGTGCGCGGCGTGCGCGGCTGTCTCGTCGGACGCACCGAACGCCTCTTTCGCGATCCAGCGCGCAAGCCGCGCGATCCGCTCGGCCTTTTCCTTGTACGTCCCGAGCTTCTTGTGAAACAGCAGCGTCGCCGAGCCGATCGATCCTGCGAGTCGAGCGTCGCTTGCCGGTCGCCCTCCCAGAAGAAGCGGGCGTCGCGAAGCCGCGCTCCGACCACCCGTTCGGCATTTCTCGAGATCGTCCGCTCGTTGTCCGGCTCGGTGTTGATGACTGCGAGAAACGCGTTCTTCAGCTTTCCATCCTCGAACTCGACCGGAAAGTAATGCTGATGATGAATCAATGTCGTCGTCAGCACCTCGTCCGGGAGCTCGAGGAATTCCACCCCGAACGTACCGGCGATCACAGACGGGTATTCCACGAGGTCGGGCACCTCCTGCAGCAGGCCGGAGTCGCCCCGGACGGCCCGGCTGACGCGGCCCTGCAGGCGCTGTGCCTTCGCATCGAGCTCGCGTGCGATCTTGTTATGGCGCTCGGCGCGTTCGAGCATCACGAAGTTCTCGAGGAGCCGGGCGCGATACTCGTCGAACGAGCGGACCTTGATGGCGCGTCCGGCACGGCCGCTCGTCGTCAGAAACCGGTGGCCATAGGTGACGGCGCCCGAATTGACCTCCTGAACCTGTCCCGTCTGCGCCGCCGGCTGCCGCGAAATCGTGAACGGCACGACGCGTCCGCCGTACAGAAACAGGATCCAGCGGATCGGACGGCCGAACAGCAGCTCGCCGCGGCCGTCTTCGAGCAGGGCGTCCCAGTGCATCAGCTTCGGGAACGTCAGGCTGCGCAGCGTTCCACCAAGGACGCGGGGCAGCACATCCACAGTAGTTTTGCCGCGCTGTTTCCTGCGGTAGGCGAGGTAGATGCCCTTCGGCGTGTCAACACGCTCGAGCGCCGCGAGGTCGACGCCCTGCCGCGCCGCAAACCCGGCGGCGGCAGCGGTGGGCGTGCCGTCGGCCGCGAAGCTCGCCGAGACGGGTGGCCCGTTCACGATCTCCTCGAGGTCGCTCTGCCGCTCGGCCACCTTGGCCACCCGCACGGTAAGGCGTCGGGGGGTGCTATACGTCTCGGCAGGCGCTTCTGGAGTCAGGCGGTGGCCGCGGAGCTCGGCCAGAACCACATCGCCAATCTGCTGCGTCAAGTCCGGCAGCCAGCTGGCCGGCAGCTCTTCGCACCCGATTTCGAGCAGGAGTTCTCGATCCATGTCAGACCGCCGCTTTCTGCGCGGTCTCGCCGACGTACGCTTTGGCGATCCCGACCGCGAGCTGCCGCACGCGAAGGATATAGGCGGTCCGTTCGGTGACCCCGATGCTGTTGCTCGAGTCCAGGATGTTGAACAGATGAGAGCACTTGAGGCAGTGCTCGAGCGCAGGCCAGATCAATCCGTTGGCCAGCAGCACCTCTGTAAACCGGAAATACCTGTCGAACATATCGCGATGAAACGCGCCGAACTCCCCCTCCGGCATGTCGACGCGGCCAAAGACGTACTTCGACTGCTCGACCTCCTCGCGCAGCCGCACCTCGCCGTATTTCACCCCTGGCGCCCATTCGAGGTCGTACACGCTGTCGACTCGCTGCAGCGCCATCGCAATCCGCTCGAGCCCATAGGTGAGCTCTGCGGAGATCGGCGACAGCTCCATGCCGCCCGCCTGCTGGAAATAGGTGAACTGCGAGATTTCGAGGCCGTCGAACATCACCTGCCAGCCGATACCCCAGGCGCCGAGAGTCGGCGACTCCCAGTTGTCTTCCTCGAACCGGATGTCGTGCTGTCTGGGGTTGATGCCGCAGGCCTCGAGGCTCTCGAGGTACAGCTGCTGGACCTCGTCGGGGGCCGGCTTGAGGATCACTTGAAATTGATGGTGCTTGAACAGACGGTTGGGATTTTCACCGAAACGCCCGTCCGCCGGCCGCCGCGACGGCTGCACGTAAGCCACGTTCCAGTGGCCGGGCCCCAGGACGCGGAGAAACGTCTCCGGGTGCATGGTTCCGGCACCGACTTCGATGTCGAGCGGCTGCTGGAGCGCACACCCCCGGGACGCCCAGAACTCCGACAACTTCAGAATGAGGCCTTGGAAGGTCATTCGATCTTCAATCTACGATTTTTGGGGATCGAGATGTCATCTTCAATGACGATGTGGCGATCGACGATGAATCTGCAGATCGGCCGATGGATTGTCGACGATTCGATCGTCGATCGGATATGCGCTGCTATCGTCGTATTTCACTCAATACTTTCACCGACTTCAGGTCCTTTTCGAGGTGCATCCGAATCAGCGCGCGGTGCGACGCTTCGAGCTCCCGTAGCACCGGCGGAGACGTGGGGACCCCCGCCACGGCAAACGGGCTGCACGAGCGGGCCGCGGTCAGGAACGCGTGCGCGCCGTCCGACGCCCGCGGATCCGCCGCATAGACGCCCTGCAGCCGCAGCAGCCAGTACTCGAAATACCGCGCCAGCGGGTCGATCGGCACCCCTGCGCCGATCGCCTCCATGACCGACGAACCGAGCCGAAACAGCGTCTCGTTCGGATCGGCGTCCTGCGCCCATTCGTCGATCAGCTCCGCGAAGTAGCCCACATAGCCGAGCGCCTCGCCGTCCACCGCCGAGAGCGGCGACCGCGTGGGCTCGACGTAGTGCAGCAGCACCAGCTCGCGGCGCTCGCGCTCCATGTATGACACACGGCCGCACGTCATCGGCTCGAGGCCTGCGCCGAACCGGCGGCGGCTCTGCCGGGCGTTCTTGGCCACCCCCCGTTTCTTGCCGCGATCGCGCGTCAGGAACACGACGATGCGATCCGACTCACCAAGCTTGTAGGTTCGCAGAATCAGCGCGTCGGCAGTGTAGAGCGGCATCTCAGAAGGGGCTCACACCCGTAACTATATTGCAGAAGCTCTCAGCTTCCAGCTCTCGGCTCTCAGCCAGCCGACAGGCTGTCTGCAACCGCGAGCTCCCCGGAGCTGACGGCTGAGAGCTGATCGGCTATTCGTTCTTGCTCCCGATCCCAATCTCTCCCAGCACGCGATCGTCCTCCCGCCACTCTGCCTTCACGCGGACGTGGAGGTCGAGATACACGCGTGCCGAGAAGAACCGCTCGAGCTCCTCTCGCGCGGCGGTGCCGATGCGCTTGATCATCGCGCCGCCCTTGCCGACGACGATCGGCTTCTGCGATTCCCGCTCGACAACGATCGTGCAGTAGAGACGCAGAATCGGCTGTCCTTCGGCCGGCTCCTCGAAGCGATCGACCACCACGGCGCTCGAAAACGGGATCTCCGCGTGCGTGAACTGCAGCAGCTTTTCACGCACGATCTCGGCTGCAAGAAAACGCTCGGGCTGATCGGTCAGGTAATCCTCGGCGTACCGACGCTCGCCCTCGGGCAGGCTCTCGACGATTAGCCGTTCCAGGCGATCGACGCCGTCCCCGGTGGACGCCGAGATCGGGATGATCTCCGCGAAGGGCCCCTCCTGCCGGTACCGGTCGATGATCGGCAGCAGCTTCGACTTCTTGATGAGATCGATCTTGTTGAGGATCAGGAAGACCGGCGTCGTTACGTCCTTGAGCAGATCGAGCACGAACCGGTCGCCTTTCCCAGGCGGCTCGGCGGCATCGACGACGACGCCCAGCACGTCGACTTCGCTCATCGTGTCGAGCGCCGTATCCACCATCCGCACGTTCATCCGGTGGAGCGGGCGATGGATGCCGGGCGTGTCGAGAAAGATCGCCTGAGCGTCGGGATAGTTCTTGACGCCAAGGATGCGCGTCCGGGTCGTCTGTGGCTTGTCGGAGACGATGGCCAGTTTGGCGCCGACCAACCGGTTCAACAACGTCGACTTGCCCGCATTGGGACGGCCGATGAACGAGATGAATCCGACTTTCAAACGGTCTTCTCTCCTGCGGGCGCCGGGACCGCCTCGCCGGGCATGATGCGGACCTTGTGGATGCGCCGCCGCTCCACTTCGAGCACGTCCACGAGGAGCCCGTCGATTTCGACCCGTTCGCCTACCGCCGGCACGCGCCCGAGGTGCGTCAGCAGATAGCCGCCGACGGTTTCGAACCCTTCGCGCGCGATGCGGACACCAAGCCGCTGGGCGACCTCGTCGATGTCCACCTTGGCGTTGACGACGAAGCGGCCGCCTCCCTCGTCGACGATCGGCTCGGACTCCACGTCGTACTCGTCGCGAATTTCGCCGACAATCTCCTCGAGCATGTCCTCGATCGTGACGAGCCCCGCGGTGCCGCCGTATTCGTCCACGACGATGGCAATCTGGGTCTGCTGTCGCTGAAACTGCTTCAGCAGCTCCGGAATCCGCTTGCTTTCCGGCACCACTACCGCCGGACGAAGGAGTGTCTTGATCGGCCCGGTGTCGTCGGAGCAATCGAGGGCGACCAGATCTTTCACGAACACAAAGCCCGCGATGTTGTCGAGGCTGTCCTTGAACACCGGAAACCGTGAGTACTCCTGTTCACGGAACAGGGCGCGCAGTTCGCCGATCGTCGCGTTCTCGCGGATGCCGACGATGTCGGGGCGCGGCGTCATCACCTCGCGGGCGAGCGTGTCGCCGAAGTCGACGATGCTCTGCAGCAGAAGGCGTTCCTCGCCTTGAATGACGCCTTCCTGCTCTGCGGCGGTGAGATACGCCTCCACCGGCGCGCCGGGATCTGCCGCCGCCTCATCGTCGGATTGCTGGGGCGACGGCGAACGGGGCGGCGCCATCACGGGCCGGGAGGTCCAATAGGTAAGCTGCGCCAGAGCCCGGGCGACCGGGCTGAACGACGGCAAGAGGAGTTCCAGCACACGCTCCGGATCGCGCCGGACGATAAGCAGCGGCAACAAGAGTTCGAAGAGCACCACGAAAGCAACGACGCTGACGATCACGATCATCAGGCTCTCGGGCCGCTCGACCCCGATCGCGCGCGCCAGCAGCGCGGTTGCCGCCGCGTTCGCCAGGCCCAGCAGCAGGCGGACCGGTACGAACAGCAGGACGGGATCGTCCAGGTAGACGCTCAGCGCTCCGGGCCGGCCGCTCCGCTCCGCTGTCAGCCGGAGCGACAGACGCATCAGCGCACTGAAAGCGGCTTCGATCGCGCCCAGATAGACCGCGAGGCACGCGAGCAGGAAAATCAACAGCGGGATCATCGTCTGGCCGCCCCTCGACGGTGCACGGGACCGCCCTGACCGTGTCGGAGCGTCGGAAGGTCGAAGGGTCGAGGGGCGGAAGGCCCCAGGGACCCGGGGGTAACACGCCGAGCCGCCGAGCGATCCAGCAAGCCCTCGGCCAATCCACCCTTCCGCCGCAACCGGCGCTCCACCCGCGCCATCATCCCCTCATCGCGCTCGTGGTCGTATCCCAGCAGGTGGAGCAGACCATGCAGCGCCAGCACGCGAAGCTCGGTCAGCTCGTCGTGGCCCGCGACATGGGCCTGCCGTCGAGCCACGCCGCGAGCGATCACGATATCGCCCAGGTAGACCGCCCCCCGCAAGCTCATGTGTCCGATCCGCAAACGGGATCGGGAAGTCCGAGGCCTGGTGGGGCCGCGGGGCTTGCCTGTTTGGTTCGGGAGCGGAGCTGAGGACAGGGAATCAGCGGCCGGAAAACTGAGCACGTCGGTCGCGTGGTCCTGTCCCCGGTACGTGCGGTTCAGGGCCCTGACGCGTGCGTCGCTCACGAGCGCGATGCCGACCGCGCCACGTGCACTGGCCGGCGCCACGCGGGTCAGCCAGCGGGCCAGGCCGCCGGAAAGGGCCGGGCGGCCGCGCTCGTCGGTCACGACGACGGACAAAGCTGGGACGGCCGTCCCCATTTCCATCGAACGACGGGGCACGCGACTTCGGTCGCCGGGAGCCATGGCAATTACGACGATTTTCCCGACCGGGGGACGCCGTTTCCGCCAGAAAATGCCTCGTACGCCTTGACGATCTGCTGAATCAGCTTGTGACGGACGACGTCCCGGTCGTCGAAGTAGATGAACGAGATGCCCTCGATCGCGTTCACGACCTTCATCGCCTCGATCAAGCCCGAGGTCTTGCCGGAGGGCAAGTCGATCTGCGTGATGTCGCCTGTGATGACCGCCTTGGACCCGAAGCCGAGGCGCGTCAGGAACATCTTCATCTGCTCCGACGTCGTGTTCTGCGCCTCGTCGAGAATGACGAACGAATCGTTCAGCGTCCGGCCACGCATGAAGGCGATCGGCGCGATCTCGATCGTCCCGCGCTCGATGTAGCGGCCGACGCGTTCGACGTCGAGCATGTCGTAGAGGGCGTCGTACAGCGGCCGCAGGTAGGGGTTCACTTTCTCCTGCAGGTCACCCGGCAGGAAGCCGAGCTTCTCCCCCGCTTCCACCGCCGGCCGCGCCAGGATGATACGGCTGACCTTCTTCGCAACCAGAAACGAGACGGCCTGCGCCATCGCAAGGTAGGTCTTGCCGGTGCCGGCCGGGCCAATGCCGAAGACAATGTCGTTGGCTTCGATCGCGTCGAGGTATTTCCGCTGGTTGATGGTCTTTGGCGCAACGCGGCGCTTGCCGGCAGCCGTGACACTCCCCTTCAGGAAGTGCTCGCGCAGATCGATCGTCTGATCCCGGGCGACGAGGTCGGCTGCCGTCTTGACGTCGGCGTCCGAGAGCTTGCAGCCCTCGCGCAGCAGTGAGGAGAGTTGGCCGACGATTCGATCCACGTTCTCTGGACCGGGGGAATCGCCATCCACTAGCAGGTCATGGCCCTGAGTGCGGATCCGGACGCCGAAAAGCGATTCGAGGTGCTTGAGGTTCTCGTCGTAGGAGCCGAAGAGCGTTTCGATTCCTGCCTCGGGAACGGTGATGCGTTTCAGTCCAGCATCTCCTTACCTTACAGACACTTAGCCATCGATTATACGCCGCTCCGACTGGAGCCGCAAGTGCAGGTCCCTCAACTGTTTAGCGTCGACGGGCGAGGGCGCGCCCGCCATCAGATCGATGGCGTTGGCAGTCTTGGGGAAGGCGATGACTTCGCGAATCGACGCTTCGCCAGCCAGCAGCGCGACGATTCGATCGAGCCCGAGGGCGATGCCGCCGTGCGGGGGCGTGCCGTACTCGAGCGCTTCCAGGAAGAACCCGAAACGGGCCGCCGCCTCGTCGCTGCTGATGCCGAGGCGCTGAAAGATGCGCGACTGGAGTCGCGCGTCGTGAATTCGGATGCTGCCGCCGCCGATCTCGCTCCCGTTGAGCACGAGGTCGTATGCCTTCGCACGCACGGCGCCCGGATCGCTCTCGAGCTTGGCGATGTCCTCGTCGGCGGGCGAGGTGAACGGATGGTGCATCGAGAACCACCGCTGCTCGTCGCCGTTCCATTCGAGCAACGGAAAATCGGTCACCCAGAGGAACGCGAACTCGTCCGCGTTGAGCAGGTTGTCCTTCTTCGCAATCGCCAGCCGCAGCTGACCGAGCAACTTCGACGTGGCGTCCGCGGCACCGCCGGCCATCAGAAGCAGGTCGTCCGGCCCGGCGCCCGTCCGCTCGAGCGCAGGGCGAAGCGTCGCCTCGCTCAACGCCTTGACCGAACTGACCGGCGGCTCGCCGGGACGGATCCAGATCAAGCCGCTGAATCCCATCTGCTTCGCCTGATCGACCAGGACGTCCAGCTGGCTGCGCGTGTACCGGTTGCCGCCCGGCACGGCGAACCCACGGATGACGCCGCCTTCCGCGACGATCTGCTTGAACACGCGGAACTCCGACTCGCGAAATACGTCGGACAGGTCCGCGATCTGCGAGGCCGCAGCGCACATCGGGCTTGTCGGACCCGTACTTGGCGATGGCTTCGGCGTAGGGCATCCGCGGAAAGGGTGTCGCGATCTCGCGGCCGATCTCCTTGAACAGCTCCTGCATCAGCGGCTCGACGATGCCGTACACGAGTTCGGGCGTCG
Organism: uncultured Acidobacteriota bacterium; assembly: GCA_963814975.1. Lineage (GTDB taxonomy): Bacteria > Acidobacteriota > Vicinamibacteria > Vicinamibacterales > CAVVIG01 > CAVUXJ01. Next base: position 273,695 of record CAWFFB010000010.1, on the reverse strand, counting down.
CGAACGACATCTCGACGTCGATCTGCGTGAACTCGGGCTGGCGATCGGCGCGCAAATCCTCGTCGCGGAAGCACCGCGTGATCTGAAAGTACCGATCGGTCCCGGCGATCATCAGGATCTGCTTGAAGATCTGCGGCGACTGCGGCAGCGCGTAGAACTCGCCCGGGTGCACGCGGCTCGGCACCAGATAGTCGCGCGCCCCTTCGGGCGTCGATTTCGTCAGGATCGGCGTCTCGATCTCCCAGAAGCCGTGCGCGTCGAAATAGCGGCGCGCGGCGAACGCCACGCGGTGCCGCAGGCCGAGTTGTGCTGCAGGCGCGGACGCCGCAGGTCGAGATACCGGTAGCGCAGCCGGACGTCCTCCGACACCGGAGAGTCCTCGGCGATCTGGAACGGCGGTGTCTTCGCCTCGTTGAGCAGCCGGATCTCGCGCGCCAGCACCTCGACTTCGCCGGTCGCGAGCTTGGGATTCAACGTCTCCGCCGAACGCCGCTCGACGAGACCGCCCACCGCGATCACATATTCGGGCCGCAGCCGCTTGGCCACCGCGAGCAGTTGCTCATCGTCGCGGACGACGACTTGCGACACGCCGGCGCGATCGCGGATGTCGATGAAGACCACGCCGCCCAGATCGCGGACGCGGTGCACCCAGCCGAGCAGCATCGCATCCCTGCCGACGTCCGGCATCCGGAGGGCGCCACACGTGTGCGTGCGAACGAGGTTGCCTAGGTGTTCAGCCATTCGTCACTGTTCGATTCGGACGCGCTTGGCAATCCATTGCGGCGGCACTGGCGCGAGGCGCGTTTTCCTGCTGCCGGGTCTGCAGATCCCTGACCGCGACTTCCCCCCGCGCATGTTCGTCCTCACCGACGATCGCCAGGACGGGTACGTTGCGGCTCGACGCGTACTTGAGCGGCTTGTCGAGCTTCGAGCCTGCGTCCGGATAGATATCGACGCGCAGCTTCTCGGCCCGGAGCTCCGCCGCAAGCTGCAGCGCGTCGGCACGCAGATTCTCGTGCAGCACCGCGATCATCACGTCGACCGCGGCGCGCGACACCTTCGCGGGAAACATCGTCCGCTCGGTCATCACGACGATGATGCGCTCGAGGCCGAGCGAGAAGCCGCACGCCGGCACGTCGCGACCGAGGAACATGCCGACCAGATTGTCGTAGCGTCCGCCCCCGCCGAGGCTGCCGGCCAGGTCCGGCACGGCAATCTCCATGATCGCGCCGGTGTAGTATGACAGCCCGCGCGCCAGGCTGAGATCGACGCGCAGCTTGCCGGCGGCCGCGGTAGAGTCGGCCAGCGAAACCACGGCGCGGAGGTTGGCGATCGCGCTTTCCCCGCCCCCGAGCAGCCGTTCGAGCCGTCCCAGCGTCTCGGTGGGCGACTCGTCCGGCGCCGCCGTCGAACGCTTTCAGGCAGGTCTCCGCGACCGTCCGCTCGATTCCGCGCGCGGCGAACTCGTCGGCGACCCCCTCCTCGCCAATCTTGTCGAGCTTGTCGAGCGCCACCAGCGCGTCGGTCTGCTGGGTGTCAGCGACTCCTGCCGCATCGAGAAGCCCGGACAGCACCAGGCGATGATTCAGGCGGATCACGAAATCGCCGAAGCCCAATCTCGTGAGCACCTCGCTGACCGCGCCCAACTGCTCGGCCTCCACGACCGGCGAAGTCGAGCCGATCGCGTCGATGTCGCACTGGTAGAACTCCCGGAAACGCCCCCGCGCCGGACGATCCGCCCGCCAGACCGGCTGGATCTGATAGCGCTTGAAGAACCTCGGCAGCTCGTTCTGGTACTGCGCGACGACGCGCGCCAGCGGCACCGTCAGATCGTAGCGAAGGGCGAGATCCGCCTCGCCGGTTCCCGCATGCTCGCCCCGGCGCAGGATCTTGAAAATGAGCCGGTTCCCCTCCTCGCCGTATTTGCCAAGGAGCGTCTCGATGTTCTCGAACGCCGGCGTCTCGAGCGGCTCGAACCCGTACTGCTCGTAGACACGGCGCACGATGCCGACGACATACTCGCGGCGGCGGACGTCGTCCGGGAGAAAATCGCGTGTTCCCCCGGGTGGCTTGGTTGATGTGGGCAAGGTGGTGACTGGATTATAGCGGGGAGGACGAGCACCAACGCACGAAGTCACGAAGGACACGAAGAACGCACCTGAGAAAGGCCTCGCGTCCTTCCCGTGTCTTCGCGAGCCCTGCTCTCGTCAGTTCGCTCGATCTGGTGCCGACCACCGGGCTCGGACCGCCGCGGAACGTGAGCAGATAGTCGCGTATCGCTTGGATCTGCGCCTCCGCGTTGCCTCCGAGCTGCGGATAGAACGACTTCGGGTAATCCGGCCAGAATGCCGGCATGCGCGTGCCGGGCAGAATCGCCGCCGGGTTCTTGAGCCAGTCGAGGATCCACTCCGGTTCCAGCCGCTCGCTCGCCATGCGGAGATCCGGTGCGAGGTTCGAGGTGGGCTGGTCCTTTGGAATGGCGCCGAGCACATGGCACTGCTGGCACCGCAGCAGCTCGAACAGCGCCTTGCCTGAACCATCAGTGTTCGCCGCCGTGCGCAACATCTCGTGCGTCTGGAATGCCTCCATGTTGTTGGAGACCGCGCCGAAATACCGGATCACCCCGTTGATGTTGCGATCGTCGAGGCCGAACGTCGGCATCCGGACGTCGAGCCAGGGCCGAATCGTGATCGGTCCGCGAATGAACGCATACAGCCAGTCCGGCTGAACGCGCGCGCCTTCCGGCGTCAGGTTCGGCGGGCCGAGCGACGGATCGGACACCAGCTTCAAGTAGTCGCCGCCCGCGCCTTCGATCGTATGGCAGCCGACGCAGTTCCGGCGATGCGTCAGGTTGCGTCCCTGAATCATGAAATCGCGACGAGCCGACTTCGCCGGCAGCGCCTGCGCCGGCTGAATCTCGCGCTGGAAGCTCATGATCGCCGTCGGCAGCCGCGTGATTTCTTCGTCCGCGAAGTCCCAGTTCGGCATGCGCAGCTTTTCGTCGGGTCTCAGCTGACGGCCCTGATCGAAGATTCTGGGATCGTGGAGCTTGGCCTTGAACCATTCCAGCTTCGAGGAGTGCGGGATGTCGTGCACGAAGGCGAAGTCGAGCCGCGACACCAGCTTGCTGCCCTCTTCGGAGAGCTCGGTGCCGATCGGCTGCGTGTTCTCGAAACCCTTGATGTCGTGGCAGCTGAAGCACCCGTACCTGTTGATCGCCAGACGTCCGAGCTCCACCTGCTTCGCATTCGCGTCCAGCTTCGACACCGCCGCCTTTGCGGCGTCGAACGGCATCGTGCCGGGATAGTAGTATCCGAAAAGGACCTCGTCGACGGCGGCCTGATCTGGCGTCGCCTTCGCCTGATCGCCCCCACTCGTCTTCAGCCCCGACAGAAACGTCGCCACGTCGGCCACCTGGGCGTCGGTGAGGCGCAGACTCGGCATGTAGGTCGCGGGGCTGTAGTGCTTCGGGTCCCGGACCCAGTTGTAGATCCACTCGTACGAAGTCTTGTTGCCGAGGTTCTGCAGCGGCTGCCCGAAGGTCCGATGCGGGCCGGCCTCGACGCGGGTCTTCTCGTCGAGCACGTGGCAGCCCAGGCAGCCGATCGATCGCACAACCTGCTCGCCGGCTTTCGCGTCGCCGCGCGGCGGGCTCTTCACCTCGACCTCATGCTTCTCGCTATTCGCGAACAGATAGGCCACGACCGCGTTGATCTCGACCTCGTTCCTGACGGCGTCCTCCGGCGAGCTGGAGTTCGAGTTGTACCAGACGCGGGGCATCCAGGTGGTCGGCTTGACGGCCTTCGGGTTGCGGATCCAGGTCTTCACCCACTCCGGCGTCAGCTTCGAGTCGATCCTGGTGAGGATCGGGCCCGGCTTCCGGAGATTTTCGAACCCGCGCGTCTTGTGACAGGCGTAGCAGCCGGCGCGCTCGTACGTCGAGTAGGCGATATTCAGCGCCTCGGCTTTCGGGACGAACACTTCCTGTCTGTGGCACTTGGCGCAGGACGCTTCGGTCATGCCCTTTGGCAGCATCGGGTAGTCCCACAGATGCGGCTCTTCCCAGTCGAATTCCTCTTCCCACTTGGTTTTCTGCTCGGCGGTCGCCGGCATGTGCGCGGCATCGCGGAAGCTGACCGACTGCCCCATGCCTTCGTGGCAGACGGTACAGCCGACCTGATCCATTGGATGCGGCGAGTTGCTGCCAAGATACGTCGCCAGGTTGGGGTGGGTCGTGAACGGCTGCGGAAACTTCTCGTAGCCCACGCGATCGATCGCCAGATGGCACGTCTGGCAGCGATCCATCTTCGCCACCCGCGTGAAGTTCACATCGTCGACGACATTCGGCAGGATGATCTGTTGAACTTTGAGCGTCGGCGCCATGAAGTCGAGGAGGGGGGCGTTCCGGAAGTAGTCCTTGACCAGGCTCGGGGCGATGACGCCGAGCCGCGTGCGCAGCCGATTCTCGTCCAGGTGCAGCTCGGTGATCTGTGCCTGGATCTTTCCCACCTCGCCGTTGAGATCCGCCAACTGCCGCTGCAGGGCCGCGCGCTCGGCCTCCGTTTTCTGGACCTGCATCAACAACTCGGTCATGCGCTTTTCGAGCGCCGCGACGGCTTCGCCTTTGCGCGCGGCGTTCGAGGCGCCGGCGCTGCGTGAAGCCTCGAAGTCGTACTTGTCCTGATCGAAGGTCGCCTTGGTGAACTGGTAGTCCTGGGACTCGCGGGCGAGCCGTGCGTCGATGGCCCTCAACTGCGAGCGCAGCTCGTCGATCTTCTCCTGGTTGCCGCCCACCGCCTTCTCCGCGGCCGCCAGCTTGGCTTCCAGATCCGCCAGCTTCTTCTGATCGACGCCGCGGGTCGCCCGTTCGAGGCTGGCCTGCGTCACCTCGGTTTCGAGCTGGACGAACCGGCGCTGGGTGTTCTTCCACTCGCGGTCGAAGTCGTCCCACACCATCCAGATGACGGCGATGAAGAGGAACACACTGGACGCGGCGAAGACCACGTTCAGGAAGTCGATGTTGTAAGCGTGCCCGACGCTCTTCTTGTCAGCCATGATCAGATGTTGAAGAAGAATTCAGGGATGGCCACGATGTACTTCAGGTTGAAGATCCACCGCATCAGCATCTTGATCGGCAGCGCCATCATCATCAGGAACAGAAACGCCGTCACATAGTAGCGCGGCGCGCCGAGCTTTTCGTAGAAGTGCTTGAACGTCGACTTCGCGAGCACCACGGGCACGACGAACACATACGCCAGCACGAACAGGATACCGAAGATCTCCCGCACGAGCCAGTTGGTCGGCAGCCCCATGCGGAGTCCCCGCATCCAGATGTACTCGGACAAGTTGACGTTGACCAGGGCTTCGAGCTTGTGGATGTCCCAGAACTCGAAGGGGCCGAAGAAGTTCCAGTTCGGACCGCGCAGGAAGGTGCCGAGCACGATCAGCGAGGACCACAGGATCACGAAGCCGAACAGGAAGAGCGTGATCTCGGTCTTACGCTCGTTGAAGGTGTAATAGCCGTTGCCTTTCGGATTCTTGTCGACGTACGGAATCGCGATCAGCCCGGCGATGATCAGTCCGGGCAGCACCACGCCGGCCAGCCACGGATCGAAATACACGAGCATTTCCTGCAGGCCGAGGAAGTACCACGGCGCTTTCGAAGGGTTCGGCGTCACCGAGCGATTGGCCGGCTGCTCGAGGGGTGCCTTGAGAAACACCGACCAGAGAATCAGAATCACCGAGCAGACGATCAGCGAGATGAGCTCGGTATACACGAGGTCGGGCCAGACCCACACGCGGTCGGATTCCGCCTTCTCGATCGGCCCGTGCCCGGCGGCAATCCGCTGATCGTTCCGCACCGCCTCGCGCATCGCGTACCAGGTCAGGAAAATCAGGAAGAAGATCAACCCGACGATCGGCACGTTGTCCGGTTTCGTGATGATCAGGCGGAAATTGTCGTCGAACGATCCGAAGACGAAAAAGAGGCCAAGGAACCCGAGCAGGCCGTAGCCGGCAGCGTTGGTCGCGAACAGCTCACGCTTCCAGATCATCACCGCCAGCGCGCCCACGGCGAGCAGGAAAAACAGCCGCGGGTCGGCGATGGCGTTGAATATGCCTTTGATGAAGCCCACGCGTCCTCCAAAAACCTCGTGCTACCGAATCCGTGCTCCGGTCGGGGTGCGCCGTTCGACGTAAACGGTTCGACGTGCGCCCGACGTACGACGCGAGAGCGGCGAACGCGGCACACCGAACCCAGCAGCGCCCACGGCCTAGAGCGGCCCCGAGATGCCGCCGTCCTTCCGCACCCGCCAGAAGTGCACCGCCATCAGCACGGCGATGCCGAGCGGCAGCCCGACACAGTGCAGCACGTAGAACCGCAGCAGCGCACCTTCGCCGACAAACGATCCGCCGAGCAGCGCAAACCTCGCATCGTCGTAGGCGTGGATCAGCGGCACGTCGCCCAGCCGCAGCAGCGCGGCGCCCGGGCCTTCATGGCCGAGAAAAGGGGTCGCGCGCGCCATGTTAGACCCGACCGTGATGGCCCAGATGGCCAGCTGATCCCACGGGAGCAGATAGCCGGTGAAGGACAGCAGCAGCGTGAGCACCAGCATGATCACGCCGACCGACCAGTTGAACTCGCGCGGCGGCTTGTACGACCCGGTCATGAACACGCGGAACATGTGCAGCCACACGGTGATCACCATCGCGTGCGCACCCCACCGGTGCATCTCGCGCATGATGCCGAGCGGCACATGCTCCCGGAGGCCGACGATGTCGGTGTAGGCGTACTCGAGAGTGGGCCGGTAGTAGAACATCAAGAGAAGGCCGGTCAGCGTGAGCGACAGGAACAGGAAGAAGCTCATCCCGCCCATGCACCAGGTGTAGCGGAGCTTGACGCCAGACTTCCGCAGACGGACCGGGTGCAGGTGCAGGAACACGTTCGACAGCATCACCAGCACGCGGTTGCGGTCGCTGTTCGGCCGCCCGTGCCGGAAGATCGACGTCCAAACCTGCGTCTCGGTCAGCCAGTTCCAGAACCTGACGGGCGCGCTTTCCTTCGGGACAACGGTTTTTGTATCAGCCATTTTGGGATCGTTCACAGTTGACAGTTCACAGTCGACAGTCCAGCACAGTCTTTCGAACAGCTCGCAGTCGGTTCTCGACCGGGACTGTCAACTGTCAACCGTTCTGTCGACTACGACAACTGCCAATCACACCTTCAAAAACGCTTCCGGATCCGCCCACTGCCCGAGCTCGTACTGAAACTTCCTCGCCTTGTCGACGAGGAGCTGCCCGTCGTCGGCCAGCACGATGCGCGCGCGCTCGAGCGGTCGCGGGGCCGGGCCTTCGAAGTTGATGCCGGTGGTCCGGAACCCGCTGCCGTGGCACGGGCACTTGAACTTCGCTTCGGCCGACAGATAGTTCGGCGTGCAGCCCAGATGGGTGCAGGTGACGAGCAACGCATAGAAGCCGCTCGACCGCGCGACCACGTCGTCCGGCGTCCGGACGATCCACACCCCGAATTTTTCCTTCCACCGCTCGTCCACGCCCGGACCGTACTCGGTCGGAAAGCCCGCCTTGAACTGTTGCGGCGGCTCGTTGAGGACGTTGGGGAACATGAATCGGCCGGTGGCGGCCAGCGCCGCAGCCGATGCCGCGGTGAACGTGCCCCACGCCAGCCCCATCCAGGCCCGGCGCGTCAGCAGGGGCGACGTGTCGTCCGCATCCCGCTTCGAGGTCTTGGCCGCCGCGGGCACCGCCGCCTTGGCCGGCGCCGCCGCCTTGGCGGCCGCGCCGCCAGGCGAAGCCACGGTGGTCGTGAGACCGGTCAGATCGGGCGCAGGCGGCGCTGGAGGTTTCGGCGCGGGTGCCGGCCGTGCGGCCGCCGCCGGGGCATGGGCCGCCCCGGGCGTCGAAGCAGCGGGGGCCGGACGCGCCAGAGGCGTCGTCGTGGCGCGAGGCGCCGCCGCGGGGTTCGCGCCGGTCGGCGGCGCGCCCGCTGTCGTTCCCGCGGCCGGCGCGCCGGCAGTGGCCGTCGCGCGGGTCGCCTCACCCGTCTGGGGAACGATTGTCGGCGCGGGTGTTTCCGGGTTGTCGTCAGACATGCCGCCTCATAAAGAAACTGGCGAATTGGCGACGGGGCGGATGTGCGACTTCGAACACTGCGCCATGACAAGTGGAATATTTCACAAGCCCGCCGCCGTTGCCAACCAAATTCACCAACCGCACCCAGCTCACGAGACTGCCGGCGCGCCGATGACTCTCAGCGCTTCGAATGCCGCCTGCCGGACTTTCATGCTGGGATCCTGCTGGCTCAGCTGCTCCATCGAGGCCCTCAGGCTCCCGTCCTTCAGGGCCGCGAGTGCGCGCAGCCCGCCGATGATGACGTCCGCCACCGGATCCACGTCCGCATCCAGCCGGACCTCGCGCGTCACCGTCTGCTCGACGTAGCTGCGGTCGAGCATCTGCCGGAGCACCCCCACCCCTTCGTGGTTGCCGTGCCGTGCGAGCCCGATCGCCGCATTCCAGCGGACATCGGGCACTTCGTCGCCGAGCCCCTTCCGCAGCGGGCCGAGCGGCGCTTCACCTGGCAGCGCCCCCAGTGCATAAACGGCCATCTTCCGAATGCCGGCGTCGGCCGACTCCATCAGCAGCTGCAGGCGCGGAACGACAGCGGGATCACCTGAGGACCCCAGCGCCCAGATAGTCGTGATCCGCGCTTCGTTGATGTCGATCTCGGTCCAGCCGTTGAAGCGGGAGAACCAGTCGGGCTCCCAGGAGGTGGCCGGCTCGTCGAGCGAGGCGACGAGCGCTGGAACAGCCCCAGCCGGAAGCGGCGGCTCGAGACGTCCGATGGCCAGCGCCAGGTAGCGCCGCACGCGGGGATCGCCGCCGCGCGCTTCCTCGAACGCCCGGACGAGCGCCGGTGCCAGCGCGCGGTCCGCGCGGACCTTCGGATCGCTCATCAACCGGGACAGCTCGTACGCTGCGGGCCACTGCCGGTTCGCCCCGCCGGTGCGAATCTCGGTCAGGTAGTCCTGCGGTAAGCGGTCGTCGGCCAGCATCGATCGAAAACCCAAATAGGCCAGCACCGTCACCCCAACGACGATCAACGGGATCACAAAGAATTGAACGGCGAGGGCAGGCGCAGCGACCAGCGGGGTTCGAGCTGCAGATTCGCGCTCGACTAGTTTTTCCATGTAACCGAACAGGCGGCAACCATCAGAACCATCTGGAAACGATTAAGTTTTGCACGTGAGTCCTGCAGCGGTCAAGGGAGACACGGCTGGCGCCCGGCTTGCCGGGAGGCGCCCAATCCCTAGATTTTCGGCAGCGTGACGCCGCGCTGCGCCTGATATTTCCCCTTCTTGTCCCGGTACGACACCTCGCACGGCTCGTCGCTCTGGAAGAACACGACCTGGGCGATGCCTTCGTTGGCGTAGATCTTGGCCGGCAGCGGCGTCGTGTTCGAAATCTCGATCGTGACGTGCCCCTCCCATTCCGGCTCGAAGGGCGTCACGTTGACGATAATCCCGCAGCGGGCGTAGGTGGATTTGCCAAGACAGACCGTCAGCACGTCACGCGGAATGCGGAAATACTCGATCGTCCGCGCCAGCGCGAAGGAATTCGGCGGGATGATGCAGACATCGGCCTTGATGTCCACGAACGATTTCGGATCGAAGTTCTTCGGATCGACAACGGTATTGTAGACGTTGGTGAAGACTTTGAATTCGTCGGCCACGCGGATGTCGTAGCCGTACGACGAGACCCCGTAGGAGATGACGCCGTTGCGCGTCTGCGAGTCGACGAAGGGCTCGATCATCTTGTGGGCGAGCGCCATGCGCTTGATCCAACCGTCCGATTTGATGGTCACTCGTCCGATTCTCCAATCTACGTTCGGCCGTTCTACGTTCGACGTTCGGCGTTCGGCGTTCGGCGTTCGGACGTTCGACGTTCGACGTTCGACGTTCGACGCCCAACACAGCCCGGCGCACGCAGAACGTCACGGAACGCAGAACGTCCGCTAGCGCCTGAAGAGTGCGAGGATGAGCGTCAGAAGGATACTCAGAATGATGGAGGTTGCCAGCGGAAAATAGAACGAGAGGTTTCCGCGCCGAACCGCGATGTCGCCCGGCAGCCGCCCAAACGGCACGCCGAGCATCACCAGCAGCCCAACCCCCGTGATCCCGAGCCCGATCAGAACGATCAGCTTCCCCATTTGGCTCTCCGATCACACGTCGTTCGAGACCCGACCCGCCCGACCCGCTAAATCAATTCGATGCCTGCGAAAAAGTAGCCGATTTCATACGCCGCGGTTTCTGGTGCATCGGATCCATGCGTCGCGTTGCGCTCGATCGAGGCGGCGAAGTCCTTCCGCAGCGTGCCGGCTTCGGCTTTCGCCGGATCGGTCGCTCCCATGAGGGTCCGCCATTTCTTGATCGCATCCGGCGCTTCGAGCACCAGCGGAATCGACGGCCCCGACGACATGAACGCGGTGAGGCTGGCGAAGAAAGGCCGTTCGCGATGCACCGCGTAGAACCCCTCCGCCTGGGCTTTCGTCAGGTGGACGCGACGGATGGCACGAATCTGGAATCCCTCTTCCTCGATGCGTTGGATGATCCGGCCCGCGAGCCGTCCTTGCACGGCGTCGGGCTTGATGATGGCCAGCGTTCGTTCGGGCATCCGCTGATTATAGCAGCAGCAAACTCAGCCATTTCCCACCGCGGAGCTCGCGGGAGGAGACCCTTCGTGACAACGATGACCACCAAGCAGCAAGACGATCCCGACGCTCACAAAGGGGCGACCGAGGGAAACCGCCCGAGCGACGAACAGCCCGGGAACCCGAACGGCGACGGTCTGGACGAGAACGGCCTGCCCAACGATCCGATCGCGACCGCCGAAGATCGGATTGGAGCGAATGAGGACGAATCGCAGGGTTGATATCGTCAACCTGCGATCTGCCGATCGACGATTTGACCGACGATCCGGACGATCGAGACTTGACGAATCGTCAATCTACGATCGGCCCCCGACAATCTCCTGGGACATCTGCGGATTGACGCGTGGGCATGGCGGTGCGTTCCCGTCAGGCGCAGACAGCGAAAGAGCTTGGGAATCGTCCTGTGGGCTCGCGATCGGCGCGACGCGCTTTTGCCGAACCTTGTCTGCGGCGATAGATCGATCGTCGATCCTCAGATAGGTCGTCGATCGCCAAATCAGCGATCGGAGATTCCTACCTGAGCCCCTCCATGATCTCCTCGAGGGCTTCCGGTCCCGGCCTGACCCGGCTGAGGGGGAGGCTCGCCAGCGGCTCGTCGACGAGGTTCAGCTGGGTGATGAAGTCGTCCCGATCCGGTTCGATGTAAATCAGACCGGTCGCAAACTCGCCGCGCCTCGCGGTCTCGTGCAGGCGCTTCATCGCGCCAATCTTGTCAGTCGGATCGTAGCCTTCCTCGAGCTTCTTCAGAAACAGCTTCGATCCGTCATGCATCGTCACCTCCTGGGTGGTGCCCGGCTCGAAGTCGACGCTGATGTCCTCGAAGAAGGGAACGAAGCTGACCTCCTCGAGGGGATCGTCGTGGTCCTTCACGTACGCATAGCTCTTGGTCGACCCTTCGTGATCGTTGAACGTGACGCAGGGCGAGATGACGTCGAGCATCACCGTGCCGCGGTGCGCCAGCGCCGCCTTCAGGAGCGACAGAAGCTGCTTTTTGTCGCCGGAGAAGGAGCGCGCCACGAAGGTGGCCCCGAGCTCGACGGCGAGCGCGCAGGTGTCGATCGGCGGCAAGTCGTTGACCACACCGGTCTTGAGCTTGGAGCCGAGGTCGGCGGTCGGCGAGAACTGGCCCTTGGTGAGGCCGTAGCAGCCGTTGTCCTCGATGATGTAGATAATCGGCAGGTTGCGGCGCATCAGGTGCACGAACTGGCCGATACCGATCGCGCCGGTATCGCCGTCGCCGCTGATGCCGATCGCGATCAGTTTCTGGTTCGCGAGCATGGCGCCGGTGCCCACCGAGGGCATCCGGCCGTGGACCGCGTTGAACCCATGCGAGCTGCCCAGGAAATACGCGGGACTTTTGCTCGAGCAGCCGATTCCCGACAGCTTCACGACCTGGCTGGGGTTCACGCCCATCTCGTAGAACGCCTCGATGATGCGTTCCGAAATCGAGTTGTGTCCGCACCCGGCGCAGAGCGTTGTCTTCCCGCCCTTGTAAAGCTGAGGTTCGAGGCCGATCCGATTCACCTTGAGGGTTGCCATATGAGTAGATGTAATGAACTAATTCACAGTTGACGGCTGACAGTTAACAGCAAGCGCAGTGAGAAACTGCTCCAGCCATCAGCACGAAGGATTCCCCGTTCAGCATTTCGAAAGTCCGTCTATTCCCCGCCGGCCGTGCCGGCGCTCACGCGGCCAACCGTCTTCTTCGCGACCTCGAACCCTTCCTGCGCCAGGACATCGTCGGTGACGCTGCGGGCATCGATCGGCAGACCGTTGTAATGCAGGACGCTGCGGAGCTTGAGTGATCCGATCGGGTGTCAGCTCGAGCCGCATCAGCTGGAGCAGCTGCGCGTCGCGGTTCTGCTCCACGATGTAGACGCGCTCATGAGCGTCGACGAACGTGACGAGCTCCTCGTTGAACGGATACGCGCGGAGCCGGAAGTACGAAGTCTTCACGTCGGTTTCCTCGCGCAGCTGATCGCGGCTCTCGGTGATCGCCCAGTGCGACGTGCCGTATCCGATGATGCCGATCTTCGCTCCGGCGACCGTCTCGACGACCGGCACGGGCACGGCCGCGCGCGCCGACTCGAACTTCCGCGACAGCCGGTCCATGTTCTCCACGTAGTCGTCCGGCCGCTCGCTGTACTGCCCTTTCGCGTTGTGGCCCGATCCGCGGGTGAAGTACGAGGGCATCCCATCGCCCGGCACGGTGCGGTACGCGATGCCGTCGCCGTCGACATCTTTGTAGCGGCCCCATTCGCCGAGCGCCTTCAGGACCTCCGGCGTGAGCAGCTTGCCGCGATCGATGGGCTTCTCGGGATACTTGAAGCCTTCGGACATCCAGTTGTTCATCCCGAGGTCGAGATCCATCATCACGAAGATCGGCGTCTGGAACCGCTCGGCGAGATCGAACGCGTCCTGGGCCATCGTGTAGCACTCTTCCACCGAGGAAGGAATCAGCATGATGTGCTTGGTGTCGCCGTGGGAGAGGAAGGCGGTGAAGAGGAGGTCGCCCTGCGCCGTGCGCGTTGGAAGCCCGGTCGAAGGTCCGACGCGCTGCACATCGAAGATCACCGCTGGCGTTTCGGCGTAATACGCAAGGCCGGTGAACTCGGACATCAGGGAGATGCCGGGGCCGGCCGTGGCGGTCATCGATCGTGCACCCGCCCAGCTCGCGCCGATCACCATGCCGAGCGACGCGATCTCGTCCTCCGCTTGCACGATCGCGAACGTCGCCTTGCCGGTGGTCTTGTCGATCCGGTATTTCTTCATGTAGGCGATGAGCGATTCGCAGAGCGAGGAGGAGGGGGTAATCGGGTACCAGGCAACGACCGTGACCCCCGCCATCATGCAGCCGATGGCCGCGGCCGAATTGCCCTCGATCAGGATCTTGCCAGCGGTCTCGTTCATCGGCTCGATGACGAACGGATCCTGCTTCGTGAAGTTGGCCTCTGCGTAGTCCCAGCCGGCTTTGAGCGCGCCCTGGTTGAGGGTGACCGCCTTGGCCTTTTTCCCGAGCTGCTTGCCCAGCGCCTTCTCCATCAACGGCAGGTCGATCCCGAGCAGCTTCGCAAGGATACCGTCGTAGATCATGTTGCGCACGAGGCGGCGCAGCTTGGCGTCCGGGCATACCGGTGCGACGAGCTTGTCGAAAGGAACGGGGTAGAACACGAGGTCGCTGCGGAGCGTGCTGAGCTTCAGGGGCTCGTCGTATACCACTGCCGCGCCCGGCTCGAGCGTGAGCACATCCTCTTTCGCCGTCTCCGCGTTCATCGCGACGAGAAAATCGACTTCCTTCTTCCGTCCGACGTAGCCGCGCTTGCTCGCGCGAATCGTGTACCAGGTGGGAAGCCCCGCGATATTCGACGGGAACATGTTCTTGCCCGAAACGGGCACGCCCATGAGGAGAATCGATCTGAGCAGCACGAGATTGGCCGTCTGGCTGCCCGACCCATTGACCGTCGCAATCTGAAGACTGAAATCGTTGACCACCCGGCGCTTCCCGGCGGTGGCGCGCTGTTCCTGAACCGCTAGATCTGTCGGAGACATTCGCAAGTCCTTACAGGCTGTGAGTTAAGGGGAGGAGATCCCTGGAAGTATAGCATCTCGCAGGCGGACAACCCTAGGCGCTCAACCGTTCCTTGATCGCGCTTCCCATATCAGCGGGACTCTTGACAACCTTCACGCCGGCCGCCGTCAGCGCGGCCATTTTCTCGGCCGCCGTACCCTTGCCGCCGGCGATAATCGCCCCCGCATGCCCCATCCGGCGCCCGGGCGGCGCCGTCTGGCCGGCGATGAAGCCGACGAGAGGCTTCTTGAAATTCGCGGTAATCCAAGCCGCCGCGTCCTCTTCCGCGCTACCGCCGATTTCTCCGATCATGATCACCGCGTCGGTGTCGGCGTCGGTGGCAAAGAGCGTCAGCGCATCGATGAACGAGGTGCCGATCAGCGGATCCCCGCCGATCCCGATGCAGGTCGTCTGGCCAAGGCCGACCCTGGTGAGCTGATGGATGGCCTCGTAGGTTAGCGTGCCGCTCTTGGACACGATGCCGACGCGGCCTTCCTGGCAGATGTGACCCGGGATGATGCCGGCCTTGGCCTTCCCCGCTGAAATGACGCCCGGACAGTTCGGCCCGACCAGGCGCGTGCTCGGACGGGTCTTGAGAAACGCCATTGCGCGCATCATGTCGAGTACGGGGATGCCTTCGGTGATGCACACGACGACGCCAATGCCCGCGTCCGCCGCTTCCATGACGGCGTCGGCCGCAAACGGCGGCGGGACGAAGATCACGCTCGCATTGGCGCCCGACTTCTCCACCGCCCGCTGCACCGTGTCGAAGATCGGCCAGCCCTCGTGGGTCGATCCGCCCTTGCCCGGCGTGACGCCGCCCACCACCGTCGTCCCGTACGCCGCCGCCTGCTTGGCGTGAAACGTCCCCTCGCGGCCGGTCAACCCCTGCACGAGGAGTCGAGTCGATTTATCGATCAGAATGGACATGGTTGGACTCCGGGCTTTGGGCTTTGAGCTTTGGCTCTGGGCTCTGGCGTGGGCCCCTGGTCTGTTTGCTTCGAACGTCTGAAGCCTAGAACCACGAGCCTGGCGTCTGCGTCATCCCGCCAACTGCACGACTTTGGTCGCCGCCTCGCCCATGCTGTCGGCGGTCGTGAAGTTCATCTGGCTTTCCTTCAGCAGGCGTTTGCCCTCGTCGACGTTGGTGCCTTCCATCCGGATCACGATCGGCACCGGTACGCCGAGCTCCTTCACGGCCGCGATCACGCCCTGGGCCAGCACGTCGCAGCGCAGGATGCCGCCGAAGATGTTGATCAGCACCGCTTTGACGTGGGCGTCCGACATCAAGATTTTGAACGCATTGCGGATCTGCTCCGCGTTCGCGCCGCCGCCCACATCCAGGAAGTTGGCCGGCTCGCCGCCTGCCAGCTTGATGATGTCCATCGTCGCCATCGCCAGGCCGGCGCCATTCACCATGCAACCGATGTTGCCGTCCAGGTGGATGTAATTGAGTGAGAACTTCGAGGCTTCGATTTCGAGCGGGTTCTCCTCCTCGAGATCTCGCAAGTCCCGGATCAACGGGTGGCGATACAGGGCGCTGTCGTCGAAGCTCATTTTCGCGTCGAGTGCGAGAAGATCGCCGGACTGCGTCGTGACGAGCGGGTTGATTTCGACCAGCGACGCATCGGTCGCGACGAAGGTCTGGTACACCGCCGTCATCAGCTTGACCGCCTTGGCCACCTGCGGGCCGTCGAGGCCGATGGCAAATCCGAGCTGCCGCGCCTCGAAGGGCACGAGGCCGACCCCGGGCTCGATGAACACCTTGACGATCTTCTCCGGCGTCGACGCGGCCACGTCCTCGATATCCATGCCGCCGGCGGCGCTGGCCATCATCACCGGCTTGCCCGACGCGCGATCGAGCACGAGGCTCAGGTAGAGTTCCCGCGTCATCTGCAGCCCCTCTTCGACGAGCACCCGCGAGACGACGCGGCCCTCCGGACCGGTCTGATGCGTGATCAACGTCATCCCGATCATCCGCCGCGCGAGCGCCTCGGCCTCGTCCGGCGACTTCGCGATCTTCACGCCGCCGCCCTTTCCGCGGCCGCCCGCGTGAATCTGCGCTTTCACGACGACAACAGGGGTGCCAAGACGGCGAGCAATCTCGCCCGCCTCGACCGCGTTGAAGGCGACCTCGCCGCGCGGCACCGGCACGCCATGCCGCGCGAGGATGGCTTTCGCTTGATACTCGTGGATTTTCATACGGGCAAGGGAACGGCTGATGCTAGTTCGCTTCCGCGATCTGCGTCAACGCGGCTGCGGACCTCCGCGGCTGCAGACGTCATGCTGGTCATGCTGGTCCGCCATGCCGGTGACAATCGCGATCCTCGCAGCGGTGCTCTCGACGCGTGGCTTATCGAGCCGCTCGTGGGTCACGACTTCGTCGCACTTCCCGTGGGTGTCGTCGCCGCGACAGGGGTCGTGATGGCGGTGCGCACCGGAGAGTGAGGGTTGGCGACTCGTGCGCTGCTCCCCGGCTTCCGCGCAGCGACGATGTTCATGGAAGGTAGCCGCCGGTGGCCCGCAGGCATCGTCGGACGGTGGATGTAGGGTTCGGCATGAAATCAAGGCATTCGGTGTTCATTTTTGCGACGGGCCGCATGCCCACGGCACGGCGGCCTCTTGGCGGGTCGTTCGCAGTACGCCGCTATATGGGCGGGGGCAATGTGTCGACGACGCCGCGCCAGGCGCGATTGGTTCGGGGGTCCGTTTCGAGGAGCGCCGCACCGCACATCCAGGTACCCGATGAATCGACGAGGTTGGTCCACATGACGTCGGCGCGTACCGACAGACCAAACGTCATTAGGCTCACCTTGATCGACGGGGGCGGCTGTTTCTCCGGCGGCATTGAGACTGCCAGGCGAAGGCCCCCGTAGCTCATCTCCAACACCGTCGCGGGGACGCCGTCTATCTGTGCGCCGAACCCGCCGGCCACCGGCTTTCGAAGCCAGCGGCGTTGTTTGCCGGGGCTGGAAACCTTCCCGACGATTGCCAGCAGCCGCTCCGGATCCAGGGGCTTGAGGCTGCAGGTGCCGCCAAGGCGGCTGATTTCGGCTTCGACCTCAGGGTCGGGAGAACCCGTGAGGGCTACCACCGCAAGTGCGGGCTGCTCCCGGCGAGCGCGCCGGATCAGCCGCAGGCCGGCCTCCTCCTTGAGCCGAATGTCGGCAATCAACAGGTCGAACGAAATCGTCTGGATGAGATGCAGGGCAGCGTCCAGATCGGTAGCCCCCGCAGCACGGTAGCCAGTCTTGCGCAGGAGTTCCAGCAACTCCCGCAGAGTGTCGACATCGTCGTCGACGACCAGTATTCCGCCGGATGTCTCCATGGAGTGTGTAATCCCCTGGCGCAAAGACGCAGAAGTAGACGTGAACAGCTCATCGGAACGCAAGTACGGGACCGGGCGGAGCGGATGGGAAAATATGCGCAATTCCATGCCAAACCAAACCTGCGGGCCGCGTCACGGTTACGACCCTGGTGAGACAATCACGACACCGATCGCATTCCCTGGTGTGGGACCCTGAGCATTCGTGTGTCATCTCGATTGACCTTTCGGCATTATCGGCCTAAGTCCGACGCGTAAACAACGTTTCTACATCGGGATACGACCGGACGACGCGTCACCCTTGTATACTGTCGCATCCCCGCGAACCGTCCCGGGAGCTTGTGGCTGATTCAAGGCGATCGAAGCGCACTCCAAAACCGAGCACAGGGAACCTCGTTGCGCTCAAGGGCCAGCTCAAGCGAGCGGTCGCGGCGCGCGGGCGCGCCGAGCGGGGTCGCCTGAAACTGGCGCAAGGCCTCCGGGAGGTCCGCGAGCTCTTCGAGACCGCGTTCGGCGACGCGCCGATTGGCATGGCGCTCGTGGACATGAAGGGCGGCTGGCTTCAGGTGAACAGCGCCCTTTGCCGCATCACGGGTCTTTCGGCAGACGAGCTGAAGGCCACCACTCTTCAAGCCATCACCCATCCGGCAGACCTCGAAGTGGCCGCCGACGAGATGAACTCCCTGCTCGCCGGGGAGATTCCCAGTTACCAGGCCGAGAAGCGTTATCGCCATTCGTGGGGCCACTTCGTCTGGGTGTTGCTCACCGTCTCGGTCGTTCGCGATGCGAAAGGTCGCGCGCTCTACGTCATCAACCAGATACAGGATATCTCCGAGCGCAGGGAGCGGGCACGGCAACTCGAGTATCTCGCCGATCACGACTTCCTGACCGGTCTTTACAACCGACGGTGGTTTGAACGGGAATTGGGTCGGGAGGTCGAGCGAGCGGCGCGGTACGGAACCCCCGGAGCCGTCCTCGTCATCGATCTCGATCATTTCAAGGACATCAACGATGGTTTCGGCCACCAGGCTGGCGACGATCTCCTGAGGGGCGTAGCCGGGCTGCTGAAGCAGCGCGCGCGGCAGTCCGATGTCCTGGCGCGGCTCGGAGGAGACGAGTTTGCGCTGCTGCTTCCACAGACGTCTCCGGACCGGGCCGAGCTCGTCGCCGACGAGATCGTTAAGACCCTGAACAGGCGCATGGCGGCGATCGCCGGGCAGTCGCTCCCGATCACGGCGAGCGTCGGGGTCGCCATTTCCGATGGCCTGACAAACACAGAGCTGCTGGCGTATGCGGATCTCGCGATGTACGAAGCGAAGGAGGCCGGACGGAATCGCTTTGCCGTATACCGACCCGTGAAGGGGGAACGCACCTCGGCCCGGCTGGCCGAGGCCGAGAGGATCCGCCACGCGCTGGAAGCGAACGCTCTGCTTCTCTACGGCCAGCCAGTTCTGGACTTCCAGACCAATACCCCGCACAACTACGAGCTCCTGGTGCGGCTCCCTGGCAACAATGGCGCGGAGCCGCTCCTGCCCAGCGCGTTCCTGTACGTCGCCGAGCGCTTCGGTCTGATTCAGACCGTGGATGCCTGGGTCGCACGTAAAGCCATTCAGTTGATCGCCGACGAGGAACGGGCAGGGCGCCAGCTCGCGTTGAGCGTGAACCTCTCGGGTAAGTCGATCTGTGACCCCAGGGTCGCCACAGCCATCGAGGAGGCGCTGGATGAGGCAGCCATCGACCCGCGCCGCCTGATCTTCGAGCTCACCGAAACGGCGGCGATCGCTCATATCGAGCAGGCCCGAACGTTCGCGACCCGGCTGCGACGCCGGGGCTGCCAATTCGCGCTCGATGATTTCGGCGCGGGCTTCGGGTCGTTCTACTACCTCAAGAACTTCCCGTTTGACTACATCAAGATCGACGGCGGCTTCATTCGGGAATTGACCTCGAACCCCACGGATCAACTCGTCGTTCAGGCCATCGTGTCGATCGCCAAGGGACTGGCCAAGAAGACCGTCGCCGAATTTGTCGGTGACCAGGAAACATCGAGTCGCCTGCAGAAGCTCGGCGTCGATTGTGCACAGGGCTATTACATCGGTGAACCGCGGCCTATCGCGGAGGTCCTCGGGTTCGGGTCACGCGCCATGTGAGCGCCGAGAATTCTGCGAGGGTCAAGACCGGAGCACTCGCCGGGTCCGCTCGCCCTTCACGGGCGGACGCACCGCGTCACCTTCATCGGCCATACGCCCCTTGATGGTCCAGCCGACCCGTCACTTGCTGAGATTCCGATGGCCCGGTCCTGGCAATCGGAGCCGCTCATCTCGAAGTCGCTACGCTGTTCGTGACTATTTCCGTTGCGACCGCGGTACCTCCTTCGTCATCGAGCCTGCGACAATCCGAGCCGCTTTTCGGGGAGAGTCTCGGGCTATCCGCACGCCATCCAGACAGCGCCCGTGAGCCTGCCACTCTCACGAGCGGCGCGCCGGCGCTGACGGGGCGGTGCGCTCAGCGCGTCACTCGATGATGCCAATCGAGCAATCGGCTCATGGTGAGCAGCTCATCGGTGTTCCAGGGCCCTGAGAGCGAACACGACGCGGGTCGATGATAGGATCTTCCTGGCTCCCGCACCTGAACGACACTCCTTCGCGAAGAGGCGCGATGACGCTTCCCCGGTCATACTCCAGCTCGATTGTGGCAGCCATGCTCGGGGCGGGCGCTGTCACGGCTCAATTTGTCGGCGGCAAGGCCACGCGCGATGCGCTGTTCCTCGCCTCCTTGGGCTTCACGGCGCTGCCGACCATGGTCATCGTCACGGCTGTGGTTTCGATCGTGCTGCTCGCGGTGAGCTCGAAACACGCGCACAGGATCTCGCCCGCGACGCTCGTGCCTGTCGCCTTTGCCACCAGCGGCGTACTGCTTCTCTTCGAATGGTGGCTGACGTACAGGTCGCCTTCGGTGAGCGCCATCGTGGTCTATCTGCACATCTCTGCGCTCGGCCCGCTTCTCGGTTCGTGGTTCTGGCTGATCGTGAGCGAACGCTTCGACCCGCGTACGGCGAAGAAGCACCTCGGCCGGATTGCCGGCGCCGGCACGCTTGGCGGGCTCTTGAGTGCACTTCTTGCCGAGCGGATCGCGGCCGCGTTCGGCATCGCGGCCATGCTTCCGTTCCTGGCCGCTTTTCACCTTCTCAGCGCCTGGCAGGTCCGGCAACTCGCCGTCCAGTCCGAATCGGCCGGAAGAGCGCCCGCCATGGAGTCGGCCTCTCCGATCCCCACGCTTTCCGGTTGGCGTGTTCTTGCGGGGGCGCCCTACCTTCGCAATCTCGCGGCGCTGGTCCTGCTTGGCGCGATCAGCGCGGCGCTCGTGGACTATCTGTTCAAGGCTGAGGCCGTCAAGATATTCGGTCGCGGCGACAATCTGCTGCGCTTTTTCGCCGTCTACTATGCTGCGACAAGCCTCATCGCGTTCGTTATCCAGACATCCTTCAGCCGGGCCGTTCTGGAACGCTTCGGCCTCGCGTTGACGACGAGCACTCCTTCGTTCGCGCTGCTGGGGGGCGGCATCGGCGGTCTGATCGCTCCGGGGCTCGGCAGCGTGCTGGCCGCACGCGCCGGAGAGTCGGTGCTTCGCAGCTCGCTTTTTCGCTCGGGTTACGAGCTGTTCTATACCCCGATTCAGGCCGAAGAAAAACGCGCTGCCAAGGGGATTGTGGACGTCGGAGCCGATCGATTCGGGGATGCGCTCGGCGGCGGCCTGGTTCGCGCCGCGCTGCTGCTTCCAACCGCCCTCCAGTACTGGGTGATTCTCTCGATGAGCATGGCCTGCTCGGCGGCGGCGATTCTCGCCGCGAGCCGCTTGACCCGCGCGTACATCCATACCCTCGAAAAGAGCCTGATCAACCGCGCGGTAGAGCTCGATCTGGCTGACACCAGTGATGGAACGACGCGAACTGTCTTGCTCAAGACGGCCGGTCGACCGACCGGAACGCGCACGCTGAAACAGACCGAGGGTCCAGGACGCGTCGGCACGATGATCTCGTCGGCGCTGGATCCGGATGTTCAGCAGATTACCTGGCTCCGATCGCGCGACCGCGCGCGCGTGGCCGAAGTGCTTCGGAACGAAGGAGGACTCGCGCCTGTTCTCGTGCCTGACGCCATCCAGCTGCTCGCCTGGGATCCTGTGGCGGAAGATGCGATGTTCGCACTGCGGAAGATCGCGCCGGAGCGGGTGGGAGAGCTGGTCGATGCGCTCATCGATCCGAACCAGGATTTTGCCGTCCGGCGCCGTCTGCCCCGCGTGCTCTCGGTGAGCGTCTCCCAGCGCGCGGCAGACGGTCTCCTGCTGGGTCTCGACGACCTCCGCTTCGAGGTGCGATATCAATGCGGGCGGGCGTTGGCTGCGATGTCTCAGAGGAATCCCGCCCTCGTCTTCAACAGCGAACGGATCTTCGCCGTGGTCGTGCGGGAGACTAACGTCGGTCGTCCCATCTGGGAGAGCCGTCGCCTGCTCGACGAGGTGGAAGCCCCGCAGGATGAGCCGTTCGTCGACGAATTCGTGCGGAACAGGGCCGGCCGGAGTCTGACGCACGTGTTCACGCTGCTGACGCTGGTGCTCCCGGCACAGCCGCTCCAGATCGCGTTCCGAAGTCTGCACACCGACGATCTGCAGCTGCGGGGCACGGCGCTGGAGTATCTGGACGGCGTGCTGCCGGCGCCGATTCGCGATCGCCTGTGGCCGTACATCGAGGTTCTGGGTCCCGCGAGCCGGCGTGTGCGGCCGCGAGAGGAGATCCTCGAGGACCTCATGCGATCGAACCACTCAATCATGATGAACCTCGAGGATATGAGGCGGCGCGCCAATTCGTCGCGGTCGGACGAAGATACGGAAAAGCCTCCGTCGCCATCGGTGACGACTGTGGATCCTGTGTAGGTGAGCCGCGGACCCTCTGAGCCCCAAGCGGCCGCGCGCGCCGGCCAAGGTCGCCAGTCGAGGGCACGGTGGACGAGCGGAAGAACAGGAAGGTCGGACGCCGTCCTGATCCGCGTGGCGTTACCTGTCTCTCGCCTGGGAGATCAGCGGCCGTTGCGCTCCTACGTGCGAGCGCCTGTGTAGCGAAGACCGCAGCGGACGCAAAGGAACCATCGCTGGGAACTCCCGGACTGGTCCTCTTCTTCCACGTCGTCAGACCGCCGACACCTGGGGCATGGCGGCAGGTCTTTCGCCGACCCGTTGGCTGGTGTCATCGGGACCGCTGCTTGGCTTGCATCAGGTCGATTTCGGCCCGCATCGCCGCGATGCGTTTGAACTGGACGTCCAGCGTTTTCTGAATCGACCTGTCGCCGCTGTACTGTCCAGTCGGCCGCCGGATGATCGTGAACTGCGCCGTCCCCTTGCGCCTGCAGGCGGATCTCGTTTCAGTGGCAAGCCGTTGATTCTTATAACGGAGTAACTCTCGAATCTGTCCTGAATTGCACAGGCGTAGCAGTGGCACGCCAGAAGAGGATGATGAGGCGCCGCCCGGATTTGAACCGGGGTGGAGGTTTTGCAGGCTGGGCCAGGACGTATCTGTTGACTCGTCTTGCTTGCTGGTCGGCCCTGCTCCCTGATCTTCACCGGTGTTCGGGCGCAATTGTTCCCAGATTGTTCCCACGTTCGGCGCACGGCCAGCGCCGCGTGCTCCCGTTCGCCGTTTCACGTCGGTGGATTCCGATACGGGCGCCGAACCGATGCCCACACTTGAGTCCGTCCTGCGTCCGTCCGTGTCGGATCACGAGTGCCACGGGTCGACGACCGGCACGTCGAGTCCCTCGAAGTGTGTGGTATTGCGTGTAGCGATCGTGGCGCGGCGCGACTGTGCAATGCCTGCGATGAGCGTGTCGCGCAGGTCCGCGACGCGTCCCGCCCGCTGGCGGTCGGCGGCGAGTTGAGCGCCCGTCACCGCAGCCATTGAATCGAGACCGAGCACGCGATTCGAGAGGTCCTCTGTCAACACGCGGTCGAACGCGCGTTCAAGCCCACTCCGGCGCCGGCCCTTCGGTAATAGCGCCAGACCGAACCTGGCCTCGGACGATATCGACGGAGGCTGTGCCTGGCGAATTGCCGAATCAGGAGCCTTTCGTCGATTGTCGCGAGGTGGCGTGATGGTGCCATGCGCGAGCCTACCAGGATCGCGACAGTTAGAAGCGCTCAGGAACCAGCGATTCGCCGTGCACAACCTTGGTCGCGGCAAATCGAAGCCGCACGTAGTCCGCAACCCAAGTGCCCGTGCTGTCGCGCAGCAACGGTTCGAGTACGGCGCGAACCTGCTGCAGATAGTCCGCCCTCATCGCGTCGGGAAGCGCCTGAAGAAAGCTTTGTGCAAATGTCTCGAGCCAGTCGATGATGTCGCCAGGCAGCGGCGTCGGCCGCGGAATCAGTGCGATGCTATCGACGCGGAACCCTGCCCGCTCCAGCCGTGATGCGTAATCGTCCGGAGTCGGGAAATACCACGGCACGTGAGCTTCCCCAGCGATCCCGCGCCGGTCGAGGGCTTCGACCAGTACCATCCGGATCTTCTGCACGCAGCCATGGCCTCCACATTCGGCAACAAAGCGCCCTCCGGGTTTCAGCGAGCGGTAGACGGCAGCGATCATCGGCTCAGCGCGCTTTATCCAGTGCAGCACCGCGTTGCTGAAAACGGCATCGAACTCTTCCCGGAACGGCAACGCTTCAGCGTTCATTACGTGCGCGTCCAGCCCAAGCATCCTTGCCGCCGCGATCTGCCCGGCGCTTGAATCGACGGCGACGACTTCGCACCGGAGGTCGACCAGTTTTTTCGTGAGCGCCCCGTCTCCGCAACCCAGATCGAGAATGCGCTCACCGGGCAAGGGTGCCAGCAACTCCAAGACAGGAGCTCCCAGATCGGACACAAAGCGGGCATGGCGCGCGTATGCGATGGGGTCCCACGTTTGC
Organism: uncultured Acidobacteriota bacterium; assembly: GCA_963814975.1. Taxonomy (GTDB): domain Bacteria; phylum Acidobacteriota; class Vicinamibacteria; order Vicinamibacterales; family CAVVIG01; genus CAVUXJ01. Next base: position 249,131 of record CAWFFB010000010.1, on the reverse strand, counting down.
GCTGACGACATCACCGGATGATAGCGCACAGCCCAGGTCGGAAACCCCAACGGGCGCCGAACTCACCGGCGCGAGGACCGGTGCTACTGCCGGGTATCGTCTGGCCAGAGGAACCAGTTTGGGGTAGGCTAAGCGTGCCCTTCACGAAGGAGTTCATCATGCGAAGCATCCTGACCCTTGCACTGGTCGCCGTCGTCGGGCTGGCAGGCTTTGTCACGAGCGCATTCGCGCAGCAGAAACCTCCTGCCCGCGGTATCGTGAACATCACCGGACCAACTCTACCGCGCTCAAAACGACAACCACTACACGGTGTTCCTGGTGACGCCCGAAGGCATCATCATGTCGGACCCGATCAATCGCGACTTCGCGCGCTACCTCAAGGCGGAATTCGCGACGCGCTTCAAGGTGCCCGTTCGTTACCTCCTCTACACCCATAAGGATTGGGACCATGCCTCCGGCGGCGTCGTGTTTGCCGATACGGCCGAGTTCGTGGGGCACCAGAACATGCGGGCCGGCGTCGCGCTGCCGCCCGGCAATCCGCCGCTTCCTGCCGACGCGCAGAAGATGGACGCCAACAAGAACGGGCTGATCGAGCGCAGCGAAGCCACCGGCGGCACCTCGGAGCGCTTTGATCTGTTCGATGAGAATCGGAACGGCATGCTGAGCGGCGCCGAGCTGATTCGCGGGTCGGTCAACGACGTGTACCTTCCCAGCGCGACCTTCTCAGATCGGCACACGGTCACGCTTGGCGGCAAGCGCGTCATGATGATTCACCTCGGCGTGGCGCACACCGACGACAGCACGGTGCTCTACTTCCCGGACGAGCGCACGGTGTTCAGCGCTGACGTGCTCCAGGTGAAGCGTCTGCCGCAAAGCCTCTCGCCCTCGGTTGGCGCGTACATCGACGCTCTGCGCACGATCGTGGCGCTCGACTTCGACCACGCGGCGACCGGCCATGCGCTGATGGGGACGAAGAAGGATGCCGCCCAATCGCTGCAGTACCTCGAGGACCTCTCGAACGGTGTTGCCGCAGGCATCGCCGCGGGCCGCAGCGTGCCGGAGATCCAGAAGTCGCTCACGCTCGACGCGTACAAGGGCTTCGAGCGGTGGGATACGCACCGCACGGTCCACATCGCCCAGGTGTACGAGACGATCAAGGGCAGCAAGCCAGCCCCAGGCGCGAAGCGCTCGAACTGACCCTTCGTCTTCGGTTTTTGCATTCGTCACTCGTGACTTGAACGACACCTCCTCTTCACGCCGCTGGCGTCGGTGCCGGCCCGCCGAGGACCAGCGAGAAGTCGGCGGTCAGTACCGGACCTGTTCATTGACCAGCCTCGTTCACGCGGCATGCTTGATGCCCTGCACCAGCTCGCGGTGGTCGCGTTCGGTCTGGTCGCCATAATCCGCTCCGCGAAATCAAAGAGGGCGCGGTCCAGCCGTCGTCGTCGCCTGCGCTGGTCTTAGCGCAGGGCGCCGATCGCGATCTGGACGCAGAGAATCTTGAGAATCGTCAGCGCCGGAAAGACCGTCGCATAGGCGGCGTCAATCCGATCGCTCGGCTGCACTTTGTTGGCATAGACCAGAATCGCCGGATTGCCGGTGATCCCGGAGACGATGCCGAGCAGATCGTCTGTGGATATCCGGAGCAGAAACTGTCCCAACAGCAGCGCGACGACCACTCCGACGAGCACGATCGCCGTGCCGATCCACAGGAACAGCAGCCCCGTGGTCGCCAGAGTTTCGAGGAACGGCGCTCCGGAACCCAGCCCGACGGCCGCCAGAAACAGCGTCAACCCGAAGGTCCGAAGCGTGAGATTGGCCGGCAGCGGCATGTGCCAGGCCAGAGGTCCCGTCCGCCCGAGCTTGCCGAGGATGAGAGCCACCAGAAGCGGCCCACCCGCGAGGCCCAGTGTGAAGCGGCCGAGGCCGGGCAGCGGAATCGGCAGAAGCCCCAGCAGCACGCCGAACGACATGCCGAGGCCGACCGACACGTAGACACCTCGGTGGTCGACTTGATGGAATCACCAAAATGCCGTCGCAGCGCTGGCATCGCCTCCCTCGGCCCGATCACACCCACCCGGTCGCCGTACTCGAGCACCAGGCCGGGGTCGGGAAGCAGGATGGCGTCGCCGCGACGGACTTCGACGATCTTGGCCTCGGTGTCGTCGGGAAACACGATGCCGCCAACCGGCATGCCGGTCAAAGCGGCTCGCGACACGAAGAATCTCGCGATGTCCAGTGCGCTGCGATCGCTCACGACGCGCCCGGCTTCGACGCGACCGAGCTGCTGCTGGGCCTGGTCGAGTGCCGCGGACTCACCGAACAGCAGCAGGCCATCCCCGGCGTCGAGCCGAATCCGCGGATCGGGCAGCATGTTCTTCCGTCCCTGTCGTACGGTCACTACGTGCACACCCGGCGGCAGACCGGCGATCAGTTCGCCGAGCATCGTCCCCGCCCTCTCGCGTGCCAGCACCACTTCGACGGCGCGGGGAGGCGCCGGCGCCGGGACCAGGCGGGCCCGGACGAGGCGCGAGAAGATGAAGATGCAGAGGATGGGTGCGATGATACCAATCGGATAGGCGACGGATACCCCACCGCGGGCGAGCGATCGCCGGCCGCATCGATAGCGGCCTGCAGCGCCGGCGTGCTGGTCATCGCGCCGGCGAACAGACCAAGCGCGTGCCCGGGTGACACGCCGAACCCCGCGCCCGCCGCCAGAGCCACGCCGAGTGCGGAGAATGCCCCGACGGCCCCGAGCGCGTTCCATTTCAGCCCGGATCCACGCAAACCCGTGAAGAACTGCCGGCCGTACTGAATGCCGATGCCGTAGAGGAACATGACGAGGCCGATTGAACTCACCAGGGCGGGCGGCGCCGCCTTGGGCGCGATCGCCCCGAGCGCCAAACCCGCAAAGAGCACGGCTCCGATGTCGAGCGAGAAGCCCGCGATCGAAATCCGGCCCATGGCGTAGCCGATGCCGATAGCCGCAAAGAGCGCCAGCATCGGCGACTGCTCGAGGAGAGGTCGGACGACGTCGAGCACGCAGGGCCTCCGGACTTGACGAAATTGTGCGGAATGGGCCTGGCGGCGGTCAGTACGCCGTCAGCCCCGTACGTCGGAAGACCTCGCAGGCCCGCTCGGCCAGCCCGGCTGTGGGAGGTTGCACGTCCTCGAGTGTGTAGTCCAGACCGAGCCGCTCCCATTTGAACCGACCCATCTGATGGAACGGCAGCACCTCCACGCGCTCGACGTTCCCAAGTCCCGCAGCGAAGTGCGCCGTTTTCGCGAGATCGTCCATGTCGTCGGTGAGACCTGGCACCAGCACGAAGCGAATCCACATCGGCCGCCTGCGCGCCGCGAGCCGCCGCGCGAATTCGAGCGTGGGCCCGATCGCCTGCCGCGTGAGCGCGAGATGACGGGCGGGATCCCACGTTTTGATGCCAAGCATCACGAGGTCGATGGTGTCCAGCTGGGCGTCCGACAATTGATCGCCGTAGAAGCCGTTGGTTTCGAGCGTCGTGTGAATGCCCATCTTCTTCGCGGCCGCCAGAAGCTTCGCCGCGAACCGATGCTGCATCAGCGGCTCGCCGCCGCTGAGCGTGAAGCCGCCCGACATGACCTTGAGATCGTGGCGATACTTGCCCAGCTCCTTCGCCGCATTTCCCACCGAGACGAGCATGCCATTGCTCAGCGTCCAGGTGTCGGGGTTGTGGCAGTACTGGCAGCGCCAGGCGCAGCCCGTCGTCCACGCCACCACGCGCACGCCCGGACCATCGACGGTGGAACCGGTCGTGTAGGAGTGCAGGAATCCCATCTCGCCGCTGGCCAGCGCTTCGCGAACGCTCTGCTCCGGAACGCTGTCGCCCAGATTGACGCGGAGGTCGAACGGGCTCGTCGCCTGGAGCGGCACAGGAGATGCGTCAGACATGGGCGGCTCCATGGAAGGTGCGGTTGATGACGTCCATCTGCTGCTCGCGGGTGAGCCGGACGAAATTCACCGCGTAGCCTGAGACACGAATGGTCAGAGCTGGATACTTCTCCGGATGCTCCATCGCGTCGACCAGCATGTCACGGTTCAGGACGTTGATGTTCATGTGATAGCCGGTGGCGCTGAAGAAGGCGTCCAGCATGGCGGTCAGGTTCGTCGTCCGATCCGCGGCCACGCGGCCAAGTCCCTCCGGCACGAGCGACGCCGTCAGTGAAATGCCGTCCGCCGCGTCGCGGTACGGAATCTTCGCCACTGACGCCGCGGCCGCCATGATCCCGTGACTGTCGCGCCCGTGCATCGGATTGGCGCCAGGCGCGAACGGCTCGCCCTGCCGCCGGCCGTCGGGTGTGTTCCCGGTCGCTTTCCCGTACACAACGTTCGACGTGATGGTCAGGATCGACTGAGTGTGCAGGGCGTTGCGGTACGTCGGGTGTTTCCGCAGCTTGCCCATGAACGTGCTCACGAGCTGGCTGGCGATCTGGTCGACCCGGTTGTCGTTGTTGCCGAAGACCGGGAACTCCCCCTCGGTCTGGTAGTCGGTGACGAGACCCGCCTGGTTCCTGATGGCCCTCACCTTGGCGTACTTGATGGCCGACAGGCTGTCGGCGACAACCGACAGTCCCGCCATGCCGAACGCCATCGTTCGCAGCGGCGCGTAATCGTGCAGCGCCATTTCGATCCGCTCGTAGGCGTATTTGTCGTGCATGTAGTGGATGACGTTCATGGCATTCACGTACACGCCCGCCAGCCAGTCCATCATTCTGTCGAAGCGCTCGACCACATCGTCGAAGTCGAGGTGCTCCCCCTTGACCGGCTCCGAGACGGGGCCGACCTGCTTGCCGCTCATCTCGTCGCGGCCGCCGTTGATGGCATAGAGCAGGCACTTGACCAGATTGGCGCGCGCGCCGAAGAACTGCATCTGCTTGCCCACCAGCATCGGCGACACGCAACAGGCGATCGCGCCGTCGTCGCCCCACGTCCGCCGCATGATCTCGTCGCTCTCGAACTGGAGCGAGCTGGTGTCGATCGCCACCTTCGATGCGAACGTCCGGAAGCCATCCGGCATCCGCGCGGAGTACCAGATCGTGAGATTGGGTTCGGGCGCCGGGCCCAGGTTGTAAAGCGTCTGCAACATCCGGAAGCTGGACTTCGTCACGAGCGACCGGCCGTCGTCTCCCATGCCGCCGATCGACTCGGTCACCCACGTGGGGTCGCCGGCGAAGAGCTCGTCGTACTCCGGGGTTCTGAGGAACCGCACGATGCGAAGCTTGATGACGAAGTCGTCGATGATTTCCTGCGCCTGCTCCTCGGTCAGGCGGCCCGCCTCGAGATCGCGCTCGAAGTAGACGTCGAGGAAGGTCGAGCAGCGGCCCAGCGACATGGCCGCCCCGTTCTGCTCCTTCACCGCGGCCAGGTAGCCGAAGTACAGCCACTGCACGGCTTCTCGAGCGGTCCGCGCCGGGCCCGTGATGTCGAACCCGTAGCTCGCGGCCATCGTTTTCAATTCCTGCAGCGACCGGATCTGTTCGGACAGTTCCTCACGGTCACGGATGATCTCCTCGGTGGACGGCTCGGGGTCGAGCGCCAGCTTCTCCTGCTTCTTTTTCGCGATCAGCCGGTCCACGCCATAGAGCGCCACGCGCCGGTAGTCGCCGATGATGCGGCCTCGCCCGTACGCGTCTGGCAAGCCGGTGAGTACGTGCGAACTGCGGCACGCGCGAATGTCGGCGGTGTACGCGTCGAAAACGCCCTCGTTGTGCGTCTTCCGGTACTTGGTGAACGCCTCCACCATGTGCGGATCCGGGGTGTAGCCGTACGCCTCCAGCGCGCCGAGCACCATGCGCAGCCCGCCGTTCGGCATGATGGCGCGCTTGAGCGGCGCATCAGTCTGGACCCCAACAATTACTTCGTGGTCCTTGTCGATGTAGCCGGGCCCGTGCGCGGTGATCGCCCCGGGGATCTGGGAGATGTCGAGCACGCCCTTCTTGCGTTCCTCGACGAACAGCGCAGTCAGCTTGTCCCAGATCCGCCTCGTCCGCGCGGTCGCGGGCGCGAGAAAGGACGCGTCCCCGTCGTACGGCGTGTAATTGAGCTGGATGAAGGCGCGGACGTTGATCTCCTTCTGCCAGAGGGTTCCGCGGAATCCTTCCCACGGCGAATCGGTGGCGGCGTCTGTGGCTGGCTTCGAGGTGCTCGGACCCATGTCAGACTCCAATGGCGCCGCGCTTCACGCTCGGCGACCGGAAATGCCGAACAGCGCGCCTGTATATCGGGCGATCATCAGCTCTTCGCTGGTAGGAACGACCCAAGCCGACACGCGGCTGCTTGAGGCTGCACGGCTTCCGGAAGGGCATCGTACGGCGATGCCGTTGGGGGGATGGGCGCGTCGGTCGCCGACGGAACCGCCGCCGGTGTTGCCGCCGCGGTCGCCGGTGGCGCCGTCTCCTTCCGACCGGAGCAGGCCATGGCAGCCACCGCGACGAGCAAGGCGACAATGCCGCGGCAAACGCCGGCTTGCGTGAGGGTCTTCATCTAAGTCCTTGCATCCGGCCGAGTGTCCAGGCGAGCCGATGCGCACTATATAGCAGGCGGTAAGACCGCCGCCACTGCCCTTAGGGGAAGGATCCAAGTCGAACGTCAGCGGTTAGACTGCGTAACCGGAGCATCCTGCTGACAACTGCGCGTGAGGAACGTACGACGAGCATGTTCACAAAACCTTCAGTCATCCTGCTGCTGGCGATGCTCTGCGCGATGCGCGCCTCGGCGCAGGATCTCGAGCCGCGCGCCTATTCCGCCTCCCCAATCGGCACCAACTTCCTCCTGGTGGGCATCGGCCGGTCGAGCGGGGGTGTCGTCTTCGATCCGACAGTGCCTATCACCGACGTGCATGCGGACATCAACTCCGCCACCCTCGGCGCCGGTCGCACATTCAATCTGGGCGGGCACCTGCTGCTTGCGACGATCGCCCTCCCCTACGTGTGGGGAGAAATCACCGGCAAGGTGTTTGAAGAGGCGGCAAGCACCACCCGTTCCGGCCTTGGGGACGCACGGATGAAGGTGTCCGTGAATCTGTTCGGCACACCGGCTCTGACGCCGGCGGAATTCGCGAAGGCCCCGCGGCGGACGAACATCGGCACGAGTCTCACCGTGGCGGCGCCCGCCGGGCAGTACTACCCCGGCAAACTCATCAACATCGGAACGAACCGCTGGGCGTTCAAGCCGGAAGTGGGCTTCTCTCATCCGAGCGGCCGCTGGACTCTTGACCTCGCGGGCGGCGTGTGGCTGTTCACGGCGAACGATCGGTTCTATCAGGGCGATTCGACACGCACGCAGAATCCGCTATTCGTGGTCCAGGGGCACGCCAGCTACAACGTCACCCGGCGCGCCTGGGCCGCGGTGAACGCCACTTGGTATGGCGGCGCCGACGTTCGCGTGGATGGCGGCCCGCCGTCGGCCAGGCAGAACAACGCCCGCCTGGGCGCCACGCTGTCTCTGCCAGCCGGCGCTCGCCAATCAGTCAAGATCGCATACAGCGGGGGGGCGTCGACGCGGACCGGCGCGGATTTTACGACGGTTGCCGTTGTGTGGCAGGACCTGTGGTTCGATCGGACCTCACCCACGCGGCCTTAGTGGAGGCACCCGGCTTCAGCTCAGAACCCGAATTGGACCTGCCCCTGGACCACGTGAAGCGTCCCTGCTGCCCGCCGCGATCGAGGACAAGCAGCTGATGACACCTTCCGATGATGGCAAGAATCAGGCTTGTATGTCGCACAGTTCAGAGGGCCACGCGGCTCGCGCCAGCGCTGCTTGCAGCTCGAGGCCATTCATGCCGGGCATCCGCACATCGGCGAGCACGCAGCCCGACGCATCCTCGGCCCGCTGAGTGAGAAAGTCGCTCGCCGACCCGAACGTCCTGACCGCAAACCCGCTCGCCCGAAGCAACCGGGAGGTTGCCGCAAGGAAGGGCGCATCGTCATCGACGATGTGGACGGTGGGTTCGGTCACGTTCATACGGCGGCAGCCTCGTCCGCGATCGGCAGCGTGAAACGAAAGGCCGCGCCGCAGCCCTTCTTGTTCTCAGCCCACAGTCGCCCGCTGTGCGCCTCGACGATCGTGCGGGAGACCGCCAGACCTATAGATACCCTACCTTCCCCTAAGGGCAGTGGTCGGCGGTCGCGCGGACGGCCTATAGTGCCCGAGAACTCCGATGAGCACCGCGCACACTCCATCACGGTGGCCGGGTGACCCGACATATCGGGCGTCGTGCCATCAGTTCCCCGCCAACCGCAGTCCCGCGAGATGGACGCGGGCGCGAGTTGTCCGGCCTCCGCAACCGACGGCTCTGAGATCCCGCGTCCCGTCGGCTCAAATTCGCTTCGGAACGAACAGGAGGGTCTCGTGTCTTCGGTGGTCGATCTGGCAGAGGGGCGGCGTTTCGAGCGGGCACTGGAATGGGCGCCCGATCAGCGGCTGGGACGGTTCGAGCGGCTCCTCGCCGATCTCTCGTCCACCTTCATCAACGTGCCATCCAATCTGGTGGACGCGGGCATTAGGGACGCCCAGCAACGGATCGTCGATGCACTCGATCTGGATCGGTGCACGTTGTCGGTTTTCGAAGACCGTGATCTGGTCCACAGCCATGATTGGACTTCACCCGAGTCCCGGTCCGGAGCATGGTTTCCGCCAGTGGCCCGGGTCTCCGCCCGCGAGCTCTTCCCGTGGACTCTCGCGAAGATCCAGGCGGACGAGCTCGTCCAGTTCTCCAGCGTCGACGAGCTGCCGGACGTCCGGGATCGCGAGAGCTACCGCAGGTTCGGCACGAAATCGACCGTGATCGTTCCCCTCAGCGTCGCGGGTCAACCGCTTGGCGCTCTGGCATTTGCCGCCGTCCGCGCGGAGCGGTCCTGGCCGCCAGCCACTGTGGACCGTCTGCAGCTCGTTGCCGGTGCCTTTGCCGGGCTGCTTGCCCGCCGCCACGCAGACGAATCACTGCGTGCGGCGCTGGTCCAGGTGTCGCACCTGAAAGACAAGTTGCAAGTCGAGAATGTCTATTTGCGAAAGGATGTACAGGACCGCACCGGCACGGGTCTGGTGATTGGCGACAGCCCCGCGTTGCGGCGGGTCGAGGCGCAGGTACAGCAGGTCGCGCCCACCAATTCGACGGTGCTGCTCCTCGGGGAGACGGGCAGCGGCAAGGAGATGTTCGCGACCCAGATCCATGAACTGAGTGCTCGGCACAGCCGTCCGATGGTCCGGGTGAACTGCGCGGCGATTCCGGCGACGCTGATCGAAAGCGAGCTGTTCGGCCACGAAAGAGGCGCCTATACCGGGGCGGTGGCGCGGCAGATCGGCCGCTTCGAAATGGCCGATCACTCGACGATCTTTCTCGACGAAATCGGCGACCTGCCGCTCGAGGTCCAGGTCAAGCTGCTCCGCGTACTCGAGGAGAGACAGATCGAGCGGCTGGGGAGCCCGCGGCCGATTCGCGTCGATACGCGGATCATCGCCGCGACCCATCGCGATCTCGACCAGCTGATCGCGGCGGGCACCTTCCGCGAAGATCTGTACTATCGCCTCTGCGTGTTCCCGATCCGCGTGCCGCCGCTGCGCGAACGCGCGGGCGACATACCGCTGCTGGTGTGGCGATTCGTCGAGGAGTTCGCGACCGCGTTTGGCAAGCAGGTCGACTCGATCAGCAAGGATGACATGGCCGCGTTGCAGCAGTATTCGTGGCCCGGCAACATCCGCGAGCTCCGCAACGTCGTCGAGCGGGCCATGATCATGGGGACGGGGCGCCGGTTGACGTTTCCCGTGCCCGCGGCGTCGACCGCCTTGGCCGGGCGCAGCGCGAAGCTGGAGGACGTCGAGCGGGAGCACATTCGCACGGTGCTCGAGAGCACGGGCTGGCGCATCCGGGGTGTGGATGGTGCAGCAAGGCGACTCGGTCTCAAGCCCACCACACTCGAGAGCCGGCTGGCCAGGCTCGGGCTCAAGCGCCCGCAGCCTCCTCGAGCCGTTGCGTGTTGACGCCCGCCTGGGTGTGGACGTCTCGAGCGTCAGGACCTGCGACCATGGACGCCGTCGATATCAACGCCGCGTCACTGGAATGTTCCCAAGAAGAACCAAGTGTTTGGTAAGTAGCGAACGGAGAAGCCCATGAACACAGCTGAACACGTCAGGCTTGACGAGGCTCGCGAGGGCAAGGTCGACTGGAAGAAATGGGGGCCGTACCTCAGCGAGCGCCAGTGGGGAACGGTCCGCGAGGACTACAGCGAGAACGGAGACGCCTGGAATTTCTTCACCCACGACCAGGCCCGCTCACGCGCCTATCGCTGGGGCGAAGACGGCCTGGCCGGCATCTCCGATGACAAACAGCGCCTCTGCTTCGCGCTGGCCTTGTGGAACGGGAACGATCCGATCCTCAAGGAGCGGCTCTTCGGATTGACCAACAGCGAAGGGAACCACGGCGAGGACGTCAAGGAGTACTACTTCTACCTCGATAGCACCCCGACCCACTCGTACATGAAGTTTCTGTACAAGTACCCGCACGCGGCGTATCCCTACGCCGACCTGGTGCAGACGAACGGCCGGCGCACCCGCGAGGAGATGGAGTACGAGCTCCTCGACACCGGCGTCTTCAACGACGACCGGTACTTCGACGTGTTCGTGGAGTACGCCAAGGGCGCCGCGGAAGACATCCTCGTGCGCATCACGGCGGTCAACCGGGGACCGGACGCGGCAGACCTGCATCTCCTGCCGACGCTGTGGTTCCGCAACGACTGGTCGGCCTGGATTGCCGAATCCAACCGGGCCGCCCGGAAGCCCAACCTCCGTCAGGCCGAGGCGCCGGCAGGCGTGAGCGCGGCGTCAGTGGCGCACCCGGTGCTCGGTGAGTTCGTCCTGTCGTGCGAAGGCGACGTGCCGCTGCTCTTCACCGAGAACGAAACGAACCACGAGCGGCTCTTTCCGGGGCAGAAGAACGAGAGCGCGCACGTCAAGGACGGCATCAACGACTGCGTCGTCCACGGCAGCCAGGATGCCGTGAACCCCGGCAGGCAGGGCACGAAGGTCGCGGCACACTACAAGGTCACCGTCGGCGCCGGTCAGACCGAGGTGATTCGCGTGCGGCTCTCGCGCCACTTCTCCGAAGCAAGAGGGCCAACCCTTCGGGAAGGCGTTCGACGATGTCTTCGCCGCCAGGCTTCGTGAAGCCGACGAGTTCTACGCGTCGGTCACGCCGCCATCCGTGAGCGAAGACGCGGCCAACGTGATGCGTCAGGCCCTCGCGGGCATGCTCTGGAGCAAGCAGTTCTTCTTTTTCGACGGGGACAACTGGCTCGACGAGCACAACTCCAACCCGCTCCATCACGGTTATCGCCACGCGCGGAACTCGGAGTGGTTCCACATGTTGAACGAGGACATCATCTCGATGCCCGACAAGTGGGAGTACCCCTGGTACGCGGCCTGGGATCTGGCGTTTCACACGCTGCCGCTGTCGATCGTGGACCCCGACTTTGCCAAGCACCAGATGGACCTGATGCTTCGTGGCGCGTACCTCCACCCCAACGGCCAGATGCCCGCCTACGAGTGGAACTTCAGCGACGTGAACCCGCCCGTCCACGCCTTTGCGACGTTGTTCCTCCATCGCACCGAGCAGGCCCAGCGCGGCAAGCCGGACCTGGACTTCCTCCGATCGACCTTCAACAAGCTCCTGCTGAACTTCACCTGGTGGGTCAACCGGAAGGACCGCTTCGGCAAGAACGTGTTCGAGGGCGGCTTTCTCGGCCTGGACAACATCGGCGTCTTCGACCGCAGCGCCCCGCTGCCCACCGGCGGCCACCTCGAGCAGGCGGACGGCACGGCGTGGATGGCCCTCTTCAGCGAGAACATGCTGGAACTCGCGATCGAGCTCGCCGCCCACGATCCGGTCTACGAGAGCATGGTCTTCAAATTCGTGGAGCACTTCTACTACATCGCCGCTGCGATGAACCAGTCCGGCCCCGGCGGCATGTGGGACGAGGAGGACGGCTTCTACTACGACATCCTGCGGCTTCCCGACGGCAGCGCCACGCGGCTCAAGGTGCGTTCCCTGGTGGGACTCCTTCCATTGTGCGCAACCACGGTGATCGAGAAGGCGCAGCGGGAGCAGATCCCGAGCGCGATGGCCTATGTGCAGGAGCGCGTGCGCCGGATCCCCGAACTGTCGGCGACGATACACCCGACCGGCCCGGGTCACTTCGGCGTGGCCGAGCGGGGTGTTCTCGCCCTCGTCAACCCGGAGCGGCTCCGCCGGATTCTCACGAGGATGCTCGACGAGAACGAGTTCCTGGGACCCCACGGCATTCGCTCGATCTCGAAGTTCCACGAGCGGAACCCGTATGTCTTCCATGTGGACGGCCAGGAGTACCGGGTGGATTACCTGCCGGCGGAGTCGAACACGGGCATGTTCGGCGGCAACTCCAACTGGCGGGGCCCGGTCTGGATGCCCGTGAACGCGCTCATCATCAGGGCGCTGCAGAACTTCTACCTGTACTACGGCGACAACTTCAAAATCGAATGCCCCACCGGCTCCGGCCGGCTGATGAACCTGTTCGAGGTGAGCAAGGAGATCTCCGACCGGCTCGTCAGCACGTTCACCCGCGACGATCAGGGCCGTCGCCCGGTGTACGGCGGCAGCGAGAAGTTCCAGACCGATCCGCATTGGCGCGACTACATCCTCTTCTACGAGTACTTCCACGCCGACAACGGCGCCGGGTTGGGCGCCAGTCACCAGACCGGGTGGACCGGACTCGTCGCCAAGCTCATCGAGCTCTACGGCGTCCTGGAACCCGAGCGCGCGCTGGAAATGGGCAAGAAGGCCGCGTTCGAAAAAGGCGCCAGAAACTCGCGAGGTAAGAGATGAAACCTGGCCCAGGCCGTCTGGGAACGAATCCTGAAGCCAAAGTGGGCCTGAGCGGAGCTTTGACATGGCGATACCGCGTTATCCCTTGCTGTACCAAATCAACACCCGCGTCTGGCTGACCGACCTGTCGCGCAGCCTGGGCCGGAACTCCACACTGGATGACATTCCCGATGCAGAGCTCGACGGCATCGCCCGGATGGGGTTCGACTGGGTCTGGCTTCTGAGCGTCTGGCAGACGGGCCCTCTCGCGCAGCAGATCTCGCGCGCGAATCCCGAGTGGCGCCACGAATTCCAGGAGACGCTGCACGATCTGCAAGACGACGACATTGCCGGCTCGGGCTTCGCCATCACCGGGTACACCGTGCATGAAGCACTGGGTGGGGACGAAGCGCTGGGACGAATCCGCGAACGGCTTCGCCGCCGCGGGTTGCGGCTGATGTTGGACTTCGTGCCGAACCATACGGCTCCCGATCATCCCTGGGCGGCCAGTCACCCTGAGTACTACGTGGCCGGGACCGCGTCCGATCTGGCGCGCGAACCGCACAACTACACGCAGGTCAGCAACACTGGGGGTGACCGCGTGCTGGCCCTCGGCCGCGATCCGTACTTCGCGGGCTGGCCGGACACACTTCAGCTCGACTACAGCAATCCAGCCACACAGGAGGCCATGGCCGGAGAGCTCCTGAGGATCGCAGGACAGTGTGATGGCGTGCGATGCGACATGGCCATGCTGGTGCTGCCGGACGTGTTCGAACGCACCTGGGGACGCCGCGCGCCGCTCTTCTGGCCGGACGCGACACGGCGCGTGCGTGAGCACGTTCCAGGCTTCTGCTTCATGGCCGAGGTCTATTGGGATCTTGAATGGTCCATGCTGGAGCAGGGTTTCGACTACGCGTACGACAAGCGGCTATACGATCGCCTTCGCGACCGTCACGCCCGGTCGGTGCGAGAGCATCTCCTCGCCGGGCTCGACTACCAGGCGAAGCTCGCGCGCTTCATGGAGAACCATGACGAGCCGCGGGCGGCCGCGACCTTCGAACAGCCCGTGCACGAAGCCGCCGCGATCATCACCTACCTGACGCCCGGTCTGCGCTTCTTCCACCAGGGCCAGTTCGAAGGCCGCAGGAAGCGCATCTCGCCGCACCTCGTCCGCGCGCCGCTCGAACCGACCGACACGGCGTTGCACCAGTTCTACGAACGTCTGCGAGCGGTGTTGCAGCAATCGGCTTTTCGCGACGGTGAATGGCGGTTGCTCGAGTGCGCGCCGGCGTGGGATGGAAACTGGACCGTCGACTGTTTCGTGGTGTGGTTCTGGAAGGGCGCCGCCGGCGACCGCTGGCTGGTGGCTGTCAATTACGCCTCGAACCAGAGCCAGTGCCACGTTCGGGTGCCGCTTCAGGATCTCGGCGCCAGCACGGTGCGATTTGACGATCTGATGGGCGGCGGCCGTTTCGATCGTGAGAAGAGCGATCTCGACGCGCGCGGTCTGTACCTCGACATGCCTGCCTGGGGCTACCACGTGTTCGGCGTCAGCGCGCCTGAGGTGGCGCGCGCCGGCGAACCAGCGCCTGCCGAGGCGTCGAGCGATCGCGCGCTTGCAAGTCCATACATCGTAGGACCAAGCGGGGCAAGGGGTGGTGCAGACAGAGTCGGCAAATAGAGACTGGCGGGTCCGTTGGCGCCTATTCTCCTCTGAGGTGATCGGCACGGCCGCGTTGGTGTGTGGCGGTCTATCGATTGTGATCGTGATGTTCGGCGACGGCAGCCCCATGGGACACATTGTGCCGAACGAACGGCTGCGCATGGCGCTGACGGCGTTTCTCTTTGGCTGTGTTGGCACAGCGGTCACCCTGTCGCGTGTGGGTAGAGAAAGTGGGGCACACATCAATCCGGCGGTCACCATGGGTTTCTGGATGATGCGCAAACTCGACGGGCGGGCGGCGGTAGGCTATATCGTCGCGCAGTTGCTGGGCGCCTCCTTTGGGGCTCTTCCTCTCCTGGCGTGGGGATCGATGGGCCGCAGCGTCGCGTTTGGCGCCACGATCCCGGGTGCGGGCTACTCAACGACAACGGTCGTCGTGGGTGAGGCGGTCACGACGTTTGCCCTGGTTGCGACTCTGATGATCTTCCTGGGGTTTCGACATCTGCGACCCTACACGCCGTATGTGATCCCGTTTCTGTATGCCGTCATGGTGCCGCTCGAGTCACACATCTCCGGGACGAGCACCAACCCGGCACGCACCTTCGGTCCTGCGCTGATCTCAGGCCGTTGGGACGGATGGTGGATCTACTGGGTCGGCCCGATGCTGGGCATGCTGGCCGCCATCCTCGCTTGCGGCTCCCTCGCGAGGCGCATCGAAGTCGCGAAGCTCTATCACTTCGAGAGCGATCGTCGACGGTTGTTCCACCGGATGGCCGGCACGACATAACCGCGCTGCGCGCCGACGCGCCGAAGCCGGCAAGCTGATCACGAAGCCGCACATTCCGCTTCTCCGAGAAGACAACTCATCGGCACAAGACGCGCTCCGTGTTCGAACGCTACAACATCGTCTCGGATGGGGATCTGCGGACGGCGGCGACGCAGCTCGGTGGACTCACAGGGACAGAAAAGGGACAGGCGGGGACATTTTCGCTGCCAAGCGACAGCGAAAACGTGGGATTTGCTAAATGAAATTGGAGGCGCCGCCCGGATTTGAACCGGGGCTGGAGATTTTGCAGACAGGGCCAGGACTTCTCTTGTTGATTCGTCCTGCTTTCTGGTCGGCCCTGTCCCCTCGTTTTCCCTGGTGTTCGGCGCATTGTTCCCAAGTTGTTCCCAAGGTTTTTTCTGAGGTCGCTCATAGACAGGGCGCCCCTTTCGCAAGGGGAGGTTGCGAGGCTCGATTTCCGTCGGGCACTCATACCTGACCGGCGGGCCTGAAGGTCGGCCTTTTCTGAGCGCAGATCATGACGCTGCGAAAACGCTGGATCTTGTTCGCTGTGGGCGAGAATCGTGCCATCCGCGCGGAGGATCAGAACCCGACGTGAAGTCGCGCCTGGATCTACCGTGGCCACAGGATGACTGCGCCGATCCAGGCATGCAGTGCATGAATGCCGCGTGCCCGTGGTGGAAGGGGCCGAAACCGGCGACTCTCAACCAACCCGTGACTCGGACGTTGAATCAGCCGGCTGCCGTCGACGGTCGCGAGGAGTCAAGCATCACCGATGGCCAGAGGCAGCGCAAATGACGCAGTGCCTGCCTGGAACGGCAGGGAACGGTCGCGCGTGATGGGTCACGTTCGTCGAAAGCGGTCCGCGGTCAGCAAACACACCCGACCGACGATCAATTTCGACGGCGTCCTGCTGGTTCGCGACCTAGCGCCGCTCCTCGGTGTCCCACGAAACCACCGGTTCACATGAAGCCGGATCGCCCTTTTCGTCTTTCGGCATCACGCGTTACCGCTCTCGACGGCCGTCTCTGCCGCGTATCGACCAGACTGCATCTGCACGGGCGTGTTGCCGAAATCGCATAGCACTCTGCGGTTGCCACGTTCACACTTCCCGAGGTGTCGTCAGTATGAGCACCGTTACCTGCTCAAGTTGCCAGTCTGACAAGCTGACGGTCCTCGCCGTGGGGCCGGACTTGCGCACCATCGGGGTGCGATGCGCGACATGTGGTCGTGAGGATGTCATCGTCGTTTCCTGCCGACCAATGGACCTGCTGTTTTTCAGTGAATTGTCATTTACAGTTCCGTGCCACCGGTCCGCTAAGATGGTCTCAATGGCCGTCACCCCTTCGTGTTGCCCCCGATGCCGCAAGAGCGCTTTCGACGAACAGGAACCCAAAGGCCAGTCGCTCCTATGGTTTGAGTGTCGCAATTGCCACCATGTCTGGCACATATGGCAGCCAAGGATGATCACCGCGACGACAACCAACAAGCTCAAGCCCCCGCACGCGAACAGGACGGGGAACGACCCCAATCAGCCGTAGCGCACTAGCCCGCTCCCCCGAAGCCCCCAGCGGGCGCACACGTCCACGCCGCCTGTCACGCCCCGCCTTTCTCACCTTCGATGGCCTTCCGCTCTTCCTCAGCCCACGCAATCGCCAGCTCGCGCGGCTTCCGTGTCCGGTCCAACCGCGCATCGAACCGTCGACTGTAGAACAATTCCTCATTCTTCCAGAGCTGCGTTTCGGCGCCGTAGACCTCGCCGTGGTCGCGCAGCTCGCAGAGGTATCGGTCGTGGCCGTGCAGGAACTCGAACAGCGGCTCACCGTGCTGCGGTACCCGCCGCGGCCTTGGCGGTCGGTTCGCTGCGTAGAAGTCATCGGCCATCAGACGCCGCGTTTCTCAGCAGCACCGTCGAGTAGGGAGTCGAGTCCTATCCGCCTCAGAAGTACTGTTCTCACTTCGTCGTGTGTCAGACGCCCGCGTCGATGCTCCATCAGCGCAGCGGCCACGGCGCCGATGTCCGGCCAGCAAACCTCGATCATCGCCTCGGCGCGCGCCCAGAGCCAGGCCAGATATTTCTCTAGCACGCGACCCTCGCCGCCGATGAAGCCCGCCATGTTGATGGCGGCGGTGCGGTCGGCTTGGCTGCCTTGGGCGTTGTAGCGCCCGCTCCACTTCTTCTCGGCGAGTCCACCAGCGAGCGCCGCGAGGATGCGAGATTCCAGGCGCTCACGCATCACCGGAGTGAGTGTTACTTCTGGAGCGAACCTGCGCGACCACTTATGGTGCAGTAAGTGGCCGAGACTATGCTCGCCCGGCACGATTGTGACGTAGGAAAATCGGACTCCGCAGCGATGCGCGATCACCGCGTGCCCGGCTTCGTGGTAGGCCGTGCGTTCTCGTTGTCGGCCGGGTCGATCACTAGCGACCATCGTGAGCCTCACGCGAGAGGCCGGCGGTCTACACTGTCGGTAGGCACCGTCGGCGGGTTATCTCCGCAGACTGCTCAGGAGCGCGTGCGGGCTACCACCTGCACGCGATCCGATTCCTTGCTTCTTCAACCGAGCGGCGAGATTCTAACCCTGAATCGAGCGACGCCTCTTGTGGTGTGCGCGTTCACAGCACAAGGGACGCCACCACGGTGCGCGTTCGCACCAGCTGTTCACGAGTGGCCCGGCCGGATGAACTACCACCACGCGCCACCCCAGCGTGCGATGGCGGAGAGCGCCGACCGAGCCGACGCCTGCTCTCCCTTCTCGAACTAGTTCAGACCCGTCACGGTGCCGAAAGCCGAGGCGCGATACACCGCGAGCGCGAGCCGTTCCTCAGCACGGGTCGCGACGAGGTTGGTGACGAAGAAGCTCGCATGGCTGTTGCTCGCTTCGACGCGCAGCGCTCCCTTGCGGAAGATCTGCGACGCCGTCCGAAACGCGCCCACGAGCGCCGTGCCGGCCACCATCGCCGAGGTCACCGTCCGTTCTGAACCGTCGAGCCGTAGAAGCGACTGGACGGCGGACGGCCGCGAAGCCGGCGCCGGTCAGCCTCAGCGGCTATTTCGCTCGCGCGGCGGCTCACATCGCGCTTCGCGGGTGGTCTACAGCTCAGCGTTACAGAGTTTATGCACGGCCAGGTGTCAGGGGTCGCCCGGCAGGCGATAAGATCTATGGGTTGGGCGGTGCATGCCCAAGCCGCCAAGAGGGAGTTGCCAAATGCCATCACGTAAAGTCGACAAACTCGGAACGAACGTCGACGACGCCCTGGAGATTGTGGACGAACTCAGGGACGACCCAGACGACGGCGACAAATTGGACGAGTTACACGAAACACTTGTTGACGCCCAAGACACAATCGACGGGGTCGATAAGGAGGATGACGAGGATGAGGAGGAGAAGGAGGAGAAGGAGGATGAGGAGGAATAGGATTCCTCGGCGCCACCAGCCTCATTCAGCGTTTCACCCTTCAACACGAAATCGTTCCATAAGTACGCACCCCTGCCGCATCCGGGGCTTGGCCGCAACCGTATGCGGCAGGGTTCACGTACTCGCGTCAGCCGGCAGAAGCTCGACGCGGTTCGTGCGCGGTCCCTTCGTCGTGGTCGGCGCCTCCTCGAACGCGACGGTTTGTCCGAGGCGCAGCGTCTCGAACGTCGCGCCGCGGACCGCGCTCCGGTGGAAGAAGGTACTCGATAGGGGCGTCGGTGCGCCGGATGAAGCCGAACCCTTTCTCGATGACGAACGTAGTTTTTGGTCGCGAAAGGGACAAAAAGGGACATGGGATTTTCACCGCCTCTCGTGATTGCCTCGGAAGCTACAGATTTCCTGCCCAAAAAAGGAACCTGACGGTCTGCTCAGTTAAAACAAAAAGGCACTCACAAAATGGGTGCCTCTCGACGCATCTTGGTGTATAAACGTTGACCATCTGCCCGTGAAATCACGGTCAGCATTTGCCGTTTGTCATTGAGAGGAGCCCAAGATGCCCTCAACAAGAATCCACCGTTTATCCACAATACTCTCGGTTGGCGTGATAGCACTCTGCAGTGCCGCCACCTCCCCGGCTTCGGCCGATACTATTTCCTGGACAACGTGGACTTCGGGAGTCATCAGCGCCACGGCAGGTTCCGCGTCGGGAACGATCGCGGATTTGGGCCTTTCGGTGGACTACACGGGAGAGATGCGTGGGTTTGATGGGGGTCTCAATTGGTTGCCAGTCAGTTCATTCACGGGAGGAACGGTTGATAACGCCCCCCCGAGTGGTGCCAGTGTTACCAACGATGGGATCATGCTGATCGGCGGCGGCACATCCCCCGTGGTGGACACCGTCACGTTTAGTGCGCCGGTCGTCAATCCCATTCTCGCCATTTGGAGTCTCGGTGCTCCCAGCGTCGCGGCCCGTTTTCTCTTCCCCGTGAGCGAGCCTTTTCTGATTCAGGCCGGAGGTCCGAACAGTGAATTTGGCGGCTCCTCAATTTTCGCCGGTGGTACCTGCCCTGCGAATACCGTCTGTGGGAATGAAGGCAATGGCGTGCTTCAGTTCGATGGGGCGTTCAGCCAATTGAGTTGGACTAATCCGTTTGCTGAAGGCTATTATGCGTTCACAGTCGGCGCAGCGGGGCTCGGCATGAACCCCGTACCCGAACCCACGTCTTTACTCCTGATCGGAACTGGCCTGGCTGGGGCGTTGGCACGTAACTGGCGAAAGCGACACGCCTAGACTATAGACTAGGAGGCGCACACGACCGGGGCGGCGATTGCCGCAAAGTCTTCGTGGCGGTCCTTCCCCGCCGCCTGCCCGGTTATCCCACCCGACTGGATCGCCGCCGTCCGCAGGTCGCCCGCCGACACGATGTTGTAGCGGTCGAAGATGCTCTTGGTCTTGTGGCCGCTCAGCTGCATCGCCACGCGCTCTCCCACGCCGCGCCTGACCATGTTCCGAATGGCCGTTCGACGGAGGTCGTGAGGAATCCGACCAGGACATCCGGCCGCGATGCAGGCGGCTTTCCATGCTTTGTCGAAGCGACGGATGGGTTTCGGCTGCAACTTTCCGCCGCGGCCCGTGGCGACCATCCGAAAGAACACCCTCGGTTCGATCTGTCCGACCTGCTGAGCCGCAGATGCACGACGTGTTGGGCCTCAAGCAACGCGCAGATCGTCGGTCATCGGAAAGACGCGGCCCTCGCGATTCTTCGTGGTGCCGGCGTTGAGCCGAATTTCACCGGCGGCGAAATCGACCTGCCGCCATTCGAGCGGCAAGACCTCCGACGCGACTCTCCCTCCCGTGATGTACACGTACGCAATGACAGGCCCGAGTGCCGCAGGCAGGTGCGCCATCAGACTCACCAACTGGTCATGTTCAAAGAATCCCGCCCGCACGTTGTCCTCGCGCAACAGCGGGATCTGTGGCTTGTGCAGTAACTTGCCCGCCTGGATCGCAAGACTGAACATCCGTTTCAAAATCGTCAGCTCTCGATTCACCTCGGCGTTCGATACCTTCGCGACCTCGCGCACTCGCTCAGGCACGTTCGTCACTTTCCCGTCCTTCGCCACGACGTCGTACGCTTTCCAGGTGCCGGTGGTCTCCGCCTGTCGCTCGGCAATATAGCGGCGCACGTCGCTCGTCGTGAGGCTCGCCATCCGGCGACCGCCGAAAAACGGCGCGAGGTGCTTCCTGATCCGGCGCTCAACGTCCGAGAGCAATTTTTTCCCGTTGGTGCGGAAGTCCACGATGAGATCGTCAGCCGCGGCCTCGAACCGCAGCCGACCAATCTTCGCGGTGACCGGGACGCCGCGCGCGCCGTCGCCCTCGCGAATCTTCAGCAGGTCGATCGCCGCCTGCTTCTTCGAGCTGTTGGCGCTTTCCTCATACCGCCGACCGGCCCTGTAATAGCGAATCCACCAAATCTTGCCCGGTCCGCGCTGGCGCATCTCCCCATTAGCGTGTTCCTTTCGTATCTCGCGGTGTTCGCGTCGGAGGTACGGCTGGTGTGTCTGGCATATTCGCGACAATGCGCGCGCCGGGCGGCAGCGCCGCGCGCGCGCCGTCCGACAGAGAGGCAGGAATTCTTGTCGCCGACGTCGGCTGCGCAGGTGCGCCTGGCGCCGAGGTCCGACGTCGTGCTTTCGCGGCCCAGCGCGATCGATTCACCCGCATGTACTCGCGCTTCTGGCACGCGACGCTGCAGTATTCCCGCCGATACCGCTTCACGAAGAGGTGGTCACAGTCCGGCGCACCGCACTTCCGCACGTTGGGAAGGCCCACGTGGAGGGCCAGGAGCACCACCTGCAGCACGATGAGGTCACGCGTGTGTTTGCCGTCGGCGCCGAGTGCCACCCGCCCCCGCGCGAGCCTCGCCGTGAAGTTGAACAGCCCCTCAGTCCCGATGGACTGACTTCCGCCAAAGCTCTGCGTGCGCACCAGGCCACGCAAGAAGGCGAGTAGCTCCGCACGCACGGTGATCACCTCGTCGTCTGGCGGGGCGAACATTCCGGCAGCCCAGCGGCCCGTGCGCTAACAGCGTCAGGACGGCGCGCCGGTGGCTCGGGTGGTCGTCTCGCTCCAGCAGGAGAATCACCCGCTGCAAGACTCGCTCGGGAAGTCATTCAGGGCCATCTGAAGCGCGATTGCAGCCTCGAGAGGCGGGTTTCTAGCTGATGATCGTGACGGCAACGTGTTTGTTGTGTGTGAGCCTTCGCCTCACACCGTAGATTGTTCGAGTCATCCACCCAGGCGGCTGAATGCATGCTTCCTCCAGAGCGATTCGCAGAAGGACAGCTTGATCGGTCGTGTTGCGCACCGCCTTGGACATCCGTGTAACTGCCGATTCATCGACAGTTGTTCCTTTGCCTCCTTGACCAGAAGCTCTAGGCACTTAGTTCTCGCGCGCAGCCAGCCGGCCGTCAAGTCGACAAGTCTCTGATCGCGATAGACAACTGACAGCCCAATTGTCTCCTTCCACATACTCCCCCTACCCGTCAGCGCCGCGCTCGTTTTGGCTAGAGCGTTTTCCATTACGACGTAGCAACACGGTAGCCGCAATGCCGGGCGTAATTTGCGCATTCGTCGGCCGTGAAGAGGTCGAGCGCCATCGCGATCAGGCCGCAGACCTGCTCGTAGCTACGCGGGCGCGCGGCGCGTAAGAATGCTTTCAATTTGGCAAACGCCAGCTCGATCGGATTGAAGTCAGGACTGTAGGGCGGGAGAAACCGAATGTGCGCCCCCGCCTGCTCGATCGCGGCCCGGACCTCCGGCTGTTTGTGGACCGCGAGGTTGTCGAGCACGACGACGTCGCCTGGGCGCAGCGTGGGCACCAGCACTTGTTCGATATAGGCCAGGAAACTCGGACTATCGATGGGCCCGTCGAACACGGCCGGTGCGTCGAGACCCTCGAGGCGGAGCGCGGCGATCACCGTGTGCGTCTGCCAGTGACTACAGGGCGTGTGATCCCGCAGTCGCGTCCCACGGGGGCTCCGGCCATAGCGACGTAACAGATCGGTGGTAACGCCGCATTCATCGAGAAAGACGTAATGCCGCATATCGCGGAGCGGCTGCCACTCGCGCCATTGGCGACGCTCAGCCACGACGTCGGGCCGGCGTTGTTCGTCGGCGTGGACCGTTTTTTTTGACCGTCAAGCGAAGTCGGTCCAAGGCGCGCCAGACCGACGACAGGCTGGCCGAACTGTGTAACGCCTCGCGGAGTTCCGCCAGCGTCCGATCGGGCTGGGCGTCCACCAACGTGCGCAGTCGATCCTCTTGGCCGGCGAACGCGTGCTTCTTAAATACTTGCTGTGGCCGTGGCCCGACTTCGCCGGTCTCGCGACGCCGCTGCACCAGGCGATTGACCCACGAACGGCTCACCCGAAACTTGGCCGCGACCTCTTTGGCCGCCAATCCCGCGTCACAATCCGCCAACACCCGCGTGCGCAAGTCCATCGAATACGGCGCCATTCCTCCCTCCCCGCGAGAGAAGTACCATGACTGCCGTACTACGTACAATCGGAAAACGCTCTAGCTCTTCGAGAAGAGCATGGGCCTTCGCGGTACGCTCTTGCGGCGCCGGTTTCGGCTCGCGGAGCCACCGTCGCGTGAACGAACACATTTATGCAACGTGTAAGCACCGCTATTTGTTCGTCCAAATTCCTCGTCAACGGCCCCAGATTCGTCACCAATAGCTGGCGTCGGAACGACTCCTTCGCGATCAGTCGCGCACTGCGAGCATTGACCAACGCTGACATCACGACTGTCAGCCCGGAGAGAAAGGCCGCGAACAGCAGTGCGATCGCGCCGACCACGGGCGGTGGCGCATTCAAGATGTTCTCTAGCGTCATGACGCCGCCTTCTACGCGACGGTATTCGGCGGCGGCTCGAATGCCGCGAGCTGACATCCGAGTTCAAGGGGAGGCATCGAGCTGCGCAGTTCGTAAAAGGTATCGACGATTCGCTCAGGCAGGCGCGTGTCTTAGCGCGAAAGGGACAAAAAAGGGCACGCAGGGACAGTTTCGCTCAAAAGCGAGAGCGAAACTATGGATTTCATTAGGGAAATTGGAGGCGCCGCCCGGATTTGAACCCGGGGGTGGAGGTTTTGCAGTCCTGAAGAAGGCGAAAATGTGGTAATGAATTTGCGTTTTTTCTAAGGATTTCGCCGCCTCTCGCCGCCCGAACCCGCCCGAATCCGCCCCAAATGGTTAACGCTACGGTTAACGCTCGTCTTCGTGGGCCGATTCAACCGGTCGATGCAACATGAGCCAAGGATGGAGGTCTCATGGTGCGCAGACGTGGCCCGCGCCTGACGACGGCGCAGAAGGCGGCGTTGTGGCGGCGCTGGCGTGAAGGCGAATCGCTGCGGGCGATCGGCCGCGCGTTGGGCCGCATCTCCAAGTGCGTGCATTACATCGTGGCCGGGGCGGGCGGCATCCCACCTGTGCCGCGACAGCGCGCGCCGAAGGCGCTGACGCTGGCGGACCGAGAAACCATCTCCCGCGGCGTGGCGAGCGGGAGCTCGCGGCGGGCGATCAGCCGCGACCTGCGCCGGGCGCCCTCGACGGTGTGTCGCGAAGTGCACCGGCATGGCGGGCGCCGCCGGTATCGGGCCGCCGACGCCGACCGTGCCGCGTAGGCGCGCGGCCGGCGCCCGAAGCGCTGTCGCTTGGCCACGCATCCCGCGCTCCGGGACGTGGTCGCGACGAAGCTCGCGCTGGAGTGGTCGCCTCAACAGATCGCCGGCTGGCTCCGCGCCGCGTATCCTGACGAGGCGGCCATGCACGTCTCGCACGAAACGATCGACGTCAGCTTGTTCGTCCAGAGCCGCGGCGTGCTCAAGAAAGCGCTGGTGGCACACCTGCGCCAGCGCCGCACGTATCGGCGATCCAAACGCGCGGCGGTCCACCCGGCCGGGCACATCGTCGACGCCATCTCGATTCGCGATCGCCCGGCCACCGTCGAGGACCGCGCGGTGCCGGGGCATTGGGAAGGCGACCTGATCCTGGGCACGCACCGGTCCCACGTCGCGACGCTGGTCGAGCGGCGCTCGCGCTACGTGTGCCTCGTACGGCTCACGGGGAAAGATACGCAGACGGTCGTGCAGGCGCTCACGCAACAGGTCCAGCGGTTGCCCGCCGGGCTCATGGCGTCGCTGACCCGGGATCGCGGGCTGGAACTCGCCGCCCATCGCACCTTCTCGATCGCGACGGGCGTGCAGGTCTACTGCTGTGACCCGCGCAGTCCGTGGCAACGTGGCACCAATGAAAATACCAACGGGCTGGTGCGCCAGTATCTGCCGAAGGGGACCGACCTCGCCGGCTACTCCCAAGACGATCTCGATGCGATCGCGCTCCGGCTCAATACCCGACCCCGGAAAACACTCGGCTATCGGACGCCGGCGGCTAGATTTCGCGATCGCTGTCGGGCGCCGCTCATCGACCTGTAACCTACGCTGTCACACTCGATCGGCCGCCGCAGCAAATCAAGAAACAGGGCGGCAAGGCGGAACGTCCGCGCGACGACATGCGCGAACGTTCCGAACGGGTACCTTGTCGCCTACTCCACAGAATCGCCGCAGTAGGGGCTGCCGTGGTTGGCGGTGTCGAGTTGCTGCTCGAGACTCAGCATCGTCGCGGCATCGTTCGATGCAAGAGCGGCGTTCACATCGCTGACAACCTGCGCGGCGGTCCAGGCGTACACAATCTCGCCTTTAGCTGAATTCAAGAGGGCGGCGACCGCGTTCCGGAGCAGGATCTGCGCCTTTTTCTGGATCGTATTGCCGCCTTGGAAATCAAGAGCATCGGTCAGTCGGACGTTCCCCAGCGCCGGGCCGAACGGCCCCAGCTGGAACACGGCACCCAGGGTTGAGTTCGCGGTGTACGGCGCCGGCCATTCGTTCAGGTGGTTCTTCCAATAGCCATGGCTGCAGCCGCCGGCAACGTATGAGGAAGGCGCGCAGGCGATCGTCACAGCGACATTGCGGCTGACCTCGAGTATGCCGTTGCCGAAGTCCAGGCCCGACCCCGCCTGCACGGAAAACGTTTCGGTCAGGTTGACGATCGTGTTGCACGGCGCTTCCGAATCGACGTTCACGATGACTGTGCTGAGGTATTCGCCGACGGTAACCGAGACTTGCGTGTAGTTCCGGCCTTTGTCGAGCGTGAACGAACCGGTCACTTCACAGGTGGCAGTGCCGTCGACGTGAACGGTCCACTCCTGACAGGTACGAAACCGTGGGCGCCTTGTTGGCTCTGGGCGGCACGCTGCCGGAGAGCCCGTCGATGCTGACCGAAAACTGGCCGGCTTCGCCTTGAACAACCGACAGGCTGCCCGGGGTAGCGGACACATTGGTGATGGCTCCCGCAAGTAGCCGAGGCGCCCCCGAACACCACGGCCAGCGTCGCCGCCGTGGCAATTGCGTTGAATCTCCGCATGACTTGAACCCCTTCCATTACCAGTGATGATTTCTGGGCACCACGAGACGGGTGCATCCGTTCGTTCTTCATAACCTGCGACACCTCAATTCCTTTTGCCCGAACACGCTGGCTTTGCGGCAAACAGCTACCCGGAATGTCGGGTGGCGGCGTGCAATGCACCATCGCGGTGCAAGAGAAAGACCCTTAGCCTCAGCGCTCTAACTCTCACGGAATCATGGTGATAGAAGAGTTCTATGGTTGTTCCGAAGGGCGCATTGTCTGGCGGGAGCCAGACAGAACTGCTGGGAGCAGAATTCCGCGCCAGCGCCTCGCTTCAGACGGCGGCTGTGTAAATGCGGCGAAGCGTGATGTGCTCACGTGCGCTCGGCTCAGCCCCGAAGGCTCGGGATACTCGATTGCCCCGATAGAGCGCGAGCACCACTCGCCACTCACAAGTATCTCATCCCGGAAGAGGCTTATCTGGATGCACTCCGGATGGAACTACGGCGGCTCCTGCAACCGCACTGAAAGAGTGAACCAAGGGAAGCGTCGGTCTGCGCGTAGAGCGGCCGTCGAGCGCCCCTGCTGGCCGCTCTAGGCACAAGGGGCGGTCGGTCGGAGACGAGCACGCTTCGCGGCCGCGCCGCGCACAGCGGGCGCAGACAATCGCCTCCGGCCGCCACGTTTTCGAAGTGAATGGTTACCGCTACGGTTACCGCTCAGTGGGTTCAGCGCTGACTCGGTTCAAAATCCCCTAAATCATTAGGAAAATTGGAGGCGCCGCCCGGATTTGAACCGGGGGTGGAGGTTTTGCAGACCTCTGCCTTACCACTTGGCGACGGCGCCGATCGGAGGGCTGTATGAGCTCGTGAGGTCGCGACGTCCGCCTTCGCGCCTCCAGCGCTCCGGCGGATCACCTTCATTGGCGTGCCAACCGGAGCTCGCGCAAGCGAGCGAAGGTTGGAGCGGGAAACGGGATTCGAACCCGCGACTTCGACCTTGGCAAGGTCGCACTCTACCACTGAGTTATTCCCGCTCGCGAACGCCTAAAGTACCACACGGCCGGGCACGCCTTCAACCACGGCCCCCGGCTGGAGCACGGATTCTACGGCGTGGCGGCGCGCAGGACCTGCGCCGCCTCCTCGGGGGAGGTCGGGTTGATGTAGAACCCCGTCCCCCATTCGAAGCCTGCGGTGCGGGTCAGCTTGGGCATGAGCTCCACGTGCCAGTGATAGAACGAGCCGGCATCCTCTGAAAAGGGCGAGCTGTGGATCACCAGGTTGTACGGCGGTGACTCGAGCGCGCGATCCATCCGCTGCAGCACCGACTTGAGCATGCGCGCCAGGCTCTCGTACTGCTGTCGTGGCGCCTCCTCGAACCGCGCACCATGGCTCTTCGGCAGCAGCCAGGTCTCGAACGGAAACCGCGGTGCGTAGGGCGAGAGCGCGATGACATCGGCGTTCTCGTGAATGACGCGGCGGCCGGACGCCACCTCCTGCCGGATGATGTCGCAGAACACGCATCGCTCCTTCGCCGCGTAGTGCTGCCTCGCACCCTCGACCTCCTCGCGCACGAAGTCTGGCACGATCGGCAGCGCGATCAGCTGGGAGTGCGAGTGCTCGAGGGTCGCCCCCGCGGCGGCGCCGTGGTTCTTGAACAGCAAAATGTACCGGAACCGGAAATCTCTCTTCAGATCCAGCACCCGCTCACGGAACGCCCACAGGACCCGTTCAATCTCCGGCTCCGACATCGTCGACAGCGTCTTGCTGTGATCGGGCGTCTCGATAACCACCTCGTGCGCGCCAATCCCGTTCATCCGATCGAAGAGGCCCTCGCCTTCCCGATCGAGGGTGCCTTCGACCTGCAGCGCGGGAAACTTGTTCGGCACGACCCGCAGCTCCCAGCCCGCGCCGTTGTGCGGACCGCCGTTCGGACGGAACGCCAGCACCTCGGGCGGCGTGAGATCCTCGCGCCCGGCGCAGAACGGGCAGTACTCGCCGTCGATAAGCGTCGAGCGCTCGATGTGAAAATCGGTGGGACGTTTGCGGCGCCCGGTCGAGATGATGACCCAGCGGCCGGTGACGGGGTCTTTGCGAAGCTCAGGCACTCAAAAAAGTCTCAAGTCTGAAATCTCAAGTGACGTGAACCTAACCCTGCAAGTGGAAGCGTTCAACACAGCCTGAACTCTGAATCAGGCCTCACGATGAGCGACACTCGAAATCTGGAGTCGGAAATCGGCAATAAAGGATAGTTCATCCTGGGGCCTCAAAGGCGTTCTGGAACACCTCGACGATCGGACGGCCGTTCTCGATCTGAATGGACACGACATCGAAGCGGCATGCACACCCGGTGAGCCGGGAACGGGTCAGATAGTGGAGCGCCAGCCGGGCCAGCCGATGACGCTTGAAACCGGTGACGGCGTCGACCGCCCCTCCGAACCGCCGCCCCGCACGCGTCTTGACCTCGACGAAGACGATGGTGGGGCCGTCGCGGGCGATGATATCCAATTCGCCGCCTCGCAGCCGGTAGCGGCGGGCAACAATTGCGTACCCGCGACGTTCGAGCTCGCGACACGCCAGATCCTCGCCAATCTTCCCAAGCGCCTGCCGGACGTGCGACATCAACGCGCAGTGCCAGCAAGAAACAAACCACGAGGACACCAAGGCCGCGAAGAAGCGCACCACGATACTTTCAGATGCGAGCCAGGAAGGACCAGGTGCTCCTCCGCTACTGGGTTTCGTGTGCTTCGTGACTTGGTGGTCAACGTCGGCGGTCAACGCCCGGTCGCTTCAACCTCGGTGAGCGCCTGATCGAAGAGGCCGACGGCGATGTCGGCCTGGTCGCGGGTGAGCACGAGAGGGGGCGAGAAGCGGATGGAGCTTTTCCCGGCGCCGAGGATAAGGAGCCCGCGCCGGAACGCGGCGGTCACGACGGCGTTGCGTTCGTCGGGAGCGCGTTCCTTGGTTTCGCGGTTGCGCACCAGCTCGACGCCGACCATGAGGCCGCGACCCCGTACATCGCCGATCAGCGGATGCTTGAGCGCCAACGCGTTGAGGCCGGCCATCAGGCGCGCGCCGACGTCGGCGGCATTGGCGATCAACTGATCTTTCAGCAGCCTGATGGTGACGAGCGCCGCAGCGCACGACACCGGGTTGCCGCCGAAGGTGCTGGCGTGCGCGCCGGGGGGCCACGTCATGAGATCGGCGCGCGCGGCGGTCACGCCGAGCGGCATGCCCGAGGCGACGCCTTTCGCAATCGCGACAACGTCGGGCTCCACGCCGGCGTGCTCGATCGCGAACATCTTGCCCGTGCGTCCCATGCCCGACTGGACTTCGTCGACGACGAGCAGGATCCCCTGCGCCCGTGTCAGCTCGCGCAGCCGCTGCAGGAACTGATCGGGCGCGACCACGTAGCCGCCTTCGCCCTGGATCGGTTCGACAACGATGGCGGCGACTTCGTCTGGCGAAAGAAGATGAACGAAGAGCTGGTGCTCGATGTAGTCGAGGCATTCGGCCGCGCACGTTTCGGGCTTCAGTCCCACGGGACAGCGGTAGCAGTCGGCGTACGGGGCGTGATAGACGCCGGCCATCAGCGGTCCGAAGCCTCGGCGCTGCACCGGCTTGCTCGCGGTCAACGCCAGCGCGCCCATGGTCCGTCCGTGAAAGCCGCCGAGAAACGCGAGGATGTTGGGCCGGCCGGTCGCGAACCGCGCCAGTTTGACGCGCGGCCTCCACGGCTTCGGTTCCGGAATTGCCGAAGAACGACTTCACACCGCCCTCGATCGGGACGATCGCCGCGATCTCCTCAGCCAGCCGCACCTGCAGCTCGTAGTAGAAGTCGGTACCCGACATGTGAAGGAACCGGCCGGCCTGGTCGGCAATCGCCTTGACGACCTCAGGATGCGAATGGCCAGTCGAATTGACGGCAATTCCGGCGGCGCAGTCGAGGAACACGTTGCCGTCGACGTCCTCGACGGTTGAGCCGGAGGCGTGATCGATGACCAGTGGATACCCGCGGGTGTACGACGGGGAGACCACTCTCGCGTCGCGCGCGATGAGCGCCGCGGCCTTCGGCCCAGGCAGCGCGGTCTTGATCAGGGGCGCTTTCATCGAGCTGACCTCTGCAATCCGCACGCTGAAATATCCGACCTCAGCCGCCTCATTTCCGCTTCCAGCGCGTGCCGGCGGCGGAGTCTTCCAGGAGCACGCCGCGGGCCGCCAGGTCGTCCCGAATCCGATCCGCCGCGGCGAAATCGCGGCGCGCCCTGGCGGCGCGGCGATCCTCGATCAGCCGCTCGATATCCTCGACCGGAACGGCGGCCTGCGCGTCTTCCGCGCGGCGCAGCGAGAGGACCCCGAGGACCCGATCCCACTCGTCGAACGCGGCGCGAACCGCAGGTACGTCGCCCGTTCCGAACTGGCCGGCGTCGATCGCCGAGTGGAGCGACCGGACAAGCTCGAACATCGTCCCCAACGCGGCCGCCGTGTTGAGGTCATCCTGCATCGCACCCGAGAACGCGGTGCGCGATTCCTGCACGCGGTCGAGGACTTCGGGATGCGACCCTTCCGCGCTCACCGCTTCGGCGCGCGCGAGAAAGTCGGTCAGCCGCCGCAGCGCTTCCTCGGCCTGGGTGAGGCCCGCCCAGGTGAAATTGAGCTGCTTGCGGTAGTGCGACGAAAGCAGCAGGAATCGCATCGCCGAAGGACGGAAGCCCTTGTCGATCACGTCGGGGATCGTGTAGGTGTTCCCCAGCGACTTCGACATCTTCTGGTCTTCGACAAGCAGGAACTCGACATGCATCCAGAAGCGCGAAAACGGCTTGCCGGTCGCCCCTTCGCTCTGCGCGATCTCGTTCTCGTGATGCGGAAAGATCAAGTCGACACCACCTGTGTGCACGTCGATCGGTGGCTCGCCGAGCAGCCGGAGCGCCATGGCCGAGCATTCGAGATGCCAGCCGGGACGGCCCGGCGGATCCGCGACATCCCAGGCAGGTTCACCGGGCTTGGTCGCTTTCCAGAGGACGAAATCTCTGGCGTCCTCTTTCCCGTAGTTGTCGCTGTCGACCCGCGCACCCGGCTTCATCCCGTCATGATCGAGTCGCGCCAGCTTGCCGTAGTCGGGC
The DNA here is from genome assembly GCA_963814975.1 of uncultured Acidobacteriota bacterium. GTDB lineage: Bacteria > Acidobacteriota > Vicinamibacteria > Vicinamibacterales > CAVVIG01 > CAVUXJ01. The sequence goes on along the minus strand of CAWFFB010000010.1, from coordinate 217,801 downwards.
ATCGAGGTGATTCGAAAGTACACTGAACCGTCGCTGCGATACGTGTGCCCCCTCTCGCCGAGCACCCTCACCAGATCCGCCATCGCCTTGAGGTTCTCGGGGTCGGTGGCGCGCGGCATTTCCTCCACCTCCTCGAGACCGAGCGCACGCGCGTCCTCCCGGAACGCCTCCACGTACTGGTCGGTATAGGGTCGAAGGTCCATCCCGGCATGCTGTGCGCCTTGGATCGTGCGATCGTCCACGTCGGTGAAGTTCATCACCTGCGTGATCTGGTAGCCGAGCAGGTGACGCAGCGTGCGCCGCAGCACATCGACGCACACGAACGTCCGGAAGTTGCCGATGTGCCCCCGCGCGTAGACGGTGAGCCCGCAGGTGTACATGCGGACCGTCCTTCCGTCACCCGGCGTGAAAGGCTCTTCCGTTCGGGTCAGGGTGTTATAGAGACGCATGGTCCATGATTCGAATCAGGCCGTCCGCCGGGAGGCGTGCCAGATCCGGCCGCCGCCGCTCGAGGTCACGTCTATTTCAAGCTCGCCGGCGTGCGCGCGAAACCGCAGTCCGCAGACGACTTCCCCGGCCGACGCACAGCCGGCGATAGCCGATTGCAGCGCGTCCACGATCGCCGGCAGGTCGGCGTTCGAACAGCCCGCCTGCGCGAACGCCTGGCAGGCGAGGTCGCTCAACAGGTCTCTGGACGGAACCGGGCCGGAGAGCTCGATTTCAAACAGGAACTCGTGGGCGGCCACGTCGCGCGATCTTACAGCGAAAGGCGATCGAAGAGCACCCGGGCCCGGCCGCAGTCGATGCCAATCTGGGTCTTCAGCGCATCGAGGGACTCGAACGCGCGCTCGTCGCGAAGCCGCAGCACGAACCCGAGGCGGATCGTCTGTCCGTAGATGTCGCGATCGAAGTCGAAGACGTGGGTCTCAATCGAGGTGCGGCCCGACGAATCGACCGTCGGCCTGGCGCCGATGTTGGTCGCCGACGGCCGCACCACACCGTCAATCGTCACCGTCGTCGCGTACACGCCGTGGGGCGGCAGCAGCTCGTTCTCGGTCTGGAGATTCGCGGTCGGAAAGCCGATCGTCCTGCCTCGCCGATCGCCCTCGACGACGGTGCCGTCGATGTAGTACTGATGGCCGAGGAGGGCGCCGGCTTCGTCCACGCGTCCCTCGCCGATCAGCCGGCGGATGCGCGTGCTGCTCACGACGAAATCCTTGTAGCGGACCGGGTCGATCTTCTCCGCCTTGAAACCGTAGCGGCCGCCGAGCACGCGCAGCAACGAGAAGTTGCCGGCGCGATCGTGCCCGAACAGGAAGTTGGCGCCCACCCACACGTCCGCCACGCGGAGCCAGTCGACGAGGACCGTCTGCACGAACCTTTCGGGCTCCCACCGCGACATGTCGGCCGTGAAGCGCACGATGGCGGCCCCCTGCAGGCCCGCGGCGGCGATCGCCTCGAGCCGCTGCGCCGTCGTCATGAGCAGCGGCGGCGCCTTGTCGGGGCGGACGACCCGCGGCGGGTGCGGATCGAAGGTCATCACGACCGAGGTGGCGCCGCGTTCGCCTGCGACACGGCGAACGCGATCGAGGATCTTGCGGTGGCCGCGATGCACGCCGTCGAAATTACCGAGGGCAAGCACCGGCTGGTTCCAGCGCGCGGGACGCTGATCGTCGGGGAAGTGGATGACGTCCATAGAACGACGATCACCGCCGGGAGCGCAGTGAACTCACATTTTCACCGCGAAGACAAGACCCACCAAGGACGTCCACAACACAATCACGCAGCCCCCATCGCGCCGAAGCGCTTCGGCGAGCTTCCCCGAATTTCGCGAACAACAACGCCGAGCGGAGACGGGAGGCCCGCAGAAAACGCAGGACGCATTCTCGGTCTCAGCGGACTTCTCCGTCATCATCACCGATGTCGAGAACCAGCCCATCATAGGCCAACTCGACCCCGGGAGGCAGGCGCGCGCAGGTGGCTGCGTGCGGAAGATCGTGGCAGATATGCGTGAAGTACGCGCGCTCGGGCGCGAGCCGCGCAACCACCTGAAGCGCCTCGTCGACGGAGAAATGTGTCGGGTGCGGCCGATTACGCAAGGCGTCGACCACGAGCGTGCGGACGCCGATGAGCAGCGGCCACGACTCGTCGGGGATGCGGCTGCAATCGGTCAGATAGGCGAACGACCCGACGCGGAAACCGAGAACCGGCTTGTGACCGTGCATGAGCGGCACCGGGGTGATCCCGAGGCCGTCGAGCAGGAACGGGCCGCCGATGCGGAAGAGCGTGAGCCTCGGAACACCGCCGCCTTCCGACGGCGGCGCGAAGATGTACGCGAAGATCCGCCGCAGGTCGGCCAGCGTGCGCTCGTCGGCGAAGCACGGGATCGGCGCGCCCAGAACCGCAGTGAAGCGGCGGACCTCGTCGAGTCCAAAAATGTGGTCTGCGTGGCTGTGCGTGAAGAGGATCGCGTCGACACGCGTCACGCCGTACGCGAGCGCCTGTGAGCGCAAATCGGTGGACGTGTCGACAAGGATGGCGATTCGCCCTCGATCACCGGCGCGCTCAATCAGAATCGATGGGCGCGTGCGGCGATCCCGCGGATCAGTGGAGGTGCACACGGCACAGGCGCAGCCGATCATCGGTACACCGTGCGAGGTTCCGGTACCGAGAAGCGTGATCTTCAAGCTCACCTGTCGGCCTTCTCATGGTACTTGGTGCGGAGTCACTGGCGGCGCCGCCCTCAGTGTGGCATGATCGCGTTCCCCGGTGGAACGATCATGACGCGATCAGCCGACCTTCACCTCGCGGGTGCCGCTGCGTCCGCTGCCGAGACGGCCACAGCATCGGATGCTCGCGTCGCGTACGCGATCCTGAGGCTCACTCTGGGCATCAACATCGCGCTCCATGGCATCACGCGGGTGATGAACGGTACTGGGGGCTTCGCCGAAGTGCTCGGCTCACAGTTTCAGGGCACGCTGCTGCCGCGCACCCTGGTCGAAGCGTTCGCCCATACCCTGCCCTGGGCCGAAACGACCATCGGGCTGCTCGTGCTCACCGGTCTCGCCACCCGCTTCGCGTTGATCGCTGGTGGGCTGCTGATGGCCGTCCTGACCTTCGGAACGACGCTCCGGCAGGATTTTCAGAACGCGGGGCTGCAGCTCTTCTACAGCATCGCTTACTTCATTCTCCTGAGCCTTCGTTCCCGAAATGGCTTCTCGCTCGATGCCTGGCGCAACGAGCGTTCGAAGTCGGCGAAGGCCTCGAGTTGATCGCCCTTTACGGCTCGATCATCCGCTTGCCGCCGCCCGAGACCTCGACGAAGCGCAACCGCAGCTCGTAGAGCACCTGCTCGAGCACCTGACGCTCTTCCGCGGTCAGATTGCCCCGAGTCTTCTGGTCGAGTAGGGAGAGAATCTCGATCATCTGCGCCGCACCCTCGAGATTCGGTTCGCCCTTGGCACCGGAAGGGTCCGGCCGATCACCGAAATGGATCGCGGCAGTGCTCGCCAACGACAGTACGAACACCGTGAAGGTCAGAGGCTCGGACATCGGACTCGGTTCGCGGGAAATGGACGATCGAGTTGTTGGGCGATCGGCGATCGGAATTTGATAGTCTCGTGGGCGGATCGGTTCGATCCCCTGACCCGAGAAGCCGACAACCAGATTACCAGATTACTCAATAATCCAATGCCCACGTTCTCTGAGTTCGATCGCCTTGTCGAAGTCGTCGCGACGCTGCGGAGTCCCGAGGGCTGCCCGTGGGACCGAGCGCAGACGCTCGAGTCGCTGACCCAGTTCGTGCTCGAAGAAGCGCACGAAGTGATCGACGCCATCGAGCGAGGCGACCTCGCCGCCTTGCGCGAGGAGATCGGGGACCACATCTTCGAAGGAGTGCTGCTGGCGCAGGTCGCCGCCGAACTCGGTGCCTTCCGCGTCGAGGACGCGCTCCGCGCCGTCGCCGACAAGCTGGTGCGGCGCCACCCGCATGTTTTCCGCGAGGACGGCCAGCTGCACGACGCCGAATCGAAGGAACGGGCGCCGTCGGCGGATGCGGCGCTCTCGCGGTGGGACACGCAGAAGGCAAAGGAGCGGCTGGCCGCCGGCGAGACGAACGCGACGCTTGGCGGACTGCCCAGGAGCCTGCCTGCACTGCTCCGTGCCTACAAACTCGCCAAGCGCGCCGCCGGGGTCGGGTTCGACTGGGCCCGTCCGGGCGACGTTGTCGCCAAGATCCGGGAGGAAGTGGAGGAACTGGCCGAGGTGGCAGCGTCGGGTGACCGGCCGGATCCGGCGCGCGCCGAGGAGGAGATGGGCGATCTGCTGTTTGCCATCGCCAACCTTTCGCGAAAACTGGGCATCGAACCGGAAGCGGCGCTGCGCAAGGCGAACGAGAAGTTCACGCGCCGCTTCGATACGATGGAACAGGGGATCGTCGAATCGGGACAGCGGATGCAGGACATGTCGCTCGAAGAGCTCGAGGAGCGGTGGCAGACGGTGAAGGCGCTGCCACCAAAGGACCGTCGCGACGACACGAAGCAGCCGTAATACATGGCTGCGAAATCAGAAGACCCGCGATACAGGACCTATCCAAAGACGAGATCGCAACCACGGACACAGAGGGCATCCTATCGAACGCCAACCGCTCACGAGCACGAAGCGGCAGAAATTGCTGGAGCAAGCACATCGCAGCTGCCCAGTTTCTGCCGCGCCCCCGATCGCGTTGCCAGATCACGACGGTCTACGAGGAACACATATGCGCCGATAGCTCTATCGTCTCAGCCATTTGCGTAGGTTCGCTTCTTCGTGTTTTCGTAGCGGACACGTGGTCGACCGATCGCCCCGTGAATTGCAGGGCGCTCATGCATGCGCGCGGTGGCGATCATCCCCGCCGGCGGTCTCCTCGCAGGATCAGCGGCTGGTGTTCTTGTTCCGGAAGTCACCTCGATCGTCGGCCCTGTGGCGGTCGCCGCTGCGCTGGCCTGGACCGTGTGGAGCTGGAAGGCGTCAGGCCAATGGTCGATCGTGGCCGCAGTCGCCCTCACGTTCTTCGCCGGCGGCGCTCTGCTTGCCGCCGACGCGTGGCACAGGGCGTGGCGACCGCCCCTCCGTCTGCTCTTCGACCAGCTGGCTGGCGAGAGACGCCGGGAAGCGGAAGGTCTCGGTCGGGTGCTGCCGGAAGACGACAGCGTTTTTGCGGTCGTGACAGGGGTGCTGCGTGCGGACGCCTCGGCTCGTCCCAACGGGGTGGCCCTCAGCCTCGACGTTCACTCCGTAACCGTCCCCCGGACGCGCCGTCTCGAGACCTCTCGAGCTGCCGCGACCGCGAGCCGTGAATCGCCCGCTTCGATCGAGTCCGGGGCCGATCGTCCTGCCCGCGGCGGCGTCCTGCTCAGCGTCACCGGTACGCTTGCGGCCGAGCGCATCGACAGATGGCGCGCGGGCCGCACCATCCGCGTGCCGGCGGAGCTTCGTCGTCCGTCTCGTTATCTGAATCCGGGTGTCGCAGATGAAGAGCGCGCGCTGGCGCGCCGCGGGACGACGCTCGTTGGATCGGTGAAAAGCGGCGTGCTCGTCGAAGTCGTCGCGAACGGCGGCCGCTTATCGGAGGCAGCCGCGGGCGTGCGCGCATTCGTGCGGGGCGCCATCGCCTCGGCCGTCGGCCGTTGGAGCGCTCGATCGGCCGCGATTGTCACGGCGATCGTCATCGGCGATCGCGCCGGTCTCGACGAAGGCCTCGAACGGCGCCTGCAGGAAGCGGGGACCTATCACGTCATCGCAATTTCCGGGGGCAACATCGCCATTCTCGCCGGGCTCACGCTCGTCGGGTTCCGCGTCGCGGGGCTGCTTGGCCGCGCGGCCATGCTGACGGCCATCGCGGGGCTCATGGCGTACGGCTCCGTCGTTGGCGGCAGCGCCTCGGTCAACCGTGCGACGCTGATGGCCATCGTCTACTTCGCCGCGCGGGCACTCGACCTGCGCGGTCCGCCGGTCAACCGGCTGGCGCTCGTTGCCGGGCTGCTCGTCGCGACGCAGCCGCTGGCAGTCACGGATCCGGGCTTTCTCCTCACGTTCGCGGCCACTGCCGCGATTGTCCTCGTCGTACCGCTCGCACAGTCGCGTGCCTTTCCGCGTCTCATCGCGCCGCTTGCCGCGATGTTGGCCGCCACGGTTGCGGCGGAGGCGACACTCCTGCCGATCGGCGCGTTCTTCTTCTCGCGAATCACCGTCGCCGGTCTGGTGCTCAACTTCGCCGCGATTCCATTGATGGCTGTCGCCCAGATTGCCGGAATGGCCGTGGTGCCCGCGTTTATGGGCTCGCCACTGCTCGCCTCCGCCCTCGGCTGGATAGCCCACGTGGGCGCGGAAGGACTCGTGCGCTCCGCCAGCCTGGTCGAGGTGATCCCGATGCTGACGTGGCGGGTTCCCCCGCCGGCCTGGATCGAGATCATGATGTATTACTGCGCGTTGGTCACCGCATGGGGCCTCTGGCGTCTCGCAGTCCAGACTCTCGGCAGCCGGGAGAGCCAGATGCTCCGGTGCGTACGCCGGGGCGCCGCATGCGCCGCCGTCCTGTCGTTGCTTTCGATGGTCGCGAAGCCCTGGATCGCCCATGCATCGGCGGGCGACGGCCGCCTGCACGTCACCTTCATCGATGTCGGGCAGGGCGATGCTGCGCTGGTGCGGTTTCCCAACGGCTCGACGCTGCTCGTCGATGCGGGCGGCCTGCCCGGCGCGTCGCCGTTCGATATCGGCGATCGGATTGTCGCGCCCGTGCTCAGGCGCGACGGCATCCGCAGGCTCGATTCGATCGTCGCTGACGCACGGCGACATCGATCACATCGGTGGCGCGAACGCGATCCTGATTGAATTCAGGCCGGCCGACGTGTGGGAAGGGATTCCGGTTCCGCCGCTCGAGACCCTTGGTGCCCTGCAGCGCACCGCGGGCCGAGTCGGCGCCGCATGGACGAATGTTCGAACGAACGACCTCGTCACCATCGATGGCGTGCAGGTGCTGGTGCGGCATCCGGATCTCGCCGACTGGCAGCGTCAGGACGTCCGCAACGACGACTCGATCGTGCTCGAGATCATCTGGCGCGACGTATCGATCGTCCTGACGGGCGACATCGGCGCCGAAGCCGAGCGGCTGATCACACCGAGTTTTTCACCCTCGCCGCTCCGGATCATGAAGGTGCCCCATCACGGGAGCCTTACCTCCAGCAGCCTCGAGTTCGTTCGCGCGCTATCGCCGCAGGCGGCTGTCGTCAGCGTCGGCCGGAGCAACACGTTCGGGCATCCCGCGCCCGAGGTGATCGACCGGTACCGGCGAATCGGGGCCGACGTATTCCGTACCGATCGGGACGGGGCCGTCAGCATGAGCACCGACGGCTACGTCGTGGATATCCAGACATTCACGGGACGGAGGACGTTTCTCCGGAAACTCTTCCGCCACGGCGGCGGGAAGGGCGGGACAGGCAAGCACGAAACATTCTCAAACAGAGAATGACTGGACACGAAGGCGGGCGTTCGTGGTTTCGTGGATCGGTCGGGGTCCAGCGGTGTCCGGCTGGTAACCAGCTTCGTGCTCTTCAGTGTCTTCGGGGGTGCAGATCTACACCCTGCCAGCGGCGATGCCCGCGTAGTAATCCTGCAGGGCGCGGACGGCGACGCCGTGCTCCCGCATGGCTCGAATCGCACTGACCGCGGCGGCGGCGCCGGTCAGGGTCGTGATGCACGGCACTCTCGTACATCATCGCGGCGCGCCGGACGGCGCGATCGTCAAAGAACGATTCGCGGCCGAGCGGCGTGTTGATCACGAGATCGACCGTGCGGTTCACGATCTCGTCCGCGATATTCGGACGGCCTTCGTTGACCTTGAAGACAACGTCGACGTGAGCCCATATGCGCGCAGGAAGGCGGCGGTGCCGCGCGTGGCGATCAACCGGAACCCGAGCTCGGCGAGATCGCGTGCGATCGGGATCAGGTTCGGTTTGTCGTCGTTGTTCACGCTCACGAACGCCCGGCCGCCCTCCGGCAGCCGCTGCCCCACCGCCAGCTGCGCCTTGGCGAACGCCACGCCGAAGGTAGTCGAGCCGCCCATCACCTCGCCGGTCGACTTCATCTCGGGGCCGAGAATCGTGTCGACGCCGGGAAAGCGCACGAACGGAAATACCGGGCTCTTCACGAAGACGCCGGCCACCTCGATGTCCTTGGTGAAGCCGAGCTCCGCCAGCGTCCGGCCGGCCATCACCCTTGCGGCGATCTTCGCGAGCGCCACACCCGACGCTTTCGAGAGATACGGCACGGTCCGCGAGGCGCGCGGGTTCACCTCGAGCACGTAGACCATGTCGTCCTTGATCGCGTACTGGACGTTCATCAGCCCGACGACCTTGAGCGCCCGCGCGATTCGCCGGGTGTAATCGCGGATCGTCGCCAGGTGGCGCTCCGGGCAGATGAACGGCGGCACCACGCAGGAGCTGTCGCCCGAGTGAATCCCCGCCTCTTCGATGTGCTCCATGATGCCGCCGATGACGACGGCGCCGGTCGCGTCGGCGAGAGCATCGACGTCGAACTCGAACGCGTCCTCGAGAAACCGATCGATCAGAACCGGATGCTCGGGCGAGGCATCGACGGCGTGCGTCATGTACCGATCGAGCGTGCCGACGTCGTAGACGATAGCCATCCCGCGCCCGCCGAGAACGTAGGAGGGCCGGACGACGACCGGGAAGCCGATCGCCGCGGCGGCCTCGCGGGCCTCTTCGCGCGAGGTGGCGGTGCCGCTGGCCGGCTGCGGGATCTCGAGGCGCGACAGCAGCGCCGAGAACCGCTGGCGATCTTCCGCGAGATCGATCGAATCGGGCGACGTCCCGAGAATCCGCACGCCGGCCTCCTGCAGCGCGAGCGCGAGCTTGAGCGGCGTCTGCCCGCCGAACTGCACGAGGCACGAGACCTCGCCGCCGGCCGAGCCCTCCTTTTCGATGACCGCCATCACGTCCTCGAAGGTGAGCGGCTGGAAGTACAGGCGATCGGCGGTGTCGTAGTCGGTCGAGACCGTCTCGGGATTGCAATTGATCATCACCGTCTCGAGGCCTTCGTCGCGCAGCGCGAAGGCCGCATGGCAGCAGCAGTAGTCGAACTCGATGCCCTGCCCGATCCGGTTCGGACCGCTCCCCAGGATGACGACCTTGTTGCGGGAATTGGGATTCGACTCGCAGCTCGGCTCGTACGAGCTGTAGAGGTACGGCGTGAACGATTCGAATTCCGCGGCGCACGTGTCGACGCGCTTGTAGACCGGCTGCAGCCCCTGGGAGATGCGGCGCTCTCGAATCGTGGTTTCGCTCACGCCAGCGGCCTGCGCCAGCTCGGCGTCCCCGAAGCCGGCCCGCTTCATGCGGCGCATCCGCTCCGGATCGAGGCCGGCGATCCCGGTTTCCGCGACCTGCGCGCTGCATCTCGTTGAGGTCGGCGAACTGGCGCAGGAACCACGGATCGATCTTGGTCAATTCGTGGATCCGTTCGACGCTCCAGCCGCGGCCGAGCGCCCGGAACAAATCCCACATGCGCCGGTCGTGCGGCACCACCAGCCGCTTTCGCAGCGCGGCGTCGTCCTCCGCGTCGCTCACGCCAGGGAGCGCACGGTCGCTTCCCGTCGGCGCAAACAGCAGGCCGCTCTTCCCGAGCTCGAGCGACCGCACCCCCTTCATGAACGCTTCCTTGAAGGTGCGGCCGATCGCCATCGCCTCGCCCACCGATTTCATCTGCGTGGTGAGCGTCCGATCGGCCTGCGGAAACTTCTCGAAGTTCCAGCGCGGAATCTTGACCACGACGTAGTCGATCGTCGGCTCGAAGGAGGCTGGCGTGACGCGCGTGATGTCGTTGGGGATCTCGTCGAGGTGATAGCCGAGCGCCAGCTTCGCGGCGATCTTCGCGATTGGAAACCCGGTGGCCTTCGACGCGAGCGCCGACGAGCGCGAGACGCGCGGGTTCATTTCGATCACGACCATCCGCCCGTTGGCCGGATCGACGGCGAACTGGATGTTCGACCCGCCGGTTTCGACGCCGACCTTGCGGATGATCCGCCGCGCCGCGTCGCGCATGCGCTGGTATTCCTTGTCGCTCAGCGTCAGGATCGGCGCCACGGTGATGCTGTCGCCCGTGTGGACGCCCATCGGATCGATGTTCTCGATCGAGCAGACCACGACGAAATTGTCGGCGACGTCGCGCATCACCTCGAGCTCGAACTCTTTCCAGCCGATCACCGATTCCTCGATCAGCACTTCGTGGACCGGGCTGAGCTCGAGGCCGCGCTCGGCGAGGTCGCGGAACTCTTCGATGTTGTAGGCGATGCCGCCACCGACGCCGCCCAGCGTGAACGACGGCCTGATCACGATCGGGAACCCGAGCGTGTGCGCCAGCTCCATCGCTTCGGCCGGATTACGCGCCAGGCCGCTCTGCGGGACGTCGAGGCCGATCGACCGCATCGCGTCCTTGAACAGCTGGCGGTCTTCGGCAATCTTGATCGCTTCGATCGAGGCGCCGATCAGCCGGACGTGGTACTTCGCCAGCGTGCCGGCGTCGGCGAGATCCACGGCCAGATTGAGGGCGGTCTGGCCGCCGACGGTCGGCAGAATCGCGTCCGGCCGCTCGCGCTCGATGATCGCGGCGAGAAATTCCGGCGTCAGCGGCTCCACGTAGGTGCGATCCGCCAGCTCCGGGTCGGTCATGATCGTGGCTGGATTGCTGTTCACCAGGATGACCTCGAGGCCCTCGGCGCGCAGCGCCTTGCACGCCTGGGAGCCCGAGTAATCGAACTCGCAGGCCTGCCCGATCACGATCGGACCGGAGCCAAGGACGAGCACCCGGCGAAGGTCGGTTCTCTTCGGCATCCTAGTTAGAGCGGGCGAATTGGCGACTCAAGCGTTTTTCTCTTCAATCAGCTTGATGAAATCGGAGAACAGGTAATCGGCGTCGTGGGGACCCGGTGAGGCCTCCGGATGATACTGGACGGAGAACACCGGCTGCGTCTTGTGGCGCAGGCCTTCCACCGTTCCGTCGTACAGGTTCTTGTGCGTGACCTCGACGTCCTCGGGCAGCGACGCCGGATCGACCGCGAACCCGTGGTTCTGCGACGTGATCTCGATCTTGCCGCTCGCGAGCTGCTTGACCGGGTGATTCGCGCCGCGATGGCCGAACTTCAACTTGTAGGTCGACCCGCCCATCGCGAGGCCGAGAATCTGGTGCCCCAAACAGATGCCGAACACCGGCACGTCCGACTGCACCAGCGTCCTGGCGTTGTCGATCGCGTAGGTCAGCGGCGCCGGATCGCCGGGGCCGTTGCTGAGAAACACGCCGTCAGGACCGTTCGCCAGCAGTTCCGCGGCGGCGGTCCCGGCCGGATACACCCGCACGTCGCAGCCATGCGCGCTCAGCCGGCGCATGATGTTCCATTTCATCCCGAAGTCGTACGCGGCAATCTTCAGGCGCCGCTTCGCGAGGTGTTCCGTCGGGATGCCGAACTCGCCGGGGTCTTCCGCGGGCCAGTCGAAGATCCTGTCCGTTGTCACGGTTCGCACGAGATCGGACCCCTCCATCCGGGGTATCGACCGCGCCCGCTCGACGAGCGCGTTCACGTCGAGCGCATCCCCTGTGGCGACGACGCCGCGCATCACACCAGAGGAACGCAGCAGGCGGGTCAACGCGCGCGTGTCGATGTCGGAGATGGCGACGATATCGTGCGCGATGAGATAGTCGCGCAGCGTCCCTTCGGCACGCCAGTTGCTCGCCACCGGCGATTCGTCGCGAATGATGAAGCCGGCAATCTGCGGTTTGCGGGATTCGACGTCGTTCGGCGACACGCCGTAATTGCCGATCTCCGCACATGTCATCGTGACGATCTGCCCGGCGTAGGACGGATCGGTCAGCACCTCCTGATATCCGGTCATGCTCGTGTTGAACACGACCTCTCCGCGCGCCTCTCCGTCAGCGCCCGCGGCGGCGCCGCGGTAGAAGGTGCCGTCTTCAAGAGCAAGTATGGCGTGCATGAATCTCACGTGAACCGCAGTGACAGCCATCGCGACCGGTCGTGCGCACCCGCGGGTCCGCCATCAGGTTGCACCAAGAGCCCTCAGCATAGCGCCCGCGCTGACGCGTAATCGCAGCATACGCTCCCCGAGTTCCGGCTCCACGCCTCCGCTCGCCGTGTTTCTCCCCGGGATCCGCCAAGAGTTGCCGCCCGCCCTCCGTCCCGACTCCGCTCGCCAAGGTTCGTCGAGATCCCGCCCTGGTGCTTCGCTTGAAGGCGCACAAGGCTGCGGCGATGCGCCAGCGTCGGCAAAGGCGGAAGCGTCCGCGACGCGAAGGACTCCTGCGATCACTCCCATGTCATCGTTCCAGCGACGCGGCAACGCGACGACGCTCCCCCGGCACAACGCGGACCGTTGAAGACCAGCGCCGGTAACCGTCGAGCTCCAGCCGCAGGTCGTGATCCCCCCGGGGACCTCGCCCACCTGGAGCGGAGTCCTGCCGATTGGCTTTCCGTCCAGGAACACACTCGCGCCAGCTGGCCGGGACTCAACGGTGAGCGCGGCCTTCGACTGCCCTGGCCTGGGTGGGATTGGGTTCGCCTCCCCGGCCCGACGGGCGCGCACGAGCGCAACCGTGACCGACTGCGCCGGGTTCGCCGCCGAAACGACGACACGCCGCTGGTCGGCGACATATCCGTCGCGGGCGATGCGAACAGTGTGCGCACCCCGTGCGATGTTCCGTACAGTGAGCGGCGTCTCGCCGACGTCCCGTCCGTTCAGCACCACCCGCGCGCCGGCAGGCGTCGAGCGGATGAGAAGCCGGCCCGCTGCGCCCGGTGCCGGCATCGTCGTTCGTGCACCGGCACCCGGCGGGACGGCGTTCGCGGCGTCCGGCGTCAGCGGCACGTCTGTACGTGGCGTGCCCGGAGTCGCTATCGCAGCCGATTCGGGAACCGGGCTTTCCGTAAACTCGCGAACCGAGCTCCCGCTGGTGGCCTGCGTTGCGGACGGTGCGACGGCCTCGAGTCCAGTTCCCGGACGGCGCTGCCAGCTCGCGACCTCGTAGCCGGCCGCAAAGCCGAAGGAGACCCCGAGTATCAGCGCGAGCCCGAGCGGCCAGACCGCGGATCGCGTGGCGTCGAGCGCACCGTTGGCGTGTCCGAACGGCCCGCGATCCGCCGGAGGTAGGCCCCGGCCGTCCTGCCCGAATGGCGCTGCGGATTCGGTGAAATGGAACGCGGATTCGGATTCCGCGCGATGCGGAGGCTGGCCGGCAGCCACCGGCACGATCGCCAGAGCGGGATCGTCAGCGGTTTCCGGACGTCGAAGCTCGAGATCGCCCGAACTCGCGGGCCCCTTCGGCGCAGGTTGAGCGAGGTCGAATTGCGCCGACGGGTTCCCCTCAGCGGTGCCGGGCTCGATGACGATTTCGGCAGGTGTGGCTGATTCCTCGGATCCCTCCAGGGGCAGGCGAGCGGCTGTCAGCGCCCTGCGACGTGAGCCGTGAGACATGGGACGGGAGGTCGCTGCCAGCGCCTGTGTCAGCTCCGCCGAGAACTGCAGCGCGGTGTTGAACCGGTCGTCCGGCTTGTCGGCAAGCGCTCGCGCGAAGAGCTGTTGCAGCGCGGCGAGATCGGCGCCGGGCAGTGCCGTCAGCGCGCGTGCCGCCTGTCTCCCGAGACCGATGACCCGTTTCGCCCACAGCCATTCGTGGACCATGACGGCGAGGCTGAACACGTCGGCCCGCCGATCCCAGGTCGCTCCTGCTAAACGTTCGGGGGCGGTGTACGGCCGTCGTATCGGAGCAGCCGCCCCTGCCTGCTCGAGCGCGTGCGCGATCCCAAGCCCCGTCAACCTGACCTCGTCGGCCGACACGAGCACATCGCGCGGGTGCAGCGCCCCGTGGACGACCTGCCGGTCCGCTGCGGCATCGAGCGCGCCCGCGAGGTGTGTCACCATCCTCACCGCTTCGGCAGGAGAAGCGGCCCCCTGCTCCCGCATGACGATATCAACCGAGTCGGCAGTGACGAACTCGTGCGCGAGGTACGCCGCGGCGTTGACGATCCCGGCCGCCCGGGGCGCAGCGATTGCCGGGTGTGTCAGATCGGACGCGATCTGCTGCTCGAGTTCGGCGACCAGGCGATGCGTTCGCTCCGGCGGCAGATCCAGACGGAACCACTTGACCGCGACGAGTTTCTCCTGCTCCGGATCGTACGCGCGGAAAACCGGACCGAGCGCGCCCGCGCCGATCTGGTGGAGAACGCGAAATGGACCGAAGGCGTCAGGAGGCGCAGTACCGGCGGCGTCCGTGTGCAGTGAGGTACTCCTGAGGGAACGTCGACGGGATCGTAACACACCTCGTCGCCGCGTGAACCTTGCGTGAGCCTCCGTTCTTTGACACAGTAGACACGACACGTGTCGACCAACTCAACGGCAGGTGAGTCTTCGCTGAGAATTCCGGTCGACGTCCGCCGATTTCCCTGGATCCGGCGCTTCGCTGCCGACTACGCGTACGACTTCTCCGCTGTCGCGCCGTTCTTCGCGGGCGATCCGTCCGATCGCGATGCGTGGGCGCGGGCGATCGCCCGCGCCGCAGACCCACAACCGGCGGCGCGCGGAGATTGCGTCGATCGTCGGCGCGCAGCAGCAGCTCCGCAGCGCGCCTCCGCGTGCGGTCGAGGCCGGCCAGGCCCTCGCCGACCCCACAACCGTCGCGATCGTCACCGGGCAGCAGGCCGGGCTGTTTGGCGGGCCGCTGTTCACGCTGCTCAAGGCGATGACGGCGCTCAGACTCGCCGAGCAGGTCGCGCGCGATCATCAGGTGCCGGACGGTGGCGGTGTTCTGGATCGATGCGGAAGATCACGACTGGGACGAAGTCCGTGCATGCACGGTCTTCGACGAGGCGCTGAGCCCGCGGACCATCGAGCTGCCACGCACGCTGATGGTGGACCCCGCGCCGGTCGCGGCTGTTCGGCTCGACGATTCGATCCTGACGGCGCTTCAGGAGCTCGAGGCGGCGCTGCCCGCAACCGAATTCAGGCCGCAGCTCCTGGCAGACCTTCGCCAGGCGTACGCCCCTGGCGCCGGCATGGCCGACGCCTTCGGTCGCTGGCTCGAACGCGTCCTCGGCGATCGCGGGCTCATCGTCTTCGACGCGTCGGACCCGGCCGCGAAGCCGCTGGCCGGCAGGATATTCGCCTCCGAGCTCTCGATACCGGGCGAGACGGCGAAGCTCGCCGGCGTCGCCGGGACGGATCTTCAGGCCCGCGGCTACCACTCGCAGGTGCAGGGAACCGACGGGAGCCCTGCGCTCTTCCACCTCGACGGCGGGCGCCAGCCGATTCGCCGGCGACAACGGCCAGTTCGTCGTCGGCGCCCAGAACTACCGGGCGGCTGCGCTCGTGCAGGAAGCGACGGAGCACCCGGTCAGCTTCAGCCCGAACGTCCTGCTGCGTCCGATCGTGCAGGACACGCTGTTCCCGACCATCTGTTACGTGGCGGGACCGAACGAGCTCGCCTACCTCGGACAGCTTCGGGCCGTCTACGAGCAGTTCGGCGTCCCGATGCCGCTGATGTATCAGCGCGCGTCGGCCACGCTGGTCGATTCCGCCGCGCTGCGATTCCTCACCAAATACGAGCTTCCGCTTGGAAGCGCTGCAGCCGCAGGACGAAGCGGCGCTGAACGAGCTGCTCAGATCGCAGATTCCCTCGGCCGTCGAAGACGCGTTTGAAGCCGCGTCGCAGACGATCGACGCGCAGATGACGCGGTTGATGACGGTGCTGCCGGCCCTCGATCCCACGCTCGAGGGGGCGGCGAAATCGACGCTCGGGCGGATGCAGCACGACCTCCAGACGCTGCACGGCAAGATGATTCAGGCGGCGAAGCGGCGCGACGACATCCTGCGCCGCCAATACATGCGCACGCGCGCCCTCGCCTTCCCCGACGGCCAGCCCCAGGAGCGGATGATCGGCTTCGTCTCGTTCCTCAACCAGTACGGCCCGGCGCTCGTCGACCGATTGCACGAGGAGCTGCCCCTCGAGATGGGCCGACACTGGATTGTCTCGATCTGAATTGTGCGCCTGAAAATTCGAATTACCGCCCTGTGGCGCAAGAAGTGGCTGCGCGTCGCCGCGCTCGTGGCGATCATCCCGGCCGCCGCCCTGTGCTTCGCGGCCAGTTACTACTACGTGTCGTTCGCGCGGCTGATCGACCAGCGCCTGCAAGGCGAGCGGCAGCGGGTGCTGCCACGCGTCTTCGCGCGGCCGCTCGAGCTCCGGCGCGGCCAGTCGCTCACCGATCGTCAGCTCGTCGATCGGCTGAACGACCTCGGCTACGCGCAACGGGCGAGCGCGGACAAACCGGGCGAATTCGTCGTCGAAAGCGGGGTGGTCTCGATCCGGCCGCGACCCGCACAGTTCAAGGGGGAGCTGTCCGCGTCGCGTTTCAACTGCCGGCGCCACCTCGCCAGAAGCCGGCACGCCGGACACCGCCGCCCGCGCCAGCGGACCACGTGCTGCGAATCGAGATCGGGAAGCAAGTCCACCGGACGGGTGACGCTCGACGCCCCGGTGCTGACGGCGCTCATCGGCGGGGAGCGCGAAAAGCGCCGGCCGGTGGCGTTGTCGGCGATTCCCCCTCGTGTGGTGCAGGCCGTGCTGGCGATCGAGGATCGCCGCTACTACTACCACCCGGGCGTCGATCCGATCCGGCTCGCCGGCGCGATCGTGGCGAGCCTCACCAGCGACACCGGACGGATCGCGGCCACCAGCACGATCACCCAGCAGCTGGTCAGAAATGTCTTTCTGCCGCAGTTCGCCGGCTGGACGCTGCAGAGCGCGCGCGAGCGGAGCGTCCGGCGCAAGCTGCTCGAGCAGTTTCTCGCGCTCGTGCTCGACACGCGCGCGTCGAAGGACGAGATCCTCGAGATGTATCTGAACGACATGCCGCTCGGGCAGCGCGGGTCGTTCGCCATTTTCGGCGTGGCCGAAGCCGCGCGGCTGTTCTTCGGCAAGGACGTCAGCAACGTCTCGCTGGCCGAAGCGGCGACCATGGCCGGCGTGCTGCAGTCGCCCTCGTCGCTTTCGCCGTTCAACAACCCGGACCGGTGCCGCGAACGGCGCAACGTCGTCCTCCAGGCGATGGTCGATGCCGATTTCATCACGGCGGCAGAGGGTTTCGCCGCGGCCCGGGAGCCGCTCGTCGTCGTGCAGCGCGCGCTCGAAGCCGAGGCGCCGTATTTCGTCGACTACGTCACGCAGACGCTCGACAAGGACTACCCCGGCCTCACCACGCACCACCGACCAGGCGGTCGACGTCTACACGACGCTCGACCTGCACCTGCAGCGGATCGCGCAGGACGCCGTCCGCGGCGGCCTGACCGCGTGGATGAACTGCTCTCGCGGCGCCGCCGCAAGGGGCGCGCGGAGGCGGCGCTCATCGCCGTCGATCCGCGCACCGGCGAGATTCTCGCGTTGGTCGGCGGCCGCTCGTACAACCAGTCCCAGTACAACCGCGCCGTCTCCGCCAGGCGTCAGCCGGGATCGGTCTTCAAACCGTTCGTCTACCTCGCGGCGTTCGAGACCGCCGCCGAAGCCGGGCAGACCGACGTCACGCCGGCATCACTCGTGGACGACGCCCCGACGACCTGGGAGTTCGACGATCAGATGTGGGCGCCGGAGAACTACGAGCACGAATACGACGGTCTGATCACGTTGCGGCGCGCGCTCGCGCTTTCGCGCAATGTCGCGACCATCAAGGTCGCCGAACGCGCCGGGCTACGACCGCGTGGCCGATCTGTGGACGAAAATCGGCGTCGGCAGCGCGCCGAAAGCGTATCCCTCGATCGCGCTGGGCGTGTTCGAAGCGACGCCGTTCGAGATCGCCCGCGCGTACACGATCTTCCCGAACATGGGGGTGGTTCGTCCGCTCCGTCACATCCTCAGGATCGAAGCCGGGGCCGAAGAACGTCACCCGGAAGCCAAGCAGCCAGCCGAAAGCGGTCGCACGGCCCGAGACGACGTTCCTCGTCACCAACATGATGCGCAGCGTCCTCAACGAGGGCACCGGCGCCGGTGCGCGGAGCGCCGGGTTCACGCTCGACGCCGCCGGCAAGACCGGCACGACCAACGATCTGCGCGACGCCTGGTTCGTCGGCTTCACGCCCGGCCTCCTGACGGTCGTCTGGGTCGGCTTCGACGACAACCAGCCGCTCGGGCTGTCGGGCGCGCAGGCCGCGCTGCCGATCTGGACCGAGTTCATGAAGCGGGCGCTCGCCGGCACGCCCAGCGTTCCGTTCGAGGCGCCGGAAGGCATCTCGTTCGTCGACATCGATCCCGATACCGGCCGGCTCGCCGTCCCGGGCTGCCCGCGGGTGATCCGCGAGGCGTTCCTCGCCGGCACCGAGCCGGCGCAGGCCTGCGAGCTGCACCGTTTTTAAGCGACGCGATCTTCGCCACGAAGACACCGAGGACACGCTCTTCGTGCGCTCTTCGTGGTCTTCCCGGCTTCGTGGTTTAATAAGTCGGTAAAGCATGAATCAGGAAGTCTTTGCGGCGGTCGCCGACGCGCTCGAGCGCGGCGAGCCGGCCGCGCTCGTCACGATCGTGTCGACGACCGGTTCGACGCCGCAGCGGGTCGGCGCGAAGATGCTCGTCTTCGCCGACGGCCGCATCGTCGGCACGATCGGCGGCGGGTGCTACGAGAACGACGCGTTCTGGAAGGCGCGCGAGGCGATCACCAGCCGCCGGCCGCAGCTCGTCCACTACGAGCTCTCGGACGATTTCGCCCAGGAAACCGGGCTCATCTGCGGCGGGCAGATGGATGTCTACATCGAGCCGATCGAGCCATCGCCCGAGCTTTACGTCGTCGGCGCGGGCCATGTCGGCTTTCATCTCGCGCGGCTGGCGCACGATGTCGGCTTCCGCGTCCACGTCGTGGACGATCGGGAAAAGTTCGCGAGCCGCGAGCGGTTTCCTTTCGCCGCGGAAATCCTGGCGGAGGACATTCCAGCTGGGTGGCACGCACGTCCTTGCCGCCTCACGCGTACGTGGTCATCGTGACGCGCGGCCACACCAACGATCTCGAAGCGCTCCGGGCGCTTGCGCCGCGCGACCTCCGCTATCTCGGGCTCATCGGCAGCCGCGCAAAGGTGGCGCGCATCACCGAGGCGCTGATCGGCGACGGCATGCCCGCCGCGACACTCCAGCACGTCCACGCGCCGATCGGCCTCGACATCGGCGCCGTCACGCCCCAGGAAATCGCCGTGAGCATCCTCGCGGAGCTCATCGCCGTCAAACACGGCAAGGTGAAGGGCCGCGACGCCGCCGAACTGTCGATGAAATGGACGCCGGCTTCGGCGAAGCGGTGATACGCGGAGGTTCTGAGGGCGGCCGGGCCGGATTCAGCCTTGGCAGCGGCGTCCGGCCCCACCGTGCAGGCGCAAGGTGCCAACTCGTTCTCAATGTTCAACCTGCAGACAGACGCTGAACTCTGCAATTCCATGTTGTATAATGGCTTAGCAGTCTCACAGCTAGAGTGCTAATGGAAACCGACAAACGCTCGAAGCGGGTGTTGGCCGCGCTGGTGCGCGAGTACATCTCGTCTGGCGAGCCCGTTCCCTCGTCTCTTCTGGTCGGCGCCGCCGGGCTCGGCGTGTCGTCGGCGACTGTACGCAGCATCCTCGCCCGGCTCGAGGAAGAAGGCTTCGTTCAGCAGCCGCACACGTCGGCCGGCCGCATCCCGACGGACCGCGGCTACCGCTTCTACGTGGACCTGCTGCTCGAATCGAAGCGCTCGCCGCGTACCGCCAGCGCCGTCGAAGCGCAGCTGCGGCGTGAGAGTTCGGGGACGCTCGTCGACTCGGTGTTCTCGCAGGCCTCGCACGTGGTGTCTCAGGCGTCGCGCCACGTCGGTTTCGCGCTTCGCCCGGCCCACGAAGCGGCGGTGTTCGATCGCATCGAGTTCATTCCGCTCGGCGGCGCCCGCGTGCTGGTCGTGATCGTCGCGCGCGGCGGCCATGTCGTCCAGAAGGTGATCGAAGTCGGCGAACCGCTCGGCGCCGATGATCTGCGCCAGGCGGCCAACTATCTGAACGCCGAGTTTTCGGGGCTGCCGCTGTCGCGGGCCCGCGAAGCCGTGCTCGAACGGATGGACGAGGAACGGCTGCTCTACGACGCGCTGATGGCGCGCGCGATGCGGCTGGCGTCGTCGACATTTACGGATCTGCCCGAGGCGCGCACGCTGTACGTGGACGGCGCGGCATCGCTGCTCGGCGAAGATCAGGGGCTCACGCTCGGCACCCTTCAGGCGCTGCTGCTGATGATCGAGGAGAAACAGCGGCTCGTCCGGCTGCTCAACGAGTACATCGACGGCCAGGGCCTGACGGTCGTCATCGGCGCGGAACACCTCGATCCCAGCCTTCGCTCGTTCAGCCTCGTCGCGTCCACGTACGAAGACGGCGCGAGCCTTGGCACGATCGGCGTCATCGGTCCGACGCGCATGCGCTACTCGCGCGCCATCGCGGTGGTCGACGGCACGGCGCAGGCGATCTCGCGCATGCTGCGCGATCCCAACTAGGCAGACACATGGCTGACAAGCACTGCTGATGATGCGGCCGGCCCCGCCCCGGCCGTGACCGACCCACCCCAGCCGGACGAAGCTCAGGCCGCAGCGGCCGAATCACCGGAAATCTCGGCGATCAAGCGCGAGCGCGACGACCTCTACGATCGCCTGCTACGCAAGACGGCGGAGTTCGACAATTACCGGAAGCGCATCGAGCGCGAGCGCCGGGAACAGGCCGATCAAGCCATCGTCGATCTGCTGCAGGATCTCCTGCTGGTGGTCGACGATTTCGACCTGGCGCTCAACGTTGAGGCGGGCGCGAGCGCGAAAAGCTACCGCAAAGGCGTCGAGCTGATCCACGCGAAGCTGCAGGACCTGCTGCGGAAGCAGGGGGTGCGCGGGTTCGAGGCGCTCGGCGCCGATTTCGATCCGAATGTGCATCAGGCGGTGGCGCACGAGGTCAGCCCGGAGCACCGCGAAGGCGAAGTGATCGGCGAACTGAGGCGCGGGTACATGCTGGGCGACCGCCTGCTTCGCCCCGCGATGGTGAAGGTGGCCAAAGCGTGAGCAAACGCGACTACTACGAAGTCCTCGGCGTCGCGAGAACCGCCGACGAGACCGAGCTCAAGAGCGCCTACCGGAAGATCGCGATGAAGTCGCACCCCGATCGGCACCCCGGCGACAAGGCCGCGGAAGAACGGTTCAAGGAGGCGGCCGAGGCCTATGCGATTCTGGCCGATGCCGAGAAGCGCAGCCTCTACGATCGATTCGGCCATGCCGGCGTGAAATCCGCCGCGGGTGGCGCCGGCTTCGACCCGTCGGTCTTCAGCGAGTTCGGCGACTTCGCGGACATTCTCGGCAGCATGTTCGGGTTCGGCGACCTCTTCGGCGGCGGCCGCCGGCGCGGCGGACCGCAGCGCGGCGCCGACCTCCGCTACGACCTCGAAATCTCGTTCGAGGAATCGGCGAAAGGCGCCGAGACGGCAATCCAGATTCCGCGCCAGGAAGTTTGCGAAACCTGCAGCGGGTCGGGCGCCTCCAAGGGAACGTCGCCGAGCGTGTGCTCCCAGTGCCGCGGACAGGGGCAGGTCCGGTTCCAGCAGGGCTTCTTCACAGTCGCCCGTACCTGTCCCCAGTGCCGGGGTACCGGCCAGATGATCACCAAGCCGTGCCAGACATGCCGGGGCGCCGGCCGTGTGTCACACGACCGCAAGCTCACGGTGAAGATTCCCGCGGGCATCGCGGACGGCCAGCAGCTTCGCCTGCAAGGCGAAGGCGAGGCGGGCACCGCAGGCGGGCCTGCGGGACATTTGTACGTCGTCGTGCACGTGCACGAGCACGAGTTCTTCCGGCGTGATGGCCTGAATCTGTTCTGCGAGATTCCGGTGAACTTCACGACGCTCGCTCTTGGCGGCGAGATTGTCGTGCCGACGCTCGATGGCCCGGACAGCGTGAAGGTACCAGAAGGCACCGAGACGGGGACGACGCTGCGGCTGCGCGGGAAGGGCATGCAGGATGTGGGCGGCCGCGGGCGCGGCGACCTTTTTGCCACCGTGCAGGTGCAGACACCGAAAAAGCCCACGAAGGAGCAGCGCCACCTGCTCGAGCAGCTCGCGAAGGTGCTTCCGAAAGAACGATTCGAACCGCGAACCCACGAAAACGAGCAGGACGAACGCAACCTGTTCGATCGCGTGAAACGCATGTTCGGATAAGAGAGCCGGGTATCGTTGCTCTATCCCGCCCTGGATGTCGTGAGCGCGGACGGGGACCTCGTACTCGCCGTTGTCGACGACTATTCCCCGACCGCCGTCGAAGAACGCGACGGGCTCCTGACGATTTTCTTCTCCGACCGCCGGCGCCGCGACAACGCTCGTGAGGCGATCGCGAACGCATGGCCGCTGGCCGTCACCACGCCGCGCGAGGTCGACGACGAAGACTGGGCGCGCCGATCCCAGCAGGACCTGAAACCCGTCACCGTCGGCCGGGTGACGCTCTTCGCCGACACCCAGCCATCAGTGCCTTCCGTGTCCGCAATCCCGATCGTGATCCCGCCCTCGATGGGATTCGGGACCGGTCACCATGCGACGACGCGACTCTGCCTCGCGGCCCTGCAGACGCTCGACCTCGCCGGCACGTACGTCGTCGACGTCGGCACCGGCTCCGGCGTCCTCGCCATTGCGGCGCGGCTGCTCGGTGCAGACCGGGCAGTGGGAATCGATCACGATCCTGACGCCGTGCAGGCGGCGCAAGTGAATCTTGCCGCCAATCCAGGTGTGGACGCGGTCATCTTCGAGGAAGCGGACCTCAGGTCCTGGCTGCCGAGGGCGGCGCCCATGCCGTCAGCGCGCGGACGGGAACCCAGACCCTTCGCGCCGGCACTCGACCTGGGAGCGCGCGAACGAGGAGATGGGCCACCGCCGGAGCACGATCTGCGGGAAGGCGGGCGAAGGCTGGCCGATGTGGTGACCGCAAACCTCTCCGGCGCAGTCCTGGTCCGCGAAGCGGCGCTGCTCGCCAGCGCGATGGTCGCCGGCGGCTCGCTGATCGTAAGCGGCGTGCTGGCCGACGAGCGTCGTGACGTCGTCGCCGGGTTCGAGCGCGCGGCGGGTCTCCGGATCGTCTGGGAGTCGCAGGAGGACGGGTGGGTGGGCCTGGTCTTCAAGTCTCAAGCCCCAAGTTTCAAATCTCAGGCTGAGACCTCCTAGAACCTGAGGCCCATAGCCTGGAGCCCAGCGCCCAAGTGCCCAGGGCTCCAGTAAACCTTCCGCCGGATTTTCGAGTCTAATGATCATATGTCTCGCCTGAGCATAGTGTCTCGTGCTTCGACCCGGGGCATGGGCGCCATGTTGATGACGGGGCTCGTACTGGCTGCGGCAGCAGCCCCTGTGCTGTCGCAGGCCGTGCGCGACACCCCGGCGCAGACGAGTGGCAAGCGCGGGGCCTCCTCTGGCCGAATCGCCGGACGCGTGCTCGGCGCCGATAACGGCCGTCCGATCAGCCGCGCCCTGGTCGGGCTCACCGCGCCCGAGCTTCCCGGCGGGCGCACCGTCCTGACCGACAATTCCGGCGCATTCGAGTTCACCGGCCTGCCCTCCGGCCGTTACACCGTTACCGCATCCAAGGCCGGTTACGTCAGGCTGTCGTTCGGCCAGCGCCGGCCGCTCCAGGCCGGCACACCGCTCCAGGTCGCCGATGGTCAGGATTTGAAAGCAGTTGATTTCCGGCTGCCACGCGGCAGCGCGATCACGGGCCACGTTTATGACGAGAACGGCGATCCGCTGCCGGGAGCCGCTGTGCGGGTGGGCCTCTATCAGTACGGTCAGGGCATGCGCCAGCTCGTGACGGCCGGGACGGCGCAAACCGACGACCGGGGCGAGTATCGGGTGTGGGGCCTCAACCCCGGTGAGTACTATATCAGCGCGATCGCGCGGAATCCTGGCGGCCCAACGGGCCGGGGGCCCGCGGCGTTGATGAGGCCGGGCGTCTACCTCGGGCGGGGGCTGGGTGGGCCGACGGCTGCCGACGGAGGAGGCGATCTCGAGCATGATGCGTACGCGCCCACGTTCTTTCCCGGTGTCCCTTCGGTGAGCGAGGCGCGCGGGGTGAGGATCGGACTGGCGGCTGAGGTCGCCGGCATCGATTTCAACGTCCTGCTCGTGCGTGCGTCCAGAATCTCTGGACGGGTGGCGAACGCCGACGGGTCGGCGGCGTCGGCGGGCAATGTCAACCTGATACCGGAAGGCGCAAAAGGACGCAACGGCGGGCCGTTGGGTGGCAGCTACCAGAGTCGCCTTCAGGACGACGGCACATTCTCCCTCGTCAACGTGCCGCCGGGCCGCTACGTTCTCCGCGCACGTGGCGACGGACCGCGCGGCCGCGACGGCATCTACGTGCCTCCCCAGTTCGCATTGCTGCCACTGACGGTCAACGGCGACATCAACGATCTGCATGTCGCGCTTGCGATGGGCGCGACCATCAGCGGCAGGGTGACATTCCAGGCCAGCCGGCCGACGCAGCCACCCCAGATTAACCAGTTTCGGATCATCGCATCGCTCGTCGATCGTTCCGAGATGGGTCCGAACTCGACCGCGCGCATCGAACAGGACGGCACATTCCTGCTTGTCGGTGTTCCGGCAGGAGCGCTGTGGCTTCGCTCCCAGGCGCCGGGCAGCTGGTCCCTCAAGTCGGCGGTGGTCGACGGACGAGAGACGATCGACGCACCGTTCGAGGTCGGGGCAGGCGACAAGGTCACCGGCGTCGAGGTGACGTTCACCGACAGGCAATCGGAGATCATCGGCACCATCACCGACGCGCAGGGCCTCCCGGCCACCCAATACACCGTGCTGGCGTTCCCAGCCGATTCAGCCTTGTGGCGGCCGCAGGCCCGCCAGATTGTGACCGCCCGGCCCGACCAGACGGGAACGTTCCAGCTGCGGGGTCTCCCGCCGGGCGACTACTACGTCGCGACTATCGATCCCGCGGAACAGGGCGAGTGGTTCGAGCCGGCCTTTCTCGAACAGCACCGCGGCGGCGCGACGCGAGTCAGACTTGGCGATGCCGAAGTTCGGACCCAGAGCTTCAGTGTGGCGTCGCCCCGCTGATCCTCAGCCCCCGTCCCACAAGAATTGCAGGATGCTGATCGCGGCGATTGGCACCGCGTCGGCCCGCAACGTTCGATGGCCAAGGGTCACGAGCTCCACGCCTCTGGCCAGCGCGGCCGTCCACTCTTCCTCGTCCCACCCGCCTTCGGGGCCCACCAGAATGGCGGCGTCGGACGGCACGGGCCGGCCCCGGAGGACCGCGAGGGTCGGGGCGCTCGCACCGGCGCCCGGCTCGACGAACATCAGGTTGAGAGGCGGGCGCGGCTCGTTCAGGTAGGCCTCGAGCGTCAGCGGACTCCGGACGTCCGGGAGCGTCGCCCGCCGGGACTGCTTCACCGAGGCGAGCGCCACGCGGATCCAGCGGTCGCGCCGCGCCCCGCGCATAAGAGCCGCCACGGTCGTCTCGCTGCGCTTGGTGATGAGCGGCTGCACGGCGGCGACGCCGAGCATCACTGCGTCGCGCACCACCTCGTCCATCTTGTCGGCCTTCAGGACGGCCTGCGCCAGCGTGAGCGGGACCGGCGGTTCCGCGGCAGGCTCGACACGCGACAGCAACTGGACGCGCACGTCGCGGCGCGAGGCACTGGCGACGCGCGCCAGAAACTCGTGGCCGCGGCCGTCGAAGATCGCCACCGTGTCGCCGACGCCAAGCCGCAGCACCCGCGTCAGGTGTTCGCCTTCGTCCTTCGGCAGCATGACCGTTTCGTCACCCGGATCCAGCGCGGGCGCGAAAAACCTGTGCACGGGACGGGATTATAAGGTGCGGAGGGGGGCCAGGGTGCAGAGGGGCTAGGGTGCGGAGGTGCGAGGTGCAAGGTGCTGGGCCACGGCCAAGACGCGCCGCACTCAAGCACCTCCGCACCCTAAGCGCGCTCAGCACCGCCGCACCTCAGCACCTCATGTACCTCAGCACCCTATGCACCCCTATGCACCTCAGCACCTCGATTTTCGGATGCTATACTCGCGGCGCGTCCATGTTCTTCCGCGGGCAGATCATCGGCAAGTACAAGATCCTCTCGACGATCGGCAGTGGCGGCTTCGGCACCGTGTATCTTGCCGAAGACACCTGGATCGACAAGAAGGTCGCGCTCAAAGTTCCTCACAAACAGAGCCTCGATTTCGGCGAGCTGCTGCGCGAGCCGCGGCTGCTCGCGACGCTGAACCACCCGAACATCGTCACGATCCTCACTGCGGAGAAGCAGGAGAACGTCTTCTTCATCGTGATGGAGTTCGTGCCGGGCGAGACGCTCGAATCGATCATCGCGCGCGACGGCGCGCTGGACGTGGCGGCGGCGCTCGACTACACGTGCCAGATCTGCAACGCCGTCGACCACGCCCATAGGCACGGCGTGCTCCATCGGGACCTGCGGCCGTCGAACGTCCTCGTGACCGGCAGCGGCATGGTCAAGGTTGCCGATTTCGGGACCTCGCGCTTCCTCGAGATTGCCGCGCATGGCACGACGGTGATCGGCAGCCCGCCATACATGGCGCCCGAGCAGTTCCGCGGCAAGGCCGTGTTCGCGAGCGATATCTACTCGCTCGGCGTCACGATGTTTCAGATGTTGACGGGGCTGCTCCCTTACGACACCCCCTCCCCCGCTGACGTCGATCGGCTCATGCGCGGCGAGTTTCTGATGTCTACACGGCTCAAGAATCCGAAAGTGCCGAAGGCGATTGACGACATCGTGCTGAAGGCCATGGCACCAGACATTCACGCCCGGTACGCGCGTGCCGGCGATCTGCTGGACGACGTCCTCGCGTTCCGGGGCACCTGGGGCCGTCGCACCCCGCGATCCGCGGCTCCTGTCGAGTCGGCGTCGGACGAGGTTCAGGAGATCCAAAGCCGCTTGAAAGCGCGGGAGACGCCCCAGCCTCGCTTCTGCTGGCACTGCCGCAAACCCCTCCACGCGCGCTCGGATCGGTGCCCGTTCTGCGGAGAGGCCCAGTAGCGCGATCACGCGATTGGCACGGGTCAATCCGTGCATTGGCGAGCTGGATCCGCGGGTTGGCGCACGGTCGAGCGAGCGGCTCGCGCGCGCACGATGAATGCTGCACAATCCAACTCACCAATTCACTGATCCCCCAGGTACGCCGATCTTCCCGGATACGATAGAATTCCAAGAGAGGGAGCACGTATGAGTTTTCCGGGGACGGGCCAGATTTGGATGAACGGCAAGCTGGTTGAGTGGAAGGACGCGACGATTCACATCGGCTCGCACGTCATCCACTATGGCAGCGGCGTCTTCGAAGGAGCTCGGTGCTATGCGACACCCAAAGGCTCCGCCTGCTTCCGGCTGGACGAGCACCTGACGCGCCTGCAGAACTCGGCCAAGATCTATCGCATGGAATATCCGCTGGATCTCGCCGGCTGGCGCGACGCGGTGCTCCAGACGATCCGGGCGAACGCGATGAAGGCGTGCTACATCCGGCCGCTCATCTACCGCGGCTACGACACGCTCGGCGTGAACCCGCTCCCCAACCCGGTCGACGCGGCCATTCTCGTCTGGGAATGGGGCGCGTACCTCGGGCAGGACGCGCTCGAGAACGGCGTGGACATGAAGATCAGCACGTGGGCGCGCATGGCGCCGAACACGCTGCCGGCAATGGCGAAAGCAACAGCGAACTACGCCAATTCGGCCCTGATCAAGATGGAGGCGCTCGCCGACGGATATTCCGAAGGGCTTGCGCTCGACGTGTCCGGCAATGTCAGCGAAGGCAGCGGCCAGAACGTGTTCATCGTGCGCGACGGCTCGATTTTCACGCCGCCGCTGTCCGCTTCGATTCTTGGCGGCATCACGCGCGATTCGGTCATCGCGCTGGCGCGCGAGCTCGGCTACCAGGTGACGGAAATGAACCTCCCGCGCGAAGCGCTGTACATCGCGGACGAAGTCTTCTGTGTAGGCACGGCGGCCGAAGTCACGCCGATCCGCTCGATTGACAAGTTGAAGATTGGCTCGGGCCGGCGGGGGCCCGTCACCGAGGCACTGCAGCGGGCATTCTTCCAGGTGATCAACGGCGAGGTCCCCGATCGGCGCGGCTGGCTGACGTACGTGTACCAGGAGGAAAGCGCGCTCCGGGAGACTCCCTCGGCGAAGGTGGCACGCGCACGGTAATGGTTTCAGGCTTTGGGCTTGGCTTGTCGGGCTCTTGGCTTCAGGTTCTGACAGCGCCCGCGGATTTCGGCGAAGGCCTCTCGCCTGACGCCCAAGCCGACGTCTAACCATGCATGTCAACGATCTCCTGAAGATCGGCCGTCGACAACGGGGCGTCGGATCTCCACCTCAAGGTCGGCAGCTTCCCGGTGATGCGCGTCCGCGGCGCCCTCATGCCGGTGGGCGAGGAAAAGCGGCTGGATCACGAGGACGTCGTCGCGATGAGCGCGGCGGTCATGTCCACCCAGCAGCGTCAGCGTTTCAAGGAAACGCAGGAAGTGGACCTCGCCTACAGCGTGCCCGGCCTCGGCCGGTTCCGCTGCAATATCTTTCAGCAGCGCGGCACCATCGGCCTGGTGCTCCGCGTCATCCCGATGCAGATTCGCACCGTCGACGAGCTCGGGCTGCCCGAAGTTCTGAAGAAAATCGCCGCCGAGGAGCGCGGGCTCGTCCTCGTGACCGGCACGACCGGCAGCGGCAAGAGCACCACGCTCGCCGCGCTGATCGACTACATCAACCGGACACGGGCCGCGCACGTGATGACCGTCGAGGATCCGATCGAATTCCTCCATCGCGACCAGCTGTCGCTCGTCAACCAGCGCGAGGTGTCGGTCGACACACGGTCGTTCGCGCAGGCGCTGCGCAGCGCGCTTCGGCAGGATCCGGACGTCATCCTGGTCGGCGAAATGCGGGACTTCGAAACGATCGAGACCGCGCTCCTCGCGGCCGAGACCGGCCATCTGGTCTTCTCGACCCTGCACACCCTCGACGCGACCGAAACGGTCAACCGCATCATCGCCGTCTTTCCGCCGCATCAGCAGAAGCAGGTGCGCATGCAGCTCGCCAGCGTCCTCAAGGCCGTGGTCTCCCAGCGGCTCATGCCGAAGATCGACGGCAAGGGACGCGCGCCGGCCGTCGAGGTGATGATCGCCACCGCCTTCATCCGGGACTGCATCGTGGACAAGGAGAAAACCCATCTCATCCCCGGCGCGATCGCCGCCGGCACGTCGCAATACGGCATGCAGACGTTCGACCAATCGATCTTCGGCCTGTTCCAGCAGGGGCTCGTCGCGTACGAAGAGGCGCTCCGCTGGGCCAGCAACGTGGACGAGTTCAAGCTGAAGGTGCAGGGCATCTCCACGACAGGCGACATCAGCCGCGACCAGATGGCCAGGACGGTCGTCGGCGGCGGGACGCCGGAAATCACGCGGTTTGGGGCCTGACTCCTGACCCTTGCAAGTCTCAAGGCTCAAGTCTGAACTACTCCTGAATCGCTCACCTCGGAAGCACCTGATGGTCGAGTCCGCCTATCTCGATGGCCTGAAGATGCTTGCCCGCCGAGAGCTTTCCGAAGCCCAGGTCCGTCAACGTCTGTCCCGGCGTGGCCACGAGCCTGAATCGATCGACGCTGCCGTCGGGCGCCTGAAAAGCGAGCGCGCCATCGACGATGTGCGTGTCGCGGAAGCCATCGCGCGGACCGAGACGACCATCAAGCGCCGCGGGAGACTGCGCGTGCGGCGGCAGATCGAACACGCCGGCATCGACCCGCCTACCGCGCGGCGCGCCGTCGACGAGGTCTTCAGCGGCATCGACGACCAGGCCCTGATCGAAGCCGCCCTCGCCAAACGCCTTCGCGACCGCACCAGCATTGCCGACGACCGCGAGTTCCAGAAGTTGTATCGCTATCTGATCGCGCAGGGATTCGAGGCCGACAGCGTGATGCGGACGCTCACCGCTCATCGGCGGCGCCCGTGAGCGGGCAGTTCTTCGTGACCTGCCCGTACTGCGGCGAAGAGGTGGAGATCTTCATCGAGCCGGACGTCTCGGGGAGCTTCGTCCAGGACTGCGAGGTCTGCTGCAACCCCTGGACGGTCCGCGTAACCGGCTCGGGCGAGGATCGGTGGCTCGAGGTCGCCCGCGCCGACGGATCCGAGTAGTCTTCTGGTCACACCGCGACGCTGCTCTTAGAATAAGACGATGACCTCGAACGAGATCCGCGCGTCGTTCCTCAAGTATTTCGAGAGGAACGGCCACCGCATCGTGCCCAGCTCGCCGCTGGTGCCCGGCGACGACCCGACGCTGCTGTTCACGAACGCGGGGATGAACCAGTTCAAGGACGTCTTTCTCGGGCGAGAAAAGCGCGAATACGTACGGGCGACGACCTCGCAGAAATGCATGCGCGTCAGCGGCAAGCACAACGACCTCGACAACGTCGGACCCTCGCTCCGGCACCACACCTTCTTCGAGATGCTCGGGAATTTCTCCTTCGGCGACTACTTCAAGCACGACGCCATCGCCTTTGCGTGGGCGCTGCTGACCGACGTCTGGCAGATCCCGCCGGAGCGGCTGATCGTGTCGATCTTCAAGGGGGAGCAGGGGATCCCGAGGGACGACGAGGCGTACGACATCTGGCGGTCGCTTCTGCCGGCCGACCGCATCCTCGAGCTCGGCACCGACGACAACTTCTGGCAGATGGGAGACACCGGACCGTGCGGCCGCTGCTCGGAGATCTATTACGTGCGGGACGAGGGCAGCGATCCCGAGATCGAAATCTGGAACAACGTGTTCATGGAATTCGACCGGAGCGCAGACGGCACGCTCAAACCCCTGCCCGCCCCGTCGATCGACACCGGCATGGGCCTCGAGCGGATTACGGCGGTGCTGCAGCAGAAGACGTCGAACTACGACACCGATCTCTTCACGCCGCTGCTGGCGCGCATCGGCGAGCTGTCCGGCGTGAGATACGGGACGGCGCAGGAGACCGACATCTCGATGCGCGTCGTGGCCGACCACATTCGCGCCACCACGTTTCTCATCGGTGATGGGGTGATCCCGTCGAATGAGTTGCGCGGCTACGTGCTGCGCAAGATCATGCGCCGGGCGATGCGCCACGGCAAGCACCTGGGCCTGACCGAGCCGTTTCTGCACCGGCTGGTGGACGTTCTGATCCGCGAGATGGGCGATGCGTATCCGGAGCTCCGGCCGAACCGCGAGATGATCCAGAAGACGATTCTCGCCGAGGAACACCGGTTCGAGGCGGTGCTCACCGAAGGGCTGCCGCGGCTGGAAGGCGGAGATCGCGAAGGCGCTCGAAACGCCCGACCGTGTGCTCTCCGGCGAAGCCGCGTTCCGCCTCTATGACACGTTCGGCGTCCCCTACGAATTCATTGAAGACACCGCAGCCACTCAAAGCGTGCAGGTGGATCAGGCCGGCTACCAGGCCGCCATGGCCGCGCAACGCGGCCGCGCGCGAAGCAAGAGCGCGTTCGGGGGCGAGAAAAGGGCGGCCGATTTCAGCATCGAGGATGACGGCGCGCTGAAGGGCGCCGGAGATCAGTTCGAAGGCTACACGAGCACCCGCGTCACAGGGGTCCCGATCGTGGCGCTGTTCGACGAGGAACGGCGGCCGGTCGACGCCCTGCCTTCGGGGACCGCCGGCTACGTGGCACTGGCGCGCACGCCGTTCTACCTCGAGGCCGGCGGTCAGGTGTCCGACTCCGGACGCCTCGTGAATGAAGCCACTGGCGCGCTGGCCACGGTCGAAGGCCTCGTCCGGATGCAACCAGGCCTTCCGCGCGCGCATCGTGTCCGCATGTCCGCCGGGGTGTTGCGTCCTCGGGACATCGTGACAGCGGAAGTGGACGCGGCCGTGCGCGACGCCACTCGCCGCAACCACACCGCGACGCACCTGCTCCACGCGGCGCTGCGCGAGGTCCTCGGCAGCCACGTCAAACAGGCGGGATCGCTCGTGGCCCCGGATCGCCTGCGTTTCGACTTCGTGCATTTCCAGCCAGTCGGTCGCGAGGAGTTGACGACGCATCGAACGCATCGTCAACGAGCAGATCATGCGCAATGCGCCGGTGCAGACCGAGGTGCGATCGACCGACGAAGCGGTCGCGGCGGGCGCCATGGCACTCTTCGGCGAGAAGTACGGCGACAAGGTGCGGGTAGTCAGCGTTCCGGGCTTCAGCATGGAGCTCTGCGGCGGCACCCACGTCACCGCCACCGGCGATATCGGCCTTTTCGTGATCGTCGCGGAGGGCGGCGTGGCCGCGGGTGTCCGCCGGATCGAGGCGCTCACTGGAATGGGCGCGGTCGTCTGGGCGCAGCAGCAACGGGAGACGCTCCAACGTGTCTTCGAGGCACTGCACGTGACTGACACCCGGGCAGTCGAGGGGATCCAGCAGCTCCAAGCCGATGCCAAGCGGCTCACCCGGGAGCTCAGCGAGCTCAGGATGAAAGCGGCGGTGGGGGGCGGCAGCACCGAGGGATCGGAAACGGTCGAGGTAGCTGGAGTGCAGCTCATCCGGCGCAAGGTCGCCGATCTCGACAAGGACGCGTTGCGGGGTATCGTCGACTCACTCAAGGCCAAGATCAAGAGCGGAATCGTGGTGGTCGCCGCCGTCAACAGCGGCAAGGTCCAGATCGTCGTTGCCGTCACCCCCGACCTGACCCCCCGAATAAAGGCCGGTCAAATCGTCAAGGAACTCGCACCGATCGTCGGTGGGGCCGGCGGTGGACGGCCCGAGTTCGCTGAAGCCGGTGGCAAAGATCCAGCGAAAGTTGACGAGATGCTCAGGGCTTCCGAGCCTGTTCTCGCGCGACTGCTCGGAACTTGAGGCCCCGGGGTTCGAACCCCTCAGCCTACTGGCGCTCCAGCCTTCGGCCGATACGCCTTACGAGCTGTTCATTGACTAGCTTGTGGTGTAAACTATTGATCTTGAAAGAGATCCTGAATCGGAGACGCCGGTGTGTCGATCGGCGGCGAAGCGGGAGCGTTCCCTTCCCAGCGGTCGCTGACCGACGCAGGGCCGGGGACCGCCGCAGCGGCATGCGCTCCCTTGGGTTCTCGTTGCTGTGTCTGGGTCTGGCCGCCCCAGCGAGCGCGCAGATCTACTCGTGGAAGGACACCAATGGGCGCCTGGTAATCTCCGACCGGCCGCAGCCAGGGACCACCATGGCCCCGGTCCGGTCCTATTCGGTTCCCCACTCGGAGAAAGTCCGGGCCACGCGATACGTCGCCGCCGACCGTGCCAACGCCTACGACGACGTCATTGTCGAGCACGCCCGGCTGAACGGCGTGCGACCCGACCTGGTTCGCGCGGTCGTGCAGGTCGAATCAGGCTTCAATCCCTACGCGCGGTCGCCAAAAGGCGCCCTTGGGCTCATGCAGTTGATGCCGGCGACGGCGCGGGAACTCGGCGTCTCGAACCCGTTCAACGCGGATGAGAACGTGCGCGGCGGCGTGGCATATCTGCGGCGGTTGCTGGATCGCTATGGCAACGACGAGCAGCTGGCGCTGGCGGCGTACAACGCCGGCCCGGGAGCCGTCGACCGGTATGGCGAGAGCGTCCCCCCTTATCGCGAGACGCAGAACTACGTCTCCCGGATCAAGCAGATCGCCGGGCCGGCCGTGCGTGTTCGAGGGACCAAAATCTACAAGATCGTCGAGATCGTCGACGGCCGCGAGTCTGTAACCTACACTGATAGGCCGGCTGTCGCGGCTCGCTGAGCCCGGCGTCCCTTCCGTGCTAAAATCAGGAGTTTTCCGGAGGGTACTGATTACGTGGCTACGCATGCATCCGCGCTGAAAGCGCACAAACAGAGTCTCAAGAACCGCGAACGCAACCGCCAGCTCCGTTCGCGGCTGCGGAGCGCGCTCAGAAACGTCCGCACGGCTGTCGACGGCAACGATCCGTCCGGCGCGAAGACCGCCTTGAAGGAGACGATCTCGCTGATCGACCGGATGGCGAGCAAGGGCATCATCCACCGTAACGCCGCCGGTCGCTACAAGTCGCGGATCACGACCCGGCTCGCGGCGCGCACGACAGCGGCCTGACCGGGGTCACGCTCCCCGGCGATACCCCGCCCTCTTCCCGGCACACAACTCCACGACCAGCCGTTCGAGCAGGACCCGTGGATCACCGGCCGAGCGCTTCAAATCGAGGTCGGTGCGGAACAGCGCGTCGACGGCTCCGCGGAGCGCGCCCGGCATCATCATCGGGAACTTCGTCCGAACCAGCCAACCGAGCTGACCGAGAATCTTCTCGGGCGGCGCCCCGGCATCGAGCATCAGCGCGAGCTGGCGGAGCGCGACGCCGCCGTCGCCAACCTCTATCGCGTTGGTCATCCCCCAATCGTCCTGGAGCGACGCCGGCCCGGCGAGCTCCCGCGCATCGTCCAGCGTAATCGTCTTCTGTCCCAGCACGTACAGAAGGAGCCGCTCCACGTCGTTGCGCAGCCGCTTCACATCTGTGCCGGCGCGCTCGGCGAGGAGCCGCGCGGCGGCGGGCTGAATCTCGAGACTCGCGGCCAGCACCCGGTTTCGAATCCATCGTTCAGCCGCCGCCTGATCTTCGATCACCCCGCATTCGACGAGCGTCGCCTGCTTCGTCAGCAGCTTGAACATGCGGCTGCGCCGGTCGAGCGTGCCGGCCACGAAGACCAGGGTGGCGTGAGGCTCCGGCCGCTTCAGCAGCGACTCCAGCTCATCGAGCGCCCGCGCGGCCGCGTCGCTCTCGCGCTTGGGCGTGAGCAGCGAGTCCGCCTGAAGGACGAGAACGACGCGCCGCGGCGACATCATGGGAAGTGTGCGCACCGCGGCGACGAGCCCGGCCACCATAGCCGCGAGTTGGTCCCCGGTCGTCAGGGCACCCGCGTGTATCCGGTCGACATTGAAGGCGCGCAGCCCCTCCTCGACGAGCTCCTCGAACTCGTGGGCCAGGCCCGACTTCTCGACGTCGTCCTCGCCCTGCAGGAGGTAGATGGCATCGGTGGCCCCGGCCTTGATTTGCTTGCGGACTGCCGAGGGAGTGAGCAGGGACATTCAATCAACCACGAAGAACAATGTCGTTGGGGATCATGGTATGAGACGCTTCAACATCCTCGAGATCTTCGTGGCTTCGTGGTTGATCGGTCCACGGCAGAGAACTTCGGGCTCTTGGTGACGTCGGGGTTGGTTGTGATTCCCCGACCGCTTGTCAAAAGGCCTCGAGGATCGCGCTGACGATGGTCTGCGCAAAATCGGTGCTCATCCGCTCGAGCGCGTTGAGATCCTGACCGAAGAACGCCGCGGGATCGAGCGCATTCACGCCGCTCTGGGCCTCGTACTCCTGCCGGAAGACCATTCCAGGGTTCTCCCAGAGGACCTTGTTGCCGCGCAGTTCGCGCAGCGAAACGCTCGCGCTCATCGTGATGATGTAGCGGGATGCGATCTGCTGCGGATCGAAGCTGGCGGGAACGATCGACACCGAGGTGACTTCGCCGTTCAGCAGCGCATCGACGCCGCTTGACTCCGACAGAATCTGGTACTTGCCGCGGCTGATGAACTCGGATTGGACCTTCTGAGTCAGCTGCGTTTCCAGGTTGAACACCGGGGTCCGGTTCACGAACGTCGGAATGCCGATGGTGGTGATGTACGCCGGCAGAAAGGAGCCGCGGCCTGCGAGAGTGTAACCGCACCCGGCGGCCTCGAGTGCGGCGCACAGCACCAGTACCAACATGCCTCCGGCACGGGCGGACTGGAATCTGACGTCGCTCACGAAATCACCACGCTCACCAAGGGACCTTTTGCGATCACGACTTTCCGAATCGTCTTGCCGATCGTGTACGTCTGCACGACGCTGTGCGCCAGGGCCCGATCGCGCAGCTCATCATCCACAAGCCCCGCGGGCACCGTCAAGCGGGCCCGTACCTTGCCGTTGATCTGGACAGGCACGACGACTTCATCGGCCTTCGCCACCTGGGAGTCGAACGAAGGCCAGACCGCCTTCGCGAGGCCTTCGGGATGCCCGAGCAGGCACCACAGCTCTTCGGCCGTATGGGGGGCGAACGGCGACAGCATGACGATGAGCGCGTCGATCGCCTCGCGCAGCACGGCGATCGTCTCGACGCGCTCGACGCCGACCACCAACGGCTCGCCGCGGCTGGGCGTTCCGTGTGACGTGGTCTCGCTGAAAGTGTAGAGATCGTTGACCAGCTCCATGAGGGATGAGACCGCGGTATTCAGGTGCACCCGCTCTTCGATGTCGATGGTGACGCGCCGGATCGTCTCGTGGGTCTTGCGCCGGAGCGCCCGCTCGCTCTCGAGGGTGTCGGGGCCGCACGTCGGTATCCCTTCGCCGCCGATGGTCTCGGCCCAGTAGGTCACGAGCCGCCAGACTCGCATCAGGAACCGGAAGCTTCCCTCGAGGCCGGCGTCGCTCCACTCGACTTCCTTCTCTGGCGGCGCGACGAACATGACGTACAGCCGCAGCGCGTCGGCGCCGTATTTCGCCAGCATGTCGTCCGGATCGACGACATTGCCTTTGGATTTCGACATCACCGCGCCATTCTTGAGGACCATGCCTTGCGTCAGAAGCCGTCTGAATGGCTCGTCGAACGAGACCAGCCCGACATCGCGCAGCACGCGCGTGAAGAAGCGCGAGTACAGCAGGTGCAGAATGGCATGCTCCACTCCGCCGCTGTAGAAATCGACGGGCATCCAGTACGCGGCGCTGTCGCGGCTGAACGGCAGCTCCGGGTTCCGCGGATCGCAAAAGCGAAGGAAATACCACGATGAGTCGACGAACGTGTCCATCGTGTCGGTCTCGCGCCGCGCGGGACCACCGCACGCCGGACACGTCGTGTTCACGAACTCCGGCACCTGTGCAAGTGGCGAATCGCCGCGGCCCGTGAAGCTCGCCATCTTCGGGAGCTCGATCGGCAGCTGTTCGTACGGGACCGCGACGACGCCGTCCTTCTCGCAGTGGACGACCGGAATCGGGGTACCCCAGTACCGCTGCCGGGAAATGCCCCAGTCCTTCAGTCGCCACTGGACTTCGCCGGTCCCGATGCCTTGTTGCTCGGCGTCGGCAATCATCTTCGTGATGACGGCGGGTGCTTCCTGGCCAGTGTAATCGCCGGACGCGACGAGGCGGCCGTAGTTGGTCGTGGCCTCCGTCAAGTGGCCGGCCGAGTCCAGCGGCGGCGAGGAGGAACCCGCTGGCACGACCACGATCGTGATCGGAAGGTTGTACTTGCGCGCGAACTCGAAGTCGCGCTGATCGTGGGCGGGCACGGCCATGATCGCGCCGGTGCCATACTCGGCCAGCACGAAATTGGCCACCCAGATAGGCACCTGCTGCTTCGTGAACGGGTTGAGCGCGGTTCGGCCGGTATCGAAGCCTTCCTTTTCGATGGCCCCCGTCAGCCGCGCTTCCCGATCGAGCGCACGAAACTCGGCGACGCGAGCGCGAAATCTCGCTGGATCCGGACTTTCGGCCGCGAAACGGTCGACCAGCGGATGCTCCGGCGCCAGCAGCACGAACGTCGCGCCGTAGATCGTGTCGATACGAGTCGTGAAGATCTCGACGGCCTCCCCGGCCGAGCCGACGCTTGCGCCGCCGCGGTCCGAGCGCGCGATCGGAAACTTGAGGCGGGCCCCCTCCGAACGCCCGATCCAGTTGCGCTGCATCACGACGACTTTTTCCGGCCATTCCGTGAGGGTGTCGAGGCCCTTCAGCAGCTCCTCGGCATAGGCCGTAATGCGAAAGAACCACTGCTCCAGGTCGCGCGTCACGATCGTCGTGCCGCACCGCCAGCAGGCGCCATCCACGACCTGCTCGTTGGCGAGCACGGTCTGGCAGCTCGGGCACCAGTTGACGGTCGAGCGCTTGCGGTACGCGAGCCCGCGCTCGAACATCTTCAGGAAGATCCACTGGTTGAACTTGTAGTACTCGGGCAGACACGTCGCGATCTCGCGGTCCCACGCGTAACTGATGCCGAGCCGCTGGAGCTGCCCCTTCATGTGGGCGATGTTCTCCAGGGTCGACTGCTCGGGATGCGTGCCTGACTTGATGGCGGCGTTCTCGGCCGGCAGGCCAAACGCGTCCCAGCCGAACGGGTGCAGCACGTTGAAGCCGCGCATCCGCTTGGTGCGGGCCATCACGTCGCCGATGATGTAGTTCCGAACGTGGCCGACGTGCGCATGCGCCGGAGGGATAGGCGAACATCTCCAGGCAGTAGAACTTCGGGCGCGTGGGATCGGCCTCGACCTCGAAGGCGCGGGCTGACGTCCACTCCTGCTGCCACTTCCTGTCGAGCTGCTGCGGCTTGTATTCGCTCATCCCTCTCCAATTGTACCTGGACACAAATGCACGACGTTGTGGGGCAGCCGGAGGTCTGTCCGCGAACCGCCCGTCGGGTGATCGACAGCCTTGGCCGGCCGGCCCGGCGGCTTGGGGCAGGTTCACCGCTACCGCTTGTGGGCGAGGCTGGTCAGCCCAGCTTCCAGCGGGTTCCGAGCGCCGCCCGCACCGCGGCGACCGCCGTACGGCCTCGCGACGCCGACGCCAAATCGGAAGCCGGCCAAACGGGCGCCGCCGCGCGGTCGAGCGACAGCACCGACACGACGGCGCGCAACGATTCGGTCAATGCCAGGAAATCGTAGCCGCCCTCCATCACCATCGCTATCCTTCCCTCGCAGCACTCCTCCGCCACCCGCCGGAGCTCCATGGTCATCGCCGCGAACCCACCAGCGGTCAGTCGCATGCCGCCGAGCGGATCGCGTTCGTGCGCGTCGAACCCCGCCGACACGAGCAGGAGATCGGGCTTGAACTGGCGCAAGGCCGGCGCGACGACGTCCGAGAACACGAGCTGGTAATCCGCGTCGGCAGCTCCGACCGCGACGGGCACGTTGATGGTGAACCCTTCGCCGGGGCCGCGGCCGATTTCGTCAACGGCGCCAGTGCCCGGGTAGTACGGGAATTGATGGGTTGAGATGTACAGCACATCCCCACGGCTCTCGAACATGTGCTGCGTGCCGTTCCCATGATGCACGTCGTAGTCGATGATGGCCACACGATCCGCGCCCAGGGTGCGCGGCATGGGCGGCCGCAACGGCGATGTTGTTGTAGATGCAGAAGCCCATGGCACGGGCCCGCTCGGCATGGTGGCCGGGCGGACGGACCAGCGCCATCGCCTGCCGACAAGTCCCCCCATGACCCGCTGAACCGCATCGACTGCCGCTCCCGCCGCGAGCCTCGCGATTTCGTAGGTTTCAGACGAGGTATACGTGTCCGGATCGAGCACGCGTTGCGCGGCCGGCGGTTCCGGCAATGCGCTCCAGATAGGCACCCTCGTGCACTCGCGCGAGCTGTTCGTCGGTCGCGAGGGACGGGGCCACGACCTCGCCGCCCTGTCGCCGCCATTCGCTCGCAATCACGTCCATTACATCGGCGCGCTCGGGGCACTCCGGGTGCCCGGGCGGCGTCTGATGCTCGGCGAATCGTTCGGACGAGATCAGGATGAGCGCCATTATAGAGCGTCCAGAAGACCGCGCGCGCGCCCTTCCAGCGCCCGGAGCCGAGCTTCCAGCACTACCCGCGCGACTTCGATCCTTTCCGCATCCGCATCACGCGGCACCTCGAGCGGTTCCCCCATGGCGAGCGCCACGCGGGCATACGGCTTGGGAATCTGGGTTCGATCCCAGCTCCGGAGGCTCCAGTGGCGATCTGACTCGATGTGAAACGGCAGCACGGGGTTGCCGGTGGCCTTTGCCAGCCACACGGCACCAGCCTGAGCGATCCGCGCAGGGCCGCGGGGGCCGTCGACGGTGAATGCCGCCGGACGGCCGGCCGCCATCTCCCGCGTCAACTGGAGGAGAGCTCTGCGGGCGCCGCGCGAAGTGGATCCTCTTGCGGTCCCGTATCCGAAGCGCTCGATAATGCCCGCAATCCATTCGCCGTCGAAGTTCTCGCTCGTGATGACCACGATCGCGCGGTGCCGGAAGAAATAGGTGGCCGGGAGGATGCGGCCATGCCAGAAGGCAAAAATCGGCGCCCGACCGGCTCGCGCGATCGCTTCGAGGTGCTCGAGGCCGTCCGTGTGCCAGCGAAACGTGGCGGTCAGCGCCGCGACCAGCCGATATCCGACGATCGAGATGGCGGCCGCCTCGAGCCGTTTGAGCTTGGAAGCCCGCCAGCCCGCCACTTCGCTCGTCACGATTTGGTCAGCTGGCCGTTCACGTACGTCATGAGATCGACGAATCGGAGTTCGGCGCCGGGAGCGCTGGTCTGTGCTCCCTTGAGCATGATCGAACAGAACGGGCACGCGGTCACGACCGTCCCAGCCCCAGTCTCGCGAAGCTGCTGGAACCGGACGTCGCTGATGCGGCTGCCCGGCTCTTCCTCCTTGTCCGCAAACAGCAGGCCGCCGCCGGCGCCACAGCAGTACGGGTTCTCGCGATTGCGCACCGGTTCGCTGATCTCGGCTCCAAATCGCGTCAGCAGCTCGCGGGGCTCGTCGACGTGGCCGCCATAACGTCCGAGATAGCACGGATCGTGAAACGTCACCGACTCTCGCCCCGCCCCAGTGCCGCGAAGGTCCCGAGTGATCTCCTCGACGAACACCGCCGAATGCACGATGTCGACTTCATACCCCAGCCGGCGGTAGTCGTCGCCGATGGTTTTGACGCAGTGGGGACAAGAAGTGAGAATCTTCTTCGGACCGGCGCTCTTGAGGTCGGCGATATTCGCCCGGGCCAGCTCCTGGAAGATGTACTCGTTGCCGGTCCGCTTTGCCGGATCGCCCGTGCAGCGCTCTTTGGCGAGCACGCCGTAGCGCACGCGGCGCGCGCTGAGAACCTCGAACAGCGAGCGCAGCGACTTTTGGAAATCGGCCTCGAAGGCGCCGGCGCATCCGAGCCAGACGAGGACGTCGTGCTTCGTCGGATCGAAGGTGGCGAGCGCCGCGGAGGCGACGAACTTTTCCCGCTGATCGTAGCTCAGTCCCCAGATATTTCCACGCCGCTCCAGGTGGTTGTACACCCCACCGAGATACTCGGGCGCGTCGCCGTTCGACACCAGACCGCGGCGCGCCCCGATGATGAGCGGCAGGTGCTCGATGCCGACGGGGCACTGGTTCTCGCAGGCTCCGCACGACGTGCATTGCCACAGAACCTTCTCCGAATAGATCTCGCCCAGTTTCGTGTCGCGCTCGCCCGTCAGCAGGGCGTGCTGGGTCTGCAGAATCAGCGTCTTCGGGTTCAGCTCCTTGCCCGCGCCCCACGCCGGACAGTTCACCTGGCAGCGTCCGCACTCCACGCAGGTGAACGCGTCGAGCACCGTCTTGCTGCCGAGGTCTTTGACGACTTCCAGCCCCACCTGCTCCTTCTCGAAATCGAGATTCGGCACGCTCCCGAGCTCGGGCGACCTCAAGAACACAGTGATGGGCGACAGCACGAGGTGAAAGTGTTTCGAAGCCGGGATGAGCGCGAGAAACACCAGGATGACGCTCATGTGGACCCACCAGTTGGCCCGGCCCGCCGTCGACGATTCATTCAGGCGCCACCCAAGCAGGAACGTCACCATCAACGTCGCGATGAGCAGCCCGATCGCGATCGATTCCAGCGAGACCTTGCCGCCGAGCCCGGGCGGCC
Source organism: uncultured Acidobacteriota bacterium (assembly GCA_963814975.1). Lineage (GTDB taxonomy): Bacteria > Acidobacteriota > Vicinamibacteria > Vicinamibacterales > CAVVIG01 > CAVUXJ01. The sequence goes on along the minus strand of CAWFFB010000010.1, from coordinate 176,047 downwards.
GGATGACCGCTCGACGGAGCAGGAGGTAAACGATCCCGGCCAGCACGCCGACGGCAAACGGCGTCAGCACCTGCCGGTACGCCTGAAACCACCGGGTATCGGTGAGATCGACGATGCCGAGGCCCCTGAGGAACTCGACCACCGTGTAGCCGCCGAACGCCACGAACCCCCAGAACACGAGCGCATGCGCCAGACCGGCGAGGGGCCGTTCAGCGATGGTCTTGCGTTGCAGGACGACGTCGATGAGGAAGCGACCCGCCCGGAAACCGAGCCGATCGATCGCGAACGTGTTGGGGGCGGCCGCAATCAGGCGAACGCGGGTGGAGACCTGCGCCACGAACGCGCCTGTGAAAACCAGTACCAGAGCCCAGAGAATCAGCGTTTCCATTGGCCGACACGCACTGGCACGGAGGACCCGAGTATGACTGCCACGAAAACACGAACCCAACAATGGTCCTTTACGTGCTCTCCTGCTTTCGTGGCGACTGATCTCTTCTGTGGCCTCAGCGGCAGTGAACTGTGTTCACGACTCTTTCAACGCCTGCACGAGCGCCGGGACGATTTCGAACAGGTCGCCGACGATGCCGTAGTCCGCGACCTCGAAGATCGGCGCATCGGGATCCTTGTTGATCGCCACGATCGTGTGCGCGCCCTTCATCCCGACGAGGTGCTGAATGGCACCGGAAATTCCGAGGGCCAGGTACAGCTTCGGCGCAACCGTCTGCCCGGAGCTGCCCACCTGCCGCTCCATCGGCAGCCATCCGGAGTCGCAGATCGGACGCGAGGCGGCCAACTCGGCGCCCAGCGCCTCGGCCAGCGTCCGGGCGACCGCGATGTTTGCCTGCTCCTTGATGCCGCGGCCGACGCTGACGATTCGTTCCGCCTTCGACAGATCGACGGCCTGCTTGGCCTGCTGGAACGGCGCTTCGGGCTTCTGGCGAATGGCTGCCGCGTCGACGGTCGTCGGCAAGGCGCGCCTTGGGGCTGGCGCGCCGCCGCGCGCGGCCTGATCAGCCCGGAACGCGCCGATCTGCACGGTGATGAAGTGCGGGGTCGGGCCCTGCGGCACCACGTCCGCCGTCAGCTTGCCCTGGAACATCGGCCGGACGAACGCCACCTGTCCTTCCGAGGTCTTGAACGCGATCGCATCGGTGATGATCGATCGATCCATGCGCGCGGCGAGCTTCGGGGCGAAATCGCGCGTCTGATAGGTGTGCGGGAGAAGGACCAGCGACGGCGACAGCTGATCGATCGCGGCCTGCAAGGCCGCGGTATAACCGTCCGGGGTGTACGGCTCGAGCGCCGGATTCTCGATCGTGACGATTTCGGTGACCGCAGCGGCCTCGAGTTCGGAAGCCGCCGATGCGAGGCTGCCGCCGACCAGTGCGATCGTGATCGGTTGACCGGAGGCCAGCTGCTGCGCCGCGGCAATGGTTTCCCACGTCGCGCGATTCAACGTCCCGCCGCGTTGTTCCGCGATCACCAGAATCATTTCAGCCACGACATCACCAACTCACCATACTCATTGCCGAAATCACGAACGACACGAAGGACGACGTGTCGGGTTTCGAGCTCTCGTCGCGTTAGATCACCCTCGCGTCGTCCCGCAATCTGCGCACCAGCTCCCGGGCGGTTTCTGCCGGCGAGCCAGAGATGAGCTGCGTCTTCTTCGTCTTCTCCGGCACGTACAGGCTGACGATCTTCTGGCGCGCCGCGGACCCGGCAGGGGCGGCCGCCTTCCTGATCTCTTTCTTTTTCGCGCCCATGATGCCTTTGAGCGTCGCATATCGCAGCTGATTGATCCCGCTTTGAATCGTCAGCACGGCGGGCATCGGCATCGTGACCCATTGGAACCAGCCGCCCTCGAGCTCGCGCTTGACCCGCAGGCCGCCAGCCTCGGCCTCCACCTCCATGATGATGGTCGCATGCGGCAGGCCGAGCCGCTCCGCCAGGACGACGCCGGTCTGCGCGAACCCCTGGTCGTCGGACTGAAGACCGGTGAGCACGAGGTCGAACGCCTCGTCCTTCATCGAACCCGCCAGCGCCTCCGCGATCACGAAGGCATCGGCGGCGCCAAGCCCCTCGTCCTCGATATGGATCGCGCGGTCGGCCCCGCGCGCCAGCGCCTCGCGGATCACCTGCGAGACACGCGCGGGCCCCGCCGAGCAGACCACGACCTCGCCGCCGTGCTTCTCCTTGAGGCGCAGGCTCTCCTCGAGCGCGTAGGCGTCGGGCTCGTTCATCTCATAGGTGGCGTCCTGCTCGCGAATCCATGTCCGGGATTCGTTGAGCCGCGGCTGCCAGTCGCGGGTGGGCACCTGCTTGATGCAAACGGCGATCTTCATAGGCTTGAATTGCAGAATTCAGACAGCAGATTGCGGATTGAATTGCAGATTGACTGTCAGACTGAATCTCCAATAGATCTGCAATCTGAAACCGGCAATCTGAAATGGCGGGCGCTACCCTTCATATCGCTTGAACAAGAGCGCCGCATTGGTGCCGCCGAAGCCGAACGAGTTCGAGAGGGCATACTCGATCGGCATCGCGCGCTTCGTGTTGGCCACGTAGTCGAGGTCGCACTCCGGATCCGCCTCGTCCAGATTGATCGTCGGCGGCACGATCTGATGATAGACGGCCAGCGTCGTGATGCCCGCCTCGAGTCCGCCGGCGGCGCCAAGCAGATGGCCGGTCATCGACTTCGTCGAGGAGACCGCGAGCTCGGTCGCGTGCTCGCCGAAGCACCGTTTGATGGCGAGCGTCTCGATCTTGTCGCCATGCTCGGTCGAGGTGCCGTGGGCGTTGATGTACGCGACCGACGAGGGTTCGATACCCGCGCTCTTGAGGGCCGCGCGCATCACGCGGTACGCGCCGTCGCCGTCCTCTGACGGCGCGGTGATGTGGTAGGCGTCAGCCGACATGCCGTAGCCGACCAGCTCGGCGTAGACCCGCGCGCCGCGCTGCCTGGCGCCTTCGAGCTCCTCGAGGATGATGACCCCGGCGCCCTCTCCGACGATGAAGCCGTCGCGATCCTTGTCGAACGGCCGGCTCGCGCGCTGGGGCTCGTCGTTCCGCGTGGACAGCGCCCGGAGCGCGCCGAAACCGCCGATCCCCATCGGCGTAATCGCTGCCTCCGACCCGCCCGCGATCATCACGTCGGCGTCGCCGCGGCGGATCACCTCGAACGCGTCACCGATCGCGTGCGCTGATGCCGAGCAGGCCGTGCAGGTCGCCGAATTCGGTCCCTGCGCGCCGAACCGGATCGAGACCTGGCCGGCTGCGAGGTTGATGATTGCCGACGGAATGAAAAACGGCGAGATCTTGCGTGGGCCACCTTCGAGCAGCGCCTTGTGCTCGCGCTCGATCGTGGTGAAGCCGCCGATGCCCGAGGCAATGAACACGCCGACGCGCGCGCGCGCCTCGGCCGCGATCGTCAGGCCGGCGTCATCCATGGCGAACTGCGCCGCGGCAATCGCATATTGGATGAAGACGTCCATCTTCTTGACGTCTTTCTTGTCGATGAACTGTAGCGGATCGAAGGCCTTGACCTCGCTCGCGATGCGCGTCGCAAAGTGCGAGGCGTCGAACTTGGTAATCGTACCGACGCCGCTCGTGCCGGCTGTGAGCGCCCTCCAGTTGGCCTCGGTCCCAAGGCCGAGCGAGGACACCAGGCCGATCCCGGTGACAACGACTCGCCGATTGCTCGCCATGCCGCTCTGTTCCGCTCCCCAGGGAAACCGAGACGCTACTTCTTGCCCTTGCCGTGCGACTCGATGTACTCCACGGCTTCCTTGACGCGCGTGATCTTCTCGGCGTCTTCGTCGGGAATCTCGATCCCGAACTCTTCCTCGAACGCCATGACCAGCTCAACCGTGTCGAGCGAGTCCGCGCCCAGATCGTCGACGAACGACGCATCCGGCGTCACCTCTTCTTCGTCCACGCCAAGCTGTTCCACGATGATGCTCTTGACCTTGTCGGCTACCGCCATTCACGCCTCCTCATCGATAGTCCGGCTGAAGCCGGACACTACGTACCATTTGCTCCACCGCCGCATACGTAGTGTCCGCCTTCGGGCGGACCGTCCGTACTTCACTTGCGCCGCCGCCGACGCGTTCGGGCCTCAGGCACACCATCCGCACCGCACCTGCGGTACCGCGACCCGGCGGACCATCCCACTACATGTACATTCCGCCGTTCACGGCCAGCACGTGCCCTGTAATATACGCTGCCTCATCGGATGCAAGATAGCACGCCGCGGCCGCGACCTCGTCCACGGTACCGAGCCGGCCGAGTGGAATCTCCGCCGCCCAGTCGACGTGACCCTTCTCGCTGATCGCGCGGGTCATGTCGGTGTCGATCATGCCGGGCGCGATCACGTTCACCGTAATGCCGCGCGACGCGACCTCGCGCGCCAGCGCCTTGGCAAATCCAACCAGCCCCGCCTTGGACGCGGCGTAGTTGGTCTGCCCCGCGTTCCCGATCTGGCCGACGACCGAACTGACGGCGATGATCCGGCCGCCGCGCTGCTTCAGCATCGGCCGCATCGCGGCCTGCGCCAGCGTGAACATCGCCGTGAGATTGGTGGCGAGCACCGCATCCCACTCCTCGCGCTTCATCCGCATCAGGAGCTGATCCCGCGTGATGCCGGCGTTGCTGACGAGCACGTCGAGACGGCCGTGACCCTTCACGATCGCTCCGGGCAGCTGTGCGAGCGCCACGCTGTCGGTCACGTCGACATCGACCGCTTCGGCTCGCCCGCCCCGCTCGACGATCGCCGCAGCCGTGCCGGCGGCGTTCCCGCCGCGGCCCGCGGCGACGACGGTCGCTCCCTGCGCGGCGAGCTTGAGCGCGATCGCGCGCCCGATCCCTCGTGAGGCACCCGTCACGAGCGCCACACGATCCGTCAGATCAAACATCATGAAAGGAGCGCCTCGACGGCCCCAAGATCGTCCGGGCTGCCGAAGCTCGCGACCGACGCCTCGCGATGGATCTTCTTGACCAATCCGCTCAGGACGGCGCCCGGACCCACCTCAACATACGTTGTGACGCCTTCCGACGCAAGGCGGCGAACGACGGCGTCCCAGCGCACCGGTGACGAGACCTGCTTGACAAGCGCCTCGATCGCGCCGTCAGTGCCAGACGCCACGCGCTTCGGGACGCCGTCCACGTTGGCGACGATGGGAACGCGCGGATCCCGGACCGCGAGCGCGCGCAGCTCGGGCGCGAGCCGATCTTCCGCAGGCTTCATCAGGAGCGCAGTGGAACGGCGCGCTGACCGGAAGCGGTACGACCCGCTTCGCGCCAAGCGCCCTGGCGCGCTCGCCGGCGCGCGCCACGGCGTCGCGCGAGCCCGCAATCACAACCTGGCCGCCGCCGTTCACGTTCGCGGGGCTGACGACTTCCCCCTCAGCGGCTTCCTCGCACGCCTGTGCCACTTTGTCGGCGTCGAGGCCGAGCACCGCAGCCATCGCGCCGGTGCCGACCGGCACGGCCTCCTGCATGTAGCGGCCGCGGCGGCTCACGATGCGGACGGCGTCGGCGAAATCGAACGTGCCCGCTGCGACGTTGGCGGAGTACTCGCCGAGGCTGTGGCCGGCGACAAAGGCCGGTTCGATGCCCCTGGACAGCGAGGAACCGCTGCGCCGCGATGCTGACGGCGAGAATGGCCGGCTGTGTGTTCGCGGTCAGCATCAACTGATCTTCGGGCCCTTCGAAACAGAGACGGCTCAACGGTCGCCCAAGCGCCGCGTCCGCTTCGTCGAACAGCTGGCGGCAGATCGGAAAGGCTTCGGCGAGCGCCTTCCCCATGCCGACTTTCTGCGAACCCTGGCCGGGAAAGATGAACGCGATCACTGGTTCAGGCCAACAGCGGCGGCGGCGATCTCGCGCTCGACGCGTTCGATGAAGCGGTCGGACGCAAACCGGAATGCCATCGCGACCGCGTTGCGCACGGCCTTGGCGCTCGAGCGCCCATGGCCGACGATGGCGATCCCGGCGATGCCCAGCAGCGGCGCACCGCCATACTCGGAATAGTCAACACGCTTGCGGAAATGGCGGAGCGCCCGTCGCGCCAGCAGCGATCCCATGCGCAGCGTGATCGTCGCCGACAGCTCTTCGCCCAGCAGAGCCTCGACCATTTCGACGAGGCCTTCGCTGACTTTCAGCGCGATGTTGCCCGTGAATCCGTCGGAGACGATCACATCGGCGGCGCCGCTGTAGACGTCCCGCGCCTCGATGTTGCCGATGAATGGCAGCTGTGACGCTTTGAGCAGCCGGTGCGCTTCGCGGGTCAGCTCATTGCCCTTGGTCGCCTCCTCGCCAATCGAGAGAAGCGCGACCCGCGGAGTCTCCAGACCGAACGCCACGCGGGCATACATGCTGCCCATCACCGCGAACTGAAGAAGGTGCGGCGGCCGGCACTCGACGCTGGCGCCGACGTCCAGCAGGATCGCCGGGTGACGCCGGGTCGGAATCGTCGCCGCGAGGGCGGGGCGGTCGACGCCCGGCAACATGCCGAAAGCGCCATGCGCGGCCATCACGGTGGCACCCGTGTGGCCGGCGCTGAAGAGCGCGGCGGCCTCGCCACGGGCCACCAGGTCGGCTGCAATCTTGATCGAGGCGTTCGGCTTCCGCCGCAGGGCTGCGGCCGGCGCCTCGGCCATTTCCACGGCGGCGCCGGCGTCGACGATGCGGACGTGCCGCGGGAGGGCGCCGCCCTCGGGCCGCTCCAGTTCGGCCTGCAGCCGTTCGGCGGGCCCGACCAGGGCGACGCCAAGCTCGAAGTGCCGCGCCGCCGCGAGGGCACCCTCGACGACGTGCCCCGGCGCCTGATCGCCTCCCATGGCGTCGACGGCAATCCAGATCATCTAGAGGTTCTAAGGATTATCGAGGTTCACGAGGCTCACGAGGTTCGGGGGTTCGCAGGACTCACGAGATCCAGGGGCGTCACGAGGCTCCCGGCTGCCGCAGGAGGTTCAGGGTGAGGACACGGACGTGAGAAGCTAGCGAACCCTGCGATTCTAATCTTCTTCCACCGCCCTCGCCTGTCGTCCGCGGTAATAGCCGCAATTCGCGCACACGCGGTGCGGCGGCTTGGGCTCGTGGCAGTGGGGGCATTCGCCGAGGCCCACCGGTTTCAGCGTATCGTGCGTCCGACGCTTGGCCGTCCGCGTCTTCGAATGTCGTCGCTTGGGATTTGGCATCTCGTTCTCTAGCTTTCACCTTTCAGTCGCTTCAAGACGGCGAACCTCGGATCCTCCCACCCTCGCGTGCAGGTGCAGGTCGCGCGATTGAGATTCGCGCCGCACTCCGGGCAGAGGCCCTTGCATCCCACGCTGCACAACGGCTTCATCGGCAGCGCCAGGTAGAACTGTTCCGCCATGAGCAGACCAAGATCGATCGTCTCGTTCTCGTAGAACGCCGTCGTGAGATCGTCCTCTTCGACCTCCCGCTCCCCCTCGCCGGTGTTCAGCGCATGCGGATGGTAGCGGAGATCGAACGAGGCATCAACCGGCAACGTGAAGGGTTCGAGACAGCGGCTGCACATCAACTCCAGCGTCGTCTGCACAGCCCCGACGAGACGAAACTGGTCTTTGTCCTTGTAGATGTCGAACGCCAGCGTGATTGGCGCGACGACCCCAAAGCTTTCGCCCTTCTCCGGAAACGCCTCAGGCTCGTAGACGAACTCGAAGCGCTCCTGCGCCGTCCGGATCCTCGCGAGATTCAGCGACAGCATGAACTCACCAATATACCATACGGAATTTGGCGGTTGGGCGATCGGGGGATCTGCTCATTTGGGCGGCCGTTTGGCCTTTCCCGAACACCGGCGAAACGCCCTGTCACGCGATCATCCGTCGCTCGATCGTTCCCATGGTCCCGTGACCCGATTCCCTAGTCGATGGACCAGGGCTTCGGAATGAAGAGCTGCTCGAACAGCCGGATGGCATACCGATCGGTCATGCCCGCGATGAAGTCGCGCACGGCGGTGTCGATGCCCTCGGTGTCGATCGTCGTGCGATCGAGAAACTCGTCGGGGCGATCCCGAACCTTCTCCCAGAGCCCCGACAGGATACCGGAGGCCTTCTGGAACTCAACCGTCGCGGTCGTGTTCTCGTAGACCGCCTCGAACAGGAACCCCCGGAGGCGCAGGACCGCGTCGAGGATGCCGGGGCTCATCCGGATCTCGGAGAGGTCGCCCGCCAGCGTGTGGGTGACGACGTCCTTCACCATCGTGCCGATACGGATCGACGAGGACGGGCCCAGGGCGCCGACCAGATCGCGCGGAAGATCGTCGGTCTGCAACAGCCCGGCGCGAACAGCATCGTCGATGTCGTGATTGACATAGGCAATGAGATCCGCCACTCGCATGATCTGTCCTTCGATCGTGCTCGCGCGAACCCCGGCCGCCATGCCGACCGGGGCGCCCGATTTACCCTTCGAGTGCTTCGCGATGCCGTCGCGGACTTCCCAGGTGAGATTGAGGCCCGCGCGGTCGTTCTCGAGCACGTCGATGATGCGGAGGCTCTGCTCGTAATGGTTGAAGCCGCCGGGCATCAGTGCGTCGATGACCCGTTCGCCGGCGTGCCCGAACGGCGTGTGTCCCAGATCGTGGCCGAGCGCAATCGCCTCGGTGAGCTCTTCGTTGCAGCCGCAGGACCTTGGCGATGGTCCGAGCAATCTGCGCCACCTCCAGCGTATGGGTCAGCCGCGTTCGATAGTGATCGCCGGTCGGCGCGAAGAACACCTGCGTCTTGTGTTTGAGACGGCGAAACGCCTTACAGTGGATGACCCGATCGCGATCGCGTTGAAACGCCGGGCGGACGTCGTCTTCGCGTTCCGGTCGCAAGCGTCCCCTCGAGTCGGCGCTCTTGGCCGCCTGTGGGGCGAGCAGGGCCCGCTCGCGTGCTTCGAGCTGTTCGCGAATCGTCACGATGATGGATCGCGGACGATCACCGCGCGCCTACGAAGTAATCTCATGAAGGAAACTGGTGCCGTACGCGAGCGCGGGCACGTCGAACGCGTGTGCCAGCGTCTGGCCGAGATCCGCAAATGTCTGCCTCGTGCCGAGATCCACCGGGCTCACGCCCGGGCCGCTGACAAGCAGCGGCACGTACTCGCGCGAGTGATCCGTGCTGGCCGTCGTCGGATCGTTGCCGTGATCCGCGGTGATGATCAGCAGGTCGCCATCCCCAAGCTTCGGCAACAACCCCCCCAGCCTGGCGTCGAAGCGCTCCAGGTTGTGCGCGTACCCTGCCACATCGTTACGGTGACCGTACTGAGTGTCGAAGTCCACCAGGTTCGTCACGATCAGCCCTTCAGCGGGTCTGCGGCAGCTGCCGCGTCAACTCATCCATGCCTTCATCGTCGTTCGCGGTGTGAATCGCGCGGGTGATGCCGCGGCCGGCGAACAGATCCTCGATCTTGCCAATCGCGACGACGGTGCTGGCGGAGGCTTTCAGGCGATCCAGCAGCGTCTCGCCTGGCGGCGGGAGCACATAGTCGCGCCGGTTGGCGGTCCGCCGGAACTGCCCGGGCGCGCCCACGAAGGGCCGGGCAATCACACGGCCGACGCCGAGGCCCTCCGCGACCAGTGCATAGGCGATGTCGCAGGCGCGATACAGCTCCGGAAGCGGAACGACATCCTCGTGCGCCGCGATTTGAAAGACGCTGTCGGCCGATGTGTAGACGATGAAGGCACCGGAGCGCAGGTGTTCGCGACCCAGCTCGTCGATGATCGCCGTGCCGGACGCCGCCTTGTTGCCCAGCACGCCGCGGCCAGTCAGGCGCGCGAACTCCGCGATCGTCCCGGACGGGAAGCCGTTCGAGAATACCGGGAACGGCCTCGCGAGCACGAGTCCCATCATCTCCCAATGTCCGGTGACCGAGTCCTTGCCGGGCGAGGCCTCCTTCATCCTGCCGACGGCGGCCCCGCGTCCGCCGGCGCCCGGATCCGATCCGCCGAGGGTCACGAGGCGTCCGAGTCCCAGCGTGCGGAGCGTCGCAAGCTTCAGCGGCACCCTCCGGGCGATATTGCCCAGTGTGTTGCTGCCTTGGTCCCCATAGGCGGCCGCGTCCGGCAGCTCGCCGATGCCGACACCGTCGAGGACGATCACGATGGCTCTGGTAAACGGCACTTAGCGAGGCGAGCGGCCTAGCTCATTGAGCCGTTCGTCGAGCAGGCGACTCGCGGCTGCGACCGTCGAAGGCGATTCGCCGGGGCCGACGAACCACCGTAGATTAGGCTCTTTGCGGAACCAGATCAACTGACGCCTGGCGTACCGGCGATTCTCCTGCGCGATCAGCGCGCGCGTCGCGCCCTCGTCGCGGACCCCGTGCAGGTGCTCGAGAGCCTGGCGGTACACGAGCCCTCCAAACGGACGGGCGGTTTCCGGAATCCCACGGGCGAGCAACGCCCGGATCTCGTCCAGCAACCCGCGCTCGAACTGCTGATCCACGCGCTTTCGTCACGCGGACCGACGTCTCGTCCGCCGGCAGCCGGACGGCAATCGGCAGCACCTCGATCTCCGGAATCGGCGACACCGTCGCTGCGAAATGTTCGGTCAGCGGCCGGCCGGTCAGAAAGAACACTTCGAGCGCGCGGACGCTCCGTTTCAGGTCGCGCGGCTGAATTCGGTCGGCCGACGCGGGGTCGATCCGCCTGAGCAGGCGGTGCAGAAACATCACGCCGCGGCGGGTGGCAATCGCTTCGAGGCGGGCGCGCAGCCGGCTGTCCCGTCCGGGCCCCGGGAACAGGCCGCGCGTCAGCGCGCGATAGTAGAAGCCGGTGCCGCCGACGAGGAATGGCAATCCGCCCCGCGCATGGATGTCGCGGATGGCGGCGGCAGCGTCGCGGGCATACTGCGCGGCCGTATACTCCGCGGTCGGCTCGACGATGTCGACAAGATGGTGCGGGATGCCACGCTGGTCGGCCAGCGGTACCTTGTCGGTGCCGATGTCGAATCCACGATAGACCGCGGTCGAATCGCAATTGATGATCTCGCCGCCGCGGCTCGCTGCGAGCGCGAGAGCGAGTGCGCTCTTCCCCGCCGCGGTCGGACCCAGGATCGCGACGACCTGACGGCGCCGCATTACCCGCGAAGGCGAACGACGAGATACGCGACGAAGAGGCAGACGAGAATCAGCAGGCCGAGCTGTTGCGATCGCGTGAGCATGACCTCATCGTGCGTCTTCATTGTAGAAAAACGTCACGGTGAAGAACGCGGTATCCGAGGGGTACTCGGGCGGCAGCGGCGCCGTCGGATTCGACGCGACCAGCGCGCCATACGCGGCGTGGTTGAATGCTTCGACGGGACACGGGCCGGCGATGGTGAGGTCGGTCAAGGCGCCGTTCTTGTGAACGTTGAAGGTGATGACGACGTGCCCGCTCATCGACATCACGGCCATCGGAATCAGCCAGTTCCGCTTGACCTGCTGGACGAACCGGCGGATCCACGGACCGAATTCGACGCCTTTGGTGTCGAACTGAATGGCGGGACCGAAAGCGCCGTTGCCCTGCGAGTTCTCGAATTGATCGGACTGGACGTAGCGATCAAGATTGCGCAGCGCCTCACCGAGCGACCCTCCCGGCAAGCGCGCGCTGTTCTGCGGTGCCCTGGCGGACGGCAACGGTAAAGCCGTCGACGAGGGCGGCAGCTTCGGTGCGTCCGTGGTGTCGGCGGGCGGCTGGGTCTGGGGTTGTGCGAGCGCCTGCTGCTCCGGCGAGGGTTCGGGGGACGGCCCTCGGCCGCGCGCCGTTTCGGGCTGCGTCCGTTCGACGGGTTCGCGGGTATTCCCGCGCGAGAACGGAAGAGGATTGCGGCTTCTTGGCCTGCTCGGGCGAGCGCGCCAGCCGATCGGCATCGGAAGCGACACCGCGTTCGGGCGGCTTCGGAGCCTTGAGATCGACCCGCGGCTGCACGAAGACAAACCGCGTCTTTTCACGCGCGAGCTGCTTCTCGATCGCAGCCGCGCGCGCTCTCGCGGCTTCCTCGTCGAACGGAAACAGTTTTGGGGCCAGCAACAGCAGGATCACCATCGCCATGTGGGCGATGATCGAGATGAGGATTCCCTCGCGCCACGAAATGGCGCGCCCCACCGGGCTGATATCGGGCCGGTAATCCTCGAAATCGAAGTACATCAGGAGCTTAACAGCAGTATATCAGTCAGGGATCGGACGTCAGCCACCTTGGCCTAGGAGATTCTAATCCGTCTGAACCCCAGCCTCCAGCCCCGCCCTCAGCCTTGGGCGCCCCGGCACGAGCCCTTACGGGCCGTATACAGAAACACGATACCAAAGGTGAGCGGATTCGCCGCGACGTCCGTAAATCCTGCCTGTCCCAGAAGTTTCACAAACTCTTCAGGCGGCAGGAACCGGCCGACCGAGGCTGGCAGGTACCCGTACGCCGCACCGTGCCGCGAGACGAGGCGGCCGATTCGCGGCACCACGCGGTTGAAGTACCAGAGGTAGGCCGGCCGCACGCCGCGCATCGTCGGAATCGCGAACTCGAGGATGGCGAGCCGGCCACCGGGCCTGAGCACGCGGCGGATCTCCGCGCAGGCCACTTCGACGTTCTCCACGTTGCGGATGCCGAACGCGATCGTGACCGCATCCACCGAGCGATCGGCGAGGGGCGTCCGGGTTGCGTCGCCCCGGACCAGGGCGACCGAATCCTCGAGGCGCCGAAGCCGCAGCTTGTCCCGCGCGACTCCCAGCATCGCGCCCGAGAAATCGATACCGACCACGCGGGCGGCCGCCGGCCTCGCCGTCCGCGCCGCGATCGCAAGATCCGCCGTGCCCGTGCAGAGATCGAGGACGCGCTCGCGCCCGCTCAGTTGCAGCGCCCGGATCGCGTGGCGCCTCCAGCGGCCATCGATGCCGGCGCTCAGAAGGCGGTTGAGGAAATCGTACTTGCCCGCAATCGCATCGAACATCCCCGCGATGCGGTCGGGGGACTTGGAGACCTCCGGCAATGGCCGTTCCTCATCCACAACGTTAGCCGCAGCCGTCGACGCGCTCACTCGTCACGGCACGACGCTGCCGGTCCACGAGGGATATAAATCGTGATCGAACCCCAGAGCGCTCACAATCTTCCCCGCCATGAAATCGGCGAGGTCGTCCAGCGTCTTCGGAAGCTGATAGAACGCGGGCATCGCGGGGAGGATCACGGCGCCGGCTTCGGCGCAGAGCACCATGTTCTTTAGCTGCGGCAGGCTCATCGGCGTCTCGCGGGGCACGATGATCAGCGGGCGGCGCTCCTTCAGCATCACGTCGGCGGCCCGCTCGACCAGCGTTCGGGAGAGTCCGTGGGCGACGCCTGCCAGCGTCTTCATCGAACAGGGCACGATCACCATCCCCGAACAGGAGTGACTGCCGCTCGCAATCGTCGCCCCGAGATCGCGGTTGCTGTGGAGTGTGAAGCTGCCGGCGCTCACGTCGCCGCCGTACTTCTCCGTGAGGTACGGCATCAGGCGCTCGACGGCTGCCTGCTCGCCGAGTTCGTCGCGCAGCAGCCGCCGGCCGTAGTCGGTCACGATGAGCTCCACGTGGACCCCTCGCGCAAGCAGCGCCGCCAGCGTTCGGGTGGCGTAGATCGCTCCGCTGGCGCCGGTGACGGCGATGGCGACGGACCGCCGCCGTTCTTCAGCGCCCATAGATCGATGCCGCGAGCACGAGCAGATAGAGAATGCCGACGTAGCCGTTCAGGTCGAACGCTCGTTTGACCTGCGACAGGTCGTCGGCCCGCACCAGCGACTGTTCGTAGACGAGCAGCAGCGCGACCACGCCGACGCCCGCCAGGTAGAAGGTCGAGAGCGGCGTCACCCAGGCAAGCGCCAGCAGACACGCCACCGTGACGACGTGGAGCGCTCGGGAAATCACCAGCGCCGTGGGGACGCCGAATCGCGCCGGAATCGATCGCAGCCCGTGCGCTCGATCGAAGTCGATGTCCTGGCAGGCGTACAACACGTCGAACCCCCCCACCCAGGCGCCGATCGCCACCCCGAGAAGCCAGGGTTCCCAGCCGCCACGGCCCCCTGCCGCCAGCCATCCGCCGACAGGCGCAATCGCCATGGCCAGGCCGAGGAACAACTGCGTCCAGGTCGTGTAACGCTTCGCCAGCGAATACCAGAAGACACGACGAGCGCGACGGGCGAAAGGAGAAGGCACAACGGGTTGAGCCGCCAGGCGGCATAGACGAAGACGAGGGACGACAACGCGACGAAGGCACCCGCTTCCCGCACACCCATGGCGCCGCGAGGAATCTCGCGGTTCGCCGTTCGCGGATTCAGGGCATCGAACCGCGCGTCGACGAGACGGTTGAATCCCATGGCCGCGCTCCGCGCCGTCACCATCGCCAGCAGAATCCAGCCGACCGTCGTCCACGTGATCGTTGAATGTCGCGCAGCCAGCAGCGTGCCCGCGAGCGCAAACGGCAGCGCAAACACCGAGTGGCTGAAGCGGACGAAGGAGAGATAGGTTGCGAGGCGTTTGAACATCTTCAATCTACATCGACGATCGACGACCCCGGTTGGATTGACGCTCTCTAGTCGACGATCGACGCCTCGAGCTCGATCGGTCAATCGTCGAGCGTCGGTTGTGGATCCTGCCAGTCACTCGATCCACCGTATCTGCTCGGGCTGGATCCCCGACACCAGATATTCTTCCACATCGTCGGTGCCACGCGGAATGGTGACGGCGAGCAGGCGCGCGCGCTTTCCGGGCTCGATCGAGCCGTACTCCGACTCGAAGCCGAGGGCGCGCGCCCCCTGACGCGTCGCGCTGTCGAGCAGGGTCGGCGCCGGCACCGACGGCGCGAGCGCACGCATCGTCGCCAACTCGGCAAAGACGCTCAGGTCCGGCGAGCTCGCCAGGCTGTCGGTGCCGACCGCCACCCGCACGCCGGACGCGTAGAACTCCTCGATGGGCGGCGCCCCGGCGCCGGTATGGCCGTTGCTGCGGGGACAGGTGACGAGGGTGACGCCGCGAGCGGCCAGCCGCGAGAGATCGCCTGACGACATCTGCACGCCGTGCACCGCGAGCACACGCGAATCGAGAAAGCCGGTCTCGTCCAGATACTGCACCGGGCTGACGCCCGGAGCGACCCACGACGGGTTCCAGGCCCCCATCTCCTCCAGAAGGGCGCGACATGGCCCTCCGCCCGTCTTGATGAACTCGACCTCCTCGACCGCCTCCGACACGTGGACGCTGCAGCGCGCGAACGGATCGCGATCCGAGGCGCGCCGAATCGCCCGAAGGACCAGCGGCGCGACCGAATACGGCGCGTGCGCGGCCAGGCTCGTTCTCACGCGAGCGGTGGGGACGAGCGCGTCCAGCTGACGACACGCCGCATCGACGAACCGGTCGGCATCGGTTGGCGCGAACCGAATCAGCTCGTAGAAGACGAGAGCGGCGAGCGGACTGCGCTCCAGAGGGCCGAATGTCACCAGCGTATTGCTGATGTCGCCGACGAGCGCGGTACCGGAGCGGATCGATTCCTCGATGCCGGATTCGATCGACTGAACAATCTCGGCGGCCTCAGGGTCGGGTCGGCTTCGGCGTGCTCCGATGACGCTGCGAATCCAGGCGACGAACTCGGCGGCCGGCGGCACCGTCGTCCCGCAGGTACGACAGCTCGAGGTGCGTGTGGGCGTTCACCAGACCGGGCAGGATCGCGACGCTGCCCAGGTCGCGCTCGGCGTTCGTATCTCCGGGCGCCCGCTTGCCCAGCGCGACGACCCGATCGCGATCGACCGCCACCCAGCCGTCGCGGATCGGCGGATCACCGATCGGCAGGACCCAGGACGCGTGATAGCGGATCATCACCCTGTCCGGCCGTCCAGCGATCGTTCGAGCTTGCCGGTGCGGCTTCGGGCCGGATACAGGCGAAGCTCCTCCGGGACGCTGTGGTCGCCCGCCTCGCGCGCGGTCGCCAGCTCCAGCATGCGCGGCACCTCGCGCTCGCGGAAGATCGGATCTCCGAGAATCTCGTAGTGCATGTTGCGGCGCTTCGGGACGAACCCGGCATCCTCGATGTTCCTGACGATCTCCACCTCGTCCATGCAGTAGCTGGCGCCCGCCGCGCGCACGACGTTCTCTTCGATCATCACGCTGCCCATGTCGTTGGCGCCGTAGGCGAGGCTCAACTGCCCCACCTTGCCGCCCTGCGTCACCCACGAGGCCTGCAGGTTGTCGAAGTTGTCCAGCACGATGCGCGCCAGCGCCAGCGTGCGGAGATAGTCGATGCCCGTTGCCTCGCTGCCGGCGAGCTCGGTGTGCTCCGGCTGATAGCTCCAGGTGATGAAAGCGGTGAAGCCGCCCGTCTCATCCTGCAAGGCCCGCAGCCGCAGCAGATGCTCGAGCCGCTCCTCATCGGTCTCGACCGTCCCGTACATCATCGTCGCCGTGGTGCGAAGCCCCGGGCGATGGGCGTGACGCATGACGTCCAGCCACTCGTCGGCGGTCGCCTTGCCGTAGCAGTGAAGCAGCTTGCGGACGCGATCGACCAGAATCTCGGCGCCGCCGCCCGGAACGCTGTCGAGCCCGGCCGCGATCAGCCGCTCGAGCACCTCGGGCACCGTCAGCTGGGACAGACGCGAAAGATGGATGACTTCGGGCGGCGACAGCGCATGGAGCTTGAATGCCGGATATCGTCCCTTGATCGCGCGGAACAGATCCTCGTACCACCCCAGCGGCAGATCCGGGTTGTGCCCGCCCTGCAACAAGAGCTGAACGCCGCCGACGGCGATCGTTTCGTCGATCTTTCTGAAGATCTCCTCGAAGCCGAGCACGTAGCCTTCGGCCGAGCCCACCGGCCGGTAGAACGCGCAGAAGTTGCACTTCGCGACGCACACGTTCGTGTAGTTCACGTTGCGGTCGATGATGTAGGTGACGATGGGCTCGGGGTGCTTGCGCTGCCGCACCAGGCCGGCCAGCTGGCCGAGGACCAGGGTCGGCGCATGGCGATAGAGCGCGAGCGCCTCGTCGGCGCCGATGCGCTCTCCCGCTCGGACCTTGTCGGCGATGGAATCGAGGGTCATGGAACCTACCGACCTGAAGACCTTTCCTGGTCGTTCGCCGTTCTTGGTTCGATCTGGGCCGCTCTGCTTGTGCTGAACCCGGCAACCAAGAACACAGAACTGAAGCGTCAGCCTTCACGCCTGCTCAAAGAATCGCAGCTCACGGGTTTCCGGCACCACGTGCGCTTCCACCGCGTACCGGTAAAACAGCTCGAGCCCGGCACGCTCTTCAGGACCGAGATGGTACCTGATATTATCCCGAAGATATCGCACCCCGACCTGCTGGCGCGCCGGCACGCCGGGAAAGTACTCGGCGCAGAGCTTGTCGATCCGCTCGACGCCGGCGTCCCGCGCCTGCTGCAGCGCGAGCACGTCGCCGGGTGTCAGAACGTCGGCCCGGCCGGCCCAGAACGCATACACGAACGGCAAGCCGGTCATCGCCGTCCAGACCTCGCCGAGATCGATCTTCGATCGGCGGATGCTGACAGTCGACCGTTGACAGCGAATCGACGGCTGCATTCGACGAATGAAGCGTCGATGTCGACGGCTCGTGACGTGCGGTCGTCTGTCCGCGGTGAACGGTCAGCCGACTCGTGTCCGCAAACAGCGCCTGGTCGCCGATGATCAACGCCGCGTCGTGGTGAGCCAGCATCGTTTCCAGATCAGGTCCGTGCGGTTCGAACCGCGGCTGAATATGGAACGCCCGCGCGCAGAGGACGCGCGCGAGCGCCACCGACGTCCGGGAGCTCGTGTCGAGCGCGATCGATCGGACCTCGGCATCGGCCGGGTGGTATAGAGCATGACCGACGCCACGGGCCCGCGAGACGCGATAGCGATATCGGGAACGATGGCATAGCTCCCGCGGAGGTACTCAATCGAAGGAATGAGCCCGACGTCGATCTCGCCCGTCGTGCAGCAGCGCGGCGCACCGCGACGGCACGTCGAAGCGAAGCGTCAAACCGGGGTGCACGGTCCAGACCGAAGACGTGAGGGCGGGCATTCAGGTACCCGACGGCGCCGAGGCGGACACGCGTCATCGACCGAGCAACTCGAAGCGGCCGTTGCGTTCGACGGGCTCGAGACCCGCGGCGCGGATGTTCCGCCGGATCTCCTCGAGCGGAGCACGCCGGGGTCCCTCCGACATGTCGTCGGCCGGCGACACGCCATCAACATCGTCGGCACCGACCGTCAGCGCGACCTGCGCGAGCTTCGGGCCGTAGAGCGACCAGTCCACCTGAATCGACGGCACGTTGTCCAGGAAGAGCCGCGCCAGCGCCACCCGCTTGACGTCCTCGTACCCGGTCGTCGGGACGGCGGGATTCACGCGGCGCGGCAGCGGCGCAAATGCGCGAATGACCGCCACGGCGTACTGGAGCGCCGCGACCTGTTTCAGGAGCGGCAGCGCGTCGGCAGCCGGGAAGGCGGTGGATCGTGAGGCGCGCCAGCGCCAGCCCGGCAATGTTCACCTCTTCGATCGAGCGATGCGCATCTTTCAGTTGATCGAAGGGCGCCTCGGCGACCAGATCCAGGCCGGCGGCACGCAGCGCTTCGAGCAGCGCACGCAGCGTCACCCGCTCGCGACCGGCCAGCTCCTCGAGATCGGCGAGCGAGAAGCCTGACACCGGAACGCCGTGCGCCTGCGCCACGACCTCCTTGACCCGCTCGATGGCGGCCGCCGCGGCTCGCTGGCGAACCGACAATCCGAACCTCTCCGGCGCCGGGGGGACACGCGATCGGCGCCCCCGGCTCGGACGACACGTCCGCGACGCGCACGAACGTCGTGCGCGTGCCGTGACGCGCGCGCCGCGCGTCGTCGGCGAGCATCCCGAGGCTGATGATGTCGTGGCTGGCGGCGAGCGACGCGAGCTCGGCTTCGGTGACGGTCATCCAGGAACAATGTTATCAAACGGACCTAGGTATGACAGCTGACAGTTCACAGTTGACAGTCTACATGCCAACTATCAGCCGCCGCCTGACGCCAAGTACCGAAGCGCTCGGCAAGAGAACCGTCAGACTGTCAATTGATGACCTGCATTTAGGAAACCGAAGGCCCGAACAGCAGGCCGAGCCCGACTGCGAACGCCACGGCGAGAAGCCAACCCAGAACGCAGACGGCGACGGCGCGAGGCGTGCTGCGGTAATCGAGCGCCTGGCGCACGGCGACGATCATCGCCAGCAGCATCCAGATGGAGGTGATGACGAAGACAGGCATCGTCGCGCGCGGCACGGCGCCCAGCGCGCGCAGCATTCCGGGCGTCGACGCGAAGCCGATTGTCCGCAGCAGCTCGCCCACGTCGACGCGCGTCTGCGGCTCCGGCATCAGGCGCCCGCCTATCTCGAACGTCACAAGCGCCCAGGCGGCCCAGGCGAGCAGCGAGATGATGCTGATGAACGCGATGTTGGCGATCGTGTTCTCGGCGAAGCCTCGCGCGCCGATGCCTGCGGCGACGCTCGAGAGAAGGACGACCGTGAACGCCTGCATCGTCGCCCCGCGATCGCCCTCGACCTCTTCGTAGATCGCGACGTCGAGGGCCAGCGCGCCGATGAGCCGCTGAAGAAAGGTGTTTTGGTCCGGTGAGAGTGGGCATAAGGATCTCGCAGCCAGGAGCGTCCCCATCGGCAGGACGCTCGTTCCCCTCCATTATGGACGTGGCAGACGCCGCCAGATGTCCGCTGCCCGCAGGGCAGCCGCCTCGGTCGTTCTGATCCGCGCGGGCCAGCGTGCGCGTGTAGCCCTCGGACGCCCATTTCCGGGTCGCGTCGATTCCCATCTTCCCGCCATATGCCGGCAATTCGGCGGCATCGTCCAGATCGTCCACCGGCCCCTTGGTCATCTGCACGTCGCGCATCGGATCCATGTGCGTGCCGACGATCCAGGCCACTTCGCGCAGGTCATGGACGTTGACGTCCTTGTCCACGACGACCACTGTCTTCGAGAACATCAACTGGCCGAGCCCCCAGACGGCGTTCATGATCTTGCGCGCGTGGCCCGGATACCGCTTGTCGATCGAAATGATCACGAGATTGTGGAAGATGCCTTCCGCCGGAAAATGCATGTCGACGATTTCCGGCACGGTCTTCTGAATCATCGGCAGAAAGATCCGCTCGCTCGCCATCCCGAGGTAGTAGTCCTCCATCGGCGGAATACCGACGATGGTCGTCAGATACGTCGGCCGCTTGCGGGAGGTGATGCAAGTGAGATGGAACACCGGATAGTCGTCAGGCTGCGAGTAGAAACCCGTGTGATCGCCGAACGGTCCCTCGCGACGCCGCTCGCCTGGATCCACGTAGCCCTCGAGCACGATATGCGCGCTCGCCGGCACCTCGAGATCGACGGTTACGCACTTGACCAGCTCGATGCGCCGACGGGACAGAAAGCCGCCGAGCAGCAGTTCGTCGAGACCCTCGGGCATCGGCGCGGTGGCGCAGTAGGTCAGCACCGGCTCGGGGCTCAGCGCCACGGCGACCTCGAGCCGCTTACCCAGGCGCTCGGCGACGCGGTGATGCTGCGCGCCCCCCTTGTGCCGCTGCCAGTGCATGCCGGTCGTGCGGCCATCGAACACCTGCATCCGGTAGGTGCCGATGTTGCGCATGCCGGTCTCGGGATCCTTCGTGAAGACGAGCGGCAGCGTGATGAACCGGCCGCCGTCTTCGGGCCAGCATTTCAGGATTGGCAGCTCGTCGAGCGTGCCCGTGTTCACGGACGACTTCCTGACAGGCCGCGTCCTTGACGGTCTTCGGCATCAGATCCTTCAGCCGCGCGACCGCCGGCAGCATTTTCAGCGCGTCGATGATGCCCTGCGGCATCGCGGCGTCATCAGCTCGTTGATCTCCGCCGCCAGATCGTCGAGCGACTTCACGCCGAGCGCCAGACACATCCGCTCGGTCGATCCGAACACGTTGGTCGCCACCGGGATGTCGAACCCGGCCGGCCGCTCGAACAGCAGCGCAGGTCCGCCGCCCGGCCGCCTTGCAGGCGCGATCGGTGACGGCGGCGATCTCGAGTTCCGGGCTCACCGGCTCGCCCACGCGGGCCAGCAGCCGGCGCTTGTCCAGGTCGGCGAGAAAGTCGTTCAGGTCGGGGTACATGGGACGAACGGCTCCAGGCTGTTGACTCCAGGCTCGTGGCGTTGAGGTCCTGCTGAGCCTAGAGCCCGGAGCCCAGAGCCATCTTATCGGTTATCAGCTGCGCGAGCGCGAGCGCGCGGCGGCCCTGCTCGCCGGTCACCAGCGGCGGGCGGCGCGTGACAACCGCGTCGACGAAATCGCCGAGCTCGCGTTTGAGCGGCTCTTCGCTGGCGACCTCCACCAGGCCGCCCTCAATCGCCGGCTTCGGCCCCTCGCCCTTGACCAGGCGCCACACCGCGACCTTCTGAGCGGCATAGTCGATCGACACGTAAGCCGCCGGCTGGAAGAACCGGACCTTGCGCACGCGGTCGCGGCTGATGCGGCTGGCCGTGATGTTCGCGATGCAGCCGTTGGCGAATCGAAGGCGAGCGTTCGCAATGTCCACGCGATCGGTCAGCACCGGCACGCCGACCGCCTCGATCGATTCGACCTCCGACTTCACGAGCGACAGCACGACGTCGAGGTCGTGGATCATCAGGTCGAAGACGACGTCGATGTCGAGGCTGCGGTCGGGAAAAGTGCCGAGGCGGTGGACCTCGATGAACCGCGGATCGTCGATCAGCGGCCGCGCGGCGGCGACGGCCGGGTTGAAGCGCTCCGTGTGTCCCGACCGCGAGCGGCACCCCGGCGCGGGCGGCCGCGTCGATCATCGTCGTCGGCTTCTGCCAACGACCGCGCCATCGGCTTCTCGACGAGCACCGGCACGCCCGCCGACAGGAACGGCGATCGCGATGTCCCGGTGCAGTTCCGTGGGAACGGCGATCGTCACCGCGTCGACCTGACCGAGGAGCTCCCGGAAGTCGCCGAGCGGCCGGGTCCGGTTTGCGGCCGCGACCTCGGCGGCGCGGGCGGTATTGATGTCGACGACCGCGACCAGATCGATGCCTGGCAGCGACGACAGAATCCGGGCGTGATGGCGGCCGAGATAACCGACGCCCATGACGCCCAGCCGAAGCGTCATAGGGGCAGCCACGAAACCACGCAATCACGAAATTCTGCAGGGCTCGATTCGAGACTTCGACCACGAAATTCCTGGGGCCCTGGTTCGAAGTTGCTTGAGATTGATTTTCGGGTTTTCGTGTCCTTGTGCCAGGTCATGAGGTTTTCTTGCTTTCGGGGCCCCGGCGCCGTCCGACGATGGCGATGCCGGCTTCGTCGGCGGCTCGCATGATGGCCTCGCCGTCGATCATCAGCGTCCTGCCGGCGTCGACCGACAGCAGTGTCGCGCCCGCCGCCTGCATCGCCTCGATCGTCGAGACGCCGACCACCGGCACGTCGAACCGCATGTCCTGGTTCGGCTTGGCCACCTTGACGATTCGCACGCCCTTGCCGGCCAGCTGACCGGCGCGCGCAATCACCGCGTCGGTGCCCTCCATCGCCTCGACGGCGACGACGGCCGCCGACTTGACGGCGATCGTCTGTCCGATATCCAGGCCGGCGATCGCATCGGCCACGGTGTAGCCGAATTCCAGATCGGCGGTCTCCTCGTCGATTGGGCGCGCGCGTCGTCAGCACGCCTTCGCGGGCGAGCAGCGGCGCCAGAAAGGCGGTCGAATCCAGCAGCTTGATGCCGTGGTCGCGCAGCACATCGGCGACGCCGGAAATCAGCGCGTCGGTATTACGCCCCTTGAGACGCATCAGGACGCCCATGAGCGTCATGTCGGGCACGATGTCGGCGAAGAGCTTGGTGTGCTTCACCTGCCCCGCCATCACCGCCTGGGTGACGCCGGCTTCCTTCAACAGGCTGATGCACGTCCGAGCTGGCCGAGCGAGACCCAGTGCACGCACGGCCCGCGGCGGCCGCGCGGCCGCGGTCTCGAGATCCGGCGAAGGCCTCTTCCTTGATGGCGATGACGGTCACGTCGTGGCCGGCGCCGCGGGCGGCGTCGAGCACCAGGAACGGGAACCGGCCGTTGCCGGCGATCAGACCGAGACGCATTGCCTGAACCACGCAAAGGATCGAAGGACACGAAGAATTCGTCCTGGACGAGTCGGACCCTGGTGATCTGCGCAGTCTTCGTGTCTTCGATCCTGCAATCACGCCGTGATTATTCGTCGGCGAGCACTTCCTCGGCCCGCCGGGTCGCCCGCCGCAGAATGACGCCGCGCTGCGAGGAGCGGATGAAGTCGAGCAGATACTGCACTTCGGCGCAGGCCAGCGAGCGATCCTGCTGGATCTGCTGCAGCGCGCTCGTCGTGTTCAGCTTCGACTGCAGCAGGTAGCGGAACGACCGTTTCAGCTTGGCGATGACCTCCGGCGAGAAGCCGCGGCGCATCAGCCCGATGGTGTTGAGGCCGTAGATGCGCGCCGGGCGGCTGCCGACGGTGCGCGCGTACGGCAGCGCGTCCTTCGTCACGACCGAGTAGCCGCCGATGAAGGCATGGCGCCCGACGCGGCAGAACTGGTGCACGCCGGAGCCGGCGCTGACGTTGGCGAAGTCCTCGACCGTCACGTGGCCGCCGAGGGTCGCCATGTTGCCGAAGATCGTGTCGTTGCCGACGTGGCAGTCGTGCGCGATGTGCACGTACGCCATGAACACGTTGCGATCGCCGATCTCGGTGACGCCGCCGCCGCCGCGCGTCCCGCGGTGGATGGTCACGAACTCGCGGAAGATGTTGCGCTTGCCGATGACCAGGCGGGTCTCCTCGCCGCGAAACTTCAGGTCCTGCGGGATGAGGCCGATGGACGCGAACGGAAAGATCTCGGTCCCCTCGCCGATCTCGGTCCAGCCGTCGATGACCGCCGACGCGCCGATCCGGCAGTCCGCACCGAGCCGCACGTGCGGTCCGATGGTGGCGTGCGGACCGATCGTCGTTGCCGGGCCGATCTCGGCCGATGGGTGGACGATGGCGGTGGATGCGATCTCGGTGGTGTCGGGAATCAGCCCCAGCAGCAGCTCGCACTCGGCGACCACCTGATCGCCGAGATAGGCCGTCGCCCGCGCGCGGGCGAGCGACGCGCGCCGCCGGCCGAGCATGATCTCCAGCCGCAGCCGGTCGCCCGGGAACGACCTGCCTGCCGGAACTTCGCGTCGTTCACGCCGCGCAGATAGACGCGCGCGTTGGGCGCGCCGTCCCCGCGCTCCAGCAGCAGGATCGCCGCCACCTGCGACAGCGACTCGAGCATCAGCACGCCGGGCATGAGCGGCGCGCCCGGAAAGTGTCCCTGAAAGAACTCCTCGTTGACGGTGACGTTCTTGACGGCGACGAGCCGCCGGCCCGGTTCATGCTCGGTGATCGCGTCCACGAGCATCGACGGATACCGGTAGCACAGCCGGTCGAGGAGAACGGGGATGTTAATCACAGACGGGAAATGCTAAATGCTCAACGGCAGATGCTAAGTGTCGGACGGTGAATGGTCATTTAGCATGTTGGCATTCAGCACTCGGCAATTTCGGAACCTACGGCTTGGCGGATGCGTCCAGCTTCTTCACCGCCTCGAGCGTCAGGTCGAGTCCGTCGGCGCCCCAGATCACGGTCTCGCTCGGGACGTTGAGCAGGAGGTGCAGCCCCTTCTCGATCGAAAGCTGCTGCAGCACGGGAAACATCTTCTTCTGGAATTCGGCCTGCAGCTCCTGCTGGAGCTCGTTGAGGTCCGCCTGCGCGTCCTGCTGCAGCCGCTCGAGCTCGCGCGTCTGACGATCGATTTCTTTTTCGAGCGCCGCCGCGCGCCTGCTCGTTCATGACGCTGCCGCCGGTCTGCAGCTTCTGCTGGCTCGCCTGCAACGCCTTGGTCTTTTCGGCGATCTCGGCCTGTTTCTTCTGCGTCAGCGCCTGCACCTTGGCGTTGGCCGCCTTGCCTTCGACCGACAATTGAGCAACCGCCTGCAGGTTCACGTACGCGACCTTCGCGCCCTGCGGGAACGGCGCGGGCGGCGGAGGCGGCGCCGCCGGTTGCGCCGGCGCCGCGGGCGCTGGCGCCGGCTTGGGCTGGAGCGGCAGGCTGCGCCGGCTTGGCTTGAGTGGCCGGTGCCGCGGGCTTGGCCTGGGTGGCCGGTTGAGCGAACAGCGGCCCCGCGCCGATCGCGAGCGCCACCGACGGCAGCAATGGCAAAACCTCTCATCACGACAATCCTTTCGCTCTCCAACTGAAAGCTCACGATTTTACACCAGATCTCGCGGTCAAGTAAGATCGACTCACAGCGCGCGGGCCGGTATACAAGGAGAGACATGCGGCGATCGATTGCTCATTATCTGATTCTTCCTGCCCTGTTTGCCCTCGCGAGCGCGGCCTGCGGCGACGACCTCACGACGACGATCCCACCGACCCGACGACCGGGACGCCCACGACCGACACCTTTCCCGGGACGATCAATCCAAATGGCGGGGCCACCCACACGTTCGCGACCAGTAGAGCGGGATCGGTGACCGTGACGCTGAACTCCCTCAGCCCTGACAACACGCGTCACGGTCGGACTCAGCCTGGTACCTGGAACGGCGAGAGCTGTCAGACGGTGATCGCGCGGGACAGCACCGTGGCAGGAAATTCCATCGTGGGCGGCGCGTCGGGAGCCGGCAACCTGTGCGTCAGAGTCTACGACGTGGGTAAGCTGACGGCGGCGACGTGTACGTAGTGCAGGTGGTTCATCCCTAGTCGGGTAATTGGACACCACGGCGATCGGATAACGATTCAATTATCCGTTCTTAGAAGGTTGTGCCGACCGCGAAGCGGAACTGGAACGCCTTCTGCGGCTGAAGCTGGTTGTTCAGCACGCCGTAACGCTGCGGGTTGTAGGCAAAGATCAGCCGGAACGGCACGTTCAACACCGGCATGAAGAATCGAATTTCGGCGCCGGTCGATGTCCTGAACGCGCTATGCTGACCGACCACTATGGTCTGGGACCGGGCGCCTTCGGATCGGTCACGCGGACGGGCGCGAACGGATCGAACAGGAGTGGTGACGCCGGCGGCACCCGCTCGATGTGGTCTTCTTTCCACGCGAACCGCTGCCCGGTATCTCGAACCTGGCCCGCATCGTAGAACAGAATCAGCCGCACCGGTCCCGCGATGGTGATGATCTGCTCGACGTTGAACAGCAAGGTCTTGTTGCCGCCGAGGACGAGACCGGTGCTCGGATCCTGCGGGCCGATTGAGCGGATATCGAATCCTCGCACGCTGGTACTCGCCGCCGAGGAAGAGCTTCTGGAAGATCGGCAGATAGCTCGTGCTGCCGTAGGCGCGGATGTAATCGACCTGTCCACGCATGCCAAGACTCATCCGAGCGTTCTGCCGCAGGAACCAGATGGCTTCGAACATCGGCTTCAGGAAGTTGGTATTGCCGCCAAGACCGGCCACGTCAAACGACGCCGTGATGCGCTTGCCCGTTGTCGGGAAAATCGGCTGGTCCACGGTGTTGTAGACGAGGCTGGGCACGACCTTGCTGATTCGCCGCTCGGGGCTGCCGCCAGCAATCGCCACTGTGATTGGTTCGCCCGTCAACGGATTGATCTCGGTCGAGATTCCCGTGCCGAACCCGCAGTCCGCGCCGCTCAGCAGGAGCGAGTCGCGGAGGAACGGGTTTCGCGCCAGCAGGATCGGATCGCAGAAGGCCGCGTTGATCTCGCTGACCTGCGTCTGTTCGTAGCTGTAGTTCGCGAACATCCGCGTGAATCCGTTGCCGATGGGAAAGCCGAAGGTCAGCACGCCACCGACCGACTCCTGCGTGAACTGGCCGATATACCGGACCTCGTTCTTGAACAGGTTCACGCCGCCGGTGATGTTGCGGTCGAAGAGAAACGGCTCGGTGAAGGAAAGCGAGTAGTTCTGCGCGCGCGATCCGGCCTGGACCGCGACCGTGAGGCTCTCACCGCGGCCGAGGAAGTTGGATGTCTGGAACGACAGCTGGCCGAAGAAACCCTCGTACTGCGACACGCCGGCGCCGAACGTCAGCTGGTTGCGATTCTGCTCCTGGAGCTGCAGCCGCACGTCCACCTTGGTGTCCTGGCCAGTCAGCTTGTCGACGGTCACGTCCTTGGGCGGGCCTTCGAGCGCCTTGAAGTAGCCGAGCTGGTTGAGCCGCCGGATGCTGTACTTCAACGCCTCGCTGTTGAAGACGCCGTTCTCGTAGAGGCGCATTTCCCGCCGAATCACGCTGTCGCGCGTCGTGGTGTTGCCGACGAACACGATCCGGTTGACGAAATACTGCTTGCCTTCCTGAATCCGCAGCGTCAGATCGACGATCGGCGGCCCGGCGGGCTTCAGCTCCGCGGCGAGCGCGGGCGGCGCCTCCGGCGCAGCGGGATTCGGCGCGTCGCGCGGCTTCGGTTCCGGATAGCCGGTGAACTCCATGTAGCCCACCGCGCCGTACAGTTCCTGCGCCTTCTGGAATCCCTTGGTGATCTCCTTGTGGCTGTAGAACTCGCCGGGCGCCAGTTTGAACAGCGGCCTCAGCGCGTCGGTCTTGACGATCGTATTGCCGTCGAAATCGAGGTTTCCGATCCTGTAACGCCGCCCTTCCCGTACGGGAACTCGCACTTCGACCCACCGGGTCTTCTTGTTCGACGAATCTTCGATGAACTTGAGCTCCGGCGTCCCCACCTGCGCGTTGATGTACCCGCGATCGAGGTAATACTGCATCACCCGATCGGCGTCCTCCTCGAACTTCGCCTCCTGATACGTCCCGTGGCTCGTGAAGAAGGGCAGGAACTTCCTGATCTTGTTCGTCTTCATCTGCTTCCGCAGCGTTCCATCGCTGGCCACTTCGTTGCCGTCGAACGTGATCGTCTTGATCTTGACCTTCGGCCCCTCGTCCAGGGTGAAGACCAGATTCACGAGCTTTGGTCCGCCGGCCACCTCCGTGATCTGGTGGGTGACGGTGGAGAACTGAAAGCCTTTCTCCTTGAGCATCTCCCGGACGATGCCCTCGATCTTCTTGACGACCGCAGGATCGATGAAGGAGTCGAGGCGAAGCTCGGTCTGCAGCTCCTTCAGCCGCTCCTCAATCTTCGTCCTCTCGACCTGCTTGGACCCGACGTAATCGATCGTGCGGATCCGCTGCCGTTCCTCGAGGTTGTAGGTCACGAGCCGGCCGACGACGCCGTTCGCGAACGTGTAGTCGTGGTATTCGATCTTGATGTCGTCGAGGAAGCCGGTCGCCCAGAGCCGTTGAAAGTCGTCGCGAACGATCTGCTCGATGCTCTCGTCGTAGGGCACCCAGACGCCGCGCAAGGGGCTGCTCAGTTTGTCCTTGAGCTGGATGTAATACAGGTAGGTCTGGATATCGACGAGGGAGACGTTGCCCTGGGCTTCGAAGCAGGGCGCCATCACCCAGAGCACCGGCCCCGACCCGGCGGGCGGCAGGTTCGCCGGAGCCGCCACCGCTTGGCCACAAATCGTGGCGGCCGCGGGGGGGGCGCCGGGTGCGGCGGGCGGCTGGCCGTCCCCCGGCGCCGACACCTGCGCGGCCGAAGGCGTGACGGCCAGCAACAGGGCAACGAGAACAAGATGAAGGCGCACCAAGAGCACAGTTTACAGGATCTTAGGACGTCCCGGAGAGGACCGCGGCTTTGGGAAACCTCACGTCACTTTGTCGATTGGCGAGTGAGTGAAACTTGGAATTACTGCACTCCACACGCGGCCTTAGGCCAACTTCCGCCCGGCTTCCAGCTCGCCGGCCGGACGGTAGGCGAGCGATCCGGCATCCATATACACCTCGATCTCGCCGCCCTGCAAGTGCCCGCGGATGAGCTCCTCGGACAGCGGGTCCTCGACATAGCGCTGAATCGCCCGCCGAAGCGGACGGGCGCCGTACGAGCGGTCTTTGCAGGTGACCTCGATGATCCAATCGATCACGTCCGGGGTGAGCGCGATTTTGAGCTTCCGGTCGATGAGGTTCTCGTTGAGCTGCGTGACCAGCAACGCCATGATCCTGCGGAGATCGTCGTCGTTCAGGGCCTCGAACACGATGATCTCGTCGATCCGGTTGATGAACTCCGGGTTGAACGTGCGCTTCACCTCGCCCAGCACCATGTCCGACACGTTCTTGGCGATCTCGCCGGTGTCGGTCGACTGAAACCCCATCGAGCTCTTCTTCTGGATGAAGCGAGCCCCGATGTTGGAGGTCATGATGATGATTGAGTTCTTGAAGTTCACCCGGTTTCCAAGGCCATCGGTGAGATGCCCGTCCTCGAAGACCTGCAGCAGGATGTTGAAGATATCGGGGTGCGCCTTCTCGATCTCGTCGAGCAGCACGACCGAGTACGGATTGCGCTTCACCTTTTCGGTGAGCTGGCCCCCCTCTTCGTGCCCGACGTAGCCGGGGGGCGAGCCGATCAACTTCGAGACCGAGTGCTTCTCCATGTACTCCGACATGTCGAAGCGGATCAGCGCATGGTCGCTGCCGAACAGAAAATTGGCGAGGGCACGGGCGAGCTCGGTCTTCCCGACGCCGGTGGGACCAAGGAACACGAAGCTCCCGACCGGGCGATTGGGGTTCTTGAGCCCCGCGCGCGACCGGCGGATGGCGCGGGAGATTGCGGAAATCGCCTTCTCCTGGCTGATCACCCGACGGTGCAGCTCCAGCTCCATCCGGAGCAGCTTGTCGCCCTCGTCCTGGTTGATCGAAGCCATCGGCACGCCGGTCCACTTCGACACGACCTCGTCGATCTCCTGCTTGCCGACGACCACCTTCCGCGTGCTCGACTTCACGTCGAACTTCTCGCGGACGAACTGAAGGTTCTCGCGCGCCGTCACTTCCTGCTCGCGATAGAACTGCGCCTTCTCGAAATCCTTCTGCGAGACCGCGCTCTCCATCTGCTCGACCGCGACCCGGATGCTCTTGTTGATCTCCCCGAACTCCTCGCTGTAGCCGGCCTCGCGCAGCTTGGCGCGGGCGCCGGCTTCATCCACCAGATCGATGGCCTTGTCCGGCAGGAACCGATCGGTGATGTACCGGTTCGATTGATACACGGCCGCTTCGATCGCCTCACGCGTGTACTCGACGTGATGGAAGCCCTCGTAGCGATCCTTGACGCCCAGGAGAATCTCGATCGTTTCGCGCTCACCGGGCGGATCGACCTTGATTGCCTGGAACCGGCGCTCGAGCGAGCGATCCTTCTCGATGTACTTCCGGTACTCGGAGGGCGTGGTCGCGCCGATGCACCGGATCTCGCCGCGCGAGAGCGCCGGCTTCAGGATGTTCGCCGCGTCGAGCGAACCCTCGGCCGATCCCGCCCCCACCAGCGTGTGCAGCTCGTCGATGAAGACGATGATGTTGGGGTTGTCGGTCAGCTCTTTCATGATCGCCTTGAGGCGTTCCTCGAACTGACCGCGGTACTTCGTCCCGGCCACAATCAGCGAGATGTCCAGAGCGAGAATGCGCTTGTCCGCCAGAAAATGCGGGACGTCGCCGTACACGATCTTCTGGGCCAGCCCCTCGACGATCGCCGTCTTGCCGACGCCGGGCTCGCCGATGAGCACGGCGTTGTTCTTGGTGCGCCGGCAGAGCACCTGCTGCACCCGTTCCAGCTCGTGCTCGCGGCCCACCAGCGGATCGAGCTGGTTCTTCATCGCCGACTCGGTGAGGTCGCGGCTGAACTCTGCGAGCAGCGGCGTTTCCTTCACCCGCGTCAGCGTCGTCTTCTCGTTGAGGAGCTGCACGATGTCCTCGCGGACGGCGTTCAGGCGCATCCCCTTTTCCATGAGGATCGAAGCCGCCACGGAGCGCTCTTCGCGCAGGATACCGAGCAGCAGATGCTCGGTGCCGATGTAGTTGTGCAGCAGCCGATCCGCTTCCTCGGCCGCAAACTGCAGAACCCGCTTGGTTTCCGCGCTGAACGGGATCTCGACCGAGGTCGAGACCTTCTCGCGGAACACCGTACGCCCTTCGATTTCCTTCCGGATGTTCTCGAGCGACAGGTGCGAGCGCGCAAAGATTCGGCTGGTGAGCCCCTTGCCTTCCCGGATCAAGCCGAGGAGAAGGTGCTCCGTCTCGATGGAAATGCTGCCGAGTTGGCTGGCTTCGTATCGAGCGAAGAAAAGAACTCGACGGGCCCGTTCGGTGTAACGTTCGAACATCCAGCGTACCTAGGTGAAAGCAGACGGGGTTGTGGCCATCGCGCCTATGACCACAGTATACGGCATCGTTGGGTCTGACCAAACTTCAATCTGCTGATAAATAGCTGCCATCATTAGGGTTCCCGACCCACCGTTAAGACGCTGAAACTCTCCAGATGGTTCCCTGGGGCTGCCGTTCATCCCGCGCCGGAACCCGCCCGGAGACCTAACGGCCGCGAAACGTTTCGGCCGAGCCAGGCGCCTGAAACGCCACGCGCCGGTCCCCCGCTGTCCCCGCGACGGTGTATCGGCCGCGCAACTGCAGAAAGTCCAGGCCGCTGGCGAGCGGTCCGGCGTGCATGCGATTCACGACAAGGTCCTCGACCGAAAACGCCAACGTGAGATCGATGGACGCGCTCCGCGCACGCACGGTGATGCGCTGCGGAGTCGACGCATCGGACCGATCTGCCTCCTCGATGGTGACGTTCGTGGCATACCCGATCGGGCCCCCGGGACCAAGGGCGGCAAGAAACCCGGGGATTCGCCCCGGGTCCGCGGCGTCGCGCGGTGGAAACACGCGGCCGTAGACGATCGAGATGTCCTCGTGCTGCACCTGACCCCACTGCCAGGACACGCCTTCCCAGAACCCCCAGTTGTGATCGTGATAGCCGACGCCCTCATCGAAGCTGACACGTTCATCGTCGACGAAGAGCGTGCCGTCCAGAACGCCAGACATGACGGGCACGACATACCCAGACTGCCATCCGCCCGCGCCGTGAATCTGAATGGGTGGCATCAATTGGTCGACCGCGCCAGCGATGGACAGTGTGCCCGTCACCCTGCGGCCGTTCGGATCGCTCAGGTCGAGGGCGACGTTGTAGCGCAAACCATCCAGGGTGATCCGGCTGGCGCCAATGACGAGCTCCGGTGCCGCGTCAACCGCTTCCCGGTCGAGGGCGGCGGACGCACTGAACGATTCGACCCCGCGACCCCGATCCAGCTGAAGCCGCACGCCGGCGGTGCGGCGGCCGTCGGTCTGGGCTGGGCCGACGAGGAACGTCAGATAGAACCGTGCGGAAGCCGATCGGCCGTTGAAATACAGCCACTCGGCCCATGAGGCGGCGCGTGCAGGCACGTCTGGCACGGGCCGGAACCGATCGATCGCGCGAAGCACCGCCGCCGGATCGGGCGAAGTCCAGGCGGCGTCGGACGGGGCGTCGACCCAGGAGGCGACACCGCCGACTTCCGGGTCGCCGAGGGCGCGTTCCAGGCTGGGAATGCCGGCGCGCGCCCGCACCGGCACCGTGCCATCGGGGCGCACGACGTACAAGGTGGCGCGGCTGGAGGGCGACGCCGTGCGCACGCGCGGGCCAAGCGGCGGCGTCCGCAGCACGCCCGAGAGGAGCACGCGGGCGGCGGCAATGCCGCCGCCCGCGCCGCCAATCACGACCTCGCCGCCGCCGACCAGCGCCGGGGATCGCGCCTGCTGGAGCACGACCTGGCCCACCCCGAGCAGGATTGCCATCACGGCAACGCCGGTTCCGAAGCCGGCAGCGAGCACGGCGCTGCGGACTGGATGAGCGAACAGCAGCCGGATCGCCATCTTGACGATCACGGCCGGCGCTTTCCATCGACGATCATTCCGTCGCGCATCGTCAGGGTCCGCCGGGCGCGCCGCGCCAGCGAATCGTCATGCGTGACGAGCACGATTGCCGTGCCGTCGGCGTTCACGCGATCGAGCAGAGCGGCAATCTGCGCGCCGGTCGCCTGGTCGAGCTCCCCCGTCGGCTCGTCCGCCAGCAGCAGCCGGGGCCGGTTCGCAAGAGCCCGGGCGATGGCTACCCGCTGCATCTCACCTCCCGACAGCTGCGAGGGCCGGTGATCGGCGCGTGCCGAGAGCCCCACGTACTCGAGCAGTTCCGCCGTTCGGTGCCGACGGGCTGCCCGCGCGGTGCCGGCCTCGGCCTGGGGCAGTTCGACGTTCTCCGCCGCCGTCAGCATCGGCAGCAGGAAGAAACGCTGGAAGATGAAGCCGATGCGGGTCAGCCTGATCTGGCTTCGCTGCCTGTCGGCCATTGTTGCCACATCCTGGCCGTCGAAAAGCAGCGTGCCGCCGCTCGGCGCGTCGATGCAACCCAGCAGGTGCAGGAGGGTCGACTTTCCACAGCCGGAGGGCCCGCAGATCGCGACGTGGTCGCCGGCACCAATCTGCAGGGAGAAATTCCGGACAGCGACCACCGGCCCGGCGGGCATGGGGAAGACTCGCGACACGTCGCGCGCCTCGACCACGGCCGCGAATACGGGGGCCGCGGTCACGACACCACCTCCCGGCGCAGCGTCGCGGCGATCGGAAGCCGCGCGACGATCCACATCGGATAGACCGCGGCGAGAATCGTGGTCGCCACGAGCAGGGCGACATGCACGGCGACGGCACGCGGCTGGAACACGAAGAAGTGCAGATCGGCTGGAACCCCGGGCATCGCTTTCAGGATGCGGTCCAGCCCTCGAGCGAGCGCCAGGCCGATCGGCAGGGCAAGCGCGCCGCCGATACCGATGATCAGCGCGGCCTCACACAGAACGTCGGCGACGACACGGCGTTGAGAGAAACCGAGCGCGCGAAGGGCCGCAATCTCGCCGAGCCGCTGGTTTACCGAAACGGTCAGCAGCACGGTAATCAGCAGCACGCCGAACGACAGCGTCACAGCGGTCAGCACCGTGGAAATCTGCCGGAAGTACGAGAACTCGGCTTGCTGTAGACGCGCCACGACCTCGTCATTGGTGAGGGCGTAAAGGTCCGGACGCAGCCGGCGTATCGCCCCGCGAACCTCGTCGGGATCGCCGCGAGGGGAAAGGGCGACCAGCAACAAGTCCGCTTCGTCCGCGTCGCCGCCGCCGCACGCCCGCGCTGCCTCGCGCATCGTCGATGCGGCTGTCATCTGCGTCGGGTCGTCGAAGGGGAACGCCGCGATGCCGGCTACCTCCAGCACGAGGGGCGGGACGGCCGAGGGACTGGTGCTGCAGGAAGCGCGCAGGGTCACCGTGTCGCCTGGTCGTCTCTTCAGGGCGTCTGCGAGGCGGCGATTGAGGAGCACCTGGCCCGCGAGCCCGGCATCTCCAGCCAGGTCGCGCCCTTCGACAAGCGTCCACGGGCGGCGGGTCGATGCGTTGGCGCCCAAAAAGGAGACAACGAGCGGTCGAGGCCAGCTCGGCGACGTGACTTCTGCGTCGCCGAACACCAGCGGCACGGCTTCGACCACATCGGGCAATCCCGCAATCGCCGCGGCCACCTGCGCGGCGCTCCGGATGCGCGGCCCGCTGCCGGGCAGCGCCTGCGTGGCCGTCACACGAATCGCGAAGCCGACCTGATCGAGGAGATCCTGCATCGAAACGACGAGCCCCCGCGACAACAGCAGCATGTCGAAAAGCAGCGCGCACACTGCGGCAACACCGACAATGCCGAGAACGGATCGAGCCGGCTGGCGGATCAGGCTGCGCCACGCGAACGCGAAAGCGTTCATCGGCGGGCCAGGGACAGCAAATCCCGCCGCAGCAGCACCCAGGACGCCGCGACGCTGGCCAGCGCGCCGAGCGGCACGGCCAATCCCGCGCACCGGAGGGCGACCTCCGGGGTGATCCGGACGAACACGAGCGCGGTATCGTAGTGCCACTGGAAATAGCCGTTGATGAGGCCCTCCGACATCACGGCCAGCCCGAGGCCGAACAGCGATCCGGCCGCCGCGATGAGCAGTCCCTCCACCAGCACCTGCGCCAGGATGCGCCGGGTCGTGAAACCGATCAGCCTCAGAAAACCGACTGTCTCGCGCCGCTCGTCCACGAGCATCACCGAAAGCGCCAGCAGGAACACGGTGCTCGCAGCGATCGTGACGATGGCGATCGCGAGGTGGAAACGCTCCAGCACGACGAACGTCCGGGCCTCTCCCGAGGCGCCACGAGCTGGACGGGCGGTGGTGCCCGGGATCCGCGCTACGACGTCCCGGGCAAACGCCTCCGCCTCATCCGGATTCGCGAGCGCGATATTGATGGCGTCGACGGCCTCGCTGGCAAGAGGATCGGCGCCATCCGCGATCATGCCGATCAAATCGGGCAGGTGCAGACGCACTTCGTGCTTCGGCGCGTTGATCCGCATCGGATCGGCGACCGGCTCGTAGACGCCCGCGACCCGGAAGTCGCGCGCATCCGCGCCGGAGGAGTCGCGCGACAGACGAAGGGGGGCGCCCGGCGTGAGGTGCAGCGCGTCAGCAAGCTGCCGCGAGATGAGCACATCCGGCGGCGCGTCAGCGATCGATTCGACGCGCGCTGCAGCCACCGCGGCAAGCGCTATCACAAACGAAATGACTGCCACCGCGCCATTACGGCCCATCGATCGGATTATAGCGGCTGGTCCGGAGCGGCTCTACCGCGCGCCACCTCTTCAACAGATCGTTCGTCGGCGCCGTTCCACCTGGTCGTTCACAACGGAGAACGGCGGAACGACAGAGCACGGAGAACGGAGAACGGAGCGCTGATCAACCCGGCACCAGTCGCCCGCCTTCGAGACGAAGGATCCGATCGCACGCGGACGCCAGCCGGGAATTGTGCGTGGCGATGATCGACGTGAGACCGTGGGCGGCGTGCATCTCGCGCAGCAGGGCATGCAGCGAGTCGGCGGTCTGCTCGTCGAGATCACCGGTCGGTTCATCGGCGAGCAGGACCGCCGGTTCCATGATGAGCGCCCTCGCGACGGCGACCCGCTGCTGCTCCCCGCCGGACAACATGCCGGGACGATGGGTCAGGCGCTCGCTGAGGCCCACGCGACCGAGCAGCGCTGTGGCACGCGACCGCGCCTCGGCGAGCGGGGCGCGCGCGATACGCATCGGCATCTCGGTGTTCTCGAGCGCGCTGAACTCCGGCAGCAGGTGGTGGAACTGAAAGACGAAGCCGACCCGGCGGTTGCGAAAGGCGACGATCTCGCTGTCGGCGAGCTCCGTCAGCTCGCTGCCGGCAATGGCGATGCGGCCCTCGTCGGCCCGATCCAGTCCACCGAGGACGTGCAGGAGCGTGCTCTTGCCGACGCCCGAGGCGCCGACAACCGCGACCATCTCGCCGGCCTCGACCGTGAGATCGAGGTCGCGAAGCACGGTCAGCACCGTCGTGCCGGCGATATAGGTCTTGCGAACCCCGCGCGCCTCGAGAAATGGCATGACCCGCTAACGCATGCCGCGAAAGCGCGAACCAAGGACGGCCCGTCTGGAGCCGGCCGCCAAAGCACGAGACCACGACCAACAGGGTTGTAGACGACATGTTTCGTGTTTTCGTGTGTTCGTGGCGGTTCTGACTGTGGTAGGTCTCATTCGTATCTCAGCGCCTGCACCGGATCGAGCCGCGCCGCCTGTCGCGACGGATAGATTGTGGCGAAAAAACAGATCAGCACCGCCACGCCGACGACGAGCGCGACGTCGAGCGGGAGCACCGTGAACGGCATGTGCGAGACCTGATAGACGTCGATCGGCACCTTGATGAGCTCATATCGATCGGCCAGTCGGGCAACCAGGTAGCCGCTCACCGCGCCGACGAGGGTCCCCACCAGCCCGATGATCAGTCCCTGCAGCATGAAGATGATCGTCATGCTTCGCGCGCTCGCCCCCATGGTCTTGAGAATCGCGATGTCGCGATGCTTCTCCATCACCAGCAGCACGAGCGACGCGACGATGTTCAGCGCAGCCACCATCACGATCAAGCCGATCGCCATGGCGATGGCGACTTTCTCCAGCGTGAGCGCCTCGAACAGCGACCGGTTCATGTCGGCCCAGTCCTGGGTGATGTACTCGCTGCCAAGCGTCGTCGGGAATCGACTCGGCAATCTGCGGCGCGTCGTAGATATCGTCCACCTTGAGCTGAATCAGTTCGACGCCAGGCTTGCCGAGCAGCCGCTTGGCGACATCCAGCGACACCAGGCCCCACTGCGAGTCGATTTCGTACAGACCCAGCGCGAACATACCGGCGACACGCAGCTGGCGCGTCCGCGGAATCATGCCCATCGGCGAGAGCGTCCCTTGGGGCGTCAGCACCAACACGGAGTCGCCCATCTTCACGCCGAGCTTGGCCGCCAGATCCTTTCCGATCAGAATGCCGTCCCGCTGCTCATCGGCCGGCGCGGCCAGGGCGTCCAGACTGCCGCTCTCCAGGGCGCCCGTCGATGTCCGTGACCCGCGGCTCGAGCGCCGGGTCGATGCCCTTGATCTGAATCGGCAGCGAATCCTGGCCGGCGGAGATCAGCCCCTGACCGAGAATCTCGGGCGCCGCGCCGATGACGTGCGGAATCCGGCCCAGCCGGTCGGCCTCGGCTTGATAGTCGGCGATCCCGCCCTGCTTCCACACGTAGATATGCGGGTTGGCGCCGACGATGCGATCGCGCAGTTCCTGCTGGAGCCCGGTCATCAGGGCGAGCGCGATGATCACGGCCATGACGCCCACCGTGACGCCCAGCGTCGAGATGAACGAGATGACCGAGATGAACGCCTGCTTCCGCTTGGCGAGCAGATACCGGAGCGCGATGTGCAGTTCGAACGGGATGTTCATCATCAAAAGCTATCAGCGATCGGTTGTCAGCTGTCAGCTTAAGGCATTGGGCCTCTGCTCAGCCGACAGAGCTGAAAGCTGCGAGCTGAAAGCTACTCGCGTCGGCGCATCAGCGGAAACAGTATGACATCCCGGATCGAAGGGCTGTTGGTCAGGAGCATGACGAGCCGGTCGATCCCCACTCCTTCGCCGGCCGTAGGCGGCAGACCGTACTCGAGCGCGCGGATGTAGTCCTCGTCCATCTCGTGCGCTTCCAGATCGCCGCCAGCCCGCTGCTTCAATTGCATGTCGAACCGGCGGCGCTGTTCGTCCGGATCGTTCAGCTCGCTGAAGGCATTGGCGACCTCGAACCCGCCGATATACAGCTCGAAACGTTCGACCGTCTCGGGATCGTCCGGCTTCTGCTTGGACAGCGGCGAGACTTCCGTCGGGAAATCGTAGACGAAAGTCGGCTGAATCAACCGGTCTTCGCACAGCGCCTCGAACATCGCCGTGGTGATCCGGCCCGCGCCCGAGCCCGGCGGCACCTCGATGCCGAGCTGTCGCGCCAGGCCGGCAGCCCGCTCGCGATCGCGCAGCTCGGCCTCCGCGATCTCGCGCCCGAGCCGGCGGGACGCGGCCTCGCGCGCGGCCTCGCGCAGCGACACCCGCGCGAATGGCGGCGCCAGCGAAATCTGATGGTCGCCGAACGTGATGCGATCGGTGCCGATCGCCTGCCGCGCGGTGCTCGACACGAGCTCCTCGGTCATCGTCATCAGCGCCTGGTAGTCGGCGTACGCCTCGTAGAACTCCATCATCGTGAACTCGGGGTTGTGCTGCGTCGAAATCCCCTCGTTCCTGAAGTTGCGATTGATTTCGAACACCTTCTCCAGGCCGCCGACCGTCAGCCGCTTCAGATACAGCTCCGGCGCGATCCGGAGAAAGAGATCCATGTCGAGCGCGTTGTGATGGGTCTCGAACGGCCGCGCCAGCGCGCCGCCCGCGATCGGCTGCATCATCGGCGTCTCGACCTCGAGGTAGCCGCGAGCGGTCATGAACTCGCGAATCGCGGCCACGATGCGGCTGCGCGTTTCGAACACCCGGCGCGAGTCGGGATTCACGATGAGATCGAGATACCGCTGCCGGTACCGAATCTCGACATCGGTCAGACCGTGCCACTTCTCGGGCAGCGGCAGCAGGCACTTCGAGAGGAAGTGAGAGGCGCGAGGCCCAGATGGTCAGCTCGTTGCGTCTTCGTGCGGAACAGCCGCCCCTCGACGCCGACCCAGTCGCCGAAATCGAGCAGCTTGAAGATCTGGAAGTCGAGCGGCGGCAGCGCGTCCTGGCGGATGTAGATCTGGATTTTCGCGCGCCCGTCGGAGATGGCCAGAAAGCTCGCCTTCCCGAACGATCGGATGGCCAGAATACGCCCGGCTGTCACCGTCTCGGGACGTTCGGCTTCGAGCTCGTCATGCGTTCGCTCGCCATGGGCCGCCACCAGGTCGGCCACCGTGTGCTTCCGCGCAAACGTGCGCGGATAGATCTCGACGCCGAGCTTCGCGAGCTCCTGCAGATTCGCCCGCCGCTGCTGAATTTGTTCTTCTTGGGAGGACATAGATTCTGGGCTTTAGCCTCTAGCCTTGCGCTTTGGGCTTTGCTGTCTTGAGACCGGAGCCTTGAGAGTCAACGTTCGCGTTCCGCCGCTATCTTCTTCCTAATCCCATCCAGCATCCCGTTGATGAACTTGACGGCGTCCTCGGTGCTGAACGTGCGCGCGAGCTCGAGGGCTTCGTTGATGACGACTGCGGGGGGCGTCTCCGGGTCGCGCACCAGTTCGCAGACCGCCATGCGCAGAATGAGACGATCGAGCACCGCCATGCGCTCGGGCCGCCACCTCTCGGCCGTGTCCGCTATCAGGGGATCGATCGCTGGCAGCTGACGGACCGTCTCCTGGGCCAGCTCCGCGGCAAACGTCCGAAGCCCCCGGGGGGCCGGCTCGGCATGGGGCCACTGGAGACCGAAGAACGTCTCGACTGCCTGGGCGATCTCACACCGCCCAATCTCGTGCTGGTACAGGATCTGAAGCGTAGCCTCCCGCGCGCGGTGCCGGTCGGCTTTGTTCATCCCGGGCTCGTGCGGCGCGGAGGCCTCATGATCGGGACGCTTGCCCGGCGAGCTTCGTGACCACCACGGCCATCTCGACGGCAGCGCAGGCCGCTTCCCACCCCTTGTTGGACGAGCCCTCGCCGGCGCGTTCCAACGCCTCCTCGACCGAGTTGGTCGTCAGCACACCGAACAGGATTGGCACACCGGTGGCGGCAGCGGCGCTGACGAGCCCGTGCGAAACGGCCGACGCGATGTATTCGAAGTGGGGTGTGGCGCCCCGAATCAGGCATCCCAGGCAGATAATCGCCTGGTGGCGCCCGCTCCCGGCGGCGTGCCGTGCGGCAATCGGCAGTTCGAAGGCGCCGGGCACACGCACGATCGTGATGTCGTCGGGACTGACCCCCGCCGCCGCCAGCGCCGCGAGCGCACCGGTCTGCAGGCGGCCGGTGACGAAGTCGTGGTACTTCGACACCACGATCGCAAAACGGAAGCCGGCGGCCGACTGCGTGCCTTCGATGGTCGTCACCTGCCCGTGAACTCCGGCTTCCGCTTCTCGAGGAAGGACCGTGTCCCCTCCCGCATGTCTTCACTGCCTGCCACCAGACCGAACAGGGTGGCCTCGAGCCGGCAGCCTTCGAGGAACGGCATCTCCAGTCCATGGTTGACGGCGTCGATGATGTAGCGCATGGCGATCGGCGCCTGCCTGGCCAGCTGGCCGGCGAGCTTTTTCGCTTCGGGGAGCAATGCCGCCGCCGGCACGACACGATTGACGAGCCCGATGCGCTCGGCCTCGCTCGCGGTGATCTGCGTGCCCGTGAGGATCAGCTCCATCGCGCGGGCCTTCCCCACGAGCCGGGGCAGCCGCTGCGTTCCTGCATACCCCGGCAGGATGCCGAGATTGATTTCGGGTTGACCCAGCCTGGCGGTGTCGGCCGCGATCCGCAGCGTGCACGCCAGCGCCAGCTCGCAGCCGCCGCCGAGCGCGTACCCGTTGATCGCTGCGATCACCGGCTTCCCCATGTTCTCGATCAGATCCAGCACGTGCTGACCGGAGAGCGCATGCTCGCGGCCCGCAATCGGCGTCTGCACGGCGAGCTCGTTGACGTCGGCGCCGGCGACGAACGCCTTCTCACCCGAGCCGGTGAGGATGACGACGCGCACCGAATCGTCCCTCTTCAGGTCGAGGATGACACGCCTGAGCTCGTCGAGCGTCGCCAGGTTGAGGGCGTTGAGAACCTGGGGCCGGTTGATCGTGATGAGGGCAACCGCGTCGTCGCGCTCGAGAAGCAGGTTGTCAAAGGGCATGGCGAGTTCGAATTATACCCCACGCTTTCGCTCTGCTTCGGCGGCGCGGGCACTCGTCCGGCGCTCGTCCACGGGCACGAACGGTCGTTTCGCGTAGGCGATGCAGGACCAGATGTACAGAGCTCCAGCCGCCACCGAAGCCCCCAAGGCGTCCGCGAGAACATCGCGAACCTCGACCTGGCGGAGGGGCACGAAAGATTGATGAATCTCGTCGCTGATGCCGTATAGCGTCGCAACGACGATTGCCCCCGCGGCAATGCCGAGCGTCACCGGACGCCGCCACCCGCCGGCGCGCGCGCGAACCAACAGCGCGCCGAGGCCGCAGTACAAGAGCCCGTGCGCGGCCTTATCCGAGACTCCGCTCGGCAGGTCCGGCGGCCGCGAGATCGACGACAGCCAGAAGATGAACATCATGTAGAGGACGACGGGCGCCCATAGCAGCAGGGGATGAGTGTTCTGGCGGGTCACAAGCACGAAGTTAACGGTTCAGTGACAGTTTCCGACTCGTTTCTCGAAGCTCTCAGCTTTCGGCCCTCAGTTCTCACGTTTCACTTGCCTATCAGCCAGACCCGCGTGAGCAAGCTGGTAGCTGAAAGCTGATCGCTACTGCCCTACTGTCGACTGATAGCTGTCAACTGCCACCGTTGACTACAACGGGACGGGGTACATCAACCAGCCGAGTACGATGGCGGTGGCGACAAACGCCGCGAACAAGAGGCTGCCGAACCTGATCTGCTCGCGCAGATCGTCCTTGGCAAGGAAGGCAAAAATCAAAGACACGAAGAACGAAAAGACGATGAGCAGCAGGAGGTGGCTCTGCATCATTTGCGGCCGACCGCGATGTCGTACGCGTCGATAACGACAAGCAGATTCAGGAGGCCCACGACGATGAGAAAGGCATTGCCGTACTCGTAGGTGACCGCGCGCACGTCGCCAGCACCCAGGCCGAGCGCCCCCGCGATGAAATACGGCACGCCGATGCCGAGATTGGCGAATGCGGCAAGGCCGACCAGCGGCTCGGTCATATCGAAGGGAAACAGCCGGCCGTGAAGACCCAACCCGATGGCGAACATCAGCGGGAGAGCAAGGAGGAACACGATCCCCTTTGAACGCCGGCCCAGCCACAGGTGACCGGCGCCGGGCACGGCCCAGGCTGCGAGCGACAGCAGCACGAGGCCGCCCGACTGTGTTTCTTCAGCAGCGCTGGCACGCACGATACGCTAAGTCTACCTCAGGGCTTCCGCAGCCCCGGAGCGCCGCGGTCATTCGCGGTCGAACGGACCCCGGGCCGCGTCTGCGGCGCCGGCAGCGTCGGGATCGGCGCCGATCTCGCCGGCGACGCGACGAAAGAAGTCCTGCGTGAGCTTGCGGGCGAGTGCGACCATCAGCCGCGATCCGACCGCGGCAATGGCACCTCCGACCTGGACGTCCGCCTCGCAGTCCACGCGGGCAGTTCCCTGGTCATCGGCAATGCGGACGGCGGCGGTACCGCGCACGAATCC
This sequence comes from uncultured Acidobacteriota bacterium, assembly GCA_963814975.1. GTDB lineage: Bacteria > Acidobacteriota > Vicinamibacteria > Vicinamibacterales > CAVVIG01 > CAVUXJ01. Next base: position 133,445 of record CAWFFB010000010.1, on the reverse strand, counting down.
TGTTTTGCCTTTGCCGTCGAACGCGAGCGTGAACGTTTCGGGCGGCTGTAGATTCTGGTAGGTGACCGTGCCGACGTACTGACCCGTGAGGCCGGCGACCCCCAACTTGAGCCGCACGCGATAGGTGTCGCTACCCTCTGCCGTCAACTCTTCGCATCCGGGGATGCAGCGCCGCAGCACGTCGGGATTGTTCAGCGCCTCGAACAGGCGCTCGCGCGGCGCCACGACCGCAGCAGCGGCGCTGATCTTCATCGTCCCGGACGCGGGCGCCCCGCACCTTCCGTCATCGAGCCTTGAAGGCGCGCGTCAACGCACGTTGGGTGTTGATCTCGGCAAGGTGCACTCGGAACTCCGGCGTGGCGTGAATGTCGCCAAGCGCCTCGACTCCGTTGGCGGCGTGCCGGGCGGCGCGGGCGATGGCTTCGGCGGTCGGCACCGCCTGTCCTCGGAGGGCGCTCTCCACCGCACTCGCGCGATATGCTTTCGGCCCGACCCCGGTGATGCCCACGCGCACCTCGCCGGTGTTCCCCACGACGACGGCGACGCCGGCGATCGCGAATCCGCTGGCCTTCTGCTCGGTTTTCTCGTACGCGACCGCTCGCGACGACGCAGGCACGCGAATCTCGCAGAGGACTTCATCGGAGGCAAGAGCGGTCTGCAGCAGATCGACGAAGAACGCCTCGGCGCGAACCGTGCGCCGGCCCTTCGGTCCCGCGAGCTCGAGCTCCGCGCCGAGGGCGAGAATGGCGGCGGGCCAGTCGCCGGCCGGGTCGGCATGAGCGAGACTGCCGCCGATCGTGCCGCGGTTGCGGACCTGGACGTCGCCGATGTGCGCGGCGGCTTCGGGCAGCAACGGACAGCGCTCGCGCAGCATCTCGGAGGATTCCACCGCGTAATGAGTCGTCATCGCGCCGATGGCGAAGCCGTCGCCGCGTTGACGGATGTAGCTCAGGTCGGCGACCCGGCCGATGTCGACGATATACCTCGGTACGGCGAGACGGAGCTTCATCGCCGGAATCAGGCTGTGGCCGCCCGCCAGCAGCTTGGCCTCGTCGCCGTGCCGAGCGAGCAGCTCGATCGCTTCGTCGAGCGTCGCCGGCCGGTGATATTCGAAGGATGCCGGATACATGCGTCTCCTATACCTGCGACAGCCGAATGTTGCCTGAATGGCCCGCCAGACGCGTTCGGGCGTCAGCGGCAGATCGAGATGGCGGACGCCGAGCGGTCGAGCGCATCGATGACGGCATTGGCGATCGCCGGCGTCGCGCCGATCGTGCCGGCCTCGCCGACGCCCTTGATCCCCAGCGGATTGACAGGCGAGGGCGTGACGGTGCTGCCCATGATGTAGTCGGGGATATCGCCGGCTCGCGCGGCATCGCGTAGTCCATGAACTCGCCGGTCAGAGCTGGCCGTTCTCGTCGTAGACGGTCCGCTCGAAGAGCACCTGCCCGAGCGAATGCGCGATGCCGCCCTGCACCTGCCCCTCGACGAGCAGCGGGTTGATCTGCGGTCCCGCAGTCGTCGACCGCGACATACTTCACGATCGTGACCTCGCCGGTGTCGCGATCGATTTCGACCGCGACGATGTGCGTGCCGAACGGAAACGTGAAGTTCTCCGGCTCGAAGAAACTCGACGCCTCGAGACCCGGCTCGAGCCCGGGCGGAAGGTTCTTCGCGACGTACGCTTCGCCCGCCAGTTCCGCCCAGGTGAGCCGCCGCTCGACGCCGGGTGCCGAGAAGCGCCCGTCGGCGAATACCACGCGGTCGGCTGGTGACGCCCGAGCAGGTGCGCCGCGAGCATCTTGCCTTGGCGACGATCTTGTCGATGCACATGACGATCGCCGTGCCGCCGAGCACCGTGCCGCGGCTGCCGTACGTGTCGCGGCCGTAATGCGCGACGCCGGTATCGCCGTGCAACACGACGACATCCTCGATCGGCACGCCGAGCCGGTCGGCGACAATCTGCGCGAAGCTGGTCTCCTGGCCCTGCCCGTGCGGCGTGACACCGGTGATCACGGTGACCTTGCCGGAGATCTCGATGCGCACGCAGCCCCACTCCCAGCCGCCCGCGGGCATCGCCTTCGACGGTCCCATCGCGCAAATCTCGACGTAGGTTGACACGCCGATGCCGAAGAGCCGCCCGGCCGCGCGCGCGCCGGCGCGCTCGGCCACCAGCTGGTCCCAGCCGGCGAGCTGCCGCGCCTTCGCGAGCGCGCCCTGGTAGTTGCCGCTGTCGTACGTCAGGCCGCAGGCGGTCTGGAACGGAAATTCGGTGCGGCCGGGAAGTTCTTCAGGCGCAGGTCGACGCGGTCGAGTCCCGAGCTCCCGCGCGACGATGTCCATCAGGCGCTCGATGAGGTAGGTCGCTTCGGGCCGCCCGGCGCCGCGATACGCGTCGGTTGCCATCTTGTTCGTGTAGACGCCGACGATTTCAACCTTGCATCGCCGGAACTGCGTAACAGCCGGTGAGCATCGAGGCCGGTAGCGTCGGGATGGCGGGAGTCAGCAGCTGCAGATACGAGCCGAGATCGGCGATGGTCCGCGCCTTCAGGCCGAGGATCGTGCCGTCGTTCTTGACCGCGACTTCGTACTCGCCGATCTGATCGCGGCCGTGAATCGTCGACGGCCGCATTCTCGCGGCGCGATTCGATCCACTTGACGGGCGCGCCCAGGCGCATCGCGAGATGGCCGCAGAGCGCCTCTTCCGCGTAGACGTTCAGCTTCGAGCCGAACCCGCCGCCCACTTCCGGCGCGACGATGCGCAGCTTGTTCTCGGCGACGCCAATCATGCCGGGCAGCAGCGTCCGGACCAGATGCGGCACCTGCGTCGAGGTCCAGAGCGTCAGCGTCCCCTCGCCGGCGTGGTACGACGCCACGCACCGCGCGCGGCTCGATCGCCATCGGCGTCAGCCGCTGATGGACCATCCGCTGCTTTGACGATCCGGTCAGCCCGTCGGAACGCATCGTCGATGTCGGACCCGCCGGTGACGCGATGAGTGTACGCGATGTTGGTGCCGAGCTCGGGATGCGTCAGCGGCGACCCGCTTTGATCGCCTCTTCCGGGTCGACGACGACCGGCAGCGGATCGTAGTCCACCTCGATCGCGTCGATCGCGTCGCGCGCCACGTACGGGTCGGCCGCGATCGCGACAGCGACAGGGTGGCCGACGAAATACACGCGATCGCCGGCGAGCACCGTGTGACGCGGCGCCTTCAAGTCTGGAATCGCGGCCGCGCACGGCACGATGCCGCAGTGCGCGTTGACGTCGGCGCCTGTCAGCACGGCGACGACGCCGGGCAGCGTTCGCGCGGCGCTGGTGTCGATCCGATCGACCCGCGCATGCGCATGGGGGCTGCGCAGGACACAGGCGTGCAGCAACCCCGGGAGCCGCAGATCGTCGATGTAGGTGGCGATGACCCTTGACGAGACGCGGGTCCTCGACGCGCTTGAGCGGCCGGCCGACGTAGGGACCTTTCACCGGGTCAGCTCATCGCGCACCTCCTGCGGCCGGTCGCCCCGCCGCGTATTCGATCGCATCGATGATGTGCGTGTAGCCGGTGCACCGGCACAGGTTGCCCTCGATGGCGTGGGCGATCTCGGCGCGCGTGGGCGTCGCGTTTCGTGCCAGCAGCTGCACACGCCGGCATGATCATGCCGGGCGTGCAATAGCCGCATTGCAGGCCGTGGCATTCCCAGAAGCCCTCCTGCATCGGGTGAAGGTCCCCGTTGGTGGCAAGGCCTTCGATCGTCGTGACCTCCGCTCCGTCGGCCTGGACGGCGAACATCGTGCAGGACTTGACCGCCTTGCCGTCCATGCAGCACGGTGCACGCGCCGCAGATGCCAGTCTCGCAGCCGACGTGGGTGCCTGTCAGCCCGCAGACCTCGCGCAGGAAATGAACCAGCAGCAGCCGCGGCTCGATGTCGCGACGATGTTCGCCGCCGTTGACGCGAAGTCGCACGGAAATCATGGGCTACCTCCTGAAGGACCGGAAACCTGCGGCTGAACCCTTTCGCTGATCGGGCGGCGATCGTGTTGTAGGAGGCATGCTGCTGTCAAGTGAGGCGGCGACGCGGAGGTTCCCACACGACGTGTCGAACCCGCGAAGAACGAGGCCGTGTGAAGTTCGCGCTTGAACGTCGCCTCGACTACACTCGGCTGATGACCCGCCTGTCGCTCGTCGCGGTGGCCTGCACCTCGGCGGCTCTCCTCATGACCGAGCTCGCGTTCACGCGCATCTTCTCCGTGGTCATGTACTACCACTTCGCGTTCCTCGCGATCTCGATCGCGTTGTTCGGCCTCAGCGCGAGCGGCGTCTTCGCCTATCTCTGTCGTGAACGCCTCGACCGGACGCCGACCGACAAGCTGCTCGCCGTGCAGTCGATCGTTCATGCCATGTGCACGATTGTCGCGGTGTTCGTGCTGGTCCGGCTCCGGGTGGGACTGAACTACTCGCCCGCCAACCTCGCGTTGATGCTGACGATCTATGCCCTCGCGGCAGTGCCGTTCTTTACTGGTGGGCTCGTCATCACGCTGGCGATCGCGCGGTTCTCCTCGCGTATCAATGCCGTGTATGCCGCCGACCTGTTGGGCGCGGCCGCCGGCTGCCTGGTCCTGATTCCGTTGCTCAACCGTCTCGGCGCGCCCGGGGTCGTGCTGACCGCGGCCGCGCTTGCTGCGATTGCAGCCGTCCTGTTCGCCTCGCCCGGCCGGCGCCCACAGTTCGCCGCGGCCGGCGCCGCGGTCATGATGGTACCGCTCGCCGGCCAGCTGTCCGGCCTCGCCGGCTTCGACATCGTCGATACCAAGGGGCATCAGGGCGACAGGATTCTGTTCAGCAAGTGGAATTCGTTCTCGAGAATCGGCGTTTACGAACGCGAGCATGGCGACTGGTCGCTCAGCCCCACCTACACCGGGCCGCTGCCTGAGACCCGCTTCATGGATATCGATTCGGCGGCATCCACGCCGATTCTGCGCATCGCGCCGGATCTGTCGAACGCCCAGCACCTCCGGTATGAGCTCACCTCGCTGGCATATCACCTGAAGGAACAGGGGGCCGCGATCGGAGATCAGGAGCCGGGGACCGGACAGGAAGCCGGGCCGGAGGTGCACGGAGTCGGCGTCGACGGAAAGGGATCAGGCTTTACGGCGCTTGTCATTGGACCGGGCGGCGGACGCGATCTCGTGTCCGCGCTCGTGTTCGGGGCCAGCCGCGTCGACGCGGTCGAGATCAATCCGATCATCGCCAACGACGTGATGCGCGATCGGTTCAAGGACTTCTCCGGCGGCATCTACGCCCATCCGCGGGTGCACGTGTTCGTCGACGATGGTCGGAGTTTCGTGAGACGGTCCGAGGCGCGCTACGACATCATTCAGGCGTCGCTCGTGGACACGTGGGCCGCCACGGCGGCTGGTGCCTACACGTTGACCGAAAACACCCTCTACACGGTCGAAGCCTTCGACGACTATCTCGACCACCTCTCTGACGACGGCGTGCTGACAATCACGCGCTGGGTGTTCGATGGCCTGCGCCTGGTCTCGCTCGCCCAGGCGGCGTGCGAGGCACGCGGCTGGGACGCAGCCTCACGCCTCGCGATCATCCAGTACGACCGGGTCGCCACATTTCTGTTGAAGAAGACCCCATTTACGGCCGTCGAGGTGAGTCGGCTTCGCAGCGCCGCCGCCGAGCTCCGCTTCAATGTTCTCTATGCGCCGTCCTTTCCGCCAAACGCGCCCGGGTCGGATCCGACGGGAGCCACCGACAGCACCACGGACGAGTGGATTGACGGCACCGCGACACGCGACTACGCGCGGTTGATTCTCGCGCCTGATCGCGAACAGTTCTATGCCACGTATCCGCAGGACATCCGGCCAACGACCGACGACCGGCCGTTCTTCTTTCATACGACGAAGCTGGCCGACCAGTTCGATGTCGCCTTCGGGCGTTCGATGCTGTTCGGCAACGGCCTCAGCGCGCTGCTCACACTGATGGGGATCTCGGGCGCGCTCGTCGTGCTCTTCGTCCTGGGTCCGCTCGCCGTCGCCGCCGGCAACCGGCCTCCGGGTTGGCTGGCCTGGCTGGGGTACTTCGGGGCCCTCGGCGCGGGCTTCATGCTGATCGAGGTCGCCGTGCTCCAGCGGTTCGTGCTGCTGCTGGGCCACCCGGTGTTCGCGCTCACAGTGACGTTGTTCTCGCTTCTGCTGGGCACGGGGCTCGGCGCCGCGCTGAGCCGCCGGCTGGCGGGACCCCACTTGAAGCGATCGACGCTGCTGACAATCGCCGGCATCGCGATCATCGGCGTAGGATGCGTCGCTGGAATCACGCCGCTGGTGAACTGGGCGATTCCCTTCTCGCGCCCCCTCCGCATCGCGATCGCGGTGGGGGTGCTCGTCCCGATTGGTATGGTCCTGGGCGTGCCGATGCCTGCCGGCATTCAGCTGCTGCGCATCGCGCGCGCCCCAGATGCTGACCTGGGCCTGGGGCATGAACGGCGCACTGTCGGTCGTCGGAGCGACCCTGGCGATCTTCATCGCCATGAACTGGGGATTCCAGGTCACCCTGCTAGTTGCCTCGGCCTCGTACCTGATAGGACTCGGTTGTCTGATCGCCGCGGAGCGCCCTCGATAGCGGACATTTCAGACTTCAGATTTCACATTTCAGATTTCAGACTTGTAGACCTTCTTCACATCTGAGACGTTATACGCTCAGATTCCCGAACTGCTCTTCGTATCGCTGCCTGAACTCGTCCCACGAATACGCATGGCTCTGTCCCCCCAGATGTTCCAGGGCGTAGGTCGCGGCGACGCTGCCGATCTGCGCGCACGCCGGGTACGGGAGCCCGAGCGCGATCCCCTTCATCAACCCGCCGCGGAACGCATCGCCGACGCCTGTCGGATCGACGACCCGGCGCGTGGCCACGGCAGGTACGTCCGTCCGCCCATCTCGCGCAATCACCGAGCAGCCGTGCTCTCCGCGTGTCACGATCAGTACGTCGCTCCGCAGGAGGATCTCTTCTTCGCCCAACCCTGATTTCTGCCTGAGCAGCTCGAACTCGTAGTCGTTGCAGATGACGACGGTGGCGCCGAGCGCCCCGGCCCTGAGCTCGTCGCCGGACATCCGCGCGCACTGCTGGCCGGGATCGAAGATGTAGCGGATGCCCAGGGCGCGGCATTCCTGCGCATACTGGACCATGGCGTCCGGATCGTTGGGCGAGATGATCGCAACGCCGCAGTCCCGGACGGCGCGAAAGGACAGTTCACCGGCGTGGGCCATCGCGCCGGTGTAGAACGACGCAATCTGGTTGTTGTGCTGATCGGTGCTGCAGAAGAACGACGCGGTGAACTTCCCGGGCACCTGTTCGACGAGCGAGGTGTCCACCCCGGCCGCTTCGAGCCACGTCCGATACTCGCCGAAGTCCTCACCTGCCGTCGCCATCAGCAGCGGCCGTTCGCCAAGCAATGCCAGAGTATAGGCAATGTTCGGAGCGCAGCCGCCGCGGCGCTTGTCCATGGTGTCGACGAGAAAGCTGAGGCTCAGCCGTTCCATGTGCTCCGGCAGGAAATGCTCGGTGAATCTTCCGGGGAACGACATCAGGTAGTCGAAAGCAATCGAGCCGGTGATGACGATTTTCATGGGTTCAGGTGTTCACAGGGTCCACAGGGTTCACGAAAATGGCGCCACACGTGTTTGAGCTGCGGCGATCGATGCTCGGCGCTTCGAAGATCTTATCGCCTGGCAACTCACATATGAACTGCAACAGAACGGCCTGGAAGCCCCCCGGGGAACCGTGAGAACCGGCTGAACCATGTGACCTGCTACGTGACATATCGCCCGATGATGGGCTCGAGCTCACGCTTCACCGACGCCGGGATGTGCTCGGGCCGCGTGATGATGGCCGTGGCGAGCGCGTCCTTGCAGGCGCAGGTTCGCGGTCCCTCGATCCGCGACACCGCCTGGGCGATCGTCCTGCGCGCGGTCACCGCATTCTGCACCAGGTTGGCGACGATCAGATCGACGGTGACCGAGTCGTGATCGGGATGCCAGCAGTCGTAGTCGGTGACCAGCGCCAGAGTGGCGTAACAAATCTCGGCCTCGCGCGCGAGCTTGGCCTCCTGCAGGTTCGTCATGCCGATGACATCCATCCCCCAGGAACGATACAGATTCGACTCCGCGAGGGTCGAAAACTGCGGGCCTTCCATGTTGACGTAGGTCCCGCCGCGGTGCACCCGTGCGCCCACGCTCTCGGCCGCATCGGCGGCGATCGCCGACAGCGTCCCGCAGACCGGATGCGCGAACGCGATGTGCGCGGCGATCCCCCGGCCGAAGAACGTGCTGATGCGCCCGGCGGTCCGGTCGAAGAACTGATCGGGTACGAGAATGTCGAGCGGGCGGTACTCCTCCTTCAGGCTCCCGACAGCGCTGGCCGACAGAATCCGCTCGACGCCAAGAACCTTGAAGCCATAGATGTTCGCCCGGAAATTCAGCTCTGACGGCAGGAGCCGATGGCCGACGCCGTGCCGCGCGAGAAATGCCACACGCTTCCCGCCGAGCCTCCCGAGCAGGTACGGCGCCGACGGATCGCCGAACGGCGTGCTGACGCGCTTCTCTTCCCGGTCGGTTAGTTCCGCCATGTCGTACAGACCGCTGCCGCCGATGATGCCGATTTCCACGGGCATGGGTTTCACCTTGTCGCGATTGGACTCTGCAGGGGCGTCACCTGGCGCTTGCCGCCGGCCTCCGTGATGTAGCCGGCCGCCACGACTGGATCGTGCTCGAAGTACACGAGGTCCCGGCGCTCGAGGGCCTCATGGACGAATACCTTCTTCGCCGCGAGCGTATCCATCGGATAGAGATCGAACCCCATGATCCACGCGTCCGGCAGATGCGCCGTTGTCGGAATGAGATCGCCGACGAACGCCGCGCGCCGGCCCGCCGATTCCATCCAGACCATCTGATGATGCATGTTGTGACCGCCCGTGCGCCGGACGCGCACGCCTGGCATGATGGCCTGATCCTCGTCAATCAGGTCCAGGACGCCGGCCGCGGCGAGCGGGACGTAGTTGTCCGGCCGGTAGCTGGCACGATTCCGCTCATGAGGATGGGTCGCATCCTCCCATTCGCCGCGCCGCACGACGTATCGGGCACGGGGGAAACGGGGGCGCACTCGTCCCGAGGCGTCCCGGGTCGTGAACCCGCCCGCGTGATCGAAATGCAGGTGGGTGGCCAGCACGATATCGATGTCCTCGGGTGAGAGACCGGCTTCCTCAAGCGAGGCGTCGAGGCCCGGCACGCGATCGACGCCGTAGATGTCGCTGAACTTGGCGTCCTCCTTGTCCCCCAGCCCGGCGTCGATGATCATCGTCTTTTCGCCGCGCACCACCAGCGGCCTCATTGCGAGCCGGATTCGGTTTCGATCGTCAGGGACGGCCTTCGCCGACCATAGGGGCTTGGGGACGACGCCGAACATCGAACCGCCGTCGAGCCTGAAACACCCGTCGTGCAGCGAGATCAGCTCGAGATCGCCGAGGGTGTGCCTGGTGACCCACGAACAATCGGCCGGCGCGCCGGAGGGCTGCTTGAGCTCGACCAGCACGCCGTGCGCGCTGGAAGGGTGAATGAACGCGATCAGCGCGCCTTCCGCGCCTGGCCGCGGCCGTTCGTCGATGAGGCGCGCTCCGCGGCTCTTGAGCTGCGCCAGCGCCGCCGCAATGTCTTCGACGCGGAGCGTGATGTGGTGCAGTCCGGGACCGTGCTTCTCGACATATCTCGCGATGGGCGAGTCCGCCGCCGTCGCCTCCAGAAGCTCGAGGCTAGCGCTGCCCACCGGCACGAACCGGGCGCGCACTCGCTGCGAGATGACGTCCTCCGGCGCTTCGATCTCCAGGCCGAGCCCGTCGCGATAAAAGGCGAGCGCCGCGTCGAGGTCGCGCACGGCGATGCCGATGTGGTCCAGAACAGCTTTCATTGAATACTCACCACGAAGCGAGGACGGTCACGAACGATACATAGTACAGGCCGACCGTGCCGTCTTCGTGTTCCTTCGCGGTCACGTCCGTGTCAGGCCCAGGGATCGAGCGAGCAGCTCGTTTGCCGCGGTATAAGGATCGAGCTCACGCGCCGCGATCCGCTCGATCACCGAGACCAGTTCGTTCGGCGCAAGCACTTCCCGCTCGAGACGATCCATCAATCGCTGCGTCACCAGCTCGCGCAGGCGGTATCGATGCGGCTGCGCTGCCGCGAGGCCAGAGCCGTCCCTGGCGCCGGCCGGGCGTGCGCCGATCGTTCGTGCGCCGATCGTTCGCGGAAAGTCCAGATTACGGCAAGGAGGTCGGCAACGCCCCCGCCGGTCGTTGCGGTCGTTTTCAGGATTGGCGGGCGCCACTCCCCGGGACCGTACGCGCGCAACGCCAGGTTCGCCTCGATCTCCCCCACCAGCCGGTCGGCGCCTTCGCGGTCTGCTTTGTTCACGACGAAGATATCCGCGATCTCCATGATGCCGGCCTTGAGCGCCTGCACTTCGTCGCCGGCGCCTGGCACCAGCGTGACGACCGAGACGTCCGCCGTCCGGATGATGTCGACCTCGTCCTGCCCCACGCCGACCGTCTCGATGAGGATCACCTCCTTGCCTGCGGCATCCAGTACGAGCGCGGCGTCTCCGGTCGCCCGCGCCAGACCGCCGAGGTGACCGCGCGTCGCCATGCTCCGAATGAACACGGCCTGATCCTCCGCATGCGTCTGCATGCGCAGCCGGTCGCCGAGGACGGCCCCGCCGGTGAAGGGGCTCGTCGGGTCGACGGCAATCACGCCGACCGTCTGCCCCCGGCGGCGGATCTCGGAGGTCAACCGATCGACCAGCGTGCTCTTTCCCGCGCCAGGCGGACCGGTGACGCCCACCAGATACGCCCGTCCCGTCCGGCTGAAGATCGCGCCGATGAGATCGGCGGCCTCAGGACGCTCGTCCTCGATCAGGGAAATGGCGCGAGCCATCGCGCGTGGATCGCCCGCCAGCACACGCTCCGCCAGAGGTGAGGACATTTACTGCAGCAATTGCCGGGCAATGACCAGCCGCTGGATCTCGCTCGTCCCTTCGCCGATCGTGGTGAGCTTCACGTCGCGAAAGAACTTCTCGGCCGGGTAGTCTTTGACGAGACCGTAGCCGCCGTGGATCTGCACGCAGTCGTCGGCCGCCTTGACCGCGATCTCGCTGGCATACAGCTTCGCCATCGACGACTCGAGCGTCGTCCGGCTGCCGCGGTCCTTCAGGTAGGCCGCGCGGTAGGTGAGGAGCCGAGCGCCTTCTATTCGCGTCGCGTTGTCCGCCAGCTTCCATTGAATCGCCTGGAAGCTGCTGATCGGCTTTCCGAACGCCCGCCGCTCCTGCGCATAGCGCAGCGCGGCTTCGTAGGCTCCCTGCGCGAGCCCGACCGACAGCGCGGCGATGCCAATCCGCCCGGCATCCAGAACCTGCATGGAGTTGACGAAGCCTTGTCCTTCCTCGCCAAGCAACCGATCGGCGGGAATGCGCAGTTCTCGAAGAGGACCTCGCTCGTGTCGCTCGCCCGCATGCCGAGCTTGTCCTCCTTCCGCCCTGGTGTCATGCCAGGAGTGCCGTGTTCGACGATGAAGGCCGAGATGCCCTTGGCGCCCGCGGCAGCATCCGTCACCGCCATCGTGACCATGATGTGGCCCACGCGGCCGTGCGTCGTGAAGGTTTTCGATCCATTCAGGATCCACCCGCCGTCCGCCCCCACGGCGCTGGTCCGCATGCCGGCGGCATCGCTCCCGGAGGTCGATTCGGTCAACCCCCATGCACCGATCTTCTCGCCCCTGGCCAGCGGTACGAGAAACGCCCGTTTCTGCGCCTCGGTGCCGAACATCAGGATGTGCGCGGAGCACAGACCGTTGTGCGCCGCGACCGAGAGAGCGAGCCCGGGATCGACGCGCGCCAGTTCTTCGATGCAGATGCAGTAGTCGACGGCCGAAAAACCTGCGCCGCCGTACTCTTCCGGAATCTGGATCCCGAGAAGACCGAGGGCGGCGAGCGCCGGCACCACCTCGCTCGGAAAATGCTGGGCTTCATCCCACTCGCGAACATGGGGACGGATTTCCGTTTCCGCGAACTCGCGGACGCTTCTGCGCAGCAGTTCCTGCTCGTCGCTGAGCCGGAAGTCCATCAGCGCTCACTCTCCCGCACTATTATTGCATTCAGGAGACTGCATGAAACTCACGCGGGCAACGATCGCGGCGATGCTGCTGACACTGCTGGGATCGACACCCGCATTCGCCGATCTGACGGGATTCATCGGTGCCAACATGACCCCGGCGAACCGGCTGGTCCGTGGCTTCTCCGCGGGGGCGGGCCTGCTTCTCGTCGGGCTGGAGTTCGAGTACGGCAACACTCCCGAGGATACGCAATCGCTGGCGCCCAAATTGACGACCGGAATGGGGAACGTGCTGCTGCAGACACCCTTTGCGATTCTGGGCGTGCAGCCGTACTTCACGACCGGCGCGGGCGTGTATCGGGAGCGACTCGGTACCCTCCAGCGCACCGGCCTTGGATGGAACACGGGCGGCGGCGTCAAGATATCACTGGTGGGACCGCTCCGATTGCGCGTCGACTATCGGGTGTTCAAGCTCGGCAGCGGTGCGCTGCATACACCAGCGCACCGCATCTATGCCGGGTTGAACCTCAAATTCTGATCTACTTGCCCATATCCTGAAGCAGGTTCAGGTTGACGATGTTCATGCCTTGCGCGTAGGCGTCGGCGTATTTCTGCAGGATCGCATTGGCCTCGGTCGGAAACGCTTCGGCGATGATGTTCGAGATCTGGTAGTCCGCGCCCTTGACCGCGGGGTAGATGACGAACACATAGAGATGGTTCGCGCCCGCCATCTCCGGGGACTTGAACACGCGCCAGCCCGCCGCCTGTTCCTTGCGTTCGGGCTTCGTGCTCTTCATCAGCGCTTCCTTCAGCTTCGCCATGACTTCCTCGAAGTCGGCGGTCTTGTCCGGCTTGATGAAGTTCAGCACCATCCCGCCGTCATTGGCAAACAATCGAGCGTTGGGCGCAGCCGGCGCCTGGGCACTGGCCGGCGCCGACCACAGCACGCCAAGCACGATCGCAAGAGCTATCCATCCTGGCCGGCTTCCGGCCGACGGCCCGCAGGTGAAAACCATCACGGCCTCCTTCAAAGGGGTGTCTAAACGGCGTGCTACTTTAGCGTACTCGGGCCTCCGATTCTGTTAGATCCCATTCGGGGCATTCCCTACACGAAAACGGTCATGACTTCATGGGCGAGGAGCATGCCCCGGCGAGTCAACCAGAGCCGACGATTTTGGCGCTTTAGCAGCCCCATGTCCAGAAAGCGGTCGAGCTCGGCCCCGTGGCGCTGCCAGATGTCCACCCCGTAGCGCCGCTCGATGGTGATCTCGTCGAGCCCGTCCGAAAGGCGCAGGCCGGTAAAGAGCGCGTCACCCAGGCGTTCGGCGTCCGAGAGACGGCGTACGTCAACCGCCGCCGGCTCACCCCTGCCGATTCGATCGATGTAGCCCTCGGTCGCGGACACGTTCTTCCAGCGCACGCCATCCCGAGTGGAATGCGCGCCGCAGCCGAACCCGAGCCACTCGCCGTCGGCCCAGTACTTGGTGTTGTGGCGTGAACGCCGCCCGGCGCGCGCCACGTTCGAGATCTCGTACTGCTCGTAGCCGGCCGCTTCGAGTCGGTCCATCGCCGCCATATACATCGCCGCCGCATCGTCGTCGGGTGCCTGGGACCAGTGCGCGCGGGCCATTTCTTCTTTAAGCGGTGCGTTCGGGTAGACCTCGAGCAGGTACAAGGAGAGATGCTCCGGCCCGAGGGCGATGGCCTGATCGACCGACTCGAGCCACTCTTCCACCTGCTGACCGGGCAGCCACATCATCAGGTCCAGGCTGACGTTGTCGAATCCGGCCGCCCGAGCCTCTCGCAACCGCCAGCGCGGGCGCGATCGGCGCCATGCAGGCGCGACAGCCGCCGCAACTCATCGTCGCGGAACGACTGGACGCCGAAGCTCAGGCGGTTGACGCCGGCTGAGCGATACGCCCGGAGGCGCTCCGTCGTGGTCGTTTCGGGATTGGCTTCGAGCGTCACTTCGCAATCGGCGGCCACGGCGAACGACCGCCGGCAGGCCGCGATGACCCGATCGATCTCCTCGGCTTCGAGGAGCGACGGGGTGCCGCCGCCGAAATAGATGGTATCGGCCTCTCCCGCCCGCCCCGCCTCGCCTGCGCTCTCGACTTCAGCGACCAGCGCCTCGACGTAACGTTCCTTGAGCGCCGCGTCGAACAGACCTCGATTGAAGTTGCAATAGTTGCAGATGGCGGCACAGAACGGGATGTGGAGATACAAGCCCAACATGGAATCGACGATCCGACGATGTGGAGGGCTTCAATCTATCTTGGAATCGTCGGGTTTGATCGACAAATCGTCGATCACCGAATCAGCCGTCGATCCTCACATCGTCGATCCGAGATGCGTTAGCTGCCTGCCCTCCCTCCCGGCCATTTCAAGTCGGCGCGGCCGTCGCGCGTCGAGGGCTCGCGGAGTTGCGCGCGGGCCTGGCGCCCGGACCGCCCCGGCGCAGGCAATGACTTCTTCCGCATCTTCCACATGGCGAGGAGGTCGTCGGCACCGGCGTTCGGGGGCCGCTCCCGGTAATCGGCCGCGTCGAGTATGACGAAGTCGCACATTTCGTGCAGGCGCGAGCGCATCCGATGCCCGATCCGGAAGATGAGCGAATTCGGCTCGGTCTCGTCGGGGATGTCTTCGTAGTTCGAGGTGAACATCGTCAATCGCCGTTCGCTGTATCTCGTGTTGACGATCAGGTTCATCGTCTCTTCGACCCATTCGGAGGTTTTCTCGGCGCCGAGATCATCGAGCACGAGCAAATCGGCCGTCATGACCGGTCGCAGAATTTCCAGCTCGGTAGTGCGAATCGCCGGGTCGTAGGTGCTCCGGATCACGCGCAACAGGTCGCGGGTATCGTAAAAGACCCCCCGGGCACCAGTCGTTTCCACCACCTGCTTGAGGACGGCCACCGCCAGATGCGTCTTGCCCACACCGGGCTGCCCCTCGAGCAGGAGTCCCTTGCCGACGACCGGAAAGGCCTCGGCGACGCGGCGCGCCTGCGCCGCCGCCCGCTCGAGCGACTCGTTGTAGGCGGTGAAATTCGCGATCGTGCAGTGCTGATACCGCCTTGGGATATTGGCCGCGACGAGCCGCACCTGCCCGAGGTTCTCGCGCCAGCAATCGCAGCGCGCAACGCGCCGCACGCCGCCGGATGGGCCGTCACCCCCGACCGGTTTCCACCCGGTATCGTCGCACAACGGACAAGGCATTGAACGATGGTGGAATATCTGACGTCTGAGATCTGAAGCTGAAAATTTTTCAGAGAGGCTGGAGACACCGACAGCATACACCCGCCAGCGTCGTTTTGAACTTTCAGTTTTTGGCTTTGGCGGTCTCTGGCGGCGTCGCGCGGACGAGATCGGTCGGCGAGGACTTCACCAGCGCCGTGGAGAGGCGCTGCTCCCAGTCGTCGATGCCGCGTGAGAGCTCGTGCTTGACGTATTCCATGAACTCGTTGACCTCGTGCTGCATGCGCTCGATCTTGCGGCGCATGTTGAGGATGATTTCCACGCCAGCAAGATTCACGCCGAGGTCTCGGGTAAGTGACAGAATCGTTTCGAGCTGTTCCAGATCCTCTTCCGAGTACAGCCGCGTGTTGCCATCGGTGCGTGACGGCGCGAGCAGGCCTTCGCGTTCGTACAGCCGCAGCGTCTGCGGATGGATCTTGTACTTCTGCGCCACCGCGCTGATCATGTAATACGCTTTACCGCTTTTCTTCATGGCTCTCGTCGCTCAGCCGGTCACCAGGTCCCGCCTCACGTCGTCAGCGTTGATCCGTCCGAACTCCCGCAGCAGCTCCTTTGATCGTTCGTCGAGCAGTCGCGGCAGCACCAACCGGACCTCGACGACGAGGTCGCCTCGACGGTGGTCGAGTGGGGACGGCACGCCACGTTCGCGCAGACGGAACCGCTGGCCCGACTGCGTGCCCGGCGGCACCCGCAGCCGCGCGTGCCCCTCGAGGGACGGCACTTCGATCTTGGCGCCCAGAGCGGCTTCGTGGACCGCAACCGGCACGATCAGGTGAAGATCGTCGCCCTCGCGCCTGAACAGCGGATGCGGTTCGACACGCACCGTGATGTAGAGGTCGCCGTGCTCGCCGGGTCCGCCTCCCGCATGGCCCATCCCCGGAACGCGGATGCGCGCGCCGTCGGCGAGTCCGCCAGGCACGGTGATCGTCAGCGGCTCCGTTCGTATCCCTGTCCGGCGGCCGCCGCACGCATGGCACCGTGTTTCCGCCTGACGGCCAGTGCCGCGGCACAGCGAACACGGCTTGGAGAAGACCATGTGCCCGCGCGCCGACTTCACGACGCCCGCGCCGTGACACTGCAGGCACCGGCTCTCCTCCATTTCCAGGGATCCGGTGCCGTGGCAGGTGCGGCAATGCTCGTGACGGGTGACCGTCAGTTGGCGCTCGCCCCCCCGCATCGCGTCTGCGAAGCTGAGGGTGATCGTCTGATGCAGATCGGCGCCGCTCAACGGGACGGTGTCCGCGCGACGTGGCTGCAGCACGTCAGCGAAGAGATCGCCGAAGGTCGGAGCCGACGCTCCGCTGACGCTGGCGGAGAAGTCGAACCCTTCGAAGCCGAACGCGGCCGCCTGCACAACCGGCCCGGCCGGACCCACCGTGTCGTACCGCCGACGGCGATCGGGATCGCTGAGCGTCTCGTACGCTTCCGCGATCTGACGGAAGTGCGCCGCCGCCGTGCGGTCGCCCGGGTTGATGTCGGGGTGGAACCGCCTCGCCAGACGCCGGTACGCGCGCTTGACGTCGCCCAGCGTCGCGGCCCGCTCCAACCCGAGGATCACGTAGAAATCCATGAAATTGCAGACTTCAGATTGCAGATCGCAGATTGAATTGCAGAGTCACTGAGTCAACCCTCTGCAATCTTCAATCTGCAATCGCCGCTTTCTATTGTTTGCCTTCGTCCACCACCTCGGCGTCGATGACGTCTCCCTTCGCATCGCCTGCGTTGGACGCGCCGCCACCTGCGCCTTGCCCGCCTTGACCCTGACCCGCGCCGCCGCTGGCGGTCTGCTGGTACAATGAGGCCGCAGCCTTGTGCTGCGCCTGCGTCAGGCCCTCCATCGCGCGGTCGATCGTGGCTGGATCGTTCGATTCGAGCGCCTTCTTGAGCGATTCCGCCGCGGATTCGATCGCCTGCCGATCAGCGGCCGACAGCTTGTCGCCCGTGTCCTTGATGAACCGCTCGGCGGCATAGACCGCCTGATCGGCCTTGTTGCGCGCCTCGATCTCGTCGCGGCGCTTCTTGTCCTCCTCGGCGTGCGATTCAGCCTCCTTCATCATCCGGTCGACCTCGTCCTTGCTGAGGCCGCTCGTCGCGGTGATCGTGATCTTCTGCTCCTTGCCGGTGCCGAGGTCCTTGGCCGAGACGTTCACGATGCCGTTCGCGTCGATGTCGAAGGTCACCTCGATCTGCGGCACGCCGCGCGGCGCCGGCGGCAGCCCGATCAAGTGGAACTTGCCCAGCGTGCGGTTGTCGCGCGCCAGCGATCGCTCGCCCTGCAGCACGTGCACCTCGACGCTCGTCTGGCTGTCGGATGCGGTGGAAAAGATTTCACTCTTGCGTGTCGGAATCGTCGTGTTCCTCGGAATCAGGGTCGTCATCACCCCGCCCATCGTCTCGATGCCGAGCGAGAGGGGGGTCACATCGAGCAGGAGGAGATCCTTGACGTCGCCGGCCAGCACGCCCGCCTGAATCGCGGCGCCGATCGCCACCACTTCATCTGGGTTGACACCCTTGTGCGGCTCCCTGCCGAAGAGCTCCTTGACGATCTGCTGAACTTTCGGGATCCGCGTCGAGCCGCCGACGAGCACCACCTCGTCGATCTTGGAGAGCTCGACACCGGCATCGGCGAGCGCCTGCTTGGTCGGGCCGACCGTTCTCTGCAGCAGATCCTCCACGAGCTGCTCGAACTTCGCGCGCGTGAGCTTCAATTGCAGGTGCTTGGGCCCGGTCTGGTCGGCGGTCACGAACGGGAGGTTGATGTCGGTCTCCATGACGGTGGAGAGCTCCATCTTGGCCTTCTCAGCCGCCTCTTTCAGACGCTGCAGAGCCATCCGATCCTTGCTCAGATCGATGCCTTCGCTCTTCTTGAACTCCGAGCTGATCCAGTCGATGATGCGCTGATCGAGGTTGTCGCCGCCGAGATGGGTATCGCCGTTCGTCGCCTTGACCTCGACGACGCCCTCGCCGACTTCGAGAATCGAGATATCGAACGTGCCGCCGCCAAAGTCGTAGACGGCAATCGTCTCGTCTTTCTTTTTGTCGAGGCCGTACGCCAGCGCCGCAGCGGTGGGCTCGTTGACGATCCTCATCACTTCGAGCCCGGCAATCTGCCCGGCGTCCTTGGTGGCCTGCCGCTGCGCATCGTTGAAATACGCCGGGACCGTGATGACCGCCTTGCTCACCGGTTGACCGAGGTATTCCTCCGCGGCCTGCTTGAGCTTCTGCAGGATCATCGCGGAGATCTCGGGAGGGGAATATTCCTTGCCGTTCGCCGTGACGCGCGCGTCGGCGTTGCTCGCGCGCACGACTTGGTACGGCACCATTTTCATTTCTTCGGAAACCTCGTCGAACTTGCGTCCCATGAAACGCTTGATCGAGAAGACCGTGTTCTCGGGATTCGTGACCGCCTGGCGCTTGGCCACCTGGCCGACCAGGCGCTCGCCGGTCTTCGTGAAGGCGACGACCGACGGTGTCAGCCGGCCGCCTTCCGGGTTGGTGATCACGACTGGCTCACCACCCTCCATGACGGCGACCACTGAGTTTGTCGTGCCTAGGTCGATACCGATGATTTTGCTCATTACACATCCTCGCGGGCTGGAGTGATCAGCCAATGTCTGATAATTGTGTAAGTATAAAACTTGAGTGCCTATTCGTCAATATCCAAACTCTCGAATCCAGCCAATCGCTTCCAGGGTCAGCCAGGAATCGGCACAGAGAATGGCAAAGGCATATATAATTGTCCTGCCAGCCAGGCCTGCCCTTCGGGCCCTCGACGCTCGACCCGAGGGTTTCGAGGAGTCAGTTGAGGCGCGTTATGCGTGTCGATCGGCCCTCCTCGGTCATCACCCGGGGTGTGAGCCTCGCTTTCTTCTTGTCTGCGTGGGCCTTAGCCGCGCACGCACAGGACTTTGCCCCGCCGGCTCACATCGCGTTCGCGGAAGGCACAGCCTCGCTCGATCGCGAAGGACAGGCTCAAACGGTGACGGCCGGCGTGCCGTTTCTCGTCGGCGATCGGCTGCGCACGGCCGAAGGGCGCGTCGAGGTCCTGTTCCCGGACGGATCGGCGCTCGACATCGACGAATACTCGGCGGTCGAATTGCTTTCGCCCACGCTCCTGCGCGTCACGGGCGGCCGCATCATGCTGACGGTCCCAGGCGCCGAGGACCCGGCGAGCGCGCTGCGTTATCAACTCGACACACCGGTCGCGTCCGCCAGTACTGACGGTCCCGGCGAGTATCGGGTCGCGCTGCTCTCCGGCCCCGCTGGGCTCGAAGCCGAGCTTGCCGTGTTGCGCGGGCTCGCATCGCTGAGGACCGAACGGGGATCGACGTCGGTTCGCGCCGGCGAGCGGAGTCTGGCACGCGATCTCGAAGCGCCGTCGTTCCCGCATACCTTCAACTCGGCGCGGTTCGATGCGTTCGATCGGTGGTCGGCTCTCCGACGCGACGCTCGAACGGGCACCGCGCAGTCGGCGCAATACCTCCCGCGCGAGTTGCAGATGTACGGCGGCACCTTCGACCGTCATGGCGCGTGGCAGCACGAACCGCAGTACGGTTACGTGTGGTATCCCTCCGCCTCTCCCGGCTGGCGGCCGTACTACAACGGCTACTGGGCGGCGAACCGTCCGTACGGATGGACATGGATCGGCCTCGATGTCTGGGGATGGCCGACGCATCACTATGGCCGCTGGGGCTTCTCCCGCAGCCGCTGGTTCTGGATTCCGGAACGCCGGTGGGCGCCCTCATGGGTGACCTGGGCGGCGGCGCCTGGATACGTGAGCTGGTGCCCGCTCGGGTTCGACAACCGTCCCGTCTTCGGACTGTCGGTGAATGTCGGCAACCCCTGGCTCGGCTGGGTCGCCGTCCCTCGCACGCATTTCGGTGCGCCTGGTGCGTACGTGCATCACTATGCGGTCCCGCATCTGCCCGCCGCGGCCCCGGTGATTATGCAGGCAGCGGCGCCTGACCTGCCCCGTGCGTTCGTTCGGGGAACTGGCGCGGCGGCGGTTGGCGTCGATACAGCCGTGCCCCGTGGCGTAGGACGAGACGTCGCCGTTCAGAGGGGCAGCGGGTACGCCGCCTATGGTCAACCACGCTCCGCGCCGGGGACCGCACCATCCCAAGGCGGCGATCAGTCGTTGGCGGCTCGCCGCGACCGTGGCGTCAGGGTTTCCGGATCTCGCGCGCCCGGCGCATCGCAGGATGTCGCGGCTGCTGAAGCCGGGCGCGCCGCTGGTGCCTTCGATCGATCGGTTCGACGATCGCCAGCCGCGACGATCAAGGTGCCGCTCGCGGAGGTGCGGCGCGAGTACCAGCAAAACCCCGCCGCCGCCGTTCAGCGTGCGCCGGCGGGGGACACCAATGCCGGGCCGTCTCGCGCCGCGTCTTCCTGGGGGTACGGACAGCCGCGAGCGCCGCGGTACGGGGGCGCCGGCCGCGCCGTTCAACCTGCGACGCCGAATGATTCTGCGGCTGCGTCACGTGCCGACGGACAACAGCGCGCGTACCTTCGGGGCCCAGCCCGCGCGCCGGCGGCGCCGCCGCAGATGCCGATGGCGCCTGCGCCGCAAGGTGCGGTGCCGCGTTGGAGCGCGCCACCGCCTGTGCAGCGGGCGCAACCAATCCACGCTCCGCCGGCTGCCGCGCAGCCGCCGGCCCCGGTTTTCCATGGGACGCGCACACCCGCGATGCGCGCCCCGGCCGCATCCGCGCCGGTAGCTGTACCGCGCGGCGCCGCGCCGAGTCCACCGCCGAGCGGCGCACCGGCCGCAGCCCCCGCGCGGCAGGCGGCGCCGCGACACGCTCCTGCGTCGCGGCGGCCGTCTTAGGGTAGGCTTTAGACTTCAGGCGTCGGGCTTCGGACTCCGGCTGGAACCTGGAGCCGACAGCCTAGAACCAAGACCATCAACTTGGCGCATTACGTCATCCGCGTCGCCCGCAACGCCGGCATCGTCGCCTTGTTCATCGTGGCGGCGATGCTGGGCCTTCTGAGCGGCGTGCTCTTCGCATACGCCGGCGATCTGCCGCAGATTTCGGCGCTCGACAACTACGCCCCGAACACCATCACCCGCGTTTACGCGATCGACGGCCAGACGATCGGCGAGTTCGCGACGCAACGCCGGCTCGTGATCGGCTACGACGACATCGCCCCGCGTCTCCGCCAGGCGATCATTTCCGCCGAAGACGGCGACTTCGAGCGGCACTTCGGTCTGAGCATCTCGAGCATTGCCATCACGGTGACCCGCGACATTCTTCAAGGGATGAAGGACATGGCCGCGGGCCGGCCCTCGCGGCCCGCCGGCGCGAGCACGCTGACGCAGCAGCTCGCCCGCAATATCCTTCCCGACGCGGTCGGCTTCAAGACCGGCGACGTCAGTCTCGAACGGAAAATCAAGGAGGCGATCGTCGCCGTCCAGATAGAGAAGCGCTACACCAAGCGCGAGATCCTCACACTGTACGCGAACCATATTCTCTTCGGGCACGGCACCTACGGTGTTGAAGCGGCAGCTCGTCTCTACTTCGGACGATCGGCGAAAGAGGTCACCCTCGAGGAGGCCGCGCTGCTGGCCGGCATCATTCAGGCACCGGCGCGGCAGAGCCCCTTCGTCAACATGGAGGCGGCCGTGCGGCGGCGCAACTACGCGCTGCAGCGGATGGTCGATGAAGGCTACATCCCGCAAGCGGAAGCCGACACCGCCAAGCAGCATCCGATTGTCGTGCGTGGGCAGCCGCAGCAGCCGCGATCGGTGGCGCCGTTTTTCGTCGAAGAAGTCCGCAAGCATCTGGAGCAGCGCTACGGCGCGAAGGCATTGTACGAGAGCGGACTGTCGGTGAAGACTACGCTCGATGCCACGCTGCAGGGAGCCGCGAATCGCGCCGTCGAACGCGGACTGCGGCAGCTCGACAAACGCCGCGGCTACCGCCGCCCGAAGCGCAACGTCCTGGCCGAGGGACACACCATCGATAATTTCAAGGATGAGCGCTGGACGCGCCGGATCGCCGTCGGCGACGTCGTGCCGGCCGTGGTGGTGGCCCTCGGCAAGCCGGCTGCGGGCGCGCGACTGCGCATCGGAAACCTGCACGCCGATCTGACGCCGAAGGGATTTGCCTGGACGCGGCGGACAACAGCCGGCGCACTGTTCGCCGCAGGCGACGTGATCGAGGTCGAGATTACCGCCCTCGACGAGACCAACGCTGGCGCGACCGTCCTGCTGGAACAGACGCCGCTCGTCGAAGGCGCGCTCGTCGCCATCGACAATCGCACCGGTCAGATCAGGGCGATGGTGGGGGGCTGGAGCTTTGCGCGCAGCAAGTTCAATCGAGCCGTGCAGGCGTACCGTCAGTTGGGCTCCACGTTCAAGCCGATCGTGTACACGGCGGCCATCGATCGCGGCTTCACCCCGGCGTCCGTGATCATCGACGAACCCGTCAGCTATCCCGCGGGCCGCGGAGATATGTACAGCCCGCAGAACTACGATCATGAATTCGAGGGCCCGGTCACGATCCGCCACGCCCTCGAGTCGTCCCGCAATATCCCCGCCATCCGGATGATGGAGACAATCGGACCGAAGAACGTGCTCACCTACGCGAAGCGCTTCGGATTCGAGGAAGACTTCCCGCCGTATCTGCCCGTCGCCCTCGGCGCCGGTGACGGCACCTTGCTCGAGGTGACGAGCGCCTACACCGTGTTTCCCAATCAGGGCGTTCGCATGGCGCCGATCGAGATCCTCACCGTGACCGATCGGGACGGGAATCTCCTCGAAGAAAGCCGCGCGGAGCCCTCCGACGTGATCCGCGCCGACACGGCTTATGTCATGACGAACATGTTGCGTGGCGTCGTGCAGCGCGGCACCGCGGCAGCGGCAGCGGCGCTGAAGTGGCCTCTCGCAGGCAAGACCGGCACGGTGGATGACAACACCGACGCGTGGTTCGTGGGCTTTGATCCCGAACCTGACCGTCGGGGTGTGGGTGGGGCTCGACGAAAAAAAACCGCTCGGCACCAACGAAACCGGAGCGGTCGCCGCCCTGCCGATCTGGATGGAGTTCATGAAGGCCTACATCTCGGGGCGGCCCGACAAAGATAACCCGCCTGATTTCGACGCCCCCGGCAACATCGTTTTCCTGCCCGTGGATCGGACCAGTGGTGTCGTGACCGACCCCGAACTACCTGGGGCCATTCCCGAAGCGTTCATTTCCGGTACCCAGCCCGGCGGCCTCGGTCATTGATCGCCCGGACTTCTGACAGCCTGGCAAGTCGTTGGCAGGGCGCTCGACGAACGGTTGTAGGCCTTTGTCCCACATGGCTGACTGAGCAGCGGCCGAACAACGTATGATCGAAGGCGCTCCGGGACAACCTGCCATCGGACAGCTGAAAATGATCGCACGCAAGCTCCACGCAGACCCAACGCGACCTCACTGGGTGGTGCCATCCGGAACCGCTGCTTCCGAAGCCGCCTTTCGCGCGGCCCTGGACGACGCACCGGTCATGCTCTGGGTCGCCGACCCACTAGGTCGCCTCACTTTCGTCAACCGAAGCTGGCGCGATTTCACGGGCCGCCCCGTGCGCCAGGATCTGGGTCGTGGGTGGCTCAACGGCGTGCACCCGGCCGACCACGATCTGCTCTCCAAAGGTTGGCGGGAGGGCATCCGGGCCCGAGCTCCTTTCACGCTCGAGTACCGCGCGCGTCACGCCGACGGACAATACCGATGGGTGCTCACGCATGGGGCGCCGCGCCTTCAGGCGGACGGCACGCTGGCCGGATATCTGGTGATTGCCATCGAAGGCATCGGCCGCGACATCACCGAGTCAATTGAAACGCGGCCCCATTTGCAGGAGTCGGAGGAACAGATGCGCCGGCTCGCGGCGCGCGTGCAGACGGCGCGCGAGGAGGAGCGCGCCACGCTGGCGCGCGAGCTGCACGACGAGCTCGGCCAGACGCTGACCGCCATCAAGCTCGAACTCGGCCGCGCCTGCGCGGAGATCAAGAAGCAACACCTCGGATCGACGGTCGTCGATCGCCTGCAATCGCTCATCGGCTTTGTCGAGATCGGGATCGCGACGGTGAAGCGAATCGCCACGGATCTGCGCCCCGCCACGCTGGATCATCTGGGTCTGACGGCAGCGATCCGGTGGGAGGCGATGACGTTCCGAGCCCGGACGGGCCTGCGGTGTCACGTCCGCTCCGACCGACGAAGTGCCGCGGCTCAGTTCAGAACGGCAGACCGTGCTGTTCCGGATCTTTCAGGAAGCCTTGACCAACGTGGTCCGGCACGCGAGCGCCAGCGCCGTCCACGTCGCCCTCGCACACCGCCGCGGCGTGTTCGAGCTGCAGATCCGCGACAATGGACGCGGGATCTCCGACGCCCGGCTCGCCGACCCGGGCAGCGTCGGGTTGCTGGGGATGCAGGAACGCGCATCGCTCATTGGGGGAACGTTCAACATTACCGGCAAACGCGGAAAGGGTACGACCGTCACCGTGCGCGTGCCGATTGTCGAGATCGCGTCGCGCACGCGCGGACCGATGTCCCGCGAGGGCGACACGCTGACGAATAGTGGTGGCCGATGATTCGTATTCTGCTCGTCGATGATCATCCTGTTGTGCGGCACGGTATCCGTAGCATTCTTACCGACCGGCTGAAAGGCTCGGTCGTCGGCGAGGCGAGCGATGCGGAAGAGGCACTGGCTCAGGTAAGCGCCAGCCAATGGGATGTCGTCGTCGCTGACATCTCGCTGCCTGGCATGAGCGGGATCGACCTGATCAAGCAGCTCCACCGCGTGAAACCCGGTCTTCCGACGCTGGCCGTCAGCATGCATCCGGCCGCGCAGTTTGCGCGTCGGGCCCTGGGCGCGGGCGCGATCGGGTATCTGACGAAGGACAGCTCGCCCGAGGAATTCGTGAAAGCCATCGAGGACGCGCGTCCGCGGACGCCGCTACCTGGGCCGCGACGCCGGCGATGTCCTGCTCAACTGGACGACGAAGTCGATCGCGACCCCGCACGACTCGCTTTCCGACCGCGAATATCAGGTTCTGCGGCTCCTCGGATCCGGACAAACCGCCTCCGACATCGCGCGGGATCTCGGGTTGAGCGTCAAGACAGTGAGCACGTATCGCATGCGTGTTCTCGAGAAGCTCGGCATGCGCACGAGCGCCGAGCTGATGCGCTACGCGATCGAGAACGGTTTACTCGATTCGTGAGCGGTGTCCAGGTTCGCCCACTCATCGCCGGCGCAGGAACGGCTTGACGGCACTGGACGCCTCGGAGAGACCCAAGGCGAAGGTCCCGGTCAGAAACACCGCGCCGTAGGGTGTGAGGACGATGACCGCGGTCAAGACGGGGTGCAGCGGCGGAATCATGACCTTCAAAATCCACGCCGAGGCCGCCGCTGAGCCCGCCGCGATCCACAGTTTCGCAAGGTAGCTTGCTGGAAGCCCTGTGTGCCCGATCCGCTGATTGAGCGTCCGGCGCAGCAGCAGCATTTCGACCCATCCCGCGATGCCCGCCGATGCCGTCAGCCCCGCCGCGCCCCAGAGCGCAGGCACGCCGAGCCACCGCGGAAGCGGAATGGCGAACACATAGCCGAGCACGGTTGTGAGCGCGACGCGGACCATCGCGAACGCGAGCGGCGTCCGCGTGTCGCGCAGCGCATAGTAGGTGGACGAATACAACCGCCCAAGCGTTGAAGCGAGCAGTCCGACGGCGGATCCGGCCAGAATGCCCCAGACATACAGCGCGTCTTCATGCCGGAAGCGTCCTGTCTGCAGCAGCGCGGCGGCGATCACGTCGCCGAGCGCCAGAAACGCCAGCGCGGATGGCACGACGAAGAACGCGATCTGACGCAAGCCCGCATTCAGCCTGGTGCGTACCGCTTCAATGCCGAAGCGATCGGCCGCGCGCTCTCCGGCCATCGCCGGCAATTCGGCGGCCGCGATTGACATGCCGAACAGGCTGACCGGCAGCGTATACAGCACCTGAGCGTTTGCGAGACCGGTGACCGCCCCGGTCGGCAGGAGGCTCGCCAGCAGCGAGTCGATGTACGCGCTGATTTGGACGACGCCCCGGCTCAGGAACGCCGGAGCGAAATTGCGGACGACCTCGCGAACGTGATCCGACACCAGATCGAGCGTGGGCCGCGCGCCTGGCGCGACACGCACGATCCCGGGCAACTGCACCGCGAACTGCAGGGCGCTGCCGGCGACCGATCCCCACGCGAGTTGAACCGCGAGGCGTGGAAGCGGGGCGTCGTCGCCGAACGCCACCAGCGTCGCGATCATCGCGGCGTTCCACATGACCGGAGCAGCGTACGACAGCAGGAAGCGGCCGTGGCTATTGAGGACCCCGAGACACCAGGCTGACAACACCAGCAGACCGGCCCCGGGAAACAAGATCCGAACGAGGGTGATCGTCAGCACCCGCTTGTCGCCCGTGAAGCCGGGCGCGATGAGCGCGACCAGGAGTGGCGTCGCGAAGACGCCGACGAGAACCACAACCGCGACGACGAGTGCGAGCAGCCCGCCTACCGCCCCTGCGACCCGGTCGGCCTCGCGGCGCTCGCCGCGGGACACCAGCGCTGCGTACACGGGAATGAACGATGCGGAGAGCGCGCCTTCGCCGAACAGGTTCTGGAGAACGTTCGGGATGCGAAACGCGGCGTTGAACGCGTCGGCGGAGTCGGACTGCAAGCCGAAGTAATGGGCGAAGACGCGCAGCCGGACCAGGCCGGCGAGCCGGCTCAGCAGGATGCCAGCGGCGACGAAAAAAGCCCTGCTCACTCGGCGTCGTCGTCCACGGCCGTCTCACCGAGCGTGCCGCTCGACTTTTTCATCAGGAACGTCTTGATGAAGCCGTCGATGTCCCCATCCAGCACGCGGTTGATGTCGCCGACCTGCTCCTTGGTACGATGGTCCTTGACGAGCTGGTACGGGTGGAGGACGTAGCTCCGGATCTGATTGCCGAAGGCGATGTCCTTTTTCACGCCGCTGATCGAATCGAGCCTCGCCTGCTGCTCCTTCAGGCGCAGATCATACAGGCGGGACTTGAGGACCCTCATCGCCGAATCGCGATTCCGATGCTGCGAACGCTCGTTCTGGCAGGACACGACGATGCCGGTGGGGAGATGGGTGAGGCGCACGGCCGAGTCGGTGACGTTGACGTGCTGGCCGCCCGCGCCGCTCGATCGATAGGTGTCGATCCGCAGGTCCTTGTCTTCGATGTCGATGTCGATGTCCTCGGACAGCTCGGGCCACACGTAGACCGACGCGAAGGATGTATGCCGCCGGGCGGCCTGGTCGAATGGTGAAATGCGCACGAGCCGGTGCACGCCGGCCTCGGCCGAAAGGAGTCCGTAGGCATACTCGCCTGCGACGGTGAGGGTGACGCTTTTCAGCCCGGCCTCGTCGCCCGGCTGGTAATCGATGATCTCGCGCTTGAACCCGCGGCGTTCCATCCAGCGCAGATACATGCGCAGCAGCATCTCCGCCCAATCCTGCGATTCGGTGCCACCGGCGCCCGGGTGAATGGTGATGATCGCGTTCTTGCGATCGTGCTCCCCGCCGAGCATCTTCTTGATCTCGCCCGCCTCCACCTCCCGATCGAGCGCTTCGATCGCCTGCTCGAACTCGGCATCGACGCTCTCGCCCGCCTCCGACCACTCGAGCAGTACGGCCAGGTCGTCGCTCTTCTTGCCAAGCGACAGCATCAGATCGCGATCCTGCTCGACTCGCCGCCGCCGCTGCTGGACTTTCTGGGCCTCGGCCTGATCCTTCCAGAAATCAGGCGAGGTGGCGCGCATCTCGAGGCGGCTCAGCTCCTCTTCGGGTCTGGCTGCTTCAAAGAAAACTCCGAAGATCGGCGGCGCGCCGGCTCAGATCGTCGTAGCGTCGTCTCAATTCGTCGACAGTTGGCATCGGACACCTTTCAGAAATACTGCAGATTGCAGATTGATTTTCAGATTGCAGATGAATGGCCGATTGCAGCCGAATCCAGAATAAGTCTGAAATCTGCAATCTGCAATCTGCAATTTCAAGCGTAAGCGTGAGTCCTGCGGCGCGCGACGATCAGCATCGCCAGCGTGACGAGGGCCGATAGGTGAGCGAACCGGTCCCCTGTCCGCGCGTAGAAGGTCGACACCCGCAGGAACCGGGCGTCGCTCACGATGACCGCTGGCTCGTAAAGCCGGCTCTGCGCGACGACGCGGCCGTATGGGTCGACCACCCCGCTGATGCCGGTGTTGGCCGCGCGGACGAGATACCGGCCGTTCTCGATCGCCCGCATCGACGCCTGGGCGAAATGCTGGTAAGGCGCCGAGGTCTCGCCGAACCAGGCGTCGTTCGTGATGGTGGTGAGCAGTTCGCTCCCTCCCACGACGAACCGCCGCACGAGATCCGGATACACAATCTCATAGCAGATTGCTGCGCTTATCAAGTGACCGTCGACGGGCAGCAATTCCGCCGACTCGCCGGCCGAGAAGTCCCCGGCGGCTTCGACCAGCGGCGCAGCGAAGAACAGCAACCGTTTGAGCGGAACGTATTCACCAAACGGAACAAGGTGCATCTTTCTGTAGACACCTGCGTCTGTGCCGTCGGACCGCAGGAGAAATGCCGAGTTGTAGTATCTGGTCGGCACCCCGCGCTCGATCTCGTCGCTGCCGATCAAGATCGGCACCTTCGCGTCCCGTGCCAGCGCTCTCACCCGTGCCGCTTGCTCGGGCTGCTCTTTGAAATGAAACGGCGTCGACGATTCTGGCCACAGGACCATCGTCGCGCCGCCGTCGACCGCCTGCCTGGTCATGGAGAGATAGCTCTGAAAGATCGCCGTGGCGCGGGCGGGATCCCATTTCTCTGCTTGATCGACGTTGCCCTGCACGAGGCCGACGCGAACCTGCTCCCCGGCGCGCGTCAGATCGCCCCGGGCGATGCGGAAATGTCCCCATATGGCAATCCCGGCGATCAGGGCCGATGCGACCAGCACAGGTGCGTACCGACTGGCGCGATTGGAAATCGACTGGTGGCTTCCGACTCGATCGGCGGCGCTCATGAGAACAACGGCAAGGCACGCGCTCGTGCCGGCCACGAGCGCCGAGACGCCGTACACGCCGATCAGACTCGCTAGCTGCGCGATGGGCAGCACGCCCGCCTGACTGTATCCGAGCAGCACCCAGGGAAACCCGCTGAACAAGTGCGCGCGACCCAGCTCCGTGGCCACCCAGACGACCGGAGCCCCCAGCAGCGCAGCGGGTCCGAGCCTTGCGACCGTGTATCGGACGATGAGGGCGAACAGCGCGGGGAAGATCGCGAGGTACGCGACGAGCAACGCGTTGACGAGCACAGCCACCCACACCTGCAGCCCGCCGTAGACGACCATGACGCGCGTGATCCAGTAGAGCGTGCCCGTGAAGTAGACGACGCCGGTCGTCAAGCCAAGCAAGAATGCCCGCCTGAGCGATCCTCCGCCGAGCGCCAGCAGCAGCGGCGTGAGCGCGATCCAGCTGAAGGCCGGGTGACCGAAGCGGGGAAAGCTGAGCGCGAGCAGAAGACCGGACGCGGCGGCCAGCGCGTACTCGAAACGGGTCGGGGTCAGCGAGTGACCCAGGGCTTGAACTGCTCTTCCTTCTGCAGTCTGACGGCGACACTGTCCGCCTCGCGCCGCGTATTGAACGGACCGATGCGGACCCGGTAGACCGCCGGGGTACCGTTGGCCGGCGGAAGGACGAACGCCGCATACCCCTTAGAGGAGAGCCGCTTGGCCATTGCGTCCGCTTCGCTGCGGACGTTGAGGGCGGCGATTTGCACCGCGAAGGGTTGTGTTGCGGCGTCCTGGGGCGCCGCGGCACTCGAAGCTGTGGCGGCAACCGCATGCGCGGCGGGCTCGCGTGCGGGCGCCGACGTCGCAGGCTGCGGGCGCTCAGGCTTGGCTGGCGCCGGCGCGGGTTTCGCCTTCAACGTCAACTCCTCGACTGGAGGATTCGGCTGCTCGAGCCGGTTGAAGTAACTCAATTCTTCGCCGGGCCGCGGCGCCTCCGCCGGCGGCCCAGCGGGTGGAGCGGAACCCGGTGGCAGCTGCGCGGGGGTCGGATCCGCCAACGCGGCGGTCTCGACAGCGGTCCCCCGCCCGGCGCGCACCCCGCGGCCCACCAGGACCCCGCAGAGAAAGATCACCACGGACACGACGGTCGCAGCCATGAACAGAAACACGAGCTGCTTGCCGTTGAGTTGAATTTCGTGAAACCCGTCGTCTTGTGTATGTGAAGCCAAACGCTTCGATTTTACCACGCGTCGGCGCCACATCCACCACGGAGACTAAGGAACTGGAGACCGCTCCAGGATCCGCTTCGCCTCCTCCGCGGCGGGGTCGAGGGCCAACGCGCGTTCGGCTTCGGCCCGGGCCTCGGATTTGTCGTTTGCCTCCAGGTATGCCTGAGCGAGCACCGTATGCGCTTCGGCGGTCTCCGCGCTCCACAACGAAATCTTGAGCGCATCGATGGCGTCCTGAACGCGACCGCCCCGAAGGTGGATGCGCCCCACCAGCAGGTGCGTCGCGGCGTCATACGGAGACAGAAACAGGGCCCGGTTGAGCTCCGCGAGCGCCTCGCGGTCACTCTCCTGCCCATAGAGTCGACGGCCGCGATCGAGATAAAAGCGAGCCAGTTCCTGCTGATCCTTCTGGCCGCTGCTCGCCAGGGTGTGATCGAATCGTCCCCCGCCGGACATCTCGATGTTGCTCAGCCGCTCCAGCCCCTTGGGGACGCCATCCGGGCCTGGCCGCTTCTCCCATTCCGCGTACGTCGACGACAATCGCCGTGCCAGCTCCCGCTCCCGGCTCGCTTCCGCCGTACTTCCGGCACCCAGCAGCGCGGCGCCGAGCACGAAGTGCGCCTCCCCGTCGGCGGGATTGCGGCGGACGGCCTCGCGGAGCCAGTGAATCGCGGCTTGGGTGTCCCGCTCCAGCCAATACGTGTAGCCGAGATTGAAAAAATAGTCCGGCTCGGTAGGCTCGGTTTCGGCGGCCTTCTTGAAGTAGTCCGTCGGCTGCCCGGCCTGCGGCGTTCCGCCCCGGCGCAACTGCACGACGCCAAGGTTGTTGAGGACGGCCGCGGTTGGCCGTTCGTCCACCAGCGCTTTGTAGGTCGCGAACGCAGCGTCATGCCTCGCCAGGTGCAGTTGCGACAGCCCAGCCAGGAAATGCGCGCGCCTCGTCCACGGCGATCCTGGAGCGACACGCTCGACGGCCGCGAGCGCGCGGTCATGGTTGCCCTGCTCGGTGTAGACATCCCACAACGCGAGCCGTGCGCGCGCGAAGGTCGGCTGGAGCCGCAGCGCCGTGTTCAGATAGTTGATCGCCGTCGCGGGAGTCGTGGCGAGCAGCCCCTTGATGTAATTCTCGAACGTTGCAATCGGCGGGTGCTGGCGCTCGACTTCCTCGGTGGTGCGTGGTGAATCAGGCACGATCGTGCGCGCCACACGTTCGAAAATCGCGAACAGGTCGGAGATCGGCCCGCCTTCTGTCGCGTTGTGCTGGATGCGGCCGACGTCGAGAGCGATCGACCGCGCGTTGACGATCAGCGTGTCGCCCTGGCGCCTCAGCGTGCCGACGACGACCTGGGACGCGCCGACCAGCTGACCAATCCGAATCACCGTCGCGTCGGTGAGCGAGGCCGCCGGCGGTACCTGCAGGCGGTCAAACGCCTCGCGCCGTTCCTCGCGCGCCATCGCATCGACGCCCAACGCGCTCAAGTCGTCGGCGAGGACGACGGCGGATGCCTCGCTCAACCAGAAGATCTGGCTGTCGCGCGTGACATTCTCGAACGGCATCACCAGGACACGTCCCGCCGGCTGGGCGCCGGCCGGTCCGACGAGGAAACCGAAGGACGCAAGCACCACAATGGCGCGCGCGAGCCGCGTCATCCCTGGGCCTCCTGTGGAACGCCGTTTCCGGGCGCGATTGTGAGCACGCAGGAGATCTCGCCGGTGCCGCGGCACGAGACGACCTCGGCGCGCGAACGCAGGTTGAACAGCGCCATTTGCCGCATGAACGCCGCGGCGTAGAAGCCGCACAGCGGATGCGCGACCGGCTCGCGAACCGAACAGAAGATCGACGCGCGCACGTCGACCCTGACCGTGCCGCGCCGGACCCTGGAGATCGCCCGGCTGCCCGGATAACTGGTCCGGACCAGCTTTCGCGCCAGCCATAGCAGAAGACGCCTCCGCAGCCATGTGGGCGCCGCCTTGATCGCCGAGCGCTGCAGCGGTGACATCGACTCCACCGTCCATTCCGCGGCATACTCCCCGGCACGGGCCGTGATCAGGTCATAGGCGTCGCCTTCTTCCAGGCGGAGAAAGCTCAACACCGCATACAACGGCGCCAGGCCAATCGTGCCACCCCGCAGTCCTTCGGCGTTCAACCAGTTCTCGTAGAAGCTGAGGCGCGTCGGGAGAATGTCGGCAATGCCCTGATGCAGGCTGGCGACGAGCACACGGCCGACGCCAGGGTCGCGCATATCTCAGGCCGGGGGTAAGATCGACAGGAGATGCCGACCGCAGCTATTCTCGCCGGCGGCCGCGCCGCCCGGTTTGGCGGCCGCGACAAAAGCGCGCTCGCGATCGAAGGCCGTTCGATCCTGGAGTGCCACCCGGCGGTTGCCCGTCGCCTGGCCGACCGGCGGCTGAAAATGAGCGGGCTGCTGGAGGAGCTGCGCCCGCGTGTGCTGACCGCTGGAGAGATCGACGCCTTCGGCGACCGCCACCGCCTTTTCGCAAATGTGAAGACGCCGGCCGACTACGAGGCGCTCGGGGAACTGCAGGGCCACTAACCGCCATCGTATCAAACATGGCCTTCGTTCTGGCGGATTGGCAGGCACGAAGGGCCTCACGGGGCAGAACTCCATTCATGATTCTCAGCGTTCAACGCCACGTCCAAGACGCCATCGCCAACTCGGTCCGCCGCGCGTTCGGCCTGACCGAGATCCCGCCCTTCGCTGTCGAGGTGCCGCCCAGCCGGACCATGGGGGATCTGGGGGTCACGATTTCGTTTCAGCTGGCCCGTACGCTGCGCAAAGCTCCGAAAGCGATCGCCTTGGAGATCGCCCACGCCCTGGGTGCCATTCCCGGCGTCAGCCGCGTGGACGCGACGCCGACGGGATACCTGAACCTGTATCTCGATCGGCGCGAGTTCCTGTTGGCGCGCGCGCGCGGCGAGGTGGCGCCCGTTGCAGCGCCAGAGGCGAAAACCATCGTCGAGCACACGGCCATCAACCCGAACAAGGCGGCGCACGTCGGCCACTTGCGGAATGCGGCGCTCGGGGACACGCTCGTCAGGGTACTCCGCTTCCGGGGCGCGCCGGTCGAGGTGCAGAACTACATCGACGACACCGGCGTCCAGGTCGCCGACATCATCGTCGGGTTCCGCGAGATCGAGCACCGTACCCTCGATGACGTCAGTTGCATCGCCGACACCACGCGCTTCGACTACTACTGCTGGGACCTGTATTCGCGTGTCACCGAGTGGTACGAAGAGGACAAGAGCCGGCTCGCGATTCGCTCCGCCACGCTCCACGATCTCGAGCGCGGCGGCAACGAGGCCGCTGAGATCGGGGCGTTCGTGAGCGAGCGCATCGTGCGCGCGCACCTGAAGACGATGGCGCGGCTCAACATCTGGTACGACCTCCTCACACACGAAGGAGACATCCTCCGCCTGCAGTTCTGGGCACACGCCTTCAAAATCCTGAAGGCACAAGGCGCGGTGTTTCTTCAGACCGAGGGACGGCTCGCCGGCTGCTGGGTCATGCGGATCGAGGAGGACGGCGCGAGCGCCGCCGCGACAGAAACCACCGAGGCCGCTGCAGGCGACAGGGCCCGGCCGGAACCGGATGAAGAGTCCAGGGAGAAAGTCATCGTACGTTCGAACGGGGTCGTCACCTACGTGGGCAAAGACATCGCCAACCAGTTCTGGAAGTTCGGGCTGCTCGGACGCGACTTCCGGTACCGGCGCTTCATGGAGCAGGCAAATGGCCGGGCGTTGTGGTCGACGACATCGGCGGCCGGGGAGCCGGATGCCCCGCCTTTCGGCGATGCGGGCCGCATCTTCAACGTCATCGACTCGCGGCAGATGTACCTTCAAGCACTCCTCAGCCAGGCCCTGCGCGCGCTCGGCCATCCGCGCGAAGCCGAACACTCGATCCACTTTTCCTACGAGATGGTGGCGCTGTCGCACGCCACCGCCCGGGAGCTCGGCTACGAGAAACCCGGCGATGGTGAGGGACCGAAGCCGTTCGTCGAGGTCTCGGGGCGCAAAGGCCTCGGCGTGAAGATCGACGACCTGCTGGATCTCCTCACGGAGAAGGCATCGGCCGAAGTCGCCACGCGCAACCCGGATGTC
This sequence comes from uncultured Acidobacteriota bacterium, assembly GCA_963814975.1. Lineage (GTDB taxonomy): Bacteria > Acidobacteriota > Vicinamibacteria > Vicinamibacterales > CAVVIG01 > CAVUXJ01. Next base: position 98,660 of record CAWFFB010000010.1, on the reverse strand, counting down.
TCGGCAGAGGATTGCCGGCGAACCGCCGCCCAGATCGCCGTCGCCGCCATCCGCTACTTCATGCTGAAATTCTCGCGCACCAAACTGATCGTTTTCGACATCGAGGAGGCGCTGAGCTTCGAGGGCGAGACCGGCCCCTACCTGCAGTACGCGGTCGTGCGCGCGAACAATATCTTTCACAAGTTGCACGAGCGCGAGCGGGTGTCCGCACGCGAGGTCCTCGACAGCCTGGACGGCCTCTCGACTGACGAGCTCGACAGCGACGAACCCGATGGGCTCTGGAACCTGGTCTTGGAAGCGTCGCGTCTCGATGATGTCGTCGAACAGGTTGTGCGCGGCCTGGAGTTTTCCGCGCTGGCCAAGTATGCCTTCGGGCTCGCCCAGCTGTTCAACGCGTTCTACCACCACTACCCGATCCTGAATGAGGAGCGCGCCGATCGGAAGCGCTGGAGAGCCGCCGGCGTCGCGTATTTCCGATCGCAGATGACCGCCGCGCTCGATCTGATGGGGATTGAAGTTCCCGCACGGATGTAGCACGATGGCGACGCGTCCACTTGGCTTTGACAGGCGATAGTTCCCATGTGCATAGGAATAACGGGTTCGAAAAAGCTCGAAGACTACCGGCAGGCGATGCTGCACGTCGGCGGCGAGGTCCGCGTGCTGGACCAGTCGAGCGGGACGGCGGACGCGCTTGAAGGCATCGGCGGGCTCCTGCTGACCGGTGGCGGGGACCTTGCGCCAAGCCGGTACGGGGAGGCGACCCACGAGTCGGTGACTGACGTCGACGAACAGCGTGATGAGTTCGAGTGGGCGTTGATTGCTGAAGCCCGCCGGCGCAATCTGCCGATCCTCGCGATCTGCCGCGGCATCCAGGTCCTGAACGTCGCCTGCGGCGGCACGCTCGTCCAGGACATCCCGACACAGGTGCCTGGCGCGCTCGAGCACAGTTTCAAGGTGCCGCCGCACGAGCCGTACTCCCTCGCGCACGAGATGTGGCTCGACAAGGACACGCTGCTGGCGAAGTTGATGCGCGAACGGCTGAGCGATGCGGATTCCTGCGAAGTCAACAGCCGGCATCACCAGGCAGTCAAAGCGGTGGCGCCCGGGTTTCAGGTATCCGCCACGGCGCCCGACGGCGTGATTGAAGCAATCGAGGATCCTTCCGCGCGCTTCTGCCTCGGCGTCCAATGGCATCCGGAGAACTTCTGGCGGACGGGCGAATTTCGCCCGCTCTTCGAGGGCTTTCTCGAGGCCGCACAGTCTGCAACCAAGAAGCCCTGATCGCCGACGTGTAAGGCGCCAGCCGCGGCGCACAAAGCCGCACGGCCCGAAGGGTGGCGCGGTCCGGCTCGGGCTACTATGTGTCGGCCGCGCCCCGAACGTTCCAAAACCGAAAATCCGCGACGACAGAAGGAGTTCCCGGTGACGACGGAATTCATCTCGGTTGCGTGCTGGCGGCTTACCCTCTCGTTGGCCTTGGCACTCTGCGCCGCTGCGTCGCCCTGCGCGGCACAAGACGTGCCCGGCAAGGAACGGCCGTTGATCTGGGTTCTCTCCACTGGTGGCACGATTGCCGGCAAAGGCACATCGGCGACAGACCTATCCAATTACAAGAGCGGATCGTTGCTCGGCGAAGAGATTGTCCGCGCCGTTCCTGAAATCACCCAGATCGCAAACGTCAAGGTGGAACAGATCGTCAACGTCAACAGCTCGGACATCACGCTCGACACCTGGCTCACGCTCGCGAATCGAATCAACACCATCCTGGCCGGCGATCCTCAGGTCGCCGGCGTCGTCGTGACGCACGGGACCAACACGCTCGAGGAGACCGCCTACTTCCTCAACCTGACCGTCAAGAGCGAACGGCCCGTCGTCCTGGTCGGATCGATGCGCCCCGCCACGGCGATCAGCGCGGACGGCCCCCTCAATTTGCTGAACGCGATTCGCACCGCGTCGGCTCCAGATGCCAGAGGCAAGGGTGTGCTGATCGTCATGAACGACGAGATCAACGGGGCGCGGGATGTGACGAAGACGAATACGTTCCGGGTCGAAACATTCCGCGCCCCCGAGCTCGGCTTGCTTGGATACGTCGATGAAGACAAGGTGAGCTTCTACCGCGCCTCCACGAGGAGGCACACTCACAACTCTGAGTTCGAGGTCGGCGTCATCAAGAGTTTGCCGAAGGTCGAGATCGTCTATTCCTATATCCAGCCTGGCGCGGAGGTGCTTCAAGCCGTCGTTCGAAGCGGCGTGCAGGGCATTGTCTTCGCCGGCGCCGGCGCCGGCGGCATTTCAAGCTTCGAGAAGTCGGCGCTCACTTCGCTCCTTCCAGCGGCCGGACAGGCGCCGATCCTCGTGCGCTCGAGCCGAGTCGGCAACGGTCGCGTCATCGCGCGCGAAGAGTACGACCGTATCGGCATGATCCCCGCGGACACGCTCAACCCGCAGAAGGCGCGCATCCTGCTCATGCTTGCGCTGACGAGAACGACCGATCCCAAGGAGATCCAGCGGATGTTCGCGGAGTACTGACCAACCGCCACGTTGGCCCGGCGGTTCGCGCGCACGAGTGCCGAAGCGCTTTCACATGGGCGGTGACCATCCTCGGTCGGACTGTCCGCGGGTCCGGCTGCCACGTGCTCCCATCCCGGCGCGTCTCTGCCGGCATTCGACATTTGGTCAACAGGGGATCACACGTTCACCGCTGGTGGGCGCCTCTTCCCGTGCTGCGTCGCCTGCTCGAACGCATGCGCGAGCTGCAGCACACTCCAGTCGTCACGATGACGCCCGACGATCTGTACCCGACAGGCAATCCACCCGCGGTGAACCCGCCGGGGACGGAAATCGCCGGATTCGACATGAACGTCACGTACCAGCACGAGCGCATCCAGTCGATGTAGGTTGTCATCGGCGTGCCGGCGATCTGCGTCGGATACGGCACCGTCACGTCGAACGGCGTCACCTGCGTCACGGGAAGGATGAAGTAGTCGTAACGCTCGAAGAACTGCCGGCTTTGCTCGTGCATCTGCGCCTGTCTCGCCAGCGCGCGCCCGATGTCCGGTCCGGTAATCCGCTCGGCCTGGGTGACCTCGAACTTGATCGTGTCCTTGACCCAATCGGGTTTTTCTCGTACCAATGGGGCGTTCTGCGCATAGGTGGACACAAAGCGCAGAACCGGAAACGCCTCATCGACGCCAGCGAAGTCCGGTTCGGCTTCTTCGACCACGCAGCCGAGATCCTCGAAGACCCTGCGGTTCGCGTCGACGACAGAACGGATCTCCGGCTCGAAGGGAATTCCACCGAGGCCGTGCCACCAGGCGACGCGGACCCCCTTGAACGTCCGGCCCAGCGCCGCCCGGAAGCGGGCGCCGTCTTCAGCGATGGAGAGGGAGCTGCGCGGGTCGGATCCTGCAATCGCACTGAGAAAAAGCGCGACGTCTCCGACCGAGCGCGCCATGGGACCGGAAACGGCAAGCGGCGACCACGATCCCGACTCGCTCGGCACACGGCCAGGCGACGGACGGAAGCCGACCACGTTACAGAAGGCCGCGGGGTTCCGCAGCGAGCCGCCGGTGTCGCTGCCGTCGGCAATCGGCACCATGCCGCAGGCAAGCGACACGGCGGCACCGCCGCTGCTGCCGCCACAGGTCTTGCCGAGGTCGTACGGATTGCGTGTCGCCCCGAAGAGGGTATTGAACGTCTGCGACCCTGCGCCGAATTCCGGGGTGTTGGTCTTGCCGAGCGTCACCGCGCCTGCCCCTCGCATACGCGTCACGACAAGCGCGTCACGCGTCGGCACGTGGTCGCGGTAGAACGGAGAACCGCGTGTCGTTCGTATCCCCGCGGTGTCGACGAGGTCCTTGTGGGCAACGGGGAGCCCGTGGAGCACCCCGAGCGGGCCACCGCGCATCAGCAGATCGTCGGCGGCGGCTGCGCCGGCCATCGCACGCTCACCCACGAGGGTGACGATGGCGTTCACCTTCGGGTTCACCCGTTCGATCTGCGCAAGATGGGCAGCCATGACTTCGCGAGCGGAGACCTGCCTGCTCCGCATGCGCGCCGCCAACTCGATCGCGCTCAGGTAACACAGCTCGTCACCGCCGTTTCTTGGCTGCTGCTCCGGCGCCGGCTGTCCCTCGATGTCGCCGGACTCTGCCGAGCCGATTCCCAAGAACGCCGCCGGCAGGGTACTGCCCATGGCGGCTGCGCCGATGGTTTGTCCAAAAGCGCGACGGTTCATCGATCCAAGAGGTGTATTGCCAGTCGGAAGGTGCTGGAGGTGCGGATCGCCGGCCATGAGCCTCCTTTGCTGACGCAACGTCCGGCAGCGCTGCGCGGCCGATCCTCACTCAGTAGTAACGCCCAGAACAAGAGAGCCGGACCCGTGCAGGTCCGGCTCCCGGCTAACGGAGTCCGTCTTTGATGCGTCTGCGCCTCACTGGAGCGAGGAAGTCCGAGTGGGCGACTTTATCTCCACCACGCCGATCTTGTTCACGCCGCTTCCCGCAATCCAGATGTTGCCGTTCTTATCGGGCATCATGTGACGCACGACGCCGCCGCCCGATGGGATGACCCAGCTCTGGAACCTCTCGGTCTTGGGGTCGAAGCGCACGATGGTGTTCGGTCTGACACCCGACTCGTTGTACCAGATGACGTCGTTCGCCACCGTGATTCCGTAGATCTGGGACGGTGGTCCGCTGGGAGACGGCCATTCCTTGAACTTCCCGGTCTTGGGATCGTAGCTGCCCAGATAGCCCCGGTCATAATCGCCGTACCAGATCACGTCGTCGGAGGTGACGGCGATGCGCCGCGGACGGATGCCGGGATTGGGCAGCACGTATTCCTTGATCTCCATGGTGTCCGGATTGATGCTGCCCAGCTTGTTGGTTTCATACAGTGTGAAGAACGGAATACCCTTGGAATTCACCAGGATGCCGTAAGGGTTGGACTCCCGCTTGACCATCGTCACTTCACCGGTCTTGCCATTGACCCGGCCCACCATGTCGTTGCCCGAGGTTGTGAAGAACAGGTTTCCCTTCTGGTCGAGGATGGGTGTGTGGGGAGAGCGGGCGTCCGGGTGCGACAGCTTGTACTCGGTCACATTGCCCGTCTTCGGATCGAGCTTGCCAATGTAGTGACCGTGCTGCGCCGTGAACCAGATATTCCCTTCCTTGTCGTCCACCAGGCCGTGCGGACCCGACTTGGGCTTCAGCGGATATTCCTTGATCTGGGCGGTCTTTGGATCAAAGCGGCCCAGAACGCTGAGGTTGATTCCCGCGTACCAAATGGAGCCGTCGCGTGCCACCAACGGATCGTGCGGCCGCGTGCCGGGCTTCGGAACGTCCCACTCTTTGATGGTGATTTCAACTGGTCCGGGCACCAGCGTCGGCCTGGGCGCCTTGTCCGGGAAATTGCTAGCCAGGTATTCGTGAACAACCTTGACCTGGTCAGGGGTCACCTTTGCGCCCTGTCCGACCATACTGTTCAAGACCAGCTGCCATCCTTCCGGGGTGTTTCCAATCGGCCGTACCACCCTCTCAAGGTTGTGGCACTGGACGCACGCGCCCTCAACGATCGCCTTGCCTGCTCCGGCCGGCAATTGAATGGGGTTCTGCTTCTGAGCCGCGTCCTGACCCAGGGCGGGAAGCGCGCCGCACAGAACGATGACCGAAACGAGTAATGCTGCCTGTAGCCGCCGGCGAGGACCCCCGATTCCAGAGTTCACTTTCATGATTCCCCCTCTTAGAGTGACCAGGGCCCGACATTCACATCGAAGCGAAGCTTACGCCCGAACCCGGAGCATTTCAAGCACGCGAAGCGCGATGTTTCGTGCCCCCAAAGGCGAGCTGATCGTTCATCCGGGCCTGTTCTACGCGGCTCGTTCAAGCCTGGCGCATTTGAGTAGCGTTGAGGCTGAGCCAGCGTCGGTACGAGCGGGCCGGCCATGTCGGACTGGACCGGACACTCGACCCTCACCTGCCGTCGGCAGCGAGCGACGCAGCGATGATCTCTTCGTCGTTGCGCGCGTAAATATGCCTGTTGGCGTATGCAGGGTGCGACCAGTTGACGTTCACGAGCTCGCGGCGATTGGTGGGATCGGTCGTGGGCTTGATCAAGTGCGTCCGGCTGATCTCCTGGTAGCCCTGGGGACTTGGCTTCACGATCAGGAGCTCGCCGCGATCGTTGTTGATGAACAATCGCTCGCCGTGCCGGACAATCTGCCCGGCAGCCCATCGGGCGTGTTCCTTGGTCACCGCCTGCGATTCCCACAGACGCGCACCCGTCTTCGCCAGCAGGCAGCGGAACTGACCGTAGCTGCAGAGGCCGTAGATGTGGTCGCCCACGACGACCGGCGTCCCGGTAACCGCATGCAGCGTATCCGTCTCGATCTCGCTGTCGCTCTTACCCTGCCACAGCCTTGTCGCGGCTGGTTTCTCGTCGTCGAGAACCATCATCAACCCGCCGTTGTAGAAGCTCGAGACGAAGAGGAGCGAGCCGCTCTGCACCGGAGTCGCGACGGTCATCGATGCGCCAACCTTCGTGGCCTGATTCCAGTACGTCTTTCCGGTCACCGGGTCCAGTGAAACGAGGGAGGTTGGCAGCCAGATGATGAGCTGTCGCGTGCCCCCGGCGGTGATGATAATCGGCTGCGCGACGCCAAGATCCCCATCGAGCGAGAGGGCCCGCCAGATTTCCTTACCCGTCACCTTGTCGAACGCGACCACGGCTGCATTCGATTTGCCTCCGACGAGCGCGATGAGCCGGTTGCCGTCCACGATGGGCGCGCTGGAGAACCCCCAGGGAAAGCCCCACGATTGAGGCTCCGCCCCGAGATCCGCTACGTAGTCCTTCTTCCAGATAATTGCGCCGCTCTTGACGTCGAGGCAGAACAGCTTGCCGTCCGAGCCCGCGGCGTAGACGCGATCGCCGTCAACGGTGGGGGTCGCACGAGGTCCGAAGGCATATCGGATCCCGCTGTAATTCACATCCCATTCACGGGTCCACAGAATCTTTCCGGTCTTCTCGTCCAGTGCGAGCGCCCGCTCGATGCCCCGCGGGCGTTTTGTTTCAAGGTAGTCGACGACGAACACGCGTCCATCCGCGACGGCCGGCCCGGCGTACCCGCCGCGAACGGGCGTGCGCCAAAGGACCTTCAGCCCTTCTTTCGGAAACGTGTCGACGATTCCGGTCTCCGTCCACACGCCGACGCGGCCCTTGCCACGAAATTCCGGCCAGTCTTCGGCGTGTGTCACGGCGGCCGCCACGCAAGCGACGAGGGCGCACATCGCGACGGCTCCCGCTGCCGGGCGCAGAAACGGACGCACCGACTGCTTCAGCAAGCAGCCGAGTGCGCGGAAACGCTCCGCTGAACGTTCAGTCATTGCGACCGGGCTCCACAGAGATGTCCGACATTCCGACGCTACAGGCGCACGCGGGGATACTAGCATTCCCTCCCTTCTTGCGCGCGCTATAATCGCCCCGTGGTCGAGCCTGAGTTCGATCGTTGTCGGACCGGTTGTTTTCTGCGCTCCGTCGCACACGCGTTCCAGATCGACATTCAAGCGGCGCTCAACGTCGCCTCTCACGTCATCTTCCGGCACCGCTTGGGCGAGCTGCGGACCAGCTCCCGCCAGACGATTCGTCGCCCCTACGCTCTCTTCGCTGCCCTCTCCGTTAGTCTCTGCGCCATGGCGCCGGGCTGGACAGCAGCGCAAATGGAGGCAGTGGAAAGCGAAGGCTTTGCGGACCTCCCGACCGGGGTCCGGATCTGGTACAAGGACACCGGTGGCAGCGGAGCGCCTGTGGTGTTCCTGCATGCCGCGACCGGCAGCAGCCGGGTGTGGGAGTACCAGCTTCCGGCTTTTGCCAACAATGGCCATCGCGTCGTCACATACGACAGGCGAGGCTTCGGCCGTACCGTTATCGACCCGGCGGGCAATCAGCCTGGCACCGGCTCAGACGATCTCCTCGCGTTGCTGGATCACCTGAGGGTCGACCGCTTCCACATCGTCGGCACAGCCGCCGGCGGCATCGTGGCGCTTGATTTCGCATTATCGTTCCCACAACGGCTTCGAAGTCTCGTGCTCGCCAACACCATCGGTGGTGTGCAGGACCCTGAGTACCTGGCGCTTGGCAACAGACTCCGACCGGTGCCTCAGTTCAGCGCGATGCCTCCGGAGTTCCGCGAGCTCGGTCCGTCCTATCGTGCCGCGAATCCTGAAGGAACTGAACGTTGGAAGGAGCTGGAGCGCACGAATCGAAGTCCCGAACCGCCGCTCACCGCGCAGACGATGAAGAACCGCATGACGTTTTCGTCGCTGGAGACGATCAAGGTGCCGACGCTTCTCCTTACTGGAGACGCCGACTTGTACGCACCGCCGGCCGTGCTCCGCCTCTTTGCGGCGCGAATCAACGGCTCGGAATCAGTCATCGTGCCCGAGGCAGGCCACTCGGCGTACTGGGAGCAGCCCGAGATTTTCAACCGGACAGTGTTGGCGTTCATCCGCAAGTACTAGCTGTCATGAACAACGACAAACATCTACCTGGGGCGTCCGAAGCAGAGAAGGTCGACCGCGAGCCGGATGGCGGGGTCTCGCGGCGGGATTTCCTGAAGGGTGGGGCGGCGGGCCTGGCGGTTGGCGGTCTCGCCGGCGCGGGAATGGGAGCCGGCTTGACGATGCGCGCTCAGGCGCCGGTCGGGCCTCCCAGCGGCCAGAGCCGCACGCTGCTGAAAGGTGGCATCGTGCTGTCACTGGATCCGGCAGTGGGCGATTTTGAACAGGCCGACGTGCTCATTGACGGCAAGAAGATCATCGCCGTCGGCCCCAACCTCCCTCCAGGCGGTGAGATCGTCGACTGCCGGGGCACCATCGTGATGCCTGGCTTCATCAGCACGCACAATCATCAGTACGAGGCCATCCAGCGAAGCATCAACGCCGATGGTGTAATTGTGTTCCCCGGCGACCCGGATCAGCAGCAAACGGATCCGACGAGCGCCGTGTATGAAGCCTACGGGACGGTGGTCCAGGGCATCTGGACTGCGGGCCGCCTTGTCGGACCCCCACCCTCGAACACGGTCGTCTGGGACCTCGGGCGTTCCCCATACGATCCCGAGGATTGCTACATCTCGGAACTGGTGGCGTGTTTGAGCCAGATCACGCAGGGCATCACCTGCGGAACGGATACATCGCAGTCCTCTCACACGCCGGCGCATACCGACGCCATGATCAAAGGCCTCATGGACTCCGGACGACGGTCGCTTTACGACTATACCGGTGGCATCAATCGATCCGCCGAAGACCCACATCAACCCTATGAGTTTCCTTTTCCGGGCATTCAGAGGATCGCGAAAACGTACTTCAATTCGAAAGACCAGCTGGTCACGCTCGGATTCGCGGGTGGCCCGGTGCCACTTGCGGATCTTCCGCCACCGTACACCGGCATGACCGGGTGGAAGCTCGGGCGTGAATTCGGCGCCTTCATCAACAATCACAACGTCGGCAACGCGGCGATCCCTCGAACGGCGCTCGGCAACGGCCTTGCGCCGTTCGACGACGTCACGCTGGTCCACTGCGTCCGGTGGCAAGACCATGCCGTCGCTCAGATCGGTCACGGCGACAATGGTTATCCGAACACCGGCACCTCAGAGGCCTGGAAAATCTGGGCCGACAACGGGGGACACGTCTCGATCGCCGTGCTCATCGAACAGCAGATGCGGCACGGGATGCCGCCCATGCAACTGGCGCTCAATCACGGCATCCTGCCAAGCCTGAGCCCGGACGTCGATACCAACATGACCGCCGATCCGTTTTCGATGATGCGCGGGGCGTTCTGCCTGCAGCGAGCGTTGGCCAACGACCTGACCTTCCCGGTCAGCGACCCCGGTCACCTGCCGACGCCCCAGCTGGTCACCTCGCGGCAGTGCGTCGAGATGATGACGATCGCGGGCGCGGCGGCGAGCGGTCTGCTCGCCAAAGTCGGCACGCTGACCCCGGGGAAAGAGGCCGACATCGTGATCCTGGATTACAACAACATCAACTACCAGCCGATGAACAACGTCTACGGTGCCATCGTGACGATGATGGATACCAGGGCGGTGCGGCACGTGATGATCGCGGGCAGGTTCGTCTATTGGCACGGCACGCTCGTGGGCTGGGACGTGGAGAAGCTGACACGACAGGTCGTCGAGTCGCGCGACCGCGTGCTCGCCAGAATCAACGGTCCCGCAACGGGGACGAACCGGGACGTCATCAACAGAGGAAAGAACAGCGCGGGACGTCCGTACAGGCCGGCGTTCTTGACGTCGTGCTGCTACAACGGCCAGAACGAGCGCGCGCCGCATTATGTGTTGAGGCCGTAAGGCCGTACAGACAGGATGAAAGTCTCAAGTCTGAAGCCTAAGGCTGATCGGATTTCAGGTTTGAGGTTCAGTTTTTGGTGCGGTGAGGCGACTAAGGGGGGTCGAGCAAATGCGACACTGACGGCCGCGGCCTTGGGAGGCTGGCCGTCAGTGTCCAAGCGGAACGCTGAACGAGTCCTATTGCGTCGGCGAATTTCCCTTGAAGGTCAGCTTCTGGATGCCGGCGCCTGTCCCGGCGATATAGAGATTGCCTTTCGAATCGGTGGCGATTTCGTGACCGCCACCGATCATGCCCGGCAGCGCAATCGACCCCACGATCTCGAGCGCCTTGCGATCGAGGATCGCGATCGTCTTGCCGTCGCCAACGTACAGGAACTGCTGTTCGGGGTCCGCCGAAAAAGCCACGTTCCGCGCGAACGGCGTATCGGTCTTGCGTAGCTGCTTCACGAACTTGCCGTCGACCGTGAACGACTGGACGCGCCGGTTTTCACGGTCAGCGAGGTAAACCATGCCATCCTTCGAGACGCGAATGGCATGCGCGACGTTGAAACGGTCCGGACCCTGGCCAGCCTCGAATGTCTTCGGGGCAATGATCTCGCAGTTGTCCTCGTCGATCGGCTTGTTGCCGAATGCGCCCCACATCCGCTTGAACTTGCCGCTGTCCGCATCGAACACGACGACGCGGCGATTGCCGTAGCCGTCGGCCACGAACAACTCGTTGGTCTTCGCAAACACCTGCAGGTCCGCCGGCCGATGCACATTCTGGGTGTCGGCATTGCCCTTGCTCTGGTTGCTCTTTCCGATTTGCATGACGAACTTGCCGTCTGGAGTGAACTTCAGGATCTGGTCATCGGCGACCTTCTTCAGCCCCGCGATGCCATTGGTGGGACAGTTGTTTCCGGTGACCCACACCATGCCCTTGTTGTCGACATGAATGCCGTGCTCGCGCTCGGGCCATTCGTAGCCGCTACCCGCTCCGCCCCAGGCCTTGAGGAAGTTGCCCGCATTGTCGAACACGAGCACGGGCGGCGCAGCCATCGCGGCGTCCTCGGGCTTGAGCGTTCGTGGACGGTGCAGCAGCAAGACGTTGTCCTGCGCGTCGATGGCGAAGTGGGACCCATCGCCGATCTTCCACTTCGCCGGGATTTTCGGCCAGCCCTTCTCCACTTCGAAGACCGGCAGGGTGCGGGGTTTGGCCTGGGCCAGGGCCGCGGGCGAAACCCAGTTCCCGGCGGCACCGGCGATGACGGCCAATCCTGCGGCCGCCAGGACGGCAAGGCGAATATTCGTGCGCTTCACGGTTCCCTCCTCTTGTTTCTTGACATCTTTTCCACGCTTTTTTTCCAGCCGTTCCAACGGCCGAGCTGCGTACCAGGTTGGCTAGGATACACCGAACGGTAAGGTAGAGAATCTCCCTGCGTATGTCAACTTGATGCAGCGACCCTCGTCCCTGGTCCTACTGCGAGCGAAGCGCGAAGCCCGCCAGGGCGGCGTCCGGGCCCGCGCCAGTCGCCACGACGACGAACTGCCGACCCGATCGGGTCTTGTAAGTCATCGGATTCGCGCTCACCCGGAATGGCGTCGCCACGCGTGACACTTCCCGTCCGGTCGCCTTGTCGAACGCATACAGATACGGCTCACCGCTGCCGACGAAAACGAGCCCACCCTTGGTGACGATGGCTCCCGCGTTGCCCGGAGTTCCCAGTCGCGCCGGGAGTGTAATCCCCTTCAACAGCGGATGGCCGCGAAGCTCCTCGGTTCCTTCACCGAAGGGCATCCGCCAATCGATTTCGCCCTTGTTGAGATCGATCGCCACCAGTTCGGCATACGGCGGCTTGGTGACAGGGATCGCGCCGAGCGGGCTTACAGGAGCGTCGGCTATGTCCGTGCAGTAATTTCGATATGCGATGTCGATGCGCGAATCCTTCCCGTCGTTCCTGCACACCTGGTTGATGTAGACGTAGTTGGAGGTTTTCACGTACAGCATGCCCGTCTCGGGATCGAAGGCCGCGCCGCCCCAATTGGCGCCGCCGGTATTCGACGGGCGCATGAGCGTCCCTCGAAGGCTTGGCGGGGTGAAGATCGGTCCGAGGCGGTACTTCTTCATCTGTTCCAACGCCAGGGCCCTGATCTCGGGCGTCAGGTCGTTCGCATCCTCCTGGGACACGCCTTGTGGCGTGAAGGCAGGCGGGCGGGTCGGAAAAGGCTGGGTCGGCCAGGGCTTCTCGCCAGGCACGTCCGTCGTCGTATCGACGGGGCGCTCTTCGATGGGCCACACCGGCTGCCCTGTCACGCGATCGAACACGTACGTGAAGCCCTGCTTCGAGACTTGCGCGACCGCGTCGAGTCGCCTGCCCTCGACCTCGATGGACACCAGGTTGGGCGGGGCCGGGAAGTCGTAATCCCAAAGGCCGTGGTGCACCGCCTGGAAGTGCCACTGCCGCGTGCCGGTCGCCGCATCCAGACAGAGCAGCGTTTCCGCGAACAGATTGGCACCCGGCCTTCGCCCGCCGTAGTAGTCGCCGCTCGGCGTGCTCGTCGGCACGTAGAGCAACCCCCGCGCGGCATCGAGGGTCATGGCTCCCCACACATTCGCATGGCCGGTGATCGCCCACGCGTCGTTCTCCCAGGTGTCATTGCCAAATTCCCCAGGCCGCGGAACCGTATAGAAAACCCAGACCCGTTTACCGGTCCGCGCATCGAATGCCTGGACGGTACCAGGCGGATCGCCCTTGTACCGCAGACGATCCGGGATACTGCTGCCGACGATCACCAGATTCCGGTACACGACCGGAGGCGAAGTCTGTCGCATTTCGATCTTGTTCCCGTGGCTTCTTAGCGCCTCCCTCAGCATCGCGTAACCGTTTTCGCCAAAACTGGTGATCAACTGACCTGTCTTCGCGTCGACCGCGAACAACCGGTCGTGGCTGTTCATGAAGATGCGCGACTCGCTGCCTTCTTGCCAGGAGGCGACCCCGCGATGGTTGTAATAGAGGTTGATGCCCGGACCGTCCAGGTAGGCTTTCGGATCGAACACCCATCGCAATGCGCCTGTTTCCGCATTCAGGGCAACCACACGATTGAACGACGTGCTCAAATAAAGTACGTCGTCGATCATGAGCGGCGTCGCCTGGAAGTTCCCGGGCTGAGTCCCATCCGCAAGCCGCTGCTCGTTGGGGCGCCACTGCCAGTCGAGCGCCAGCCGGCTCACGTTCGACGGGTTGATATCGGCCGCCGCCGAATACTTTGTTTGGGACACCTCGGAGCCGGCATGGGGCCATTCGATCATGATCGACTGCTGCCCCTGAGCGTTGAGCAGCACGGCGAAGCTGACGATCGCAATCGCGCAGAGCCGTTTCATTGAAGCCTCCCTCTCTGACGGGCCGTCGCTGGGCCGCGGACACCAGATGAGACCGCCCTCGAGGGCGGTACGGCCTAGACGTAACTCGGGCGCAGATCCGTTCGGAGGAAAAGACCAGCGGAGTATACAGCCGAACAGGGCCTTCCCCGAGGCGACCGGACGATGCTACCGTCGTCCGCCGAAACGAGCACAAGCGTCTGGCATCACGTTGGCAGCGAGCTCCAAGGAAAACGGTTCCGACGTTCGAACCGTAATGGCCGACGGAGGCTGCGATGCCGCCGGAAACGCTCTCGCAAATCGCGCCACAATCCTCGAACACAAGATGCAGAGCTTGGAGGGACTTCCGGATCGCGTCGCCTCGCTGGAGGTGCACATTGTGCAATTCCGCGCGGAGGTGGGGAAGGAATTTTCTGCCGTGCACCAGGGAATGCGCGTCCTTGGCAAGACCCTCCGCGCCGAGATGCGCGCCGGCGACGAGGAAACCCGCCGTCAAATGCGCGTGCTGCACGGGGAAGTCATCGCCCGTTTCGCGCTCCTGGACGAACATCTGAACGGCCGAACAGGTTTCCCGGAATCGCGCCGCCGCACGGGTAACTCACGTCGCCCCCGAAACGCTGACGGCAAGAAGGCCATCAACCGGGCTTTCCAGGCTTTTTCAGCTCCACCACTGTTTCGACGTGGGGCGTATTCGGGAAGAGATCGAACCCATCAACGCGATGGATCACGTACCCCGCGTCGAGGAGATGCCGCGAATCGCGCGCCAGCGTCGCGACGTCGCACGAGACGTAGATGATTGTTCGGGCACCCAGGCCGGCGACACCGTCCCTCGCCTCCCGCGAGAGACCGGTGCGGGGAGGATCGAGAATGAGCGTATCCGGGCGGATTCGCGCCGTGCGCGTGAAGTTCTCGACCGACTGGTGAACGGCCACGACCCCGCCGTTCGCCGACCCGGCATTCGCCTCGAGATCCAACGCGCCCATTCGATCGCCTTCGACGGCGGTGACCCGCGCCCCGCGCGTAAGCGCGGCGCCGACGGCCCACAGCCCTGCCCCCGCGTAGAGGTCGACGACGGTGCTGCCCTCCTCGACCAGTCCGACGACGTGCGCGACAAGGTCGCTTATCAGGTACCGGTTCCCCTGGAAGAATGTCAGCACGTGGCGCCGCAGCCTGACAGGTGTGCCGGCCACTTCGATGGTGTCCGTGACGTGCGGGTCGCCGGCGACCGTGTGGGAGGGACTGAACTCCCTTTGGTTGCTTGAGAAGCGATTGATGGTGAGACCGCTCAGGCCGGCGATCTGACCGACTGACGCCAGCAGGGACTGATCCACCGGCCCGGCGGCGTCCAGATGGATCACCCGTTCTGACGCATCGATATTCTCCGACAGCTCGATCTGCCGTACCTGATCGACCGCGCGCGACTGCAGTGCGGCGGCGACGCGGTCGATCGCGTCGCCGGTGGCGGGCAGCAGCTGCCGCGTCGCGCGGGCATCGCAGATCTCGTTGGTCCCTTCGCGAAAGAAGCCCACCCGGCGCGCGCGGACGTGCAGTCGCGCCCGCATCCGATAGCCGTCGCTGCGGCAGGCGGCCACCGGGACGGGGCCGGGCAGCACCATCCGGCCGATACGCGCAAAGGCATCGGCGATGATCTGCGCCTTGATCTCCAGCTGGCGGGAATACGCGATATGCGCGTAGAGGCAGCCCCCACACAACAGATCGGCGAAGGGTTCGCAGCGATCGGCGGATGCGTCCTCGATGGACACCGCCTGCGCGTAGACGACACCCTTGCCGATCCGCTCGACCCGGGCCGTCAGCCGCTCACCAGGAATCGCGGCGGAGACGAGCACGACCTGGCCGCCGACCCGCGCGATCATGCGGCCGCCGGCCGCGGGCTTCTCGACGAGAAGAGGAATCAGCTGTCCGGGAACAATGCTCATGGTGAGCGGATCTCATATTGAATCTCAGAATCCTCAGGCGAACGAGAGCGTCGGCAACCCGAATCGTTCGCGCGCGAGCTGGTCGATCGCGGCCTCGCGGGCGCGGCGAAACGCCTCAACGGTCATCGCGTCGCGAAAGCCGGCCAGTTCCGCGTCGGCCTCCGATTCGAAGGCCTGGCGCTCGGAATCGCCGAGCGAGGCTCGAGCCATCGCCAGGAGCTCGGCATCGAGGATGGCGAGCCGCGCGAGGAGCGCACGACGCGGCTCACCGCGAAGGCCGCGCGACGAAGCACGGGCGGCGTCGAGCTCGCGGGATGCGCGATCGAGCAGGGCGTCGGCGTCGGCCCCGAGTGCGCCGGTCGCCCGCGCGCTTGTCAGGCGGATCAGCGCGCGCGCAAGCTGCGCGGGCAGCGACGCTCCCGTGCGGATCGGCGCCGCCGCGGTGCCCCCCTCGACGTCGGCCGACGATCTGGCGGCGGGTAGACCCAGCGCCCGGCGCCACTCGTCGAATACATCGAGCACGTCGGCTTCACAGAAATCGATCCGGACCGGCCGCCGGCGCGCGCCCTTGCGGTAATAGCGCTCGAAATACCGATCGATGCCGCTGAACGCCACCTTGAGCGGCACGCCCTCGGCGGCCCAGCGGGAGACGAGCTCGAAGGACGGACCGACAACGCGGATCAGGTGCCCGTCGTTCTTCTGACAGAGATAGGTTTCGATCTCGCGGCAGTAACGTGCAATCTGCAAGCTGCAACTTGTTGTCTGATCCGAGCGTCAATCCGCAATCTGCAATATTTTCTACTGGTTTCGTTCCCACACGATCCGCAAACCCTGGAGCGTGAGATCGATGTCGACGTGCTCGATCAGCGGCGTTTCCGGCGAAATGACCGCCGCCAGACCGCCGGTGGCAATGCCCATCGCGTGCCCGCCGAGCTCGTCGCTCATGCGTCGCACCAGCCCTTCGACCATACCCACGTACCCGTAGAAGAGCCCGGATTCCATCGCACCCACCGTCGTGCGACCGATGGCTCGCGACGGTTTGCGCACGTCGATCCGCGGAAGCCGCGCGGCCCGCTGAAACAGCGCATCGGCCGATATCGCCACGCCGGGGCAGATCGCGCCGCCCAGATATTCGCCTTTCGCCGTCACCGCATCGAGCGTCGTCGCCGTTCCGAAATCGCAGACAACCAACGGCCGCCCCGCCTGCCTGCCGAACAGCTCGAACGCGGCGATCGCGGTGACGATACGATCGGCTCCAACTTCGGCGGGATTCTCGTAGAGGATCGGCATGCCGGCGTTGCCGGCGGGATCGACGACCAGCACGTCCAGGCCGAAGTAGCGTCCGACCGTGGCCTGCGTCGTTGCGGTCAGCGGCGGCACGACCGAGCTCAGGATCACGCCTTTCACCCGGCCCCGATTCACGCCGCTGTGAGCGAACAACCCATCGACGAGCAGACCGAGCTCATCCGACGTGCGCTCCCGCAGGGTCTGCAGACGCCAGCTCTGCACCAGCGTTTTCCCGTCGAAGACGCCGAGCACGATGTTGGTGTTGCCGACGTCGATTGCGAAGAGCATATTGAGATCGGACCGGCAGCTCTCAGCTGCCTGATCACTCCCACGAGACTTCACCCAGGATCCGTTCCACGCGATCGCCGGCGCGCACGAGCAGTGCGCCGTGATCGTCGATACCCGCCGTGATGCCCGATTGCTGTCCGGTGGGGGTTTTCCACGTGACGCGGGCGTCGCGACTGCGCGGCGCACGGTCGCGCCAGGAGTCGAGAATAGCATCGAAACGCCCGTCGAGCAGGTCGTCGTAGCGCGTCGCGAAGGCGGCCAGTGTTTCGGCGCACAACAGGGCGCGGTTCACCGGCCGGCCGGCCTCCCGCTCGAGCGAGGTCGCCCGATCGGCGAGGTCCGGCGCAAACCTCGTCGCGCCGACGTTGATCCCGTAGCCCACCACGATCGATGCGATCGGCCGCGCCGATCCGGCGACGCCCTCGGCGAGGATGCCGGCGACCTTGCGGGCGCCAACCAGCAAATCGTTCGGCCATTTGATTTCCGGGCGCAGGCCCGTCGCCGTGTCGATCGCTTCGGCCAGGGCGACGCCGGCTGCCAGAGTGACCAGCGCCGTCGCCCGATCGGGCGCCAATCGCGCGCGACCGGGTGCGAGCACCAAGGACACATACAGACCGCTTCCCGGCGGCGAAAACCATCGTCGTCCGCGGCGGCCGCGCCCGGCAGTCTGCGTCTCCGCGATGACCACCGCGCCCTCCTGCCCGCCCGGCAGCTGCCAGGCTCGATGCGACGTCGTTGGTCGACCCGATACTCGAAAAGAATGCAATCGACGAGGCGAGGGAACCGAGCCGCGGGCGCGCGCGTTCAATCGCCTCGGAGAAGTCAGGCGGCAGCGTCACGGCTCGATTTCGAAGCTGATGTCGGCCGCAGGCGCCGAATGCGTCAGCGCGCCGACCGACACATAGTCCGCCCCGGTGCTGGCGAGCTCAGGCAGACGTTCCAGCGTGACCCCGCCCGAGATCTCCACTTTCGCGCGCCCTCGCGCCCGACGCACGGTCTCGCGCGTGTCCTCGAGCGACAGGTTGTCGGCCAGAATGATGTCGGCGCCGGCCTCGAGCGCCTCGTCCACCTGATCGAGGCTTTGCGCCTCGATTTCAACCGTCAAGTCCGGGCGATGCCTGCGAGCATGGGCGACGGCAGAGGCGACCCCACCGGCGAGCCGCACGTGGTTGTCCTTGATGAGAAACGCGTCGAACAACCCGAAACGATGATTTGTGGCGCCCCCCGCGGTGACGGCGTACTTTTCCAGTGCCCTCAGCGTCGGGGTGGTCTTCCGCGTATCGAGGACCACGATGCGGCCGCCGGCGGCGTTGACGAACGCCCGTGCCAGCGTGGCGATGCCCGAGAGCCGCTGCAGAAAATTGAGAGCGGTTCGTTCGGCAATCAGAAGGGCCCGGGCCGAGCCGATGATTTCGGCAATCTCTTCACCAGGACGGAGGCGGTCTCCGTCGCGCTTCTGCGGCCTTGCCTCGATCCTCGGATCGAGCTGACGGAAGGCCTCGATGGCGACATCGAGCCCTGCCAGCACGCAGTCGGCCTTGACCAGAAAGACGCCGCGGGCGCGAAGGCCGGAGGCGACCGTCGCGTCGGTCGTGACGTCGCCGGCACCCAGGTCTTCGTCGAGCGCCCGGCGAACAAGGTCGCGGTAGTGTTCCGGATCTAACGCTTGCAAGGGCTCCCCGCGCAGAACGCGCGCGCTCAGCTCATCGCCGCCCGCCTTTCGGCGCCGGCGTGCACTCTCAGGCGGAGCCAGTCTAGCAGTTCGGCCTCACGAAGCGGTGCGCCAGCCGCGCACGAAGCCGGGACTCGCGCAAGTGGTACTTTTGAATTGACGCTGTTCGGCCCGTTCTGATACGGTCGCCAGCCGCGGTCGTTTCGAACGCGTGCTCCCGCGTCAAGACAACCGAAGCGCTATTTCAAGACGGTGTGCCGGGGTTTCGGAATTCTCGAAAACGAGGCATCAGGTGAGGAATCGCGTTTTCGTTCGGATGATGGCGTTCGGCGCGTGCCTGGGCGCTGTGACGGTGGTGCCAATCCCCACCGCGAGCCAGGCCTTGTATCCGCGAGACGCTCCGAAGGAGCCGGGCGCCAGGAGTTGGGCTCTCGAGCGCGCGAAGCTGCCTCCTTTCACCCCGCCACGTACACGCGAAAACACTCCGGATCTCCGGGGACGGTGGGCGGGCACGCCCGGCGGCGACGATATCGAAGACCATCCGTATGTGGACATCAGCTCGCCGCCCGAGGAAAGCTTCATCTCCGATCCGCCGGACGGCAAGATTCCCTACCAGCCGTGGGCGTTGGCCGTCCGCAATGAGCATCGGGCGGGGCTGGCGCGAGGGCTGCCAGGCGAATACGGGCGGTTATACCCGGATCCACAGACCTTCTGTCTGTACGCCGTCCCGCGCGCCACGTATCGAGGCGGGTTCGAGATCCTTCAGGGCCCTGGCTACGTGGTCCTCTTGTACAACCTTGGCCACTACTATCGATACATCCCCACGGACGCACGTCCACGGGGAGTCGGAGCGAACGTCAAGCTGTGGATGGGCAACTCCCGGGGCTCCTGGGAGGGCAATACGCTGGTCGTCGACGTGACCAATCTCAACGCGAAGAACTGGCTCGATCAGGTAGGAAATTTTTTCAGCGATAACGCGCATGTGGTCGAGCGCTTCACGCTGGCGGCCGCGAACATCATCGATTACGAGGTCACGATTGAGGACCCGAAGGTGTTTACCAGGCCGTGGAAGATTCGCCTCCCGATCCGGCGTGCCGGCGGAGGCGGCGGCGACCCGTATGCGGATGAAACCTGGGAGAACGCGTGCCACGAGGGTAACCATGCGACGGCCCACAATCGCGCCCTGGGGTTCAAGTGGTTCAGGGGAGTGGTCCCTCCGAACTAGTGGTTTGCGCCCAGCAGCCGAGAGGAGTTGTCCCGTGAGACGCTGGTTCGTGGGGTCGTGGATCGCCCTGAGCATCCTGGCGGGGATCTTCACGCTGGCGCCGGAGCCCCTCGCCGGCCAGAGCCCGGCGAAGCAGACCTATACACCACCGCGCACGCGAGACGGGCACCCGGACTTGCAGGGTGTTTGGCAGGTCCTCAATGCGGCCGTGTGGGACATCGAAGATCATCCCGCGAGCCTCGGCGTGCCACCCGGGCACGGCGTCGTGGTTGGGGGTGCGATTCCCTATCAGCCCTGGGCCCTCGCAAAAAAGAAGGAGAACTTCGCAAACCGGGCGAAGCTCGATCCAGAAACCAGGTGCTATCTCCCTGGGGTCCCGCGCGTCACTTACATGCCGCACCCGTTCCGGATCGTGCAGCAGGCCGACCGGGTCACGATCCTTTACGAGTATCTGCACGCGGTTCGCTCGGTCTTCATGAATGGGAACCCGCACCCCGCCGGCCCGATCGATTGGTGGATGGGGGACTCGCGCGGCCGGTGGGAGGGGAACACGCTCGTCGTCGACGTGATTCACCTCAGCGACAGGACCTGGCTCGACCGCGCGGGAAACTTCCATAGCGAGGAGCTGCATGTCGTCGAACGCTACACCCCGACGGGCCCCGATCACTTGCTGTATGAAGTTACCCTCGAAGATCCGAAGGTGTACACGCGGCCCTGGCAGATGAGCATGACCTTGTACCGGCGTCAGGGACTGAACGGCGACCTGCTGGAACTGGAATACGACTGCTATCCCGAGCTGCTCGAGCAGGAATGGGACAAGCCCGGTTCGACCCTGTTCGAGACGCCGTGAGTCCGGACGCGCCGCGAGTCCTGCCCGCTGCTTACAGGTCGTAGCCCGCCACGACGAACTCGCGCGGTTCGCCCTGGAGCGTTTCGAAAGCGTTCACGCGCAGGGCGGCTTTCAGATCCGCCTCCACGTGTGGCATCAACTGAGACACAGCGGCATCCGGCGCCTTGATGGTGACCTTGGTAATCGCAACCCGCATCGGTTGCTTGGCTTCCGAGCGTTGCTTGCGGACCTCGAACAGCACTTCGGTCGCCCAGTCGTAGATTCGCTGATCGGCCATCCGGCGCCCTTCGGAGTCCTCCCCCAGCAGCTGGTTGAGTTCGTCGCGCGACGGCCAGACCGACGTATGAATGGAGCCGTCTTTCCACCACGACCAGACCTCTTCGGTCACAAAGGGCAGGAACGGCGCGAACAGACGCAGCAGCACGGATAGTGCCGCCACGAGCGTCGAGTTCGCGGACGCGGCGGCCTCAGGGCCCTGTTCGCCGTAGCGGCGGCCCTTCACGAGCTCCAGATAGTCGTCGCAGAACCGCCAGAAAAACTCCTCGGTACGCTGCAACACGCGGGCGTAGTCGTATCCTTCGAGGTCGCGCGTCGCTTCGTCAACGAGCGTCGCCAGGTTTCGCAGCATGGCGCGATCGACGGCCGCGATGATGGATCCCTGCGGCTCGGCCGAGGCGAGGGCGAACCTCGATGCGTTCAGCAGCTTGATCGCCAGCCGCCGGCCGACCCGCATCTGGTTGGTGTCGAACGCCGTATCGGTTCCCGGCCGGCCGCTCGCGGCCCAGTAGCGCACGCCGTCGGAGCCGTGCTCCTCGAGGAGCGCCATCGGTGTGACGACATTCCCCTTCGACTTCGACATCTTCTTGCGATCCGGATCCAGCACCCACCCCGAGATCGCGGCGTTGGTCCACGGCAACGTGCCGTGCTCGAGATGCGCGCGGAGCACCGAGTCGAACAGCCAGGTCCGGATGATGTCGTGAGCCTGCGGACGGAGATCCATCGGAAAGGTCTGGCTGAAGAGCTCGGGATCGTCGGGCCAGCCGCAGATGATCTGCGGCGTCAGCGAGGAGGTGGCCCAGGTGTCCATGACGTCGGGATCGCCGATGAAACCCCCGGGCTGCCCTCGCTGCTCGGCCCGGTAGCCGTCGGGTATGTCAGTCGACGGGTCGGCCGGCAGCTGATCTTCCCGCGCGGGGAGGACGCGGTCATACACGACGCGCCCGTCCGCATCTAGCGGATACCACACCGGGAACGGCACACCGAAAAAACGCTGACGGCTGATGCACCAATCGCCGTTCAGACCGTTAGTCCAGTTCTCGAAGCGGGTCCGCATGTACGCCGGATGCCACGCGATCTCCCGCCCCCGCGCGATCAGCGCCTCGCGGAAGTCGAGCGTCTTGATGAACCACTGGCGGCTGGTCAGGATCTCGAGAGGTCGATCTCCCTTCTCGTAGAACTTGACGGCGTGGGTGATCGGCCGCGGCTCGCCGACGAGATCGCCCGAAGAGCACAACTGATCCACGATTGCGGTTCGCGCCTTCGACGCGGATAGTCCGGCCAGCGGCGCGTACGAGCGGCTCGCCCGTTCGGCGTCGGCGGATTCCCATCCGGGCGCTCCCCATTGCAGCGGCCGCAACGTGCCGTCGGGCTGAATCACGGCCCGCACCGGCAGGCTGAGCTCACGCCACCACGTGACGTCGGTGACGTCGCCGAAGGTACAGATCATCGCGATGCCGCTCCCCTTCTCGGGGTCGGCCAGCGGGTGGGCCCTGATCGGCACGCGCACGCCGAAGAGCGGGGTAATAGCGTCGCGGCCGAACACTGCCTGGTAGCGCGGATCGTCCGGATGTGCGACGAGCGCCACGCATGCAGGAATCAGCTCGGGCCGCGTCGTTTCGATCTCGAGGACCGGCTCTGGGCTACTCGACTGGCTCGAACCCGCCGCGGGCAGCGAGGACGCGACGGCGAACCTGACGCGATGGTACGCTCCCGCGAGCTCGCGATCCTCGAGCTCGGCCTGCGCCACTGCCGTCTTGAAGTCCACGTCCCACAACGTCGGCGCTTCGAGCTGATACGCCAATCCGCGCTGCAGAAGGTGAAGGAACGCCACCTGCGAGACGCGTTGCGCACGCGCGCTGATCGTGGCGTACGTCATCGACCAGTCGACGGAGAGGCCCAGATATCGCCACAGATGCTCGAAGGCCTTCTCGTCTTCGGCCGTCAACCGGTTGCAGAGCTCGATGAAATTCCGCCGGGAGATCGAGATCGGGTGCTTGCCCGGTTTCTCGGGAGGGCGGAAGGCAGGGTCGTGCAGCAGCGACGGATCGCACCGGACGCCGTAGTAATTCTGCACGCGGCGCTCGGTAGGCAGCCCGTTGTCATCCCACCCCATCGGATAGAAGACCGCCTTGCCTCGCATTCGCTGAAAACGCGCGATGACATCGGTGTGCGTGTACGAGAAGACATGGCCGACGTGCAGCGATCCGCTCACAGTCGGCGGCGGCGTATCAACGGAGAAGACCTCAGCGCGCCGCCGCCCGCGCTCGAAGCGATAGACGCGCTCGTCTTCCCAGCGCGGCATCCACTTGGCTTCGAGGCCTTCCAACGCCGGTTTTTCCGGGAGCCGCAAGCGCGTGGGATCGAGACTTGTCGGGGAGGTCCGCGAACGAGACATCAGGGGATCGTATTACAAGTTGGTGAGTTGGTGAGCTAGCGAGTTGGCGATGAGGGACCAGTTCATCAAGTCACCGATTCGCCAGTTACTTGATCGAGCTCTTGATCCTCTCTATTTCCTCCCGCACGATGCGCTCGGCGACTTCCGTCACGACCTCTCTCGCCGTTCCGCGGACAAGACGTTCGGCGACTTCTGTCACGACGTCCCTGACCGTTTCACGGACGACGCGATCAGAGAGCTGCTCGAGCACGTTGTGTGTCACCTGCTCGACAAGATCTGGGAGGAACGGCGCTGGCGTGGGGCCAGCCGGCCAGGCGGGCGTCCCTAACGGCGAAGGCGCGGACTGTTCCGCGGCCAGCAGAGCGGCGAATGCGTCGGCCAACGGCGGCATCGCCCGTGGCTGTTGTGGCGGCGTAATCTCTGGCGCGAGAGCGGCGCTGACGGGCTCGGATGCAGGAATCGCAGGTGCGGCGGGCGACAATCCCTCAGCTTCTCCGGCAGAACCCGCAGGGGCAGGAACTGCACGCGACAACGGAAGCTCCGGCATGTCCTGCGGCGAGGGCCGATTCGAATGTGTCCTCCTCCAGCGGCACGTCGACAGCTGGACTCGTCCATCCGAACCAGTCGATGTTGGCACTCACGGTTGGTGGCGCAGCCTTCATCGTTTCGGGAGCCGGGAGACTCGCGAAGACCTGGTCGAGCCGATCGAAATAGTCGTTCCCGGCTGCAGGCGGTCGGGGCACCGTGGCCTCACCCGCCCCGCCCGGGGCAGCGCCTGACGGCGGCCACGGTGCTGCAGGGCCGGACGCCGGCAGAGGAAGAGCAGACCAGGGAGCCGCCGGCGGCGCGGCCGGGCGCTTCGGGCTGGCGAGCAGCTCCTTGACACGTCCGATGACAAGCTGCGGTTCGAACGGTTTGGCCAGAACGACCGTCGCACCCGACGGCCGCCGCCTTCGCCTGATTGATGGGCTCGAACGCCCCGGTCAGGAGGACGACCGGAATATGCGCCAGACGGGGCGTGTCCTTGATGTGCTGCGCGATGTCGTAGCCGCTCGGACCCGGCATGCCGACGTCGGCCAGCACGATATCCGGGGGCGTCCGGTTCAGCAGGGCAATCGCCTCCTCGCCATTGCTGACCGCGATGACGCGAACGTCCTCGTCCGCGAACGTCAGCTCGATCACGCGTTGGATCGTAACGCTGTCGTCGGCGAGAAGGAGCGTGGGGGGCACTTTGATACTATCGGTTATAGGACTGAATTCTGTAGCTCCCAGCTCTCGCGGCTCCCGGCTCGTCATGGTCAGCGAGCCGGTCGACGCTTGCCACTGACAGGTGACGGCGGTGAGCGACAAGCCTCGTCAGCTGAGCGGAACAGGTCGTCACCCGAGAGCGGTCCGTGCCCGTGCGTGTGCCTGGATGAATTCGATGATCGCCTGCATCGGCGTCCCCGGCAGAAAAATCCCTTTCACGCCAATCTCCTTCAGTCTAGGCACGTCCACGTCCGGAATGATCCCGCCAATCACCACCAGGACGTCATCGAGCCCCTGCTCCTTGAGGAGCGCCATCAGCCGCGGCACGATGTGATTGTGAGCGCCCGACAGGATTGACAACCCGATGACGTCAGCGTCCTCCTGCAGGGCGGCCGACACGATCTGTTGAGGCGTCTGGCGCAGGCCCGTGTAGACGACCTCCATGCCCGCGTCGCGCAATGCGCGGGCAATGACCTTCGCCCCGCGATCGTGGCCATCCAGCCCGGGCTTGGCGATGACCACGCGCAGCTTTCGCATCTTCAATCTACGATCTGCAATCTACAATCTGCGGTCAATCTGCAATTCCAGTCTGAAATCTGAAATTACATCTGCAATTTCACACGACCGGCACTTCCTCGTATTCGCCCCACACCTCGCGCAGCGCATCGCACATCTCACCGAGCGTCGCATAGGCGCGGACGGCTTCGAGAATCGGCGGCATCAGGTTCCCGGTTCCGCTGGCGGCCGTGCGCAAGCCGGCCAGGGCCCGACCGACGCGCCCGTTATCGCGTGTCCGCTTCAGGTCGTCCAACCGGCCGATCTGCCGCTCCGAGGCGCGCTCGTCGATGTGCAGGATGTCGATCGATGGCTCGCTTTCCTGCACGAAGTCGTTGACCCCGACGATGATCCGCTCCCTGCGCTCGACCTCACGCTGGAAGCGGTATGAGCTCTCGGCGATCTCCCTTTGAGGAAACCCTCGTTCGATCGCCTCGACCATGCCCCCCAGGCGGTTGATCCGGTCGAAGTACGCCAGCGCGCCCTCTTCCAGCTCCTTCGTCAGTTTCTCGACGAAAAACGAGCCGCCGAGCGCATCGACGAAGTCGGTGACGCCGCTCTCATGAGCGAGAATCTGCTGTGTCCGCAGCGCCAGCGTGGCCGCCTCCTCCGTCGGCAGCGCCAGCGCCTCGTCGAGCGAATTGGTGTGGAGCGAGTTGGTCCCGCCGAGCACCGCCGACAACGCCTGCAGCGCGGTCCGGACGACGTTGTTGTACGGCTGCTGCGCGGTGAGCGAGACGCCGGCTGTCTGGGCGTGGAAGCGCAGCTTCCACGATCGCTCGTCCCTGGCGCCGAACCGGTCCCGCAGGGCCTCGGCCCAGATTTTCCGCGCCGCCCGATACTTCGCAATCTCCTCGAAGAAGTCGCTGTGCGCGTTGAAGAAGAACGACATCCGCGGGACGAAGTCGTCGACGTCGAGACCCGCTTCCACACCCCACTGCACGTACTCGAGCCCATCGGCGAGTGTGAAGGCGAGCTCCTGGAGCGCGGTCGCGCCGGCCTCGCGGATGTGATACCCGCTCACCGAAATCGTGTTCCACCGGGGCACTTCCTTCGAGCAGAACCCGAAGATGTCCGTGATGATCCGCATCGACGGCCGCGGCGGGAAGATGTACTCCTTCTGCGCGATGAACTCCTTCAGGATGTCGTTCTGAATCGTGCCCGACAGCGCGTTCCACGCGACCCCCTGCTGTTCCGCGACGACCAGATACATCGCGAAAATCATCGCCGCCGGCGAGTTGATCGTCATCGACGACGTGATGCCGCCGAGCGCGATGCCGTCGAACAGCACCTCCATGTCGGCCAGCGACATGACGCTGACGCCGCACTTTCCGACCTCCCCCATCGACAGCTCGTGGTCCGGATCGCGACCCATCAGGGTCGGCAGATCGAACGCCACACTCAGGCCGGTACCGCCGGCCTGGAGGAGCGCCCGGTAACGACGGTTGGTGTCCTCGGGCGTGCCGAACCCCGCAAATTGACGCATCGTCCAGAGCTTGCCGCGGTAGCCGGTGCCATGAATGCCGCGGGTATAAGGAAAGCGTCCGGGGTCGTTGATGTCTCCGACGGGGTCGATTCCCGCAAGATCCTCAGGCGTGTAGAGACGCTCGATCGGACGGCCGGAGATCGTCGTGAACGAGGCGGCGCGTTCGGGCGACTCCTTCAGCGCGGGTGCGAGCGTCTCGCGCTCCCACCGCTGCTTGTCCGTCTCCGCGGCCGTCTTCATGGTGATGATTATATCGGACGCGATCGGCTTTCGGCCCTGAGCTGCCGGGCGCAGTCATCCAGCGGCAGCTTTCCATGATCCGCTCTCCGATGTGCCGGCCGCTGAGAGCGACAAGCGGACAGCTGAGGCTCTTGTGCTAGTCTGCCGTTGTCAGTCTACGGAGAGGGTGATGACGCCGAACGGATCGATCTTCAATGCGATGCTGCAGGAGTTCGACGGAGCGGCCAGGCTCCTCAACCTCGAGCCGGGCATCTGGAAAATCCTGACGCACCCCAAGCGCCAGATCACCGTCTCGTGCCCGGTCCAGATGGACAACGGCGAGATCGAAGTCTTCACCGGCTACCGCGTCCAGTACAACATCACCCTTGGCCCGGCGAAGGGCGGCATCCGGTATCACCCGGGCGTTTCGCTGGACGAAGTGACGGCGCTCGCGGCCTGGATGACGTGGAAGTGCGCGGTCGCGCACATCCCGTTCGGCGGAGGCAAGGGCGGGGTCATCTGCGATCCGACGCGAATGTCGCGCCGGGAACTCGAGGCGCTGACGCGCCGCTACATCGCCGAAATTATCGATGCCATCGGGCCCGAGAAGGACGTCCCGGCCCCCGACGTCAACACCAATGCCCAAGTGATGGCGTGGGTGATGGACACGTACAGCATGCACGTGGGCCACACCGAGACCGCCGTGGTCACGGGCAAGCCGCTCGAGCTCGGGGGCTCACTCGGTCGGACCGAAGCGACCGGTCGAGGCGTGATGATTGCCACACGCGAGGCCGCCAAACACCTCGGATTCGACATCAAGGGCGCGACGGTCGCCGTCCAGGGGTTCGGCAACGTCGGGTCGGTCAGCGCGCGCCTGCTCTCGGAGATCGGAGCGAAGATTGTCGCCATCACCGACTGGAAGGGCGGTGTCTACAACCCGAAGGGCCTCGACCTGACGAAGCTCGCGGAGCACGTCGATCGCCGCAAGACCGTTGAAGGGTTCGAGGGCGGCGAGCCGATCACCAACGCGCAGCTGTTCCAGCTGGAAGTCGACGTGTTGATTCCGGCGGCGCTCGAGAACCAGATCACGATGGACAACGCGCCGTCGATCCACGCAAGAATAGTCGTCGAGGGGGCCAACGGCCCCACGCTTCCGGAGGCGCACCGCCACCTCCACGAGCGAGGGGTGCTGGTCGTCCCGGATATCCTCGCCAACAGCGGCGGCGTCACTGCGTCGTACTTCGAGTGGGTGCAGGATCGGTATGGCTATTTCTGGACGGAAAAGGAAGTGAACGAACGGCTCGAGGCCAAGATGTGCGAAGCCCTGGACGCCGTCCTCAAGACCACGCTCAAGTACAAGGTGGACATGCGCACCGCCGCCTACATCGTCGCGATCAACCGCGTCGCAACGGTCACGCGGATGCGCGGCATGTATGCGTGAGCACGGCTTCAGCCTCACCCCTCGACGTTCGGCCGCAATCGGAGTTCACCGTTGACCGTTCACACCCGGCGACCTGAAAGGGCCACCGGCTCGGCGGCCCGACGCTGTCAACAGTCAACGGCGAAACGATGTAACTGGGCTCACCGCCGAGAGCTACTGATTTGTCGTTCCTCCTCTCCCTCCCTACAACCTTGTCGATGCGGATTCAGGTCTTGAACCGCCGCCAGTCGATGCCATATTTCCGCACGCGGTAGTTGAAGATCCGCTCGGTCGTGGCCAGCAGCCGGGCCGCCTTGGCCCGGTTCCCGCGGGCACTCTTCAGCGCATCCTGCAGCGCGTCCTTTTCGAATGCCTCGAGCGCGTCGCTCAGCGACGCGGTCTGCCCCGTGCCGGACGCTTCGGCCGTCTGCAGGGTGGGCGGCAGGTGATGGGCGTGCAGCACCTGCCCGTCGCACACCACGGTCGCCCGTTCGATCGCGTTGGCGAGTTCACGGACGTTGCCCGGCCAGTGATAGCTCGCCAGCATGTCGATGGCAGGTGTGGAAATCCGCTTGAGTTTCTTCCCGTGCTCGCGCGCGAACTTCTCGACGAAGTGATCCGCGAGGAGAAGTATGTCGGGCCGGCGCTCGCGCAGCGGCGGCACGAAGATCGCGAACACGTTGAGCCGGTAGAACAGGTCCTCGCGGAACTCCCCCGCCGTGATCGCCTTCTCCAGATCCTTGTTAGTTGCGGCGACGAGCCTGATGTTCGCGCGTGTGGTTTCGGTGCTGCCCAGACGCTCGAATTCGCGCTCCTGCAGCACGCGGAGCAGCTTCACCTGCGTGCTCAGGTTGAGCTCGCCCACTTCGTCGAGGAAGAGCGTGCCGCCCTCGGCGAGCTCGAACCGGCCTTTCTTCGCCGTCTGCGCGCCGGTGAAGGCCCCCTTCTCGTATCCGAACAGTTCCGATTCGATGAGATCGTGCGGAAGCGCCGCGCAGCTCACCTTGATGAAGGGCTTTTTCGCGCGCGACGAGTTGTAGTGAATCGCGTGCGCGATCAATTCCTTGCCGGTTCCGGACTCGCCCCTCAGCAGCACCGTCGTGTTGGTCCGCGCCACCTGCGCCACCTGTTCGTAGACCTGGCGCATCGGGCCGCTGGTGCCCACGATGTTCGAGAAATCGTACCGTTCCTTCAGCTCCTGGCGCAGGTGGGTGTTCTCGTCGACCAGGCGCTGGCGCTCCGCATGAATCAGCCGGTGCACTCTCACCGCCTGCGCGATCATCGAGGCGACCACCCCCAGGAACTTGACGGTGCGGTTGTAGTCGCGATCGGCCCTGAAGTTCAGATCGATGCCGACGGCGCCCACCGTTCGACCCTCGAGAGAGACGGGCGCCGAGACGTAGCTGAGCTCCTGGTCGGGCAGTTCCGGGCGATCCGCAGCGCGATTGAGGAACATCGGCTCGCGGCTGACCCGCGGCACGACGATCGGCTTCCCCGTCTGCACGACCTTGCCGGTAATGCCTTCGCCAAGCCGGTACCGCGCTCGCTTGCCGGCCGTGACCCTGCCGGCCGACGCCTCGACCTCGACCTCCCCCGTCTCCTCGTTGAGCAGCACCACCGTGCTGCGAATCGCACCGTGGTGGCGGCCGAGAATCTCCAGCACGCGCCGCAGACCCTCCTTCAGATCGAGCGTCGACGACAGCGCCTGGCTGGTTTCCAGCAGCGTCGACAGTTTTCTGACTTCACCGGCATGGGCGGCGGCAGGTTCCATCCAATTCGAGGCCGAGCTCGAACTCACGCCAAATCCGGTATCATTTGGTGGGCGTTGTAGCAAGGGTGGTTCCATTGCGGGAGCGTTCAAAAGGCGCTGAATCAGCTGTATTTACCAGCACTTCCGGGCAAACAGCCCCGGCGCGCGCCCATGTGGATGAGCTACACGATTGTGTACCCCAAATGTTATTCAACACATTTGTCTGATTTGTGGGAGATGATTCGACTACACCGCGTCGCAGCGCGCGCGCCGCCAACGAACCGGCCCTGGGGGCGTGACGCGGAACGGGAGGATGTCGATGGCACGCGCGCGCCGGCGACTCTTCGCGCTCAGCTCGACGACGTAGTCGCCAGCGGCCAGGCCGGCAAGCGGCAGGTCGACCTCATACAAGTCGGGACGTGACGACCGGGTCACCGTCAGCGCGCGCATTGCCGCTCCCGGCTTGCTCCCGAGACTCGCCGTCAACGAGGCTGACTGGTCCGCGGCGTAGACCGGCACGCGAATGAGCAGCCGTTCGGAGCGGCTGAACACCCTGGCGGCGGCCGGCGCCGCGGCCGGATCGGCTGCGAGCGCGCGGAACGCACGCGCATTGCTGGCGCGCAGCACTTCGGCCGTTCCGAGCACCAGCGGTCCGCTGAGCGGCCCGACGACCACGTCACGAACGTCGGTATCGACGACGCGCGAAGCGGCATCCTCAATCGACATCTGCACGCGCAACCGGCCCGGGGCCGCCTCGAACACGGCTTGTGGTGGTTCATCGCCCGACTCTGCCGCCATCGCCGGCCCGGTCGGACGGACCGCGCCCTCGAACACCAGGGTGCCATCAGGCTTCGACGCTTTCAACGTGATACGCACCGGTGCCAGCGTGCGGCTTCGATCGCCGGGGACTCTGGCAGCTGGTTCCCAGACAAAGCTGACGCGCGTCCTGCCACCCTCGCCCCGCGAGAGTCCGAACCAGGGCCGAATCAGCGGACTGGTCCGGCGCGGAAGCTCCCGCGGACGGGCGGTTTCGGCGCTCGCCGACAACCGCGATCGCCATGCGCTGTTGGCCGAGGCCGTCCAATACCCCTTGCGAGCGCGCAGCTGGATCCCGGGCCGTCGCACCTTGACGTTCAGCGCGTGGAACCTGCCGTCCGCCTCACGCTCCGATTGAAATGTGATCAGGTAGTAGCTGCTCGCCTCACGGGCGATGTCTCTCAAGGCTCCGGCGAGATCGGCCGATCGGAGCACCGGGCGGCCACCAGTGTCGTTCGCCAGCGCGAGCAGCACGTCTTGGCCCGTCGTGTCCTGGACGGCGCCGTCGCCACGCCCGGGCGGTGCCGCGGGTCCCCGAGGATCGATCGGATAGATCGGAGACGCCCGCCCGATTCGCCGATCGAATGACACTCTCCAGCGTCGGCAGCGACTCATCGCCCCGGCGTCGTGGGGCGGGGCTGAAACCTTCGCTCACGACGACGAGCGTTTTTCGGGAGGTGCCGAGCCCCGCGAGGTGAGTGGCAAGCGCATTGAGCGCCGACGTGACGATCTGCTGTCGTACGGCCTCGACCCGCCCCGGGCCCGCACCGATGTAGTCCTTCTCGAACGCACCTCGCGGATCGAGCGCTCCCTTGCGTCCCTCGAAGTTCGCGATCGCACGGCGGGCCGCCTCGAGATCTCGTGTCAGGCGCAGCGTGACCAGCGAATCAAGCGGCTTGACGACCAGCAGGAGATCGCGAGGTCCGAGCTGTTCGTCCACGAAACGCCGCAGGGCCTCGCGGGCGCGAGCGGCATCGGCCCCGGGCGTCACGTGATACTCGTCGAGGAAGAATGCGAAGAGCCGCGTTCCGTCACGAGCGGCTTCCACCTGCTCGTCGGCCGCAGAAAGAACCGGGTGGAGCGCCTCGCCTGGTCCCGCGGAACCATCCGCTCTGATGAGGCGCACGCTGTCGATCGTCCGCGTACTGCCCTCGTCGAGGATCTCGAAGTCCGCCGGTGCGAGGTCGGCGACCAGCCTGCCGCCCGCGTCGGCGGCTACCGCGTCGACGCTGACCGGCGTACGCTCGGGACCGGCGACCGACGTCTGATCAGCGAGGCCGAGCGCGAGCGCGCCGGCGAGCAAGAGCCGCATCCGATCAGCTTACGCGAAACCCGACGAGCTCTTTGGCTTCGCCGGCCTCACCGGCGGCCGACACTTCGAGGACGTACTCGCCCGGCGCCAGACCGGCAAGCGGCATGTCGATCTCGAACGGCGCACCGGCAGACGCGGCGGGACCGATCGGCAGCTCGCTCATCGCTTGACCGCCTCGATTGAGCAACCGCGCCGTGAGCTTCGGGGTCGTATTAGCAGGACCCCAGGCGGGGATCCTGACCAGCAGCCGATCGGTCCGGTTGAACTCGCGCGCAGCAACCGGCACCGCCTTCGGGTCTCCTTTCAGCTGCTGAAAATCCCGGATCGTTCGCGCCCGAAATACCTCCGGTGTCCCGAGCGCCGTCTGTGGTGAGGTCAAGTCCGGAACCGCGAATTCCCGCGTTTCCGCGTCGAGCACCTCGGAGGCGGCGCCCTCAACCGACAGGCGCAGCTGAATCTTGCCCGGCTTCGCCTCGAAGCTTACGCGTGCCGGTGCGGAGGTCGCCGGCGGCGGCGCGGTGACGAGAGCGTCGGGCACACGACCGCGGAAGTAGGGGGCGCCGTCCGGCCCTACGGCTGTCAGGGCGACGCGCGCCGGTTGTCCGGCAGGACCGCGGGCCGCTGTGCCCGGCTGCGGGGGCACCGGCTCCCAGACGAATGTGACGCGCGTCTTCCCGTTCTCGCCGCGGTCGGTCCCTATCCACGTGCGGATCAATCGGGAACGGGAGGGTACGGCGATGGCGGCGATGGCAGTCTCCACCGCCTTGGGCAGAGCCGGTTTGGCGGGAGCGAGCACGCGCGCGACTTCCTGGGACGTGAGCGCCCAATAGCCCCTGCGCGCGCGCACCTGGATTCCGGGCCGCTTCACGCGAACCTTGATTTCGTGGAACTTCCCGTCCGCTGCCGCGAGCGTCGAGCTGTAACCGACGAGATAGTACGCGCTCGAGTCGCGGACGATCTGTTTCATGGCGAGCGTAAGATCGTTGCGGTTGACGATCGCGCGGCCGTCCGTCTCCGAGGCGAGCAGGCGCAGGGTGTCGATCGTGGAGTTCAGGAAGTCGCGGCTGCTGCGACCGCCGATGTTCTGATCAACCCCGAACTCCCCCGTCGACAGTCCGCGCGGGTCGACCGGGTAAATCGCGACGTTGTTGCGGTTGGCCGCCGCATAGACCTCGCGCAGGTCGCTGTCCATGTCGAGGCTCGCGATCCACTGCGCGCGGGCTTCATTCGGATCGTTGTCCCCCGCTAACGGATTCCCCGCCGCCGGATTCCCGAGTCCCGGAAACTGCGCATTCGCGTCCCGCATCTGCGGCGGCAGGATGTTCGAATAGCCTTCGCTCACGAGCACCAGCGCTTTGCGGCCTTCCTTGAGCCCGCCCATGCGGCTGATCAGCGCCTGCAGCGCCGACATCGACACCTGGTTGCGGATACGCTCGACGATCTCGGTCGGGTAGTTCGCATACTGCTGCTCGTAATCGTTCTGGGGCTCGTAGTTGAACTTGCGGCCGAGGAAACCCTCGATGCCCTTCCTGATCGCGGCGTGATTCCGCGAAAATCGCACCGCCGCCGCCGGCTGGAGCGGATACATCAGGCCTACCATGTCGGAAGGGCCGAGCTGGGTCTCGATGAACCGCGCGATCTGCTGGCGGGCGGCCAGACTGTTGCCGTCTCGCACGTGATAATCGTCGAGGAACACGCCGAACAGCCGCACGTCGTCGCGGGCGGCCTCCGACTCCTCGTCGTAGTCCGTGCGAATCGGGCGCGCTGGACCATCCGGGCCGGGCAGGAGGCCTCCATCGAGCTCGACGTACTTGAATGTTTCGATCTGCTGAGGCTTGCCTTCTTCGGTGATCTCGAAATCGGTGGCTTGCAGGTTCGGCACGGACGCGCCCGTCTTGTCCGTCACGATGACGTCGACCCGGACGAAGTTGATGCCGGCGCGAAACACTGGCGGCGGTTGCTGACCCGCGGGGGGCGGTTGATCGCCGGCGGGGGTCTGGCCCGGCGGCTGCGCCGGCTGTGGTTGCGGCTGCTTGTTGCGGCTGCTGGGCGTCGCCGCGCATCGAGCCCAGGGCGACCGCGAACAGACTGACGAGCACGGCAGTCCGGAAACGCATGGCCCTATCTTAGCGCGGTAGGGCCGTGCCCGCTTAGCGCCGAAACCGGGTTGTGGAGGTGGCGCTGGGGACGACCAGTTGTCGAGCTTCGATGGCTGGTGGCAAGGATGCCCACTCATTCGCTCAGCCGAACCGCGACATCACAAAGTCGACCTGTAACTGTTTACAAGCCAGTCACTTCGGTTGTACACTGCTCCCTTTGGTCAGGTGCTGAATATGTATGCAATCGTGCAGGCGGGTGGCCGTCAGGTGAAGGTGACGCCCGGTGGGGTGATCACGGTGGACGGGACCGCCGGAGAACCCGGTGCCGAGCTGACGTTCGATCAGGTGCTGCTCGTCGAAAAGGACGGCGGCGAGGTCGTGGCCGGCGCGCCGTTCGTCGCCGACGTTCGCATCGTCGGCGTGGTGGATGGCGAGACGCGCGGACCAAAGATCCGCGTCTTCAAGAAGAAACGCCGTAAAGGCATGCGGCGCACCAAAGGGCATCGCGCCACCTACACGCGCGTGCGCATCACGGACATCACATTCTGAAACGGGACTTGCAGAATTGGAGATGGGCGAGTGATGTGCTGCTGTTGAAAGAACCCGGTTAATTCATTCACCAGCTCGCCAATTACCAGCTCACCAAGTTATGGATCACAGCTATGGCTCACAAAAAAGGACAAGGCAGCTCCCGTAACGGCCGCGACTCGAACTCGCAGCGGCTCGGCGTCAAGGCGCATGACGGCAATGTCGTGTCCGGGGGCACGATCATCGTCCGCCAGCGCGGACGCCGGTTTCGGGCGGGGCTGAACGCCGGCCTCGGCAAGGACGACACCATCTTCGCGAAGATCGCGGGACGGGTGAAGTTCGAGAATCATGGCGCCCACGGCCGCGTCATCAGCATCAGCCCCCTCGAATAGAACTGGTCATCCGGTCATCTGGACATCGGGTCATTGATCGCCCGCCTCAATCAATGACCCGACGACCCATGATCCAATGATCAAATTCGATGTTCGTTGACGAGGTCGACATTCACATCGCGGCCGGCGACGGGGGCCGCGGGTGCCTCGCGTTCCGGCGCGAAAAGCGAGTGCCGCGCGGCGGGCCGAGCGGCGGCGATGGCGGACACGGCGGCTCGGTCTACATCGTCGCCAGTCCGCATACCAACACCCTCATCCACTATCGGTTCCATCCTGAATTCAGCGCCCCACGCGGCGGTCACGGCGAAGGGTCCAACCGGACGGGCCGCACCGGCGGAGATCTCGACTTGCCGGTTCCGGTCGGTACGCTGGTTCATGAGAAGACGAACGATCCGGCTCACCCGTACCGGCTGCTCGCTGATCTCGCGGAAGAGGGCCAGCGGGTGCTGGTGGCGCAAGGCGGCCGCGGGGGCCTCGGCAACGCGCATTTCGCGACCTCCACGAACCGGGCGCCGCGCAAGGTGCAGCCGGGCGAACCCGGTGAAGTCAAGGATCTCCGGCTCGAACTGAAGTTGCTCGCGGATGTCGGACTCGTGGGTTTCCCCAACGCGGGCAAGTCGACGCTCATCGCGCGCATCTCGGCGGCGCGGCCGAAAATCGCCGAGTATCCCTTCACGACGCTCACGCCCAACCTCGGCGTCGTCAGCCTGAGCGAGGATCGCAGCTTCGTGGTCGCCGATGTCCCGGGCTTAATCGAAGGCGCCCACCGCGGCCTGGGTCTTGGACATCAGTTCCTGCGCCACCTCGAACGCACGAAGGTACTCGTCCATCTCGTCGACATCAGCGGCGCGAGCGGCCGTGATCCGGTCAGCGACCTCGACACCATCCGCCGCGAACTGGAGCTGTTCCGGCCGGAACTGGCGGCCAAGCCACAACTGGTAGCCGCGAACAAGATCGACGCAGTCGACGACGAAAGCCGTGTGGCGGCGGTCGCCCGCCGGGCGGAAGCGCTGCACCTGCCCTTCTTCAGGATCTCCGCCGTCAGCGGACAAGGAGTCGCGCAGCTGCTCGAAGCGGCGTGGCATCGGCTGCTTGCCGAACGCCAGTCGTCTACACTTGTTCCATGACGCAGCGTTCAGGCACGCAGCGCCTGCCGCCCCGCCGCATCGGCATTCTTGGCGGCACCTTCGACCCGATTCATCGCGGGCACGTCGACCTGGGCCGTGCGGCCCAATCCGCCCTCGGCCTGGCGCAAGTGTTCGTGGTCCCGACCCACATCCCGCCACACCGGCCGCAGCCGATCGCCTCCTCGTATCACCGGTTTGCGATGGTCGCACTGACGGTGGGGGGCCGGGCCGGATGGCAAGCCACCGACGTCGAGCTCGGCCACGATGCCCCCTCGTATACGTCCCTGACCCTGCGTCGTTTTCACGAGCGCGGCTTCGCTCCGTCGGAATTGTTTTTCCTGATCGGCGCCGATGCGTTCATCGAGATCGGCTCGTGGAAGGACTATCCGGACATTCTGGATCAGGCGCACTTCGCGGTTGTTTCGCGCCCGGGATGCCCAGTGATCGATCTGCCGCAGCACCTGCCGGATCTCGGCGGACGCATGACACCCGTACTCGATCCTGACGTGCACGGCGCGTGTGTGATCTTTTTGATCGAGGCGCCCACCGCGGATGTGTCATCTACTGCGATCCGGGCGCGGCTCGCGGATGGTCAGCCGATCGCGGGGCTGGTTGAGCCTGACGTCCAACAACACATTGAACAGCATTACCTCTATACAGCGACGGTGCCGGGCCGACGCGAGGACGAGCGTTCGGCGGACGCCGCGGCAGGCAGGTTGCATGGCCAAAGTTGAGAAACGCCGTAAGGCGGCGCGTCTTCCGAAACAGATCGACGTCGCGATTTCCGCCGCCGAAGACAAGCAGGCGCTGAATCTCGTCGTCCTCGACCTGCGGAAGGCTGGCGGGTTCACCGACTACTTCATCCTGGCGTCCGGCAGCAACGCCCGGCAGATCCGGGCGATCGCCGACGGCGTGATGGCGGCCCTGGCCGCCGAGGGCGTGAAGCCCGCGCATGTCGAGGGCTACGACCGATCCGAATGGATTCTGATCGACTACTTCGATTTCATCGTCCACGTGTTCTCGCCCGGGACGCGTCTCTTCTACGGTCTCGAGCGCCTGTGGGGCAGTGCGGAGCAGATCGAGCCACGAGCGTGACGCCGAACGGTTCATTGCGGACAGCCGCGCAATGCGCGCGCTCCGCGAACAGGTCCGCCGATTCGCTGTCACCGATTCAAAACGTGCTCCCCCCGGCGAAATCGGCACCGGCAGGCATGCGGTCGCGCGGGAACTGAATCATGTTCGCAGGAATCAGACCGAGGTGGCAAAGCCGCTCGGCATCAGCCGGAAGGCGTCATGGGAGAATGGCAAGCGCTACGGCTTGGAATGGCGTGCGTGCAGTTCTGCGACGCGCTGCTGGCCGTCCTGTTCGCCCCCGCGTGCGCGGGCTGTAACGCGCTCCTCGATCACCCGACCGGCGGTCCCGTGTGTTCGACCTGCTGGCGATCGATTCTACCGCTGACCCCGCCACTCTGCGATGGTTGCGGCGATCCCCTGGCGACGTGGCGCACGATGAGCATGCCGTTGGCCCGGTGCACCCGATGCCGGCGTACGCGCCGGCACGTCGACCGATCCCGCGCGATCGGCGCGTACGAGGGGGCGCTTCGATCCATCGTCCACGCGCTGAAGTACGACGGGCGGCGATCGCTTGCCGGGCCGCTGGCCGCGCTGATGCGCGAGCGAGGCAGGGATCTTCTCGACGGGGTCGACGCCGCTGTCGCCGTGCCGCTCCACCCGTCGCGGCGAAGGGAGCGCGGGTTCAACCAGGCCGCCGATCTGGCCCGGCGGCTGCGCGTTCCGGTCTACCCGGCGCTGCAACGCATCCGTGCAACCTCGGCGCAGTCCAGCCTCCCGGCCGGGCGTCGCCACGGGAACGTGCGCGGCGCCTTTCGGTTGACGCGTACCGCCCGTCGGCTCATCGGGAAAACCGTGCTCCTGGTCGATGACGTCAGCACGACCGGTGCGACGCTCGAAGCGTGTGCGCGCGCGCTGAAGGAAGGTGGGGTCGCGCAGGTGCGCGCGCTCACCGCCGCCCGAGTCGTGACGCGACAGCGCTGAAGACATCGGCGGCGACGGCATCCTTCGGACGTTCGCCGTCCAGCCAGATCCAACTCTGCTCCGCGGCCTGCCGGCGATAGCTGTCCCGAACACGGGCTTGCATCGCGAGATCGCGCTCGTACCGGTCGCGGTCCACGGCTTTGCGTTGCAGGGCGGTTTCGGGTGCGATATCCAGCACGATCGTCAAGGACGGCGCGGGCAGGAACTTCTGCATTTCCATCAGCCAGACCGGGTCGAGCCCCTGCGCCTCGCCGTAGGCAATGCTAGACGCGACGTACCGATCGCACACCAGCACCAACCCGCCGTCCAGCCACCGCTGCAGATCGGGTTTTCGTTCGTAACGATTGGCGATGTACAGCAACTGCATGACGTCGGCGCCGTACTCGCGCTCCCCCTGCAATGCGCGGGCGATCTCCTCACCGATTGTCGTCCCGTAGTCGGGAAACGACACCAGGCGCGCCTTCCATCCCTCGTCCTTCAGATGATCGCGCAGCAGTTCGGCCTGCGTCTGTTTCCCGCTCTGATCCAGCCCTTCAAATGCGATCAGATGTCCGATCTGAATCGGAGCAGCAGCTGACGGTTGAGCAACATCTGCGGTCAACGCCCTTCGCCCTCCATCGCGAGCATGTCGTCGACTGTCTGCCGGCGGCGGACGACGCGCCAACGCCCGTCGTCGACCAGGACCTCGACCGGAAGGGGGC
The DNA here is from genome assembly GCA_963814975.1 of uncultured Acidobacteriota bacterium. Classification (GTDB taxonomy): domain Bacteria; phylum Acidobacteriota; class Vicinamibacteria; order Vicinamibacterales; family CAVVIG01; genus CAVUXJ01. The sequence goes on along the minus strand of CAWFFB010000010.1, from coordinate 59,304 downwards.
GGCGATTGTAGTTCGACGCCATCGCAGATCCGTACGCCCCGGTATCGAGGATGGCCAGAAGATCGTCGACCGCCAACGGTGCCAGCTCGCGGTCGCGGCCGACGACGTCGCTGCTCTCGCAGACCGGTCCGACGATCTCATACTGCCGCGGCGCGCCGGGGCGCGGGCGCACCGGTTCGATCCGGTGAAACGCTCCGTACAGCGCCGGGCGCATCAGCTCGGTCATACCCGCGTCGATGACCGCGAACTCGCTGAGCGCGTTTCGGGGCTTCAGATCGATCACGCGAGCTATCAGGACGCCAGCCTGGCCGAGGATCGAGCGGCCGGGCTCGATCACGATGGAGAGACCGGTGGGACGCACCGCATCGACAAGCGCGGACACATACTCGCGCGCCGAGACCGCGGGGCCGCCGTCGTAAGGAATGCCGAGGCCGCCGCCCAGATCCACGTACTCGAGCGGCGTCCCGCGGCGTTTCAGCTCCTCGGCCACGCCGGCGACGAAGCGACGCCGCGCTGCGCAGAGGCGTGATGCTCGTGATCTGCGAGCCGACATGCACATGAACAGCCACCAGCTGCAACAGCGGGCGCAGGGGGATGGAACCCATCAGCTCGCGTGCCGCATCAGCCGGCACACCGAACTTGTTGATCTTGAGACCGGTCGAGATATGGGGATGGCTCTTCGCGTCGATGTCCGGGTTGATGCGGACGGCGACGCGGACTGGACGGCCGACCCTTGCGGCGATCGCCTCGACACGATCCAGCTCTCCGGTCGATTCGACGTTGATCGCCTTCAGCCCGAGCGGAACGGCGCATTCGAGCTCTGCGGCCGACTTGCCGACGCCGGTGAAGACAATGTCGGAGGGAGCAAAACCCGCTCGCCTCGCGACGTCGATCTCCCCAATCGAATTGGCATCCACGCCGCTGCCGAGATCACGCAGTGTCTTGACGATGCCGAAGGTCGAATTGGCCTTGAGCGCATAGTGGAGCCGGTGCGGGTAATCGGCGAACGCGAGGTCGAGCTCGTGATACCGATCGCGGATGGCGGCGGCGCTGTAAACGTAGACGGGCGTACCTTCGGCGCCCGCGATCGCTGACACCGGCACGCCGTCGCAGACGAGCTCGTGGTTGTGGAGGAAGAAACCTGTCGCCACGCTTGGTGACTGACGACTATATCACCTGATATCATCGGCTTGCCCGCGTTGCTTGACAACCCTGATGCCTGCCGAGGTGCCGGCCCATTCGCCGGAGGCGATCGAGACGCTCATTGAACGGTGCCTGGGGGGCGATCAGACCGCCTGGGACGCTGTTGTTCGCCTGTACCGGCGGAAGGTCTTCAACATCGCGTACCAGTTCGTCGGCGGACACGAGGAAGCCGAGGATCTCACACAGGAGATCTTTCTGAAGGTCTTCAAGTCGCTTGACACGTTCGACCGGCGCGCGAATTTTCAGACCTGGCTGATCAGCGTCAGCCGGAACCTGTGCATCGACCACTACCGCAGCGTGCGAAGGGAGCGCGCCACGATCGACCGCACCGTCGACGCGAGCGACCTGGCGCCGGCGTCACGCGATCCGGGACCGATGGCCGCGCTCGAGCAACGCGACCGGCTGACGCTTCTGCGGGAGGCGCTCGCGGCGCTGCCCGAGCCGCTCCGCGAGGCGGTGCTGATGCGGGACATTCACGAGCTGTCCTACCAGGAGATCGCGGACAGGCTGGGGCTTCCCGAAGGCACGGTCAAGTCGCGCATCAATCGCGGGCGAACCGGGCTGGCGCGCCGAATCCGGAAGCTGCGCGGCGAGCACCATGGCCCCAGCCGGTCGTCGGCCGACGCCCCCTCACGCACGGGAGCATACTGATGCATCTCACAACCGAACAGGCAGGCCGCGTGTCGATCGTCCGCGTCGGCGAAACACGCCTCATGTATCCGATCCTGGGCGACTTCTCGTCGGCGATAAGCAGCCTCGTCTCGGCGGGCAATCATGACATTCTCATCGACATGACTCCGGTCACGTATGTGGACAGCGCGACGATCGGCTGCCTGATGGATGTCTACCGCCAGGTCAACGCCGCTGGCGGCCATCTCAAGCTCTCGGGCGTGCAAAAACGCGTCGCGACGATGTTGAGGCTGACCGGCTCTCATAATTTCATCGAGATGCACGTCGACGAGCCGGCCGCTCTCGAGAGCTTCGGGGCGTAGTATGCGCATCATCAAGACGTCGACGGGCAGCGAGATCGTGCTGGACGGCGACCTGCTCGCCGTCATGGAAGGGCTCTATCGGGAAGTGACCGCCAGGCGCGACCTCGATCGCTCGTTCGAGGACATGGTGAGGGAAATCCAACACCTGATCGAGCAGATGACCGAGGCCGAACGCCGAACCTATCTGGCGGAAAGCCTCTTTCTCAATACCGTCAAGTACGAGAACGACCGGCTCGAGGCGTATATGAGGGGCCTGTCGAAGAAGTAGTTCACAGGTGACAGTCGACGGTGATCAGATCGGCGTTCAATGGGAGCGGCGAGACTTCGGGACCGGATTTCAACGTTTTTTTGACCGTCAAGTGTGGACTGTGTTCTGTCAACTGATTGGCGTCTGAGAATGTCCCTCAACTATCTGGCAACCCGCTTCACGTGTTCATGGCCGTGGGACATCCTCGTGATGCTCTGCGACGGCCGGATGGTGTGCGGCTGCGCGGATCCGTATGGCCATCGCGTGCTGGGCGACGCGCGCGCCACCTCGGTCGGAGATATCTGGACGGGGCCGTCGATCAGCCGGCTGCGCGAGGAACTCAACCACGGCGGGTCGTCATTTTGCGGCGACTGCCCGTTGAAGTTGCCGCTGAAGAAGGACCAGCTCCCGACCGCGCGTTCGATCGACGCGGGTCGGCTGCCCGCGCGGATGTTCATCGAGTGCACGGCCGCGTGCAATATCTCGTGCGCCGGGGCGTGCTGCGCCCCGGAAACCGGCATCACCCGGACGCGGCAGGCCGGCATGCTCGACTTCGAGCTGTTCCGGCGCGTGATCGACGAGGTCGGGCCGTCGCTCAACCGCGTCGATTTCTTCAACTACGGGGAGGCGTTCCTCCACAGGCGGGCGATCGAGATGTGCGAGTACATCAAGACGAACTTCCCGCACATCTACCTCTATACGAGCACGAACGGCCTCGCGTTTTCCGAGGCCGAGGCGCGGCGGCTGGCGCACTCGGGCATCGACGAGGTCACCTTTTCAATCGACGGCGCGACCGCAGACAGCTACAGCAAGTACCGGCAACGCGGACGGTTCGACGTGGCACTCGCGAACCTGCGCGCGATGGCCGACGAAAAGCGCGCCGCCGGCCGGGACCTGCCCTACCTCAACTGGCGGTACATCCTGTTCGCCTGGAACGACGGCGACGCGGAGATGAACCTCGCGCGGCAGCTCGCCGCCGACGCCGGCGTGGACCGTCTCTGTTGGGAAATCACCGATCACCCGGAGGACGCGTACTCCCGCCGTTTCGTGCCGGGTTCGGTGGACCTCGACGCCATCCGGCACGAGATCTGGGACAACAACAATCTTGGCAACGCCATTCGCGGGGCGACCCCGAGGGCGCGAATCGACGTCCGCACGCTGGTGCCAGGCCTTCCCCTGATGGCGCACAGCGGCCGCGTGCTCCGCGTCCGCACCAGGGTGCGCAACTTGTCGACGAAGCCCTTCCCCGCTGACGCGACGTACGGGCGGCGACTCGTCCGCCTCGGCGCGCAGTTATGCACCGCCGACGGCGCGCTCATCAACCGCGACTTCGCGCGCGCCGGACTGCCGCAAACGATCCAAGCCGGGGGCACTACTGACGTTTCGGTCGACTTCCCGGCGGTGCCCGAGCCAGGGCGCTACTCGATCAAGTTCGATCTCGTCAGTGAAGGTGTCGACTGGTTCGAGCGGTGTGGATCGGAGACAACGGTGAAGTCGTTCTGGGTCAGGTAGGTCGCAACACTGAGCCGTCAGCTCTCGCCCTCAGCTCTCAGCGGACTCCCGGCAGCGAGCTGGTAGATGAGGGCTAAGGCCAGCGCTCAAGGCGGCAAGCTTCTGAAAGAGGACTAGTTCGCCAGTCGGGGGGCGGCGTTCTTCACTGGCACGCCCATTGGGAGCGCGACACCGTCGGCCGGGGCCTCGACGAGCCGCCACGCCTGCGTTTCTTCGAGAATCTTCGACGCGAACTCGGTATGCAGCGCGTGTCCCGCGCGGTGCGCGACCAGGTGACCGATCACAGGATAGCCGACCAGGGCGAGGTCGCCGACGGCATCGAGAATCTTGTGGCGCACGAACTCGTCTTCGAACCGCAGCGCGTTGTTGAGCACGCCGGTCTCGCCGAGCACGATCGCGTTGTCCAGCGAGCCGCCGAGCGCGAGGCCGTTCTGGCGGAGCATCTCGACGTCCTTCAAGAAGGTGAACGTGCGCGCCGGCGCGACCTCCTCGATGAAGCTCTCTTCGGTGATCCGCAGCGTGCGCGACTGATGGCGCAGCAGCGGATGGTCGTAGCTGATGCTGTAGGTGACCTTGAAGTGGTCCGACGGATACAGCGCAATCCGTTTGTCACCGCGCGAAATCGCGATCGGCCGGACGATCTTCAGGTACTTCCGCGGCGCCTGGAGTTTCCGCACGCCCGCCTCGTGAATCAGATAGATGAAGGGGGCCGCGCTGCCGTCCATGATCGGCACTTCCGGCGAGTTCAGCTCGATCAGCACGTTGTCGACGCCCATCGCGACGAGCGCGGCCATCAGGTGCTCGACCGTCTCCACCGAGACGTCGTTGCGCGCCAGCCCGGTCGCCAGTTGAATGCCGGCCAGGTGCTGAATGGTCGCCGGCACTTCGTGGTGCCCGAGATCGGTCCGACGGAACCGGATTCCGAAGTCCGCGACGGCGGGCTTCAGCGACAGGTGAACCTTGTTGCCGGAGTGAAGCCCGATCCCGACACAAGAAATTTGACGACGAATGGTTCGCTGTGCGTCCATCAGCCTCTCGAGCAAAAAGGGACGAGCACTGCCAGCTCAGCAAACTGAATGCCTGTCAGGCCCGAACGAGACCCTCCGCCCTAAGGTCTGAGACGACAGTCGTTTAGACAGGTCGACACGACGCGGTTGAGTTGGAGGCATGTACTGATTGTGGCGTCTTCACCACATCGTTACGCCCACAAATTGTGGTAATCTTACCACATCCTCTCAAACCGCCTCCGATCGCAATGGCCGATCGTCCCTGGCTGCGAGAACACCTGCAAGGAACCGTCCGGTTGCCGAGGCGTCGTTCCGGGCGACCTCCTCGGGGGTCCCTTCGGCGACGATCCGGCCCCCGGCGGCGCCGCCCTCCGGCCCGAGATCGATGACGTAGTCGGCCGCCTTGATCACGTCCAGATTGTGCTCGATGACGACGATCGTATTGCCCTGATCGACCAGCTTGTTCAGGACGTCGAGCAGTTTCCGCGTATCTTCGAAATGCAGGCCGGTCGTCGGCTCGTCGAGGATGTAGAGCGTCCGGCCGGTGCCACGCTTCGACAGCTCCTTCGCCAGCTTCACGCGCTGCGCCTCGCCTCCTGACAGCGTCGTCGCCGACTGCCCGAGCTCGATGTAGCCAAGCCCGACGTCCTGAAGCGTCCGCAGCTTGTTCGCGATGGCGGGGAAGTTCTCGAGCAGCGGCAGCGCCTGATCGACCGTGAGGTCGAGCACGTCGGCGATCGACTTGCCCCGGTACTTGATCTCCAGCGTCTCGCGGTTGTAGCGGCGGCCCTTGCACTGCTCGCAGGTCACGTAGACGTCGGGCAGGAAGTGCATTTCGATCGCGATGACGCCGTCGCCCTGGCAGGCCTCGCAGCGCCCGCCCTTGACGTTGAACGAGAAGCGCCCGGCCCGGAAGCCGCGCGCCTTCGCGTCGGGCATCATGGCGAACAGATCGCGGATGAAGGTGAACAGGCCGGTGTAGGTGGCCGGGTTCGAGCGCGGCGTCCGCCCGATCGGCGACTGATCGATCTCGATCACCTTGTCGATGAGCTCGATGCCGTCGATGCGATCGTGCGCGCCCGGCTCGTCGGAGGCCTTGTAGAGCGTGCGCGCGAGCGAGCGGTACAGGATGTCGTTGACGAGCGTCGATTTACCGGATCCGCTGACGCCGGTCACGGCGGTCAGCACGCCGAGCGGGATCCTGACGTCGATGTTCTTCAGGTTGTTCTCGCGCGCGCCGCGGATGACGATCTCGCCGCGCCGCTGCCCCTCCGCCGTGCGCCGTGTCCCGGGCGTGGGGATCGAGCGGCTCCCGACGAGATACGCGCCGGTCAGCGACGCCTTGTCCTGAATCAGTTCGGCGGGCGTCCCCTGGAAGATCACGTGCCCCCCATGCTCGCCGGCGCCGGGACCGAGATCGATGACGTAGTCTGCGGTCCGGATCGTCTCCTCGTCGTGTTCGACGACGATCACCGTGTTGCCGAGGTCGCGCAGCCGCGCCAGCGTCGCCAGGAGCTTCCGGTTGTCGCGCTGATGCAGTCCGATCGACGGCTCGTCGAGCACGTAAAGCACGCCGGTGAGGTTCGCGCCGATCTGGGTGGCGAGCCGGATGCGCTGGCCTTCGCCGCCCGACAGCGTCGCGGCGCTGCGGCCGAGCGTGAGGTAGCCGACGCCGACATCGTTCAGGAACCGCAGCCGATCCTGGATCTCGCGGAGAATCCGCTCGGCGATGATCGCTTCGCGATCGGTCAGCTGCAGTCCGTCGACGGCACGCAGCGCTTCGGCAATCGGCAGATCGACATAGTCGGCGATCGTCCGTCCCTTGACCCGCACGGACAGACTCTGCGCCTTCAGCCTTCTCCCGCCGCAGACCGCGCACGGGCGGAGCGACCGGTACGGCTCGAGTTCCGCCTGCTCCGCCCAGGTGCCTTCGTCGTAGCGGCGGCGCAGGTTCGGCAGGATGCCTTCGAACGATTTGCCCGCACCGAACAGCACGACCTCGCGATGCTTCCGCGGCAGCTTGCCGAACGGCACCGTCAGGTCGATGCCGAAGTCGCGGCTGAGCCCCTGCAGCGCCTCCCGCACCAGCTTGCGATCGCCGCGCGCCCAGGCGGCGATCGCGCCGTCGGCGAGCGACCTCGACTCGTCCGGCACGACGCGGCGCGGATCGAAATCGACCATCGCGCCGAGCCCCTGACACTCGGTGCACGCGCCGTGCGGCGAATTGAAGGAGAACGCGCGCGGCGTCATCTCGGGCATGCTGAGGCCGCAGTCGACGCACGCCAGCCGCCGCGAGAACAGCCGGTCGGCCTCGTCGTACGAGTTGATGACGACGATGTCGTCGGCGAGGTTGAGCGCGACGTCGATCGACTCGGTGAGGCGCCGCTCGATGCCGCCGCGGACGATCAGCCGATCGACGACGACGTCGATGGTGTGATTGCGGCGCCGGTCGAGCCTGATGTCCTCTTCGAGCGATCGGAACTGGCCGTCGATCCGCGCCTTGGTGAAGCCGCGCGCCCCGCAGCCCGGCGAGCTCCTTCTTGAACTCGCCTTTGCGGCCGCGCACGAAGGGCGCCAGGACGTTGATCCGCGCATCCTGCGGATAGAGCATCACCATGTCGACGATGCGTTCGAGCGACTGGCTGGAGATCTCCTTGCCGCAGTTCGGGCAGTGCGGCACGCCGATGCTGGCGAAGAGCAGCCGCAGGTAGTCGTAGATCTCGGTGACCGTGCCGACCGTCGAGCGCGGATTCGACCCGGTGGTCTTCTGCTCGATCGAGATGGCCGGCGACAGCCCGTCGATCAGATCGACGTCCGGCTTCTCCATCTGCTCGAGGAACTGCCGGGCGTACGCGGACAGCGACTCGACGTAGCGCCGCTGGCCCTCCGCGTAGATGGTGTCGAAGGCGAGCGACGACTTCCCCGAACCGGACAAGCCGGTGATCACCACCAGCCGATGCCGGGGAATGTCGACGTCGATGTTCTTGAGGTTGTGGACGCGCGCGCCGCGCACCGCGATCCAGTCGTGCGCCATGGGCCTTCTGCCGGGTTTCTACCGGGGTTTCGAATCCTTCATTCTAACACGCGAGGTGAACCCGTCGACCGGCGGCCGGGCTACCTGCGATCGGAGCGGGCGGACGCGCGGAGCTGGCTGTGGCGGAACCCGTAGGCGAAATACAACGCGATGCCGACGACCAGCCAGACCAGGAAGCGCCATTTGGCGGTTGCCGGCAGGCCGACGATCACGTAAAGACAGGCCGCCGCGCCGAGCAGCGCGACGACCGGGAGCGCCGGCACGCGGAACGGCCGCGGGCGATCGGGATCGATCCGCCGCAGCACCAGCACGCCGACGCAGACAATCGCGAATGCCGACAGCGTGCCGATATTCGTCAGGTCGTAGATCTCGTTCTCGTCCATGAACAGCGCGCCGACCGCGACGACGAGACCGGTCACGACGGTCGTGACGTGCGGCGTCCGGTACTTCGGATGGATCCTCGCCGCCCACTTGGGAAGCAGGCCATCGCGAGCCATGGCAAAGAAGATGCGCGGCTGTCCGTACTGGAAGACCAGGAGCACAGCCGTGATCGAGACGATGGCGCCGAACGCGACGATGGCGCTGGCGGTCGGCAGGCCGGCCAGCTCGAGCGCGTGGGCCAGCGGATCGGCCGCCCGGAGCTGCTGGTACGGCACGAGCCCGGTCGCCACGACGCCCACGACGATGTAGATGACGGTGCAGATCGCGAGGCCGCCCAGGATGCCGATAGGCATGTTGCGCTGCGGGTTCTTCGTCTCCTCCGCCGCGGTCGAAATCGCGTCGAACCCGATGTAGGCGAAGAACACGATCGCGGCGCCCTGGTGGATGCCGCGCCAGCCATTGGGGGCGAACGGCACGAAGTTGTCCGGGTTGACGTGCACGCTGCCGACCGTCACGAACAGCCCGAGCACGAGCAGCTTGACGACGACCATGATGTTGTTCGCGCGGACGCTCTCCTTCACGCCGATGTAGAGCAGCCAGGTGATCAGCATGACGATCACGAAGGCTGGAATATTCAGGAGAAGCGGCACGCCCGCGACCCGCGGGGCGGTCTGCAGGAGGGCGTGGATCGCCGGATCGGAACTGAGCAGCGCCGTCCGGTAGCCGTGAGTCAGGAAATCCGGCAGATGGATGCCGAACACGGTGAGCAGCGACTTGAAATAGCCGCTCCATGCGATCGCGACCGCAATGTTGCCGACCGCGTACTCCAGGATCAAATCCCACCCGATGATCCACGCGACGAGCTCCCCCAGCGTGGCGTACGAGTACGCGTAAGCGCTCCCCGCCTGCGGGATCATCGCGGCCAGCTCCGCGTAGCAGAGCGCGGCAAGCCCGCAGACGACGGCCAGCAGGGCGAAGGAAACAACGAGCGCGGGGCCGGCGCCGTACCGCACGACCTGGCCCGAGGGCAGCACCTCGCCCGCCGCGGCGGTGCCGATGGACGAGAAAATGCCGGCGCCAATCACCGCCCCGATCGCCAGCATGATCAGATCGCCGGCGCCCATGACGCGCTTCAGACCTGAGCGGTCGGTGTCCGAAAGAAGCGCGGCGATTGGCTTGCGCTGAAAGAGCTGCGACATTCTGCGGCCGAAATTGTAACCCACGGATCGCGGCGCACCCGCGGAATGGGACCCACGGTCCTTCCGAAGGACGGACACGACAGCACTGTGAAAAAGCGTGTCAGTGCATCGGCGGCAGCCGATAGGCGCTGTCGTTGGTGCACACGACGAGGCCGCCGTTCGGGTCGAAAGCGAGCCCGACAAGACCGGGCCCGGCGAGCACGAGTTCCGGCTCCCCCGCCCCCAGCCGGTACAGCCCGCTCGCCCCCGCAAGCGCTTCCGCGACAAACAAGGTGCCCGCCGCATCGAAGGCGAGACCCTGGGGCCGGCCGAACACCGGGCTGTGAATGCTCCACGGTGCCTTGCTCGTCAATCCGATAGACGACGTCGTACGAGGAGAGCGTGGGGCCGGTGACGTACAGGGCGCGTTCGCGGCCGACGGCAAGGTGAAACGCGGCGACGCTGGGCGGCAGCGACGCGAACGTCGTCGCGCGCCCGTTGCGGTCCACACTGAAGATCGTGCCCGAGCGATCGCCGACAAACAGCGTACCGTCCCACGAAAACGCCAGCCCGCACGCGACGCCCAGATCCGTGGCGAAGGGCTCCACCGATCCGTCCGGCTTCAATCGGTAGACGGTCCCCTCGAAGCGGCTCGACATGTAAATCACGCCCATCGGCGTCGATCGCCATCGACGTCGGGTTGACGACACCCGACGAGAAGGTCTCGCGCGTGCCGTTCGGCCGCACCCGGAAGATCGACACCGGCACCTGCTGGCCCCGCGTGCCGCTGTAGGTGACGTAGAGGTTCCCCTCGCGATCGAAGACGGGACTGTCGACCTGGTGCAATCCGGTCGCACACGGCGCAGCGATCTGAATGGTCGCCGCGTTCCCACCGGCCGCCGCCACCTCCACCGGAACCAGTCCGCCTGCCGTGAGACCTGCCGGAACGATGACGTCGAGGCGTGACGGCGACGCGAACACCACGCGGGCGCGCTTGTCGCCAACGTGCACCATCGGGAGATGCTCGTGATCGACGGAAAAACCAGTGCCGGAAATGGCGATGCGCCCGCCCTCGATGGCGCGTGCTGGGTGTACGGTCAGAGGTCTCAAGGCTCAACTGTCAAGTCTGACACCACGCAGGCACACTTTCAGCCTGGAGTTCAGGGGCGGACTTCAGACCGTCACATGTCACGGCTTCAACTAGGTGTCGTCGAGCTCGACGTTCCAGTAGAGGTAATCGCGCCAGCTTTCCGGGGCGTTTCTGAGCCCCACGGTGATGCGGATGGCCGGCGCCGACTCCGGCCGTTTCGGGACCCGACGCAAATGCATCCCCGCTTCAGCCGGCGTGCGCCCGCCCTTCCGGCGGTTGCAGCTGACGCAGCAGGTGACGATGTTCCCCCAGTCTTTCCGGCCGCCATGAGCGACCGGCACGACATGATCGAAGGTAAGCTCGCTGGTCGGGAAGTCGTCGCCGCAGTACTGGCACCGATGATCGTCGCGCGCGTAGATGTTCGCCCGGGAAAACGGCACGTAGTCGAAGCGACGCTTGATCTTGATGTACCGCAGCAGTCGGATGACCGAAGGCAGCTTGAAGCTGAACGACACAGCCCGGATCTCCCGGTCGTAGACAGAAATAACCTCGACCTTGCCCTGGCACCAAAGCGTGACCGCCTTCTGCCAGTGGACAATCTTGAGAGGCTCGTATGACGCGTTGAGGAGAAGCGTCTGTTCCATCGACCCGGTTTGAATTTTGCCCGACCCCCGGCGAGGTGTCAAGATCTCGGCACTTGTAAACGACTCGCAACGCGCCGTTTAGCGGCTATGGCGCCGCGCGCCTCCCGCCGATAGAATCAGAGGTCCTATGTCTCGTCCGCATTCTCTCGGTTTATTGATGATCGGGCTGGCCACCGCCACCCTGTTCTCTGCGTGCGCCTCGACGGGCGCCGTCCCGAGGCCTTTTCCCATGCCAGCTCAAGCGGCAACGCCCCGAACGGGGTCTGAAGGCGTTTCCGCTACTCCGGCGAGTGCCGCCAGCGGCGCCAGCCCAACTGGTCCGCCCTCGTGGGCACCGCGCTCGACCTCAGAGGCATCCGCTACAGGGAGGGTGGCACCGATCCACAGGGGTTCGATTGCAGTGGCTTCACGCAGTACGTCTTCGCGCGGCACGGGGTCGCGCTTCCGCGCGCGGTACGCGAGCAATTCACAATCGGGCGCGAGGTTCGGGACGATCTCGCCCAGGGGGACCTGCTATTTTTCACGACCGCCGAGCCGGGCGCCTCGCACGTGGCAATATCGGTGGGCGGCGACGAGTTCGTCCATGCACCCAGCTCCACAGGTGTTGTGCGCGTCGAGCATCTGAGCGCACGCTACTGGGCGCAGCGATTTCTCGGCGCGCGCCGCATTACGCGGCCCTGAACTGCCCTTTCCGCACCAGCCGCCTCGACGTGTCCTTCATGAACTGCCGGATGTGGAGGTCCTCTTCCGTGTAGCACATGGGCTGCTGCCCTTTACGGATTGGTTGTACCTCGACGCCGGGGGTATCGGCCTCGCACGCAGGCTGAACCGGCAGCGCCTCGAGGAACCGATGAGGATAGGACGGAAACGTGCGGAAGCTCGTGCCGACGACCCCGCCGTGACGCGCCTCGAGTTCGGCGAAGTCGTACTGGAGAAAATCGTACGCGACCGGATCCGGACGGGTGTCGAGGTACTCGGTGACCATGGCGGCCACCTGCTCGAAGAATTGATGACTGTGGCAGTGCGCCGAGTAGGTGCCGTCACCGCGATCGATCCTGCGGATGCCGTTGTGCTCGGGATCGATGTGATACAGCTCGTGAACGACGGTATCGAGCTTCGCGATCCACGTGTTGTTCAGGCCGGGATACCACCGCTCCTTCCGCGATTTGTCGAGCGACTGATCCGGGAAGCGCGGCAGCGTGAACGAGAAGCATGTACTTCACCTGCCGCGCCCCGATGGTGACGACAGGCGATTTGGTGACGAACCATTCGGAGCGTCGCGTGATGCAGGAAGTATGGCGGTCGCGCCAGAAGTAATAGCCGGGCTCGCTCGGCGGAAGACTGAGGCAGTGGCAGGTGGCGAAGGCGCCCTCGGCGCTGGTCCGTCCTGGCCGCGCAAACACCAGCACCTCGGCCATGTCGATGAACGACAAGGCAGGCACCCGCGAGACGATGTCTTGCATCAGCAGCGCGAGGCGGTCGGTGTAGTTGATCATGCGTTCGCGCAATGACTGCAAGCTGCTTGACCCGGCACACGTCGAATCTCGGCGCGCCAGCTAGGCGGACGCAACTCCGGACCGGTCAGGTTTTTCGTGGAACTCTGGAGCCTTTTGACTATAGCGAAGCGACTTCCGGAGGTCAAGCTGAGCGGCGTTGTTTCCGCGCAAATTACGCTGGGTCGACGGTGGGCATCACAGCCGGTGGCGTTTCGACCGGTTTCTCACCGGGAACGAGCGGTGGCATTCAATTGTCAGGTGGGACTTTGTCAACCGGCGGCGCTGGCGGCTCGAGCTGACGAGTGGGAGAAGCCACGGGCGGTGCGATACCGCCCATGCGGCTCAGAATCAACTGCTGCCGGCGGGCGAGACGAGCCGTGGGCTTGGCCGGATTCAGGACCCGCGGGTTGATGATCGCGCCGGCCAGCAACGCGGATTCCCTCGGTCCCAGCGCAGCCGCGGAACTGCCGAAGTACGTCCGGGCGGCCGCCTCGACGCCGTATATTCCGTCGCCCCATTCGATCAGATTCAGGTACAGCTCGAGGATCCGAGCCTTCGGCAGCGCGGCCTCGAGCCGGCGCGCGATGATCAGCTCGCGAAGCTTTCTGACGGGGTTCCTCGACGGCGAGAGGTAAAGGTTCTTCGCGAGCTGCTGCGTGATGGTGCTCGCGCCGCGCAGCAGCTGGCCGCGCGCCCAGTCGAGCTCGATCGATTTCTGCAGCTCCTCGAAATCGACGCCTTCGTGCTGCCAGAACGCGGCGTCTTCGGCCACCAGAACCGCACGTGTGAGGTTGGGCGAGATTCGGCGATAGCTCACCCACTGCTGGACGCGCCGCGGTTGCGTACCCCGCGCCCTCGCCTCGCGCGCCCGCAGTTCCATGAAGGCCGTCGTCGGCGGATTCACAGTCTCGAGCTGCCGTACGTCAGGCAGCGTCAAATACTGGTAACGCGAGATACGCGAACACGACCCCGAGGGCGCCGGCAGACCATCGACGAAGGGATCGCATGTACACCGAGCGAGTCACGGCGTTTGCCGGAACCGATCGGCGGCGTAGCCCGGGTTCGGCGCGCGGGACAACGTGAGGGTCGACTCCGGGCCCGGCAGGATGCGGCCGACCTCGGGCAGCAGGCTCACACCGCCACTTCCTGGAACTTCGCGAGCGCCTCTCGCAGTGCAACCAGACCAGCGTCCGGCACAGGAGCGAGTGGCGGCCGAGGTGCCCCCACGTCGCATCCGGTCAGCTGCATGGCCGCCTTCAAGCCTGCAACACCATACACCTGGCCGAGGAGACGGCCGAGAGGTAGAAGCTGCCGCTGGAGCGAACGCGCTTCCTCGTGGCGTCCCTCTCTGGTCAGCTCGAACAGTCGTACGCATGGCCCAGGCACCAGGCCGGCAAGCGCGAGAATGCCGCCAGCGGCGCCCACGCACAGCGCCGCGTAGAAGGTGGCGCTCGAACCGGCGAGGACCGCAAAAGACGCGGGGGTCTGCTCAACCAGATCGGCAATCTGCGCGACGTCGCCGCCCGACTCCTTCATCCCGACGATGTTGGGGTGAGTCGCCAGCCGCGACACGGCGGCTGGCAACAGGTTCACACCAGTCACCGCGGTGAAGTTGTACAGGAAGACTGGGACGGGCGAGGCGTCGGCGACCTCCGTGTAATGACGAACGAAGACATCGGTCGTCATGTGGGACTTGAAAAACCCGGGCGTGCGCACCAGCACCGCGTCGGCCCCGAGCGCCGCGGCGCGCCTGGTGGCCCGAACAGTCGCCTGCGTGGACTCGCGCCCGGTGCCGACGATGAACGCGCGTCCGGACGGGACGAGTTCGCGGGCCGTTCCAACGACCCGGTCGCTTTCCTCCTCGTCCATCAGCGCCGCCTCGCCGTTGGAACCGAGGACGACGAAGCCACTCAGCGGACTGGCAACCCAGCGCGCGAAGGCGGCTCGCAGCCGCACGAGGTCCACACGGTCGTACTCATCGAACGGAGTCGGAACCGGGGCCAGGACGCCGGTCACAGGCATACGCTCATTGTAGACGAGGTCATAACTGTCGCGGAACGCCGTGGCCTTCACCGAGACGCTCGGGCCGGTCCTGCAGCATGAGATTCAGGCCGAGCACGACGAGGAACATTGCAGCAGCGGGACTGAGCAGCCAGGGAAAATCCGCAAAGGCCCGGATGCTGGATGCGTCCTGCAGCATCGTCCCCCAGCTCGCGACCGGATCCGGAAAGCCCAGGCCGACGTAGGAGAGCGTCGCCTCGGACACGATGAACGCGGGAATCAGCATCGTCAATTGCACGACGACGAAGCCGCGGGCCGCCGGCAGCAGATGCCGGCCCAGGAGACGCATGTGGCCGGCGCCGAGCGACGCCGCGGCGGCCGCATAGTCGAGCCGGCGCTCGGCGCGGACGATGGCGCGAACGCCGCGTGTGATGAAGGGTGCGCCGACGACCGCGAAAATTCCGGCCAGCAGCAGAAAGACGGTGCCTGCTGCGAGTACCAGCGGCATGATCGAACGCAGCGCCAGCGCGACGTACATCGCCGGCAGGACCAGCACGAAATCCGACGCCCGCATCAGCAGGTCGTCTACCGGGCCGCCGATGTAACCGGCAACGCCGCCGATGAGCCCGCCGACGATCGTGGCGCCGATGGCCGCCAGCAGCGACAGACCCAGCGAAATCCGCGCACCGTACAACAGGCGGCTGAATACATCGCGGCCATAACTGTCAGCACCGAGGATCAGGAGAGGCGCGACGGCTTCGTCGGCCGAGCGCATCAACCGTCCCCCGGCGAACCAGACAAGTGGGACCGATCTCAGTCGATCCTCTTCGTATCGCTGCTCGAGCTGGCTGACGCGCTTCCAAGGGTAGATGAACGGCGCACGCCAGCGTCCCGCATCGTCGCGGACGCGGACGAGCGTCGGCGGCGCATTCAACAGCCCTCCGAACTGCTGATCGATCGGATGCGGGGCGACAAGAGGCGCTGTGAGCGCGGCAACAGCCGCCAGGATCACGACGAATGCGCCGAGCCCGCGGGTCATCTCGTTCGCGTCATTCCGTCGATCGCGGATCGACAGCCGCCAGCGCGGCGTCCGACAGCAGCGTGCCGGCCGCCAGAAACGCCGATCCGGCCGCCGCGCACCCGGCGACGAGGTACACGTCGCGCGCCCGCAGCGCGTCGAGCATCAGGCGCCCCAGACCCGGCCAGGACATGATGATCTCGACAGCGAACGAGCCGCTGAGCAGCGTGCCGACGACGATGCCATAGATTGAGGCCGCCGGACGGAGCGCGGCTTTGAGCGCGTCCCGCCAGATCACACGCGCTCGCGGAACGCCACGCGCCAGCGTGGCCAGCACGTAGCGCTGACCGACGACCTCGGATATCGCCTGAGCCTGTAGACGCTCGAACATCGCGGCCAGCGGCATGGCCAGCGCGAGAACCGGCACCACCATGTGCCACAGCAAGTCGAGCGCGGCAGCGCCGCCGCTCCCGGTGTCGATCGACCGCATGCCGCCAATCGGGAACCATCCGGTCCGCGCCGCGAGAAAGACCAGGAGGAGCGATGTGAGGAGCGGTGGCATCGACAGCAGCAGGACCGACACCGCGCGTACGGTACCCGGCAGCGCCCCTCCGCGGTGGGTGCCTGTCAGGATGCCGAGCGGCAGGCCGACGATCGTCGCCAGGAACAGCGCGCTCAGCGCAAGGAGGGCCGTATTGGCGGCGCGTTCAGGAATCAGATCGATGACCGGACGGTCGTAGGCGAGCGAGCGTCCGAAGTCGAGGCGGACGGCGCGTCGCAGCCAGTCCCAGTACTGCGCGCCGAGCGGCCGGTCGAGGCCGAAGCGCGCGCGCATTTGAGCGCGCGCTTCCTGGCTGGCGCCGAGCCCCAGCGCGCCGGTCGCGTAATCGCCCGGGGCCAGGCGCGTGACCACCATCGACGCGGACGACACGGCGAACACCAGGCACGCGGCAAACAGGAGGCGGCGCAGCAGGAACGACAGCATGCGCCCGGCTACGGCTTCACGGCGATCGTCTCCGCCGCCCACAGGAACTGCGGGCGCGTAATCGCGGGCGTGAGGTTCGTGGTGCGGCTCGAAGCCGCCACGAAGATCTTGGGCGCGACGAAATGCACGACCGGCAGATGCGCCGCGAACACGCGCTGCACCTGATCGAACAGCCGCTTGCGCTCCACCTCGCCGGTCGCGGTAATCTGCTTCGCCATCAACTCGTCGATCTGGCGCTCCCAGTCGGTCGCCGGCACCTTCTGCGCGAGGTTCCAGACGCGCGAGTCGCCGGAGCTCAACCAGAAATCCAGACTCAGCGCGGGGTCCGGGTTGGTCATCCCGAACTGAAAATAGATGGCGTCGTACGGTTCACCTGACAGGAACCGCTGAACCAGTGCGTTGCCCTCGAGGGGGACGACGTCGACGAGAAGCCCGACCTTCTTCAGCTCGTCACGGATCACGGCAGCGCCACGCTCGAGGGCCGTCTGCCCTTTCTGAGTCAGCAGCGCAAAGCGCGCCGGTTGGTTGTGCGCATCGTCGAGCACGCCGTCGCCGTTACGGTCCGTCAAACCGATTGAGGCCAGCAACGTCTTCGCACGGGCCGGATCGTGCGGCGTTTGCGGCAGGTCGGCTGAATACCATTTCTTGTTGGCGGGCGTCACCGGGCCGAAGGCCGGGGCGCCGGCGCCCAGGTACACCGTATCTGCAAACGCCTGGCGATCGACCGCCAGCGAGATCGCCTGCCGCAGTTCGTCGCGCTGCATCCAGCCGGCACGGGGATCCTTGGCAAATGCGCCAGGCCGGAGGTTGATCCAGAAGCTATCCGGGTCGGACGCCATCCCTAAATCGAGCAACTGGACGCGCCCGGCCTCGGCCGCGCGCTTCAGCGGCGCGTAGTCTTCCGGCCGCACCTCGGATCCCGTCATGTCGAGGCTGCCGGCATCGAGCTGCAACAACTGGGCGTTCTGGTCAGGCACGACCTCGACGATGACACGATCGAGGTATGGGAGGGACGCGCCGGCGGGGTCCTTCCGGAAGTAGTTCGGGTTGCGCGTAAAGACTGTCCGCTGGCCCGGCGCGTACTCGGACAGCACGAACGGCCCGAGGCCGGCGATCTCGGCGACCGGCGTGCCCAGTCCCCACGCGCTGCCGAACGTCCCGGCGTCGAGCGCGGCCTGAAGCTTGTGCTTCGGCAGAATCGGCAGATTGTCGAGGAGCACGAGCCCGGGCGCAAACGCCACCGGAAAGGTGACAACGACGGTGAGGGGATCCACGGCGGACACCTGCAGCGGTTTGCCCGCGATTCTCATCGCGTCGGCCAGGATGCTCCCGGCGCGTTCGTTGTACGCCGCCGCGAAGGAAAACACGACGTCGTCCGCGGTAAACGGATGGCCGTCGGCGAAGACGATGTTCGGCCGCAGCTTGATCGTGTACTCCAGGCCATCGGCGGACCGGGTCGAGCCCTCGGCGAGCCACGGCTCGACTTCCTGCGTCGCGCGATTCACCTGGAACAGGCGGGCCTGCGTGAGGGCCGTGACGATGTACGTGGATCCATCGTGGCGCGTGTACCAGTTGAAGGACTGCGGTTCGGTGCGCACCGCGACACGAAGGTCGCCGCCGCGGGGGATCCCCTGCGGGGCGGTCGCCGGCGGAGGATCGGCGGGGGCTCGACACCCCGTCGCCACGGCGGCAACCAGGATGGCGATCCGGAACGGGAGGGTGTGGCGTTGGTGTCTGGTCAAAAGCTAGCTCAAGAGCCAACAATCTGACCGATCACAATTGTACCAAGCTCGAGCATTTCGGACGATTTTGCATGCAAACTTGTTCCAGCCCGGCCGTTCTTACGGTCTCGCTAGCTAGCTTACTGGCTGATCGCCCGGGAACCGGGCTTCAGACCCCACGCGTATCTTAGAACAGTAACTCCATACCCATCAAACGTTTAAATCGATCGAGCCACCCGAGCTGGCGCTCCCAGCTGGGCTGGCCACGCACGTGCGATTACAGATGTCGTGACCCAGGAGCAACGGCTGATGGCATTGATTGACCGCACATTCGAAGGCAGCTCTGAAGCCCGTATCGGCCGAAGCGTTTCGTTGGACCACGCGGCGGTGGTCCTCGGGGTGTCACGCCGGACGATTTACAACCGCATCCGCGAGGGTCGTCTCCAGACGATTCGTACCCCTGGCGGATCCCAGCGCGTTCTGCTCGAGTCGCTGAACAAGCCCAGTGATCGAGGCAGCCACCCCTCGAAGCCTGTAACTGATTGAATCGGAGACATTCCCGTGGACCAAATCCCGATGACCGTCGTCGCCCGCTTGTCCCGCGTCGTCTTGGCCGCCCTGCTCGTCGCGTCAGTGGGCATCTCGCCGGCGTTTGCCGCCCGTCGTGCGAGGTTGAGTGCCGACCTCGAGGATCACCTGACGGCCGGGTCGCAGACGATCGCCGTCATCGTGCACGGCACGCGGACGGAGGTGGACGCGCTGGCGGCGCGCTACAACCTGCGCGTGGCGCGCTACCTCAAGAGCGGGGCGGTGCTCAGACTGACCGCCGGTCAGCTGGCGGCGCTCAGCGACGACCAGGCCGTCGAGCATCTGTCGGCCGACGCCCGGTTTCGTGCGTCGGAGGTCACCGCCGAAAGCATCGGGGCGGATCAGGTGTGGGCGGGCAGCGAGGGCCTCCCAATGCTGACGGGGGCCGGCGTCGCGGTCGCCGTCATCGATTCGGGCGTCGATTTCGGTCACGCGGCGCTGCAGAAGCGCGTCCTCACCACCGTCGACTTCACGGGGGGAACCGGCCAGGACGTGTACGGGCACGGAACGCATGTGGCGGCAACTATCGCGGGGCAGCGGGGACGTACGGCGGACACCGACGATTACCGCGGCATCGCCCCTGGCGCCTTCATCGTGAACCTGCGGGTGCTCGGCGCAGACGGGTCCGGCTATGCGAGCGACGTCGTCGAGGCGATCGATTGGGCGATTGAGCATCGCAAGGCGTACAACATCAAGGTCATCAACCTGTCGCTGGGAACGCCGGTGGTGCAGCCGTACGCGGACGACCCGGTGTGCGAGGCTGTCGAGCGGGCGATCGCCGCGGGCATGGTTGTCGTCGTGGCGGCGGGCAACAACGGACAGACCGTTGAGGGGAAGCGCATTTTCGGCGGGATCACGTCGCCGGGCAACCATCCGGACGCGATCACCATTGGCGCCCTCGACACGCATGGGACACCGTACCGGTCCGACGACACGGTGGCGGCGTACAGCTCGCGCGGTCCGACCCGGTTCGACCTGGCCCTCAAGCCGGATATGGTAGCGCCGGGGAGCCGGATCGTGTCGGCCGAAGCGCAGGGCTCGTATCTGGCGACGACGTATTCCCATCGGCACGTGGCGGGCGCCGGCGCCAACGCCTACGTCCAGCTGTCGGGAACCAGCATGGCGACCGCTGTGGTCAGCGGCGCGGTCGCACTGCTGCTGGATCAGCAGCGCAAGCTATCGCCTCGCGAAACAAAGGCCGTGCTGCAGATGACCAGCTCGTTCATGCCCGACGAGGGGCTAATGGCGGGCGGCGCAGGAAGCCTGAATGTGCTCGCCGCGGCTGAATTTGATACGGATATTCGAAAAGCACGGCTTCCAGAAACAGTCTTAGCTGGTCAGCAAGTCCTTGCTTCTGGAATGGCCTTCACCACTCCTGCCCATGCGGAACGGCGCCCTGGAACCGTAACCAGCACCAGCATTTTCTGGGGCACTGCCAAACCCCAATCAATCTTCTGGGGCACGAGTAGCAATGATTCAATCTTTTGGGGCACCAATACAAACGACTCCATCTTTTGGGGCACCACCAGCAACGATTCCATCTTCTGGGGCACCACTGGTAACGATTCCATCTTTTGGGGCACCAATGGCAACGATTCCATCTTTTGGGGCACTACCAGCAACGATTCCATCTTCTGGGGTACCGGAACGATTCCATCTTTTGGGGCACCAATGCCAACGATTCCATCTTTTGGGGCACAGGTCAGTTGGATTGAATCACAGTCGGTGCCCCAATCCTTTAGCAAATTACGCCAAGTCAAGGAGCGTTCAAAATGAGACAACTAATCCTCTGGGAAGATTGAACCGATAACGGGTAGGCCGCCGTGAGAGCGGCCACCCGCAATGCCCGGATTCGCTCAACTAAAAGGCCCCGCCAGAGCCTACGTCGTCGGTGTGGTGCTAGCCGGCGCCGCAGCAGTAGCGTATTCAACATTCAGGCTCTACCAAAACCCACTTGCTCCTCAGTGGATTGTTATCGCAGCGTTGACGTTACTTACCGGTTCCTTTAGCGTCAAGATCGCGTCGATCAACGCTAGAATTTCAGTCTCCGAAGCGTTCGTCTTCCTAGCGGTTCTTCTCTTCGGCGCAGCCGCCGGCACGATCACCGTCCTTCTCGAAGCACTCACCGTGCTGTTCTGGATGAGTCCGGCCGGTCGGCCGCCTCACAGGCTCTTGTTCAACCTGGCCGCCCCAACAATCGCAATTTGGCTATCCGCGACTGTCTTCTTTTTCTTCTCAGATATCGAGCCATACTCGATCCGTCCGGCACCCCTCTCAGCCCTCTTTCTTCCGCTTGCGGGCTTTACCACCCTGTATTTCTTGCTGAACAGTTGGCTCGTCGCAGTAGTCGTCGGACTCGAAACGAAAGAGCCGCCGCTCACTATTTGGTGGGACAAATTCATTTGGCTTTCGGTTACATACTTTAGCAGCGCCTCTGTTGCTGCGTTGATCGTTACATTTTCTCGCGACCTCGACGTCAGCATTCTCGCCATAATAGGCCCGTTGTTGCTAGTTTCGTATCTCACCTTTCGAACAGCAATGGGGCGCGTTGAGGATAGCAACAAGCATCTGAGCGATTTGAACCGACTGTACTTATCAACGATTGAGACCCTTGCAATGGCGATTGACGCCAAAGATCAGATCACCCACGGGCACATTCGCCGGGTACAGGCGTACGCAGTTGGTTTGGCCAAACGCGTCGGCGTAATCGACGAGAAGCTGATCAAAGCGATCGAGGCGGCCGCGCTCCTTCACGACATGGGCAAACTAGCTGTTCCGGAATACATTTTGAACAAGCCCGGCCGGCTATCACCTGCCGAATTCGAGAAAATGAAACTGCACGCTAGTGTTGGAGCGGACATACTTTCCGCAATTGATTTTCCGTACCCAGTTGTGCCGATAGTCAGGCATCATCATGAAAGCTGGGATGGAAGTGGATACCCAGCCGGCCTTAAGAGTACTGACATTCCCATTGGTGCCAGAATTCTATCGGTAGTTGATTGCTTTGACGCTCTGACTTCAGACCGCCCATACCGTCCTCGCTTGTCAACCGACGAAGCGCTCCGAATTCTAATCGAGCGCCGAGGTTCAATGTACGATCCTTTGATTGTTGATACGTTTGTCAGAGTTCATGCCGACATAGCGCCGGTGCCGGCGCCAGCCAGAGCCCAGCGCCAAGCACTCAACGAAATTGCCGGCTCGATCCAAGACCCGACAATCAGCACTGATCTTCAGAGACTTGACGACATTGCTGCCAGCTCGGCCGAAATGCATACGCTTTACGAGCTGGCTCATGCCCTGGCTGGACAAGGAAGCATCAGCGAGACCGGTGATTTGATCACGAAGCACCTCCGGCGGCTGATTCCCTTCGCCCAATCTGTACTGTTTATACTTAATCCTGCGACGGATGAACTTGAAGCAAAGCACACCACCGGCGACGCCAGCTCGGTCATCAACGGACTTTGCATTCCTATGGGGCGACGATTGAGTGGTTGGGTAGGAGCGAATCAAAAGACGATCGTTAACTCCGATCCTACACTCGATCTAGGGGATGTAGCTAGAACCATAAGTCCAAGACTTCGAAGTTGCTTGAGTACTCCACTGACATCAGGTGCTCAATTGATTGGTGTGTTAACGCTGTATTCGGAAACCATCGATGGATTCAACGAAAATCACCGAAGGGTCATTGAGGTGGTTGCGCGTCACGTTTCACATACACTAAAGTGTGCGACTGAGATCGAGAACACGACACGCCTGGATTCCACCACAGGTCTACCAAATCTTCATCAGCTTGAACAACTCTTCTTGCAGTCTACCGGCACTGAAGATGTAACGGTCGTCTCAGATTTGACGCTGCTATTCATCCACATGCCAGGCCTGAAGGACATTAACGCACAGCACGGCCGACAGTCTGGAGACGAAGCGTTACGGCACGTCGTTCGACAGACTAGGACTGAGCTAAGGGTTTCGGACATCTTGTTCCGGTACGATAGCGCGGAGTTTGTCGCCCTCCTGCACCAGACTAGTCTCTCGGCCGCTAAGATTATTGCTGAGCGAATTCAAGAAAGCATATTAGGGCACGCGTTACAGTTAAAGTCAGGTTCAGATCTAGCGATCCAAGCGATCATCACCTGTCTTTCGGCTCCCCGCGATGGCTCTTCGTTTCGGGGGCTAATGCTGGTGGCCCAACGCCAGATTGCGTCCCGGCAAGATCACTCCTCAATTCAGATTCATTAGATATTCTCTCTGCCTCGCCGCACATGCAATCTTCCGCTTGATATTGTCCCGACTGGAGTTGCCAGCACTACGTTGCACGAAAAGGCTGTAACCTCATCACCATGAGTTTCAGTCTAAGGATCCATCGGGCACAATACGTCGTCAGGGCACCGCACTTAAAAGGGTCCACCCGATGGATTTAGCAACTGTTAAGAAATTCGTACGAAACGGCCGATTTATTGAGGCCCTGACTTCACTTGGGGGGCCGACGCCGAACCAAAAAAGTCCACCAGCAATTGACGTTCAGAGAGTTGCACTTCTTGAACGAGTCGGACGGTACGTTGAGAGTCGGCAGCTGTCCGCAAAGCTGCTGAAAACGCACGAACTGAGCGACGTGGACCGCAGCATCTGCGAGTACACACTTGGCCTTATAGAGTGGGATGAAGGCAACACGGCCGGCGCAATTGAACATGTCCAACGCTCGCTTCTCCTCGCGAAGCGCGCAGACAATCTTGAGCGCCTCTGTTGGTCTCAACTCCGTCTGTGGATGATGTTCGCAAATCGCTCCGATATCGATGCCGCGGCTCCAATATTGGCCGAACTGCGAGCGAATTCAATCAAACTCGGTGACCCGAGTGTTCTCGCCGCGGTTCACGTCTTTGTGGCCGAGATTGAGGCAAAACGCGGCCTAACAACTAGCGCTCGCAGCCATACCGGAATTGCTGTGAACCTGCTGGCGTCTGAATCAAACCTATGGCTAGAGGCGTGGGC
Source organism: uncultured Acidobacteriota bacterium (assembly GCA_963814975.1). Taxonomy (GTDB): domain Bacteria; phylum Acidobacteriota; class Vicinamibacteria; order Vicinamibacterales; family CAVVIG01; genus CAVUXJ01. Next base: position 35,221 of record CAWFFB010000010.1, on the reverse strand, counting down.
TGAAAACATAAACGTCGCAATTGCCCTAATGTTATCCGATTACACTTTTGGCTTCGCACATGGTCAACGCGCTGTTGTCTTGGCCCAACAGGCGGGTGTCGCAGTGACACTCCGAGCGTGCCTTGCCAATTATGGAAATCTGCTTTGTCTTGGAGGGCAATTCGACGAGGCAATTGGGTACTTTGAACGAGCTATCGCGATTTTGCCTTCTTCCGGAGACAACGCAAACGGTGCTATCGACGCTATAGCATCGATTAGGCTTGCCCAGAATCGCCTTGATCAGGCCGAAGAACTCCTGGATCGCATAGAGGAAGCGATCCATAACCCGGACGATCGGCGGCTCTACGTCTTTAGGCATGCGTCCCTCACTCGGATCAAGTACCTGATGTTGCGAACGCGCTGGCAGGAGTCTCTCGGCCAGGTGGATCAATTATTGGATATCGCTCACGATACTGGTGACCACTTTCTCAAAGCGATATCGTCCTTAACGCGGGCCGAAATACTGCTGCAGATTGGCCGGGATGTCGACGCAATGCAGCTCCTGTGTGGATTGGTATCAGATCTACCTGATCTTCCATCAGATTTCCATGGCCGCTACGAGGGGTTATTTGCGTCTGCGCTCACACTCGCTCAGAACTACGACGCGGCCGATGTTCATGCGGATCGCGCGCGCCGAATCTTTACATCTCTCCGTAACGTACCAGCTCTCCAAGAACTCAAGCGGACGAGTGCCTCAGGCGCTCCGAGAGTGTCCCAGAAATCAGGACTTGAAGGCTTCATGCCGGCGCAAGTAGCTTTGCAGGGAGCAGCCGCTCTAGTTGTGCACGTTCAGCAGCCGGAGTTCATGGCAGGGGAAGTCATTCGGTTGGCGATCGACTCCGGCTGCGCGAAACATGCAATTGCTTTGGCAACGGCACCCTCAGGTGCAACAGAGGTGATTGCGCAAGATGGACTTAGCGGCAGCACCGCCGTGAGACGCATTGAGGTGGGAGTGTCAGGCGATAGCCGAGTTGAGGTGGTGTTAGAAGCAAATTCTGACATCGAGTCGACGGCAACTATTAACGCCATCTGTTTATTGTTATCAGCGACCCGTGAGCTTAACCGTGCTCGTGTAGACCGAGAAGATCATATTAGGCTCTGGCCTGCAGAAGATCTTTCCACCGACTCTGCTGGTGCGATCATTACAGGCCAGATGCACAAGCTAATGACCCTCGCCCAGCGCGTCGCTAGAACAAATGTAAGCGTGCTCATCACCGGCGAAAGCGGCACCGGCAAAGAGATCCTGGCTCGCGCCATCCATCGCTACTCCCCACGCGCGCACAAGCCCTTCGTCCCCTTCAACTGCACCGCCATCCCACGGGAACTGCTCGAAAGCCAGCTCTTCGGACATCGCCGCGGCGCCTTCACCGGCGCCGACCGCGACAGTCCCGGCCTCATTCGCGCCGCCAAAGACGGCACCCTGTTCCTCGATGAAATCGGCGAAATGAGCCTCGACCTCCAACCGAAACTCCTGCGGTTCCTCGAATCCGGCGAGATCTCCCCCTTGGGCGAACCCGCCCCCCTCACCGTCGACGTCCGCATCGTCGCCGCCACCAATTCCAACGTCGAACAGCTCGTCCACGAAGGACGCTTCCGCGAGGATCTCTTCTACCGGTTGAACGTCGTCCGCCTCACCATCCCGCCACTCCGCGAGCGCCGCGATGAAATTCCCGCGCTCGTCCACCATTTCGTCGCACAAGCCGCCGCCGAATTCTCGAAAGGCCGCGTCCGCGTCGCCGAAGAAACAATGGAATACCTCCTCCTGCATCCCTGGCCGGGAAATGTGCGCCAGCTGCAGAACGAGCTCCGACGGATGACCGCCCTGGCCGAAACCGACGCCCTGCTCACGCCCGCCGCGCTCGCCCCGGAAATTCGAAAGACCGGCAAGATCGCGCCCCTGGCAGCCGCCGGCCCGGAGTTGGCGGTTTCCCTGACCAATAAGTTGATGCCGACGCTGGCGCGAATCGAAAGTGAAATGATCAAGGTCGCCCTGCGGACGCACCACGGACGTGTCGACGCTGCAGCCAGAGCGCTGGGGATCTCCCGAAAGGGCCTGTACCTGAAGCGGCAGCGCCTCGGTCTCTAAGTCTAAGCTCTTCTGTCTTCCAGAATTTTGGCCCGCACCCTCACCCGGCCGCTCGCGAGAGCATCAGCTCCCATCCACCGCTTCACCCTCGATGCCAGCGTCGACCTCGCGATGATCGCCGTGACGACTCTCCCGACCGCCCTCTTGGCGCCCCCCTGGACGCCCCCGCATCAGCGCCTCCATGGACGACAGAAGCACCCGCTGCGATCCACACCGCGCCCGGATCGTGAGAAGCCGCCCTTCCCGAATGCGGTAATACACCGTGCGCCGCGACACGCCCAGCAAACGTGCCGCATCGTCGATGAGAAAACTGCGCCGAGAGCGCGCCGTGGCGCCCCAATCTGACGACATCCTCCGGTCGAACTGGCAGGTTCGATGCCAGCTCCCTCTGCGGAAAACGCCAGCAGATCTGGCCGAAATCCATCACGCGCCCCCTCTCACCGTTGGCTCGCGACGGGTAGCGGGTTCCCGCTCGGGTAGTCGCTTCCCGATTTCGGTCTCCCAAACCCGCGTTGTGTCCGGGTGGGTCGTTCAGTTCGTCGCGGCTCGTCCCCGGCCCTGGCAGCACTTCGTCGTGGGGGAATACCCCTTGAATACCCACTTATAAGCGCCTGTGCCACCGCTTTTTCCGTCGGCGCCGGTCAGTTCAGCCTGAACGACGTAGACGTTCCCCTTGTGATCGGCTGCGATCTGGTGACCTGGCGGATGATCCTGAGAGCCCTCGCCGACATCGAACGTCCCCAGAACCTCGAGGGTCCGCCGATTCAGGATGTACACGACCGGCGTCCCTCCGAGATAGAGAAATCTCTGGTCTGGAGAGAAGGCGATGCCTCTCGCCTGCAGGTAATACTTGCTGTCGATGCCGACGAACTGCTCGGCGATGAATCGGCCCTCCGGCGTGAAGATCTGCACTCGTTTGTTTCCGCGGTCAGCGACATACACAAGCCCGTCGTTCGACACCTTGACGTCGTGAACCGGTGAGGCAAACTGCTGAAGCACTTCCGACACGGCGACCCACGGAATCGGCGTCGGGGCCGAGCGGCGGGGACGGTCCTCCTCGTCGAGGGGCTTGTTGCCGTATGCGCCCCACATGCGCTTGAACTTTCCACTGTCTGCGTCATAGACCATCACGCGGCTGTTCCCATATCCGTCGGACACGAACAGCTCGTTCGTCTTGCCGTAGTAATGGAGGCCGGTGGCGCCCCTGAGGACCTCGGTCTTATTGCTGCCGGTCTGGCCACTCTTGCCGATGGCCATCACGAACTTGCCCGCCTTCGTGAACTTGAGCACCTGATTGTCGTTGGGAAGATTCGCCGGATTGTTGCGCTTGCCGTCCGCGTTGCCGACGACCCACACGAAGCCCTTGGAATCGACCGTGATCCCGTGCTCGTTCGACGGCCACTGATAACCAGGACCGTTCTCGCCGCCCCAGCCCTGAATGAAATTGCCGGCGTTGTCGAACTCCATCACGGGCGGCGCCGCGCTTGATTTCGCGTCGGCCGCTGTGGACCGGGGATTGACGAGCGTATGCGGGCGACTGAGGATCCAGATGTGGTCCTGCTCGTCGACCGCGACGGCAGATCCGAATCCCATCCTCCATTTGGCCGGAACCTTCGGCCAGGCGGGATCCTTCTCGAATTGCGGGAGCCCGCCCTCCCCGATATGCGGAGCCTGCGCCGATGGCGTCTGGCCCAACACGGCCGGTGAAAATTGCGGGACGGTCCAGGCCAAAAGAGTCGCGATCGAGAGAAGACCGACAGGCATGCACTTCATGGGTTGTTCTCCACACAGAAACAGCGGACCGATGCGACACCAGGGCACGAATCCTAGCACGCCGTCCGCACCCCGATTGAGCCCCGGCGCGCCCAGGCTCCCCAGCGATTGGGCGTGCCGACACAGCGGACGTGAGTGCATGACGCGTGAGGCACATGAATCCTTGAATTGGGCGCAGCTCTGTTATAGTTTTGATGAATCAAAATCGGCGCTGTGACCAACAAAAAAGGAACGCCTCCATCGAGCGGGTGGCGCCTCCCCAGTAGCTCGCTAAGCCTGCCGGAAGTCCACGGCTCCATCGCGGTCCCAGAGGGGGCCGGATTCTGGCGCAAATTCTTCGCTTTCGCCGGTCCAGGCTACCTCGTCGCTGTCGGCTATATGGATCCCGGCAATTGGGCAACTGACCTGGCCGGGGGGGCCCGCTTCGGCTACACACTGCTCAGCGTCATCATGATCTCCAACCTGATGGCGATCCTGCTGCAGGCGCTCGCCGTTCGACTTGGCATCGCCAGCGGCCGCGACCTCGCCCAGGCCTGCCGTGACCACTACTCCCGGCCGGCGACCATCGTGCTGTGGATCCTCTGCGAGATCGCCATCGCGGCGTGCGACCTCGCCGAGGTCGTCGGCGCCGCAATTGCCCTCAACCTGCTCTTCGGCCTGCCGCTGATCTGGGGGGTGTGCCTCACCGCTCTCGACGTGCTCATCGTCCTCTTCCTGCAGCAGCACGGCTTCCGCTACGTCGAGGCCCTCGTCGTGGCGCTGATTGTCCTGATCGCGGGTTCTTTCGCGATCGAGATCTGGCTCGCGAAGCCCGACATGGCCGCCGTCGCCGCAGGATTCGTGCCTCGCACCGAGATTCTCCGCAACGGAGAGATGCTCTACATCGCGATCGGCATCCTCGGCGCGACGGTGATGCCCCATAACCTGTACCTGCACTCCTCCATCGTACAGACGCGGAAGTACCTCGACACCTTCGCCAGCAAGACCGAAGCAATCCGCTTCGCCACGCTCGATTCCTCGTTCGCCCTCATGTTCGCGCTCTTCATCAACGGCGCCATCCTGGTGATGGCGGCCGCCACGTTCCACGGCACCGGCTACGATCAAGTGGCAGACATCAACGACGCCTACAAACTCCTCACGCCGCTGATGGGGACGACCATGGCCAGCACACTCTTCGCCGTAGCGTTGCTGTGCTCCGGTCAGAACGCGACGTTGACGGGTACGCTTGCCGGTCAGATCGTCATGGAGGGCTTCATCAACCTCCGGCTGCGCCCGTGGCTCCGCCGGCTGGTCACCAGGCTTATCGCCATCATCCCGGCAATCGTCGTGATCGTGATCTACGGCGATCGGGGTACCGGACCGCTCCTCATCCTGAGCCAGGTCATCTTGAGTCTCCAGCTGCCCTTCGCGGTCTTCCCTCTCGTGATGTTCACCGGCGATCGGGCCAAGATGGGCGCGTTTGTGAGCCCCCGCTGGGTGAAAATTCTGGCCTGGACAGTCGCCGTGGTCATCGCTGCCCTGAACGTCTGGCTGCTGTATCAAACGTTCGCGGGGATATAGGATCTACGCCATGTACCGGCGCATTCTTGTCGCGCTCGAGAACTCGGCGGCAGATCGGACGATCATCAAGCACGTCACTCAGCTCGCGCGGCTGACCGGAGCCGAGCTGCTGCTCGTTCACGTCGCCGACGGATGGGTGGCGCGCAACTTCGACCAGCTTCGACTGCGCGAATCGGAAGAGATGAAGGTGGATCGCCTCTATCTCCAGCAGGTCAGAGACGATCTCGGTGCGCAAGGATTTACGGTCCAGGCAGAGCTTGCGATGGGCGATCCGGCGACGGAGCTCATCCGCGCAGCCGAGAACAATGACGTGGACCTGATTGCGATGTCCACGCACGGTCATCGGTTTCTGGCGGACGTGGTTCATGGAACGACGGCCGATCGGGTCCGTCATCTCGTCAAGGTTCCCGTCCTGCTCCTCCGCGCTCAGGAGACATAACCAGCGGCGGGCGTCAGCGTCGCGATTCCAGGGACAGATCCGGCAGGCTTACTGATCAGGCTGCGTTGTTGAGCCGGATGGGCGTCAGATCTCCTCTTCGTCTCCCCAGGGATTCGGTTGCGGGCCAGGCGTGATGCCGGCGATATCGGGATCCTCACCGTCTCCCTGCCTGGGGTTGGCAGCGCGTTGGACTTTAGCGGTCGCGCGGCGTTCTTCCTTTTGCTTGCGTTTTTCCTGGCGTGCGCGCTCCTTGGCGCGCTTTTCCAGGGTCGGTCGGGTTCGGTTTGCCACAAAGCCTCCTCAGGCGTACTCCGTAATGTACCACTGGCAGGTCGAAAGCCGTATCAGTAGCCCTAGTGGGCACGAGGCGTGCACCTCTCAGCTCCTGAGGTGTCCGTGAAAATTCCGAAGCTCATCAACATTTCGCTCGGCAGCGCGCTCTTGCTGGCGGTTGCCGGCGTGCTCGAGGCAGTGCCGAAGCCACCTCCGCGAACCAACGTCCCTGCATGCGGTGACCCGCTTGGATATCAAGTCCTGCTGGATCGTCGCGGATTCTCGCCGGGGGAAATCGACGGCCGTCCAGGCGCGAACCTGCAGCGCGCGCTCGCGGCGTTTCAGAAGGCCAACAAGCTGCCCGACAGCGGCAAAGTCAACTGCCAGACCTGGAAAGCGCTCAGCGCCGAAAGCGCGCCGGTGACGACAGACTATAAGATCACGGAGGCCGACGTGAAGGGGCCATTTGTGAGCCCGCTGCCGCGCGATCTGATCGAGCAGGCCCAACTGCCCGCGCTTTCGTATCAGACGATCGCCGAGGCGCTCGGCGAACGGTTTCATGCTTCGCCGGCACTTCTCACCGGTCTCAACCCGGGCAAGCGGTTCGCTGCAGGGACGTCGATCACCGTCCCCGCTGTCACCCCTTTCGTCGCCGGCGCGAAGCCGGCAGGTGCGGCGCCGGTGGAAGGGCTGACGATCGAAGTTTCGCGCAAGGGAACGCTGCGTGCAGTCCGCGCCGACGGCGGCATCGAATTTTTCAGCTCCGGTGACCAGCGGCAGCGAGCACGATCCTCTTCCGCTCGGACAGTGGAAGGTCACCGCGGTCAGCTGGCGGCCGACGTTCAACTACAACCCGGCGCTGTTCTGGGACGCCAACCCCGAGCACTCCAAGGCCGCGATCCAGGCCGGGCCAAATAACCCTGTCGGTGTTGTGTGGATCGACATCAATCTTGAACACTACGGCATACACGGAACGCCGGAGCCGAGTCATGTCGGCCATACTCAGTCGCACGGGTGTGTTCGGTTGACGAACTGGGATGCGGCGCGTGTCGCCGGGATGGTCAAGGTCGGCACGCCCGTTATTTTTGAATGATGGGTAAGCGCGCCCCTCGCCGCGGCCGGATGATCCCGGCGCTCATCGCCTGCTTTTATGCCGGCGGGGTGGCTGGGTGGTTGCTCCACGCAACGTTCTCGAACAGCGGAGGCCCGCGGCCAGCCTTGCCCGCCACCGTGGAGCTCCAGGGGCCGCACGAGATCCCGGCGGCCACCGCGGGTAAGATCGCGGCGCGGCCCGGGGGCACCGGCGACCTGCCGGGAGCCGCGCTCATCGGCCGGGATCCAATCGCCGAGCTGCGGCGGCACCGCCTGCGACTGCCCGTCGAGGGCGCCGACGTTGAAGGGATGGAAGGCGGTTTCGGAGAGAGACGCGGCGGGGGCCGCCGTGGCCACGAGGCCGTGGACATTCTCGCGCCGCGGCATACGCCGGTGCACGCAGTCGAAGGCGGACGGATCGCCAAGTTGTTTTTCAGCAAGGCGGGCGGCACGACCATCTATCAGTTCGATCCGAGCGAGCGGTTCTGTTACTACTACGCGCACCTCGATCGCTACGCAGACGGCCTTCGCGAGGGACAAACGGTATCGGCGGGCGACGTGATCGGATACGTGGGCACAACCGGAAACGCGCCGCCCAACACCCCCCACCTGCATTTTGCCGTCTTTGCGCTCACCGACGCCCGCCGCTGGTGGGAAGGACGGCCGCTCGACCCCTATCTCGTATACGAGCGCTGATCCATCGAGGGTATCGCGACAGCAGGCAGGGCCTGTTGACGACGAGCTGGCGGTTCGCATTTCGGAGCCCGAGCGTATTGCCTTGAAGCTCGTCGTACCCCACGAACACACCGCTTCCGGCTTTGGAAATGAAGTACCTGCGATCTTTGCCACGAACGCGAACCTCGCAATCTGGGAGAATAGGTCCCTCCGTTGTGAGGACCGAATATCGGGCGCACCCGCCGTCGATTCGGCGGCACCACGTCGGGCTGTAAGATCGAGGCATTCACATGGGATTGATGGATTTCATCAAGGGCGAGCTTATCGAGATCATCGAGTGGACCGATGACTCGCGCGACACGCTCTCGTACCGGTTCCCAGACGATGACAAGGAAATCAAGCGCGGCGCTCAGCTCATCGTCCGCGAGTCGCAGGCCGCGCAGTTCGTCTACCTCGGCCAGTACGGCGACCGCTTCGGCCCGGGCAAGCACACGCTCACGACCGACAACATCCCGATCCTGACGACCCTGAAGGGCTGGAAGTACGGCTTCGAGTCGCCGTTCAAGGCCGACGTATATTTCGTGACGACCCGCCTGTTCACCGGCAACAAGTGGGGCACGTCCAACCCGGTGATGATGCGCGATCAGGACTTCGGCATCGTGCGCCTGCGGGCATTCGGGACCTACGACTTCCGCGTGACCGACGTCCCGCGATTCCTGAAAGAGGTGGCCGGCACCGACGATCATTTCCGGCTGGACGAATTCACCGACGTCATGCGATCGCGGATCGTCAGCGTCTTCAGCGACGCGCTGGCCACGAGCAAGGTGCCGGCGCTCGACATCGCAAGCCGCTACAGCGAGCTCGGCGATGCGCTGCTGCCGCTCATCAATCCGGTGCTGAGCGTGAAGTACGGCCTCGAGATGGCCAGCTTCGTTCTCGAGAACGTGTCGGTGCCGCCTGAGGTCGAGCAGGCGATCGACAAGCGGTCAGGGATGGCGGCGGTGGGCAACCTGAACGACTTCGTGAAGTATCAGATGGCGCAGGGGTTCGAGAAGGGCGGCGCGGGCGCGGCCGGCGTCGGCGCGGAAATGGCGATCGGCCTGGCCATGGCGCAGCAGATGCTGAACCAGCCGGGCGGCATTGCCGCGCAGGCCACGCCGCCCGCAGCCGCCGCTCCGGGCGGCGTGCCCGAGACGTTGAGCCCGGCCGACGCCGCCAAGGTGCTCGGCGTCACCGAAGCCGACGTGATCGCCAGCCTCGAGGCCGGGCGATCTGAAAGGCAAGAAGATCGGCTCGCAGTGGCGGCTGACGCGCGCGCAGCTCGCCCAGTTCCTGCAGTGAGCACCGAGCCGCCCACCGCTCCCGACACCGTCACCCTCGCGCGCGAGAAGTTTCACTGTCCGGCCTGCGGCGCCGAAGCCCACTGGAACCCCGCGAAGCAGGCGCTCGTCTGCCCGTTCTGCGGCACCGAGTCCCCGGCGGTGCTGCAGACTCGGGGCGCCGAAACCGTCATCGTCGAACACGATCTGGCAGCGGCGCTGCGGTCGCTTCCCGCGGAGGCGCGCGGATGGCTGGCCGAGAAAATCTTCGGCGCGGTGCCAGAGCTGCCAGGCGATCTCGGTGTTCGACGCCGCGAAGGTCGGCCGGCGGTGCGACTTCTGCGGATCGGCCCAGCTCGTGCCCTACGAGCAGGTGCAGGACTCGATTCCGGCCCGAATCGCTGCTGCCGTTCAAGGTGTCGGAATCGCAGGCGCGCGAGCTGATTCGGCGCTGGTACGGACGTCAGTGGCTGGCGCCCAATGCGCTGAAGTCGAAAGCGCTGACCGACACGGTCAAAGGGATCTACCTGCCGGTACTGGACATTCGATGCGCACGCGGATGCCACGTGGACGGCGGAGGCCGGCGAGTACTACTACACGCGCGAAGGCGGCAAACAGGTGCGGCACGTGCGGTGGCGCCCGGCGTCAGGCGCGGTATCGCACGACTTCGACGATGACCTCGTGGCGGCGTCGCTGGGCGTCGATGCCGGCCTCTTGCGCGCCGTGGAACCGTTTCCGACCGCCGACGCGCTCATCCCGTACGACCCGGGTTATCTGGCGGGCTGGACGGTCGAACGCTATCAGATCGATCTGGTGGGGGCCGCGGCCCGCTCCCGGCAGCAGATGGAGGCGGCGCTCGAGCGGCTGTGCGCGGCCGCAGGTCCCCGGCGACACGCATCGCAGCCTGGCCGTGCAGGCGACGTTCGCGGATCAGCGGTTCAAGCACATCCTCGTGCCCGTCTGGCTTCTCACCTACACCTTCCGCGCCAAGTCTTACCAGGTTGTCGTCAACGGCGTGACGGGGCAGATCGCGGGTCACCATCCCTGGAGCTGGATCAAGATCACGCTGCTCGTGATGGCGATCCTGCTGCTGCTCGTCTTGCTCAATGTGTTCAACTCGTAGCCTTTTTGAGCAGGCGCGCGACGGCGGTGAGCCCGACCTCGACGAGCCCGAACGCGGAGGCATCGCTCCACCACTCAGCCGCGGTTCCCGAGCCGGCGAATGCCTCCTCCACCTCGCGCCGCGCTCGTGCAAGCTCGAGCGGGAGAGAGGGATTCACCGATCGCGGCTCCGATGCCTGCCGCAGCTGGGCCACGACGGCCTCGGCCTGTTTCAGGTCGAGCATCGATAGCGGCGAGCCGCAGTGGCCGCACGAAGAACCTCTGGCCAGATCGATCGGCGCACCGCAGTTGGAGCAGTTCACGGTCTGGATGTTGCGGCGCAGCTCGTCAAGCTGCTGAGGCGGACAGCGGACGAACGAAGTCCTTCTCGCGCAGGAACTCCAGGAAGGTGATCAACCGCCCGTGCTCGTGCGGGCATCGCCAGTAGCGGAACGGCGTATTCCGCTGCATGTCGTGTGTGTCGAGCAGTCGCGAGCGGCATCGTGGGCATTTCAGGACGGCCGCGACCGTCCCTCGTCTTTCTGACAATGCCTCCCCGATCAGCGTGAACAGCTTGAGCGTCGAGGCTGGAGACAGCTGAACGCTTTCGCTGCGATCGAACCAGAACGCCTGACACCCGGTGCACGCGTCGATGTCCACGTTCCGGCCAACATGACCGACGAGCGCCTGCGCGGCCATCTCGTTCGCGCAGCTCGGACAGTTCATCCGGCGAATGATACCAAGCCCGAGCGCCAGACCGCTCTTCCGCTACCCGGCGTACTTCATGAGTGTCTGATGCCACTCGGCGACGGCCCCGGCCGCCTCTGAACCCCGTCGCTTCAACCTTTGGGGCTTCAGCTTTCCAGACAAGCCCTTATTCGGCTCCGCCGGTCAACCCGTAAACGTGCGAGTTCGCATATCCGACGATCGCCAGGCGGGTCGCCATGCCAGTGCCGACGTGGCGGGGACGATGCCACGTCTGAGCCGGGGCGTAAACGATGTCGCCCTGGTTGGCAACGAAGATGGGAATCGACCCTATCTTGAACTCATTCTGGCCCTCCAGCATGAACCAGAACTCCGGGCCGGTTAAGTGAAAGTGGCCCAGGTCGTCCTCGCGCGCCGGCGGTTGCGTGGCGGGGTTGCCTCTGATGATGTTGGAGATGCCCACATTGACGTATCCGCCGTCGTGAGGGTCGCCGACAAATTGATTTTGATTCTTCTTCGGTTTCGGGTGTCCGGCGATCGTCAGGTTGAAGTCGATGAACGGCACGTTTGCCTCGTCGTACGCGCCTTTCGCGTTCGCGACTCTGGTCCTCTCAAACCGCACACCGGGCACCGGCGTTGGCGTCTCATCGGCCGGATACATGATGCTCGAATTTGCCATCGTCACCTCGAACCGCAGCGACGGTCTGTCGCCCACCGTCTCCATGCTGTAGACGAGGCGTTTCGGCACCTGTACCAGGAATCCCTTCGAGGCGACAAACGGCTCCTGGCCTTCGATCGTGAAGCGGATTTGCCCGTCCTGCACGATCCAGAATGCACGGTTGTCCTGATGGAACCGCCTCGGCGTCTTCCCGCCCAGGCCCATCGCGATGTAGTCGCCGTGAAACAGGTTGTCGCTGACGACGGTTTCGGTCCAGTTCTGCTCGCTCTTGTGCTTGGTGAGCAGATCGGACAGCTTCGTGAGGGGTTTGTTCGGAGGGACAAAGGGATTCGGTTTGACGGGCATCGGCGCCCAGACCTCGATCCGGCCGCGGCCTCCACCGCCCTGTCCCCGGGCGGCGCCATCGCCGCGCTGCTGCCCTGGAGTTCAGCCTGCCGGCCTGACAGCGTCAGAAACAGACCCAGGCCTGCGGCTGCCAACGCGCGTCGTTCAAGTCGTCGCATTTTCGCCTCGACTTTCCTCTCGCTCAGGCTGCGCCGTTGTTGGCGCGGCATTCAAAAAGGCGCGGTCATGGCGCCCGGCGGCGGGCATCACAAAATACATCCGCAGGTCATCGGACGCAAGCAGCACGGGTGGGCGCTTTTCGAGGACCCACCGCAGGAAATTCGGCGCGAACGGGACCACGGCCGTGTTGGGAGCGTCTTGAAATCTTGCGGATTCGGTTACCGAGCGCGTGCTCTTGGTGGTCGGCACCAACGCCGTCGTTCTGTGGCTGCCGAGCCGGTGAGCAGGCTCAAGTGACTCCGCCAGCGATGCATCTGCGCCGCATCCCGCCGCAGCTCAATCAAGATCAGCCGCCGCTTCAATCGCGCGATGTTCTGCGAACAGCCTGGCGGCGACCACAATCTTTCTGAACGCGTTCGCCCGGTAGACGCTTGATCGAAGAGTCGCGCGGAATTCACGGACGCGGCGGTAGACCCACATGAGATCGTCGAGCTCGCTGAGGGGCCGGCTCTTCGCATTGACAAAGATGTCGAGCAGCGCATCCATAGTGCCTTCGACCGTTCCAGAATGTATGGAGTGATCGTAGCCGTCGATGTCGCTGAGCGATTGATTCAGTCGAAAAGGGACACACTCGAGTGCGCGCCACTGATGTGTGACACCCTCTTCGAACGCAATCGCCGCCGCCAGCCCGAGTTCGAATGGCATGTTGAATCGCGGCACTCGAAAGGGCCCCGCCGACAGCTGAACCCGGGACAAGTCGTGGATCGAGAAGGGACATGCCCGGACGAGGCTGTAGAGCCGGCGTAGTCTGTCCGTAGAGGGCGGCACTTCGAGCACGCATCGCGGGTTCAGTCCCAGGGCCACCAGGCCCGCGATCAAGGCCAGGAACAACCTCTCGTGCTGCAGGTCGAATGGAAGGTTGATGAACACATCCGACGGCGAAACGACGGGACGTTTCGGCAAGCGTGAGCGGAACTATCGGTGCCCGCGGCTCTTCCGGCCAGAAACGACCCGGCTCCTGGCGCCAGATTTCCCGCTGAACCGGGCCGACGATATTTCGCGCTTGATGACAAACGATTTCACCCGCCGCAGCTCGTTCGGGGGCAGGCCGTATTTCTCGGCGGTTTCCTCGATCGACAGGGGCTCGGTCGAAATCGAGTTCGCATGAATGGTGAAAGGCTTCGCCATCTTTCTCATGGTACCACAGCCAATGACGCCTCGAGGAACGCCGGGCCGGGTTCCTCAGGCGCCCGCGACCTCTGGCGTTGGGCGCCGATGCGGGGTGATCACCGTTTGAACAGCCCGGCGACACGCCGGCCCAGGTTGGCAAGAAATCGCTCCACCTTGCGCGCCGCACTCGGCGGCCCGCCATGGATCAGGCACGGCCCGGCCGGCGCGTCGTCGCTCTCCTTGAAATACTCCGAGTACGCCGGGCAGCCCTCGGTGGCGATCAGATGCGATACCTGACAGAGGCGCGATTCCCGGATGTCCTCGGGTACGGCAAATGACCCCGGCGCCCACGCCCGGGCGGCGTCGCGCATGAAGTCGCTCCAGATTGGCAATGCGTATCGGGCCCCGTAGCCGTCGGGGCCGATCGGCGCCGGGTGATCGAAACCGACCCACACGCCGGTCACCATGGACGAAGAGAACCCGACAAACCACGCGTCCTTGAAGTCGTCGGTCGTGCCGGTTTTCCCGCCCGCTGGAAAGCGGATGCCGCGGGCCCGCGCCGCGGTGGCCGTACCGCGGTCGAGGACGTCCTGCAGCATCATGACCATCTGAAAGGCGGATGCCGCGGACAACACCCGCGTCCGGTCAACCGCGGGAGCGTCCAGGATCGCTCCGGAATCGTCGACAACGCGGACGACCGCCCGCGGCACCACCCGAAAGCCCCCATTCGGGAACACCGCATACGCGGCGGTCAGCTCGAGCGGCGACACCACGCCCACCCCCAGCGCAAGCGACGGCACGTCGGGAAGATCGCGCAGCCCCGCGGTCGCTGCCTGATCGAGAATCAGGCGGCTGCCAATTTGCTGCTGGAGCGCCACCGCCGCGCGGTTGTTCGACTCGAACAGCGCTTCCCGCAAGGTCAGTCGATCGGGACGCTCGTCGTATGCGTTCTGTGGCACCCATTCGTCGGGGCCTTCGACGCGCAGGTGAGTCAACCCCGAGAGCACGGAGACGGGCGACCATCCATGCTCCAGCGCCGCGGCGTAGACGAACGGCTTGAACGCGGAGCCAGCCTGCCGGCGGCCCTGGGTGGCGCGATTGAAGGGCGACGCCTTGAAATCGCGGCCGCCGACCAGAGCGAGCACGTCGCCGGTCTGCGGGTTCAGCGCCACCAGCGCCGCCTGCAACCCGGGACGAGCGGTCTGCCGCAGCCCTGCGCTGACGGCGCGCTCGGCCACCGTCTGCAGCGCGCGGACGAAGGTCGTGTGCACCTGCCAGTCGGGGCGATTGTCGCCGCCGAACGACTCCTCGAATTGCTGTCTGAGGAAGTCGCGCGCGTATCCTTCCGCCTCGACCTTCGAGGCGGGCCGCGGCAGAAACGGCAGTTTCGTCTGGACGGCTGCGCGTTCCGCCGCCGCGTCGATCACTCCCTGCTCCCGCATCGTCGCCAGCACCACGCGACTGCGCCGCATCGCACCCTCGGGATTCGACCACGGGGACAGCGCAGACGGCGCACGGATCAGGGCCGTGACGAGCGCCGCTTCGGCTAGTGTCAGATCGCGTGCACGTTTGCCGAACAGGGCCTGCGATATCTTCTCCGCTCCGTACAGACCGGCGCCGAAGTACACCCGATTCAGGTACAGCTCGAGAATCTGATTCTTGGACAGCTCCGCCTCGAGCATCAGGGCCAGCCCGGCTTCCTGGAGCTTGCGCGTGATCGTGCGTCGATTCGACAGGAACAAGGTCCGCGCAAGTTGTTGAGTGATCGTGCTGGCGCCCTCGACCGCCGTGAGGTGACGCGCGTTGTGCACCGCGGCCCTCGCGATCGCGAACAGATCGATCCCGGGATGAAGAAAAAACCGACGGTCTTCGACGGCGATGACGGCGCGCCGCAAGTGGGGCGAGATGTCGGCGAGCGGCACGTCCTGGCGCCGTTCGTCCATGCTGAACCACGGCCGCCCGTCGGCGCTGTAGAAGACGGTGTCGCCCACCCCCTGCCGCAACCTGTGGATACGACCGGCGTGGGGCAGGATCCACAATGCTGTCAGGGTGACGACGATGATGCCGATCGCGGCTGTCGCGACCAGGACGCGACGTTTGCTCAGCTTGAACACGAAATGCCTCGAATATTCCCGGCAAAGTGAATGCCAGCCATCGGGGGCATCGCGCCGATCATCCGGCCTTGCCGCTCGGGTCGGTTATCGATGTCGGTACCAGCCCAGCCGGTACTCAGGAACCCACACAGTGACTGATGGGGGCGCCGCTGTAAAGGGCCGCCGAATCGACCCCTTCGTGCCCGACTGCCGGCGGGCCAAAACGTTCGGCAAGCGTCGCGTCAACGTGCGTGTGCTCCGGCGCGGCTCGACACCTCGAGGCTCCACGCCCAGCGAATCTTTTGGTTCGCGGAGGGTTGATGTACCCTAGAGCCGTTTCACATGCCTGTAAGTAGTATCCCCTTCATCCGGACCGGACGAGTCCGGTAATGGCCGACCGCGGCAAGGCCTGGGCGGGCATCAATCACGTGAATGACAAGATGTGGCGCACCGTCCTCGGCTTGGCGGCGGCGCTGTCCCTGGTCGCCTGCGGAGAAGCACCCCCGCCGCCTCCTCCCGCGACCGTCCCAAGCGCCGAGTCCATCCCGACCACCTCCCAGATTGACGCGAGCGCGCCGGCGCTGACCGCCGAGCAGCGGCAAGCAGCCGAGGCGTTCTATCGCCGGAAGACCGTCAGCATCATCGTCGGATCGGGAGCGGGCGGCGGCTTCGATACGACGGCGCGCCTGGTTTCGCGCCATATTGGGAAGCACATTCCGGGCGCGCCCATCGTCATCGTCCAGAACATGCCTGGCGGCGGTGGTCTGGTGGCCGCGAACCACATGTTCAGCGCCGCGTCGAAAGACGGCACGGTGATTGGTCTCTTCCACGAGGCGCAGGTCATGAGCCAATTGACCGGCGTCGAGGGCGTTCAGTTCGACCTGCGGGAGTTCAACTGGCTGGGTAGCTCGTACGTCGATCCCAATGTGTGCATCGTGCGCACCGACGCGTCCGCGACGGCCTTCAAAGACATGATCGGCCGCGCGACGCCAATCGCGGTCGGCGGGACGGGACCTGGCTCGAACACCTATGACGCCCCCCGCGTCCTCGCGATGGCGACCGGAGCGAACCTGAAGGCCGTGGCTGGCTACCCCACGACGAACGACGTACGGATCGGGGTCGAGCGAGGCGAGATTCAGGGCATGTGTCTCGGTTGGGAGTCGGTGCGGTCGGCTTCGACCCAGTGGTTGGACGACAAGTATGCCCTCGTGTTCGTTCAGAACGGGACCACGCGGCACAGGGATCTGCCGAACGTGCCACTGGCGCTGGAGTTCGCCAAGGACGAGGAAAGTCGAGCCCTGCTTCGCCTGGTGGATGCGCCTGGGGCGATGAGCAAGCCCTTCACCCTGCCGCCGGGCGTCGACGAAAGCCGCGTGCGGGTGATGCGCAACGCGCTCATGGCGACTTATCAGGATGCGGCCTTCCTTGCGGAGGCCAAGGCGCTGAAGCTCGAGTTCCAGCCGAAGACCGCGGGCGAGATCCAGAAGGTCCTCAATGAGGTGCTGGCCACGACGCCCGACATTGCAGCGAAGTACCAGAAGATCCTCCAGCCCTAGACTCTTCTTGGGCGGGAACGTCACGCGTGAAGCAAATACTTCTGTGGTGCGCCACCCTGCGTGCGGGCGGCAACTTGGCGGTTTGAGGCGAAGCTTCGTTGCCGCGCAGTGGAGTAGCCGAGATGAGCAGCGTCGATGATTTTGGCCCCGCGGGCGGGACACCCGTGCCGACCGGGCGGCCGACCGAGCTCCGCGGTTGGATTGCACGAATCGAGAGCCTGCGCGAACTGCAGCACGTCTCCGGTGCCCATTGGGATCGCGAGATTGGAGCGATCTCGGAGATCAATTACCGCAGGAAGCCCTCCGCCGCGCTCCTGTTCGACGACATCGTCGGCTACCCACGCGGGTACCGGGTGCTGACCGGTTCCCTCAGCAACGCGCGCCGCATGGCGGTCACGCTTGGACTCGACCCAGGGCTCGACACGATCGGGCTCGTCCAGGCGCTTCGCGGCAAGCCGCTCGAGTGGGAATCCGCCGCGCCACGCTTTGAGCCGCAAGTGCTCGAGCGTGGGCCGATCTTCGAAAACGTCGTCGTGGGCCGCGACGTTGACCTCGCTCGCTTCCCGGCGCCGCTTTGGCACGAACACGACGGCGGACGCTACATCGGCACCGGCGTCGCGGTGGTGACAAGTGACCCCGACACGGGACGGATTAACGTCGGCGCATATCGCATGATGATTCAGGAGGGCGGCCGATCGGCAACCATCAACGCGGAGGCCGGCAAGCAGGGCCGGGCGCAATACGATCGTTGGTTCGCGAAGCATGGCAAAGCGCCGGTCCTGGCCTCCTTCGGCCACGACCCGCTGCTGCTGATGGTCGCCGGCACCGAGGTGCCGAACACAATCAGCGAGTATGCGTACGCCGGGGCAATGGTCGGTCAGAAATTGAGCGTTGTCCGCGGCCAGGTGACCGGCTTGCCGATGCCGGCCGCCGCCGAGATCGTGGTGGAGGGCTGGATCCATCCAGACAGGGTGCTTCGCGAAGGCCCGTTCGGCGAGTGGACCGGCTACTATTCGGGTTCCCGGCTCCCGGTCCCGACCATCGACATCGAGCGACTGTATTTCCGGAACAACCCGATCATCCTCGGCGCGCCGCCTGGCAAGCCGCCCAACGACTACTCGTATATGCGCGCCCTGCTGAAATCGGCGATGATCCAGGACGAGCTGAGCAAGGTCGGCGTGCGAGATGTGCGGGGCGTCTGGGCCCACGAGACCGGCGGCGGGCGCCTGCTGGTGGTTGTTTCGATCACGCAGCGTTTCTGCGGCCATTCGCGACAGGCCGGCTACATCGCCGCGCAGTGCCAGGCCGCCGCCTACATGAACCGCTTCGTGATTGTCGTGGACGAGGACGTCGATCCGATGAACCTGGATGAGGTGATGTGGGCCGTCTGCACTCGCTGCGAGCCCGCCGGGGACATCGACATCATGCGCAGGTCCTGGGGCAGCAAAGTAGACCCGCTGCTCGAAAACCCGGCTGTTCCGTACAACACGCGCGCGCTGATCGATGCCTGCCGCCCCTTCGAAAAACTCGACACGTTTCCACGGGTGGCTCAAGCGAGCCCGGCGCTCATTCGTGAGACGGTCGCCAAGTGGAAGGATCTCTTCGCGGACCCGCGCTTCCCGCTGCCGGAAAGCGTCCTCCCGTCGACGGCGGTGGGCGAATCCTCCGATAGCAGCCGGCCGGCCGGCTCTGCGTCCCCGACACCCTCTAGACCGGGCTCGAAGGCGCCCGACTTTACGAACGAAGACCTCACGGGGCCCGGCGTCAGCCCGATGGACAGGAAGGATTGAACGTCTTCTTCGCGGCGCTGCTGCAGGTGCTCGCCCCCCACACCTTCGGCATCATGCTGGTTGGAATCGCGGTCGGCCTCGTCGTCGGGATCCTGCCGGGGCTGGGAGGGGCCGCGACGCTCTCGATGATGCTGCCGTTCGTCTATCCGATGGACGCGATTTCGGCGTTCGCCTTCCTGCTGGGGATGCACGCGGTGACGGCCACGGCCGGCGACATCACCTCGGTGCTGTTCGGCATCCCGGGCGAGGCGACATCCGCCGCGACGGTGCTGGACGGCTACCCGATGACGCGCCGCGGCGAGGCCGGTCGGGCGCTCGGCGCGGTGTTGTTCAGCTCGCTGGTCGGCGCCCTGGTCGGCGCGGCGGTGCTGGCCGTGTCGGTGCCGGTGATCCGTCCGCTCGTGCTCGCGTTTGGCCCTCCCGAGTTCCTGATGCTGACGCTGCTCGGCCTCAGCTTCATCATCTCTCTCGCCGGGCGGAACCTGGTGAAGGGGTTCATCATGGCCGCGTTCGGATTCCTGCTCGCGATGGTGGGACTGGATCCGCAGAGCAGCATCCAGCGCTTCACGTTCGGCCACTTGTACCTCTGGGACGGCGTCAACGTCGTGCCGGTTGTCGTCGGTCTCTTCGGCGGTGCCGAAGTGCTGCAGCTGATGATGACCAAGGGCAGCATCGCGCGATCCGCAGAGAGCCGACCGATTGCCGGCGTCATGCAAGGCGTCCGCGACACGTTCGCGCACATGTCGCTGACGCTTCGCGCCAGCGCCATCGGCGTCGCCATCGGCGTGATCCCCGGCATGGGCGGAGCGGTCTCGCAGTTCATCGCGTACGCTCACGCCCAGCAGACCTCGAAGCACCCGGAGACGTTCGGCAAGGGCAACGTCGAAGGCGTGCTCGCGGCCGGCGCGGTCAACAATTCGCGGGAGGGAGGCAACCTGATCCCGACGGTCGCGTTCGGTATTCCCGGCAGCATCTCGATGGCGATTCTTGCTGAGCGTCTTCCTGCTCAAAGGCCTGGTGCCGGGGCCGGCCATGCTGACGAAAAACCTCGACGTCACCTACTCGATGGTCTGGGTGATCGTCCTCTCGAATATCATCGCGGTCTCGGTGTCCTTCCTGTTCCTCAACCAGCTGGTTCGCCTCACCCGCGTGAAGGGGACGCTGCTCGTGCCCTTCCTGCTGGTACTCCTCGCATTCGGCGCCTACACCGCGCACAACACCTTCGCCGACATTCTCCTGATGCTGGCAGCGACGGCCGTCGGCATCGCAGCGGTCCTGTGGGACTGGCCGCGGGCGCCCTTGCTGCTGGCCCTGGTCCTCGGCGACATCGCCGAACGTTACCTGTTCCTGTCCTATTCGCTCTACGAGTGGACGTGGCTGAAGCGCCCGCTGGTAGTGGCGTTCGCTGCGGTCACCATTGCCGGCGTGGCCTGGCCATTCGTTCGGATGCGGATCAGCAAGCAGGGTCGGTCCCAGGCAAGCCCTCCCGACCTGGCCGACGACACCGTCCGGTGGCCTCGGCGACTGCTCAGCATGGACATCGCCATTACCGTTGTGTTCCTGAGCGTGGCGGCGGCAGTGCTCGTGCAGGCGCGCGCATGGCCGTTTCGCACCAGTCTCTTCCCGCTCGCCGCCGGCTCGGTCCTGTTCGGCATGGCGCTGCTGAAGCTCGCGCTCGCTTTCGCGCCCGCCCGGCGTCTGGTTCCGATCGAGCTGCAGGGACTCGTGGAAGAGGACACTGTCGAGGAGGCCGAATTGATCGATGTCCTGGCGACGGCGTCGCGCGCGCAGTGGATGTCAGCTCTCAGCTGGATGGGCGGCTTCTTCGCGATGCTGTGGCTGCTGGGCGCGCTGGTCACTGTTCCGCTGTTCGCGCTGCTCTACCTGCTGACCGCTTCGCGCGAGTCGCCCGTGATGGCGGGGAGTTATGCGCTGGCATCCTGGCTGTTCGTTTACGGGCTGTTCGATCGGGTCCTGCACACGCCGCTCCCGGCCGGTGTCCTGCTGAGCATCTTCTGAAGTCAATGTCCCCGCGAATGAAGGAACTTCCCGTCCGGTCGGTCTTGGAAGCTGTTCTGGACTCAAAGCGCTTTTCACAATGCGGTAGTGTCCGTCTTCTTGCCTCCGCCGGTGAGGCTCGCCGAAGCGCGCTTCGCGCGTCAAGGCGGCAGGCAGATCGTCGGCAGGTGCGGCTAAAGCCGGACGCTACCTACTTCGGAAGCAGGTCATGAAACTTCGGGTGAACGTCCGGGTCAACGGCCAATCGTACGAGGAGGAGGCGGAACCTCGGACGCTGCTGGTGCAGTTTCTACGCGAGACGCTTGGTTTGACCGGCACACACGTCGGATGCGTCGTCGGCGAATGCGGGGCCTGCTCGGTTCTGGTCGACGGCGCTCTCGTGAAATCGTGTCTGATGCTCGCAGTGCAAGCCAATCGACCGCGACGTGACGACGGTAGAGGGACTGGCCCGAGGCGGCACGCTGCATCCGATTCAGGAAGCCTTCATCCGCAACTTCGCGTTGCAGTGCGGCTTCTGCACGCCGGGGTTCCTGATGGCCAGTTATTCGCTGCTGGACCGCAATCCTGCTCCGACCGAAGAGGACATTCGGAAGGACCTCTCGAGCAACCTTTGCATGTGCACCGGCTACATGCAGATCGTGGAAGCCGTCAAACAGGCCGCCCTGACGCTGTCGACGCATCCGCCTGGTCAAGCATCGCAGGGCCAGGCGGCGAGCCCGGCTGACGCACGCAAAGGCGGGCAATGGAACAACGAAAATACATAGGACAAAGCACAAGGAGCAAGGAAGCACCCCGCCATGTCGCTGGCCGCGGGCGTTTCGTGGACGATCTCGTCCTCCCGAGGATGCTGCACGCCTGCATACTGCGCAGCCCGTACGGACACGCCCGGATCACATCCGTCAACGCAGGGGGCGCCGCACACCTGCCGGGTGTGATGGGTGTCATCGCGCCGGATGACGTCAAGCGCATGTCGCGACCCTTCAAACCGGGACGCTATGCCGCAGGTCTGCGCGTTCCGATCCCCGAGTACGCGTCTGCGGTCGACAAAGTGCGATACGTTGGCGAGCCAGTGGCAATGGTCGCGGCCGACACGCGCGCGAGAGCCGAGGACGCGCTCGACCTGATCGAGATCGAGTACGACCGCCTTCACGCCGTCACGACCACGGAGGACGCGGCCGGTCCATCCGCGCCGCTTCTGTACGAAGAGCTCGGGAGCAACGTCGCCTGGCGCGGCCATGTGTCTTACGGGGACGTCGATCGCGCGTTTCAGAGCCGCCGACAGTGTCGTCCGGCGAGCATCTGAAGATTCACCGCTATAGCTCGACGCCTCTCGAGCCATTTGCCTGTCTGGCCGAATCCACCCCAGAGCGATTGACGATCTGGTGCAATGCCCAGTCTCCTGAAGTCGTGTACGAGGCGCTGACCGAAGCGTTGGGCATCGAGGCTGTCCGCGTCATCGTGCCGGATATCGGCGGAGGTTTTGGTCAGAAGATTCACCTGATCCGTAAATACGCGGTGCTGACTGCGCTGATGGCCCTGAAGACGGGCCGGCCGGTGAAGTGGATTGAAGATCGAAGCGAACACATGATGGCGGGAGGTCACTCGTGCGATCAGGAGTTCGAGGTCGAAGCTGCAGTCAAGGCCGATGGTGAGGTTCTGGGCCTGAAGATTCTGGACACCGACGACGTCGGCGGCTCGATCAGCACGCTGACGATCCATTTCACCAACAAGCTGAACAATCTCTTCAACACCTACAACGTCAAGCACCTGAGGCTGGAGGGGCGGTCGGTTCTGACCAACAAGTGCCCCGTCGTCCCGAACCGCGGAATCGGCAAACCGGGGATGTGCTTCATCTGGGAGCGCATGATGGACGGCGTCGCCCGGGAACTGGCGCTCGACCCTGTCGCCGTGCGCCGCCGGAACCTCATTGCCGTCGATCAGTTCCCGTATACGACTCCGAACGGCAATATTCACGGCAGCGGCGACTATCAGACGCTGCTGGACAAGGTCCTAACGAACGTCGGGTATGACCGGGTTCGAGAGACCCAGGCAGTGGAACGAGCGAACGGCCGCCTGATCGGAGTCGGCGTGGTCATCGGCGTCGAGCCCGGCGGCAGGAATGCAGCTCGCGACATGGCTATTTTTCCGGAATCGAAGCAGATGCCCGGCGCCGGCGGCGTGGAGGGCGCCACGGTAAAGATCGAGAAGAATGGCGGCGTCGTGGTCACGCTGGGCTCCCCAAGCTGCGGACAGTCCCATGGAACCACGGCATCTCAGATTGCCGGCGACATCCTCGGAATCGCCCCTGAACGTATCTCGATGGCCGGCCCTTTTGATTCCCTTCTCTCTCCGTGGGGCGTATCGTCCTCGAACAGCGGCAACAACTTCCATCTCTATGACGTCGGCGCCGTCCACGGAGCGGCCACGCGACTGCGGGACAAGATATTGACGCTCGCCGCGCACGTGCTTCAGACAGAGAAGAGCTGCCTCGTCTTGGAGAACGGTGTCGTATGCAGCAGGTCCGATGCGGCCAAGACGATCAGCTTCGCGCAACTCGGCAAGATCGCCTACGGCAACCAGTCACTCATTCCCGAAGGCTTTGAGCCTGGTCTCGAGGTGACGTACTACCACCAGCACCCGCACGCCGATCCACTGATGCTGCCCGACCGGCACGGCCGCGTCCGGGCGCAGTACACGTTTTCATCCGCGGCTCATGCTGCGGTGGTCGAAGTCGACGCCGAGACGGGACGAGTCCGCGTTTTGCGCTACGTCATCGTCAGCGACAACGGCACGTTGATCAACCCCGCCGTGGTCGATGGACAGATCTACGGTTCCGCGGCGCACGGGATCTCCGTGGCGCTCGGTGAGGGATTCGTCTATGGCCCCGACGGTCAGCTCTTGACGCTCACGCTGCTCGACTATGGCAAGTCGACGACCCTGGAGACTCCCCATATCGAGGTGGAGCACCACCCGGTGCCGTGCCCCTACACGACGTTCGGCCAGAAGGCCGCCGGCGAAGGCGCCGCGATTCCGTCTCCGGCCGCGATCGCGAGTGCCGTTGAGGACGCGCTCTCACCGCTCGGCGTGAATATTCGAGAGCTGCCGCTGTCGCCTGCAAGGGTCTGGCAGCTGATCCGCAAGCGCCCGGTCCCGACTTCAGTTTAGAGAGTCAATGCACCAGCGAGCACGCCGCCTTCCGAGGGCGACGCTTCATGCCATCCGACGGCTCGCCGCAAGACGTTCGGCAGGACGGTCGCCGCACCTGATCGCTCTTGGACCATCGCAACCGGATCGGGTTCACATGATGGATTCACGTTCGGGCCCTTCGCGGGAGGTGCCATGAGACTGCGTACATGTGCGGTGGCGCTGCTCGTCGCTTGCTGCGGGACGGCTGGCACCCTCCTGGTCGCCATCGGGTCCACCCAGGCCCGCGAGCGTGCAACCCAGTCGTCTCCCGAGCGGTTCGATCTCGAGGACGCGACCATCGCGGACCTTGCACGGGATCAGCAGTCGGGCCGTCGCACGGCGCGACGGATTGCGGAGCAGTATCTCTCGCGTATCCAGATGCTCGATCGCAATGGTCCCTCGCTCAATTCGGTCATCGAGCTCAACCCCGACGCCCTCGCCATTGCCGACGCGCTCGACGCCGAGCGCAAGGCCGGCGGCCCGCGCGGACCGCTTCACGGTGTTCCGGTTCTGATCAAGGACAACATCGACACGGCGGATCGCATGTCGACCTCCGCCGGGTCGCTCGCGCTCGATGGCTCGATCGCCGCCCGCGACGCCTTCATCGTCGAGCGCCTGCGCGCCGCCGGGGCAGTCATTCTCGGCAAGACGAATCTGAGTGAATGGGCGAACTTCCGATCGACGCGTTCGACGAGCGGCTGGAGCGGACGCGGCGGTCTGGTGCTCAATCCATACGCGCTCGATCGCAATCCGTGCGGATCGAGCTCGGGAACGGCCGTCGCCGTCGCCGCGAGTCTTTCGACGGTTGGCGTCGGCACGGAGACCGACGGATCGATCGTCTGTCCGTCCAGCGCGACGTCGCTCGTTGGCATCAAGCCGACGGTGGGGCTGGTCAGTCGGTCCGGCATCATACCCATCGCGCCCAGCCAAGACACCGCCGGGCCGATGGCCCGGACGGTCGAAGACGCCGCGGCGCTCCTCAACGTCCTGTCAGGCGTCGATCCGCGCGATCCAGCGACAACGAGCCGCCACCGGACGGTGACAGACTACCGCGCATCGCTGGAGAGGGACGGTTTGCACGGTGCGCGCATCGGTGTGGCGCGCGCGACGTTCTTCGGGTACAGCGAGGTGACCGACAGAATCGCCAACACTGCAATCGAGCGGATGAGGGAGCTCGGCGCCGTCATCGTTGATCCGGCGGATATCCCGAACGCCGGCCGATACGACGCGAGCGAGCTCGAGGTGTTGTTGTATGAGTTCAAGGCGAATCTCGACAAGTATCTCGGCGCACTGGGGCCGTCGGCGAGGGTGCACTCGCTGGCAGATCTCATCGCATTCAACGAGGCCAATCGCTCCCGCGAGATGCCGTTCTTCGGTCAGGAGCTCCTGGTTCAGGCCCAGAAGAAGGGCCCCCTCACCGACAAGGCATACCGCGACGCGCTCGCGATGAATTTGCGGTTGTCGCGGAAAGAGGGGATCGACGCGGTGATCGACGGCCTCCGTCTGGATGCGCTTGTCGCGCCAACTGGCCACCCGGCATGGCCGACGGATCTCGTCAACGGCGACCACTTTATCGGGTCAAGCAGCACCCCGGCGGCAGTCGCCGGGTATCCTTCGATCACGGTACCGGCCGGCTACGCGTTTGGCCTGCCGGTCGGGATCTCGTTCATCGGCCGCGCGTGGAGCGAAGCCCTGCTGATCAAACTCGCGTACGCGTACGAGCAGGGGACCAAGCATCGCCGCCCGCCGAAGTTCCTCGCGACCGCGGACTGGGACGATCGCTGAGGTCCAAGGGCGAGGCGTTGGTTCAGATTCACGTTGACTTGGTGCCGGGCAGGCGGAACATCGCTCTTGCGTTCAGCTCGAAAATCTTTTCCTTGTCGCTCGCCGGCGCGTCCAGCTTCTCCATGGCCTGCAGAGCGACCTCGACGTACTTGAGACCACCTTCGGTATCGAACGGCATATCGGTGGCGAACAGGACGCGGTCGGCGCCGAAAAACTCGAGCCCGCAGGCGAGGGCGGGCACCGAGCCGATCGTGATCGTGTCGGCATAGAACTCATGAAAGTAGTCGTGGGGGTGTTTCTTCAGCGGAACCGGTTCGTTGGCGCCGCGGGCGGCCTTCAGGAGCTTGTCGTACCCTTCCCGTATTCGCTCGGACAGGTAGGGGGCCACGCCTCCCAGATGATGCGTGACGATCTTGATCTTCGGGGTGCCGATCGAAGAGCCCCACAAACACCAGACGCGCCATGGCCGCCGTCGTATCGTAGGGCCAGCCGACGATCCGCCATGTATCGAAACGGCTCGAACGTTCCGTGGGATAGTCGGTTCGGTCGGGACCTCGAACCGGATGGAGCAGTATCGGAATGTCGAGGTCGGCCACTTTGTCGAAGATAGGCGAGAACGCGGCGTCGTCGAGCGGCCGTCCCTGCACGTCGGTATAGATCTGGACGGCACAAAGGCCCAGTTGCCCGACCGCGCGGTCGAGCTCATCGAGCGCCCCCTGAGGGTTGTTCATCGGAAGACAGGCCGCCGCGCCAAGGAAGCGGTCGGGAAAACGCGAGACCAGCTCCGCCATCTCGTCATTCGCGATCCGCGACAGTTCCAGTGCGTCGACGGGACCAGCCATGCTCTCAACCGGCGGATTGGCCGTGTTGATGATCTGCACGTAGCCTTCTCCGGCTGTGTCCATGACACGGAGCCGGCGGTCCAGATCGAACAGCGTCGGAAGACTGCGTTCCGCGTCCTGCAGCCGCATTCCGGCGGGCGCGACCTTCATGCGGCGCTGGTGGTACCGGGGAGTGATGATGTGATTGAAGGCGTCAATTTTCATAAGAGGATGTAACAGTGTATCCCGCTGAATTCGAATACTTCGCGCCGCAGACGATCGAGGAGGTGCTGGAGCTCCTTTCCCGCTACGGCGAGGACGCCAAGATTCTGGCAGGTGGACAAAGCCTCATCCCGATGATGAAGCTCAGGATTGCGAGCCCTCGCTACCTCGTGGACGTCAACCACGTGAGCTCGCTGACCGGATTCAGGTATTCTGACGCCGGGTTCATTTTCGGGGCCCTCTGCAGGCACGCCGAGATCGCCGAATCGCCCCTGGTGCGGAAACACCTGCCAATCATGACGGATGCGGCAAACGTGACCGCCGATGTCCAGGTCCGCAATCGCGGGACCATTGGAGGCAGCCTGGCCCATGCAGATCCGGCGGGAGACTGGCCCACAGCCCTGCTGGCGCTGGACACAGAGGTCTCGATCACGGGTCTGCAGGGGGTTCGCCGCGTTCCGCTGACCGAGTTCATCGTTGATGCGTATACCACCCAGCTTGGAGCCGCAGAGATGGTGACGGAAGTCTCCGTACCGGTGCCGCGAAGACCGTGCGGCGGCGCATATGTCAAATTCGAGCGACGGGCTGGTGATTTTGCGGTCGCGAGCGTGGCCGTTCAACTCGAATTGTCCGAAGGAGAACGCTGCGGGAGGGTGGCCGTCAGTCTGGGAGCACTCGGAGCCGCACCGATAAGAGCGCGGGCAGCCGAGACGCTCCTGCACGGCGAGCTTCCGACGGCGACTCTTCTCGGCGAGGCTGAACGGCTGGTTCGGGACGAGGCCCAACCGTTCGAGGACGCAAGAGGGACGGTTGACTATAAACGTCATCTCGCCGGGGTCCTTTTCAGACGAGCCTTCACGGCCGCCGTGGACAGGGCGCGTGGACGCGAGGTCAGGACCCTGCAGCCCTGAAGGCTCCGCAAAGGGGCGGAGCAATCTCAAGATACGAGAGGACGAGGATGCAGCTGGAAGGACAATTCAGCGTCAAGGCGCCCAGAGAAGATGTGTACGCCTTCTTGACCGATCCGCACAGCGTGAGCCGCCACATGCCGGACGTCAAAGAAGTTCAGATAGAAGACCCCGATCACTTCACGGTGACTGCGAGGGTCGGCATCTCGCACATCAAGGGACTGATGATCATGAAGCTGGCGATCACTGATCGCCAGCCGCCAATCAGCACGACCGTGACCGGCAAGGGCACCGGATTGGCCAGCGTAGTGGACATGGTGACGAGCTTCACGCTCGCGACGTCGGCAAGCGGCGAAACCCTCGTGACGTGGCGCGGGTCCGTGAACGTTTCAGGAAAAATGGCGGCCTTCGGCTCCCAGGGCCTCCTGGATCGGATGGCCACGAAGAACATCGACACGTTCATCGAGGGCATCAAGAGAGGGATCGAGACGTTGTGAAGTGGTTGTGGAACCTACTTCAGCAACGGGATGCTCTGCACCGCCGGCGGTTCCGGTAGCGCCTGCAGAAAAGCATAGATGTGAGCCAGGTCCGTGTCCGACACGATCCGGCTCGTGTACGGGGGCATCTGACCGGTCGGCTGGCGCACGTACCTGGAAAAAGCGGCGAATGAGATAGGACGTGGCCCAAGTCTCGGGCCGGTCGCGGTTGATCCCTGTGCCTCATAGCCGTGGCACTGATAGCAACCGTCGCTTACGAACAGCTTCCTGCCGGTTGCCGGGTCGCCAGCTGGAGCCGCAGCTGCTGGCGACGCCGGCGTCGTCGTTTGGCCCTGGGTCGCCGCAGGCGGTTGAGCCGGCGACGACGCTTTCTCCTCCTGAGAAGCCGACGCGCTCGCCTGAAGCTGCAATGGCGCCTGCGCATCGGCGACTGGCGCCAGCGTCAGGGTGGCAATCACGACCAGCGCGAGAAGTGCAAAGCGCTTCATCTCCTGCCCCTCTAGCGCGGCTGCGTGACGACGTCGATCAGCGACGGCTCGCCGCGTTTGACGACATCCAGCGCACGCTTGATGGCCGGTCCGAGATCGGCGGGGTTCGTGATTGGCCCCTGCGCGTGGACACCCATACCCTGGGCGATTTTCGCGAAGTCGACGTTCGGATTGTCGATCGTCGTGCCGATATGAGCCTTCGTCACGCCCCGATTATGGCGATTGCCCATGCGCTGAATGTGCATGACTTCCTGGTGGTATGCCCGGTTGTTGTGCATGACCGAGAGGAGCGGAATGCGGTGATGGGCCGCGGTCCACCAGACACCCGGTGCATACAGGAAGTCGCCGTCGCCCTGAATATTGACCGATAGCCGTCCGTGCTTCTTGTTCGCGAGCGCGGCGCCGACCGCTGCGGGCGCGCCGTAGCCGACACCAGCGCCTCCCGAGTCGCCGAGGAACTGGTAGTACTTGTCGAAGCTCCACAGCCGCATCGCCCAGCCGCTGCTGTTGCCGCTCTCCGAGACCAGGGCCCAGTCCTCGTTCTTGATCTGCGCCCACAACTCTGCGGTCAACCGGGCCGTACTGATCGGAGAGGCGTTCCACGCGTACGTCGCCTCGGCGCGGGCGCGGTTGAGCGCCGCCGCGTGCGCGTCGGCCAGACGAGTGCCGCGCTCCTGGAATGCGCGCTGGCGATCAGCATTGATCAAGCGCTTGCACGCCTCGATGAGCGCCGGCAAGGTGGCTTCCGCATCTGCCGCCATCGCAAGGTCGACCTCCGGATACCGCTGGAAGTCCTGGTAATTGCCTTTGGTGAAGAGATCCGTCGCGGTGATGCTGATGAGTTTCGTCCCTGGCTTGATCAGCGATCGCGATGTGCGAACGAGCGAGTCGCGGACGGTGTCAACGGTACCCCAGAAATCGGTCAGCTCGAGCCCGAGGATCACGTCGGCGCCGGTGACCAGCTGCCGTGCGCTGGAGCTCTGATTGAGAGGATGCCGCGAAGGAAAATTCATGCGCCCGCCCTGATCGACCACCGGCGCCTGCAGCGTCTCGGCGAGCTCGAGGAGTCTCGCGAGTCCCGCCGGGGTGCGGGCGGCGCGGTCGGCGACAATCAACGGGGTCTGCGCGTTGACGAGCAGCCGCGCCGCTTCGGTGACCGCGCCGGAATCGCCTTGCGGCGGTGTCGCGACGGTCAGCCTCGGCACGCGGAGGCGTGCGCTGATTTCCGGGGAGATCGGATCTTCCTGCAGCCCCCCGTCGATGACGATCAGGACGGGCATCATCGGCGGTGTCATCGCAATCTTGTACGCGCGCACGGCCGATTCGGCAAAGTGCGGCAGCGAGACCGGCTGATCGTCCCACTTGATGTAGTCGCGGACCATGGCCGCCGCGTCCTGCACGCTGTGCGCCCATTCGACGCCTGGTCGACGCTGGGTGGCATGTACACGACCGCGTTGCACACCGCGTGCCTCGAGTCTTCCGAGGCGTGTCACCCGGCATTTTTCCAGGCACATGGCCCGAAACCGGGAGTCCCAGCCGATCAATGTCGTCTGTTTCATGTACACGTGAATCAAACGCACCGAAGCACGAGTGCCGCGCCGAGCAGGCGCGCCCACACCCGACCCACGACCGCGATCATCGCAATGAGCAAGCCTTTGCTCTCCGGCCGGTCGGGCGCTGCTCGCTGACGATCTCGATCACGAGGTCGAGGCCGGCCGCGGCGATGCGATCGGACAGCGCCTCCTGCGAGTGCGCGATCTCGGAGAGCGTCTTCTCGGTTTGCCTGCTGTTGATCGTCGATCTCGTGACGAGCTGATGTTGAGCACCTGGGCGAGGGCCTCCTTGTGCTCGCGATGCGCGGTCGAGATGGCGACCATCTTCGTCGTGCGCTCGTGCTCGAGGTTGGCCATCCGTTCTCGACATCATCCCTTCGCGTACCGTGCGGCGATATCAGATCGCGACCTTCTTGGCGTATCACGAGCCGATGTTCTCGAACCCCTCGGCGATGACGAGCGTCGCGAGGTCGCGAGCGAGCAAGAACGCGTGGTCGGGATCCCCTTCGACGACGGTGAGTCCGACGCGCGCGGACGTCGTGCCGTTGGCCTCTTCGGGTCGTAGTACATGAACGAGTTCTTCCAGATCTCGATCTCGACCTGATCGCGGAGCTCGTCATCGCGTACTGGATCGCCGAACTTCTTGCGCAGCCGGTGCAGGTTGCGGCTCTCGATCAGCTTGACGAGCTTCTGCATCGGGCATCAGCACCGACGACGAGCCCTTCAGCTCGCCGAACGGAATGCCGCGCTTGCTCGCGCGAGCCATCGGCCTTCGCGTCAGCGCGAGCACGACCTCGGCTTCGTAGATGCGCGGCTTCTTCGCGATCTTGTACGTGACCGCCGCCGGTGATCAGCACCGCGAGCAACAGCACCGGCAACGGCTTCACGCGCCATGCGGCGGCGGATGCGCTGCAGCTCCGTGACGAGGCCGAGCCGGGTCGGCTCTTCCGACTCGTACCAGTCATCCCCGAGCTCCGGCCGAGCTTCACGGTCACGTGACCATCGCTAGCACCAGCCGCGTCCGACAGCACCTCGTGGAGCGCCGCAGCGCTTGCTTCCCACCCACCGCGGGCGCCGAGCCGCGCGACCTCGTCGCGCGTAAGGCGTCGCGAAGGCGTGCACGAGCGCGTCGGCGAGCGCATCCGGATCGCGCGGCGGCACGAGCGCGCCGAGCGTCGGGCTCGTGATCAGATCGGGGATGCCGCCGACGGCCGTCGCGACGACGCGGCGACCACTCGCCAGCGCCTCGAGCACGACGTTGGGCGTGCCTTCGCGTGGCTCGGCAGCACGAGGATGTCGCACGCGGCCATGCCACGTCGGAATCGTCTCGAGCGGCTGCGGGCCGACGAGGCGCACGCGCTCGCCGAGCGGTTTCGCAGCGCCTCGAGCTCGCCCTTGCAGCGGTCCACCGCCGACGACGAGCGAGCGTCGCATCCGGAACGTGGCGCACGACGGTCGCCCACGCCGCGCCGAGATCGAGCACGCCCTTCTCGGCCTTGAGGTTGCCGACGTAGAGCGCGAGCGGCCCGGCGGGCAAGCCCGAGCTCGGCGCGCGCGGCCGCACGATCGCGCGGATGAAACAGCTCGCCGTCGACGCCGTTCATCACGATCGCGACGCGCTCGCGGTCGACGCCGAGCGCGACGACCTCGTCGGCGAGCGCGCGGCTGACCGCGACGACGCGCGCCGCTTGCGGCAGCGCCCACGCCGATCATCCGGCGCGGTCCCGGATCCTTCGCGATGATGTTGATGTCGCAGCCGTGCAGCTTCACGACGCACGGCACGCCGAGCGAGCGCGCCGCGATCACCGCCGCGAAGCCGTCGGGATACGCCCACGAGCCGAGCACGACGTCGACCTTGCCGCGATAGCGCGCGAGCGCGCGGCGCGATCGACGCCGCGTAGAGCGGGCCCCACGTCGCGTGCGCGAGCCGCGGCACGAACAGCGTGCGCGGATGCGTGACGTCGATGCCCGTCGATCGTCTCGCGGCGCGGCACCGCGCGCGAGCTTGCCCGCGCTCGACCACTTCGAGAGCAGGCCGGCGCCGGGAAACCACGGGATCGTCGCCATCACCTCGAGGTCGCAGCGCTCGCGCGAGCGCGGCGAACTGCTGGCGATTGAACGGCGCCGACGAGCGGCTCGGCGGCGTTCGGGAAGATCTTCGTGATCGCGAGGACGCGCAACGACGTTAGAGGTTGAAGACCTTGTCCATGCGCAGCAGCTTGAAGATCGCGAGCGGTTGATCGCGCGCGCCGGTGATCTTGACGGCGCCGCCGGGCGAGCGCACGCCCTTGTAGAGCTTCACGAGCGCGGCG
Source organism: uncultured Acidobacteriota bacterium (assembly GCA_963814975.1). Classification (GTDB taxonomy): domain Bacteria; phylum Acidobacteriota; class Vicinamibacteria; order Vicinamibacterales; family CAVVIG01; genus CAVUXJ01. Next base: position 2,576 of record CAWFFB010000010.1, on the reverse strand, counting down.
ACGCCGGAGCTGTCGATCAGATCGAGCGCCGGCGAGATCGACGACGACCTTCGTCGGTTTCGCCGCGACGATCTTGTCGATCTCTTCGGCGAGCGCGGGCGCGGTGTTGATATCGAGCGAGCCACGAATCGTCAGCTTCGTCTCGGTTGCCGATCGTCTGGACTTCGAATGGCGTCGGCACGTCAGCTACTTCCGGGCCGGCCTGCCACGCGTGCAAGTCGCTTGCACAGGCGCCACAAGTTCGGCGGCCCGGGTTCGTAGGTCACTTCGTCGAGCATCGTCTTCGCGATGTGGATTCCCATGCCGCCTTCGGGCAGGGTCTCGTCGTCAGCTCGTCCGGCACCGGCGCGACCGCGTCGATGTCGAACGGCGTGCCGTGTCCCTCATCTCGATCACCAGCTCCCGTCGGTCGGTGTGATCGCGATCTCGATCATCCCGCCGCCTTTGCGCCGGTACGCGTGGATCGCGACGTTGTTGAAGATCTCCAGAACGCCGACACCACGGCCGTGTCGAACGGGTCGCGCACGTCGTCGACGAGCGGATCGTTCGGGTCGCGCTGCGCCGAGCCCGACACCAGCCGCGCAGCCTCGGCGACCACGCGCACGGCGATGTCGCGATACCGCAACGTGCCGGGCACGCTGAGTCGGATCGTGGCGAGCCATCGCGCGCAGGATAACAGGCGCGTGACGTGCATGTGTGCGCGGGCACCATGCGTGCGCACGTGTTCGCAGCATCGCTGCAACACGTGCATACGATCGTTCGTGTTGCGTAGCGTTCGTTCGCTAAACGGGCGATCGACATCGCCGGCTCGGCTGTCGTCACCGCGCCGCTGATGCCGTTCATCGCGGCGGCGATCTATCTCGATTCGCCGGGACCGGTCCTGTTCCGGCAGCGGCGCGCAGGCAGCCTCAAGACCATCTCGATCGAGAACGGCATCAAGAGGCTGCACGTTCGACGAGTTCGACATGCACAAGTTCCGCACCATGATCCCCGACGCCGAGGCGAAGACCGGCGTCGTGGTCGCCGGTGCCGACGATCCGCGCATCACGCGCGTCGGCCGGTTCCTGCGCAAGTCGCGGCTCGACGAGCTGCCGCAGTTCTGGGACGTCCTGCGCGGCAAGATGTCCCTCGTCGGTCCGCGCCCCGAGCGGCCCGAGCTGCTGCAGAGATCTCTCGTACGCGATCCCGCTCTTCGAGGAGCGCATGCGCGACGTGAAGCCCGGCATCACCGGCCTCGCGCAGATCTCGCTCGGCTACACCGGCTCGATCCCCGAGGGCAGCGAGATCGGCAAGCTCGCCGCGACGCTGCAGAACCCGTGGCAGCTCGAGGAGACCAAGGGCTCGCTCGCCGACGACATGCGGATCAAGCTGCTCTACGATCTCGCGTACACCGCGTCGCTCGAGCGCTTCGACACGTTCCTGCGCACCGAGCTCGGCATCATCTTCAAGACGCCGCTCGTGATGCTGAAGATGACGCAGGGCCGCTACGTTCTTCGGGGTTGTGAGGCGCCCTTCCGTCGACGAAGATGGAAGACGTTGCGCTGGTCGATCGCCCTGATCGTGGCCTGCCTCACGGGCTGCTACGCGCCGCAGCCGAACGCCGGCGCGCCGTGCCCGGACAATGTCTGTCGCAAGGGCTGGGGCTTGCTTGCCTGCGACTCAGACCTGCGAGCAGCACGCGCTCCTCCGGGATGCCGGCGGCAGCGGCCAACTCGATGGGCCGGCGAGCGACGCGCTGGGCGATGCGGCTGTCGGTGACAGCGGATCCAGCGGCGCGGCAGTGCTCGTCCAGCAGAAGACCAGGGACGCGCTCAGCGGGCCGTCGCTGTCGCTGACGCTCAATGCCGCGCCCACCAGCGGCAACATGCTCGTGATGATGGGCGGCGATCCGCAGGCTCCACGACGAGCGTCTCCGGTGGCGGCGTCGCGAGCTGGATCCGCGCCACGGCCTCGCTCGTCCACCCGAACGTCGAGCTCTGGTACGGCGTGACCGATGGCTCGAGCCTCGACGGTGACGATCACCTGCTCACCAACAGCACGAACACGATGACGATGCTCGTGACCGAGTGGTCGGGTCTCGCGACGACGCTCACGCTCGACGGTGTGTCGAATGGCGCCGGCATGACCAGCCCCGCCGCGCCGTCGGGTCCGATCGTGACCACGCACGCCCACGACCTCCTCTTGTTCGCGGTCGCCGACTACCTTCCGAACACGTTCGGCACGCCGAGCGGATTCACCGCGCTTACCGCGATTCCCGGCACCCCGACGGGCGTCAATCAGGCCGCCTGGTATCGCGTGGTCACCACGACCGGGACGTACACGACCTCGGTCAGCGAGACCGGGAACGAGTGGAACGCGGTCCTCGTCGCGCTGAAGATCGCGCCCTAGCGCTTGCAGCTCGCGAGGGCGAGGCCTTCGGCGAGCGTTCTCCAGTGCCGCGTCGTTCGCCGGCCACGACTGCCACTCGCGCGGCGTCACGTCCCCGAGCGCTTTGGGAATCAGCTCGTCGACGAGCTTCGTCGTGCCGGCCGGATCGCACGCCGTCGCGAGCTCGAGGAGCGCGCGGTCCTGCATGC